>NZ_CP012150.1:5684746-7105933 GCF_001187505.1 Mycolicibacterium goodii
GACAGCACGCGATTCACCTGGCACGAGAAGGACATGGACTTCGTGATCGATTTGGCACAGCGGGCCGGGCTGGTGCTGCCGTTGTCCGGGCATGTCGACCAGCTCGTCAAGACCATGTCCGCGGCCGACGTCGCTGATCTGTTGTACGGACCGGAATGCGCCTATCTCGGCCGCCGGATAGTCCCGTTGTCGCCGGGTGACGGCGGTCTGTGACGGCCGGCTACAGCGCCAGGCCTGCGAGCGCGAGCCGGCCCGCATAGTGCAGCCAGCGGGACTGGTCGTTGAACGCCGCTCCCAGATCGGGCAACTCGGCCGCGTCGGGCACGGGCCGCGGTTCGGCGCCGAGGCGGATGATCTCGCCGGTCACCCGCGCCAATTCGGTGAGGTCGAGGGCGCGCATCGTCGCCTGGCCCACCGACTCCCCCGCCGTCGCGATGCCGTGGCCGCGCAGGATGCACACGTCGGCGTCACCCATCGTGGCCGCCACATCCGCACCCAGTTCCGGCGTCCGGATCAGAACCGACCGCGGATACACCGGCACCCCGGTCAGCGCCAGACGCGCCGCGGGGATGTTGTAGGCACCGAACACCGGAGCAAGCGTGGCTTCCGCGAGGTCGGCGACCATCACCTCGCGTGGATGGACATGCACCACCGCCCGCACGTCCGGTCGGGCCCGGAAGATCTCGGTGTGGATGTGCATCTCGTTGGGCGCAGAGTAGCCGTCGGGCAACTCCGCGCCGCCGTCGAGCCGCACCACACAGATGTCGTCGGCCTCGGTGAACAGCAGGCCGCGGTCGTGTGGGCCCCGGCAGCGCAACAGTATTCGCTCGGCATCCAACCGCACGCTGACGTGTCCGAGCACGTCGGCCGCCAGTCCCTGGTGCGCCAGGATCCGGCAGGCCGTGGCGACCGCGACCGCGGCTTGCTTGGGATCGGTCCCGGGATCGATCTCGAGGTCGGTCACCGCAGCACCGCCTCGGGTGCGCGGGCCGGCGTCTGCTCGGCGCCGAACACCAGGGACTTGATGGTGACCGGCACCGTGTTCGACGGTGTGCGCACCCGGCCGAGGTCGACGAAATCGAAGTCGCGCAGCTGGATTCCGTCGAGGATCAGAAGGTCGTTGTGCACCGCGAGTTCGTCGCGCAGGATGGTACCCAGGGTGAGCGCGATATCGCCGTCGACCATCAGGTGGATCGGATGCCCCCCGGCGATGCGGCGCCGCAGTCCTGCCGCGATCCCCTCGGCCAGGGCGCGCAGCCGGCGGTAGCTCGGCACACCGTCGAAGTGCAGCGCGACCGCAACGTCGCTGTCCAGCAGACCGAACAGCGCCAGGTGCCCCTCGATCGCGGCCCCCACCTCGTCGGGGTCCACATCGTCGCCGAGGACATAATGCGGCCGGGCCACCTGCAGGTTGCGGCGCGGCAACGTCGCGGCCGGGTTGGGCAGGAAACTCGTTATGCCGCTGAGTTGCACGGTGTACTCCGATGCTCCGAGCACCGTGGCCCGGATCCGCGCCGCCGCGGGCAGCACCGGGGCGGGTAACGCACCGGCGCGCTCGGCGATCGCGATCCCGAGGCGCCTGCCCAGATCGCCGAAGTCGCGGTGTTCGGTGCCGTAGACGTATTCGGCGACACCACCGGAAAAGATGATGCCGTCGACGTCGACGGGCGAAAGGCGTTCGGTGAGGAACAGGTGATCGGCACGGCCCTCGCCGCGGATCGCCGCGATCACCATTTCGGCCATGCCCGAGGCGATCTCGTCGAGCTCGCGATCTCCGATGACCGCGCCGAGGGTGAGGTCGAACCCGGCCGCATGCGCGTGCGCACGTCCGCCCGGCTCGATGCGGCTCACCACACCGTCGTCGACGGCGATCAACCGGCCGCCGACATGGAACGCCGCGGTGGCGGTGACCCGCCCACCTTCGATGAGCGCGAGTTTCGTGGTGCCGCCGCCGATGTCGACATTGAGGATGCGGCTGCCCGACTCGTGGGACGTCAACGCCGCGCCCGACCCGTATGCGGCCAGCATGGCCTCCATGTGGTGACCCGCCGTGGCGCACACCAGGTCTCCCGCGCGTTCGGCGACCACCGAGGCGATCCGTTCGGCGTTGCGGCGCCGCAACGCCTCACCGGTGAGGATCACCACGCCGGTGTCGACGTCGTGCGGGTCCTGCCCGGCCTCGGCATAGGCCGCATCGAGGAGGCGGCCGAGCGCCTCGGCGTCGATCTGCAGATCCGGCGCGAACGGGGTCAGGTGGACCTCGGACTCGTACAGCGTGTCCCGCGACACCACGACGTAGCGGCTGGTGAGGTCTTCACCGCGTCGGCGTAACCGCAGGCGGGAGAACGCCACCTGCGTGCCGGAACTGCCGATGTCGATCCCGACGCTGTGCAGCGTGACGTTGTCCTGCTGCCAGATGGGGTTCTCCTCCAGCGGCAGATCCGGCTCGTCCGAATCGTGGTCGTGGTGCCCGTGGTCGTGATCCCCGTGGTCGTGGTGCCCATGATCGGTGTCGCCGGTCATGCGGGTGAGGCCGCCGGAACCGACTCGCCCGGCAGCGGCGGCAGATCCGCGAGTTCGGCCGCGTAGACGTCGTCCATCCTGGGCTCCAGCCCGTTCTCGGCCAGCGCCTTGGCGAAGGTCTCCCGGATCAGCGGTGACTCGTCGGCATAGTCGATCTGGTCACCGCCGATGCGCCTGCTGATCCAGGCCTTCGGCACACCCTGCGCGTTGCGCACCGATACCACTTCGTGTTTGAAGGCGAGGTAGCGGGCCGGTTCGGCGCCGGTGTTGAAGTGCTGGTGGAACCACATGTTGGGCGGGACGATGAGCGTACCGGGCTGCCAGTCGTAACGGCGCGGCTCCTCTCCTTCCGGCCACATGAGCGAGAAGCCCTCGCCGCTGAGGATGATCACGTGGGCACCCGGGCCGTGCCGGTGCCCCTTCTTGTATGTCGCCGTGGCGAATTGCGAGATGTGGCTGTTCATCGAACCTTTCGCCATGGAGAACCGGATGTGTCCACCACCGGCGCCACGCTCCTTGGCCGAGATCAACGGCAGGTCGACGGCGTTGGCGACGAAGTTCGTCTTCAGCAGCAGGCCGTCCTGCTCGTCTTTGGGCGCGAAGTAGTCGGGCTCGCCCGCGAACCGTCCGGTGAAGTCGTGTGCGGTGTTGAACACGAATTCCGGGTCGTCGTACAGGTTGATCACGGGCGGCATGTTGGTCGACGACACGAAGCGTGCGGCCCGGGTGCCCGAACCGTTGAAGTGCTGATGCCAGGTGTTGAGCGGGATCGCGAACATCGCACCCGGGCCCCATTCGAACGTCACCTTCCGGCCTGCGTCGTTCCACACCGAGGTGGACCCGTTCCCGGACAGCACCAGGATCATCTCCTCGAACAGCTGCCGCTGCGGCGCGAGTTCGCGGCCGGCCGGTATCTCGCACACATAGCAGTCGTTGGACGTCCGGGACGCCTCGTGGTTGATGAACACGCCGCGTCCGCCCCGCCGGGCCCACGGCTTCAACTCGACGGTGTTGAGGTCGGGCACATAGTGCGCGCTGATGATGTCCAGCCCCTCGTCGCGGACCCAGCGCACGTACGGCGAATCCTTCTCGGTGGCGAACTTCTTCGCCAGATCCTCCGAAACGATCGCATCCTTGGCCACGTGCATCCTCCATCATCCGATTTTGAACTAATGGTATTACCAATCATCGGGGTGTCAAGGCCCCTTGCCCGCCGTCGCGGGTTCCTCCTCGGCCGCCACGCCCGCATAGACGCCGACCGGGTTCGGCCGGACCAGGAAGACCACCGGGTACAACGCGGCGAGAATCCCTCCCAGGCTCAGGGCCAGCACCGGGCCCAGCGCCCCGGCCACCGCGCCGACGAGCGTGTCACCGAGCGCAGGCCCGCCGCGCGAGGACATCTGGTAGAACGCCGACACCCGCCCACGCAGTTCATCGGGCGTCTCCAGTTGCACCGCGGCGTGCCGGATGGTCGTCGCCATGGCATCGAACCCACCGAGCAGCAGACCCGCCAGCACCGCGATGACGAAGACATGGGCCTGCGCGAGCATCACGTTCGCCAACCCGTAGAGCACCGTGGAGATCAGCAGCACCCGTCCCAGTCGCCGGGCCCGACCCACGACCCGGAACACCGTGTACGTCGCGAGCAGCGCCCCGGCGGACGGGGCCGCCGACAGCAGCCCGTACCCCTGCGGCCCGACCTCGAACACCGTGGCGCACAGCGCGGGCAGCACCACACGGTAGGCGCCGAACAACGTCGCCGACAGGTCCAGCGACATCAGCATCCAGATGATCCTGCGATGCACCACGAACCGCGCACCCTCGCCGATCTGACGCCACACCGAGGTGTGCTTCCCTGCGCCGTCGATCTTGCCGACCCGCAGCACCTGCAGCAGCACCACGAGGATCGCATAGGTCGCGGTGTCCACCGCGTACATCAAGCCCGGCCCCGCGATGCCGATGAACACACCCGCCAGTGCGGGCCCGAGCAGGACCGCGATCTCGCGCGACGGGTTCAGCAGGGCGAACGCCTGCGGCAGTTGGTTTCGAGGGACGAGGGCCGGGATCAGCGCCTGGCGGGCCGGCTGGTCGAAAGTCGCTGCCGCGGTGGTCAACACCACCGACACCAGCACCTGCCAGGCCACGATGTGGCCGGTCAGGGTGAGCACGGAGAGCACACCGGCGACGACCATCGCCGCAGCCTGGGAGACCTGCAGGAGTCGACGGCGGTCCCAGCGGTCGGCGAGCACACCGCCCAGTGGGCTGAGCACCAGCAGCGCCACCGCCTGCGCGGCGCCCACCAGACCGGTCTGCATCACCGATCCGGTCAGCGCGTAGACGTGATACAGGTTCGCCGCCACCGTCCCGCGCGTGCCGATCTGGGAGAAGATGACGCCGGTCCAGTAGAGGTCGAAGTCTCGGTTCTTCAGTACGGCCGCAACACCCATGGCCGATCAGTCGACGGGAACCAGCGACAGCTTCGACGGATCCATCTGCATGTAGACCGCCGAACCCGGGGCGTGGGAGATGTGCGGCAGGCAGCGCGCCCGGATGTCGTGCTTGCCGACCGCCACCACGTGGTCGACGGCGTCGCCGAGGAACGCGCGCGTGGTGACCGTGCCCTCCCAGACGTTCACCGCGTCCACCGGGCGCTCGGCGGTCAGCAGCACCGCCTCGGGCCGGATGGACACCACCACTTCGGTTCCCGGCGGCATGTGGGCCGCGGCGTCGAGGGTCAGCCTGCCGTCGCGCGTCTCCACCACGTGGCGGTCGCCGTTGCGCGTCTTCACGGTGCCGTCGATGAAATTCGACGTCCCGATGAACTCGGCGACGAACTTGCTCTGCGGGTTCTCGTAGATGTCGCGCGGCTTGCCCAGTTGCACGATCTCCCCGGCCCGCATCACCGCGATGTTCGACGACAGCGACAGTGCCTCGATCTGGTCGTGTGTCACATAGATCGACGTGATGCCGAGTTCGCGCTGTAACCGCTTGAGCTCGAACCGCAATGATTCCCGCAGCTTGGCGTCGAGGTTCGACAGCGGTTCGTCGAGCAGCAGCAGGGCCGGTTCGACCACCATGGCGCGCGCGAGCGCCAGGCGCTGCTGCTGGCCGCCGGACAACTTCGTCGCGTGCCGGTCGGCGTACTGCAGCAGTTCCATGGTTTCCAGGACGCGCTGCACCCGTTCGGTGATCTCGGTCTTGCCCGGGCGCTGTTTTCGTGACCGCACCCGCAGCGGGAACGCCACGTTCTCGAACACGGTCATGTGCGGCCAGATCGCATAGGACTGGAACACCATGCCGAGACCGCGTTTGTTCGCGGGCACGTTCACGCGTTTGTCGATGTCGGTGCCCGCGGCGAACAACCTGGTGCCGCCGACGGACACCACGCCCGAGTCGGGTTGTTCCAGGCCTGCGATGGAACGCAGCGTCGTGGACTTCCCGCACCCCGACGGACCCAGCAGGGTGAACAGCTCGCCCGGTTTCACCTCGAAGCTGACGTTGTTGACCGCGAACACCCGCGCGGGCGCAACTCCGTTGGCAGAACGGTCCTTTCGGGCACGGCGCTGGCGCCCTTCACCGTCGAATGACTTGACCAGATTCTGAACTTCAAGCACGTCGGCGTTCCTTTCGACCGATCAATCCTGTTTGAGGCCGACCTTGGCCCCGAGTTTGTAAGCGACGGTCACCAGCACGACGAGTGTCAGCACCATGACGACACCCAGTGCGGACAACACCGTGAACTGCCCGTTCTCGAACTGTTCGAAGATCAGGATGGACAGCACCTCGTTACCGGGGCTGTAGAGCAGGATCGAGCTCGACAGTTCCCGGAACGACACGACGAGGATGTAGATCCAGCCGGCGATCAACCCCGGCATCAGCAGCGGCAGCAGCACGCGGCGGAAGGTCTGCCACCAACTCGCCCCGTTCACCAGCGCCGACTCCTCGAGCTCGTTGGAGATCTGCTGCATCGACGTGACCGAATAGCGCATGCCGTACGGCAGATACCGTGTGCAGTAGCTGATGAGCAGGATGAACAGCGTGCCGTAGATCGGGATCGGGCTGCGCAGGTAGACGAAGCTCAGCGCCAGACCCATCACCAGGCCGGGCACGATGAGCGGCATGAAAGCCAAGCCGTCCAATATCTTTCGGCCGGGGATCTTGGACCGCACCACGATCCAGGCGGCGACCGCCATGAACGCCATCACCAGGGTTGCCGAGGACAGTCCGAGGATCAGTGAGTTCTTCAGCGCGGTGAGTGCGTCGGAGGTGTGCGCCAACTGGCGGTAGTTGTCGAACGTGACGGTGGACAGGGTGTCTTTCGACGGTGGTGCGTAGAACTTCAGCAGCGACGTGTACACCAGCACCAGCAGCGGCGCGATCACCGAGACCAGGAAGTAGAGCACGATGAACAGTCCGGCCACCGGACGCCACTTGCCGAGCTGGATGGGACGGGGCCGAAACCCCTTGCCGGTCACGGTCTGGAAGTTCTTGCCGGCCCGGCCCGCGAAGTTCGAGACCATCACACCGATGATCGCGATGACCAGCAGGCCGATCGCCAGCGCACCCGCGGCCGACAGGTCCGGCGGATAGTCCCGGAGCACGAAGTAGATCCGGCTGGTGAACACGTAGATGCCGTTCTGCAGGCCCAGCAGCGCGGGGACCTCGAAACTCTCCAGGCTGCGCACCACCATGATCAGGATCGCGGCCACGATGGCGGGGCGCGCCAACGGCACGGTGACCTTGAAGAACACCTTCCACCGACTCGCGCCCGACATCAGCGCCGATTCCTCCAGCGAGGGGTCCATCGACTTGAACGATGCCACCATGAGCAGGAAGACGATGGGCGAAAGCTGAAGCCCCTCAACCCAGATCATGCCCCACACGCTGAACACGTCGATCACCGCGCGGCCGAAGATCGGTTCCAGATAGTGGTTGATCAACCCGATGTCGGGGCTTCCCAACAGGATCCAGGCAATCGTGTAGAGGATGCCGGGAATCACCAACGGGATGATCGACGCCGCGAAGAACAACGCCTTGAACGGCACGTCGGTGCGCACGTTCAGGTAGGCCAGCCCGGTTCCGATCACCAGGGACACGATCGCCGCACCCGCGGCGAACCACAACGAGTTGCCGACCAGGTTGAAGATCTGATCGTTGCCGTAGGCCCGCTGGAACCCCGACAGCGTGAAGCCCGACGCGTCGAAGAACGTGCCCCAGAACAGGTAGTACAGCGGCACGATCGCCAGGTACGCGATGACCACCGCCACCACGCCCAGGATCAGGAACTTCGGTGTGGGCAGCCAGCGCCGCCAACGGGCCGGTTCGGTCGGCGCGATGTCGATCGATGGCGTCGGGGCCGTCGGCCGGGTCGCGGTGGTTGTCATTCATTCACCTCGAAGACTTTTGGGCTGGTGTTCGGGATCTGTGGTGCGCACCCAAGGGTGCGGTACGGATGTTCTAGTTGCCGCCGACGCGGTCGCTCTTCTCCAGCAGCGCGGTGTACTTGTCGCTCCACTGCTTGGATTCGTTGAGCAGTTTGTCGACGTCGACGGGGATGACCTCGAGACCTTCCAGGGGGTCTTTGAGGCCTTCCGGCTCGATCGAGGGCGTGAGGCTCAGATCGACGAGGATCTGCTGGCCTTCGGTGAGCAGCCAGTCCACGAACAGCAGCGCCGCTGCCGGGTGCGCCGCGTTCTTCATCAGTGCCGCACCCTGGGGGCGGGCGATCACGGGTTGTACGAACGGCTGGTAGGCGACCGGCGCGCCCTTGTCGGCGACCCGCTGGACCAGGTAGGAGTAGTTCGATGCGGCTACGGAAAACTGTCCGGCCGAGAGCAGTTCGCCCATCACGGTGTGTCCCTTGACGACCTTGGCGCCGTTGGCCATCTCGGAGAACAGACGGTCGATCTCGCTGTCGCTCTTGCCGTGTTCCTGCCAGTAGGTGTACAGGGTCAGGTACCAGTCGTAGTCGGAGAGTTCCATGGCCAGCTGTCCGTCCCACTTGGGATCGGCCAGGTCCTCCCAGCTCTTGGGCTGCTGCCCGGCGGGCACCTTGGTGGTGTTCCAACTGGGGGTGAACAGGTTGTACCGGGTTGCGGTCCAGCTGTCGAAGCGGCCGGCCTCGGCAACCTTGTCGCGGCGCTCACCGGCGTACGGAGCCGCGAGTCCCTCCTGACCGATCGCGCCCATCTCGCGATCGTTGGTCTCGACCACGTCGGCGCCGGGATGATTCGCGCTGGCTTCCTGCAGGAGCCGCTGCAGGACGGTCTCCGACGCCGCGCGGTACAGATTCACCTTGACACCGGTCTGGTCGGTGAACGCCTTGGTGATCGCGTTGGCCACGTCGGCGGTCATCGAGGTGTAGAGCGAGAGTTCACCCTCGGCCCTCGCGTCCTGCAGCAGTCGCTCGCGACGCTCCTGTCCCTTGAGGGCTTCGTACTCCTGGTACTTGGCCACGGCCGCCGTGGAACCCGATGCGGCCGGGTTCGACGCCGTCGGCGACGCCCCACAGGAAGCCAGCGCGAAGGTGAGGCCGATGGCGACGGTGATTCGACCGAGTCTGAGTGACATTGCCGTGCAGTCCTATCTGTTCGGTTCCGATGGCTCCGCGGATGGGGCGGCTAAGTTGGACTTATTGTAAGACCATTGCTGTGTGATTTCTACCATGATTATTGACCGGTGTGAAGCCGCCAACAAACAGGCATTCGCGCCGGTCAGGGGCAGGATCAGGGCGAGCGCGACACGGCGCGCACACTCGACATGTGTCGAGGAGGAGCGGCGTCGGCACCATCGAATGCCATCAGCAAATGGGAGAATCGACGGCCCGCGCCCAGGGTGAGGCAAACAGGCTGCGCCGACGATGAAATGGAGGTTCGGTCCGGCGGCCGCCGAGCAAGCCGCCGGACCGAGGAATTCTGGGCGAAGCCTGGATCAAGCCTGGACGTCGGCCAACTCGGAGGCGGCCCGATCGGAACCGGAGGCTGGTTCGAAATAGTGCACCGCGTCGTAGCCCAGGTGCTTGAACACGCGGTTCTGCGCGTTGAACAACCGCAGCGGTGCGCCATCGGCCGCGAAGACCTGGCACACATGATTCTGTGGCACGTACAGGGTGTCGCCCTGCTTGATTTCGAATCGCTTGGGCTTCAGCGCAATTCGTGCATAGTACTTCTCGGCGATCTCGGCCTCGACCTCCCACTGCAGTGCGTGGCCGGACCCGGAGAGCACGTAGTACACCTCGTCGGCCATCTTCCAGTACTTGCCGGAGTGTCCGCCGGCGGGAACCTCGAGTTCGAACGCGTCGATGCTGAAGATCCGGCCGTCGGTGCGCTCCGGCGAGGCGATCACGCGCACCCGGCCGAGCGGGGTCTGCTCCCAGGCCGTGTCGGCCGGGCTGATGACCTTCTTGCGGTCCAGCACGCCGGGCGTCCAGATCTTCGACCAGTCCTCGCGCGGGCCGAACGCTTCCTCGTTGTCGACCGGGCCGCTGCGGCCCTGCTGGATGAGCCCCATGAACATCCACGTGCACTTGGCCTTCACGACCAGGGCGAGCGCCTTCTCGTCGTAAGGGTTGAAGTGCCGGTGCACCGAGTCGGTGTGCACGTAGACCAGGTCGTCCTTGGCCCAGTCGTAGCGCTGGTCGTCGTGGATCTCGTAGCCGCGGCCTTCGAGGATGTAGAACGCCGCCTCGTTCTGGTGGCCGTGCCCGTGGTTCGACGACTGCGGGGGCAGTTCGACGAAGTGGACCTGGATGGTCTGCGTCAGGAAGTCCTCGTCGCCGGGACCGATCCGCCACCAGGTGCGCGACTGTTCGCTGTCGCCCGAGTGTGCGATCTTGGCGTCGTCGACCACGAAGGAATCGTCACGGACCCGCTCCACGCCCAGTTGCCGGCGGCGGAACTCACCGAGACCGTAGGTCTCCGACGTGAGCCCACGTACGAATACCCGGCCCTTCTTCCCCATGCCTGCTCCTTAGCCTCTTTTGTATAATGGTTTTACCATTGCAGCGTAAGTCACGTCACAACGGTTGTCCAGCACCAATCTTCGTCTCCTGCGGCGTCAGACCTGCGATGACCTCGTCGAGCGACCGCACATTGCACATCCGCGGGAACACCTTCTCCATGAAGAAGGCCCGTTGCTCGGCGAACCCGTGGCAGCACTCCGGCACGATGGTGATCTGGAAGTCCATGTCACGGGCGTCGTAGGCCGTCGATGCGATACCGACGTGCACCGAACCCCCGACGAGCAGGATCGTGTCGATGTACCGGCTGCGCAACGACAGCTCAAGGTGGGTCCCGTGGAACGCCGACCACCGGTGCTTGGGCACGTCGTAATCGCCCGGTTGCGGCGCGATCTCGGCGAGCACCGAGAGCCCGGGCGAGCCCGACGCGTGCGGCGGCACCGTGCGGTACGGATTGTCCGGTCCCCACGGCCGGAAGTGGCTGTCGGTGTCGGGGATCGTTCTGGCGAAGTCAGCGCCGTCGGCGCGGTGGTCCGCACGCGCGTAGAAAATCGGCACCCCCACACTGCGGCACGCTTCGATCAGACGCCTGGTCGGACCGAGCGAGCCGGCCTGCTCGATCGCGTCCCGGTAGGCCTCCAGCATGTCGAAGACGACCAGACCGGTGGAGCGGAAGTCGTAGTGAATCACAATGATCGAACTCCAGATGTGTCAGTGCAAACGGGTGTTGGCGGCGAATTCGTAATCTGCTGCGATGGTTGACGTGAAACGCCACGACACGTCCGCCGCGGGCGTCTCGGACATCGTGGTGCCCAGCCAACGCACCATCAGGTCGAAGGTCTCTGCAGCCTGTTCGGCACGGAATCGTCCCGGCATGGTGTCGTTCAGCCATCCGTGCGGCAGATCGGGATACATCATGAATTCATATGTGCGGCGGGCATCTTCGAGATGACCGCGCAACGCGCGGACATCTTCGACGGACATCGTGTGGTCCTTCTCGCCCCAGATCCCGAGGACCGGCGCGGCGCCCGCCTTGATCAGGTCGGGGTACGGGGTGGACCGCAGCTCGCCGACCTGGTACTCGCGCGGCTGCGCTCCGCCGTAGAGCATGATGACCGCCGCGATGTCGTCGCGGCTCGCGTCGGCCACGATGCCGAAACTTCCCGTCCGGCAGATGCCGAGCACGGCCACGGGCGACTCCGCGGCGGCCGCGGACACGGAGCGGGCGTGGGAGATCGCCGCATCGAGGTGGCGCAGCGCGGCAGCGTCACCGATGTCGGGTAGGCGTTCGTGCTGCCCGGTGAGGTCCATGTCCGCATAGAAGTCCGGCGCGATCGCGACGAACCCCGCCTCGGCGAAGCGTTCGGTCAGCTCCACCGTGTGCCGCACCACGCCATACCGCTCGTGGCACAGGACGACGATCGGCGTCGGTCCGCTCACACGGTCCGGTACCGCCACCCATCCGTAGGACACCGGACCCAGCCGAGTCAGTTCGTCGGGCGGAATCCGGTCCGCGGGGCCACGCACCTCGACGGGCCGCAACGCAGGGACGCCATCGGGCTCTACACACATCGACAGGCACAACCTTTCGATCTTTCAGGACCCGGCGACGAGCCGGTTGTATTCATCGGCGATCTCGGGACGTTCCGCCACGAAGCTCGCCACGTCCATGTCGACGACCTCCGCACCGGCGAGCGGATCATGCTCGGTGGCCAACGGGGGCAGAGCACGCAGCCGCCGGTCGACCGCGGCCCCGTCGGGTCCCAGCTGGAAGTCGAGGTACAGCGCCGCACCGGCAGGGTTGTCGGTTCCGCGCATCACGCCACCCGCGTCGTACCGCACGACCACGGGGTCGACGATATGTCCGCTCCCCTGTCCGAAGGACACCGCGGCACCCTTGGCCGCGAGTCTGTCGATCGACTGTGTGTACACCGACAGCGCCACGTCGAACTGTCCCGCGGCCAGTAGCTCCGCCTGAACCGTGTGCCCCTTGGCGGTCTTGGCGTTGGCGGCCACCCGGGTGAACATCGAGGTGAACTCCCCGGGCGACATACCGCGATCGCGGTAGTAGCGACGCAGTGTGGCGTACCAGTCGATATCGCTGTACTCCAGGCTGATCCGCCCGTTCCACCGCGGATCGGCGAACCCGCTGTAGTCGGCGGGCAGGTTGCCCGGGGAGAGCTTGTCCGTGTTGAACCCCGCCACGAACGCCAGGCGGCGCACACCCGTCCACCCGGCCGACTTGCCTGCCTCGGGCATCGCGTCGCGGTAGTCGGAGTCGTACTCGCCCAGCAGCCCCTGTGACTCGACCGCGGTCATGTCGGCCGCAGGCGCGACCAGTACGTCATTGCCGAGTTTCTTCGCGGCGGCCTCCTGGACGACCCGCTGCAGCACCGTCTCCGAGTTGGCGTTGTACACGTTGACCTTGATGCCGTACTTCGCACTGAACGCGTCGGCCATCTCCTGCTCGTCGTTGAAGGCCGAGTAGACGTTCAGATCCCCCTCCCGCTTGGCGGCTTCGAGCAGCGCGGACTCGCGTGCCGAGCCGGTCAGCCCGTCCCAGGGCTGCCCGGCCGACACGGACTCCTGTTGCGGCCCATCCGAATTCCCCTGCGGTGCTGTGCCGCACGCGCCGGACAGCAGGGACAGACCGATGACCGCCACCATCGCGACGGGTTCACGAAATCGCATCGTTGCACTCCTCACTGCCGGCCGATGTCATTGCACCGGATCAGGTCCCGATGCGCGGTGTGACGAGGTACTCGACCGCGGTCAGCAGATCGTCGGCGGTCAACTCGTTGGGATCTCGGGTGACCTCGCGACGCAGGGTGAGGGCCGACAGCACGAGCTTGCGGATGCGCCTGCCGTCGAGACCGGCACACGCGTCGGCCAGTTTGGCGTGCAACCCGCCGTCATGCCCGAGCGTTTCGATACCGGGCCAGTGGACGGCGAGTTCGAGCAGGCTGTGCCCGATGATGCGCGCGATGGTCTCCGTATCGGGCAACGACAGCGACAGAACCAGATCCGCGCGGGACAGGAAGGCCTCGTCGACGGCCTCGGCGAAGTTGGTCGTCGCGACGAACAGCACCCGCGGGAGTTCGGCGGCAACCGCGTCGATCCCGGCCAGCAGGGCATCGGTCGCACGATGCACGTCAACGGGATTGGCCCCGAAAGACGCGGCAGAGCGGCGCACCGCGAAGCTCTCCACCTCGTCGATGAGCACGATCGTGTGCGGTCGCCGCGCGGCCAGCTCCGGGATCGTGCCCGTCATCAACGTGGTGATGTTGCGTTGGCTCTCCCCCAGCAACTCCGACGGGAACGCGTGCGGATCGATCTCCACATAGGTGGTCGCCCCGCGCCGGGCCACGGCCCGCGCGGCCATCTGCCCGAGCCCGCGGGCCAGCGTCGTCTTCCCGGTGCCCGGCGGACCCGACAGGATGATCAGACCGTGCGGCAGCCCGGCCATGGTCGACAGCGCGGGCCCGTGCAGCAGCGTCAGCAACGCATGGTTGAGCAGACGTTCCTTGACCTCGGGTGCGGTGACGATGTGGTCCCACGGGCCGTCGTGGTGATCCGACGGCAGCACGTGCACCGACAGCACACCCTGCGGCAGAGCGGCGGGCGTCACGGCCATGTCGGCCGGGTCACCTCCGGCCAGTCGACCGTGGTCGGGTCGCCTGCCTGCGCGTCCCGGATGTGCTCCGGCGGCTCCTCGAACAGCACCAGCGGATCCAGCAGCACCCGCATGGTGTCGAGCAGGCTGTCGAACATGTGGATGCGCACCACCTTGGCGGTGTTCTCCTGGTCGTCGTTGAAGTGCTGGTGCCACAGGAAATGGTCGACCACGATCAGGTCGCCCTTCTTCCACGGGTGGTTCGTGCCGCCCTCGGGTTCGGTGCCCAGGTAGCTGTGGCCGGAGCCCTCCAGCACGTACAACCACGCCTCACCGGCGTGCCGGTGCATCGATTGTCCACGGCCGGGGCCGATCTCGAACATGGCCATCGAGATGCCCGACGCCTGGTAACCGATCGCGCGGTCCAGCAGGAACGTGGTGCGGGTACCGCGTGGCGTCGGCAGGAGTTCGAGTTCGTCCCAGTTGGTGTGCAACCGCCCCGACCTTCGGGCCTGCTGATCGCCCGCCAACCGCCGCAGCCGCCGCGCATAGGGATCGTCGCCGGTGCCGCCCGCGCTGAACGCCGGCCGGGGTGGCAGTTCGGCGACCGGCGTGTGGCCGGCGTCCTCGATCATCGCCATGCCCATGGTCTCCAGCAGCGGTTCGCTGGAGAAGGTCAGGTAGCGCGCGGTGGTGTCGCCGTCGTTGCCGGACCGGTGCCAGCACCAGGCCGGAAGGTGCAGTGAATCCCCTGGGCCCCAGTCGATTCGCTCGCCGTCGATCTCGGTCCAGCCGTGGCCGGCCACGACCAGCACCATGGCGTCCCACGAATGCCGGTGGATGGTGGACACCACACCGGGATCCAGTTCGTGCGCCAGCGCGTCCATCGAGCGGGTCGGCCGATCGGCGTCGGCGCCGACGTACACGCCGACCCGCGTTCCACGCGCGGTCTCGGCCATCTCCACCTGTTCGAGGGGCACCACGGTCTTCTGGTATCCCCGCCACTCCTCGATGAAATCGGCGCGGCGCTTCTTCTGCACGTGATAGTGCGTCACCTTCGTTGTCGTGCGGGTGGCCATGTCTCCCTTTCGTGCGTACTTGCGGTGATCGGTCCGGTTCAGGCCTGCCCGGCCGAATCGGTGATCTTCTTGTAGTCGTCGCTCCACTTGCGCGGGTTGTCGAGCAGTTCCTGCTCGGGCACCGACACGGTTTCGACTCCGGCCAACGGGTCGTCGGCGGTGGGTACCGCACCGATCCGGTTGGCGCCGGCGATGGCCTGCTGACCGTCGGTCAGCAGGAAGTCGAGGAACAGCATCGCGGCGGCCGGGTGCTTGGCGGACTTCATCAGACCGGCTCCGTTGGGCCGCAACACAACCGGCTCGATCGGCTTGCCGTCGACCTTCCAGGCCACCGCCGCACCCTTGGCGGCGGCGTTGTCGACGGTGTGCGAGTAGACCGATGCCGCGACGTCGAACTGACCGGCGGACAGCAGTTCGCCCATCACGGTGTGTCCCTTGGTGATCTTGGAGTTGCCGGCCAACCGCTGGAAGAACGCCGCGATGTCCGCATCGGACATCCCCTTCGACTGGTAGTACTTGTACATCGCGGCGTACCAGTCGTAGTCGCCGATCTCCAGCCCCACACGGCCTTTCCACTGCGGGTCCGCGAGATCGGTCAGCGATTTCGGTTCGGTGCCAGCAGGCACCTTGTCGGAGTTCCAGCCAACGACGAACGCGTTGAAGCGGTCCGCGGTCCACCCGTCCTTGCGTCCTTCCGGGCGGACCTTGTCGCGCAGCTCCCCCTCGTACGGGCTGAGCAACTGCTGTTGCTGCATCGCGTTGAGTTCACCGGCGTTGGTCTCCACGATGTCGGCGCCCTGATATCCGGCCGTCGATTCCTGGATCACCCGCTGCAGGACGGTTTCGGAGTTCGCCCGGTACGTCTCGACGGGCAGTCCGTACTTGTCCTCGAACGCCTTGACCACGTCGTCCATGTCGGTGTTGGACGTGTACAGGGTCAGTTGGCCGTCCTTCTTGGCCATGTCCAGCAACGTCTGATTTCGCTCGTCACCGGTGAGGCCGTTGATCTGGTCGTAGACCTGTTGCGCCGCTGAGCTTTCCGCGGCTGTCGACGCGGTGTTGCCCGCGGTGGGGCTTCCGCCGCAGGCCGCTACCGCCAACACCACGGCCGTCGCCAGGCAACCCGCGAGATGTTTGTTCACGACTCACTCCTACCGCCGATGATCGAATGGACTAAGGTCATACCATTAGTGTGATTTGTATCATGTTCCCGCGATGAAGTGAAGAGTTCGGCGGGAACTTCTCCGCGGGCTCGTCAGATGACGAACGACTCGAGCGTCTCCGGGGCGAACAGATCGGCCGGCCCGTACCGCTTGCGCGACAGTCCCTGCTCGTGGTGATACCGACAGAACACCTCGAGCGCGGAGTGGTTCTCGGCCACACCGTATGACCAGTAGTCCTGACCCAGAAGCTGTTTCGCGTCCTCCAGGTGCTGGATCAACCACGGCTCCATGAACCGCAGGGCCGAGGAGTCGTAGATCCGGGCGTAGGCGTCGTCACGCGCGGCGAGGAACGCCTTGTACAGCGACTGCGCCACCCAGGGGTGCCGTTCGTAGACGTCACTGCGGATCACCACGACGTGCATGATCGGGAAGATCCCGGTCGCCGCGAAGTACTCCTTTTCGACCGCCACGACGTCGGGGAACAACCGCCGGACCCGCGGATCGCCGAATGTGCTCGGCACCCGAGGGGTGTGCAGCGCGTCGATCTGCCCGTCGGCGAGCATCTGCGACAGCGTCGCGCCGTCCGGGATAGGGCGGATGTCCAGGCCGGTGTCGACCTTGCCCTTCTCGATGCGTCCCGGCGTCTCCTGGCCGCCGGTGTAATAGGTCACCGAATCGATCGGCACACCGTGATGTTCGTCGAGGATCCCCCGAATCCACACGCCTGCGGTCAGCTGGAACTCCGGTGCGCCGATCCGCTTGCCCACCAGATCCGACGGTGCCCGGATGCCGGCCTCGGCGTTGATGTAGATCCCGCCGTGGCGGAACATCCGCGAGGTGTACACGGGCAGCGCCACGAACGGCCGCGGGTCGGCGTCCAGCGTCGCGACGTAGGTGGACAACGACATCTCCGCGACGTCGAACTCGCGGTGGCGCAGCATACGGAAGAACGTCTCCTCGACCGGCAGACGCAGATAGGTCAGGTCGATGCCGTCGGGTCGCACACTGCCGTCCTCGAGTGCGCGGGTGCGGTCGTAGTCACCGCAGGCGAAGGTGAGTTCAAGCCGGGACATGGGTTACCTCCCTGGCGGCCAGGCGCCGGTCGAGTCGTGGATAGACGCGCCGCGCGTTCTGTTCGACGATCGCGCTGCGCTCGGCGTGGGTCAGCCCGAGGTTGTCGATGTAGACGAGGGTGTCGTCCCACGCCACACCGGTTTCCGGATCCGCGCCGCGAACCGCCCCGAGCATCTCGGAAGCGAACAGGATGTTGTCGGCGCCGATTACCCGGTACAGCAGGTCGATTCCCGGCTGGTGGTACACGCACGTGTCGAAGTACACGTTGCGCAGCAGCACTTCCGGGTCCGGCCGGCCCATCCGGGCCGCCAGTCCGCGGTACCGACCCCAGTGGTAGGGCACCGCACCGCCACCGTGCGGGATCACGAACGTCAGGGTCGGGAAGCGCTCGAACAGATCGGACTGCACGAACTGCATGAAGACGCTCGTGTCGGCGTTCAGGTAGTGCGCCCCCAGCGTGTGGAAGTTGGGGTTGCACGAGGTCGACACGTGCACCATCGCGGGAACCTCGAGCTCGACCATGGCCTCGTACAGCGGGAACCAGTACTCGTCGGTCATCGGCGGTGTGCTCCAGTACCCGGCCGACGGATCCGGGTTGAGATTGCAGCCGACGAACCCGAGATCTTCGACGCAGCGCCGAAGTTCGGCGATCACCGGGGCCAGTTCGCCGCCCGGTGTCTGCGGCAGTTGCGCGACGGGGGCGAACGCGTCCGGGTACAGCAGCGCCACGCGGTGCACGAGATCGTTGCACGCCCGCGCCCACGCCGACGCCGTCGGCTGGTCGTCGACGTGGTGCTCCATCGCCGAGGCCTTGGGCGAGAAGAGCATCAGGTCACCGCCGCGATCACGGAGCACGCGGAGCTGATTCGCCTCGATGCTGTCGCGGATCTCGTCGTCGCTGATCTTCGCCGCCCCGACGGCGCGGCCCAAACCGCCGAGCGCGGCGAGCTGGGCGTCGCGGAACGCCTGGTGCGCGGCGGGCGCGGTGGTGTAGTGGCCGTGGATGTCGATGATCACCTGGCGGACTCCTGCTCCTCGAAGTCGACGTACCGCAGGCCGAGCCGGTCGAGTTCGCCGCGCATGTCGTTGATGTCGAGGAAGAGTTCGCCGTTCTGGTACCGCTCGCGGGTGTGCGCCTCCTTGGCCTCGCGGGCCCGCGAGGCCGCGAGCACGGCCTCGGCCTGATCACGCGGCACGATCACCACGCCGTCGTCGTCGCCGACCACCACGTCGCCGGGTTCGACCACGGCGCCCGCGCACGTCACACGGGTGTTGACCGACCCGAGCCGTTTCTTGACGGTGCCCTGCGCCGAGACGCACTTGGACCACACCGGGAACTTCATCGCGGTCAGCTCGGCGATGTCGCGGCAGCCCGCGTCGATCACCAGCCCGCGCACGCCGCGTGCGGCCAACGCCGTCGCCAGGAGCTCGCCGAAATAGCCGTATTCCGAGGGTGATTCAGGGGCCACCACGAGCACGTCGCCCTCCTGGCACTGCTCGACCGCGACGTGGATCATCCAGTTGTCGTCGGGCGGCACCGTCACCGTGACCGCGCTGCCACAGACCCTGGCGCCGGTGTAGATGGGCGTCATGTACGGCGCCACCAGGCCGGTGCGGCCCTGCGCCTCGTGGATGGTGGCGACACCGAACTCCCCAAGCCCATCCCGCACTGCAGGGTCGACCCGTCTCGGATTGCGCACGACTATCGACATTGTCAGGAATCCCTTCCCAGCCAGGGCATCAGTGATATGTGGATGACGCCGGTGTCCTCGGTCTCGCCGGCCAGCGCGCGGATCGCGTGGTCCACCTGGTCGAGGCCGAACCGGTGGGTGGACAACCGCTCCAGTGGGAACCGCCCGGAGGCGAGTTGCTGCAGCGCGAGTTCGCACGCGCGGTAGCTGTGCCCGCGCGCACTCTTGATGGTGATCGCCTTCTCGGTGAGCAGCTTGATCGGAAAGTCGGGGAAGGCCGCGAGTTCGCCCTGGATCAACAGCGTTCCCTCACGGCGCTTGAGCACGTCGATGCCGAGCAGCACGGGTCCCACACCGGCCCGGGACGTGCAGTCGAGCACGAAGTCGACTCCGCGGCCGCCCGTGTGGTCCATTACCTGCTCGTAGGCGTTGCCCTGATCGATGTCGATCACCGCGTCGGCGCCGAGGTCACGCGCGAGGTCGAGGCGGGCACGGTCCCTGCCCGTTCCGCTGATGAGGATCTTCGAGGCACCGGCCTGCTTACAGGCCACCACCTGCGAGAGTCCCTGCTGACCGGGACCCTGGATCAGCACCGTGTCGGAGTAACCGACCCCGGCCGCGAGCAACGCCCACTCGATACCGTTCGACAGCGGGGTCACCAGACCGGCCAGTTCGGCGCTCACCCCGTCGGGAACCTTGTGCAGCACCGCGTTCCACGGCAGGTACATGTATTGCGAGAACCCGCCCCACAGCGTGCCGAAACGCTCCGAGGAGGTGTACCCGTAGCGGCGGGCGTCGGCGTTGGTGCGCCAGTCGGTGGCCTCGCAATGGCGGTACTCGCCGATGCGGCACCACTCGCAGTTGTAACAGCCGACGTAGTGTTCGACGAACACGCGGTCACCTTCGGTGACCCCGTGCAGTTGCTTGAACTTCGGTCCCGCCGCCGCGATGGTCCCGACGTTCTCGTGGCCCATGATCACCGGATCGTCGAACGGCGGGTTCGCGTACATCTTGACGTCCGTGCCGCAGATGCCGGCGACCTCGACCCTGAGCAGCGCCGCATCATCGGCCAGCTCGGGCATGGGAAGTTCGCGCAGCTCTGTGGTTCTCGGTGCGGTTCGGACCGCGGCCAGGACGTGCTCGCCCATGTGTCACCCCTTGACGTTATGGCATTATGGTAATGCCAATCTACATCGTGATCTACGCGACGACCAGAGGTGGGAGTGACATGACCGACCCGATCCTGACGACCGTGACCCGCACACAGGGTGCCAACAGGGCCCTGAAGGACGGCACGGTCACGCCGGCCGGTTTCGCCCTGCGGTTCGAGGAAATTCCGGTACTGGTCAAGGGTTTCCGGCGGATGGTGCGTTCGCTGGAGTTCGACGTCAGCGAGATGGCGCTCACCACCTACCTGACCGCGCGCGAGCACGGCGTCGCGTTCACGGCGCTGCCGATCTTCCTGGTGCGCGGCTTCCACCATGGCGCCATCCGGTACAACACCCGCTCGGACATCCACCACCCCAAGGATCTCGAGGGCCGCCGGGTCGGGGTGAACCGCGGGTACACGGTCACCACCGGCGTCTGGGCCCGCGGCATCCTCGCCTCGGAGTACGGCGTCGACCTCGACAAGGTCACCTGGGTGCGCTCGGGCGACGAGCACGTCGCCTCGTACGTGCCGCCGGACAACGTGGTATCCGCACCCGCGGGTGCCGATCTCGGTGACATGCTCATCCGCGGTGATCTCGACGCCGTGATCGGTGTCGAGGTGGACCACCCCGATGTCGCGCCGTTGATCCCCGAACCCGACGAGGCCGCCTTCGCGGCGTTGCAATCTCGCGGGTTCTATCCGATCAACCACCTGGTGGTCGTCAAAGACGAGGTGCTGCAGCGTCATCCGAAGGCCGGCACCGCGGTGTTCGACGCGTTCACCGCGGCCAAGGAGCGGTATGTGCAGAGCCTGCGACATGGCAGCGACCTGACCGAGGAGACGACCGGCGCCACCGACCGGATGTACGCCAGGGTGCTGCAGACCACCGGGGCAGACCCGCTCCCCTACGGTGTCGAGCCCAACCGCGCGATGCTCGAGCAACTCATGGAGTTCGCTCTCGCACAACGCATCCTGACCCGCGCGGTCGATCTCGACACCCTGTTCGTCTCCTAGGCGTCCCAGGCCGGGCGGCCTAAGCGCTCACGGCCTGCGGCACGATGAGCTCCCGCAGCGGCACCGAAGGATCGGCGGCCGCCGCGGCAGCGATCGTCGCGCCCTGGGTGAGCGCCTTGCGCACCGCCATGTAGTCGCCGGGTGCGTTCACCGCGTCCACGGCGATGAGCCGGTCCTGGCGGTAGTACAGCACCGAGAAGGATTCACCACCGAGGTCGCCGCGCACGACGTGGTGGTCGTGTCCGATCGACAGTCCGGCGATCTGCAGTTTGAGTTCGTACTGATCCGACCAGAACCACGGCACCGCATCGTTCGGTTCGCGCAGGCCCGCCAGGCTGGCCGCCGCGGCCTTGGCCTGACTCACGGCGTTCTGCACGGATTCGATCCGCACCCGCCCCGCACCGGTGAGCGGGTGCGGTTGTACGGTGCAGTCACCCGCGGCCACCACGTGGCGATTGCTGGTGCGGGCACAGCGGTCCACGACGATGCCGCCGTCGCACTCCAGGCCCAGTTGCCTGGCCAGTTTGGTGCGCGGCACCACCCCGATCCCGACGATCACCAGATCGGCGGGAATCCAGGTGCCATCGGACAATTCGACGGCCTGTACGTGACCGTTGCGCCCGGCGAGCCAGGTGACCCTGGCATCGGTACGGATCTCGACGCCACGGCGGGCGTGGGCCGCGCGGTAGAACTCCGAGACCACCGGTGCCACCGCGCGCCCGATCAGGCGGTCGGCGGCTTCCACCACGGTGACGCGCTTACCCTGCGCACGCGCGACCGCGGCGGCCTCAAGCCCGATGAATCCGCCCCCGATCACCACCACCGACTCCGCGCCGGACTGCAGGTCACGCAGGAGCGCGGCGTCGTCGGCGGTGCGCAGATAGGTCACGCCGTCGAGGTCGGCCCCCGGCGCCTCCAACCGGCGCGGCCGGGCGCCCACGGTGAGCGCGAGCCGGTCGAACCCGAGCCGCCGGCCACCGACGGTGTACGCCGTCCCCGACGGGCCCGCGCCGTCCAGCGCAAGGCTCTCGATCCGTTCACCGGTCACCAGCGAGATGTCGCGCTGGGCCAGGAATTCCGGTGTGCGCAGCCACAGTTTCTCCAGGTCGGTACCGCCGAGCAGATACGCCTTGGACAGCGGCGGCCGCTGGTACGGCGCGTGCGCCTCTTCGCCCACCAGGGTGATGGGCGCGGTGTCGCCTGCCTCGCGCAGCGACACCGCGATCTGGAGTCCGGCCTGGCTGGCGCCGATGATCAGCGTCCCGCATTCGGTCATCACTGCTCCTCGGGCACGCGCACGGTGAGGCCGTCGAGTTCGTCGGTGACCCGGATCTGGCATGAGAGTCTGCTGTTGTCCCTGCGGTCGGCGACGCCGAGATCGAGCAGATCGTCCTCCATGTCCCCGGCCGTCCCGACGCCGGCGGCGTGTTCCTCGTCCACGTAGACGTGACACGTCGCGCAGCTGCAGTTGCCCCCGCACTCGCCGATGATGCCCGGGATGCCGTTGCGTACAGCGACCGCCATGACCGACTCCCCGACCTGGGCGTCGACGACGTGCGCCGCACCGTCGAGGGAGATGAAGACGACCTTCGGCATGCGCACTCCTGTTGTGATCGTGATGGTATTACCATTCTACCTTAAAGGAGAGTCTGCAGAATTTCCAAGACCTTCTCGCAGGTATTGGTGTTACCATAAGGCCACCCATGACCGTGTGCGAGCCAAGGATGAAGATGCACATCGCGATCGCCGCCGATCACAATGCCGTTTCGATGAAATCGCGCCTGTCGGCGTGGCTGGCCGAACGCGGACACGAAACCGACGACCGCGGCGTGCACGATGCCACCGAGACCGTGGACTACCCGTTCCTGTGCGCCGACATCGGCAGGCGTGTGACCGACGGCGCCGCCGACTTCGGGATCATCCTCGGCGGCAGCGGGTGCGGCGAACAGATCGCGGCCAACAAGATCCGCGGGGTCCGCGCGGCGTTGTGCCACTGCGTGTTCACCGCGGAGATCGCGCGGGCCCACAACGACGCCAACGTGCTCGTGATGGGGGCCAAGGTGGTCGCCCCCGACCTCGCCGAACGCATCCTCGCGGTGTGGCTCGCCACCGCGTTCAAAGGCGGCCGCCACCAGTTGCGGGTAAACCAGATCAGCGCACTGGAATCCGGGGACCCCCTGCCGCAGGGAGTCAGGTGATGGCCGTGCGCCCACGCCGGGGACAACCGACGGCAGACCGCGTCGGCGGGAATGCCGGAAACCATCTGGAAGCGCGCGACGTCCGCATCGAATACGCGGTGGGCCGCCAACGGACCCTCGCCGTCGACGGCGTCAACCTCGACCTGCAGCGCAACGATTTCGTCTGCCTGGTCGGGCCGTCCGGATGCGGCAAGACCACATTCCTCAACGCCGTCGCGGGATTTGTGCCCATCGACGGTGGCGCGCTGCGGTTCGACGGCGCCGACATCCCAGGGCCGGCCCCCGAGCGCGCCATGGTCTTTCAGCAACCGAGCCTGCTGCCGTGGCGCAAGGTGGTCGACAACGTCACCTACGGTCTGGAACTCAGCACCAGGATGAAGCGGTCCGCCGCGCGCGAACGGGCCCGCGAACTGCTCGACCTCGTCGGCCTGTCCGGGTTCGCCGACCGCTACCCCGCACAGCTGTCCGGCGGCATGCAGCAGCGGGTCAACCTTGCGCGCGCGCTCGCGGTCGATCCTCAACTGCTGTTGCTGGACGAACCGTTCGCATCCATCGACGCCCAGACCCGCGAGGTGATGCAGGTGGAACTGCTGCGGATCTGCACCACCCAGAACGTGAGTGCACTGTTCGTCACCCACGACATCTCCGAGGCCGCGTTCCTCGGCGACCGGGTCGGCGTGTTCAGCCCACGGCCCGGGCGCATCATCCGCGAGATAACGGTGCCGTTCGACCGTCCGCGTGATCAACGTATCCGTCGCACACCGGAATTCATCGCGCTGGTCGAGGAGATCTCCCAGATCCTCTACAGCGGTGAAGACGCCGAGGCAACCGCAGGCGGTGTCCGGTGATGGCCACAACCACGACCACGACCGCCACGAAAGACGATCCCGCTCGGGTCGCGGCCCGGCGTGTCCCGCGGGCCCGGCGTCGGCTGGGACAGCGGCAGGTCTACGGCACCGCGGCGGTCGTGGTCGCACTGGCCGGCTGGCAGCTCGTCGCGGCCCTGCGGATCAAACCGGCGATCGTGTTGCCGGGCCCGACAGACGTTCTGGCGGCGTTCGGGCAGTTGTTCGCCGGCGAGACGATCTGGGCCGACCTGGCCACCAGCGGTCGGGAATTGCTGTACGGGCTGTTGCTGGCGACCGCGGTCGGCCTGCCACTCGGACTGCTGATCGGCTGGTACCGGAGGTTGTCCTACGTCACCGGACCGTTGATCAACTTCCTCTACGCGACACCGAGAATCGCGCTCACACCGTTGTTGATCATCTGGCTGGGCATCGGGCAGACATCCAAGATCGCGATCGTGTTCCTGATGGCCATCTTCCCGATCCTGATCAACACCGCAAGCGGCGTGCAGAACCTCGACCCGGCCGTGGTCCGGGTCGCCCGCTGCTTCGGAGCGGGCGACCTGCAGATCTTCCGCACCATCGCACTGCCCGGTTCGGTGCCGTTCATCATCAGCGGTCTGCGGCTTGCCGTCGGGCAGGCGCTCATCGGCGTCTTCGTGGCCGAGCTCAGCGGAGCGACGCACGGAGTCGGCATGCTGATGAACAACGCGGGCCAGCAGTTCCAGACCTCGGTGGTGTTCGCGGGCCTGTTCATCTTCGCGGTGACCGGCGTGCTGCTGACCGGAGCCCTGCGCGCGATCGAAAGACGCTTCGAGGCCTGGCGTCCCCATCCATGATTCGACACAAGGAGTTTCGCGATATGGGCGGCAAATCGGGCATGGCCTCCACACGATGCGTCGCGGCGTTGTGCCTGACCGCAGCAACGACGCTCGGGCTCACCGCGTGCGGCGGCGACGCCGGCTCCTCTCCGGACGACTCCAACAAGATCACCCTCAGCTACAGCCAGGTGGTGGCCGACGAACTGCCGTTCTGGATCGCCGACGAGGCCGGCCTGTTCAAGGCACAGGGACTCGACGTCACATTGACCAACCTCAGCAGCTCGGACGGTTTTCCGGCGCTGGTGTCCGGCCAGACCCAGCTGGCGTCCATCGGTGCGCCGGAAATGGTCTCCGGTGCGGCGTCCGGCGCCCAGGTGAGTTACCTGGCAACCTTGACACCGGTCTTCACCTACGAGCTCTACGCGCGGGTCGACGATCCGCAGCAGCTGAGGGGCAAGCGGATCGGGATCACCTCCACCAGCGGGTCGCTGTACATCGCCACCGTGGAGGCGTTGCAACAACTCGGGCTCTCACCCGGCGACGTCGCGCTCACACCGCTCGGATCCGTGACCAACGTCAACAACGCCTTGGTCGCGGGCACGATCGACGCGGCGATGTCACATCCACCGGCGACCACCCAGCTCGAGGCTGCGGGTCTGCATTCCCTGCTCGACCTCGCCGCACAGCACATCCCGACCTCCAACGTCGGCGTGGCGGCCACCGACGAATACGTCAAGTCCCACGGTGACCAGATCCGCCGCTTCATGACCGCCGTGCGGCAGGCGATCCACCGTGAGAAGACCGACGAACCGTACGCGACGGGCATTCTCGCCGAACACCTCAAGGTCACCGACCCCAAGGCACTGCACGAGACATGGGCCTACTACACGAAGGTCCTGCCCGACGTTCCGACCCCCACGGTCGAGCAGTTGCAGACATCGGTGTCCGAGCTGGCGCCCACCAATCCGGCGGTGCGCAACCTCGACCTGTCCACGCTGGTCGACGCCTCCTTCGTGAACGAGTCACAATGAGCGACAGACCATCTCGCACGCTTTTGCTGCTGCGGCACGGCGAGAGCCTGGCCAACGCCGAGGACCGGTTCGGCGGTTGGCTCGATTTCGCGTTGACCAACCGTGGACGCGACCAGGCGGCCGCGGCGGGCAAAACCATCAAGGCCGCGGGTCTGACCCCCACCGCCGTGCACACGTCGGTGCTCACCCGCGCGATCGACACCGCCAAAATCGCGATGGCCGAGACTAATTCACCCGCAATCGAACATCGGCGTAGCTGGCGCCTCAACGAACGGCACTACGGTGCGCTGCAGGGCCGCACCCGGGCCGAGGTACGCGCCGAGGTCGGCGCCGAACTGTACGGCGACTGGCGGCGGTCCTATCACCTCGCACCGCCCGCGGTGGATCCCGACGATCCGGCACACCCGCGCCATGACCCCAGGTACGCCGCGCTCCCGCCGGGCGAACTGCCTTCGACGGAATCGCTGGCGGCGGTACGCAGGCGTCTGGTGCCCTACTGGCAGGACGCCATCGCCGGTGATCTCTGGGCAGGACACGTCACCCTGGTGGTCGCGCACGGAAACTCGTTGCGCGCGTTGTGCACACACCTGGACGGCCTGACGCCCGACCGGGTGCGCACCCTGGAGATCCCGATCGGGGTGCCGCTGCGCTACGACCTCGACGAGTTGCTCCGCCCGATCAGACCCGGCGGTGTGTATCTCGACGCGACACCGGCGAACGCCGGTCGGGCCGCGCTCATCGGGTGACGCGGTGCTCGTCCTCGGCGAGCACCTCACCGGCGATGCGGAACGCGGTGTTGGCGTCGGGCACACCGCAGTAGATCGCCGTCTGCAACAGCACCTCCTTGATCTCGTCCACGGTCAGCCCGTTGCGGCGCGCGGCGCGGACGTGCATGGCCAACTCGGCGTGATGACCTCGGGCGACCATCGCCGTCAGCGTGATCATCGACCGGCTCCGGCGGTCCAGCCCCGGCCGGGTCCAGATTTCACCCCATGCGTAACGGGTGATGAGATCCTGGAAATCGGCGGTGAATTCGGTGGTGGCGGCGACGGCGCGGTCCACGTGGTCGTCGCCGAGCACGGCACGGCGAACGTCCATCCCCGCCACGTATGCGTCGTCTTGAGCGGATGTCACATCGTCTCCTTCATCAGTCTGTGTGCCCGTCGGACAGCGGCATCGACGAGGTGGGCGGTCGCGCCCCGGTAATCGGAGCGCGGCGGGCGGCCGGTCAGTTCGCTCATCACCCGCTGCTCGGCCAGCAGATCGCCGGCCGCGGACAGATTCGCGCGGGCGCGTGCGACGTCGACACGAAGATCCGCCAACAGGTCACCGGTCTGGCGGACCGCGACCACGGTGCGCCGGGCCAACGTGCGCAGCGTCGCCCACTCCGCGTGCCAGCCGCCGTCGGAGCGTTCGTCGACACTGGCCGACGACGCCGCGTGCAGCGTCGCGCCGAGCGCAGGGGCCGCCAGCGCTGCGCGACGGATCAGCACCGACAGCACCGGGTTGTGTTTGTGCGGCATGGTGGAAGAACCTCCGCCGGCGCCCTCGGCGAACTCACCGATCTCGGCCCTGCTGCCCACCGCCACGTCCCCGGCGATGTGACCGCAGGCGTCACAACAGCCGACCAGCGCATCACCGGTGCGCGTCACCACCGCCCTGGTGGTGTGCCACGGCGCGGAAGGCGCCAACCCCAAGGCCGCGGCCAACGCATCGGACGCGGCCAGCGCGGCGTCCGGCGACCCCAGCAGTTCCGTTGCGGCCGCATGGGTTCCGACGGCTCCGCCGGTCTGCACCGGCAACGACGGCACAGCCGCCAGCGCATCGGCGGCGTCGAGCACGCCGCAGAGCCAGTTGGCGAGCTTCACCGCGACGGTGCTCGGCAATGCGGGCTGGGTGAGGGTGCGCGCAAGCATCACATCGTCGCGGTGGGTCTCGATCAGTTCGACGAGCACCCGCACATGGCCGGCCAATTCCTCGCGGATGCCGCCCAGCGCGTCGCGCAGACACATCATCAGCGCGGTGTCGATGACGTCCTGGCTGGTCAGTCCGCGATGCAGCCATCGCGCCGCCTCGCCGCCTGCTCGCTCACGCAGCAGCGCAACCAGTCCGACGACGGGATTGCCGTCGGCCTCCGCACCTGCGGCGAGAACCTCGATGTCCGCGGCGGATATCAGATTCGTCAGGTCGGCGCGGGCCGCCACCGGGGCCGCTCCGGTGTCGACGAGCAGGTTCAGCCAGGCGTTCTCGACGGCGACCATCGCGTCGAGGTACGCGCGGTCGCTCATCAGCCGGCCGGCCCGGTGATCGCCCGGCCACAGCAGGTCGGTCACGGCATGTGCCCGGGGAATCGCAGGAAGACGGTCTCGTCTTCGCCTTGCAGCCGGAGGTCGAAGCGAAGTCCGTCGTCATCCGGCACGGCGATCAGGGTTGCTCGGCGGTCGCTGGGCAGCGAGGACAGCAGTGGTTCGTCCACCAGGTGCGGCCCGGGCAGATACACCCGGGTGAACAGCCGGTTGAGCAGGCCTCGTGCGAAAACCGTCATGGCGATAAACGGCGCCGAACCCGGTTGTACCGGGCCCGGTTTCACCGTCGAGAAGCTGTATCGGCCCGCACCGTCGGTGGCTGCCCGTCCCCATCCGGTGAAGGTCCAGCCGTCCCGGCACAGTGATCCTGGCGCGGTGGGCACGGCACCGTCGGCGTCGGCCTGCCAGATCTCCAGCAGCGCATCCGGTACCGGCGCGCCCTCGCCATCGGTGACTCGGCCGTGCAGGTGGATGGCGCCGGGCGCGCGTGGCGGTACGAGTTCGTTGCCACCGGCGATCGGCAGGGCGTAACCGTAGAACGGGCCGACGGTCTGGCCGGGTGTGGCGGGCAGTGTGCTCATCATGCCTCCATCGGGGTGCGCAGCGAACCGGTCAGCACGATGTCCCACCGGTAGCCGGTGGCCCACTCGTGCGTGGTGACGTCGTGGTCGTAGTCGGCGATCAGGCGTTCACGCGCCTTGCTGTCGGTGATCGACTGGTAGATCGGGTCGAACGCGAACAATGGATCGCCGGGGAAGTACATCTGGGTGACCATGCGCTGCGTGAATTCGGTTCCGAACAGCGAGAAGTGGATGTGCGCCGGGCGCCACGCATTGTGGTGGTTGCGCCACGGGTACGGGCCGGGCCGGATGGTGGTGAACCGGTAGTTGCCGTCGTCGTCGGTCAGGCAGCGCCCCACCCCGGTGAAGTTCGGGTCAAGCGGCGCCGGGTGCTGATCGCGCAGGTGGCGGTACCGGCCGGCGGCGTTGGCCTGCCAGATCTCGACGAGTTGACGACGCACGGGCCTGCCGTCGCCGTCGACGATCCGGCCGGTCACCACGATGCGTTCGCCGATCGGCTCGCCGGTGTGCTGGATCGTCAGGTCCGCCTCGTGGGGTTGCACGTCGCGCGGGCCGAAGCACGGGGCCGCCAACTCGACGCCTTCCGGATCCACTTGTTGCAGTTGCGCTTTCGGGTGGCGCAGGACGCTGCTCCGATAGGGCGGATAGTCCAGCCGGGGCTGGGACTCTTCGAGTCCGGTGCGGTGGTAGGACACCGCGATGGCGTCGATCTCGGAGTTGATGTCGGCTTGACTCAGATCGGTCATGATCAGCAAGCTACTGCCGAACCCGAATCGGCCCAAAGGTTAGACTTCCACTGGGTGGAAGGATCGCGTAGATGGCTGACGATTCGTCGCGGACGGTCGCCGCGCGGCTGCTGGCCGTGGTGGGCGCGTTCGACGAACGCCACCGCAGCCTGTCGTTGACCGAGATCGCCCGCCGCGCCGAGATCCCGCTCTCCACCGCGCATCGGCTGACGGCGGCCCTCGTCGACGGCGGGGCGCTGCAGCGCCGCGACGACGGCCGGTATGTGATCGGCCGCCTCGTCTGGCAGGCGGGTCTGCTCGCCCCCGTCGAAGGCCCACTGCGGCAGGTGGCCGAGCCGTACCTGCACGACGTCTACGCGATGACCATGGCCACGGTGCATCTGGCGGTCCGTGACGGCGACGAGGTGCTCTACCTGTTGCGGATCCGCGGGCGCGCCTCGGTGCCGATCGTCAGCACCGTCGGCAGCAGGCTGCCGATGTACTGCACCGGTGTGGGCAAGGTACTGCTGGCGCATGCTCCGCCGGATGTCGTCGACCGCGTGCTGTCCGGTCTGCGGCCCGTCACGCCGAGAACCATCACCCAACCCGCGGTGCTCAGACATCAGTTGACCCGCATCCGCGCCGACGGCATCGCGACGACGAGCGAGGAGATGTCGGTCGGGGCGTTCTCGTTGGCGGTGCCGGTGATCCGCGCCTCCGACGATGCGGTGATCGCGTCGATCGGCGTTGTCGTGCCGTCACTTCGACGCCACCGCCAGCGCCTCGTGCAGGCGCTGCAGGGCGCGGCCCGCGGCATCGGACGCGTCCTGTGAAAGAAACCCGTCAGTCCAGGAAGCCGTGCAGCAGTGCCGCCGAACCCGACACGTGGTCGAGCATCGCCGCACCGGCTCGGTCGGCGTCGCCGGCGAGGATCGCCATCACGATCGCCTCGTGCTGATCGTCGGAGTGCGCGATATTGCGGGGCAGCAACGGGATCCGGTCCAGGAGTGCATTGATCCGCATCCGGTTCTCGGCGACCAGCGGCACCAGCGACGGTGACCCGGCGGCCTCGGCGATCGCCAGGTGCAGTCGGGAGTCCAGGCGGCGGTAGTCGTCGGTGCCCTCCGCGGCGCGCACGTCGGCCAGCCGTGACCACAGGCCGTCGCGCTCGGCCGCGCTCAGCGTGCGACCCGCGGCCATGCGCGCGGCACCGACCTCCAGGATCTCGCGCAGCCGCAGCGTGTCGTCGATCTCCTCGTGCGTGGGCCGCGGCGTGTCGAGGGTGTGGCTCGGCAGTTCGTCGGCCAGGAAGGTGCCGCCGTAGCGCCCACGCCGCGACACCAGATAGCCGGCGTCGCCCAGCGACTTGATGGCCTCACGCACGGTGTCGCGGCTGACGCCGAGCCGGGTGGCCAGTTCCCGCTCGGGCGGCAGGGAGTCGCCCGGCCCCAGCACACCGAGCCGGATGGTTTCCAACAGCCGTCCCACGGTGTCCTCGAACGCGTTCCCCAGCCGCACCGGCCGCAGCAGCGCGTCGGCGGCTTCGGCGGTGGGCTGGGGATCGGGTTCGGCGCTCATCGTGACCTAAGGCGTATCACAGCGGCTACAGCGGCGTGGCTAAAGGGGTGTCACGTAGGCGGAGCTGATGCCGCCGTCGACCAGGAACGTCGACGCCGTGATGAACGACGCGTCGTCACTGGCGAGGAACGCGACCGCGGCGGCGAGTTCCTCGGGTTCGGCGAACCGGCCCAGCGGGATGTGCACGAGCCTGCGGGCGGCGCGCTCGGGATCCTTGGCGAACAACTCCTGCAGCAGCGGGGTGTTGACCGGTCCGGGGCACAAGGCGTTGACCCGGATGCCCTGCCGCGCGTACTGCACGCCCAGTTCGCGCGACATGGCCAGCACCCCGCCCTTGGACGCGGTGTAGGAGATCTGTGATGTGGCCGAACCCATCACCGCGACGAACGACGCGGTGTTGATGATCGACCCCTTGCCTGCGGGCACCATGTGCCGCAACGCCGCGCGGCAGGACAGATACACCGACTTGAGGTTGATGTCCTGCACGCGCTGCCAGGCGGGCAGCTCGGTGTTCTCGATCAGGTCGTCCTCGGGCGGCGAGATGCCCGCGTTGTTGAACGCGATGTCGATGCGCCCGTAGGTCGAGGCGGCGGTGTCGAAGAGGTTGTCGACGGCCTCCTGCTCGGCGACGTCGACCGGCACGAACAGCCCTTCGAGTTCGTCGGCGGCGGCCTTGCCGGTCGTGGGGTCGATGTCACCCACCACGACGGTGGCGCCCTCGGCACGCAACCGGCGGCCGGTGGCCAGTCCGATACCGCTTGCGCCGCCGGTGATCACGGCCACCTTGCCGGCGAGTCGTTGGGTCAGATCCATCAGGGGTGCTCCTTGGGGGTTGGGGTCGATCGGCTTTCAGACTGCGATGAAGACGTTCTTGGTCTCGGTGAACGACAGCGGTGCATCCGGACCGAGTTCGCGACCGAGACCGGACTGCTTGAAACCCCCGAACGGGGTGTTGTAACGCACCGAGGAGTGCGAGTTCACGCTGAGGTTGCCCGCCTCGACGGCACGGGACACGCGGATCGCGCGTGAGACGTTGTCGGTCCAGATCGATCCGGACAGGCCGTATGTGGTGTCGTTGGCCACCGCGATCGCGTCGGCCTCGTCCTCGAACGCGAGCACCGTCACCACCGGTCCGAAGATCTCCTCGGTGACCGTGCGGTCGTTGCGCTGCGGCGTGAGCACCGTCGGCGCGAACCAGAATCCCGGCCCGCTGGGCGCCGAGCCGCGGAATGCCACCGGGGCGTCGTCCGGTACGTAGGCCCGCACCGACTCGAAGTGCGGGCGCGACACCAGCGGCCCCATCTCGGTGTCACGAACGGCCGGGTCTCCCACCACGACACCTTTCACAGCGGGTTCCAGCAGTTCCATGAACCGGTCATAGACACTGCGCTGCACCAGAATTCGGCTACGCGCGCAGCAGTCCTGCCCCGCGTTGTCGAACACGCCGTACGGCGCGGTCGCGGCGGCCTTCTCCAGATCGCAGTCGTCGAAGATGATGTTGGCGCTCTTGCCGCCGAGTTCGAGGGTCACCCGTTTGACCTGCGCCGCGGCGCCTGCCATCACGCGCCGGCCCACTTCGGTGGAGCCGGTGAACACCACCTTGCGGATGCCGGGGTGACTGACGAACCGCTCCCCCACCACCGAACCCTTGCCGGGCAGCACCTGGAACAGATCCTCGGGCAGGCCCGACTCACGGGCGATCTCGCCGAGCCGGATTGTGGTGAGCGGTGTCCACTCGGCGGGTTTGAGCAGCACCGCGCAACCTGCCGCGAGCGCGGGCGCGAAGCCCCACGCCGCGATCGTCATCGGGAAGTTCCACGGCGTGATGACACCGACGACACCGAGCGGTTCGTTGAACGTCACGTCGAGCCCACCGGCAACCGGGATCTGCTTGCCGGACAACCGTTCCGGCGTCGCCGCATAATAGTTCAGCACGTCGCGGACATGTCCGGCCTCCCACTCGGCCTGCCCGATGGGGTGCCCCGAGTTGGACACCTCGAGCGCCGCGAGTTCGCCGATGTGCGCCTCGACGGCGGCGGCGAAGGCGCGCAGGGCCGCGGCGCGGTCAGCCGGTGCGAGTGCGGCCCAGCGCCGCTGCGCGGCCGCCGCCCGCTGCACCGCGTCGTCGACGGCAGCCTCGTCGAGCAGGTCGACGGTGGTGAGCACCTGTTCGGTCGCCGGGTTGACCACCTGGCACGCTGTCATGAGACCCTTTCTGTCGCATAGGTTCTGGCGGCCTCGACCACGGCCTTGAACAGCCGCAGGTCATCCAGCCGCTCTTCGGGGTGCCACTGGACCCCGAGCACGAAGTGGTCGCCGGGCAGCTCGACCGCCTCGATCACGTCGTCGGTGTCGCGCGCACTGACCACCAGTCCGTCGCCGAGCCGGTCGATGGCCTGGTGGTGATAGCACTGGGCGTCGGAGCTCTCACCGATCAGCGACGCCAGCCGGGTGCCGGCCACGGTGCGCACATCGGAGGTGCCGAAGATCGCGTTGCCCTTCTGGTGGTGGGTATGCCCGATGACGTCGGGCAGGTGCTGATGCAGCGTGCCACCCAGCGCGGTGTTGAGCACCTGCGCACCGCGGCACACACCCAGCACCGGGATCCCCCGCATCAAAGCCCCGCTCAGCAACGCGAATTCCCACTCGTCGCGGTCGCGGGCCGGTTCGTTGGTCTGCGGATGCGGCTTCTGGCCGTAGCGGGCCGGCTCGACGTCGGGGCCTCCGGTGATCACCAGACCGTCGAGCCGGTCCAGCACCCGGTCGGCGACGTCGCCGTCGACGGGTTGCGGGGGCAGCAGCACCGCGATGCCGCCGGCCAGGTTGACCCCGGTGAAGTAGATCTGCGGCAGGAAGCTCGCGCGCACATCCCACACACCGGTCTGCGCCTGCTGCAGATATGTGGTCATCCCGATCACGGGACGCACGTCGCCGCTGTCGAACTCAGAGCCGCTCAAAGCCGCGCACCCTCTCCCAATCCGTCACGGCCGCATTGAATGCCGCCATCTCGACCCGCGCGTGGTTCAGATAGTGCTCGACGACGTCGTCGCCGAACGCCGCACGCGCCACCTCCGATTTCGCGAACAGGTCGGCCGCCTCGGCCAGCGTGGTGGGCAACCGGTCGGCGCCACTGGTGTAGGCGTTCCCGCTCATCGGTTCGGGCAGTTCGAGGTCGCGCTCGATGCCGTAGAGCCCACCGGCGATCAGCGCCGACACCGCCAGGTACTGGTTGACGTCGCCGCCCGGCGCGCGGCACTCGACCCGCATGCCGTGGCCGTGCCCCACCACCCGCAGCGCGCAGGTGCGGTTGTCGAAGCCCCACGCGACCGCGGTCGGCGCGAAGCTGCCGTCGACGAACCGCTTGTAGGAGTTGATGTTCGGCGCATAGAACAGGGTGAGCTCACGCAGGGTCGAGAGGATTCCGGCGATGAAACTGCGGAACAACGCCGACATGCCGTGCGGGTCGGACTCGTCGGCGAACACCGCGGCGCCGTCCCCGTTCTCGTCGGCGCCACGCAACGAGATGTGGATATGGCAGCTGTTGCCTTCGCGTTCATCGAATTTCGCCATGAACGTGAGGCTCTTGCCGTGCTGGTCGGCGATCTCCTTGGCGCCGTTGCGGTAGATCGTGTGGTTGTCGCAGGTCACCCTGGCATGGTCGTAGCGGAACGCGATCTCCTGCTGGCCCAGGTTGCACTCGCCCTTGACGCCCTCGCAGTACATGCCCGCGCCCTCCATGCCCCGGCGGATGTCGCGCAGCAACGGCTCCATGCGGGTGGACGCGTGGATGGCGTAGTCGACGTTGTAGTCGGTGGCCGGGGTGAGCGCGTGGTAGCCCGAGGACCAGGCCTGCCGGAAGCTGTCGTCGAACACCATGAACTCCAACTCGGTGCCCACGTACGGCACGAGTCCGCGTTCGGCGAGCCGGTCGATCTGGCGGTTGAGGATGCTGCGAGGTGCCACCGTGACCGGGTTGCCGTCGAGCCAGGACAGGTCGGCCATCACCAGGGCCGTGCCGGGCAGCCACGGGATGCGGCGCAGCGTCGAGAAGTCCGGCGTCATCACCATGTCGCCGTAGCCGGTCTCCCAACTGGAGATCGCGTAGCCGTCGACGGTGTTCATGTCGACGTCGACGGCCAACAGGTAGTTGCAACATTCGCAGCCGTTGGCGGCGACCTCCTCGACGAACAGCCGGGCCGACACCCGTTTGCCGGTCAACCTGCCCTGCATGTCGCAGAACGCCACGATCACCGTGTCGATCTCGCCGTCTGTGACCAGCTGCACAAGTTGGTCCTGTGCCAGCATGCCGGGGTTCGGGCTCATGGTGCACCTTCCTCTCGGTGCTCATCGGGTGGGCGATCGTCGGTACCCCTGACGACCACTGACGCCAAGCCGACCTTTGCACCCGTTCATCCACACAACGACCTGACGATCGTCCCTCGAATGCGCCCGAATGTCACGCATGAAAGGTCGGCGAACCTACCAATAGGGTTGCGGGTGCGACGCGTGGGCGGCCGAGCGGACGCCCGGTTGCAACTCTGGCAAACACCGCGGGCGAAACGCGGGTTTAGCGACTTGATCAAACAGGTAAATACCGGTCGTGAAGTGCTCAGAGCCGGCAGCTGCGCCGATCCCGAAAACCCCGCACCGAAGACACGACGCCACCCGCCTTGTAGGGTCGAACTGATGTGTGGAGCCACCGGAGAGGTGCGTCTCGATGGCCGGTCACCCGATATCGGCGCGGTGTCGGCCATGGCGGAGACGATGGCGCCCAGGGGACCCGATGCGGCGGGCGTGTGGTCGCAGGGGCGGGTCGCGCTGGGCCACCGACGACTGAAAATCATCGATCTGACCGAGGCGGGCGCCCAGCCGATGATCGACCCCGAACTGGGGTTGTCCATCTGCTGGAACGGCTGCATCTACAACTACAAGGAACTTCGCGCCGAGCTGTCCGGGCACGGGTACCGGTTCTTCTCGCACAGCGACACCGAGGTGCTGGTCAAGGCGTATCACCACTGGGGTGACCGCTTCGTGGAGCACCTCAAGGGCATGTTCGCGTTCGCGATCGCCGAACGCGACACCGGCCGGGTGCTGCTGGGCCGCGACCGACTGGGCATCAAACCGCTGTACCTGAGCGAGACATCCGACCGCATCCGGTTCGCGTCATCGCTGCCCGCCCTGCTCGCCGGCGGCGGCGTGGACACCAGGATCGACCCCGTCGCGCTGCACCACTACCTGACGTTCCACTCGGTGGTGCCGCCGCCACTGACGATCCTGCGCGGCGTCAAGAAGGTGCCGCCCGCGTCGATCGTCGCGATCGAACCCGACGGCACGCGACGCACCACGGTGTACTGGACACCCGATTTCACCCGGCACGCCGACCGGGCCGACTGGTCCGAGCGGGACTGGGAAGACGCTGTGCTGCAATCACTTCGGGAGGCCGTCGAACGCCGGCTGGTCGCCGACGTGCCGGTCGGGTGCCTGCTTTCGGGCGGTGTCGACTCCAGCTTGATCGTCGGACTGCTCGCCGAGGCCGGCCAGCACGGGCTCAAGACCTTCTCGATCGGGTTCGAATCCGTCAACGGCGTGGCCGGCGACGAGTTCAAGTACTCCGACATCGTCGCCGAGCACTTCGGCACCGACCACCACCAGATCCGGATCGACACGGCCCGCATGCTGCCCGCACTCGACGGTGCGATCGCCGCGATGAGCGAGCCGATGGTGAGCCACGACTGCGTGGCCTTCTACCTGCTGAGCCAGGAGGTGGCCAAGCACGTCAAGGTGGTGCAGTCCGGTCAGGGCGCCGATGAGGTGTTCGCCGGTTACCACTGGTATCCGCCGATGGCCGAACCCGCCGCCGCGTCGCTCGACGGCGCGGTGAGCAGTTACCGCGGTGCGTTCTTCGACCGGGACAGCGCGGGCGTGGCCGCTCTCATCAGCGACGCGTACCGGGCCGACGGTGATCCCAGCGGCGCCTTCGTCACCGACCACTTCGCGGCGCCGGGCGCCCAGAACGGCGTCGACCGGGCGCTGCGCCTCGACACCACGGTGATGCTGGTCGACGATCCGGTCAAACGCGTCGACAACATGACGATGGCGTGGGGTCTGGAGGGTCGCGTGCCGTTCCTCGATCACGAACTCGTCGAGCTCGCCGCCACCTGCCCGCCCGAGCTGAAGACCGCGCACGGCGGCAAGGGGGTGCTGAAACAGGCTGCGCGCCGGGTGATCCCGGCTGCGGTGATCGACCGGCCCAAGGGCTACTTCCCGGTGCCAGCGCTCACCCATCTGGAGGGGCCGTACCTGAACATGGTGCGCGATGCGCTGTACGCGCCGGAGGCCAAGGAGCGCGGACTGTTCCGGCCCGATGCCGTGGAACGGCTGCTGGCCGATCCGAACGGCAGGCTGACCCCGCTGCGCGGCAACGAGTTGTGGCAGATCGGGCTGCTCGAGTTGTGGTTGCAGCGGCACGGCATCACCGGGAGCGCGGCATGACCGCACTCGAACCGGACGCGGCACCGGCGCCGACGGCACATCCATCAGGAGACCACACCGACGACGACCACACCGAGGCCATCACGATGGGCCTGCACGACGCGTCGCCGCAGCATCTTGTCGATGCCATGGCCGATGATGTCGAGCTCGAACTCGGTTGGGGCAGGCTGATCTTCGGCCAGACGTTCGCCGATCCCGAGAAGCTCGCCGAGGCACTGCAGCAGGAGCGGCCTGGGCGCCGCGACATCTGCATCTACGCGCGCGAATCCCACGTGCTCGTCGCGCGCTCGCCCGCCGAGTTGTTCATCGATCCCAGCCACACCTACCGCAAGCGGTTCACCGGTGAACTACCGCCTGCCGAACCCATCGGGTTCACCGTGCGGACGCTGGAATCGCCGGACGACGCCGACTCGATGAACCGCGTGTACGTGCGGTGCGGCATGGTGCCCGCACCGGTGGATGTCATCTGGCGCAATCACACCGAGAACCCCGCGGTGATCTACCTCGTCGCGGTGCGCGACGACGACGGCAGCATCGTCGGCACGGTCACCGGGGTGGACCACAAGCAGCTGTTCGACGATCCCGAGGACGGGTCGAGCCTGTGGAGCCTCGCGGTGGATCCGGCCGCGAGCCTGCCCGGCGTCGGTGCCGCGCTGACCCGGACGCTGGCCCGCGAGCTGCACGCGCGGGGCCGTGCCTATCTGGACCTGTCCGTCGCGCACGACAACGCGGCCGCGATCGCGCTGTACGAGAAACTGGGTTTCCAACGGGTTCCGGTGCTCGCGGTCAAACGCAAGAATGCGATCAACGAACCGCTGTTCACCCACCCGCCGGAGACGGTCGACGACCTCAACCCGTACGCGCGCATCATCGCCGACGAGGCGATCCGGCGCGGCATCTGGGTCGAGGTGCTCGACGCGGGCGCCGGTGAGATGCGGCTGTCGCACGGCGGGCGCGTCGTCATCACGCGGGAATCGTTGTCGGAGTTCACATCCGCGGTCGCGATGAGCCGCTGCGACGACAAACGGCAGACCCGGCGCATCGTGTCCGAGGCCGGGATCACGGTGCCCAAGGGCCGGTTGGCGACCTTCGACGAAGACGACCACAAGTTCCTCGCCGAGGTCGGCGACGTCGTGGTCAAACCGACCCGCGGCGAGCAGGGCAAGGGCATCACCGTCGGCATCAGCAGTCCCGAGGAACTCGACGCCGCGCTGCACCGGGCCCGCGAGCAGCATCCCGAGGTGCTCATCGAACAGCGGGCCAAGGGCGACGATCTGCGGCTCGTGGTGATCGACGGCAAGGTGGTGGCCGCGGCGATCCGCAGGCCGGCCGAGATCATCGGCACCGGCGCGCACACCATCCGTGAGCTGATCGAGACCCAGAGCAGGCGCCGCGCCGCGGCCACCGGCGGCGAATCGCGCATCCCGATGGACGACGTGACGGCCTCGACGGTCGCCGAAGCCGGATGGTCGTTGGACGATGTACTGCCCGAGGGGCAGCGCCTGCGGGTGCGCCGTACCGCCAACCTGCACCAGGGCGGCACGATCCACGACGTCACCGCCGAGGTGAACCCCGAGTTGTGCCGGGTGGGCGTGCGGGCGGCCGAGGCGATCGGCATCCCGGTGACGGGCATCGACCTGCTGGTGCCGGACGTGACGGGCACCGAGTACGTCTTCATCGAGGCCAACGAGCGGCCCGGGCTGGCCAACCACGAACCGCAGCCCACCGCCGCGGCGTTCGTCGACTTCCTGTTCCCGCAACAACCCGGTCTGCCGCAGGCCTGGACGCCGTCGGAGACGCCGATCCGCCCGGACTGATCACCAGGTGCTGGTGCGCAGGACGATCTCGGCGGCCAGTTGTGCCGTGGTGTCCTGCGCATTGCGCCGCCCGAGCATCTCGACGAGCCGGAAGTCGCCGTAGACGTAGCGCTGGCTCGCCTTGGCCACCGCGCGGGCGGCGGGCGTGCTGACCAACGCCGTGGTGTTCATCTCGACGGGCGGACAGTGCGGATCGCGGATCGCTCCGGTGGGGTCGGCGACCCGGGGATGCCCCCGGTCCACCACGACGAGCCCGACGAACTTGTCGAGGCGCGTCGCGGCCAGTTCCCACGCGAGTTCGCCGCCCAGCCGGTCACCCACCAGCAAAGACCACTTGATGCCCAACACGTCCAGGATCCCGACGACGGACTTGGCGGTGAGGCGGGGATCCGGGCCGATGACGACGGTGCGCAGCGATGCGGTGTGCAGTCGCTGACAGATGCCCTCATAGGCCGCGGGGCCGTGGTGACCGGCGCTGAGCAGCACCACTGTCGACCCCTTGTCGGGTCCGGCGACGTCGACGGCAATCGGGAAGCCATCAATCGTTTCCACGGTGGTCAGCATTCGGCCAACCTACCGTCCCGAGGGCCGTCGATGGGGCCAAATCAGGTTGTCCTAACGCAAACGTCAGTGGTTGCTCAGCGGGCGTCGACGCGTTCGACCTGTCTGAAGAACACGTCGAGGAACGTCTCGGGCAGGGTCGCCTTCGCCGGGATCGACGGGTTGGGCGTGGGGAACGCGATGCCGAAAACCGACCAGCCACCGACGTTTTCGAAACCGAAGTACACGCTCTCGTCGTTATCGTTGAGCCGCATCGTCTGCTGGTAGACCAACGCCGACGGCCGCGGGGAGGGCAGTCGCGTCGTGGTGATCGGGATGCCCTCCTCGGACGGGTCGAAAAAGGCCTTGAACTCCGCGCAGCGCTGCGCGGTCGCGTCGAGACGGTCCAGCGGCAGCGGCGAACTGAGCACCGTCACGACGATCCTGGCCCCGTCGTAGGCCGCGATGAATTTGCCCGCAGCGCCCGGCCCGCGTTCGGCCGAGTCGGCGATCACGCGGGTGAGACCGTCGGTGCAGCCCTCCGGCGCGGACAGCATCGCGGGCGGCCCGCCGGTTCCGTCGGGCTCGCCGGGGCTCTCGACGATGCGGTCGTACTGCACTCCCGACGGGAAATCCGACCCGGTGAGCAAAACCCGGTCCATGGTCGCGCCGGGCCAGGTGGGTGTGCCCGCGACCACCGTGGCACACGCGGTCATCGTGGCCGCGGCGAGCGCCGCGAGCACTACGATTGGCCGCCACGTCCCCCGCCGCAGGCTGGTCATGGCACCAGGCTACCGAGGATCCCCCGCGGCGGTCCGGCCGCGACGAGCGAACCGGGCGGGCGTGGTGCCCAGCATCTTTTTGAAGTGCCGGTGCAGATGCGACTGGTCGTGGAAGCCGACGGCAGTCGCGACGTCGGCCGGGCGCATCCCGTCGAGCAACAGACGGCGGGCCTCGTCGACCCTGCGGCCGGTCAGGTACCGGTGCGGCGGCAGCCCGAATTCGCGACCGAAGGTGCGCACCAGGTGGACCGGATCGGCGTGCAGCATCGCGGCGGCCTCGTCGAGGGTGAGGCCCGTCGTGATCCGGCTGTCGATCAGGTCGCGCAGCCGGCCCGCCAGGCGCCGGTCGCGTACCCGTGCCGGCGGCGCCACCGCGCCCGCCAGATGCCCTTGGAGGCGTTCGACGATGAACGCCAGGCGACTGGCCGCCTCGAGTTCGTCGCCGGGGCTCAGCGCCCGGTGCAGGACCGAGATGCGGTCCCGCAGCAGCGGATCGACCAGGGTCGGGGTGTCCACGGCCGCACCGATTCCGGTGAGCACGTCGGATTCGAGGTAGAGCACGCGTTTGCGGAATCCACCGGGGCGCACCGCGCGGCCGTTGTGCGGCACGTGTGGGGGCAGCAGCGTGACCACGTCGCCGGTGCTGCCGTGCTCGCGCCGGTCGAGTTCGTAGCCGATGGTGCCGAAGTCGACGATGAGCAGCGTCCACGCGTCGTGCGTGTGCTGCGGATAGGCGTGGTCGACGAACCGCGCGTGGAAGACCTCTCTGATCCCCGGCACGTGCGGCCGCCACGCGGCGGTGTCCGCGGCTGCAACCACATCAAAAACGTACAAGACCGAGGCGACCGCCCGCGCGCAGCATGAGGACATGCAGTTCGACAACTCCCCCGTGCGTCCGGACCCTGTGCGTTTCGACACGAAGATCGCGGTGCTGTTGCGCGACGACCTGGAAAGCTGGCAGCGGTTGAACGTGTGCGCGTTCCTGGCCAGCGGCATCGCGGCGGCCCACCCGGATACGATCGGCGAGCCCTACCTCGACGCCGACGACACCCGCTATCTCGCGATGTTCGGCCAACCGGTGCTGGTGTTCGAAGGGTCGAAGGAGACGCTGCGCGCCGCGCACACCCGAGCGCTGTCGCGTGGGCTGTCGCCGTCGATCTTCACCGCCGAGTTGTTCAGCACGGGCAACGACCGGGACAACCGTGCCGCGGTGCGCGCGGTGGGCCGCGAGGATCTCGATCTCGTGGGCCTGGCGATCCACGCCGGCCGCAACGTGGTGGACAAGGTGCTCAAGGGTGCCCGCATGCACCCTTGAAAACGTCACGCCCGCAGCGTGGTGGACATGACCGGGCGGCGCGGCGCGCCGTGTTCGAGCAGGTCGAGGATCGCGCCGACGTCGAGATGGTCGGCGATCAGGTCGGCCATGAGGTCCAGTTGCGCGTCGCGGCGCGCGGCGACGTTCACGTCGTCGGCGACGACGAACCCGTCGCGCCCGGCCGCGGCGGCGACCTCGGTGATCCACGCCCGCCGCAATGCGTCGTTGTCGAGCAGACCGTGCCAGTGCGTGCCGTAGACGGCGTCGCGACGCAGTCCGATACCGAGCCAGTCCGCCTCGGTGGCGCGCGCCACCCGACCGTGGTGGATCTCGTAGCCGTGCAGCGGGGTTTCCCAGTGCCGCAACGTCTTTTCATGGGCGAACTCGATGTCGGCGTCGAGCAGCCCGAGCCCCTCGACCCGGCCCGCCCGCGACTCGACGGCATCGTCGATTCGCCGGCACAGCATCTGGAATCCACCGCACACGCCGAGCACGGCCCGCCCTGCGGCGGCGTGCGCGGCGATGCCCGCGGCCAGGCCGCGGTCCCGTAGCCAGTGCAGATCGGTGACCGTCGACTTGCTGCCGGGGATCACCACGAGGTCGGCGTCCGCGAGGTCGGCGGCGTCGGTGACCCAGCGCACCACCACGCCCGGTTCACATGCGAGCGCCTCGATGTCGGTCGAGTTCGAGATGCGGGGCAGCCGGATCGCCGCGACCGTGAGCTCCTGCTCGCCGTGCGGCGGCGCGGGCGTGCCGACCACTCCGCCGGGCCGCACCGACACCGAATCCTCGGTGTCGAGCCAGATTTCGTCGTGGAACGGGATCACGCCGTAGGTCGGCCGTCCGGTGAGTTCGGCGAGCCGGCGCAGGCCGGGTTCGAGCAGTGCCGGATCACCGCGGAACTTGTTGACCACGAATCCGGCGATCAGCGCCTGATCGGCGGGCTCGAGCACCGCCACCGTGCCGTGCAGATGGGCGAGCAACCCGCCGCGGTCGATGTCGCCGACGACGATCACGGGCAGGTCGGCGGCCCGCGCCAGGCCCATGTTCGCCAGGTCGGTCGCCCGTAGGTTGATCTCCGCGGGCGAGCCGGCACCCTCGCAGATCACCGCGTCGAATTCGGCCCGCAGCGAAGCCAGTTCGTCGACCACCACGGCCGCGAGATGATCGCGGTGGTTGATGTAGTCGGCGGCGGCCACCGATCCGGTGACCTGACCGCGCACCACGAGTTGGGACGTGCGGTCACCGCCGGGTTTGAGCAGGATCGGGTTGAACCGCACGCTGGGCGACAGGCCTGCGGCGCGGGCCTGCATGGCCTGGGCGCGGCCGATCTCACCGCCCTCGACGGTCACCGCCGAGTTGTTCGACATGTTCTGCGCCTTGAACGGCGCCACCGACAGACCTTTGCGTGCCAGCAGCCGGCACAGGCCGCCGACGAGCATCGACTTGCCCGCGTCGGACGTGGTGCCCGCAACCAGCAGCGCGCCGGTGGTCACGGCTGGGTGAGGATCTCGGCGCCGTCCTCGGTGACCACCAGGGTGTGCTCGAACTGCGCGGTCCATTTGCCGTCGCTGGTGGCCACGGTCCAGCCGTCGTCCCAGATCTCGTAGTCCAGCGACCCGAGGTTGATCATGGGCTCGATGGTGAACGTCATACCGGGCTCGAGCACGGTCTCGACCGCCGGTTGATCGTAGTGCAGCACCACCAGGCCGTTGTGGAACGTGGTGCCGATGCCGTGGCCGGTGAAATCGCGAACCACGTTGTAGCCGAACCGGTTCGCGTACGCCTCGATGACCCGGCCGACGACCGACAGGGCGCGTCCCGGCTTGACCGCCTTGATGGCGCGCATGGTCGCCTCGTGCGTGCGCTCGACGAGCAGGCGGTGCTCCTCGGCGACGTCACCCGCGAGGAACGTGGCATTGGTGTCGCCGTGCACGCCGTCGATGTAGGCCGTGACGTCGATGTTGACGATGTCCCCGTCCTCGATCACGGTCGAGTCGGGGATGCCGTGGCAGATGATCTCGTTGAGCGACGTGCAGCAGGACTTCGGAAAATCCTTGTAGCCCAACGTCGACGGGTAGGCACCGTGGTCGATCATGTACTCGTGGGCGATGCGGTCGAGTTCGTCGGTGGTGACACCGGGCGCGACGGCCCGGCCCGCCTCGGCGAGCGCGCCCGCCGCGATCCGGCCCGCCACCCGCATCTTCTCGATGACCTCGGGCGTCTGCACCCACGGTTCGCTGCCTTCGCGCACCGTCGGCTGCCACGCGTATTCGGGGCGTGGGATCGATTTGGGCACCGGACGGGTGGGCGAGAGCACGCCGGGGCGCAGGGCACTACGAACGGACATACCGGTCAGGGTACCGATCGATGGGCCTCCCACCTGCATCAGGCGACGCACACCACTGCGAAAATCCGACCCTGGCGCTTGTGAGGATGGCGTGACGCGTCGCCATGCCCACCTGGCCGACGCTCGACCGCGCGACCGCCTCGCCCGGTCTACGGCGTTCTGCCGCGACCGAACAGCCCTTTGCGCGGACCGCGGATGTCCACCGAACCGCACACCACCCGGCCGGTGAGGATCACATGCGGCGTCCCGTCCGCGGGTGCGTCCCGGCGGCGGTCGGTGGCACTGCCGACGATCACCTCGACGTCGTCGATGGACGCGCTCGCGCCGTCCGGCAACCGCATGTCCAGCGAGCCGAATTTCATGTCGATCTCGATCACCACGATCGGCCCGGCGAACCGGGCGCGGGTGAGATCGAGATCCACCGAGCCCATGCGGCGCACCAGCGCGAGCCGCGTCGGCACCGTCCACTCGCCCTGACGCTTCAGCGATCCGAGCACCCCACGCAACTCGACCCGGTCGGCGGCCGAGGTGACGATGGCGCCGGGGCCGGGCAGGTCGCCGACGAGCGCGGCGAGGTCGGAGTGCATCCGCGCCTGCGAGACCAGCGCCGACCGCTCCTCGAACTCGGCGATGTCGATCAGTCCGAGCGCGACGGCGTTGTGGAGGCGGCGCAACGTCCCGTTGCGGTCGGCATCCGAAACCCGCATCTCCACGGACTGCTCATTGGTCCCCGTCATGGCGGTTTTCAGGTTACCGCCACGAAGCCGACGCGAGGGCCGGCCGAGATCAGACGCGCGATCAGACCTGCAGATCAGACGCCTGCAGATCAGACCAGGTAGTCGGCGGGCATGCTGTCGAACATGGCCTTGCACATGCGGACCGCGTACTCCGAACTGCCGCCGCCGACGATCAGCGCCGCGAACGCCAGATCTCCGCGATACCCCGCGAACCACGAGTGCGAGCCGCCCTCGAACTCGGCCTCCCCGGTCTTGCCGCGGACATCGCCGACGCCCTTGAGGTCCTTGGCGGTGCCGTTGGTGACGACCAACTGCATCATCGGACGCAGCCCGTCGATCACCTTGGGGCTGATCGGGGTCGCCTGACCGTCGACGACGGTGTCCTGGCCCTCGATGAGGTGCGGCACCGGCGTACGCCCCGCCGCGACGGTCGCCGCGACCATGGCCATGCCGAACGGGCTCGCGAGCACCTTGCCCTGACCGAAACCGTCCTCGGTGCGCTCGGCGAGGTTCACCGTGGGCGGCACCGAGCCCGACACGGTCGGCAGGCCCGCGACCTGGTAGTCGAGGCCGAGTCCGTACTGCGCGGCGGCCTGTGTGAGCCCACGCGGGGGCATCCGGCTGGCGAGTTCGGCGAACGTCGTGTTGCACGAACTGGCGAACGCGCGCGACATCGGCACCACGCCGAGGTCGAACCCGCCGTAGTTGGGGACGGTGCGGTGGCCGATGTCGAGCTTGCCCGGGCAGCCGAGCAGCGTGTTCGGCGTGGCCATGTCGCGTTCGATGGCCGCCCCGGCGGTGACGATCTTGAACGTCGAGCCGGGCGGATACAGACCCATCGTCGCCAACGGGCCACCCGCGTCGGCGGCCGCGTTCTGCGCGACCGCCAGGATCTCCCCCGTCGACGGTTTGATCGCGACGATCATCGCCTGCTTGCCGGTGATGTTGACGGCGTTCTGCGCCGCGTTCTGCACGGCGCGGTCCAGGCTGATGGTCACCGACGGCGCGGGTTGACCCGGCACCTCGTTGAGCACGTCGACGTCGACACCGTTCTGGTTGACCGTGACCACGCGCCAACCCGCCTCGCCGTCGAGCTTGTCGCTCACCGCCTTCTTGACCTCGTTGACGATCGCGGGCGCGAAAGTCTCGTCGGTGGGCAGCAATTCGGCCTGCGGCGTGACGACGACGCCGGCGAGACCGGCGATCGCGGGTGCCACCCGCTCGTGGTCGGACTGTCGCAGCGTGATGAGGCTCAACGGCTGCGCCGAGGAACTCGCCTGCTCGGCCAACCGCTGCGGATCCAGGCCGGGATCGAACGGGCGCAGCGCGTCGGCCACCGCGCGGGCCGCGGTCATCAGTCCGGCGCCCGCGGCCTTCGCGTCGAGCGCGTAGTGGTAGATCTGGCCGGGTACCAGCACATCGGTTCCGCCACGCTCGTTCACCGACGCCCGCCGCGGCGGGTCGGCGCGCAGCGCGAACGTCTGGTGTTCGCCGAGTCGCGGATGCAGACCCGTTGCGCTCCAGCGCACTTCCCACCGGCCTTCGTCGCGCACCATGTTGAGCTGACCGTCATAGGTCCAGGTGCGGTTCTTGGGCAGATGCCACGTGTAGCGGTAGGCGACGCTGCCGGTGTCCTCGGAGTACTTCGAGCCGAGGATCTGTGCGTCGAGGCGCAGCGCCTGCAGCCCGTTCCACGCCTCGTTGAGCGCGGCCTCGGCGTCGGCCGGGCGGTCGGACAGTTCGGCGGCCTTCGCGGTGTCGCCGGTGGCCAGTGCCGCGAAGAACATCTCGGCGGCCGGTTCCGGTCCGTTGGGGCGCGGTGTACAACCGCTCAGCGCCGAGGCCGCCAGCACACCGACGAGGGCGAGGAGACCTGCGGTCCGTGTGACTGATGAGGTTCGAGTTGCCATTGAGACAGATGGTAAGAACGATGCGGACGGTTTCTTCGGAGGCGCACCGATACCGGATCGAGACGACCGCGATGTGGTCCGGTGATCTACTCCCCGGCGGCAGCACGGGCACCGGTCAGATGTCGAGCCCGCGCAGCACGATTTCCAGGCCGCGCCGGAACTCGTCGTCGGCGCTGACTCCGCGCGCCACGGTTGCGGTCTCCGACAGCATCGGGAACTTCTCGGCGGGCAGTTCGGCGAGCGCCTGCGTGCCCGGACCGGACAACGGGCTGTGATGCGCGACCTCCAGCGCGCCGAACACGTGGGCGAGCAGCGCCCGGAACGCGTACACGCGCCGCTTGCCGGTGTATCCGGCATCGGCGAGCACGCCCAGCACCACCTCACCCCACCGCATCGAGGCCGGTACGTGGTGGCGGTGCGCGAGCATCAGGGGCACCACGGCCGGATGGTGTGTGGTCGCGTCGCGCACGCGTTCGGCCAGCACCAGGATCCGGTGCCGCGCAGAACCGCCCGGCACCGACAGGTCGACCGCCTCGAGCACCAGGTCGACCACCATCGCCTCGAGCTCGGCGCGGTCGGCGACGTAGCGGTACAGCGACATCGTGCCGATCCCGAGTCGGCGGGCGACCGTGCGCATCGACAGCGCGGCCAGGCCGTCGGCGTCGACGACCTCGAGCGCGGCGGCGGCGATCTGCGGGCGGCTCAGTGAGCGTTGGCGTGGCATGACGTTGACAGCGTACGCCGTACGCCATAGCGTTGGCGTAAGCGTACACTGCACGCTAACGAAGCCGAGGAGTTGCCATGCCCCCACCTACCATCATTGCCAGGAATGAATTCCGCAGCGTCACAGGTGAACTCGTGCCAGTGCCGGATCCGCAGCGGCTGGTGCACCTGCAGTTCCGCCGGTTCGCCGGGTGCCCGATCTGCAATCTGCATCTGCGGTCGTTCGTCTCACGCCACGACGAGATCGAGCGTGCGTCGATCCGCGAGGTCGTGTTCTTCCACTCCCCCGCCGACGAGTTGGCCCACCACACTGCCGATCTGCCGTTCGCGACGGTGGCCGATCCGGACAAGGTGGTATACCGCAGATTCGGTGTCGAGGCGGGCGCGCGGGCCCTGCTCGATCCCCGGAGCTGGCCCGCGATCGTGCGCGGCGGCGCGCTGACCACGCTGGGACGCTTCCGCGCCCCGGCGCTGCGGCCCTCCGGCGGCCGACTGGGCCTGCCCGCGGATTTCCTCATCGCACCGGACGGCACCGTGCTGGCGGCCAAGTACGGACGGCATGCCGACGATCAGTGGTCGGTCGACGAGGTGCTGCAGCACGCCGCGCAGCAGCGGTGAGGCAGCGTCAGTCCAGCAGCACCGTGGCGAAGGTGCCGACCTGCTCGAAACCGATGCGCGCGTAGGTGGCCCGCGCCACGGTGTTGTAGTCGTTGACGTAGAGGCTCGCGGTGCGCCCGCCGGCGACCACCGCGGCCGCCAGTGCGGCGGTGCCTGCCGTGCCCAGGCCGTGACCGCGCCACTCGGGGTGCACCCACACGCCCTGGATCTGTCCGACCGCAGGTGACTGGGAGCCCACCTCGGCCTTGAACACCACCTCGCCGCGTTCGAACCGGGCCCATGCGCGCCCCGCCGCGATCAGACCGGCGATGCGGCGGCGGTAGCCGCGCCCGCCGTCACCCACACGCGGGTCGACACCGACCTCGCCGATGAACATGTCGATGGCCGCCACCAGGTAGGCGTCGATCTGCTCCATGCGCACGGGCCGTACCGCGGGGTCGATCGCGCACTGCGGCATGGTGTTCAACGCCATCAGCGGCTGCTGGGCGCGCACGTCGCGCGCCGGACCCCACAACGTCTGCAGCCGCTCCCACATCGGCAGCACCAACTCGGCGCGCCCGACCAACGACGAGCACCGTCGCGCCATGCTCATGGCCTTGTCGGAGAAGGCTTTCAGATCGTCGAGGCTGCCGCGCAGCGGAATCATGTTGGGCCCGGCGTAACACAGCGACTCGCCGGGGTTGCGCCGCGTCCAGAGCTCACCGCCGATGGCCCCGGGCTCGGCGCCGAACTCGGCAACCCTCGCGGCCACCATGCAGCCGGCCACCGGATCCTCGTCCAGAACACGCATCACCGCGGCGGTGTCGCGCACCACGGACACCCGTCGTTCGTCGACCAGACGGAATAGGGGTGGCGCCGACATCCGGTGACTCTCTCTGCTCAACCCGAGGGTGTGGTGACCCGCCTCACAGGGTCGTCACTCAGCTTACGGTCACCATCGGCGAACCGCTCGCATCATCTGATCCTCGTTCTTCGGCGAGCCGCATGGCCTCTTCGATGAGTGTCTCCACGATCTGGGCCTCGGGCACGGTCTTGATGACCTCGCCCTTGACGAAGATCTGGCCCTTGCCGTTGCCGGAGGCCACACCGAGATCGGCCTCGCGGGCCTCACCGGGTCCGTTGACCACGCAACCCATCACGGCGACCCGCAGCGGGACATCCAGACCGTCCAGACCCGCGGTGACCGCGTTGGCCAGCGTGTAGACATCGACCTGGGCGCGTCCGCACGACGGGCACGACACGATCTCCAGTCCGCGCGGCCGCAGGTTCAGCGATTCCAGGATCTGGTTGCCGACCTTGACCTCCTCGGCCGGCGGCGCCGACAGCGACACCCGGATGGTGTCGCCGATGCCCTTGGACAGCAACGCCCCGAACGCGACCGCCGACTTGATGGTGCCCTGGAACGCCGGGCCCGCCTCGGTGACACCGAGGTGCAGCGGATAGTCGCACTGCGCGGCGAGCTGCTCGTAGGCCGCGACCATGATCACCGGATCGTTGTGCTTGACGCTGATCTTGATGTCGCCGAAGCCGTGCTCCTCGAACAGCGAGGCCTCCCACAGCGCCGATTCCACCAGCGCCTCGGGGGTGGCCTTGCCGTACTTCTCCAAAAATCGCTTGTCCAGCGAGCCCGCGTTGACGCCGATGCGGATCGGGATGCCCGCATCCCCGGCGGCCTTGGCGACCTCCTTCACCCGGCCGTCGAACTCCTTGATGTTGCCCGGATTCACCCGCACCGCGGCACATCCCGCGTCGATCGCGGCGAAGATGTACTTGGGCTGGAAGTGGATGTCGGCGATCACCGGGATCTGGCTGTGCCGCGCGATCTCGGCGAGCGCATCGGCGTCCTCCTGACGCGGGCACGCCACCCGCACGATGTCACAACCCGACGCGGTCAGCTCGGCGATCTGCTGCAGCGTGGAGTTGACGTCGTGGGTCTTGGTGGTGCACATGGACTGCACCGCGATGGGATGCTCGCTGCCCACCCCGACACCACCCACGTCGAGCTGTCGGGTCTTGCGCCGGGGCGCCAGCGTGGGCGGCGGTGGAGCCGGCATACCCAGACCGATGGATGTCACAGTGTTTCTCCTCGAAGGCTATTGGAAGATGCTCAAGGGGTTGACCAGGTCCGCGGTCACGGTCAGCAGCATGTAACCGGCCACCACCGCGAGCACCACGTAGGTGGCGGGCATGAGCTTGAGGTAGTTGACCGGACCCGCGGCGACCATGCCGCGCGCCGAGCGGATCATGTTGCGGATCTTCTCGTAGGTGGCCACCGCGATGTGGCCACCGTCGAACGGCAGCAGCGGCACCAGGTTGATCGCGCCGAGCACGAAGTTCAGCTGCGCCAGGAAGAACCAGAACGCCACCCACAGCCCGGCGTCGACGGTCTCGCCGCCGATGATGCTGGCGCCGACGACGCTGATGGGCGTCTCCTTGTCCCGTTCGCCACCGCCGATGGCCTCCACCAGGGCGCCGATCTTGGTGGGGATCTTCGCCAGCGACTTGCCGAGTTCGACCGCGAGGTCACCGGTGAACGCGAACGTCGCGGGCACCGCGGTGACCGGGTTGTACTGGGTGGGCGGTTGCACCGGCACCGCGCTGACCCCGATCGCGCCGACCGTGCTCGGCGCCGACGCGTCGGCGCTGGTGAAGCGCTGCGTCTGGGTGACGTCGACGACGGTGTCCATCAGGCGCCCGTCGCGTTTGAACTCGATGGTGACCGGACCGTCGAGTTTGCGGACCGCCGCGGCCATCCCGGCGAAATCCTTGACCTCGGTGTCGCCCACCTTGACGATCTCGTCGCCTGCCTTCAGGCCCGCGAGTGCCGCCGGTCCCGGGCCGGTGCACTCGCCCATCTTCTCGAGGCTGATCTGCGGTGCGACGCAACCGGTCTCGCCGACGATGGCGGTGGTGGGCTGGTGCAGGTTGGGCAGACCCCACACGATCGCGATGCCGTAGAGCAGCACCAGGCCGATGACGAAGTTCATCGCGGGGCCGGCGAACAGCACGGCGACGCGCTTCCACACCTTCTGCTTGTACATCGCATAGGGGCGATCCTCGGGGGCGATCTCGTCGACCGACGTCATGCCCGCGATGTCGCAGAACCCGCCCAGCGGGATCGCCTTGATGCCGTACTCGGTGGAACCGAGGCGGTTGGCCCGGCGCGTCGACCACAGGGTCGGGCCGAACCCGACGAAGTACCGACGGACCTTCATCCCGGTGGCGCGCGCCACCCACATGTGGCCGCATTCGTGCAGAGCCACTGAAACCAGGATGGCCAGTGCGAACAGCACGATGCCGATTCCGAACATCATTTGGTGACGAGCCCTCTTCTGACGGATTTCCGCTCGACGACCCGCCCGGCCTGCTCCCGGGCCCAGCGTTGTGCGTCGAGTACGTCATCCACGGTAGCCGGTTCGGCGGCCCACTGGTCGGCAGCGTGCAACACGTCACCCACGGTCTCGACGATGTCGGGGAACCCGATGCGGCCGTCGAGGAACGCCGCGGCGGCCTCCTCGTTGGCCGAGTTGTAGACCGCGGTGAGGCAGCCGCCCCGTTTTCCGGCATGTCGTGCCAGGTCCACGGCGGGAAACACCTCGTTGTCCAGCGGCAGGAACTCCCACGTCGACGCGGTGGAGAAGTCGCAGGCCGCGGCGGCGCCGGGAATGCGGTCGGGCCAGCCGAGGGCCAGCGCGATCGGCAGTTTCATATCGGGCGGGCTGGCCTGGGCCAGTGTCGAACCGTCGGTGAACGTCGCCATCGAGTGCACGATCGACTGCGGATGGACCACGACGTCGATGTCGTCGTAGTCGACGCCGAACAGCAGGTGGGTCTCGATGAGCTCGAGTCCCTTGTTGACCAGGGTCGCCGAGTTGAGCGTGTTCATCGGGCCCATCGACCACGTCGGGTGTTTGCCGGCCTGCTCGGGCGTGACGGACTTGAGGTCCTCGGCCGACCAGCCGAGGAACGGGCCACCGGAGGCCGTCAGCACGATTTTCGCCAGTTCGGCGGTGCTGCCGCCGCGCAGGCACTGCGCCATCGCGGAGTGCTCGGAGTCCACCGGCACGATCTGTCCCGGCGCGGCGGCCTTGAGCACGAGCGGCCCACCCGCGACCAGGGACTCCTTGTTGGCCAGCGCCAACCGCGCGCCGGTGGCCAGCGCCGCGAGTGTGGGCTGCAAACCCAGCGCCCCGACCAACGCGTTGAGCACGACGTCGGCTTCGGTGTTCTGCACCAGCCGGGTCGCGGCGCCGGGCCCGGTGTAGGGCACGTCGCCGATGGCGTCGGCGGCGGCCGGGTCGGCGACCGCGATGTCGGCGACGCCGGTCTGCGCGCGCTGGGCGGCCAGCAGATCCGGGTTACCGCCGCCCGCGGCCAGGCCGACGACCTCGAACCGGTCCGGGTTGGCGGCGATCACCTCCAGCGCCTGGGTGCCGATGGAGCCGGTGCTGCCGAGGATCAGCACGCGCTGCCGCTTGGAGGTGCCGTGTTCGCCGGATGCGGCTGATGTGGTCACTGATTCATTGTGCCGCGTGGGTTGTGACGATCGGGCAGCATGGGCCAATGCCCACACTGCTGTGGTTCCGGCGCGATCTGCGGTGCGCCGACCACCCCGCGCTGCTCGACGCCGCGCAGGGCGACACCGAGGTGTTGGCCTGTTATGTCCTCGACCCGCGCCTGTTGGCGTCCTCGGGCGCACGCCGGCTCGCCTACCTGTACCGCGCGCTGGATGAACTCCGCGACACCCTGGGTGGTGCGCTGCTGATCACCCGCGGCAGACCCGAACAGCGGATACCGCAGCTGGCGGCGGCGGTCGGGGCCACCTCGGTTCATGTGTCGGGAGACTTCTCGCCGTTCGGGCGGCGCCGCGACGACGCCGTGCGCGCCGCGCTGAACGAGCTGCCCGGTGAGGTCGGGTTCCACGCGGCCGGTTCGCCGTATCTGGTGGCGCCGGGACGGATCACCAAGGACGACGACACGCCCTACCGCGTGTTCACCCCGTTTTTCCGGGCGTGGCGCGATCACGGCTGGCGCGCACCGGCCCGCTCGGGACCGGACTCCGCGCGCTGGATCGACCCGGCCGACCTTTCCGCCGGGTTCGCCGAGAAGATCCCGGACCCGCCTGCCGAGCTCGACCTGCCCGCCGGTGAGGCCGCCGCCCTGGCCCAGTGGCGGACGTTCGTGCGGGAGTCGTTGGCCGACTACCACACCGACCGCAACCGTCCCGACCTCGACGCGACCAGCCGCATGTCGGCCCATCTCAAGTTCGGCACCATCCATCCGCGGACCTTGGCCGCCGACCTCGCCGACGGGTCCGAGGGTGCCGACGCCTACCTTCGCGAGCTGGCGTTCCGGGACTTCTACGCCGCGGTCCTGCACCACTGGCCGGACAGCGCGTGGTGGAACTGGAACCGGACGTTCGACGCGATCGAGACCGATGAGGGTCCCGACGCCGAGCGGCTGTTCGACGCGTGGAAGGCCGGGACGACGGGATTCCCGATCGTCGACGCAGGCATGCGCCAGCTCGCCGCGACCGGGTTCGTGCACAACCGGGTGCGCATGATCGTCGCGTCGTTCTTGGTCAAGGATCTGCACCTGCCGTGGCAGTGGGGCGCGCGCTGGTTCCTCGACCAGCTCGTCGACGGCGACATCGCCAACAACCAGCACGGATGGCAGTGGACGGCCGGCTGCGGCACCGACGCCGCGCCGTACTTCCGGGTGTTCAACCCGACCAAGCAGGGCGAGAAGTTCGACCCGGACGGCACCTACATCCGACGCTGGGTGCCCGAGCTGGCAGACAAGTCCGCGGTACCGAATGTGCACCGCCTCGACGGGTGCCGCCCCGCGGACTATCCGGAGCCGATCGTCGACCACGGCCAGGAACGGGCCGAAGCGCTGCGCCGCTACGGCAGATTGTCGTGATGTCCCGCGCGCGCCGATGCCGACGCCTTGGCGTACGACGCAGTGTCGTATGCCAGAATGTCGTCAAAACAGGACCGCAGCCAGCTTGATCCCGAGGAGCAACCCGTGGCGAACACCGAGGTCGAACGACACACCGGCGTCGATGCCGAGGAGGTGCCGTCCGCGAAGTGGGGCTGGTCAGAGCTGAACATCAAGGTCATCCACATCGGCGGCCTGCTGTCGGCGGCGTTCCTGCTGGTGATGCTGCGTGGCAACCATGTCGGTCACGTCGAGGACTGGTTCCTGATCGGTTTCGCCGCGGTCATCGTCGGCTTGGTGGGCCGCAACTGGTGGCTGCGCCGCCGCGGCTGGATCCGGTAGTCGCACGCGCTCTGCCGTCCGCTCACATCACCTCGAATGCGCTGAGCGGATTGGTGTTTCGCGCCGCCGTCAGCTCGCCACCCTCCGCTGTGACACCCGCCACGGAACAGCGTGACAATTGTCGGTAAATCTGTAAAGCTCCTAGGCGTGCCGCCATCACCACCTCCCGTCGCCCCACGACCTCGGAGTGCGGTCATCAAAGCGGCGACGGCGCAATGAGTCTCGTCGCGGGCCACGGCCCGTTGGGCAGCCGACCGGCCGGTTGGTTCACGCCGCCACTCCCGGGTCCCACCGTCTACATCGAGCCGCACCCGCGGCGCATACAGGCGTTCGTCGGCGACGCCACGATCATCGACACCGAACGCGCCCTGCTGGTACACCGGCCCGGCAGCCCGTTGAGCTACGCGTTTCCCGTCGACGAGGTCGGTGACCTACCGGCCGAGGAGGTGCCGGAGGCGACCGGATACGTGTCGGTGCCGTGGGATGCCGTCGACGTGTGGCTGGAGGAGGGCCGGCGTCTGGTGCACTACCCGCCGAATCCCTATCACCGCATCGACTGCAGGCCGTCCAGACGCAGGCTGCGCGTCACGGCGGGCGACACCGTGCTCGTCGACACCGACGACACCGTCATCGTGTTCGAGACGGCCCTGGAACCGCGGCTCTACGTCAGCCCGGCGCTCGTGCGCACAGATCTGCTGCACCGCACCGACACCACCACCTACTGCAACTACAAGGGCGTCGCCACGTACTGGGCGGCCGTCGTCGACGACGCCGTGCTCAGCGACATCGCGTGGAGTTATCCGGACCCCCCGCCCGAGGCCGAACCTCTGCGTGGACATCTGAGTTTCGACCCGACCCGCGTGGAGGTGGATGCCGAACTACCCTGCGGCCGCACCGTGTGATTCAGCCACACAGGGTGACCGTTCGGCGTCCTCGTTCCCCAATCCGCCGGGAACAGTCCGCGATTTCGGCACCAGCCCGGCGGTGAGGCGCGAGCCGGCAAAGGTCGAGCGGTTCGGTCAGAGCCGCTCGACCTCCACGAAGACGATCGTGTCGGTGGTCCCGCGGTTCTCCACGCGATGTTCGACGCCGGCGATCCTGGTATAGCTCTCGCCGATCCGCAGTTCGGCGACGGTGTCGGTACCGTCGGGTGCGACGACGTGCATGGTGCCGTTGACCAACGGCACCACGACGTAGTCGTGCTCATGCCGATGCATCGGGATGGCACCACCGGGCTCGATGGTCCAGCGGGTGACGCGGAACCGCCCGTCGTCCTGCTGCAGCTCGCCGTGTGACCCGGTGTCGAGTTTGTCCAAAGCGCCCTCCGAGACTCGGGGCCCGCCGAGGGACCACGCCGATGTGAGCCTAACCGGGCCTCGACCCGGCGCCGGAACGCAGGTCGAGGTGGAGTCACCGCAGGCCGGCGTCGCCGGGCTACCCTCGGGAAGGGTGACCGACCCACTCGTGCATGCCCCGACCCTCACCTTGATCCAGCAGGCCGCCCTGGGCAGCGGCGCGAGTTTCTGGACCACCGAGGCCGTCGGCGACGTCCCGTCGATCCTGCTCACCGACGGTCCGCACGGTGTCCGCAGGCAAAGCGGCGCATCGGATCATCTGGGCATCGGCGGCAGCGAACCCGCAACATGTTTTCCGCCTGCGGTCGCGTTGAGCCAGACCTGGGATCCGGATCTGGTCGAGCGGGTCGGCGCCGCGCTTGGCGCGGAGAGTCGCGCGCTGGGTGTGCACGTGCTGCTCGGCCCCGGCGTCAACATCAAGCGGGACCCGCGGTGCGGCCGCAACTTCGAGTACTTCTCCGAGGACCCGCTGCTGTCCGGCGTGCTCGGCGCGAGTTGGGTGCGTGGCGTGCAGAGCCGTGGTGTCGGCGCGTCACTGAAACACTTCGCGGCCAACAACTCCGAGCACGACCGCATGCGGGCCAGTTCCGATGTGGACGACCGGACGCTGCGGGAGATCTATCTGCGCGCGTTCGAGCACGTGGTGCGGGAGGCCGCGCCGTGGACGGTGATGTGCTCCTACAACCGCATCAACGGGGTGTACTCCTCGGAGAACGCGTGGCTGCTCACCGAAGTGCTGCGCGACGAGTGGGGTTTCGACGGCGTCGTCGTGAGCGACTGGGGCGCGGTCCGGGACCGGGTGGCCGCCGTCGCGGCCGGTCTTGATCTGGAGATGCCATCGTCGGGCGGTTTCGGCGACGCCGAGGTGGTGGCCGCGGTGACCGCGGGCGCACTCGAGGCGGACGCCGTGGCCACGGCAGCCGAACGGATCGCCCGCCTGGCCCTGCGTGCGCAGGAAAACCACCACACCACAGACACATTCGACATGTCCGATCTGGTCGACACCCATCATCGACTGGCGCGCGAGGTGGCCGGGCAGGCCGTGGTGCTGCTCAAGAACGACCTGCGCGACGGTGCACCGATCCTGCCGCTGGCCCCGTCGCGCCTGGCGGTCATCGGCCCGTTCGCACCGGCACCGCGCTACCAGGGCGGTGGGAGCTCGCACGTCAACCCCACCCGGCTCGATGTCCCGCTCGACGAGATCCTGGCCCGCAACGCCGGGCATCAGGTGACCCACTTCCAGGGTGTGCCAACCGATCCCGACGACGACGCCAATGCACTGCGCGCAGCTGCGGTGCGCGGCGCCGCCGAGGCCGAGACCGCGGTGCTGTTCCTCGGCCTGACCCCGGAGGAGGAATCCGAGGGCTACGACCGCGAACACATCGATCTACCGCCCACGCAGTTGGCGCTGCTGCGCGCGGTGGTCGAAGTGCAACCCCGCACGGTCGTCGTGCTGTCGCACGGCGGCGTGGTGCGTCTGGACACCGTGGCGCAGTTGGCCCCGGCGATTCTCGACGGCGCGCTTCTCGGCCAGGCAGGCGGCGGCGCCATCGCCGATGTGTTGTTCGGGGCCGTGAACCCGTCAGGACGCCTGGCCGAGACGGTCCCCGCGCGTCTTGAGGACTGCCCCGCGTATCTCAACTTTCCGTCCGAGAACGGCCATACCGTGTACGGCGAGCGCATTTTCACCGGTTACCGGTGGTATGACGCGCGCGACCTGGACGTCACGTTCCCGTTCGGTCACGGCCTGTCCTACACGGCGTTCGCATACTCCGACCTCGACGTCGACGCCGGGCCCGCCGGGTTGACGGTGCGCCTGGCGGTGTCGAACGTCGGTTCCCGGTCCGGCCGCGAGGTGGTGCAGGTGTACGCGTCCAAACCGAATTCGCAGGTCGGTCGCCCACCGCGTTGGCTGGTCGGGTTCGCCGGCCTGACCCTGGACGGCGGTGAGCGCCGCAGCGTCGAAATTCCCGTTCGCCGTGCCGATCTCGCGTTCTGGTCGGTGGGCGGCGGGCAGTGGGTGGTCGAGGCCGGTGACTACACCGTGTCGGTGGGCGCGTCGAGCCGGGATCTGCGCCTGCAGGCGACGGTGACGGTGACGGGCGACGCGCCGAGGACGGTGTTCACCAGGGAGTCGACGCTGGGCGAGATCCTCGCCGACCCGGCCGCTGCGCCACTGCTTTTCGAGACGCTGGGCCCCGCCGCCCAGAATGCGCCCGCGATGGGCACCGACATGTTGCGGATGCTGGAGTCCGTGCCGATCGAGCGGATGATCGCGCTGTCGGGCGGCCGGGTGAGTCCCGAGCGGCTCGACGACCTGCTCGCGGCGCTCAACGCCGTACGGCCCTGACCCGCCCGGTCACTGCCACCGGCGAAAGCCGCGCCCGGGATCCCGCGCGAAGCCCGCGATCAGCGGGTCGAACCAGATGTCGGGTTCGTCGGCGACGCGGCGGGCGATGCGCGACGCGGGGTCGTGCAGATCCCGCACCAGGGCGGTGTCGATCAGCGATCCCCGCAGCGCCTGGATGCCGGCCAGGTCCAGCAGTCCATGACTGTCACCGACGATCAGCGACAGGCTGACATGCTCGCCGATGGTCCTGGGATGCACGAAGCCGACCTCCAGCTCCCCGGCGAGATCGTCGAAGGAGCGGGCCGCCATCATGCGCCACACCGCGGTCATCGTGCGGGTCACCACGGGGAACCGCTGGAACACGCCCCAGTGCGCGTGCGCGGTGACCGGATTGTCACCGTTGACGCTGATGTCCTGGTAGGCCACCGCGGCCAACCGGCGTGCATGCGCCGCCACCCGCGTCAGCTGGGGCGCCGGTACCGCAAGCCTGCCGGGGAACAGGACGATCTCGGCGCCGTCGGCCGACTCATCCCCGGGCAGACCCTTACGTATCGAATTCACATGCAACCCATCAAAACTCATGCTCACCAGGCGTCCACCGATGCATCACCAGCTCGCCTCCGCGGACACCTCGTGTCTAACCGCACCTGTTCACCCTCAAACGCCCGCAGACGCCCTTCAACGCCGGCGACGTTCGGCGGCAGGCCTCGGCCACGGCGGGCATCGACGCCGGTCATCCCGGCACCGCCGCGGGACGGGTACGCACGCTATCAGTACTCGGCGGCGACGCCGGAATCTCGTCGCGGTCCCGGCTCGCGGTCCCGGCACGCACTGGCCGGCTCGCACTGACCGGCGTTCGCCGGCGTGAACTCGCGTATACCCTGATCACCAGCATGATGTTCACCGACCGGCACGCCGCGCAGCGCGATCTCCTCGCCGAGTACCGCCGCGCACCGGACGCGGCGCTGACCGACCTGGAAACCGTGGGATTGGTCAAGAAACTGCTGTGATGACCCTAGGATTTGAGAACCACCACCAACCGAGGCTCGACTGTGAATGAAACTCTGCCCGCAGGTGCGGGTGCGGACTCCTCGACCCGCCACCGCATCCTGGTGGCCACCGCCGAGGTGCTCGCGCGTAGCGGTCAGACCAAGCTGAGTCTGTCCGAGGTGGCCCTGCAGGCCGGCGTCTCGCGGCCGACGTTGTACCGGTGGTTCGCCGACAAGCAGGAACTGCTCGATGCGTTCGGCAACTACGAGCGCGAGATGTTCGACCACGGGATCGGGCGCGCGACCGCGGGCCTGCGCGGCAACGAAAAGCTGGACGCGGCGCTGCGATTCATCGTGCAGTACCAGCAGTCGTATTCCGGGGTCCGCCTCGTCGACATCGAGCCCGAGGTCGTCATCGCCCAGCTGTCGCACGTCATCCCGATCATGCGGGCGCGGCTGCTCAAGTTGCTCTCGGGCCCGAATGCCGCGGTCAAGGCCTCGACCGCGATTCGCGTCGCGGTGTCGCATTACATCGTGCGCAGCGACGACGGCGACCAGTTCCTCGCGCAGTTGCGCCACGCCGTCGGGATCAGGCCGGTGTGACACCGAACGTTGGCTTGTGTGCGAACTTTCGCGGAGAATTCGACCACAAGCCGACGTTCGAGCCGAAATCAGGTCCCGGCGTTCACCCTGGCCCGCCCGCGCCACGACCCCTCGTCGAGCGCGTCGCGCCCAAGTGCCGTATCGGGGATCTCGTTGCGTGACACCGCGATCACGGCGTCCATGACCGAACGGGACACGTCACGGGTGAAGTCCGCGGTCCAGCACAGCGCATGCGGTGTACAGATCACGTTGTCCATCGCGAACAGGGGGTCGTCGGCCGCCGGGGGTTCCGGATCGTAGACATCCAGTGCCGCCCCGGCGATTTCACCGCTGCGCAGTGCCCGGATCAGCGCGGGCTGGTCCACCAGCCCGCCGCGGGCGATATTGATGAAGTAGGCGCTCGACCGCATCGCCGCGAAGAACGCTTCGTCGAGCATGCCGCGGTTCTCCTCGGTGAGAGCCGCGGTCACCACGACGAAATCCGACCGCGCGGCCAGCGTGGCGCGGTCGACGAGTTCGACACCCAGCTGGGCCGCGCGTGCCGAACGCCCCGATCGGTTGTTGGCGATCACCGTGACCCCCAACGGCGTCAGCATCTCGGCGAGTTCGGCGCCGACCGAGCCGAAGCCGAGGATCCCGACCGTCCTGCCGTGCACCCCGACGCCTCGGTGGGCGCCCCGTTCGGCGGCCCACCGTCCCGAGACGGTGACCCGGTGGTTTTCCAGCAGGCGATGCGCGCAGGCCAGCAACAGCGTGAGCCCGGACAGCGCGAGTGGCCGTCGCACCGCGCCAGGGGTATTGGTGAGCACCACCCCTTCGCGTGCCAGCGCGACCGGGTCGATCCCGTCATAGCCCGCGCCGAACCGCGCGATGTGCCGCAGCCGGGGCACCTGTCGTACCAGTTCGGCACTGAACGGGATGTGGCCGAACGAGACCACTGCATCGACACCGTCCAGCGCGGCCGGATCCACCGGACCATGCGTGGGGATGGCGGGCAACAGGCGCCACGAGATGCCGGCCTCCTCCAGCCGTTGCAGGCCGATGTCGCCGAATATCGTGGCGCCGGTGGCGTCGGCGCCGTCGGCGGTGAGGCCCACCACGTACTCATCGCTCATGCTTCACCTTTCTTCAGATGCGGCAGCGGATTGGTGGACGGGACGACGGACCATGAACCCGTAGAAGCAGGCGCCGAGGACCGCGATCAAACCCGACACCAGAAACGACGGCGCGTAGGAACCGGTTCTGTCGACGATGATCCCGGTGACCAGCGGCGCCAGCGCACCACCGAAGTAACCGCCGAAGTTCATGATTCCACCGAACTGGGCGGCGTGGGTGTCGGGCACGATATCGCTGGTGAGCGCCCAAGATTGGGACTGGACCGCGGCCACCAGGCCGAGCGCGGCGCACAGCACGACGATCGCCCATACGGGGTTGTGGACGACCGGCACCACAGCGAGCAGGATTCCGAGACCGACGGAACCGCCGATCAGCACCGTCTTCTTGGACCCGAAGGCGCTCATCCCCCTGCGGCGCACCAGGGTGAGCGTGAGCCGGCCCGCATAGATACCGGTGATCGCCGCGGCCAGGTATGGGATTGCGGCGACCCAGCCGGTCTGGGCGATCGAGACACCGAGGGTGTCCTGGAGGAACAGCGGCAGGAACGTGATGAAGATGTTCCAGATCCAGATCGAACTGAAGAAGCCGAGCATCATTCCCCACGTCTGGGGGTAGGTGAAGAACTTGCCCCAGGGCAGATGCGCCTTCGGTTGCGTGGTGTCGTCACGACCGGCGACGATGTACCGGTATTCCTCCTCGGTCAGCCGCTTGGACGACTCGGGTGCCCGGTAGTAGGCCCAGAAGGCCAGTGCCAGAACAAGTCCCGCGACGCCGATGATGAGAAACATCGCGCGCCAGCCAAACGCCAGCGACAGCACGGTGAGCACCGGCGGAGCGATAGCCGAACCCCATTTCGACCCGGAGTCCCAGATGCCTGCGGCCTGGCCACGTTCTTCGCGGGGGAACCACGCCGTGGTGATCTTGCTGCAGTTCGGTGAGTTGGGCGACTCACCGACGCCCAGCAGGAAGCGGAAGGTGAGGAAGTGCGCCATCGTCTGGCCGATGGCCATCAGCGCGGTCGCGAACGACCAGATGCCGACCGCGGCGAAATACATTCTGCGGGCGCCCAATTTGTCGATCAGATAGCCGGCGGGCAGCTGGCACAGCGCGTAGGTCCACGAGAACACCGCACCCATGAGCCCGATATCGGTTTTGGTCAGCCCGAGTTCGGCGATCATGTGCGGAGCGGCGATGGACACCGACGAGCGGTCCATGTAGTTGAGGATGCCGGCCAGCAGCAGCCAACCGAGAATCCAGTAGCGCAGGTTCTTCACCTTCTTGGCGTCGCGCTGACGTCGGGCCCGGCGCGGCGACTCGAACTGTAGATCCATGGCACTCCTTTGTGCGTGGGCGGGGGACTTTCCTGCTGGGAGCAGGCTCAATTGACGACGAGGCCGCCGTTGACGTTGTAGACGGCGGCGGTGATGAAACCGGCATCCTCGGACAGCAGGAACTCGATGGTGGCGGCGATGTCCTCGGTTCGGCCGACTCGGTCGACGAGCAGGCCGGTGACCAACTCGGCCTTGCGCTCCTCGGTGAGGGCGCCGCCCATGATGTCGGTGTCGATCGGGCCGGGGCTCACCACGTTGACGGTGACGCCGAACTTGCCGACCTCGCGCGCAACGGCGCGACTGAGACCGATGACCGAAGCCTTCGACGCCGAGTACGGAACCTTGCTGTAGGTGCCGCCGCCCAGCTGGGCCGATGCAGACGACAGGTTGACCACACGCCCGACGCCGCGTTGCACCATGCCGCGAATCGCACGCTGATTGACGACGAAGGTTCCGGTGCTGTTGATGTCGAGCACCCGGTTCCACTCGGCGAGCGACAGTTCCAGGAAAGGAACGGGTGAGGCGACACCCGCCGCGTGCGCCAGTCCGACGACGGGCGGCAGTTCGGCCTCGATCGCGGTGAATGCGCGATCCACCGATTCGGGATCCGCGACATCGACGCCGTAGCCGAGAACCGTTGTGCGGGACTCTTTGTCGACCTCCCGTGCAAACTCGACGACGGCCGCTTCGTCGACGTCGAGGGCTGCGACGTTCCACCCTGCCGTGGCGAGCCGTCGTACGGTGGTGCGGCCGATGCCGCGGGCCGAACCGGCACCGGTGACCACTGCGGTGCGGTCCGGCGGAAATGCGTGCGGAGCTGTCATGACCATCTTTCTTCGGTGATGTGGGTGGGTGGGCGCGGCGCGGAGGCGGCGCCGACGGATGAGATCGCGGTTTCCCTCTGCGCCAAGGCTTTTGATGCGAGATCTCGGTCTCATCTGCGATCGGCCGTATCCGGCGCGGACCACATTGTTCCTCGGGAGTGAGCTGGCTAACAGGACTTCCTATAGGATATTGGTATAGGCCGCGGGAGCGTCAAGGGCTTGATAGCGCTACATATTCCTGTTTTTCCAGGAGATTCTGAGCTCATGGGCGCTCTGGCGGGAAAATGATTCACAGCCGTCCGGATACCCGGTCCCAACGGCCGAGACGGCCGACGGCCAGGAAGGGGTGAACTCATGGTGGCGGACACGGCTGATCCGTATCCTCTGCGTCCTGCGGCCGGTTCCGACGACATCGACCTCGCCGAGGAGGAGCGGCGCCGAGCCGCCGACGCCGCTGAGCTCTACTACGTCCAAGGTCTGAAGATCGAGGACGTCGGTAAGCGCCTGCACCTGTCCCGGTCGACCGTTTCTCGCCTGCTCGCCAGGGCCCGGCAGCACGGTGTCGTCGAGTTCGTGTTGCATCGGACGCCGGACCGGTCGGCACGCCTGGCGACCCGGCTCAACCAGCGCTTCGGCGTTCGCACGCTGATCGCCGACAGCGGTGATGCCGCTCAGAACGGGACTCGGCTCGATGTTGTCGCCGAGTTCGCGGCACGACGGCTCGCCGCAGTCGTCGGCACCAACACGACGATGGCGGTTGCCTGGGATGCCACGGTCGAGGCGGTCTCCCGTCATCTGATCTTCTGCCCCACCCGCGGGGCTCGGGTGGTTCAGCTCAGCGGTTCAGGCAACGCGTCCGCGTCGAACATCCTCAACGCAGGCCAACTGCTCGACCGGTTCGCCCGCGCGTTCTCCGCCTCGGCACATCACCTTCCGGTGCCTGCGTTCTTCGACTCGGCGACAACTCGCGACGCGATGTGGCAGGAGCGGTCTGTTCAGCGAGTCCTCGCGATCCGTCGAAACGCCGACGTGGCGCTGTTCACGGTCGACACGCTGGACAACGACGTGCCCGACCACCTGTACCGGTCGGGCTACCTCGATGCCGTCGATCTTCAGGAGCTGCGGCGGGACGGGATCGTGGGACACATCGGCACCGTCTTCCTGCGCGCCGACGGCAGCTCGGACGGCACTGCGTTCAACCAACGCAGCACCGGCATGCCCCTGTCGGAGCTGCGCGGTGTGAAAACGCGGATCCTGGTGGTCAGTGGTCCCGCGAAAACGGCGGCCATCCTCGGGGCACTGCGCGCGGGCGCCGCGACCGACCTGGTTCTCGATGAGGTCACCGCGCTGGCCTTGCTCGACGCGACCTCATGAAAGGATTCGAATGTGGAGGTCCCTGTGAGCCCGACGATCCATCGCCTGCGGCGAGCCATGCGGGACGATGTACGCGACGCGCTGCTCGCGATGCTCATGGACGGACGGCTTGCCCCCGGGACCTCGGTGAGCATCGACCAGCTCGCCCGCACCCTCGGCGTCTCGCCCACCCCGGTGCGGGAGGCCCTCGTCGAGATCGAGGCAACCGGGCTGGTTCACCGGGTGGCCCACCGCGGCTATCAGGTGGCGCCACCGATGACCGCGCAGCAGGCCGCGGAGCTCGCCGACGCTCGACTCGTCGTCGAGACGACCGCCGCGCACTGGGCGACCCGGCTTCGGGAACCCGGGTTGCTCCCCGAACTGCGCGCCGCACACCGCGCGCACGAGGAGGCCGCGTGGGCAGTGCGCGAATGGGACGGGGTGACCCGAGACCGCAACAGCCTGCCGGTGGCACTGATGCCCTATTTCGACGCGGACTGGAGCTTCCATCAGACGATCCTCGACCACTGCGGCAACAGCTTCCTGCGTCGGATGGTGGGAACTCTGGGCGCCTCGGTGCAACGTATGCGCCAGAACGTGCACCGCGGGCCGGTGGACACCGAGTTGGCGGTTGCCGAGCACGGCCGGGTGCTCGCCGCCATCGAAACCGGCGATCCGCAAGCCGCGGAGGATGCGATGCGCGCCCACATCGAAGCGGTCCGCGAGCGTTCCATCGCCGACGCCTAGGAACCGCGGCCGGTTTCCAGGCGCCGAAGAGTCAGCCCTCGGCCGCCAATTGACCGCAGGCCGCGGCGATCTCGCGGCCACGCGTGTCGCGGACCGTGCACGATACGCCGCGTTCGCGCACGCGCCTGACGAATTCGCGCTCGGCGGGTTTGGGACTGGCGTCCCATTCGCTGCCGGGGGTCGGGTTGAGCGGGATGACGTTGACGTGTGCCAGCGGTCCCAGCGCACCGTGCAGCTTCTTGCCGAGAAGGTCTGCCCGCCAAGGCTGGTCGTTGACGTCACGGATCAGTGCATACTCGATCGACACGCGTCGGCCGGTGGTGTCTGCGTAGTAGCGGGCCGCGTCGAGGACCTCGCTCACCTTCCACCGGTTGTTCACCGGCACCAGGGTGTCGCGCAGTTCGTCGTCGGGCGCATGCAGCGACAACGCCAGGGTGACGCCCAGGCGCTCGTCGGCGAGCTTGCGGATCGCCGGGGCCAGCCCGACCGTGGACACCGTCACCGCGCGTGCGCTGATGCCGAAACCGTTGGGCGGCGCGGCGATGATGCGGCGCACGGCACCGAGCACGCGGTTGTAGTTGGCCAGCGGTTCACCCATGCCCATGAACACGATGTTGGACAGCCTGCCACCGCCGGCGGTGCCTGCAGTCCTGCCGAACTGTTCGGCGCGCATGGCCGACGACGCCGCACGCACCTGCTCCAGGATCTCGGCGGTGGTCAGGTTGCGCTGCAGCCCGCCCTGTCCGGTCGCGCAGAACGGGCATGCCATGCCGCACCCGGCCTGCGACGAGATGCACACGGTGTTGCGCTGCGGGTACCGCATGAGCACGGATTCGAACGTCGACCCGTCGATCGCGCGCCAGAGGGTCTTGCGGGTCTCCCCTGCGTCGCACTGGATCTCGCGCACCGGGTTGATCAACGTCGGGAACAGCTTCTCGGCGACCTGATCCCGCACGGCGGCGGGCAGATCGGTCATCTGCTTCGGATCGGCGATGAGCCGGCCGTAGTACTGGTTGGCCAGCTGCTTGGCCCGGAATGCCGGCAGCCCGAGCTCGCTGACCGCGGCCGCGCGCCCCGTCTCGTCGAGGTCGGCCAGATGCCGAGGCGGCATGGCCCGCCGCGGCGCTTCGAAGACGAGCTGTTGTTTCATGCCGATACCTTCACTGATGTTCTCCCGACCGTGTGGTCGTCACAGAGGACTTCGCCAACCGCCTTGTCCACGGTCGCCAGCAGGTCCGGGTCGACGCCGGCGCGGCCGCGGACGAACACCGATGCACGGTTGGCCGCAGGCATGTCGTCGGCAACCGTGAGCCCGTCGGGCAGCCTGCCGATCATGGGCAGCAGCGCCACCCCGAGACCCGAGCGCACCGCCGCGATGAGACCGGACAGGTCCGCGCACTCGACGACGATCTGGTAGTCGATGTCGAGTTTCTCCAGCGCCGCGAAGGCCGGTTCCCGCAACGTGCAGGGTTCGGAGTACACCACCACGGGCAGCGGTTCACCGGCGGCGCTGAAGTTGCGGGCCGAGATCCATTTCAGCGGAACCATTCCCGATGCGTTGGCGCGGTCCCAGCCGGATCCGTCGAGCATCACCGCGATGTCGACGGTGCCGTGTTCGATCGCGTCGGCGAGCGCGACGTTGCGGTCCAACCGGAACCGCACCCGCCAGTCCGGCAGGCGTTCGGCCAGCGCATCGGTCAGGCCGGGCAGCATGACGTCGGCGCCGTGTTCGGTGGCCCCGATCAGCAGCGTCTTCTCCTCGGCGGCCCCGAGATCGGCGAGTGCCGCGTCATGCGCGGCGAGGATCCGGCGGGCGTGGGTGACAACCCGGTGGCCGAGTTCGGTGAACGCCATACCGCGGCCGGATCGCTGCACGAGCGGACCGCCGACGACGCCTTCGAGGCGGCGGACGTGTTGGCTGACCGCGGACTGGGTCAGGTGCAGGACCGCCGCCGCGCGGTGAAATCCACCACAGTCGGCAACGGCCACCAGGCTGCGCAGCGGCGCGATGTCCAGGACCTGTCCCACGGGCTGCACGGTACTCCGATCAGCAGCAACGATCAATTTCGTCGCATTGTGCACGACGATGCCGACAGAGCGATAAGTGATCGTGATCGATACGCCGCGCGATTATTCGTTGGACGCGGGCACCGGGCGCCCAACACGATGGCTCCATGGCCGACACCTTGGACCGGATGCCCGCCCGCACCGCGTCGGCGGTGACGTTCCTGTACGCACTGGGTTACCCGATCGGCGCCGCCGCGGTCGCGGCCATGTCGCCGATGGCGCTGCTGGTGTTCCGGTTCAGCCTCGCGGCTGCGATCCTCGGCGTGTGGGCGAAGTTCGCCGGTGTGCAGTGGCCGCGCGGCGGCAAGCTGGGCCACGTCGCCGTCGCCGGACTGCTCATGCAGGGCGTGCAGTTCTGCTTCCTGTACCTGGCCATCGAGCGCGGCGCGCCCGCCGTGCTGTGCGCGGTGGTGATCGCGATGAACCCGGTGACCACGGCCGTGCTGAGTGCGGCGTTCCTACGCGATCGGCTGGGCCTGCGGCGCATCGTGGCGCTGGTGCTCGGTGTGGCGGCGGTCCTGGCGGCCTGTGCCAGCCGGTTGGCCGCCGACAGCGGTGTCGACCCGGTCCTGCTGCTGTTGCTCGCGGCCCTGCTTGGGCTGTCCGCCGGCGGCGTCTACCAACAGCGGTTCTGCGCCGACGTCGACTTCCGTGCCGCAACGGCCGTGCAGAACGCGGTGGCACTGGTCCCCGCGGGGGTGTTCGCGGCGCTGACGCCGTTCGCGGTGCACAACCCGAAGCACGCGGTGGCGGCCGTGGCCGGGGTGGTGCTGCTCAACGCGGCGCTGGGGGTGTCGATGTACGTGCGGGCCATCAGCCGACACGGCGCACCCGCGGTCACCATGCTGTTCTGCGTGATTCCCGCGGTCGCGGGGGTGCTGTCGTGGCTGATGCTCGGCGAACGTCCCGACGTCGGGATCGCGGTCGGACTCGTGGTCGGGGCGTTGGCCTGCTGGCTCAACAGCTCCGGATCACGCCAGCAGCGTCAGCACGATCCAGGTCGCGACGGCTGAGGGCAGCACCGAATCGATGCGGTCCATGAGCCCACCGTGGCCGGGCAGCAACGTGCCCATGTCCTTGATCCCGAGATCGCGTTTGACCTGCGATTCGACCAGGTCACCAAGGGTTCCGGTGATCACCAGCATGATGCCGAGCGGCACGCCCACCCAGGCGGGCTTGTCCAGCAGGAACGTCACGGCCAGCACCGAGACCACGATGCCGAGCACGAGCGAGCCGGTAAGGCCCTCCCAGGATTTCTTGGGGCTGATCGCCGGCACCATGGGATGCTTGCCGAACAGCACACCCGCCGCGTAGCCGCCGACATCGGACGCCACGACGCCCAGCATCAGGCAGAAGACCCGGCCCGCGCCGTCGTCGGGATAGATCAGCAGCGCCCCGAACGCGCCGAACAGCGGGATCCAGGTGGCGAGAAACACCGTCACCGAGACGTCACGCAGATAGTTCACCGGCGCCGCGGACAGCCCGCCGGACAACAGCCGCCAGATCAGGCACAGCACCACGGTTCCGCCGAATCCGCCGAGCGCGCCTGCGGGCCCGAACGGCAGGGTCAGCCACACCATGGCCTGCCCGCCGAGCAGCAACGGGACGATCGGGATGGAGAATCCCGCGGTGCGCAGACGGCGCACGACCTCGTGGGTTGCCACGGCCATCGCGACCGCGACGACGCCGACCCACACCAACGGTGCGAACAGCAGGATCGCGATGACGCCGCCGCCGAGGCCCACGCCGACGCCGATGGCCGCCGGGAGGTCACGACCGGCGCGGGACTGCTTCTTCTGCGGTTCTCCGACCGGTTTACTCGCCACGAGACTCGCTTGCTGATCGGTCACTCAGACCTCCAGCAACTCGCTTTCCTTGTGTTTGACAAGTTCGTCGATCTGCGCCGTGTAGGTGTGGGTGGACTTTTCGAGGTCCTTCTCGGCGCGGCTCACCTCGTCCTCGCCCGCCTCGCCGTCCTTCTTGATCCGGCTGAGTTCTTCCATCGCCTTGCGGCGGATGTTGCGGACCGAGACCTTGGCGTCCTCGCCTTTGGACTTGGCCTGCTTGACGAGTTCGCGGCGGCGTTCCTCGGTGAGCTGCGGGATCGCCACGCGGATGATGCTGCCGTCGTTGCCGGGGTTCACGCCGAGGTCGGAGTTGCGGATGGCGTCCTCGATCGCCTTGAGCTGCGACGCCTCATACGGCTTGATCACCACGAGGCGCGCCTCGGGCACGTTGATGCTGGCCAGCTGGGTGATCGGGGTCATCGAGCCGTAGTAGTCGATGTTGATGCGCGAGAACATGCCCGGGTTTGCCCGGCCGGTCCGGATCGAGCCGAGCTCGTCCCTGGCCACGGACACGGCCTTCTCCATCTTCTCCTCGGCATCGAAGAGAGTCTCGTCGATCACTTCACCGTCTCCCGTCGCTGTCGTGTTCGCTCATGTGGCTCCACCGCTTGCGGTGGTGACCAGAGTTCCGATCTTCTCACCCGCCACCGCCCGAGCGATATTGCCACTGGTGAGCAGGTTGAACACGAGGATCGGCATGCCGTTGTCCATGCAGAGGCTGAAGGCGGTCGCGTCGGCGACCTTGAGTCCGCGGTCGATGACCTCGCGGTGGCTGATCGCGGTGATCAGCTGGGCGTCGGGGTTGGTCCTGGGGTCGTCGGTGAACACGCCGTCGACTGCCTTGGCCATCAGCACCACTTCCGCACCGATCTCCAGGGCCCGTTGGGCCGCGGTGGTGTCGGTGGAGAAGTACGGCAGGCCCATGCCCGCGCCGAAGATCACGACCCGGCCCTTCTCCAGGTGCCGCACCGCGCGCAGCGGAATGTAGGGCTCGGCGACCTGGCCCATGGTGATCGCCGTCTGCACCCGGGTGTCGATGCCTTCCTTCTGCAGGAAGTCTTGCAGTGCAAGGCTGTTCATCACGGTGCCGAGCATGCCCATGTAGTCCGAACGGGTGCGTTCCATGCCGCGCTGCTGCAGTTGGGCGCCGCGGAAGAAGTTGCCTCCGCCGATGACCACTGCCACCTGGGCTCCGCTACGGACGACCTCTGCGATCTGCCGGGCGACCTGAGCCACGACGTCGGGATCCAGCCCCACTTGTCCGCCGCCGAACATCTCGCCGCCCAGCTTGAGCAGGACGCGGGTATAGAGCGGACGAATCGGTGCGGCCTGGCCGGCGACATTCGAATCCGCCATCGGTCTCCTCGGCACTCCTCGCATTAGAGAGCCATCCAGGCGATTGCCCAGGACGGCAGCTCCATCCTGCCTCATGGCAGGCGTCAGGCAATGCCCGGGGCCTTGCGAATTTCGCGTGTCGCCGGCCCGATGGACTCAGCCGAGGTGTGCCTGCAGCAGCCAACCGGCGACGGATTTGCGCCCGTGTCCCTCGTCGCGGATGTCGCTGCCTGCGAAGGCGGCGAAGTCGGTGAACTCGGCGGGGACGTTGGCGTGGATCCGCGCCGGGCTGATGTCGTCGATCACCCAGTACCGGCCGACGACCTCGCGCAGCTCGGGTTCGGTGACCGGGTAGGCCGGGCCGGAATCCCCCATCGTCGTCTTGTCGAAGACCAGGACGACATACGTCGCGCCGGGCGCGGCCGCACGCACGATCGACTGCTGGTAGCCGTCGCGGAGCTCGATGGGCATCGAGTGGAACAGCGTGCTGTCGACGATCGTGCCGAACCGGCCGTCGTATCCGGTGAACGAGCTGATGTCGGCGACCTCGAAGGTCGCGTTGGTCAGACCACGACTGGCCGCTTCGGCGCGGGCCAGCTCGATCGCGGTGGGTGACTGATCGAGCCCGACCGTGGTGAATCCCAGCTCGGCGAGGTGCAGTGCGGTCGCGGCCTCACCGCAGCCTGCGTCGAGCACCTCGCCGTGGAACTTGCCCGCGTCGATCAGCTTCTTGATCTCCGGTTGCGGTTCACCGATGCTCCACGGTGGCCGCATCCCGGCGAAGTTGGGCGCCTCGCCTCGGTATGCCGATTCGAAAACATCTTCTGGTGTGGTCATGATCCAGGTATATCAATGGCCTTGATATGTGTCAAGATGCTTGATATGAGCGACATCCTCGAAGTTCAGCCGCTGGGCTTTCTGATGTACCGCGTGATGGCGGTGCTGCAGCCCGCCGTTGTCGCGCGATTGCAGCCGCTGGGTTTGACCCTTCCCGAATTCGTCTGTCTGCGAATCCTTTCCGCGGCGCCCGGGCAGTCGAACGCCGAACTCGCGCGCCATATCAACGTCTCCCCACAGGCGATGAACAACGTGGTGCGGGCGCTTCAGGAGAAGGGCGCGGTGCGTCGTCCCGACACCGCGTCCTCCGGCCGCGCACTGCCCGCCGAACTCACCCCGGAGGGGGCGAGATTGCTCAAGCGGGCCGAGGCAGCCACGCTGCAGGCCGATGAAGAAGTGCTCGCCAACCTCACGGAGGCGCAGCGCCGCGAACTCAAGAGGCTACTGGCGCACGCGGTCGACTGACCTGGGTACAGATACGCCAGATCCCCCAATCCCGTTGAGGGCAGGGGGATCTGGCGCCCGTGGCACTCTAGCGGATGGGTTCCACCCGTTTGATGAGCAGACCAAAGCACAGTGCGCCTGCGACCACGACGGCACCGGTCATGACGAGAGGCACCTCGAATGAACCGGTCACACCGTACAGCGCACCGATGACGATCGGGCTCAATGCGCTGCCGATGTTCGAGAAGAAGTTCTGGGTCGCACCGAGACTTCCAACGGTGCTGGAATCCACCACGTCGGCGGGCAGACACCAGATCGTGACGATCGTGAACGCCGACGCCGCATAGGAGACCGACATCAACACGAGCGCCTGCCAAGCGTGCGGCGCGATGGCGGCCAGCGCAATCACCGAACACACCAGCATGCCGCCGACCAGGCAGGTCTTGCGAACCCGGTTCAACGACCAGCCACGCGCCAGTAGGTAGTCGCCGACGAGGCCGCCGGCCCAGCTGCCCAGGATCGCCGCCAACGGCGGGATCATCCCGAAGAAACCCAACTTGAGCAGGTCGAAGCCACGCTCTTCGACGAGGTACGACGGGAACCACGTCAGGAAGAACGTGATCATGAAGTTGAGGCTGAAGAAGCCCAGCATCATGCCCCAAACCGTGCGCCGCTGGAAGAGCTCGGCGATCCGCATCGGCTTGGTATCCGGATCGTGATCGGCGGCCGCCTGCTCGGTGTGACTCTCACGGATGATCGCCAACTCGGCCTCGTTGACCGCCGACATCACCTCGGGGCGCCGGTACCAGGCCCACCAGCCGATAGCCCACAACACACCGAGCCCACCGGCGAAGAGGAAGGCCGCTCGCCAGCCCCACAGCCCGATGACGAGAGCGATCAGCGGTGTGGCGGCGGCACTCCCGATGCGGGCACCACTGTCGTACACCGACGTGGCACGACTGCGGAGGCGCAGCGGAAACCAGTGCGAGACCGTCTTTGCGGCCGCCGGGTACGCGCCCGCCTCACCGACGCCGAGACCCAGTCGGAGGCCTAGCAACGCACCGAAGCTGTTGACGACGCCGGTGGCCCCGGTGAACAGCGACCACACGAGCACTGAAGCGCCGAACATGACACGTTCCCCGAATCGGTCAATGAGCCGACCGGCGGGAATCTGCATGAGAGCGTAACTCCACGAGAAGGCACTGAGGATGAGGCCCTTCTCCGTGGGGGTGAGGTGGAAATCCTCGGTCATGAACGGCAGGCTCACCGACACCGCCGAGCGGTCGATGTAGTTGATCGCCAAGCCGACCGCACAGAACACCGCCACGGCCCACCTGATTCTGGACGCCCGGCCACTGCCGGATCGCCCCGAACCGGGGCCGACAGGATTCCCGTGCGTCATTACCCGTGTGCTGGTCATCGTCGAGCCTCCATGCTCAAGCCTTAATGATCGTTTCGCGCATATGAGGTGAGTAGAATCGCCGGATCCACAGAACTGTGGTGCTCGACACAATCATCGCCTCGCATCCATATGATTGAACCGATCATTTCAAATGTCAATAGGCGATCAGTGACCGCAAAATATGCATATATCGCGCATCATCCGTCTTATCCGTGGACTTATGTGCGCGTTTCACGCATATAAGGTTGACTTGCGCACATCGCGCATGTAACGTCGAGCCCGTGACACAGCCCACAGACTTCGAGCCGGAGGGCAACTTGGGTGGCCGCCCCGGGGTTGAGGACGAACACGGCGAAGGCCGAGGTGCCCGCCGCCGCGACATCCGCGGCGCACGCCGCCGTGAGCAGATCCTGCAGCTGCTGCAGACGGTCGAGTCCGGATCGATGAGCGTCGAGGAAATCGCCGAGCGGTTCGATGTGTCCTTCGCGACGGTGCGCCGCGATCTGAGCCGACTGCATCAGGAACGCCACATCACCCGCACGTACGGCGGCGTGGCTCTGACGGTCCCGACCGAGCTGTCGATCCATCAGCGTCATCTCGAGTTCACCCGCGAGAAGGACGCCATCGGGCGACTCGCCGCCGAGGCCGTCACCGACGGCGCCGTCGTGATCGTGGACGCTGGTACCACCACCGAGTTCGTCGCGCGACACCTCGATGCCGCCGATGTCACCGTGTTCACCAACGGTATCGGCGCGATCAACATCCTCATGCGCAAGGACCACGTTTCGCTGGTGGTACTCGGTGGCCGGTTGCGGCGCGTGAACGAGACGATCAGCGGTGCGGAAGCAGAAAACATGTTGCGGTCGGTCGTCGCCGATTTCGCGTTCATCGGCGCCGATGCCGTTCACCCCGAATACGGCGTCGCATCACGCACCTTGGAGCAGAGCCGGCTCAAGACCATCATGATGCAGCGCGCCAGGCAGACGGTCGTCGTCGCCGACCACCGCAAGCTCGAGACCGACCAGTTCAACTACTGGTCGTCGCTCCCGGACTACTGGCGCTTGGTCACCGACGATGGCGCCGAGAGCGACGCCGCCCGCCGTGCCGCACTCGAAGAACTTCGCCGCGTCGGTGCATCCATCGACCTGGCGCATCCGGTGCGCGCCCTGACCGACACCGCCGAAGAGAAAGGCACACAGTCGTGACGACCACGATGTCGCAATCACGTGACACCACACCACCTACGAGTGCAGACAACTTCCGGCAAGCGGTGCTCTACCAGCCCAACGACATGCGGATCGAGCGCGCTCCGATACCTCGGCTGGAGCCCGGCGACGTATTGCTCCGGGTCGACGCGGCACTGCTGTGCGGGACCGACGTCCGGATCTTCGAAGGCCGCAAACAGAAGAACGTCACGTTCCCCACCGTGCTCGGCCACGAATTCGCCGGCACCGTCGTCGACGCCAACGGACTGCTGCCCGACGGTGTTCAGATGGGAGACCAGGTCGCCGTATATCCCTTGGTGACCTGCGGCACCTGCACGGCGTGCCGTCGTGGGCACGAGAACATCTGCCGCAACCGCAGTGCATTCGGCTACCAGCTCACCGGTGGCCTGTCGCAGTACGTACACGTGCCGGCGGTGGCGCGCCAGAATCTGGTGCCTGTCCCCGGCGTACCCGCCACCCAGGCGGCGATCATCGAGCCGGTGGCCTGCGCCTACAACGGCCAACAGCTAGCAGACATGGCCAAAGCCCAGACCGCGCTGATCGTCGGATGTGGGCCTCTGGGACTTATCCACGCAGGCCTCGCGAAGAGCTTCGGGGTCGAGAAGGTTGCCGCTGTCGATCCGATCGCCGGCCGTCGCGAGATGGCCAAACGGTTCGGAGCAGATTTGGTGCTGGAGCCTGGGCCCGAAACCGCCGCGGCGCTCGACGATTTCACCGCAGGCGGCATCGACGTGCTGGTGATGGCGATCGGACGAATCGATGCGCTCACACCCTATCTGGGCAGTCTGGCACCTGGGGCACGGGTGTCCGTGTTCGCGGGATTCGGCGCTGACGCAGATCTCGCGGTGTCAGCCAACGACGTCCACTACAACGAATGGACCATCGTGGGCGCATCTTCGTGTCGGTTGGACGGGTTCCATGCCGTCGCACCCATGGTCGCATCCGGGGATCTTCCGGTCGCGGAACTCATCGGCACCCAACTTCCGCTCGATCAAGCGGTGGAGGCCATTGCGCTCGCCGGTTCGGGTGCCGACATGCGTGTCGGCGTCGATCCATGGGCATGACCACAGCTCGCAAGTCCACAACCAAGGAGAACCCACCAATGACGACCACATTCACGCCGGCGTTCGACATCAACCGCTCCGGCACCACTCCGGCACTGGGCCGGGAGCTACGGTTGCGCCGCCTGTTCGGGACCGATGGACGGACAGTAACAGTTGCGCTGGACCAGGCGGTGCCGCGCGGCGTGGCTCCGCGCCTGGCCACCATCTCATCGACCTTCGACAGCATCGCCGAAGGTGAACCCGACGCCGTCACGATCACCAAGGGACTGGCCGGACCGCTGTTCGGCGGCCGGGCGACTCCCGTGCCGTGGATCCTGAAAGCATCCATGTTCTCCGTCGAGTTCCACCCCACCTACGACGCCACGATCGGTACCGTGCGCGATGCGATCCGTTTGGGCGCCGACGCTGTCGCCGTGGGGATTTCCGCCGGCTCATCTCATCAGGTCGCGATGTTCGAGATGCTCACCAACGTTGTCGAGGAAGCGCACAACTGGGGGCTTCCGGTTGTATGCCACGCATACCCATCCGGTGAAATGTGGGGTGATCGAAAGGGTTCCACGGAATCGGTGCTATACGCATCGCGCGCCGCAGCGGAACTCGGCACCGACATCGTCAAGACCTGGTACACCGGCTCAACTGCCGAGTTCGCAAAGGTCGTCGAGGGGACGCCGGCGATCGTCGTCGCAGCCGGGGGCGCGCAGGCTCCCAGCCCGCTGGATGTGCTCAAACAAGCCGCGTCGGTCATCGAGGCCGGCGGCCACGGCATGACCGCAGGCCGCAACATCTGGCAGGCGCCCGATCCTGCCAAAATGGTCAACGCCCTCAAGGCCGTGATCCACGGTGGGGATACCCCCGAGGCCGCAGCCAAGCTCCTGGACTGAACCCACAGTGGCCTATCTCGGAATCGATGTGGGCACGTCGGCCACCAAGGCGGTCGTGATCGCCCCGCACGGAGCCGTGCTCGCCCGGTCCCGGGTACCACATCCCGCAGCGCGCCGATGTGGTCCCGGCCGGGTCGATCCAACGGCCTGGCGCAGCAGCGTCGTCTCGGCGGTCAGGTCGGTCGTCGACGCCCTGGATGCTCGCGACGCCCCGATCAGCGCCGTGGGGCTGGATACCCACGCCCCCACGGCGCTGCTCCTCGATGCAGCAGGACGGCCGCTGACGGCCGGAATCGCATGGGACCACCCCGGGCTGTCCGAACCCACCGACGACCTGATCAGCGTGCTCACCGCCGAGGAGGTGGCGCTGATCGGCAACCATCTGATGCCGGCTACCGCGATGGGGGCAGCCTACCGCCTGCTGCAGTCGATCGAGCCGGAAGCGCAGCGCACCGCAACAACCTTCGGCCTCGCGGGCACCTGGTTGGGACAGTGGCTCACCGGGCGGCGGGCGATCGATCCCACACAGGCGTCCTATACCGCGCTCATGGCCAGCACCGACGGGAGCTGCCGATGGTTGGGCGACCTGCTGACGAGGTTCGGCATACCAGCTCACCAACTACCTCCGATACGGCCGTCACTGAGCGTGCTGGGTCCGCTGAAGTCCACGGCAGCAACCGAACTCGGCCTGCCGGAAGGTGTCCCGGTACTCGTGGGTTCAGGTGACACCCCGGCCGCATCGTATGCCTTGGGTTCGGCACCCGGTGGCAGACCGCTGTTCATCATGGGCACCACCCATGTGGTGTCCAATTCACTGGCCCAACCGGACCCGAGGGCCCTGGCGCTGCAGCGCTCAGACGTCCACCCCCAAAGGTGGCTGATCAACGGCGTCATCAACGGCGGTGACGCACTGGCACACGGGGCTGCTGTCGCCGGCTTCGGCGACGACGATGCCGCTGTCGCCGATCTCGTCGCCGCGGCGTTCACAGCCAAACCTGCCGAGACCCGCGCCGGTGCGCCGGTGTTCATTCCTCACATCCGCGCCGAACGCGGTCCGCTGTGGTTCGACGGTCCACATACCGCGCTGGTGGGGATGTCCGCCGACACCCCGATTCATGTGGCCGCCCGCGGCATCGTGGAGGGCGTGCTGTTCGCCGACCGAATGATCATCGAGACCTGTGTCGGCCGGGATCAGCGCACACTCTACGTCAGTGGCGCGTTCGGCGATGGACCCGCAATGCCGCAGTTGCTGGCCGATGCGCTCGACCGCGTCATTCTGGTGGTCGACGAAAGTCACCTACCCGCCGTGGGGGCCGCCGCCATGTGCTCCGAAGTGTTGGACGGCCGGGTGGTGACGCCACCGGAAACACGACGGGTATCACCGCGCATCGAGTGGCGTGCGACTGTGGCGGCACGGTGGACCCACTACCGCGACACATGGTCCTCGGTCACGGGTGTCACACCACTCGGAACTCTCGACGAAGCAATGACGGCACCATGACAAGGACCTGCTGTTGACGATCTACGTTTCGAGACTGCTCACCGACCGCGCCATGGCGCACCTGGAATCGCTGGATGTTCCGTTCCGGGTGGGCGGCGAGGCCCCACCGGACCGGGCCGCCCTCGAAGCCGGCATCGCGGGCGCCGAGGCCGCTGTCATCACGCTGACCGAACGCGTCGACGCCGAGTTGCTCGCCGCCGCGGGACCACAGCTCAAGGTCATCGCGAACGTCGCTGTCGGATACGACAACATCGACGTCGGCGCCGCGACAGCCGCCGGTGTCACGGTCACCAACACACCCGGTGTGCTGGACCGCGCGACCGCCGACCACACATTCGCGCTGATCCTCGCCGCGACACGCCGGGTGCTCGACGGCGACCGGTTGTTGCGGTCGCGCCAACCGTGGGTGTGGGGTCCGCGCATGCTGGTCGGCCTCGACATCAGCGCTTCAGCGACGCTCGGCATCCTCGGCTACGGTCGCATCGGCAAATCAGTTGCCCAGCGCGCCAAGGGTTTCGACATGAAAATCCTGGCCTCCGCGCGCAGCCGCGAACCGGGCACGTCCGAGGACGGTGTGCGGTTCGTCGACACCGACACGCTGCTGGCCGAGTGCGATGTGCTCTGTGTGCTCACCCCGTTGACCCCGCAAACCCGCCACCTGATCGACGCGAACGCGCTGGCGAAGATGAAACCCACGGCGTACCTGGTCAACACCGCACGCGGCGGCGTGGTCGACGAATCCGCGCTCATGAGCGCCCTGCACGCCGGGCGGTTGCGCGGTGCCGCGCTCGATGTCTTCGAGAACGAACCGCACATCGATCCCCGCTTGCTCGACACGCCGAATCTGGTTCTCACACCGCATATTGCGAGTGCCGGCGAATCGACGCGCGATGCTATGGGTATTCTCGCTGTCGACAATGCCGCCGCGGTTCTCGCCGGGAAACCGGCGCTCACCCCTGTCAGATAGCACCGGATGAAAATCGTTTTTGCCCCGGACTCCTTCAAGGAGTCGATGACGGCCTCCCAGGCGGTGGCCGCGATGCGCGACGGAGTGCACTCGGCGCTCCCCGACGCCGAATGCGTAGGCGTGCCGATGGCCGACGGCGGTGAGGGAACCGTCGACGCGGTGGTCGACGCACTCGCCGGCGAACGCGTGACGGTCGAGGTGTCCGATCCGCTCGGACGTCCGATTCGGGCCCACTACGGCTTCATACCCGACCGTTCGCTCGCCGTGATCGAGATGGCGACGGCCTCCGGTCTGGAACTCGTGGCCCCGGCGGATCGAGACGTGCTGCGCGCAAGCACTTTCGGAGTCGGTCAACTCATCTCTTCGGCGCTGGATCGCGGCGCGACCGACCTGCTGATCGGGCTGGGCGGCTCGGCGACCAACGACGGCGGCGCCGGGATGCTCACCGCACTCGGCGCGACTCTGCTCGACGCCGACGGCGCACCGTTGCCTCCCGGCGGCGCAGCACTGGCCCAGCTGGACCGGATCGATGTGTCCGGGCTCGACGCACGCCTGGCCGACATCCAGATCAGGATTGCCTCCGACGTCACGGCTCCGCTGCTCGGGCCGGGCGGCGCCAGTGCGGTGTTCGGCCCCCAGAAGGGCGCTGGTCCGTTCGAGGTGGAGACCCTTGAGGCCGCGTTGACGCGGTTGGCCGTGGTGACCGAGGAGACCCTGGGCCGGGCCCGGCCGGAACTTCCCGGTGCAGGCGCGGCAGGTGGACTCGGCTTCGCGCTGCTGGATTTCCTGGGGGCCGAGTGCAGACCCGGCGTCGAGGTGATCGCCGAGACCGTGGGTCTGGCCAAGGCCGTGGTGGGTGCGGACTGGGTGTTCACCGGTGAAGGCAGCGTCGATGCGCAGACCGTGCTCGGTAAGACCCCGTTCGGAGTGACCCAGGTGGCCCGTCAGGCCGGCGCGCGGGTGGTGATCTTCGCGGGCCGCGTCGGTGACGACGCGGGCGTCCTGCTCGACCGCGGTGTCGAGCGCCTCGTCGCGATCACCGTGCCGGGCACACCCATCGAGCAGGCGCTGCGCGAGGGTCCACAATCACTTGCCCGCGCCGCCGCCGAGGTCTGCCGCACCCTGTCGTAACGAACGGACGTAGGACCGCACCGTTGCCCGCCGGAACCGGCATGTCCGCTCGCGCGTCGGGCAGATCAGTGCGCGCCGTTGTACGCCGCCATGGCGATCAGGGCCGCCCCGGTCAGCATCATCACGAGCACACGCAGTGTCAGACGCAAGGTCAGGTGGTTTGCTCTCATCTCACTTCCCCGAAGGTTTCGAGTCATACCAACCTTAACGGCTCTGTCGACCGAATATTTGCCCCGCTCAGCGGCCCCTGACGCGATTCGCAGCGTTCAACCAGCTGGTCCCGACCGGACTGGGCTCCGCAACACCCCACCGGCACCGGAGTTTGTTCACCTCGAGTTTGCTCAACGTGCATCGCATCGCTACGCAACCAGACCGATCCCGTCACGGATTCGGTTAACTGCGCACACGAGCAGGCGCGGTATCCGCTCGGGATACCGCGCCTGCGGGTTGTGTTCAGTGGTGGTGGCAGGCCGCCGGCGGTGACGGCGGAACGTCGAGTGCCGGGTTGCCGTCGAAGAAGCCGACCGGCTTGAGCTTGAAACCGGTGTAGTGACACGGCATCACCGGCCAGTCCTCGGGACACACGACGTGGTGGGCGCCGACGGTGTACCAGAGCACGATGTCGGTGTTCTCCAACGGCGCACCGTCGGCGACGTACTGCGGTAGCCCCTGCGCCTCGGCGCACTGGTACATGTAGTCACCCGCGGCGTAGAGCTCCCTGGGGTCGTACTTGGTGACCCACAGGTTGTGTTGCACGAACCGGGCGCGGTCGTAGATCACCGAGCCTTCCTGCACCATCACCGGCACGATGTCCTTGGGCATCAGCTTGTAGGCGACCGGGGAGCCGAACTCGTTGAGCTTCGACGGGTTGACCACCTTCCAGTACCGCCCCGTCGAGTACTCCCAGTCACGAGCCCCCTCGGCCTCGGACGCCACCAGGGTGTCCCTGGTGATCCACGCGTTGTGGTGCGGATTGAGCTCGGGATCGGGTTCGGGGATCGAATCCACCTCGTACACACTGTTTCCCGGACCGTCGATGCTCATGTCCATCCGGAAGTTGAAGAAGTGCTGGTGGTTGGGGCCGTACATGCCGGGTGCCACCATCTTGCCCCACCGCGGCGTCTCGTTCTCGGCGATCGCGCCCGTGGTGAGCACACCGGTGAGCTTGACTTCCATCTCGATCGAGGCGTCGTTGTAGAGGTACCAGAAAAACCCGTACTCGTAGTTGCCGACGGTGCAGATCATCGAGATCACCAGGCGCCGCGAGCGCCGCACCTCGACCTCACCGGTGCGGAAATCGGTGTGCTTCCACGAGATCCCGTAGTCCTCCTCATGCATGCAGATGGCGTTCGGGATGGTCACCGCATTGCCGTCGGAGTCGTTGACGGTGCCGTCGAAGTAGTGGATCTCACCGAGGCAGTCACAGCCGAGGGTCAGCGGGTTGGCCGAGAAGCCCATCCCGACCTCACCCATGTCGAAGACGTTCTTGTTCCAGTGCGTCGGCGACGAGTCACCGTAGGGCACAACCATTTCCGACAGCGCAGCGCGGTACATGACGGGCCGGACGGTGCCGCGGTCGTCGTAGGTGATCTCGTGCAGCACCAGACCCTCGCGCGGGTTGAATCCGATGCGCAGTGACCACTTCTGCCACTTGACGTTCCAGCCGTCGACGGTGAAGCTCGGTCCGTCGGGCTGCGTGATGTCGATCTTCTTGACGTCGGATCGGAACTCGGTGAAGGCGGGCCGGTTGTCCGGATCGAACATGAACTGTTCGGTGTAGTTGCCGCCCTTGGTGGGCAACGGGACCACACCGTGGTCCTCGATGTCGAGGATTTCCATCTTGTCCAGGTCGAACGTCACGATCAGTCCCTCGACCGGTCGGGCATAACCGTTCTCCGACGGCGCGGCGCGCACAAAGGTCAGCGGCCGGCAGATCAGCGGTGAGTTGTCGTAGTGGTCCTGCGCGCCGTAGTAGCCTGCGGGCCACGGGTCGATCATCGTCAGACTGAAGTCGGTGACACCGCGTTTGCGCATCGCCTCCTGCCACCGCGGATCCTCCCGCACCTTCTCCTCGACGCCGGTCATGTGCTCGACGAGGTAGGACGGGAAGCGGCCCGGTATGGGGGTCCACGACTCGATGACGCGGGCCCCCAGGTCGACGACCGCCTCGTAGATCAGTTTGACCGCGGCGTCGTACATCGTCACGAAGGCCCGGCGCGCGACGTCCACGCCCACGAACGTGAGCTTGTCGTTCTTGGCCGGTTCGGCCAGTTGGATCATCACGAACTTCAAGGTGGGCGTTGCGTAGTCGGATGCGGTGATGACGGCGGCCGCCGCCTCGATCTCGGCGCCGGTCAGTGGGTCCAGCGGATACGGCGCTGCCGTGGCCGTACCCTCGACGTTCGTGATCGTGCTGTCCATCGTCATAACGGTGTGCTTCCTCCGCTGTCGGTGGATCACCGCGTTTCGCCGGTGACCGCTGAAGGCTGACGCAATTTGCGTCCGAGGAAAAGAATTGCGCAGTGACGTTTCGGCAGTCTCCACGCGCAATGTCGGCGACGTAAACTCTGCACCGGCTCCGGTTACGTTGTGATGTCCTGCCACAACGGTTTTCGTAGCCCGCACACAGAACGACCCGGCCCGGCCGATGATCGGCGGGCCGGGTTGCTCACACGGTCAGGGCTGCGGTTGCTCCTTCGTCAGGTCGAACACCGCCAGGTGGGCCAGCGCGTCGTCCTGGGACACCTTGCGCGCCGAGCGGCGACCGAATATGTAGACCACCAGGCCGAGGCCGAACATGCCCAGCGCGATGCCGCCGACCCAGGTCATCCAGTTGGCCGTCGACACGTCGATCCATGGTGTGACGAACGAGTAGTAGACGCCGCCGATGGTGCCGAGCGTCCCGACGATCACCGTGATCCACACCCCGACCATGCCGCCCGGGATGCGCCAGAACTGTTCGCTCTCATAGCGGTCCGCGTACTTCTTGCGCGCGATGATCACCGGGAACAGGAAGAAGAACCCGGACAGCAGCCACACCGTGGACAGCCCGCCCTGCAGGTAGATCGTCACGTTGGCCATGCTGCTCTGCGAGTACAGCCCGACCAGGATCAGCGACGAGATGACGCCCTGGATGAGGATCGCCGTCACCGGGTTGCGGGTACGCGGGTTGAGGTGGGTGAAGATGCGCGGCAGGTGCCGCTCCAACCCGGAGACGAAGATCAGCCTGGAGTACGCGGCCTGATAGGTCATCAACGCGACGATGATGATGAACGCCAGGACGACGGCGCACACCTCCATCAGTCCGGGGAAGCCCGCGACGCCGAGCATCCCGATCACCCCGGTGACCGGGTCGATCTCGTCGCCGGGCAGCGCCATCATGGTGCCGAGCGTGGTCATCAGGTAGATCGCCACCAGCGCGGTCGAACCCCACAGGATCATGCGCGGGCCGCTGCGCCGCACCGAGAGGAACTCCGCGCCCATGTTGTACGGCGTCTCGACGCCGAGCAGGTACAGCAGCACGGTGCCGTACAGGAAGCCCGCGACCGCGAAGTTCGGGATCGTCGCCTCGGACCAGCTGAACGGGGTGGCCGATCCGTTGTCGACCGCGAACAGCAGACCGCTGATGAAGATGATCAGCGTCAGCGCACAGTAGACGACGAAGACGATGTTCATGATGCGTTGGTTGGCGGCCAGTTTCGCCAGCGCCAGACCGATCACCGTCCACAGGATCACCAGTTGCAGGATGATGCTGGTGGTCAGGCCGAGCTCGGTGTGGAAGGCCAGCAAGAGGAACTGCAGCACCACCGCAGGCGACGATGCCGCGTTGAGGATCACCGGCACCCATGACAGGTAGCCGCCGATGAAACCCCACGTCTCCCCCATGGTGCGGTACGCCCAGATGTACACCCCGCCCTGGCCTGGCCACAGGTTGCCCAGTTCGACGACGGCCATGCCCGCGGGGATCAGGAAGGTGAGGATGCCCAGGACCCACATCGGGATCGCGGTCCAGCCACCGGCCGCCATCACCGATGATCCGGTGACCCAGCAGATGATGAACACGTAGGCCGCGGTCAGGCCGAATGTGCTCATCACCTTGGGCAGGATCTGTTCGGGAACCAGCTCGGTGGTCATCAGCTTGTCCCGCTCGGCGGGGGGTGGCGCCTCTAACTCTTGGGTCATCGATTACTCCCAATGCCGTTGATTCAGTTGATGATCTGTCCGTCTCGCATGCGGACAACACGGCTCGCTTCGTCGGCCACCGTGGGATCGTGGGTGCTCGCGACGACCGTGACGCCCAGCGTCGAACACAGGTCGCGCAGCATGCGCACCACCGTCTCCCCCGTGCGGTGGTCGAGGTTGGCTGTCGGCTCGTCGGCAAGGACGAGGGTCGGGCTGCTGATCAGGGACCGCGCGATCGCGGTCCGCTGCTGTTCACCACCCGACATCTTGGTGGGCTGGTGGTTGATCCGGTGTCCCAGCCCGACCATTTCGAGCAGTTCGGTGGCCCGCCTGCGCAGCGCTTTGCGGTCGTAGGGCTCGAACATCAGTGGCAGCTCGACATTTTCGACCGCCGACAGGAACGGGATCAGGTTGTAGCTCTGGAAGATGAAGCCGATGGTGTCGTGGCGCAGCGCGGCGAACTGGCTCTCGGTGAGTTGCCCGGTGTCCTGGCCGCTGATCTTGACGGTGCCCTTGGTGGGGCGGTCCAGGCCGCCGATGATGTTGAGCAGTGTCGATTTGCCGCTGCCGCTGGGACCCATGAGGCACACGAATTCACCTGGCATCACCCGCAGTTCGGCGGCCATCAGGGCCTTGACGACCTCGTCACCGAGCTTGTGCAGCTTCCACACGTCGCTGATCTCGATGACCGGTTTCTCGGCCGCCTCGGTGTCGGCCGGTGCGCCGGTCTCGTCCAGTGCAGTCATGGTCGTTAACCTCCCGCGGTCAGGGATCGGATGGGTGGACGCGACGCGGCGTTCCAGGTGGGCACGAAACTGGTGGCGAGAGCGGCGACGACGCTGACACCGAAGGCGATCAGGCAACCGGCGAGGATCCCGGCGACCGACACTCCGGTGGGCGCGAACCCGGCCAGGGCGACCACGGTCGCGGTGGCCGTCGCGAGCGCCGCCCCGGCCAGGGCGCCCAGCACGGCCGCGACGACCGGTTCGACCAGCAGCGCGGCCACCACCGGTCCGCGCGGAATCCCGTTGGCGCCGAGCACCCCGAGTTCCCTGGTGCGGTGCGCGACGGTCCTGGTGGTCGCCACGGCCACCTCGACGACACCGACCAGCAACACCGTCACCGCGATCAGGATCACCGCGCGGTTGATCTCGTCGGCATGTCCGATGACCGCCGACTGCTCTCGGATGCCCGACGACATGCCGAACACCAGCACGACCAGGAAGGCGCCGGTGGCGGTGGTGACCACCGGGAGCACCATCTCCCTGACCCGTCGCCGGGCCGACAACCAGCCGTATGCAAGGCCTTTCTGGATCATCTCGCCCCCAACAGGTCGACCGGCCGCTGCTGCAACAACCGGTGTACGGGGATCAGCGCGCCGACGATCGCCATGGCAGGCAGGAACGCCGCGACCATGCCTGCCGCCTGCGCCCACGCCGTCGGCGTCGCGATGCCCGGGATCGTCAGTGCCACTGCGGCTCCCGCGCCGAGCACGCCCACGACGTAGGCCGCGACGAATACGATCGCCGATTCGACGAGGAAGAAGTACAGCACCTCGTCGGCCAGGCCGATGCTGCTCATGATGCCGAATTCGCGTTTGCGTTCCTGCACGGCGGCCAGAAACGACGACACCGCGATGACGAATCCGAGGACCAGGCCGATGGTGGAGATCAGGCCGAGGGTCGAGCTGGTGACCTTGCCGGAGAACAGCGCCGAGAATTTCTGTTCGAAGGTCAGCGGACCCGATCCGCCCACGGTGTCATAGACCAGGCCGTGACCGTCGGCCCCGGGTCGCTGCGCGGGGTCGGCGGTGTACGGCAACCCGACTGCGGCGCCGAACCTTTGGGCAAGGTCGCGCCGGTTCTCTTCTCCCGGGGGCGCGTACACGGTCCACCAGCCGTGGTCACCGATCAGGGAGTGGGCAACGCTCGTCGACACCGCCAGGGATTCGCCGGAACCGGTGATCCGCGCCGTCAGCGGGTGGCCTTCCACATCGATGCGGTCACCGTCGCCCACCGCGAGCCGGTTTGCCAGATCGGGGCCGAGAACCGCTTGACCCGATGGGATCTCGTCCGCGCCGCGCAGCGACACCGTGGTGTCACCGATGCGCACGACCCCGGAGAGGGTCTGCTCGGCCCGCCAACCGTCGGGCACGTCGAGTGCGGGCGCGGGCCCGTCGGCCACGAGTGCCGACGCGTCGGTGTCGTAGTGCACGCCTGCCGCGGGCACCACCCACAGTTGCGCTCCGCCGAGGACGTCGGTGACCGAGTCGGCACCGGTGATCGCGAAGCTCGACGAAATCGTCCGCACCACAGTCACACACGCGATCGCCAGGGCGATGCCGAGGACCGACAGCACGAACCGTTCCGGTCGGCGCCGGATGTTGGCGAGCGCGAACCGGACCAGGCAACCGAACGTGTTGCCGGTGGTGGTGGCGATCTGCGGTGATCGTGGTGGCGTGGATATGGTTGAGGGTGATACCGATTCAGCGGTTTCCACAATGAGGGATGCTGCGAGCCGGATGTTTCACGCGCAGCCGTCCGCGGTGTCGAATTCGTTAACAGGACCCGGCTCGGGTTACATGGTCATGTCACCGCGACAGCGGATTTCGTTGCCGATCACGCCGCTCGCCGTCGGTCCGGGCGTTACTCGGCGCTTTTCGCCGTTCCCTTCGCAGCCCGTTTGTGCGGCCGTTTCACCGTGTCCTGGATGCGCGGCCACGGCCGAGCCTCCTCGAGTTCGTAGGCCAGCTCCAACAGGCGCGCCTCGCGGCCGATCGTGCTCGACAGCATCATGCCCACCGGCATCCCGTCGGCGGTCTGCGCGAGCGGCAGCGAGATCGCGGGGTCGCCGGTCGCGTTCTGCAGCGGGGTGAACGTCACCCAGTCGAGCAGCTGATCCAGGATCTGCGCGTAGTCGGCGGTCGGGTCGAGCCGACCGAGCGGCAGCGTCGGTTCGGCCAATGTCGGCATGAGCACCGCGTCGTAGCTGTTCGACAGCCGCTCGGTGATCCGCCGGGACCGGGCCAGCCGGGCGATCGCCAGCGGCATCCGGTACAGGTGGCGCGCGGCGCGGCGGTCGAGGCCCAACGTGAGGTTGTCCAGCCGGGTGCGGTCGAACGACGGCCCCACCGTGCGGGGTGCGCCGCGGACGGTGGCGAACGCCAGGAAGGCCCAGTAGTCCAGGAAGTCGTCCTTGAAGTGCCCGGGGACCGGGTTGCCGATCGGGGTGACGCGGTGACCGAGTTCCTCGAGCAGAGCGGCGGTCTTGAGGGTGAGGTCGCGGATCTCGGGTGCGGCGTCGCGCGTGATGGACTGTGTGCACACCGCGATGCGCAGGCGCTGCTTACCGGGCCGGTGGACGTCGCCGATGGGCGGCAGCTTCGGGTTGCGGTAGATGCGTTCCATCTCGCGGTAGAACGCGGCGGTGTCGCGCACCGAGCGGGTGACCACTCCGTCGGTGACGATCCGCAGCGGCATCTGCCGCAGATATCTGTCCTGCGGCAGCCGTCCGCGCGACGGCTTGAGCCCGACCAGTCCGTTGCAGGCGGCCGGGATGCGGATGGAACCACCGCCGTCATTGGCGTGCGCGATGGGTACGACGCCGGCGGCGACGAACGCGGCCGACCCCGACGACGACGCTCCCGCGGTGTACTCGGGGTTCCACGGGTTGCGCACCGGGCCCAGCCGCGGATGCTCGCACGACGCGCTGAAGCCGTATTCCGACAGCCGGGTCTTGCCCAGCGCGACGAGCCCGGTGGCCAGGTAGGCCCGCGCGAAGTCGCCGTGGGCGGGTTCGGGCCGGGGATCGAACGCGTCGGTGCCGTGCATCGTGGGCATGCCCTCGACCGCGACGTTGTCCTTGACGAACGTCGGGACGCCGTCGAAGAAACCGCCGTACGGGCTGGGCGCGGCGCCGCGGGCATGCGCCCGCTCGAAGGCCGGGTAGGCCAGACCGTTGAGCGTGGGGTTGACGGCCTCGACACGCGCGATCGCCGCCTCGATGAGGTCGGCGGCCGACACCCGGGCGGCCCGGAGCTCCTCGACGAGACCGACGGCGTCGTGGTCACCGAGAGCGTCGTTGCTGAAGGCATGGACCATGCACAGACGGTACCAAGTGGTACCACCGGTCAGGGGCGTGACGGGAACTTTGCGGATGTCCACATACGGCAAAACCCCGCGTCTCCGGGATCGCCGGGTGTGACGCGGGGTTTCACACAACGAGCGGTGGGTGTACCGCTCAGGCTTGTCAGGCCTGGCCGACCTCGAAGCGCACGAAGCGCGTCACGGTCACCCCGGCCTCGTCGAGCAGAGCCTTGACGGTCTTCTTGTTGTCGGACACCGAGGGCTGATCCAGCAGCACGACGTCCTTGTAGAAGCCGGTCACGCGGCCTTCGACGATCTTCGGCAGCGCCTGCTCGGGCTTGCCCTCGTTGCGGGCGGTCTCCTCGGCGATGCGACGCTCGTTGGCGACGATGTCCTCGGGCACATCCTCACGGGTGAGGTAGCGGGCCTTGAGCGCGGCGATCTGCAGCGCGACCGCGTGCGCGGCCTCCCGGCCCTTCTCGGCGTCGCCGGCCTGGTACTCGACCAGCACACCCACGGCGGGCGGCAGGTCGGCGGCACGCTTGTGCAGGTAGGTCTCGACGGTCCCGTCGAAGTACGCCACCCGGCGCAGTTCGAGCTTCTCGCCGATCTTGGCGCTCAGGTCCGCGATGGCCTGCTCGACTGTGGTGTCGCCGGCTTTGGCCACCTTGAGGGCCTCGACGTCGTTCGCCTTGGCCGCGGCGGCAGCCGCGACGACCTGGTCGGCGAGTGCCTGGAACTCGGAGTTCTTGGCGACGAAGTCGGTCTCGGAGTTCAGCTCGATCAGCGCACCGTCCTTGGCCGCGACCAGACCTTCGGCGGTCGCGCGCTCAGCGCGCTTGCCGACGTCCTTGGCGCCCTTGATGCGGAGCAGTTCGACGGCCTTGTCGAAGTCGCCATCGGCCTCGACCAGGGCGTTCTTCGAGTCGAGCATGCCTGCGCCGGTCAGCTCCCGAAGCCGCTTTACGTCGGCAGCGGTGTAGTTAGCCATGAAAGCCTTCCTGGAATTACGAAGCGTCAGTGGATGATTCGGGGCCGGCGGTGCCTTCGGCGGAGGCGTCGGCAGCACCGGCGGTCGCGCCGGCCAGCAGTTCCTGCTCCCACTCGGCGAGCGGCTCGGCACCTTCGGCGGGCTTCTCGCCACTGCCCTGACCCGCACGGGCCTGCAGACCCTCGGCGACCGCGGAGGCGACGACCTTGGTCAGCAACGCGGCCGAGCGGATGGCGTCGTCGTTGCCCGGGATCGGGTAGTCGACCACGTCGGGATCGCAGTTGGTGTCGAGGATCGCGATCACCGGGATGCCCAGCTTGCGGGCCTCGCCGACGGCGATGTGCTCCTTGTTGGTGTCGACGACCCACACCGCCGAGGGCACCTTCTGCATGTCCCTGATACCACCCAGGGACCGCTCGAGCTTGTTCTTCTCACGCGTGAGCATGAGGATTTCCTTCTTGGTGCGACCCTCGAAGCCACCGGTCTGCTCCATGGCCTCGAGCTCCTTGAGGCGCTGCAGGCGCTTGTGCACGGTGGAGAAGTTGGTGAGCATGCCGCCCAGCCAGCGCTGGTTCACATAGGGCATGCCGACGCGGGTGGCCTCTTCGGCGATGGATTCCTGCGCCTGCTTCTTGGTGCCGACAAACAGGACCGAGCCACCGTGGGCGACGGTCTCCTTGACGAACTCGTACGCCTTGTCGATGTAGGTCAGCGTCTGCTGCAGGTCGATGATGTAGATGCCGTTGCGGTCGGTGAAGATGAACCGCTTCATCTTGGGATTCCAACGACGGGTCTGATGCCCGAAGTGGGCGCCGCTGTCGAGCAGCTGCTTCATGGTTACAACAGCCATGAGTGTTCCTTTGTGTCGGTTGTCGCTCGGTATCGGGTGATACCAGGCCCTGGTGCCCGCAGGTTGCCGGACCCGCCCTGAGAAGTCCCAGGTCAGGACCGCCGGCATCCGGGTACGACCCCATGGAGGCGATCGAGGCGCGAACACGCGAAGTCAGCCCGCTCACGCGAGCTGCAGGTAGCAGTTTACACGCTGGACACAGGTGCTTTTGACACGCTGACCACGCCCGGTCGGGTTGTCCACAGGCCACGGGTTCGGGTCTGTGCGGCCGGGCGCGGCTGCGGTGCACTGGACCGTGATGAGCATGGTGCCTTCCCGGAGCGTTGCGGTGTGCGCCGCTGTGGTGTGCGCCGTTGTGTTGTGCGCCGCCCCGGCGGGTGCGGAGACCGGCAGGTTCCGCTGGCCGCTGGACCCCCGACCGGCGGTGACGCGCGAGTTCGACGCGCCGTCGCCGAACTGGCAGCGCGGGCATCGCGGCGTCGACCTCGCGGCGGTCGCGCAGCAGCCCGTGTCCGCCGCCGGGTCGGGCACGGTGGTGTTCGCGGGGATACTCGCGGGCCGCCCAGTGGTGTCGATCGCGCATCCGGGAGGTCTGCGCACCACGTACGAACCGGTGCGCGCCCGGGTGCGGGCGGGACGCACGGTGGTGGCCGGGCAGGTCATCGGCACGGTCGACGAGGGCCACGCCGGTTGCCCGGTCGCGGCGTGCCTGCACTGGGGTGCGATGTGGGGTCCGGCGTCGCGCGCCGACTACGTCGACCCGCTCGGCCTGCTCGCCGCGATCCGGCTCAAGCCGCTCTGACGGAGTTACAGTCGACGAGGTGACAACCACCGCGCACCGCAACCGCCCGATGCGCTTCGGCCTGCACACCGCGCTCCCCCGCGGCGCCGATTTCGCCGAGTTTGCCCGCGACGTCGAGGATTCCGGGTTCGACGTGCTGACCGTGCCGGATCACGTCGCGCCCATCCTGGCGCCGTTCGCCGGATGCGCGGCGGCCGGCGCGGTCACATCCCGCCTGCACACCGGAACACTGGTGCTCAACAACGATCTGCGCCACCCCGTCGACGTCGCGCGCGAAGCCGCCACACTCGCAGCCATGTCCGGTGGCCGCTTCGAACTGGGCCTCGGCGCCGGGCACATGAAATCCGAATACGACGCCACCGGAGCGAGATTCGACCGCGGCGGCGTCCGCGTCGACCGCCTCGTCGAATCCGTCGAGGTGATTGCACCGCTGCTGGCCGGCGAGGCGGTCGACGTCGACGGTTCGCACTACTGCGTGCGCGGTGGCGCCGGTGAACTGGTCGCCGCTCCCGGCGTTCCGGTGCCGCTGCTCATCGGTGGAAACGGCACGCGGGTACTGCGTTTGGCCGGCCAGAAGGCCGATATCGCCGGGCTGGCCGGGTTCGGTCACAATCACGACGCCACCGAGGTCCGCCTGACCCACTTCGGCCCTGAGGGCCTGCTGGACCGCATCTGCGTGGTCGGCGACGCGGCCGGTGACCGTTTCGAACAGGTCGAGCTCAACGCGCTGATCCAGTTCGTCGTACACACCGAGGACCGGGCCGCGGCCGCGGCCGAACTCGCCGGGCCCCTCGGCGCCGAGCCGTCGGTGCTGCTGGATTCGCCGTTCGTCCTGATCGGGACCTACGAGCAGATGGCCGAGGCACTGGTGCAGCGTCAGCGCCGGTTCGGCGTCAGCTACTGGACCGTCATCGATGCCTGGACCGGACGGGAATCGGCCATGCCGCACCTCGCCGAGGTGATCAAGCTGTTGCGCTGACCGCAGCCAGGAACGCCGTCATCGCGTCGAGCACGATGTCGGGGGCGTCGCGCTGGACCCAATGTCCGGCTTCGGCAATGACTTTCAGCGTCGCGTGGGGTATCAGCTGCGCGGCTGCGACGGCACGCGCGACGGGCACGCCCGTGTCGCGGCCGCCGTGCACGATCAGGGCGGGCCGCGGGAACGTCGGCAGCCGGTCGGTGTAGTCGGTGCGCTGCCGATTCCACCCCACCTGGTCGCGCTGCCACTGTTCGAAGGCGATGAAGCCGTCCGGCTGGGCCGCGGCCGCGTACACCGCCTGCCGCAGTTCCTCGGTGCGGTGGGCGCGATTCCGGATGATCGCCGCGATGCTCTGGTCCATCGTGGTGCGGTTGTGGGCGGCCCACCGGGTCACCGCGCCCACCGCCCCGGTGCGGACCATCGCCCACGTGAGCAGCTGCCGTGCCACCGAGAAGGGTCCGTCGGACAGCCGGGGCATGATGCCGTAGCTGCCCAGCAGCATCGCACCGGTCACGCGTTCGGGCCGCTCGAGCACATGCCCGATCGTCATGCCGCCGCCGAGCGAGAGCCCGCCGATCGCATACGGCCCGTCGACGGCCGCGTCGACGAACTCACCGACATAGGCCACGAGACGCTCCTGCGTCACCGGCAGCGTCGACAACGGGCTGTGCCCGTAGCCGGGATGGTCGGGGCAGATGACCAGATAACCCGCGGACGCGAGCGCGGGTCCGATTCCGCCCCAGGACAATTCGGCGCTGTCGACGCCGCCGCCATGTAACAGCACGACGGTGCCGATGCGGTGTTCGGGAGTCCAGGTGAGGTAGGAGACCCGCCCGCTCGGCAGGTTCACTTCGGAACGGATCATGCGCGCGGGTGGGCCTGATCGTGCACGGCGCGTAGTCGTTCGACGGTGACGTGGGTGTAGAGCTGTGTGGTGGCCAGCGATGTGTGGCCGAGCAGTTCCTGCACGATGCGCAGGTCGGCGCCGCCTTCGAGGAGGTGCGTGGCGGCGCTGTGGCGTAGCCCGTGCGGGCCGATGTCCGGCGCACCGTTGACCGCCGACACGGTCTCATGCACCACGGTGCGGGCCTGCCGCGGGTCGAGGCGGCGGCCCCTGGCGCCGAGCAGCAGGGCCGGGCCCGATTCCGGGATCGACAGCTGCGGACGGCCGTCGGTGAGCCACGTCGTCAGCGCCGCGTGGGCGGGTTCTCCGAACGGGACGGTGCGTTGTTTGTTGCCCTTGCCCAGCACCCGCAGCACGCGCCGCGACGTGTCGACGTCGTCGATGTCGAGTCCACACAGCTCGCTGACGCGGATACCGGTCGCGTAGAGCAGCTCGACGATCAGCCGGTCCCGCAGGGCGATCGGATCGCCCTCCTGTGCACCGGAATTCACCGCTTCCAGCGCGTCGAGCGCCTGATCGCGACGCAGCACGGCGGGTAGCGTGCGCCGGGCTTTCGGAACCTGCAGGCGCGCCGCCGGGTCGACACCGATCAGGCCACGCCGCAACGCCCACGCACAAAACGTCTTCACCGACGATGTCCGTCGCGCCAGAGTGGTCCGCGCGGCACCCGCGGCCGACTGCTCAGCCAGCCAGGACCGCAACAACGGCAGGCTCAACCGCGCCAGGCTCCGCTCACCGGTGCGCTGCCCGATGAAGTCGAACAGCGCGGTCAGGTCGCCCCGGTAGGCCCTGCGGGTGTGGTCGGAATGGCCGCGTTCGAGGCCCAGGTAGGCGTCGAACTGGTCGAGCACGGGTTCCATGCCCTACACCGTGTCAGATCGTGCCGAGGTGTCCATCCGACGCGCCGCGCCGCAACCTCAGTGTGACCCCTCGGCTTTCTGCGCGAGCGTGCGTGTCTGCAGGTCATTTTCCGGTGTGTCGTCAGCACTCGGCGCACGCTCGCTGACCGTGACCGTGCGCAGTGTCATGCGTCGACGCGGCGCAGCGTATCCGGCGTCAGATCGGCCAGGTTCGGGTAGCCGTCGACCGCCATGATCAGGTCGGCTTCGGCGAGCAGTGAGCGCAGTACGTGCACGATGCCGTCGACACCGCCGAGGGCAAGCCCGAACACGTACGGCCGCCCGACACCCACGGCAGTGGCGCCGAGAGCCAGGGCCTTGACGATGTCGGCGCCGTTGCGGATGCCGGAGTCGAACAACACCGGCATACCGTCGGCGGCCTCGACCACACCGGGCAGGCAGTCGATCGCAGGCACGCCACCGTTTGCCTGACGTCCGCCGTGGTTGGAGCAGTAGATGCCGTCCACGCCTGCGTCTTTGGCGCGGCGCACATCGTCGGGGTGACAGATGCCTTTGAGAATCAGTGGCAGTTCGGTGAGTGAACGCAGCCACGACAAATCGTTCCATGTGAGGGGGTTGCCGAACTGGCTGACCCAGCGCAGCACGGTGGCCTGCGGGTTCTCCTGCGGTGGTTGGGGCAGACCGGCGAGGAACACCGGGTCGGTCGTGTAGTTGGCGAGGCATTTGCCGCGCAACTGCGGGAAGTTCGACGTGGCAAGATCCCGGGGCCGCCAGCCGGGGACCCAGGTGTCGAGCGTGACGACGATGCCCTTGAACCCGGCGGCTTCGGCACGTTGGACGAAACTCGCCGCCAGGTCTCGGTCCGTCGGGGTGTAGAGCTGGAAAAACCCTGGGGTGTCACCGAATTGAGCGGCGACGTCCTCCAGCGGATCCTGTGTGAGGGTCGAAACGACCATGGGCACACCGGTACGTGCGGCCGCCTGCGCGCCCGCCAGATCACCGTGACCATCCTGCGCGCAGATGCCGAGCACGCCGATGGGCGCCATGAACAACGGGGACGGCAGCTTCACACCGAACAGGTCGACCGACAGATCCCGCTCCCGTTGGGCGTTGAGCATCCGCGGGATGAGGCCCCAGCGGTCGAACGCGGTGCGGTTCACCCGCTGGGTGCGTTCGTCGCCCGCTCCGCCGGCGACGTAGGACCAGATCGACGCGGGCATCGCGTGCTGGGCCTTGCTCTCCAGCGTGGTGTAGTCCATCGGCATGGTCGGCAGCACACCGGCCAAGCCCTGCAGGTAGATCTCAAGCTGATAGTCGCCGTAAGCCATGACGGCTACTTTGCCAGCTTTCGCTCAAGCGTTGGACCCGGCTTCGGCTTTTGCCAGTTCGGCCTTCCACTGCCGGAACGTCTCCTCGGTGCGCCCGCGCCGCCAGTATCCCGAGATCGACGCCGCCCACTTCGCCTCGACACCGCGTTCTTTGCGGATGTACGGACGCAGATTGTGCATGACGGCCTGGGCCTCGCCGTGGATGAACACCTGCACCTGCCCGGGCAACCACGGCGTCTCCTTGACCGCGTCGATCAACGGCGCGTGGTCACCGGCGCGGTCCTCGGGTACCAGGTCGGCCCGGCCGCCTCGGTAGATCCAGTTGATCTCGACACCGGCCGGCGCCTTGAGCTCGAGTTCGTCGTCAGGACCGGCAACCTCGATGAACACCTTGCCAATCGCGTTGTCCGGCAAGGCCTCCAACGCGGTGCCGATCGCGGGGATGGCTGCCTCGTCACCGGCCATCAGATACCAGTCCGCGGCGGGGTCGGGCGAGAACGCGCCGCCGGGACCCATCAGGTACGCCGGCCGACCCGGGGTCGCCGCGGAAGCCCACGGACCGGCAACGCCGAGTTCGCCGTGCACGACGAAGTCGACGGTGATCTCGCCGCGCTCCTCGTCCACATCGCGCACGGTGTAGGTACGCACGGTCGGCCGTTGCGCCTCGGGCAGATCTTGAAAGCTGTCCAGTGTCAGTGGGTGTGGTAGCGCGCTGACGTCGACACCCTCGGGAACGATGACGAACTTGACGTAGGAATCGGTGAATTCACTCGGCTTGAACGTGCCGAAACCGGTGCCGGCCCCAGGGTTGTTGCCACCGAGCACCAACCTCACCATGTGTGGGGTCAACTCTTCACGACGCACCACCGAGAAGGTGTGTATGGGTCGTCCTGCCATTTCCGCCCCTCCAAACTCATCTGCCGGCCGCATCCGACTCATCTGTCGGCTCGCCTCCGACTCATTTGTCGGCCCACCTCCGTCGACCTCACCGACTATACGGAGACGTTTCGTCCGTATGTTCCCTACCCGCGCTCGGTCGACTGAAGGTCTTACCTGGAGACGACGCCACCAAACGTGATCTTCGTGAAGTCGTCGGTCGAGCTCAGTGTTCGGCAAGCACGAAATTGTCCGCGACCGCAGTTCGGTCATCGCCTCAACATTAGGACTCGCAGCATGCCGCGAGTGGCCTACCGGCGCTTGTTCAACCGCCACAGGCCGGCCTCAGCGGTCACCAGACCGGCGATTTCCAGCATCGCCAACGGTCCGAGGACGTGCTGCGGGGCGATCCCGGCGGCGACCGCGATCTCGTCGACGGTCACCTCCCCGCGCGCGGGCAAGGCGTCATAGATCTGCTTCTCCCCTTCGCTGAGCCCGTCGAGCCGTCGGACGGGACGAGGTTCGTCCGGAGCGAGTTCACCGATCCGGCCGACCAGTTCCACCACATCCGCCGCCCGCGTCACCAGATGCGTGTCACCGCGCAGCAGCGCATGACATCCCGCCGATGCGGCCGAGGTGACCGGCCCGGGCACCGCACCCACCGACCGCCCGATCATCCGAGCCCACGCCGCGGTGTTGGCCGCACCGCTGCGCAGACCGGCCTCCACGACCACCGTCGCACCCGACAGCGCAGCGATCAGTCGGTTGCGACTGAGAAACCGCAGCCGCCCCGGCGGGATTCCGGGCGGATACTCGCTGAGCAGCAGGCAGTCCTCCCTGATCCGCCGGAACAGGGCGCTGTGCCCGGCGGGATACGGGTTGTCGATACCACCCGCCACCACCGCGACGGTGACGCCCTCGCCGGCCAACGCCGCGCGGTGGGCGGCGCCGTCGACGCCATAGGCGCCGCCGGACACGACCGTGACATCACGCTCGACCAGCCCGGCGGCGAGTTCGCCCGTCACGTGCTCGCCGTAGACAGTGGCCGCGCGGGTGCCCACGAGGGCGGCCGCGCGTTCGACGGCATCGTCGAGCCGTACCGGGCCGACGGCCCACAACACCAACGGCGCCTTGCCGGCGCGCTTGGTCAACCGGTCCAGCGGATCGAGGGCCAATTGCGGCCATTCACTGTCGTCGGGAGTGATCAACCGCCCTCCGAGCCGATCGAGGATATCGAGATCCTGCACCGCACAGTCGACTTCGCGCCTGGCATCGACCCAACGCAGCAACTCGGCCTCCACGCCGCCGGATTTCACTCGGGCCGCCGCCTCCACCGGCCCGTGTTCTGCCACCAGCGCAGCCAGTTCCGGGCACGGCGGTTCGGCCACCCGCGACAGATAGGCCCACGCTCGGCGTTGTTCATCGGTCATCCCACACCCCCTGCCTGCCGAAAACTCAACGCCTGCGTCACGTCCTCGACCGTCGGAGCGGTCCGGCCCGCCAGATCGGCGAGCGTCCACGCGACCCGCAGACACCGGTCTGCCCCACGGATGCTGACCGCCCCGCGGTCCAGCGCGATCCGCAACGGCGCCATGGTGTTCTTCGGCAGCCGGAACTTGCGACGCAGCAGGGGTCCGGCGACTTCGGCGTTGGTCCGGATGCCGTACGGTTTCCAACGTTCCTCGGCCGCACCACGCGCGGCCGCAACGCGTTCCCGAACCTGCGCCGACGATTCTCCCGCCTCGGGTGTGAATGCCCCTGCGCTGACCGGGTACAACTCCACGCGCAGATCGACGCGGTCCACCAACGGCCCCGACAGCTTTCCCCGGTACCGCAGCCGAGCCTGCGCCGAACAGGTGCAATCGGCCGGCTTGGGTGGGGCGCACGGGCATGGATTGGCGGCCAGAACCAGTTGGAAGCGGGCGGGATAGCATGCGACACCATCGCGGCGGGCCAGTCGGATCTCACCGTCTTCCAACGGTGTTCGCAAAGCCTCCAGTGCGCGGGCACCCATCTCGGCGAACTCGTCGAGGAACAGCACACCGCGGTGGGCACGGCTCACCGCACCGGGTCGGGCCATCCCGGTGCCGCCGCCGACGAGGGAGGCGACGCTGGAGGTGTGATGCGGCGCCACGAACGGCGGCACCGTGATCAGCGGGGTATCCCCCGACAACAGCCCGGCCACCGAATGGATCGCGGTCACCTCAAGGGCCTCCTCGTGTGACAGCTGCGGCAGTAGACCGGGAAGCCGTTGCGCCAACATGGTTTTGCCGATCCCGGGAGGTCCGGTGAGCATCAGGTGGTGTGCCCCGGCCGCCGCCACCTCGACGGCGTGCCGCGCCTGGAACTGACCGACCACATCGGCGAGATCGGGCACCGGATCCGGCCCCCTCGTTCCCGCCGTGACCCGGCCCTGCAACTGGGCCTTGCCGTCCAGCCACCCCTTCAGCTGCCCCAGAGTCCGCACTCCCCAGACGTCGATGCCGTCGATCAGGCTCGCTTCGGCGAGGTTGTCGACCGGCACCACCACCGACGGCCATCCCTCACGCTTGGCGGCGAGCACCGCGGGCAGGACCCCGGTCACCGGGCGCACCCGTCCGTCGAGCGCGAGTTCACCGAGCAGCACCGTCTTCTCCAGCCGCGCCCACGCGGTCTTGGTGTGCGCCGAGAGCACGGCCGCGGCCAAGGCCAGGTCGTACACCGACCCGACCTTGCGCAGCGTCGCCGGTGACAACGCCAGCGTCAGTCGCGACATCGGCCAGGAGTTGCCGCAGTTGGTGATCGCGGCGCGCACCCGGTCGCGCGACTCCTGCAGTGCCGCGTCGGGCAGTCCGACCAGATGCACACCGGGCAACCCCGAGGTGATGTCGGCCTCGATCTCGACGATCACGCCGTCGAGCCCGCGCACCGCCACGGAAAATGCTCTGCCCAAACCCATCTCAACCCACCCCCGTCAAGTGCATGACCTCGGGCTCGCGGCGCCGGCCCACCCGTACGCCGATGACGTCGATCCGCAATGCCGCCCAGTGCATGTCCTGCTCGGACAACCAGATCGCCGCGAGCCGACGGATCCGACGCACCTTCTGCCCCGTCACCGCCTCGGCCAGCCCGCCGAAACCGTCACCGCTGCGCGTCTTCACCTCGACGAACACCACCGTGCCCGTGGCGGCGTCCTCGGCGATGATGTCGAGCTCGCCGTACCGGCACCGCCAATTGCGGGCCAGCGTCTGCAACCCCAGAGCCGTCAGATGCTCGACGGCAACCCGCTCACCCAGTGCGCCGAGCTCGGCCCGTGTCAATGAACTCATGCCCACACGGTGCGGACACGCACCGACAGAACAGGGCCGCGACGGCGAAGTTATCCCCAGATCCGGATTCATCCACAGGGCGGTCGGTCAACGCACCGATCCGCGTGTCGATTGCGTGCTCCTGGAACCGGTTATCGCAACAGATCTTTCACCTCACGCAACACACACGAAACCGTTGATGGAGTTTACTGACAATCAACCCGGTTTCTCTCAGATAAATGGAGGTTGTGTATGGAAACGGCGACCCACCCCAAATTCAGCGTCACGGCGGACGCGTGGAAGAACCTGCCCAAGATGCCGCAGTCGGAGTATCCCGGCACCGAGGGTTACATCGGCGACGTCTACGAAAACCCAAGCGGCAGCGTGATGTGCAGTGGCTTCTTCGAGTTGGTCCACACCGAGGCGCCGCTGCTCTACGAATACACCTATGACGAGATGAAGATCGTCCTCGAAGGTGAGTTCCATCTGGAGAACGTCGACACGGGCCAGAAGTCGACCGCCAAGGCCAAGGATGCGATCTTCTTCCCGAAGGGATCCCGCATCCTGTTCAGCACTCCCGACCGCGCGTTGGCCTTCTACACCGGCCACCGCACCGCGGACGGCCTCTGAGCCGGTCGACCGGCGGAACGACGATCACCCGAGCATGACAGCCACCGAAACGATTCCCCCACAAGTCCCTTCGCTGCCCACGTGGCCTGCCACCCCCGAACCGGTCGACACCACCGCGACCAGTTACCTGGTGGTGGCGATCGGTGCGCAACCGCGTGCCGGTGAGGTGGCCGGGTCCTGGGTGCACGCCGCGGAAGCTGTCGCCCCCACCCGCCTGCTGTGCCTAGATTCCATGGACGACGATCAGGATCGCGACCGGTTGGACGAGGCGTTGGCGGGAGTGCGCACCGGGGTGCGCATCATGGTGGTCGGCGGACAGTTCGACGTCCTGACCGCGTTGACCGTGGCCCGCGAGGCCGGCGCCATCCCGGCGGAACTGAGCGGCTTCGTCGTGCACACCGACGATGCACCCATCTTCTGCGCGCAGTGTCGCGGCACCTTCCGGGTACCGGCCGGGCCGGGCGATGAGGTCGACTGCCCGGGGTGTGCCCGCACGGTCGAGATCCACGGTCATTTCGCCTCCGCTCTGGGCAGTTTCCTTGCCTCCGACGCCCGCGCGAGGGACCTCTGACATGACAGTGCTCGACACCATCGAGGCGCGGTTTCCCGGGCATCTGCATCCGGCCTACGACACGACACCGCGCATGCTCACCGTCGTCGGCCTCACCCGCCTGGCCGGTGAGGTCCTGCACATCACCTTCGCCGCCCCGGACGGCGGCGTGCTCGCGCCGTACCAACCGGGCAGCCACCTGATCGTCACCGCGGGCACCACCCGCAACGCGTACTCGCTGACCGTAGCCGATCTCAACCCGGTCCGGTACGAGATCTCGGTGCTGCGCAAGGCCGACGGCCACGGTTCGGTGTGGTTGCACGACCACCTCACCGTCGGCATGTCGGTCGAGATCGAAGGCCCGCGTTGCCTTTTCCCGCCGGTGGCGAACCAGCGACACGCCCTTCTGATCGCAGGCGGTATCGGGGTCACCCCGGTGTTGTCGCATGCCCGCGCCATCGCGCGGGCCGGCGCCACCGCCGACATCATCTACTCCTACCGGCCCGGGCACGACGCACACGTCGGTGAACTGCGCGCACTCGCAACACGACCGGGCATCACGCTGTTCGAGGCCACCACCGTCGAGACCACCCGCGCGGCGATCGCCGACCGACTGGCCGCGCAACCGCTGGGCACCCACGCCTACGCGTGCGGCCCGGTCCCCATGTTGGCGACCTACGAGGAACTCGCCGCGCTGGCCGGTTGGCCCCGCGCGAGGGTGCATCTGGAGCGTTTCACCGCACCCCAGCGGGATCCCGGCAGGCCGTTCACCGTACGGATCGCCTCGACCGGCGACGTCCTCACCGTGCCGGCCGGGGTGTCGTTACTGCAGACCCTGCTCGATGCGGGCATCCCGGTGAACAACCTGTGCAGGCAGGGTGTGTGCGGCGAGTGCCGCGTCCCGGTGACCTCCGGTGTGCTGGAGCACCGGGACTTCGTCCTGACCCCAGAGGAACGCGACGCCGCAGACAGCATGCTGTGCTGCGTATCCCGCGGCACCGACATTGAAGTGGACCTGTGACGGCCCAACCGAGCAGATTCGAGGATCATCCATGACCACCCACCTGCCGACGCCCTACCTGCGCGACATGGGCGCGAAGGCCGCAACGCTGATCCCGCCGTCCCTGACCCCGGCCGCGGCCGCCTACCTCAACCGGCCCGTCGACCACCTGGCCGGCCTGCCGTGGCCGTTCGCCGACGACGTGACGTCATTCCGCTACACCGTCAACGTCGACCCCGCGCGGGTGCCAAGGACCACCAGGGCCGGCGAATGGGGCAGGCACATCGTCGATCTCGGTGGGGCCGACTATCCGGTGATCATGGCCGAGCGCCGCCACGTGCTGGACACCGATCCGGGGCGCGTGAAAGTCCGCCGCGGAATGGAGCTGGCCTGCTGGGATCTGCTGGTGTATTACCTGCGTGACCTCGCGCGGTCCTACCCGGATCTGTTGTTCCTCGACGAGGACGGCGATCACTTCCATTGGCGCAACGACCTTCTCGGCACCGATGCGCGTTTCGTTCTCGGCGACGACGGCACCCTGCCCGGTGGGCCGCTGTTCTTCCTGGCGGCCGAGATCCCGGACGATCTGCTGCTGGTGATCGAGCGCGACGGGCGGTTGTACTTCGACGCCGGTGCGGTGACCTTCGCGGCGGCCTGGTCGGCGTCCTTCGACATCGGCATGGACATGTACGAGATCCACGGCCCGGTGCCGCGGATGACCGGCAGCGGGATGACCTCTCGTGCCGAACAGTTCCTCAAACGGCTTCCGGCCAATCAGGTGTACCGCAGGCTGAACTGGAATCTGGCCGCCTCCCCCACGCGGACATTCGACATCAGCCTGGAGACCCTGCCGGACTGGGGCACCCACATGCCGTTGGCCCTGCGCGACGGCGACGTGTCGCAGGTGCAGTTCCGCATCGAGCTCGAGCACTTCATCCGACTTCCGATGACCGGCGCGGTCACCTTCAACATCCGCACATTCATGGCCTCGCTCGAGGAGTTGCGCACCGTCGGTGAGTATGCCGCCCAGTTGGCGACGATCGTCGAAGAACTGCCCGAGGACATCGCCACCTACAAAGGTTTCGCCGAGTACCGAAACGATGTCGTCGCCTATCTGAAGTCCTGATAGTTTGCGACGCCCCTGCACCACACCGGTGCGGAACGGCCGGGCACGCTGGGCATAGCCGGCTGAACACCGGCGACGAAAACGGTTCGCTGAAATCGATCAACGCTGCGCAGGGCACGTCCTTGCGATGTGTCGCGACCACCCTATTTCTTTGCGCCTCAGCGGTTTTCGGAGTCCCATTCCGCGCAGCGCCGCCGCCGCGGCACGATCAAGAGAATCTATCGACGGTCTGGCATCGACTCTTGACAGATCATTTTCCCCGACGTTGACTAGGACCCCAGTGAGCGGTTTCACAAACCACTCAGTGGAGGTGGGTTTTGGCCGAACAAGAGACGTCGGGTCAAATGCTGGACCGGTTCGTCAGTGTGCTGAGCTGCTTCTCGGTTCACGAACCGGTGGCAACCGCCGCCGAGATCCGCGCGCGCACCGGCCTTCCGCCCACCACGACGAACCGCCTGCTGCGGTCCCTGGTCGACCGCGGCGTACTGAGTCAGGATCTGCGTGGCTACAAGCTGTCCCTGCGCTTCGTCGGCTGGGCTGAGGTTGCCAAAGCGGGTTCCGACCTGGTGGAAGCCTCGACGCCGATCCTCGCCGAGCTGCGGGACCGCTCCGGCGAATCGACCGGTCTCGCGCTGCTGGACAACGACTGCCGGTACGTGATCAACAACTGCTCGTCGAGGCGGTCGATCGTCTTCCACACCGAGATCGGGCAGACGCTCCCGCTGTACGCAGGATCCGGCGGCAAGGTGCTGCTCGCCTTCAGCGATCAACTGCCCAAGCTCAAGCGCCTGACGAAGCTTGCCAGCGGGACCATAACGAGCCGGGCGAAACTCGAAAAAGAGTTGGAGCTGATCCGCGAACGCGGCTGGGCATACGCGCAGAGCGAGCGCGAAGACGGGCTGAACTCGGTCGCCGCGCCGGTGCTCGACGCCGGCGGATTGATCGGGTCGATGACGATCGGTGGACCGGCCTTCCGGATGGGTGAAGACCGCGCCGAAGAACTCGGGCTGATGGTGCTCGATGCGGCCCGCGAGCTTTCCCTGGCCATCGGCTACCAGGGCAAGTATCCGCCGGTGCGCGAAACCGACGACACGTAGCGACACACGAGAGATCAGGAGACGACGAATGGAAGCTCGGCGCAAGCTCAACGAGCAGATCGCGACCGGCGCGCTCACCGTGGCACCAGGGGTGTACGACGGTCTGACCGCGGCACTGGTGAAACGTCGAGAGTTCAACGCCGCCTATATGTCCGGCGCCGCGGTCGCCGCCTCGCTCGGGCTGCCCGACCTCGGCCTGACCAGCCAGAGCGAGATGGCTGCGCGGGTCGCCCTGCTCACCGGCGTGCTCGGTGACGTTCCACTGATCGCCGACGCCGACACCGGGTTCGGCGACATCATCAACGCGGTGCGGACGGTCCAGCTGTACGAACGGGCCGGTGTCGCGGCGATCCAGCTGGAGGACCAGATGTTCCCCAAGAAGTGCGGGCATCTGGATTCCAAGGAAGTCGTTGCGCCGGAAGACTTTCGGCGCAAGATCGAGGCGGTCGTCGAGGCGCGCACCGACGATCGGATGCTGGTGATCGCACGTACCGACGCGCTGGCGTCCCACGGATTCGACGACGCTGTCGCGCGCGCGAAGAGCTACGCCGAAGCGGGGGCCGACATCATCTTCATCGAAGCGCCGCAGACCGCCGAGCAGATCGCGCAGATCCCGAGGCTCATCTCGAAGCCGACGCTGTTCAACCTGGTACCGCGGGGTAAGACACCACCGGTGTCATTGGACCTGCTGCAGGATGCGGGCTATTCGATAGTGATCGCTCCCGGCCTGGCATTCGGCGCGGCCGCGGATGCGGTCGACAACGCCCTGGCGACTCTGCGCAGCGGAGACACCGACACGGGAAGCCAGTGGTCACCCAGCGAGCTGTTCCGCGCCGTCGGCCTGGACTACTGGGACGAGGTCGGTAGGCGCTTCGCCGCGGTGAGGGTCTGACATGGGATCCACCATCATCGAACAACTGCTGGGGCGGGCGTCGGACAACCCAGCACCGAAAACCGGCGACACCGTGGTGGTCGACGTCGACATGACCGTGCTGATCGACCTGCAGTTCCAGCACGACCGGCTGCACCACGTCCGAAAGGTCAACGACCCGAACAGGATTGCCGTCGTCATGGACCACGCGGTTCCGGCGCCTTCGATCCGGGACGCCGCGGGCGGTGAGCGGGCACGCGATTTCGCCCGCTCGCACGGCGTGGACAAGTTCTACGACATCGGCAGGCACGGCATCGTGCACCAGGTGATCGCCGAGCAGGCCCTCGCGGTACCCGGACAAAACCTTGCGTGCACGGACTCCCACACGTGCGCCGCGGGCGCGCTGAACGTCGCGGCGCGCGGCCTGGGCCCGGCAGAGGTGCTGCAGATCGTGTGCACCGGCAAGACGTGGCATCTGGTTCCGCCGACCATCCGCTACGACCTGGTCGGGCAGAAGCCGGACCACATCAACGGCAAAGACATCTTCCTGCACATCGCGGGCGAGTACGGCGACGCGACCGACCACGCCATCGAGTACGGCGGGCCGGGCCTGGCCAGTGTGCCGATGTCGGATCGCCGCACCATCGCCGCGCAGGGTGCCGAGGTCGGCGCCGACTTCTCCGTGTTCGGGGCCGACGAGGTGTGCCTGGCCGCGCTGGGCGCCAAAGGTGAAGAGGCACACCCGTGTAACGGCGACGACGATGCGCAGTACGCGGTGCGGAGGACGGTCGATCTGTCCGCTCTGGAACCGATGGTCTCGCGGCCGGGCACCGTCATCAACAATGCGGTACCCGTGACCGAACTGGAGGAAAAGCCGATCCATCAGGCCTTCATCGGTTCCTGCGCCAACGGTCAACTCGACGATCTGCGCGTCGCAGCCACCATTCTCGACGGGCAGAAGGTGAAAAGTGGTGTACGGCTGATCGTCACGCCGGCCTCTCAACAGGTCTACCTCGACGCGGTGGCGGCGGGCTACGTCACCTCGATCGTCGCCGCGGGCGGCGTCGTCACCAACCCGACATGCGGTGCCTGCTTCGGCTACCACATGGGTGTGCTCGGGCCCGGCGAGGTGTGCGTCACCGCGAGCACGCGGAACTTCAAGGGCCGCATGGGAAGCCCGGATGCCGAGATCTACATGGCCTCACCCGCGACGGTCGCGACATCGGCGATCGCGGGCTGCATCACCGCCGCCGGAGGTGCCTGATGTCGACCACGACAGATGATCTCGTGCTCACGGGCCGGTCCTGGGTTTTCGGTCACCAGGTGACAACCGATGACATGTTCCCCGGATATGCCATGCGGCTGCCGATCGCGCAGGCTGCGCACGAGATGTTCAACGCCTCGCGCACCGGCTGGCCCGAGATGGTGCGGCCCGGCGACATCGTCGTCGGTGGCACGAATTTCGGTCTCGGATCGAGCCGGCCGGTCGCCCTGCTGTTCCGCGAGCTCGGTGTGGCCTGCCTGCTGGCCGAGAGTTTCAACTCGCTGTTCCTGCGCAACTGCATCAACTACGGCCTGCCGATCCTCGCCGTGCCTGGGATCTCGTCCGCCGTGACCGAAGGTGACGAGTTGAGCGTCGACGTCGTCAACGCAACCGTCCGGAATCGCTCGACCGGAGCCGTCCTCACATCGAAGCCCTATCCGCAGTTTCTGATCGAGATCCTGCAGCGCGGCGGCCTGCTGCAGCGACTCGAAGAGGACGGCTACCTGCGGCCGGGAACCACCGATTAGGAGCATCAGATGTCAACCATGCGAACCCTGTCCACGGCCCTGGGATGTTCGGTCGTCACGATCGGTCTGCTCGCCGGGTGCTCCGGGGGCGCGTCCCGCGACGCGAATCCCGACGATCCGGTCAAGATCGACATCACGGTCACGCACGACACCGAGCCGTTCTCCGTGCCGTGGCTGGTCGCGATCGATCAGGGCTTCTTCAAGAAACGCGGCGTCGAGGTCGGCAAGATCGTGCCCGGCAAGGGCGGCGCGTCGACGATCCAGAACCAGCTCTCCGGTGACCTCCCGATCGCCGACACCAGCTTCCCGGCCGTGGTCGACGCGAAGGCCAGCGGCGCCGACCTCGTCGTCGTCGGCGGAGCCGTACAGTCGTTGGCCGGCAACGACTTCTACACGCTCGCACAGAACCGGGCGGTCAACTCGGTCAAGGACGTCAAGGTGTGGTCGTTCACCAGAGAAGGGTCGGTGACGCAGCAGCTGACCTACCTGTTGCCGGACGCCGAAGGCATCGACGCCGACGCCGTGCAGCGTAAGGCGGCCGGCGGGCTCGGAGAGGGCCTGGCACTGCTGGAGGGCGGCGATGTGGACGCGGCTGTCGTACCGATCGCGGAGGCACTCAAGAACGCGCAGGCCTACAAGCTCGTGGTCTCGGCCAAGGAAGTGATCCCGAGGTTCCAGCAGACGGTGATGACGACCACGCCCGAGTACGCCGAAGAGCATCCCGGCGTGATCAAGGCGATCACCGAAGGGTACGACGAAGCGGTGCAGTGGACCATCGACAATCCCGCGCAAGCCGCGGCGATCTGGGCGAAACACACCAAGGAGGACAACGCCGTCGCCGAGCAGATCGTCGCGAGCTACATCGAATCCGACTACTGGGGCGTCGGCTTCAACTCCGAGGCGATTGCCAACGCGCTCAAGGGTTTCGAGCTTGTCGGCAAGGACGCGTCAGCGGTTGACCTGTGTGAGCTCTTCGACCCGCAGTACCTGCCCGACGGCGCGTCGACCAAGGCCGCCGAGAACTGCTGACCGTCTGAGCCGAAGGAGTCCGACGATGCAACCAACCGCGGAGAAAACCATGACCGACCAGCGCGTCGCACGGCAGATCGTCGACGTCTCCGGCTGCGTACAGCGGTTCGGCGGACTCCACGCGCTCGGCCCGATCGACCTCACAATTCGACCCGGTGAGTTCGTGTCGATCGTCGGCCCGAGCGGGTGCGGCAAGTCGACGCTGCTGGAGTTGGTTGCCGGCCTGCAAGTTCCGGCCGAAGGCGACATCGCGGTGGCGGGCGAGCCGCTGCGCGGGCCACGTGACCGCACGGCGATCGCGTTCCAGGAATCGGCGACGCTGCCCTGGCGAACGGTTCGCGACAATGTCGCCTTCGCGCTCGAGGTGCGCGCCGTGCCGAAGGCGGAACGCCGCAGACGGGCGGACGAACTGATCCGCACGGTCGGGCTCGGCGGCTTCGAGGACCACTATCCGTCGCAGTTGTCCGGCGGGATGCGCCAGCGGGTCGCCATCGCGCGGTGCCTGTCGATGGATCCCGACCTGATCTTGGCCGACGAGCCGTTCGGCGCACTCGATGAGCAGACGCGGTTGCTGATGTCGTTCGAACTGATGCGGGTGGTCGAGGAATTGTCCTGCGGGGTCCTGTTCATCACCCACAGCATTCAGGAGGCGGTGCTGTTGTCCGACCGCGTTCTGGTGATGAGTGCGCGCCCGGGCACGATCCTCGACGAGATCCACGTCGACCTACCGCGTCCCCGCGACGAGCACACGCTGGCCGCACCGAAGATGGCGGCGCTCACCGAACGGATCTGGGCGCAGCTCAAGGACGAGGCAGGCAAAGCCATGGAAGCGACCGTGCGATGACGTCGGCGGACACCGTGACGACCATGACCGCGGCACCGGCCACGCCGGCCCGTTCCCCTCGCCCGGCGCATTCGGCGGTCCCCCGCTACGTCCGGCCCCCGGCGTCACGGGTGCTCGCGATGCCCGCCGGCGTGTGGCGGCTGATATTGATCCTCGCCTTCTTCGGAGGGGTCGAGGTACTGGCGCAGTCCGGCGCGGTTCCACGCCTGTCGCTGGTTCCCGTCTCCGAGATGGCGATACAGGCCGGTGAACTGCTGGCCGACTCCGAGTTCCTGGTGAACGATCTGCTGCGCAGTACCGGCATCGTGGTGATCAGCTTCGTCGTGGCCTCGGTTCTCGGTGTGGCGATCGCCTACCTGATGTGGCGCAGTGCCACCGTCCGCTCGGCGCTCGAGCCATACCTCAGCGTCTTCTACGCGGTGCCGACGTTCGCGGTCTACCCGATTCTCGTCGTCCTGTTCGGGGTCGGCGTGTGGCCCATCGTCGTGCTCGCCTCGACGTTCAGCATCGTCGTCGTCATCTTGAACGCCCTGGCCGGCTTCGACTCGGTGCCAGAGGTGGTCGGCAAGCTGGAGCGATCACTGAAACTCACCCGGTGGCAGTCCTTCCGGCTCATTTTGCTGCCGTCGGCCATGCCCGATATCGCCGCCGGCGTGAAGCTGTGTATGGCGTACTCGGTGATCGCGACTCTCGCCATGGAGTTCATTCTGGCGTCCGACGGGCTGGGCAACTTCATCGCGAACGCATACGACAGCTTCGCGGTCGCAGAGATGTACGGCGCGATCCTGATCGTCGGAGTTCTGGCGCTCGTCGCCAATCTCGGGATCTCGGCCGCGCTGAATCGACTCGATTGGAGGCGTCGATGAGCGAGGCAACCATGTCCGTGTCGCCGACGCAACCGTCGTCGGATCGAGCCCATACCCGCGTCGTTGCGCCCGCCGCGCTTCTGGTGGTACTGGTCGCGGCGTGGTGGGCGGGCGCCGACGTCATCGACAGCGCGGTGTTTCCCACACCGGCGGAATCGATCTTCACCCTCGGAAAAGAGCTCACCGACAGCGGGTTTCGGGCCAGCGTCGGCTCGACGGTCCTCAACCTCACCATCGCGTATTCGTTCGTGGTGGTCGTCGGCGGTGCTCTGGGCGTTCTGATCGGGTTGAACGGATTCTGGAGCAGGACGCTCTCGCCGCTCATCTTCTCGCTGAACAGCGTGCCGAAGATCGTGCTGTACCCGATCTTCCTGCTGTTCCTGGGACTCGGCGCGCTCAGCCAGGTGTCGTTCGCGTTCTTCCAGGGGCTGCTGCCGATGTTCCTGATCATGCTCGAAGGCAGCGCCGGGGTGAACCGGCTGCATCTGAAACTGGCGGCCAGCCTGCAGATGAGTTATCCCGCGCTGGTGCGCAAGATCGTCGTACCGCAGTTGGTGCCGACACTGCTCACTGCGATGCGCGTGAGTTTCGGCTTGACGTTCGTCGGCCTCATCCTGGCCGAGATGTTCTCCGGCACGGCCGGTCTCGGTTTCGAACTGCTTCGCAACGTGACCCAGGTCAGGATGGCCAACATCCTCGGCGAGGTACTGCTGATCACCGTGATCGCGTTGATCCCGACCGTGGCCCTGAAGTACTTCGAGCTGCGGGTGAAGGCGCGGGCACGTTAACGCGCCGCCCCTTCGAGGCCGATCCGGGCATGCGCGAGGAAGCGCTGCGCGATCAGTCGGTGCGTGGCGGCATCCGGGTGCAGATTGTCGGGCAGTGGATGCGTCGCTTCGTCATCTGGTCCGTACAGGTCGAGACCGTCGATGTAGGACAGGTGGGGATCGTCGGCCCGACGTGCGGTCACGATCTCGGCGAGGTGCTCGCGGATGCCCTCGAGGGTGAGCCGACGCAACCCAGGGTTCGGTACCAGGGCGTCGGCGGGGTCACCGAGTGCGACGAACCGCACCGTGCCTTCCGCCAGGGCGTCGACATCGAAACTTCCCGGCCCGGGGGTGGATTCGTGGATCGGACAGTACAGTGGCCCGACGACGACGAGTGGTGTCGTCGGATGCCCGTCGCGGATGATGTCGAGGAACCCGTGCACGGCGGGGCCGAACGCGCGCAGGCGCATCAGATCCGAGTTCACCAGGTTGATGCCGATCTTCACGCTGATCAGGGCGGCCGGGTGGTCGCGAATCGCTCTGGCCACGAACGGATCCAGCATCGCGCTGCCGGAGAAGCCGAGGTTCACCAGGTCGAGATCGGCGGCGGAGGCGGCCAACGCGGGCCACGTGGTGCTGGGCGTCTCCGCGTTGGAGCCCTGGCTGATCGAACTGCCGTGGTGCACCCAGATGGGCCTGCCGTCCTGCACGGGCGCGATCGGCGCATCGGTCCGCAGGTCCACCAGTTCTGTTCGCTCGTAATGCGGAAGCCAGATCTCGACCCGCTTGTCCCCGTGCGCGAGCCCGTCGAAGCGTAACGTCGCCACCTCACCCGGCGTCGTCTCACTCACACCGGTCGACGGGTCGACGGTCACGAGATCGCCGCCGCAAACCGTGGCGCGGGCAACTCGGCTGCCGTCGACCAGCAGGTCGACGGCGCCGTCGGCGCGGGGCGGCACACCGTTGAGCACGACCCGGGTGCGAAGCAGATCAAGTTCGATCACGGTCGCGGCCGTCTGCACCGCGATCCGCACGCCCGAGGGTTGCGCCTCGGCACCCAACAGCTGTGGGTCGTCGCATCGTGCCCGTGCGGCACGCGGCAGGCGGTGCGCCAGCAGGCCCCGGCCGGTGTCCTCGAGCTCGGCGAGTCCGCGGAACAGCTCGATGGTGATCGGGTGGGAGCGGAGAGCGGGGCGGGTAGAGGGCATCCCCACACGCTACGTGTCGGTCAGTCCCGTCGGCTGAAGCTCAAGGTCTCCCCGCGCACGCCGCCCATCCACAGGTCCTGGCAGGCCTCGGCCATCTCGTCGAGACCCTCGACGATCGTGCCGAAGACGTTGCCGGGCACCCAACCCTGATCACCGTTGATCAGCAGGTTGTTGCGTCCGTAGAACAGGGCGAGATCGACGATCCCACCGGTGGTGCCGGTGCCCGTGGTGTTCTCGTAGCCGTACGCCGGGTTTCCGAGATCGTCGGAGTCGAACGAGAACCAGCACAGATCACCCGGGATGGGCGTGATCGTGGTGTTCTCCTTGCCTGGATCGGCGGGTGCGAAAACCGGTAGCAGCGTGTAGATCTCGTTGCGCGCATACTTGCCGTGGAACACCTGCGCCGACAGCGGCAGCGCATCCCAGACCGCCGCGCAGGTTCGCGGCGCCACCTCGTCGAGTAGCCGCGCGACACAACTGACGCCACGCTTGTCCAACGACACCGTGATGAACCTGCTCAATGTTCCTCCCCTGTGAGAATTGTCGGAGTCTTCAGATGCCAGTCGGTGGCGGACTGGTACGCCTGGCCGGCGCGCAGCACGAGCGCATCGGCGTGCCGGGGGCCGACGATTTGCAGGCCGATCGGCAGCCCGGCCGAGGTGAACCCGCACGGCACGGTCAGTGCCGGCTGCTGGGTGAGATTGAACGGATAGGTGTACGGCGTCCAACTGGTCCAGTCGGGTGAATGCCAGCCGTCGGGCACGTCCTGGCCGGCCGGGAACGCCGCCAGCGGCAGCGTGGGCGTGAGCAGCAGATCGTAGGTTTGATGGAACCGGCCCATCCGCGCCCCGAGGTCCATCCGGACCGCGGTGGCATCCAGGTAGTCGGCGGCCGAGAACTGCGCGCCGATGGCCGCGGTGCGGCGCAGTCCCGGATCGACCCGGTCGTCGACGGCATCGCCGTAGCCGCGCAGGACGTGCGCCTCCCCGGCGAACCACAGCACGTGGAACGCCTCCACCGGATCGGTGAAACCCGGGTCCACCTCCTCGACTTCGGCTCCGGCACCGGCGATCACCTCGACGGCGGCCCGTACCGCCGCGTCGACCTCGGGATCGTTGCGCACATACCCGAGATCGGGCGAATAGGCGATGCGCAGACCCGCGACGCCGCCGTCGAGACCGTCGAGGAACGACGAGGTCGGTGTCGGCATCGCGGTGCCGTCGCGGCCGTCGAAGCGGCTGATCACGTCGAGCAGCGCGGCGCAGTCACGCACCGACCGCGTCATCGGTCCGACGTGGGCCAAGCTGCCGAACGCGCTCATCGGGTACAGCGGGACCAGACCGTAGGTGGGTTTGAGCGCGACGGTTCCGGTGAAGCCGCCAGGAATTCGTACCGATCCCCCGCCGTCGGTGCCGACCGACCACGGCCCCATGCCGAGCGCGACGGCCGCCGCGCTGCCCCCGCTGGACCCGCCCGCGGTCTTGCCGGTGTCCCAGGGATTGACCGTCGCGCCGTAACGGTAGGAGTCGGTGACGCCCTTCCACGAGTACTCCGGTGTGGTCGTCTTGCCGAGGATCACCGCGCCCGCCTCACGCAGTCGCGCCACGCTGGGTGCGTCCTCCTCCCACGGGCCCGCCTCGTCGATGAGCGTGCTGCCGCGCAACGTCGGCCAGCCCCTGGTCCACAACGCATCCTTGATCGATGTCGGAATGCCATCGGCCGGGCCCCGTTGTTCGCCCGAGAACCACCGCGCCTCGGACTCTTTCGCGGCGGCCAGCGCACCCTCGTGATCCACCAGCAGGAAGGCGTTCACCTTCTCGTCGAACCTGTCGATCGCATCGAGCGCGGCCCGGGTGGCCTCGACCGGTGAGATCTCCTTGCGGCGGTATGCCCCGGCCAGATCGACGGCCATCGGGATCATCGGACCAACCTTCCCGCTCCGCTGATGTAGCCGAGCCTCTTGTCCACGACGTTGAGCAGTGGTTCGCCGGTCAGCCAGCGCCGCACGTTCTCGGCGTACTGCTCGGCGAGGGTGTCCCGCCAGCCGACCACGTCGCCGGACATGTGCGCGGTGATCGTCACGTTCGGCGCGTCCCACAGCGGATGGTCGGCGGGCAGCGGTTCGGTGTCGAACGCGTCGAGCGTGGCACCTCCGATGCGGTGGTCGGTCAACGCGGCCAGCAGCGCGGCCTCGTCGACGACGGAGCCGCGGGCGACGTTGATCAGGTGCGCGTCGGGTTTCATCGCGCCCAGCACGGTGCCGTCCACCAGTCCGCGGGTCTGGTCGGTCAGCGGTACCGCCAGGATCAGGTGATCGCACCAGCCGACCTCGGCCGAAAGGTTACTGCTGGCAACGACTTTGCCGAAATCCGGGTCGTCGTCGCGCGGTGTTCGACCCGCGCCCCTGACCTGGAGACCGGCCGCGCGCAGCAGGCGCGCGGTCTCGCGGCCGATCCCTCCGGTGCCGACGACGAGCGCGCGGGAGCCGGTGACCCGCCGGGTCTCGCGGTGCTGCCACCGATGCTGTCGTTGCAGGTCGAGGCTGCGTCGTGAGTCCTTGGCGTGCGCGATCACCGCGCCGAGGACATACTCGGCGATGGGCCGGTCGAACACCCCGTGCGCATTGGTGACCACGACGTCGGAATCGCGCAGCTCATCGAAGAGCAGCGTGTCGACCCCCGCGGCGGTGACGTGGATCCACTCCACCGTCTCCGCCTCCGACCAGACCTCACGTACCGCTTTGGAGAAGAAGTCCCACAACAGCATTGCGCGTGCGCCCCGGACGGCCTCGGCCAGGGTGTCGGAGGTGCAGTACCGGAATTCCACGTCGAGTGCCTCGAGCCCGGGCGGACGGTCAGATTCCTGCGCGCAGAGCACAGCGACGGCCGGACGTCGATCGCGGACCGCACGGCCACCGGCCGCACCGGACTGATTGGGTGTCGGCACGCGGTCGAGGGTAGGAACCAACTTGTCCGATTGTCAACAATAAGTTGCGGCGGATCGACCCCGGCCCCACACTGATGCCATGAACGAGTGCCCGCCCTTGGAACAAACCGGTATCGGCGTGGTCGTGCCCTACGACTTCGCGCTTGACCGGGAACTTTGGCGCTGGGTGCCAGACGACATCAGCCTGCATCTGACCCGCACCCCGCATGTCCCCCTGGCCGCCACGATGGAGATGGCGATCTACGTCTCCAACCCCAACCTGCTCGCGCAGGCATCGGCCAGCCTGCATGCTGTCGCACCTGTGGTCACCGCATACGCCTGCACGTCCGGCAGCTTCGTCGCCGGGGTGACCGGGGAGACCGAGATCGTGGCCGCGATGACGCAGGCCGGCGCCCCTGCGGCGCTGACCACCAGCGGCGCGCTGCTGACGGCGTTGCACCACCTCGGCGTCTCGGTGATCGCCGCCGTCACGCCATACACCGCCGACCTCACGACCGGGCTGGTCTCCTTCCTCGGCGAGGCAGGAATCGGTGTCACCGCGGCGGCCGGGCTGGACCTGACGTCACAGATCTGGACGGTGCCCTACGAGGTCACCGCCGAACTGGTCCGCGGCATCGATCGTCCCGACGCCGAGGCCATCTTCATCAGCTGCACCAACCTGCCCACCTACGACGTGATCGCCAAGCTGGAAGCCGAACTCGGCAAGCCCGTGCTCAGCGCCAACCAGGTGACGATGTGGTCGGGCCCTGCGATCCGCCGGGCACAAGGCCGTCGGCCCCGGACAGCGCCTGCTGGCGTCATGACGGCCGACCCGGCGGAGTACTCGGGACGACTTCGGCGCGTGCAGCAGCGCATGCAGGGACAGTCCCTGGCCGCGCTGGTGGTGTGCGACCCGGCGAACATCTTCTACCTGACCGGTTACGACGCGTGGTCCTTCTATACCCCGCAGTGCCTCGTCGTCCCCGCCTGCGGCGACCCGCACCTGTTCCTGCGCGCGATGGACGCGGTGGGTGCGGTCGCGTTGTGCAACGTCGCGGCCGAGCGGATCCACGGCTACCCCGAGGATCTGGTGCACCGGCCGGACACCCATCCGTTCACCTGGATCGCCACCGCGGCCCGCGCCCTGATACCCGCGGGCGAGCCGGTGGGAGTCGAGGGCGACGCCAACTACTTCTCCCCGCGGGCGTACTTCGCGCTGGCCGACGGCCTTCCGGCGAACCGCCTGGTCGACGCCGGTGAGCTGGTCAACTGGGTGCGGTTGATCAAGTCGCCCTACGAGATCGGCCAGTTGCGGATCGCGGGCGCGATCGCCGAGCACGCCATGCGCACCGCGTGCGAGCGGATCGAGGTGGGCCGCAGGCAATGTGACCTTGTCGCCGACATCCTCACCGCGCAGACGACCGGCACGGCCGGGCACGGCGGGGACTTCCCGGCGATCGTGCCGATGCTGCCGACCGGTGACGGCTCCGGCACACCGCACTGCACGTGGACCGACCGCCCGTTCCGCGACGGGGAGGCCACCACGATCGAGTTGGCCGGCGTCTACGGCCGCTACCACGCACCGCTGGCGAGAACCGTGATGCTCGGTGAGCCACCACAGCGGCTCGCCGAGATCGCGAAGATCACCGCCGAGGCCATGCAGGCGACGCTGGCCGAGATCCGGCCCGGCGCCACCGGGGCCTGCGTGCACCGCGCGTTCGACGAGGTGATCCGGCCGCACGGGCTGCGCAAGGATTCGCGGCTGGGCTACTCGATCGGTATCGGGTTCCCGCCCGACTGGGGCGAGCGCACGGTGAGTCTGCGGCGTGAGGACACCACCGAGCTCGCCGCAGGCATGGCGTTCCACGTCATCCTCGGAATGTGGATGGACGGCTGGGGATACGAACTGTCCGAGCCGATCGCGCTCACTCCCGACGGGTTCGAACGTTTCACCAACCTGCCACACGAGCTCACCATCAGGAGGTGACCCATGAGGTCGTCCACACTGCCCTACGCCACCCGCGCCGCCGGGTTGGTGGGCTCGGTGATCGACTCCAGCACGTCGTTGTTGCACAAACAGACACACGACATCGTCCGGTTCGCGATGGGCAGTCCCGCCGCCGAGGCCATACCGTCGCGGATCCTCGCCGGTATCGCGGCGGACCAACTCAACCGGCCCGACTCCTACGACTACGCCGCCACCGAGGGTGATCCACCGCTGCACGCGGCGCTGCTCGACGCGCTGCGCGGCACCAGCGACGAGACGACACCGGACCGGTTGACCATCACGGCAGGCGGCATGCAGGGACTGGATCTGTTCTGCAAGATCTTCGTCGACCCCGGTGATCTGGTCACCGTCGAATCACCGACCTACACCAACGGCAGCGCGACCGCGCTGTCCTACGGGGCCACCCTGCTGGAGATCCCCGTCGACGACAACGGCATGGACGTCGACGCACTGGAGCACCTGGTCGCCGCGGCGGGCCGAAAACCCAAGGCCATCTATACGATTCCGACGTTCCAGAACCCATCCGGGGTGACACTGTCGCTGGACCGCAGACTGCGGCTGCTGGAGTTGGCGCGAAACTGGGGGTCGATGGTCATCGACGACGACCCCTACGGTCTGCTGCGATTCGCCGGGGATCCGTTGCCCACCCTGCGCGAACTGGGCGGCGGTGACCCGCTGGTGTTCTCGGTGCGCACGTTCTCCAAGATCGTCGCGCCGGGACTGCGCGTCGGCTGGGTCGACACCGTTGCCGAACTGCAGCCGCTGCTGATCAACGCCAAGCAGGCGATGGACACCTGCACCAACCTGCCGGCCCAGCGGCTGCTCACCGGCTTCCTCACCGGTGGACACCTCGCGGAGCATCTGGTGACCCAGCGGGCCGAGTACAAGCGGCGCAAAGAGGCCATGCACGCCGCGCTGCGGGAGCATTTCGGCGGCACCGCGCGGTGGACCGACCCCGACGGCGGCTTCTTCCTGTGGGTCACCCTCGATGAGGGAGTCGACGCGACGCGGCTGTTCGACATCGCGCTCGCCGAGGGCGTGGCCTTCATTCCCGGCGCGGCGTTCTCGCCGTCCGGGCGGTTCACCAACGCGCTGCGGCTGTGCTTCGCGTCGACCCCACCGGACCGGATCCGTGAGGGCGTCGCGCGGCTGCGCCGCGCGGTCGACAAGAGCAGGCCCTGAACCGGTGGGCATATCGGCACACGAGCAGGCCGTGCTGGCCCGCCTCGACGAGACGCTGATCGTCGACCTGACCGTCGCACTGGTGCGCGCAGCGGGCCAGAACCCACCGGGCGAGGAGGCGGCGACCGTACGGACCCTGTGCGCGGCCGCCGCGGCGCTGGATCTGCAGGTGGACGAAACCGAAGTCGAACCGGGCCGCAACAACGTCCGCGTCACGCTCGACGGCGGCACCGGACCGGGTCTGCTGTTGCTCGGCCACACCGATGTCGTCCCGGTCGGTGCGGGCTGGACGAAGGATCCGTTCGGTGCCGAGATGGTCGACGGGCGCATCTACGGGCGCGGCGCAGCCGACATGAAAGGTGGACTCGCCGCGGCACTTTCGGCCATGGCCGCGCTACGCGGCGCCGGGCTCGGTGGCCCGGTCGAGTTGGCGGCGCTCGTCGACGAGGAGGAGAACGGCAAGGGGATCCGCGCGTACGTCAACGCCCGTGCCGATGCCGCCGACCGGCGCTATCTGGGTTGCGTCACCGCGGAGCCCACGGATCTGCAGACGATCATCGGCGCCCGCGGCGCCTCCTACGTACGGGTCGCGGTCCACGGAAAGTCTTGTCACGCAGGAAATCCCGACGACGGGGCGAACGCGGTCTACGGTGCGGCCGCGGCGATCGCGGAGATCGAGCGGCTGCACAGCGAACTGGCGGCGCGGCCGCATCCGCTGCTGGGGCCCGCCACGTGGAGCGTCGGACAGGTGCACGGCGGAACCGCGGGCGCCATCGTCCCGGACGACTGCGTGGTGCTCGCCGACCGCAGGCTCCTGCCTGGCGAGTCGGGTGTGGACGTGGTCGACGACCTGCGCGCCCGGCTGGCCGGGCTGGCCGAACGCGGGCTGGCCGTCGACGTCTCGATGCCCATGGAGATGCCGCCCTTCCAGACGCCCGCCGACGCGGAACTGGTGCGCGTCGCCGAGTCCGCGCTGGCCGACGCCGGCGGACCCGGCCTGCCCGTCGCGGGGTGGACCGCGGCGTGCGACGGCGGGTTCGTCGCCCGCGATCTCGGTGTCCCGGTCGTGGTGCTGGGCCCCGGCTCGGTCACCGAGCAGGCGCACCGCGCCGACGAATCCGTGGCCGTCGAGCAGCTTGTCGTGGCGGCGCGAGCCTATGTGCTGACCGCGCTGCGGCTGCTGGGTTAGCCGCGGCGCAGCGCGGCGGCGAGCAGCTGCGCGAGATGCACCGGCTGCCGTGGGGTGCCCTGGGCGATCTGCGTGCGACAACTGAAACCGTCGGCGACGATCGCCGTCGTGGGTGCCGCCTCGCGGACCGCAGGCAGCAGCACGCGCTCACCGGCGGCCTTGGACACCTCGTAGTGTCCGCGTTCGAAACCGAAATTGCCGGCCAGACCACAGCATCCCGAGTCGGGAACGGTCGCTTCGATTCCGGCGGCGGCCATCAGCGCGCGGTCCGCGTCGAACCCGAGCACCGCGTGCTGGTGGCAGTGGGTCTGCACCAGTGCCTGCCCACCCACATGCGGAGGTTGCCAATCCGACAGGAACGCGGCGAAGGTGTGGATGGCGCCGGCCGCCGCCTTCGCGAGCGGGTTGTCCGGCAACAGCGCGGGCGCGTCGTGGCGCAGCGCCGCAACGCAACTGGGCTCCAACCCGACGATCGGTGTACCGGCACGCAACTGCGGTGCGATCGCCGCCAGGGTGCGCTCGAGCACCTTCATGGCGGTGGTCAGCTGGCCGGTGGAGATCCAGGTCAGCCCGCAGCACACGGATTTCTCCGGCAGCATCACGTCATACCCGGCGGCTTCGAGCACCTCGACGGCCGCGCGGCCGACGTCGGGGGCCAGGAAATTGGTGAACGTGTCTGGCCACAGCAGCACGGACCCCTTCTGGCCAGCGGAGACCCGTTCGCGGCCGGTGAACCACTCGGTGAACGTCTGCTCGGCGAACGCCGGGATCTCGCGCTGCGGCGCGATCCCGCCCATGCGCTTGGTCAGCGGCAGCCGCGCGAGCCTGTTCACCAGTCGTGGCGCCTTCGCCGCAAGGCGCGCCGAGGCCGGCAGCCATCCCATCGACCAGTGCGACAGCGGGCGGGCCCACGGCCGCCTCGCGTAGTGGTGATGGGTGAATTCGGCCTTGTACGTGGCCATGTCGACGTTGACCGGGCAGTCGGACAGGCAGCCTTTGCACGACAGGCACAGGTCGAGTGCGTCGCGCACCTCGGTCGAGCGCCAACCGTCGGCGACCACGTCACCCTGAAGCATCTCCCACAGCAACCGGGCCCGCCCACGCGTCGAATGCAGTTCCTCGCGCGTGACCTGATAGCTCGGGCACATCACCCCGCCGGAATGCTGACGGCACTTGCCGATTCCCACGCAGCGGCGCTGCGCCTGCGCGAAGTCGTGGTCGTCGTCGGCGTAGCTGAACAAGGTCAGGAGCTTGCGGTCCTTGGCGGGTCCGTCGTGGCGGATGCCTGCGTTCACCGCGGGCGGGTCGACGATGACGCCGGGGTTCATCACCCGGCGGGGATCCCAGATGTCTTTCATCTCGGCCAGCAGCGCCACACCGTCGGCGCCGTACATCCGGCCGAGCAGCGCCGAGCGCGCCCGCCCGTCGCCGTGCTCACCGGACACCGAACCACCGAGTGCCACCACCAGATCGGTGGCCTGCTCGACGAATTCGCGGTAGGTCACCAGGCCGGCCGCGCTGAGCAGATCGAAGTCGATGCGCATGTGCATGCAGCCCTCACCGAAGTGCCCGTAGGACGCCCCGGAGAATCCGTACCTGCCCATCAGGTCGTCGAGACCGCGCAGATAGTCGCCGAGGCGTTGCGGCGGCACGGCGGCGTCCTCCCAACCGCCCCAGGCCTCGGCGCCGTCTGCCCGGCGGGTCGCCAGGCCTGCCGCGTCGGTGCGGCACCGCCACAACACGCGCTGCGCGCCGGGTTCGCTGACCAGGGACGATGTGGCCGGTGAACCGGTGTCGCGCAACTCCTCGAGCATCTTCTCGGCCGCCACGGCCGCCGACGCCCGGTCGGCGCCACCCATCTCGACCAGCAACCACGCCCGGCCCGCGGGGAGACCGGCTTCGGTTGCGGCCGTGCGCACCTCGGCGGGAAGCCGCTCGACGAGGTCGATGTTGATGGATTCCATCGTCAGCGGCTCATGGCGCAGCACCACCGGGACACACTCGGCGGCGGTCACCGAGTCGGCGAAACCGAGCACGCACAACACCTTTGCCGCGGGTAGCGGGGTCAGCGCGACGGTGGCCTGCAGGGTTGCGGCGAAACCGCCCTCGCTGCCGCACAACAGTCCCGCGACGTCGTAGTTGTGCTCCGGCAGCAGCCGGTGCAACGCATAGCCCGAGATCTGCCGGGTGAACTGGCCGAAACGCCTGCGGATCACCAGCTCGTGCCGGTCGACGAAACCCTGCAGCCGCCGGTGCAGGTCGCCCTCGCGACCCGGTCGGGCCGCGAGTTCGGCACGGTCCCCGACCGATTCGACCGTGCAGCGGGTGCCGTCGGCGAGCAGGATTTCCAGCGAGCGCACGTTGTCGGCGGTGGTGCCCCAGGCGACCGAATGCGCACCGCACGCGTTGTTGGCGATCATCCCGCCGAGCGTCGCGCGGCTCGCCGACGAAGGATCGGCCCCGAACGTCAGCCCGTGCGGTGTCGCCGCGGCGAGCAGGTCGGTGAGCACCACACCGGGTTCGACGACCGCGGTTCGGGTTTCGGGGTCGATGTCGAGGATCCGGTTGACGTGTCGCGACGCGTCGATCACCACCCCGCCGATCGCGTTGCCCGCCATGGAGGTTCCGCCTCCGCGCATGGTCACCGGGGCACCGGCGGCCGCGACCAGCGTGACGGCCGTCGCGAGATCGTCGGCGTCGGCGGGCACGACGACGAGGTCCGGCACGGCCCGGTAGTTCGATGCGTCGGCCGCGTACAGGGCCCGGCTTCGGGTATCGGACCCGACCGTGCCCCGTAGCTCGGATGCGAGTTCTCGGGCCAACCGGTGAGCGTCGTACGGCGCGGAGGTTATCATTGTCGACAATCTACCAATCGCTCCGAGTGATCAAGGAGAAAGCATGGTGACAGTCGGCCTCCTCTACCCCGGCCACAGCGCCGAAGACGACTTTCCGGCACTGGAGGCCCGCGTAGGCGGGGCGGTCCGACTGCCCGTGGTCATCACCTCGGTCGGCGAGGATGCGCACCGGGTCGACGCCCTGCTCGATCTCGGGCGCGCCGAGCGTCTCGCCGACGGGGCCGCGCAACTCGCGGCCGAGAGACCCGACGCGGTGATGTGGGCGTGCACATCGGGCAGTTTCGTGTTCGGCCCGGAAGGTGCGGCCGAGCAGGTGGCCGGTGTCGCCGCGGCGGCAGGCGTCCCGGCGTCGTCCACCTCGATCGCGTTCGTCGACGCGGCCAAACATCTCGGCATCCGGCGGGTCGCCGTGGCCGCGTCCTATCCGGAGGATGTCGCACAGCACTTCGTCGGCTTCCTGCGGGCGGGCGGTATCGAGGTCGTGGCGATGGGCAGCCACGGGATCATCACGGCCGCCGAGGTCGGCACGCTTGCGCGCGAGGATGTGATCGCCATGGTCAAGGCCGCCGACCACCCCGACGCCGACGCCGTACTGGTCCCGGATACCGCGATGCACACGCTGGCCATCATCGCCGATCTGGAGGCGGCCGTCGGCAAGCCCGTGCTGACCGCCAACCAGGTGACCATCTGGAAGGGCATGGAGCTGCTGGGACCGGTGCCCGTACTGCCCGGACTCGGTGCGCTGTTCGAAGGGGGCCCGCGGTGACGAGCTACCTCGAGCCGCTGGCCCAGCAGTCGACGCCGAGCCTGATCGCCGACAAGCTGCGTCAGGCGATCGGTGCCCGCGAGTTCAAGCCCGGCCAGCAGCTCAGCGAGGCCGCGCTGGCACAGAAACTCGGGGTCAGCCGAGGGCCGCTGCGCGAAGGCATGCAGCGGCTCACCCAGGAGGGTCTGCTGGTGTCGATCCGTCACCGCGGCCTGTTCGTCATCGAGATGACCCCCGACGAGGTCAGGGACATGTACCTGGCCCGTGAGGCCATCGAGCGCGCGGCGGCCGCCAGGATCCTCAAGGGCGATCACGTCGCGGCGGGTGATGCGCTGCTGGAGATCGTCGAGCAGATGACCAAGGCGACGACCCCGGCCGACAACAGCGAGTTGGACATCAATTTCCATGTGCGCCTTGTCGAACTGTCCGGAAGCCCCCGCCTGGGGCGGATGCATCAGACCTTCATCACCGAGACCAAGATGTGCATCCACGCACTCGACGAGTCGTACTCCGTCTCGGACTTCCGCAGCGAGGAGCACCGCGCCATCGCGGCCGCGATCAAGGCCGGTGACTGCGAGCTCACCGACAAACTGTTGATCGCGCACATGGACGATGCCCTCAACCGGCTGATCCCGCCGGACGACGCCCAGGACGGTCAGGTCACCAACGGGTGACGCCCGCGCGCCTCACATCTTGATCCCGACGTACTTGGTCTCCAGGAACTCGTCGATACCGACCGCGCCGCCCTCCCGGCCGAGACCGGACTGCTTGATGCCACCGAACGGCGCGGCGGGGTTGGAGACGATGCCCTGGTTGAGCCCGACCATGCCGGTTTCGAGCGCCTCGGCGACCCGCAGGGCGCGGCGCAGGTCGTTGGTGAAAACGTAAGATACGAGCCCGTATTCGGTGTCGTTGGCGGCGGCCACGGCCTCTTCCTCGGTGTCGAACGGGGTCAGCGGGGCGACCGGCCCGAAGATCTCCTGATTGGCCATCTCGGCGTCGCGCGGGACACCGGTGAGCACCGTCGGCGGGTAGAAGAAACCCGGGCCTGCGGGCGCCGTCCCGCCCGTGAGCACGGTGGCGCCGCGCTTGACCGCGTCATCGACCAGATCGGTGACCTTCTGCAGCGCGGCCTCGTCGATCAGTGGACCCACCTGGACTCCGTCCTCGGTGCCGCGACCGACCGGCATCTGCGCCATGCGGGCGGCGAGGCGCCTGCCGAATTCGTCGATCACCGACGAGTGCACGAACACTCGGTTGGCCGCGGTGCACGCCTCCCCCATGTTGCGCATCTTGGCGAGCATTGCGCCCTCGACCGCCTCGTCGAGATCGGCGTCCTCGAACACGATCAACGGTGCGTTGCCGCCGAGTTCGAGCGAGGTCCGCAGGATCTTCTCGGCACACTGCTCCAGCAGCAGACGGCCGACGCGGGTCGACCCGGTGAACGACAGCTTGCGCGCCAGACCGGACCGGATGAGCGGTTCCACCACCTCGCCGGCGTTCATCGCGGTGATGCAGTTGACGGCCCCCGCGGGCACCCCGACCTCGGCCAGGATGTCCATCAGGGCGAGCATCGAAAGCGGCGTCTGATGGGCCGGTTTGATGACGCTCGTGCACCCGGCCGCGATGGCGGGGCCGAGCTTGCGGGTGCCCATCGCCATCGGGAAGTTCCACGGCGTGATGAGCAGGCAGGGTCCGACCGGTTGCCGCGCGATCAAGAAGCGCGCCCCGCCGGCCGGGGCGGTCTGATAGCCCCCGTCGATACGGACGGCCTCGGCGGCGAAGTGCCGGAAGAACTCTGCGGCGTAGGTGATCTCGCCGCGCGCCTCGGCCAGCGGTTTGCCCATCTCCAGCGTCATCAGCAGCGCCAGGTCGTCGATGCGCTCATGCAGCAGTTCGAACGCCCCGGTGAGCATGTCGGCGCGCTCGCGCGGCGCGGTGGCGGCGAATTCGGCCTGCGCGGCCACGGCCGCGTCGAGTGCCGCGCGTCCGTCGGCCGGTGCGGCGTCGGCGACGGCGCACAGCACCTCGCCGGTCGCCGGGTCGACGACGTCGAAGGTGGCGCCGTTTGTCGCGTCCACCCACTTGCCGTCGATGAAGAGCCGCTTCTCGACGGCGCTCACCACGCGGTTCTCCTGCTCGCTCATGGGACCCCTTCCACCGGCCGGTGCCGATCGATACGCTGATTGTCGACAATCTACCAACCCGAGAGGCAGGGGCATACAGTGGCCGAGCTTTCGCAGGTCCTCAAACAGGCAACAGGTGTGATCGCCGCACGCGGCGAGGGTGTCCTGCTCTACGACGAACAGGACCGCAGATACCTCGACTTCACCGCGGGCATCGGCGTGACCAGCACCGGCCACTGCCACCCCCGGGTCGTCGAGGCCGCACAGCACCAGGTGGCGACGCTGATCCACGGGCAGTACACCACCGTCATGCACCGGCCGCTGCACACGCTGGTGGAGCGGCTCGGTGAGGTGTTGCCGGCCGGACTGGACCGGATGTTCTTCGCCAACTCCGGCAGCGAGGCCATCGAGGCCGCACTGCGGCTCAGCAGGCAGGCGACCGGCCGGCCCAACATCATCGTCTTCCACGGCGGCTTCCACGGCCGGACGGTGGCCGCGGCGTCGATGACCACCTCCGGTACCAAATTCCGGTCCGGGTACAGCCCCCTGATGGCCGGCGTGCACATCGCGCCGTTCCCCGATCCCACCCATTTCGGCTGGCCCGTCGAACAGGCCACCGATTTCGCGCTCTCCCAACTCGATTACGTGCTGCAGACGGTGAGCGCACCGGCCGACACCGCCGCGTTCCTCGTCGAACCGGTGCTCGGCGAGGGCGGCTATGTGCCCGGGAACGAGCGCTTTCTGGCCGGACTGCGTGAGCGCGCCGACGCGCACGGCATCCTGCTGGTGATCGACGAAGTGCAGACCGGCTTCGGGCGTACCGGAAAGTTCTGGGGCGGCGATCATTTCGATGCCAAGCCGGACATCCTGGTGACGGCCAAGGGCCTGGCGTCGGGCTTCCCGCTGTCCGGGATCGCCGCGTCGTCGGCATTGATGGCCAAGGCGTGGCCGGGTTCGCAGGGCGGCACCTACGGGGCGAACGCGGTGGCGTGCGCGGCCGCGCTCGCCACGCTCGACGTGATCCGCGACGAGAACCTCGTCGCCAACGCCGCCGAACGCGGCGCACAACTCAAGCAGGCCCTGCAGACGGTGGCCGACAAGCACGAACAGATCACCGATGTCCGCGGGCTCGGGCTGATGATCGGCAACGAATTCCGCGACGGCGACGGCAAACCCGACGGCGCGACCGCCGCCGCGGTGCAGCAGGAGGCGGCCAGGCGGGGATTGCTGCTGCTGACGTGCGGGGCGTGGGGGCAGGTGGTGCGCTTCATCCCGGCGCTCGTCGTCTCCGCCGATCAGGTGGAGGAGGCCGCGGGTATCTGGGCCGACGCCGTGACCGCCGTCGTGTCCTGAGAATCTCCGAATACGGTGGCCCTCGGCATCTTTCGCCGAGGGCCACCGTTTATCTTTCCGATTCTCAGCCGGCCGCCGCCGGACGCGCGTGATAGGACAATGCCCTCGGCGCCGACGCCGTGCCGGGGACCGCCGTGCCGTTGATCGGGCACCGGCTCGTCTCGGGAACCGAGATCAGGGCGATCGCGCCGACCACGCAGGCCGCCATCATGTAGTAGGCGGGAATCAGCCCGTCCCCTGTTCTGCCGATGAGCCATTCGTTGACCGCCGGCGCGGTTCCGCCGAACAGCGACGTGGAGACGTTGTATGCGATCGCGAACCCGGCGTAGCGCACATGGGTGGGGAACATCGCCGGGAAGGTGGCCGAAATCGTCGCCAGCTGTGGCACATAGAGCAGACCCAGCACGGCGAAGCCGATCACCGCGCCCACCATGCCGGTGCCCATCAGCATGAACATCGGCAGGCCCGCGACGAATAGGCCGGCGAGCGAGAACCACCACAACGGTTTGCGTCCGACGCGATCGGAGAGCCGGCCCGCGAACGGCAGGAACACCATCATGGTCAGCATGCCGATGATGGGGACCACCAGCGACGAGTCCGTCGACAGGCCGATCTCCTTCTCCAGGTAGGTCGGCATGTAGCTGAGCAGCGTGTAGTTGACGACGTTGAGCGCGACCACCAGGCCGGCCAACCGCAGGATCGGCCGCCAGTATTCGACCATCAGGTCACGGAACGCGCCGGTGGCCTGTTCCTCCGTCTCGCCCTTCTCGGCCAACTCCCGGAACACCGGCGTGTCCTCCAGGCGGGTGCGCAGGTAGATGCCGACCAGACCGAGCGGGGCGGCGACCAGGAACGGCAGGCGCCAACCCCACGCCTGCATGTCGTTCTCGCCGAGCACCAACGAGCATCCGAGCATGAGCAGGGCGCCCAGCGAGAAGCCCGCGAGTGTGCCGAATTCCAGGAAGCTGCCGAGGAATCCGCGCTTACGGGTGGGTGCGTACTCCGCCATGAAGGTGGCCGCGCCGCCGTATTCGCCGCCGGTCGAGAAGCCCTGGATCATCCTCAGCACCACGAGCGTGATCGGTGCCCACAGTCCGATCGAGGCGTAGGACGGGACCAGCCCGACACACAGGGTCGCGCCTGCCATCATCAAAATCGTGATCGCAAGAACCCGCTTGCGGCCGAGGCGATCACCGAGCGGGCCCCACACGAATCCGCCGAGCGGCCGGACCAGGAACGACACCGCGAATGTCATGAGGGCGAGCAGCGTCGCGGTCCCCGTGTCGCCAGGGAAGATCGCGGCCGAGATATAGGTGACGCCATAGGCGTAGATGCCGTAATCGAACCACTCGGTGGCGTTGCCGATCGCCGATGCAGCCACGGCCTTGCGGACGACTGCTTTGGGCTGATCGCCAACGGCGGGTGGTGAGGTGTGTTCGGAGCCCACGGGCCCTCCTCGTCATCCATCGACACTGAATCCGATTGACCGATCGGGCCACGATGAGACCAACCGACTATGTCGTAGTTTTGTTGACAATCTGAAGATTGTCACGGTTCCGCAGGATCGGCAAGACGACGGCAACATCCGCGCCCGTTCCCGCCCCGCGTCGCGGGCAGTGCCGACCGATGGCGCTTTTTCGGCGGGTCAGCAGATCGTTTTCGCCGCGTTGTCCGTTGATACGCTGAGACGGCTATTCGGAGGGAGTGCCCGGTGGACGCCGACCAGCGACGCGCAGCGGAGCTCGCCGATGCGTTCGGTCGCGCGGCCAAATGCGTCGTGCGAACCTTCGACGAGCAACTCGGCGAACACGGCGTCTCGACCCCGCGATCCAAACTGCTCGCCGAGGTGCAGCGCTTGCAACCGGTCCGGCTGGCGGATCTCGCACGCGCCGTGGGCGTCACGCAGGGAACAGCCTCCAGCCTCGTCGAGGCCCTGGTGCGAGAGGGCCTTGTCGCGCGGGCCGCCGACCCCGACGATCGCCGCGCGATCCGACTGACCACCACCGAACAGGGCCGCGCCCAGGCCAAACGCTGGCTGGCCGATTACGCCGCGGCGGCCCACGGCATGTTCGGGACCCTGACCGTCGACGAGCAGAAAAATCTCACCCGGCTGCTGACCAAAATCGCCGACAGCCTCACCTGACCATCCGGGGCGATCCGGCTTTCAGATCCGGCACCTCGGTCGGGAACATCCGTTGACATCCCGTCGTTGGATCCATACTGTTCGAGACAATATAGTTTGATGCCAAAGGAGTTGTGATGACCGCATCGCTGACCTTCCCCCTCGGATCGTTCAACGTCCATCGCGTCGGCTTCGGCGCCATGCAACTGCCCGGCCCGGGAGTGTTCGGACCACCGCGCGATCACGATCAGGCGATCGCCGTGCTGCGGCGGGCGATCGAACTCGGTGTGGACCACATCGACACCGCACAGATCTACGGCCCCGACGTCGCCAACGAACTGATCCACGAGGCCCTGCACCCCTATCCCGAGAACCTCGCGCTGGTGAGCAAGGTCGGCGGCGCGCGCGACGATCAGGGCAACTGGCTGCCCGCCCAGGAACCCGATCAGCTGCGCCATGACATCGAAATCAACCTGCGCACACTGAAAGTGGACCATTTGGCCGCGGTGAACCTGCGGCTGTTCGACCAACCCGACGGCGACCCGGTCAACCGTGACCTGTTCGAGCGGCAGCTCGACACCATGATCGCCGCGCGTGACGAGGGACTGATCGGCGGCATCGGGCTGAGCAACATCGTCCGCGAACATCTGGAGATCGCGCTGCAACGCACCGACATCGTGTGCGTACAGAACGCCTACAACATCGCCGAGCGCACCTCACAACCCGTGCTCGACCTGTGCGCCGAACGCGGTATCGCGTTCGTGCCGTTCTTCCCGCTGGGATCGGCCTTCGCGGCCGACAACCCGGTGCTCGGCAACCCGACGGTCAAGAAGCTGGCGGCCGAACTCGGTTATACGCCCGCGCAGATCGCGCTCGCGGCGACCTTGAGCCTGGCGCCCAACATCCTGCTGATCCCCGGCACGTCCTCGGTCGCGCATCTCGAGGAGAACATGGCCGTCGCCGACATCGAACTGCCCTCCGACGTCACGTTCTGAAAGTGCTGACCCGCGGCCGGCCCGGATGTTCGCCGGGCCGGCCGCGGGAAACGGTGGGCGGTCAGGAGTGGGTAGTGGTCGCCGACACCACCTGGGCGGGTGTGGCCGACGGCGTGGCACCGAGGTGGTTGACCACGAATTGCGCTGCCTGATCGGCCATTCCGTTGTTCTTGTAGGCGCTGTGGGCGGCCCGGTCCAGCCCACCCGGATAGCACACCGGATCGCCCTGGTCGCACAGCTGCAGAGTCTTCGCGGCATACGCCGGGCCGATGGCCAGCGGCGGCGCCGAGTGGTCGACCAGGCCGAGGAAGAACGGGGACGGCGTACCGAACAGCACCACCGCCGCCACGTGCGAGGCGATCGCCGGCGGCATCGGTCCGGAGATTCCCGCCGGCAGTTGGTAACCCGCGGGCACGGCGTCGGTGACGGTGTAGCCGGCCACGGCGGCGCCCTGGGAATACCCGCCGAGCACGATCTGAGTGTTCGGGCAGCTTGCAGCGACCGCCTGCACCTCTCGGGCGGCGTCGGACACGCCCTGCGCGGCGTCGGCGAAATCCAGAGACGCCGGGTAGTTCACCGCGTACACCCCGATGTTCTTGCCGGGCAGTTGTGCGCCCAGCGCGTTGACGAACGCCTGGCCGGTGTCCCCCACCCCGGGCGCCTCGAACGTGCCGCGCGCGAAGACCACCTCGACATCCGCGCACGGTGTCGACGGAGCGGCCGACGCGGTGCCCGCGGCCTGCAGGCCCACCACGCCGAGCGCCGCGAGCGTCACCCCCACGAAGGCGGCGCGCAGAATCGACGGGCGGGTGGTGGCGTGGTCGTTGTTCATGGCGCATCCTCACTGGTCAAGGCTCATTCGGTTGACATAAGCCTTTCGAGAAACCGCAGGTGCGCACATCGCCGCAGACCCCCAACCTGTGAGGGTGCTGTCACTACCGCCGCATACCGGCTAGCGGTAAGGCTCCACGCGCACAGGCCGCTGCACGGTCTCCAGGTCCAGCCCCGTGCTGCGCGGGCCGAGCACGGCCACGTCGACACACAGCAGCACGATCAGCACCGCGGACCCGGCGAACACCGCCACCGGCCCGAACGCCGTGAGAAGCGGAACGGCGATCAAGGGCAACACGGCCGAGGCCGCACGCGACAGGGAGTAGGCGGCGCCGCTGGCCGTGCTGCGGATCGCCGTCGGGAAGATCTCGGCCTGGTAGATGTGGAAGGCGTTGCAGAACACATTGGACACCGCGGTGAGCAGGAACCCCGCGGCCACGATCAGCGCGACACTCGACGCCGCGGCGAACACCACGCCGCAGACCGCGATCGCCGACGCCGAGGTGATGATCAGGTGTTTGCGCTCGAAGCGTTCCACCAGGGGCACCGACACCACAGACCCGAGCGGATAGCCCGCGAAGCTCAGCGCAGAATAGGCCAGCGACTCGGTGACATGAAAACCTTTGTGTACCAGCACGAGCGGAGCCAGCGTGCCGAACCCGAAATATGCGACGGTCTGCAGGACCTGGAAGATGACCAGCATGACGCTACGGGACCGGTAGTCGCGGAACGCGATTCGCAGAACGTCGGTGACGCGCCGCACCTCATCGGCTGTGCGCTGCGGCTCACGCGAGTCGATCGGGCCGACGGCCCGGGACCCTGATGAGCCCACCGCCTCGATGATCGATTCGACCACCGCGCGGGCCTCGGCATGGCGACCACGGATCTCCAGCCATCGCGGTGACTCCGGGAGCATCGGGCGGACCGCGAGCACGAACACCGCGGCGAGGCCGCCGAGGATGAGCAACCAGCGCCACCCGTCGATGCCGAGGATCTCGTGGTGGGTGACGAACCGGCCGCCGAGCAGCGCCGCGATCGGCACGCCGAAGAATCCGATGGTGTAGGCCCACGCCGTCATGCGGCCACGTGCCTGTGCCGGCAGCATCTCTGCCAGATAGGAGTCGACGAGAACCAATTCGGCCCCCAGACCGATGCCGGACAAGAACCGCAGGACCACGAAGCTCTCAGGGTCGGGTGCGAACGCCGATGCCAGGGAGAACACCGCGTACAGCACCATGTTGAGAATGAAGATCCGGCGCCGTCCGAAGCGGTCGGCCGCGACCGACAGGACGTTGGCACCGACGAACATCCCGGCGAACCCCGCCGCGATGACCATCGCCTTCCCCAGATCCGACAGCCCGTACTGAGCCGCCAGCACCGGTGCGAGAACCCCGCCGAGGAACACCTCGTACAGGTCGAAGAACGTGCCGATGCCGACCAGGCACACCAGTCTCCGGTGCCACCTGGTGACGGGTAGCCGATCCAGTGCCTCGCTTGCGAGGCTCAGCGGTTGTGCTGTCGCCACGACGTCTCCTCTGCCCGTGTCGCGGGGCGTGCCCCCCAGGGACTGGAAACGACGCGTGCCGGCGAAGCTTTCGGAGCGCGGGTCAGCGCCCGTCCAGCAGCGGGCCGACGCGGTAGTCCACCAGCGGGCGCATAACCAGGCTCGTGGTGGTCTTCTCGACGCCGTCGATGTCCAGGATCCGCCCGGCGACCCGGTAGAGATCATCGGTGTCGCGGGCGACGATGTGCACCAACAGGTCGGTGACCCCGCTCAACCCGTGCACTTCGAGAACCTCGGGCACGTCGGCGAGCGCCGCGGCGATGGCGGCCAGTTTGCGCTGGGTGACCACGACCATGATGTAGCCGGTCAACGGAAAGCCGAGGGCAGCCGGGTCGATGCGCCGCTCGAACGAGCGCAGGACGCCTTCGGTTTCGAGTTTGGCCAACCGGGCGTGCACGGTGTTGCGCGCCAGGCCGGTGGCGTCGGCGAGACCGACCACGGTCGCGCGCGGATCGGCCGAAAGGGCACGCAGGATCCGTGCGTCGATCTCGTCGATGCGGGCCTGCTGTTTGCGCATAACGCTCACTTTCTCGGATCGGGTTGCGCACTGATGACAGATTGTGCCCGCCCGACCGACACATTGTTACCGGTATGGTCTAGGCACCGTACGCCGGCGAAAGGATCCCCGAACTGATGCACGCGGCTGGATCTGTGCTGCTCGACGCGCTGCGTGCCCATGGGAACCGGACCGCGTTGATCACGGCGGCCCGGCAGGTGACCTACACCGACCTGGCCGCTCAGGTGGCCGATGCCGTGGCGTGCATGGGCACCGGGCGCCGGCTGGTGCTGCTGCAGACCCGCAACGACGCCGCGACCGTCGTGCACTACCTCGCCGCGCTGGCCGCGAACCACGTCGCGCTGCCCGTCACCCCGGGCGGCGACCACACCGCCATCATGCAGACCTACTCCCCCGACACCGTGATCGACGCCGACGGGATCCGTCACCGGCACGACGAACCCGTCCACCGGTTGCACGACGACCTGGCGCTGCTGATGTCCACCTCGGGCAGCACCGGGTCCCCCAAACTGGTGCGACTGTCGCACACCAACCTGCTCAGCAACGCCGCCGCCATCGCCGAATATCTGGACATCCGCGAGACCGACCGGGCGGCAACAACTTTGCCGCTGTCCTACTGTTACGGCCTGTCGGTGCTCAACAGCCACCTGCTGCGGGGTGCGGCGTTGCTCCTCACCGAGGACTCGGTGCTCGACGACGCGTTCTGGGAACTGTTCACCCGGCATCGCGGCACCAGCTTCGCCGGTGTGCCGCACACCTTCGAACTGCTGGACCGCATCGGCTTCGAGCACATGTCGCTGCCGCACCTGCGCTACCTCACGCAGGCCGGCGGCCGCATGGCGCCCGAACGGGTGCGCCGGTTCGCGGCGCTCGGCGACCGGCAAGGCTGGCGGCTGGTGGTGATGTACGGCGCGACCGAGGCCACCGCCCGGATGGCGTATCTGCCCGCCGACCTGGCGCTGACGCGGCCCGAGGCCATCGGACGGCCGATCCCCGGCGGCGAGTTCAGCGTCGAACAGCTCGACGGCTGGCCGGACGGCACCGGTGAGCTGGTCTACCGCGGTCCGAACGTGATGCTCGGCTACGCGCACGGGCCAGAAGACCTCGCGCTCGGCGCCACCATCGACGCGCTGCGCACCGGCGACATCGCGCGCCGCGGCGCCGACGGCCTGTACGAGATCGTCGGCCGCAGCAGCCGGTTCGTGAAGCTGTTCGGTCTGCGGATCGATCTGCAGCGCCTCGAATCCGGGCTGGCCGGGCAGAACATCACCGCACTGTGCACCGGGGACGACGACGGTATCGCCGTGGCCGCGACCGCACCCGCGTCGGCCGCCGAGGTCACGCGGCTGGTGGCCGCCGCGGCCCGGATCCCGGCCTCGGGTGTGCGCACCACCATCGTCGACGAACTGCCACGCCTCGCCTCGGGCAAGCCCGACTATCCCGCGGTGCGTGCCCTCGCCATGGCCGAGCCCGCACCCGAGGGCTCGGCCGATCTGCGGACGTTGTTCGCCGATGTACTGCAACTCGACCCGACCACCATCGACCCCGAGGCCAGCTTCATCGACCTCGGCGGCAACTCGCTGTCGTACGTGGCGATGTCGGTGCGGCTGGAACGCGCCCTCGGCCAGTTGCCCGCCGAGTGGCACCGGCTGCCGCTGTCAGAACTGCAGCGCCGTGCGGCGCCGCGGCGGCGCTGGGGTGCCACCGTGGAGACCAGCGTCGCGTTGCGCGCGGTCGCGATCGTACTGATCGTCGGCTCCCACGCCGAGCTGTTCGAACTGTGGGGCGGTGCCCATGTGCTGCTCGCCGTGGCCGGCTACAACTTCGGACGGTTCTGCCTGACCCCGCTGCCTCGCGAACAGCGGTCGCGACATCTGCGCCGCACCATCGCCTGGGTCGCGGTGCCGTCGATCGTGTGGGTGGCGATCGCCCTGGTGCTCACCGACGACTACCACGTCACGAATCTGTTCCTGGCCGACAAGTTTCTCGGCCCACCCGACAGCATGACGGCCGGGCGGCTGTGGTTCGTCGAGGTGCTGGTGTGGATCCTGGTGGCGCTGGCCGCCGTGTGTTGGCTGCCCGCCGCCGACCGCCTCGAACGCAGCAGGCCGTTCGCGTTCGCCGCGGTGTTCCTCGGGTTCGGACTTGCGGTGCGCTACCACCTGATCTCGTTCGATCTGCACGGTCAGGCCCACTTCACGGTGCTGGCGTTCTGGTTCTTCGCCGCCGGGTGGGCCGCCGCGAAGGCCACCGGCACGTGGCAGCGCGTGGCCGTCACGGCGGTGCTGGCGATCGGCGTGTACGGCTACTTCGGTGACGGCCGGCGGGAACTGATGGTGTTGGCCGGGTTCGCGCTGCTGATCTGGCTGCCGTCGATCCGGTGCCCGGCACCGATCGCCGCGGCGCTCGGTGTGCTGGCCGAGGCGTCGCTGTACACGTATCTGACGCACTACCAGGTCTATCCGCTGTTCGGCGATCACCGGCTCGTCGGGGTCCTGGTCGCGCTCGTCGTCGGAGTGGCCGCCACCTACGCGGTCACCACGGCGCGCAGCCGGTGGTCGCGGCGCTCAGTCCGTCGTCCGCTCGGCCATCAACCCCTCCTGCACGAGCGTCGCGACGACGCTGCCGTCGAGCTGTACCAGGCTCGAGGTGATGATGCCGCGGCCGCGGGCCGCGGCCGGTGAGATCTGCTCCAGCAGATTCCACTGGTCGGCATGTACCCGCCGGTGAAACCACATCGACGAATCGGTGGTGCCGCTGCGGTGACCGGGTGAACGCATCGAAAGGCCGTGCCCACCGAGCGCGGGATCGATGCCGTACAGGTCGGTGATGTAGAGCGCGACCATCGTGTGCAGCAGCGGATCGTCGGGCAGTCCCGTGGTGACGCGCCACCAGAACCTCCGGGTGAACCCGGCCTGGGTCACGTCGTCGACGATGCGGATGTCGAACTCGTCGAGCGGCAGCGACGGTGCCGGACCGGGCGGCCCGGTGCGCGGCAACGCCTCCGGGTCGTGCGGCAGGTGCGCGCGGTGGCCGTGCTCAGGTCCCGGCAGCGGCGTCGCGAACGACACCGTGGCGGTGGTCAGCAACCGGCCGTGCTCACAGGCGTCGATGCGACGCGACGAGGCCGTGCGTCCGTCGTAGACGCGGTGTACGCGGTACTGCGCGGGTTCGGCCGCATCCCCGCCCCGCAGGAACTGCATGTGCATGTTGGTCGGTGCGCGGTCGTCGCCCACGGTGCGCGCCGCGGCGGCCAGGCTCTGCGCCGCGCGCAACCCACCGAATGCCCGTTTGCCCGCCGGACCGCTCGCCGGGCCGGTCCAGGTGTCCTCGTCGGCGTGTTCGCCGAGTTGGAACAGCCGCTGCAGCGTGCTCACCGTTTGGCGGAACTCGTTGCTACGGTGCCGGATTCGGCCAGTGCCTCGATCTGATCGGCGCTGAGCCCGAGATGTTCGGCGAGCACCGCGGCGGTGTCGTCACCCAGGGCGGGCGCGGCGGCCGCAGGCGGGTAGACCCCGCCGATCGACACCGGCAGGCCCGGCGCGAGATACCGGCCGATCCGCGGTTGTTCGAGCGGGGTGAACAGCGGGTTCTCGGTGACGCGGGTGTCGATCGCGGTCTCGGCGAAGCTGCGGTAGCGCTGCCACAACACCGAGGTGCCCGACAGCGCGTCGGCGATCTCGTCGGCGGTGTGCTCGCAGAACCACAGCGTGAACAGCCCCGTGAGCGCGTCGCGGTGGATGTAGCGCTGACCCTCGTCGGTGAAATCGGCGCCGAGCGTCTCGGCCAGCGCCGCAACGGCTTTGGTGGTTCCGGTGACCTCGGTGAGGTCACGGAAGTGCCGCCCGGTGAGCGCGACGACCATGAACGAGACCCCGTCGCTGCTGGTGAAGTTCTGGCCGTACGTGCCGAACAGGCTGTTGCCCAACCGTTCCCGGGACGTGCCGTTGATCATCACCTCGGTGAGGAACCCGAGGTTGCCCGCGGTGGCCAGGGCGACGTTCTCCAGCGGGACGCCGATACGGGCACCCGCACCGGTGGCGTCGCGATGCCGCAGCGCCGCGCTCACCGCGAGTGCCACGTACAGTCCGCAGCTCACGTCCCAGGCCGGCAGCACGTGGTTGACCGGGGTGGACAGCTCGGCCGGGCCCGTGACGAGCGGAAATCCCAGCGCGGCGTTGACGGTGTAGTCCACGGCGGTGCCACCGTCGGCGCGGCCGGACACCTCGACGTGGATCAGGTCCGGCCGCAGCGGCACCAGCTCTTCGTAGGAATGCCACTGCCGCCCAGTGACGTTGGTGATCAGCACGCCGCTTTCGGCGATGAGCTGCTGCACCAGCCGCCGGCCTTCGGGCGAGCGCATGTCGGCGGCCACCGACCGCTTGCCCTTGTTCAGCCCGGCCCAGTAGATGCTGTCGCCGTCGGCGGTGACCGGCCAGCGGTGGTAGTCGGCGGCCCCGCCGACGGGGTCGACGCGGACCACCTCGGCGCCGAGTTGCGCCAGCGTCATCCCGGCCAGGGGGACGGCGACGAAGCTGGAGATCTCGATGATCCGGGTCCCGGCCAGCGGGCGGGTCGGGTCATGGTTCGAGGAGGCTACCGGTTCGGCCATCCGGTCAAGCTATCAAGATCCTCAGGTGAGCAGTTTCACGGCCGCGGCTTCGATGGTGTCCTCGGACAGCAGCACCTGCAGCGCGGCGTCGCCGAGGGGGATGAAGCTGTCGGCGCTGGCGACCCGGTCGACGCGGCCGGTGTATCCGCGCGCGAGCAGTTCGGCCAGCACACCTTCGCCGACGCCGCCGGTCTGGCGGGTCTCGTCGACGATGAGCACCCGCCCGGTCGCGGCGGCCTCACGCACCATGTCGTCGACGGGCAGCGGCGCCAGCCACCGCAGGTCCACCACCCGGGCGGCGATGTTGCGCTGTTCGAGCCTGCGCGCGACGCGCAGGCTCATCCACAGCCCGTTGCCGAATGTGAGGATGGTCAGATCCGTTCCGTCGCCGTAGGTGCGGGCCCGGCCGATCGGCACCGGCTGTCCCGGGTACCGGGCCAACCAGCCCTGATCGCCGTCCTCGTGCAGATCCTTGGTGTGGTACAGCGCGATCGGTTCGAGGTAAACACACACCGCCCCGGCGGTTTTCGCGGCCGCGACGCACGTGTGCAGCATCGCCGCCGCGTCATCGGGACGCGCCGGGGACGCGATCACCAGCCCCGGGATGTCGCGGATGGCGGCGATCGAGTTGTCGTTGTGGAAGTGCCCGCCGAAGCCCTTCTGGTAGCCGTAGCCGGCGATCCGCACCACCATGGGGTTGCGGTACTGGCGGTTGGAGAAGAACTGCAGCGTGGCGCCTTCACCACGGATCTGATCGGCGGCGTTGTGCAGATAGGCGAGGTACTGGATCTCGGGGATCGGCAGCAGACCCGAGACGCCGGCGCCCAGGGCGAGACCCAGGATGGTCTGCTCGTCGAGCAGGGTGTCGAACACGCGGGCCGCACCCGCCGCGGCCTGCAGTCCGCGGGTCACGCCGTACACCCCGCCCTTGCGCGCGACGTCCTCGCCGAACACCAGGGTCTCCGGGTGCTCGGCCAGCACGTCCTGCAACGCCCGGTTGATCGCCAGGGCCAGCGTGAGCGGCGTGTCCCCCGCCTGCGGGGTGACCGACACCGTTTTCGCCTCGTCGATGGTTTCGCGCAGCGGTTCCCGCACCGCGTCGGCGCTGTCGAGTTGCGGGGCCCTGCTCAGGTCGCGGGCGCAGTCGATGACCTGCGAGCGCTTGTCCTCATAGCGGTCAAGCGCCTGTTGCGGTGTCAGGACTCCGTGTGCAACAAGCATTTTCGCGGTATTGACCACCGGGTCGAGGTGGTAATCGGCGACGATCTCCTCGGGTTTGCGGTAGGACGGTTCGTAATCCGATCCGGCGTGGCCCATCAACCGCACGGTGCGCAGATGCAGGAACGCCGGTTTGCGGTGCCTGCGCACCCACTGCGCAGCGGCCGTCGCGGCGTCGTACGCCGAGACCAGGTCGCAGCCGTCGGCCCAGAAGTACTGCAGACCGGGGCGGTTGCCGTAGGCGTTGGCGATCCAGCCGCGCGGGGTCCTGGTGCTGATGCCGATGCCGTTGTCCTCACAGACGAACAACAGCGGCATCGGCAGTCCCTGATAGGCCGCGTGCAGTGCGGCGTTGATCGCGCCGACCGCCGTCGAGTGGTTCGCCGAGGCGTCGCCGAAACTGCACACCGTCACCGCGTCCTCGGGCCACGGGCACGGCACGCCGATCTTGCGGGCCCGCGCGATCGAGAACGCCACCCCCAGCGCGCGCGGCAGATGCGACGCGATGGTCGAGGTCTGCGGGATCACATTGAGGTCGTGACGGCCGAACACCTTGTGCCGCCCACCCGAGATGGGCTCCGAGGTCGCCGCCAGGACCCCCAGCAGGACATCGCGGATCGGGTCGGACCCGTCGGCCTGCCCGGCCCGCGCCACGTAGAACCCGCCGGAGCGGTAATGCAGCAGGGCCGGGTCGGTGAGCCGCAGCGCCGCGGCGACCGCCGCGTTGCCCTCATGTCCCGATGAGCCGATCGTGTAGAAGCCCTTCTCCTGTGCCCGCAGCCACCGCGCGGCCAGGTCCAGGTGACGGCTGGTGACCTGCGCGTCGAACAGCTGCAACGCCTGGTCGGCCGTCAGCGCGGTGTCGGGCCAGGGTTGTGGTTCCGGTTCCACGGCAGCCGACAGCTGCGCGACGACGGTCGTGAAATGGTCGTCGAGCGCCTCTTTGCGGGGGTTGGCCGTCGGAGAGCTGGCCATCGGGCCTCCTGAGGTCGTGGCTGATTGACGATACGCCGTGCGGTCAGCGGAACGCGCCGACGCCGGTGAGTGCCTGCCCGATGATCAGCGTATGCATCTCACTGGTGCCTTCGTAGGTCAACACCGATTCGAGGTTGTTGGCGTGGCGCATCACCGGATACTCCCCGGTGATGCCGCTGGCGCCGAGCACGGTCCGCGCGGTACGGGCGATCTCGATGGCCTCCCGCACGTTGTTGAGTTTTCCGAGGCTGACCTGCTCGGGAACCAGGTCACCCGCGTCCTTCTGCCGCCCCAGGTGCAGTGCCAGCAGGAACCCTTTGCCGTACTCCAGTGTCATGTCCGCGAGCTTCTGCTGGGTGAGTTGGAACGCGCCGATGGGTCGGTCGAACTGTTCGCGTGAGCAGGCGTAGGTGAGCGCGGTCTCCAGGCAGTCCCGCGCCGCGCCCAGCGCACCGAACACGATCCCGAAACGTGCCTCGTTGAGACAGCGCAGCGGGGCGCCGAGGCCTGCCGCCCCTGGCAGCCGGGCGCGGTCGGGAAGCCGAACCCCGTCGAGGACGAGTTCACTGGTCACCGAGGCCCGCAGCGACATCTTGGATTTGATGGTGTTCGCGGTGAACCCCGGGGTGTCGGTGGGGACGACGAATCCGCGGATTCCCTCGTCGGTGCGCGCCCAGACGACGGCGACGTCGGCCACCGAACCGTTGGTGATCCACATCTTCGTCCCGTTGAGAACCCAGTCGTCGCCCGAGCGGGTCGCCCTGGTGCGCATGCCCGCCGGGTTGGAACCGTGGTCGGGTTCGGTGAGGCCGAAACACCCGATGCGCTGCCCGCTCGCCATGTCGGGCAACCACTCGTTCTTCTGGTCCTCGCTGCCGAAGGCGTGGATCGCGTACATCGCCAGCGACCCCTGCACGCTCACCAGCGAACGGATCCCCGAGTCACCCGCTTCGAGTTCCAGGCACGCCAAACCGTATGTCACCGCGGACATCCCGGCGCAGCCGTAGCCCTTCAGATGCATGCCGAGCAGACCGAGCTCACCCAGGTCGGCCGCCAGTTCGCGCGCGGGCAGCTCCCCGTTTTCGTACCAGGAGGCGACGTGCGGAACGATCCTGCGCTGCACGAGGCTGCGTACGGTGTCGCGGATCTCGCGCTCCTCGGCACTGAGCAGGGCATTGATCCCGATCAGGTCATCGGCACTTTTGCGCTGCGAACGCGGTTGCGCGACAGTGCTGTTGGTCATCTTTGTGTACTCCTGTGTGGTGGGGTTCAACAGCATCCGGTGGCGCGTGCCGCGGCGGCGACGGGCAGGTCCGGCGCACCGCGCCAACGCACCGACCTGCTCGGGGGCGGCGTCTGCTGACTGCGGGTGGTGACCAGCGGCACCCCGTCGACGAGCACTGCCGCGATGCCGGGGAGGTCGCCGAGGGCGAACGATTCGAGGGCGTCGCCGGCGACCGACCCGGTGATCGGACCGAGGACCACCAGGTCCGCGGGCGCCCCTTCGAGCAGCACGCCGGTGTCCAGACCGTGCGCCTTCGCGGTCTGCCCGGTGGCCGCGGCGGCAGCGGTCAGCGGATCGACACCGCAGATCGAGGCGAGGAAGCACACGTTGCGCAACATTCCGCGCGGGATCACTCCGGTGCCTCCCGGGGTGTCGGTGCCGAGCGTCAACCGATGCAGCTCACCGCGGGCCGACAGTTCGTCGACCACGAGTTTGGTCGCCCGGTAGTTCATCGAACTGCACACCTCGACGCTCGCCGACGGCAGATCGGCGATGATGCCCACGATGTCGTCGTCGGGCGCCGGGATCGGCCCGCCGGAGATGTGGCCGACGATGTCGGGCCGCACCGCGACCGCGACGTCGCGCCCGGCCACCCGGCTCGCACCCGACCGGGACACCCCGCCGGAATGCATCTTGACGGTCATGCCGCGTTCGTGGGCCCACTCGACGTAGCGCTGGGCCTCGCCGTCACCGAGGCGATTCCAGTCGTAGAAGATGAACTTGAGGTGCCTGATGCCTTCCCGGTGTGCCCGGTCGAAGTGTTCCTCGGTCATCCCGGGGACCAGCAGCACCGTGCCCGCCGCGACCTTCACCCCGGACGGCCGCGACCGGCCCGTGGTGTGCCGCGACGTGATCGCGATGCTCAGCACGAGTTCCGGCGTCAACGCACCGAAATCCAGGCCGGGAATGTGTAATTCGCCTGCCGACACCATCGACGTGGTGCCGCCGTGCAGATAGTTGCCGATCCATCCGACCGAGTTCTGCGCCGGCGTCCACTCCCCGAAGGTGGGGTGCACGTGCCCGTCGACCAGCCCGGGCATCACGGTCAGCCCGCCCGCCGACAGCACCTGGTCAGGGTTCGGGTGGTCGACGCCGATTCCCGCGACCCGGCCGTCCTCGATCAGCAGCGTGGTGTCGCGCACCGGTTTCATCGTCGCGTCGCCATGCAGCAGGAGTCCGATGTCCTCCACCAGCAGTGTCGGCACGTAACCTCCTGGGTAGTTGGATTGTCTTCACTTGAAACCTGGGGATGCCAGGCCGGTCAACCGTCGGCGGCGTCGAGAACCGCCTGCACGATGCCCTGATAGCCGGTGCAGCGGCAGATGTTGCCCGAAAGGGCTTCCCGGACACTGTCTTCGGTCAGCGGCTTCTCGGTGTCCGGATCGCGCAGCAGCTCGACCGCCGCCACCAGGAAGCCCGGTGTGCAGAAACCGCACTGCAGCCCGCCCCGTTCGGAAAAGGCCTGTCGCAGCCGCCGCGTCTCCTCGAACTCGTCGAGCCCCTCGACGGTGGTCACCCGCATCCCGTCGGCCTGCACCGCCAGCATCAGACAGGCCCGCGCGCTGCGGCCGTCGACGAACACCGAACACGCACCGCACACCCCGTGTTCACAGCCGAGATGTGTTCCGGTGAGCCGCAGCTCATCGCGCAGGAAGTCGGCGAGGGTGAGCCGCGGCGGGACCGTGCGCTGGACCGCTCTGCCGTTGACCACCACCGACACCGCGACACCCGCCGGATGATCGAACGATTCAACCGCCTGCATCGACTCGCTCCTGCCTTTCACCGACGCGCCGGGTCGCCTCGGTCAGCGCCTCGGTCAGCGCCGTCTCACACAGCCGCCGCGAATAGTCGGGATCGTCCGACGACGGGTCGGTGGACCCGGCCCACCGCTCGGCGAGCGCCTCCCACAGGCGCGTCGACGGACGCTCCCCCACCACGTCGTCACCCACGAACAGCAGCGGCCGGTCGGCGGCACTGAGCACGGCACACCGCAGTGCGCAGATCCTGCCGTCGGCGTCGAGTTCGATCACCGCACCTGCGCCGGCAAGACCGTAATCACCGTGCTGGTGGGCGTATTCGACGAAACCCCAGCCCTGCCCGTAGCGGGTGGCGGGGATCGACACCCACGTGATGAGCTCATCGGGTTCCAGCGCACTGGTGAAGTACGAGACGAACATGTCCTCGGCACGCACCTGTCGACGACCCCGTGCCGCCGACTCCACGTGGAATGTCGCTCCGAGAACCAGCGTGGACAACGGCATCTCGGCCGCCGGATCCGCGTGGGCCACCGAGCCGCCGATGGTGCCGCGGTTGCGGATGCCGATGTGACCGATGTGCCTCGCGGCATCGGCGAGCAGCGGGGTCCGGGCCGCGATCAACGGATCCGTCTCGACGGTGCGGTGGGTGACCAGCGCCCCGAGGATCAGGTCCTCGGTGTCGTCGAAGATGCGCCGGAGTTCGTCGAGGCGGCCGATGTCGATGATCACGCCGGGTCGGGCCAGACGCAGGTTCATCAACGCCATCAGCGACTGCCCACCCGCCATCACCTTGGCGTCGGGATACGTCGCGAGCTGCTCCAGGGCCTCTGCGACGGTGATGGGCCGAAGATATTCGAACGGTGCGGGTTTCACGACGCGGTCCTGCTGAGTATCCGGCACAGGTCACCGGTGCGGATCGGGGTGGTGTCGACGTGCACCCGGCCCTCGAGAGCGTCGTCGACGGCGGCCGCCACCGCGGAGTAGACCGCGATCGTGCCGCTTTCTCCCACGCCACGCACCCCGAGGGGGTTGACCGGTGTGTCGACGTGCAGGTGCCGCACCCGCACCCGCGGCACATCGGTGGTCAGCGGCAGATGGTACGCGGCGAAGGTCGTCGATTGCGGCTGCCCGGCATCCGAATACGCCCACTGCTCGAACAACGCCCCGCCGATGCCTTGGGCCACACCGCCGATGATCTGACCCTCGACGATCCGCGGATTGATCTCCCGCCCGCCTTCGTGGGACACCGCGTAGCGCAGCACCTTGACGATGCCGGTGCGGCGGTGCACCCCGACGATCGCGGCGTGCACTCCCATCGTCCAGGTGACGGTCGAAACCCGGTGCACGGCATTGACGTCGAGCATCCCTCCGGTCTCCAGGGCGCCACCGACGCCGCAGGCGCGGGCCAGATCAGCCCAGTCCAGTGCGCGCTGCGCACCGATCACAAAGCGGCCGTCGCGGTACCGCACGTCCTGGCCGTGCGCACCGGTGAGCCGCGCGACCCGGTCGATCGCCGAGTCGACGAGTTCCCGTGCGGCCCGGTGCACGGCGGAGCCCGCGAGCACCGCCGAACGGCTCGCGAAGGTTCCCACCCCGTCCGGGAGCCGCTCGGTGTCGCCGGGCAGATAGGTCACCTGGTCCAACGGCACCCCGAGAGCCTCGGCGGCGACCTGCGCGAACACCGTTTCATGGCCCTGCCCGGCCGAGGCCGCACCCGCGGTCACCTCGAAGCGGCCGTCCGGCAACAGCCGGATCCGCGCAGTCTCGTGGGGTCCGCGTCCGGTGGCCTCCAGATACGACGACAACCCGTACCCGATCCGGTACTGCGGATGCTTTGCGGCACAACGTCGAACCTCGTCGCGGGGCAACGCCTGCAGGACCGACTCGAGACAGGCGCGGTAATCGCCGCCGTCGTACTCGATCGGCACCCCGTCGCGGTACGGGATCGGACGCGGGTAGGGCATGTCGGCCGCGGTGAGCAGATTGCGCCTGCGGATCTCCGCACCGGTGAGGCCGAGTTCGCGCGCTGCCGCATCGAGGCTGCGCTCGAGGGCGAACGTCGCCTCGGGCCGCCCGGCGCCGCGGTACTGCGCCACGAGGGTCTTGTTGGTCAGCACCGCGCGCCCGGTGATCTCGGCGGCGGGCACCCGGTAGGGGCCGAGCAGGTGGATTGCGGTGTTCGCGACGATGCCGGCGACCCAGAGGCTTCCGGCACCGATGTCGACCAGGAAGTCGTCGGCCCAGGCCACGATGTGGCCCTGCTCGTCGACGGCGAGCCTGGTGTGGTGGATCTGGTCCCGGCCCTGAGCGCTGGCCACCAGATGTTCCTGGCGGTCCTCGACCCAGATCAGTCTGCTGTGCGTCTCCCTGGCGAGCCGGGCCAGCAGGATCTCCTCGGCGTAGACGTTCGCCTTGGTGCCGAATCCGCCCCCGACGTCGGGTACCGAGACCTTGACCTCGGCGTGCGACCATCCCGTCACCGCGCAGATCGCGTTGCGCACCATGTGCGGCACCTGGGTCGAGGTGATGACCTCGACCCGCTGCCTCCTGACGTCGAAATCGGCCACCACACCTCGGCATTCGAGTGGCACCGCGCCGTGCCGGTTCATCCGGTAGGTGCCCGAGACCACCATCGCCGCGGAGGTGAAGGCACTGCCGGGATCCCCGAACGAGTAGTGCATCCGGGCCGCGGCGTTGCTGCCCAGGTGGTCGAAGAGCACCTGTGTCTGTGGTTGCAGCGCCTCGGCCGGGTCGGTGACCGCAGGCCGCGGCAGGTAATCCACCTCGATGGCCTCCGCCGCGTCCTCGGCCCGGTAGCGGTCCTCGGCGATGACGGCGGCCACGGGCTGACCGACGAAGTGCACGCGGTCGGAGGCGATGACCGGCAGACGTTGTTCGGTGAGTTCGAGCGACGTGGCCGCGGTGAACCCGTCGTCCGGTGTGGTGAGCGACGGGATCCACACACCTGCCATGCCGAGGTCCTCGGCACCGAAGATGCCGATGACGCCGGGCATCCGGGCGGCCGCGGTGGTGTCGATCCGGGCGATGTCGGCGTGCGGTTCGGTGGACCTGAGGAACACCACGTGGTGGGCGCCGGCGGCCAGGTCCGCCACGAACTGTCCCCGGCCGCCCAGCATGCGATCGTCCTCACGGCGCCGCACCGAACTGCCGATCAGGCCCCGCTCAGTCGAGTTGGAGGTCAATGGAGTCGTTTCTCCCACTGCCACAACAGGATCGAGATGACGAACGAGATGGTGATGAGCAACATGATGGTGGCGACCATGGACGGGTAGTCACCGTGGCTGTAGGACTGCAGCACCACTCGTCCGAGACCTCTTCTGGTGGCGAAGAACTCGGAGAGCACCACGCCGACCACGGCCAGGCTCACCGCGAGCCGGATGCCGGTGAGCAGCGGACGGCGGATCGCCGGGATGATGATGTGGGTCAGCATCTGCCAGCGGCTGGCCTGCACCGAGCGCGCGAGCTTCCAGTACACCCGGGGGATCTCCTGGACGCCGGTGGAGACGTTGATCAGCACCGGGAACAACGCGAACAGCACGCCCATGACCACCTTCGAACCGGTCAGGCTGAAGATGGGCAGCAACACGGGATACAGCACGATCTTCGGGATCCCGTTGAGCACGATCAGCATCGGCTCGAACATGGTCCGCAACCGCTCGGACAGTCCGAGCAACAGCCCGAGACCGCCGCCCACGGCGGTGCCGAAGACGAACGCCAGCAACACCGATTGGGCGGTGACCCGCAGGTCGAACAGATAGGCCGGATCCGAGAGGTTGGTCACCAGGACGCCGAGGGTCTCCAGCGGCGACGGGATCACGAACGTCAAATCGGAGAAGATCGCCCACACGAGCAGCACGAGCACGGCCAACAGCGACGCCCCGACGGCCTGGTTGCCGAGCAGTGTGCGCCATCGCGCCGTCGCCTGCGTCGCGGCGGGCCCGGCGGGGTTCTCGATCGTGGCGGTCATCGGTTCCTCCCCCGCAGCAGGATGCGCTCGACCAATGCCAACAGCACCGTCAGGATGCACGAGAGGATGAGCACCACGGCGATGTAGGCGAACATCTCGTTGTTGTTGAAGATTTCGTACAGATACCGGATGCGGTACCCCAACCCGGCCTGAGCGGTGGTGAACTCCATCGCGATCGTGCCGATGAGCGCGTACACCACCGCCAGGCGAAGGCCCGCGACGATATAGGGGCCTGCGGCCGGTATCGCGATCGCGAACAGCGTCTGTTTCGGTGAGGCCTTCAACGACCTTGCCAGCTTGAGATAGACCGGCGGCATCGAGTTCAGCCCCACCGCGGTGTTGAGCGCCATCGGGATCGCCGCCATCACGGTGGCCAGGATGATCACCGACATGGCGTTGATGCCGACCAGCACGATCATCACCGGGTAGAACAGCACCAGCGGCACGGCGTAGAACGACACCAGGTACGGCTCGAAGATGCGCCCGACCGTGGGTACCTTCCAGAAGATCAGGCCGGCGGCGAACCCGAGCAGGCTTCCGAACACGATGGCGCACGCCACCTCGAACCCGGTGCGTCCGGCGTCACCCCAGAACTGCGGTTCGCCCAGCAGCGAGATCAGTTCGGAGAGGATGACCGACGGTGCGGGGAGCACCTGCGCGCCCCACAGCCCCGCCCGCGCGCCGATCTCTGCCAGCCCGATGAGACCACCGAGCAGCACGACCGTGGAGATCGAGCTGATCGCGAAGTTGCTCAGCTTGCGTCTACGGCGAGCGGTCTCCGGCTCGCGGTTACCCGGGTCCATGGCCTCGGCGGGTAGATCCTCTTGCGCCACAAACGAAGTCGTCACGTCGCGGCCGCCTCCTGTTGCTTGAACCCACGCATGGACTCGGCCTGCAGCGACGTCCAGATCCGGTTCTGCAACTCGTTGAACTCGGGTGTCGACACCATGCCGGCGTCCCGCTCGGCGGGCAGGTCGATGTCGACGACGTCGATGATCGAGCCGGGTCGGTACGACATCACCCAGACCTGCTGGGACAGCAGGATCGCCTCGGAGATGTCGTGGGTGACGAACACGATGGTCTGGTGGGTGCGGGCCCAGATCTGCCGGATCTCGGCGCCGAGGAACAGCCGCGTCTGCTGATCCAGGGCCGCGAACGGCTCGTCCATCAGCACCACCTCGGGCTCCACCGCCAGGGTGCGCGCCAGCGCGACGCGCTGGCGCATGCCGCCGGAGAGCATCGACGGATACGACTTCTCGAACCCGTCGAGCCCGACGAGCTCGATCGCATTTCTGGTCCTTCTCCGGCGTTCGGCCTTGTCCACGCCGATCATCTCCATGGCGAACGCGACGTTCTCCTCCACGGTTCGCCACGGAAGCGTCGAATCCTCCTGGAAGACAACGCCGATCGAGGGATCCGGCCCGGTCACCGGCTTACCCGCCACCCGAACCTGCCCGGTGGATGCCTTCTGCAGGCCCGCGATCACCGCCAGCAGTGTGGATTTGCCGCATCCGCTCGGGCCGACGATCGACACGAAGCTGGCGTGCGGGACATGCTGGTCGATCCCGGTCACCGCGGTCACCTTGCCCGCTGGGACATCGAACACGACCGATACGTCTTCGATGCGGATACCGTCACGTTCCATGGCTGCCTCTTCGGGGTAGATGACGTGTGTCAGAGTTCGGAGCGGGCGTCGTCGGGAAGGTACTGCTGATCCAGCGTCGACGCCCAGTCGATCGGCTCGGAGATCTGACCGGCGCCCACCATCAGATCCGACAGGTTGCGCAGCCCCTCGGCGTCGACCTTCAACGAATATCCCTTGGCGAGATCGGGATTGCCGTCGAATGCCGACTTCATGATCTCGGGGGTCACCCCGACCAGCGGTGCGATCTCCGTCGCGGCCTCGTCGGTGTTGGCCACCAGCCACTTGTTCAGCCGGTCGGCGACGACGAAGAACTTGCGGACGTTCTCGGGATTCTGCTGGGCGTAGGCGGTGTTGATCGCCACCAGATCGGCGGGCAGGTCACCGACCACGTCCCGCGAGTCGACCAGCACCTGCGCGTTGTCCGACGCCTGCTTGCTGGCGATGAACGGCTGCATGGCCCAACCGGCGGTGATCTGACCGGCCTTCGCCGCGGTCCAGTTGTCGCCCATCGGCCCCACCGCCTGCGATTTGACGCCGAGTTCGCGTTCGAGCCCCTTGACGATCAGCTCGGTGGACGAACCGGCCGAGCTGAACCCGAGGGTGGCGCCTTCGAGCTTGCGCCCGGGTGGGCAGATCCAGGAGAAGTCGTTGATCTGGAACCACGGCGCGATCACCTTGAGATTCGAATTCGGTTGCTGCGCTGCGAGAATCACCGAACTGTTGCCGGCGATCGCCATATCGGCATCACCGCTGGTGACCACCCGCAGCGTGTTGCCGCCGCCGCCACCGGAGTACAGGTCGACGTCGAGGCCCTCCTCCTTGAACCAGCCCTTGTCGATGCCCACCTGAAGGATCGCCATGAACGGCAGGCTGTCGACGCCGGTCGCCGAGATGCTCAGCGTGCTCGTACCGCTGGCGGGGGCCGCTGATTCGTCGGCGCACGCCGTCGACCCGAGCACGAGGGCGACGGCAGTGCCTGCCACGGCCAGAACTTTGGGGAACCAGGACATCTGACGCAACCTCCGGTGGGTGGATATGTGGGTGTTCTAGACGAGTCGGGGTGATCTGGGGCGGGCATATCTGGGCCGGGATGACCGCGAGCGTGTGCTCAACAGTCCGGCCAGTTCCAGGCCGATGGCGATGCCGAAAAGTGCTGCTGCCGCGGTGAATCGCCCGCCGGTGCCGGCGGGCGCCGCCGTCGCGCTGCGGGCCTGCGGATCGGCAGGGGTGCCTGCCGGTTCGGGGGCGGGCCCGATCGGTTCGCCGTCGGCGGGTGTGAGGGCCCGCCGCAACGGAGGCGGTGCGCCGGGGACGGCGCTTCCCGGCGCCGGGAACGCACGCTGTTCGGTCGCCGAATCAGCCATGGCCGTCGACGAGTTCGGCGAACGTCCGGATCGTCGGCGCCCGGCTCTCGCCGGGCCGGACGAACGGGACGATCGACACCTGGTCCACTCCGAGCGCCTCGATCTCCTTGAGCCGCTGTCCGCATTCGGCCGGCGTTCCCGCCAGCGCGAACAGGTCGACGAGTTCGTCGGGCACCAGGTCGGCGTGCGAGGCCTCGGTGTTCATGTGCTCGTAGTAGTTGTACGAGTCGCGGATCCGGTCGATGGCCTCCTTGAGCTCCGGCGCGACCTCGGCAGGCAACGGCCGGATCGCCACGCGGGACACGTGCGCCCGCACCAGATCCCGCGCCTTGGTGCGGTCGTCGTCGATCGCGGTCGGCGTCCACAACACGATGTGCAAATCGTCGAGGGTGCGGCCGCTCTCGGCGGCCCCGAGCGCGACGGTCTGCAGCGCCGCCTCGATGAAATGCGGCGCGGTGCCCACCAGCACGATGACCCCGTCGGCGATGCGACCGGACATCCGCAGGATCTTCGGCGCGGAGGCCGCGATGTAGATCGGGATGTCGACCGGCTCGCTCAGGTAGTTCAGGTGGTAGTCGGCGCCGCTGGTGGCCTCCGTGACCTTCTCGCCCTTGAACAGGGTGCGCAGGTCGCTGATCGACTTCTCCAGCTCGGCCAGCTTCTGCGGTTTGAGCCCCATGGTCCGCAACGAGGAATCACCGGTTCCGATACCGAGGGCCACCCGGCCTCCGGTGAACTCGGCGAGTGTCGCCCAGGTCGACGCCAGCAGGGACGGGTGGCGGGTGACCGCATTGGTGACACCGGTGCCGAACACGATGCGTTCGGTACCGACGGCCGCTGCGCCCATCACGGTCGACGACTCCCGCCAGATGTTCTGGGAGTCGCCGAACCAGACGTTGTCGTACCCGAGCGACTCGCAGAGGCGAACGTATTCGCGCATCGCGCCCACCGGTTCGGTCGGGAACAGACCGACACCCTTGCTCAGCACCATCGACCTCCTGGGCGACGTTGGATAGTGTATCCAATCGTAAGGGGGTTGTTCAGGTCACACAACCGGAAACGCAAAATACAGAGAAGAGAATCTTGTGCAGCTGATCAATGAATTCTCCGTGGATGCACCCCTCGACATCGCCTGGTCGGCCCTCACCGACATCCCACGCGTGGTCGGGTGCATTCCCGGTGCAGAACTCGAAAGCCACGACGGCGACGACTATCGCGCCAGGGTCAAGGTGAAGGTGGGCCCGGTCGGGCTGACCCTGGCAGGCACCGCCACCGTGGTCGACCGCGACGACACCGCACATCAGATGGTGGTGCGCGGAGCCGCCCGCGACGGCAAGGGACAGGGCACGGCCGAGGCGGTGGTCCGGATCTCGGCGCGCGACGACGCCGGCCGGGCACACGTGACCGTACGCACCGATCTCGAACTCGGCGGACGCATCTCGCAATTCGGCAGCGGCGTGATATCGCAGGTGAGCAACCGGATCATCGGCCAGTTCGTCACCAGGCTCAACGCGCTGATCACCTCGCCCGACAAGGTCACCACCGCCGCTTCGGCGCAACCGGTGCGGCGCCGCGTGGATCACGAAACGGATTGGTTGGCAATCGCGTTGACCGCGCTCGCTGGGGTGGCTCTCGGTCTTGCGATCGGGCGCACCGCCGAACGCGTCGGGTGACCTCAGGGCCGCACCGACGCGACGAGTTCGAGTTCGACGCAGGCCCCGCCCGGCAGCGACGCCACCCCGACGGCCGTGCGGGCATGTGCGCCGCACTGCGCGCCGAACACGTCCATGAGCACCGTCGAGGCTCCGTCGATGACTGCCGGGTGCGCGTCGAACTGCGTCGTCGCACGCACATAACCCCGCAGATGGACGAGCCCCCGTACCGCGTCGAGGCCGACGGCCGCGTCGATGGCCGCGATCAGGTTCAACGCCGCGTACCCCGCATGGAGGTGCGCCTGCTCGGGTGTCACGTCCCCGCCGACCGTCCCGAACGCCCCCGGCTCGGTGGGCCGCCGTGACGTCGTCCCGGAGATCCACAACTGATCCCCGAACAGTCGGCTCGGGAAGTACGCGCCCTTCGGCCCGGCCGGCGCAGGCAACTGAATGCCCAACGCGGCCAGCCTTTCCCGCGGCGTCATGAGGCGTCTTCGGTTTCCTCGCCGCCGAACACCGTGTGCAGATGACCGATCGCCTGCAGGCGATGCTGGTGGTTGATCGCGACGGCCCGCTCGGCGTCGCGGGCGACGAACGCGTCGACCAGCAGGATGTGCTCGCTGTTGACCTTGGTCAGATCCAAAAGGTGTGCGTAGAGCGGCCGGTAGGCATCAGCGGTGTTCCACAGCTGGGTGGCGATCCGCCTGGTCCGCGCGAGCGTGCTGGTTTCGAACGTCAGGAAGTGGAACTGCCGGTTGGCCAAACCCACGGCGATGGGGTCCCCCTTCTCGGCGGCCCGGTCCATCTCCTCCATCTGCTCACGCATCCGCTCGACGATGTCGTCGGTCACCGCGGGCATGGCGTCGCGGATGAGTTCGGCCTCGAGGATGTCCCGCAGCCGGAACACCTCAAGAAGCTCGTCGAGGCCCAGTTTGGTGACCCGGTAACCGCTGTGCGGGACGTAGGTGATGTACTCCTCGGCCTCGAGAGTCTTCAGCGCCTCGCGGATCGGGATGCGCGACAGGCCGAACTGTTCGGCCAGGCTCTCCTGCACGATCCAGCTGCCCGGCGCGAGCTTGCCGCTGGTGATGTCGCGCCGCAACACCTCGGCCACGGCCTGCTGGGCCGTCTTCGGGCGCACGAAGTCGGTACGGGTCGCCGAGCCGTCGGCGGCCCGCACCGGGCTGCGTTTGGGCGCTGTTCGCGGAGCCATGCCATCTCGCTTTCGCTCAGATTGGATACTCTATGCGATTACGAACCGCGGCTGCCACCACCCGCGCCGAAACCCGACATTCAGCGTGGCGGTATCCGGCCCATCGCCTCCCCCAAGAACGCCACGATGCGCCGAGCACCGGATGCGCCGGGATCCTGGTCCGGGTCGTAGATCACCAGGCTGAGGCCGATGCACCGCCCGGACGAGAGCACGACACCGGCCAGGTCGGTCAACTGCTCCCAACGCAGGCCGCCGGGCTCGTCCGGCACATCCGGCAGGCCCTGCGCGGGGAACTCCACCGGATCCAGCACATCGAGGTCGATGTGCAGCCACCAGTGCGACGACGCGGCGGCCAGCGCCGCCACCGCTTGGTGCGCGGTGCCCACCGGATCGGCGGCGAGCCCGGCCAGCGGCGCAACCCACACGCCGCAGTTCGCCAACGTGCCGACGTTGAACTGCGCGCGCCACGCCGCATCCCGCGGACCGAGCACCACCAGCCGATCGGCGGGCAACACCGAAACCGATTCGCGCAACGGACCTTTCAGGGTGCGCCCGGTCAGCCCGAGCAGCAGCCCGATCTCGGTGTTGGCGGCCTCGCCGTCCTCGGACACGTCCAGCGGCATGGTGTCCTCGTGCCCGTCGACGAACACCAACCCGATTTCGGGTGACCGTCGCCGCAATCCCGCGACGATGCCGAGCAGCGCCGAGCAGTCGCCGCCGAACACCACCGGGAACACCCCGGCCGCGAGCGCGGCGCCGACCCGCTGAGCCAGTGCCGTGGTCATCGCCACCAGCGCGGGCTCATTCAGCAAGGTGGTCTGCGCGCCCCGCGCCGGGTCGGGCGGGGGCAGTTCGACATCGGCATCGGCCACCACACGACGGGTGCCGAACACGCGGCCGATCCCGGCGCTGCGCAGGGCGCCGGGCGCACGGGCCTGGTTACCGAGCCGGCCGTACCCGTCGAACGGCACGCCGATCAGCTCGATATCCGGCAGGGTCATATCAGGTCGATCGCCTCCGCGATGGACGGCAGCACCCGGCTGGGACGGAACGGATACCGCTCGATGTCGGCGACCTCGGTGGATCCGGTGAGCACCAGGATGGTGTCCAGCCCGGCTTCGATCCCGGCAACGACGTCGGTGTCCATCCGGTCGCCCACCATCACCGTGCTCTCCGAATGCGCTTCGATGCGGTTGAGCGCGCTGCGGAACATCATCGGGTTCGGCTTGCCGACGAAATACGGTTCACGCCCGGTCGCCTTGGTGATCATGGCCGCGACCGACCCGGTGGCGGGCAACGGGCCCTCGGCCGAGGGCCCGGTCACGTCCGGGTTGGTGGCGATGAACCGTGCGCCGCCGATGATGAGCCGGATCGCCCTGGTGATCGCCTCGAACGAATACGTGCGGGTCTCCCCCAGCACCACGAAATCCGGTTCGACGTCGGTCAGCGTGTAGCCGACCTCGTGCAGGGCCGTCGTCAGCCCGGCCTCGCCGATCACGTATGCCGAACCGCCCGGCAGCTGATCGTTGAGGAACGCCGCGGTCGCGAGCGCCGAGGTCCAGATCGAGCTCTCGGGCACCGAAAGACCCGAACGCGCCAACCGCGCCGCCAGGTCACGCGGGGTGAAGATCGAATTGTTGGTCAGAACCAGAAACGGCCGCTCCTTGTCGACCAGGGTTTGCAGGAACTCCGCGGCCCCTGGCAGCGCATGTTCCTCGCGCACCAGGACACCATCCATATCCGTCAGCCAGCACTGAGCATGTGAACGCACCACCTCAGTGTCTCAACTCGCCGGTGAAATTGGGTTCAGGCTCGTGAATTCCGTCGACCACAACCCCGGCGACGGTGCCGGATGAGCACCCCGAGACGAAAAACGCCCGGCCGGGCGATTTCTCGCACGGCCGGGCGTTTCGGCGCAACCCTCAGGCGGTGTGCTCGTCGGCGACGTCGAGTGCGGAGTCCAAGATCGCCAGACCCTCGCGCACCTCCTCGGCCGAGACATTGCACGGCGGCACCACGTGGATGCGGTTGAAGTTGGCGAACGGCAGCATGCCGCCGGCCTTGCAGGCCGCGATGACGGCGTTCATGGCCGGGCTGGAAGATCCGTACGGCGCCAACGGTTCCCGCGTCTGCCGATCCTTGACCAACTCGACGGCCCAGAACACACCGAGACCGCGGACCTCGCCGACACTGCGGTGCTTGGCGGCCAGCTCGGCAAGGCCGGGGCCGATCACCTCGGCGCCCACCTTGGCCGCGTTGGCGACCATGCCCTCGTCCTCCATCGCGTTGATGGTGGCCACTGCCGCCGCGCACGCCAGCGGATGACCCGAGTAGGTCAGCCCGCCCGGATACGGGCGGTGGGCGAAGGTCTGGAAGATCTGCGGGCTGATCGCCACACCACCGAGGGGAACGTAACCCGAGTTCACCCCCTTGGCGAACGTCATCAGGTCCGGGACGACGTCGAAGTGGTTGATGGAGAACCACTTTCCACTGCGCCCGAAACCGGCCATCACCTCGTCGGCGATGAACACGATGCCGTGGCGGGTGCACAGCTCGCGCACCCCGGCCAGGTATCCGGGCGGCGGCACCATGATGCCCGCGGTGCCGGGGATCGACTCGAGGATGATCGCGGCGATGGTGGACGGGCCCTCCATCTGGATCAGCTTGTCGAGATACTCCAGTGCACGCTGGGATTCCTGCTCCTCGGTCTCCGAATAGAACGAGGAGCGGTACAGGAACGGCCCGTTGAAGTGCACCACCCCGGAGTTGCCGCGGTCGTTGGGCCAGCGGCGGGGATCACCGGTCAGGTTGACCGCGGTGTCGGTGCCGCCGTGGTAGGCGCGGTACCGGGACAGCACCTTGTAGCGACCCGTGTGCAGCCGGGCCATGCGCACGGCATGCTCGACGGCGTCGGCGCCACCGTTGGTGAAGAAGATCTTGTTCAGGTCACCCGGGGTGCGCTCGGCGATCAGCCGCGCCGCCTCCGAACGCGCCGCGTTGGCGTGCTGCGGTGCGACGGTGCACAGCTTGGCGGCCTGCTCGGCAATCGCGGCAACGACTTTCGGGTGCTGATGTCCGATGTTGGTGTTCACCAGCTGGCTGGAGAAATCCAGCAACCGGTTACCGTCGCCGTCCCACAGGTACGAGCCCTGCGCGGCGGTGACGGTCATCGGGGAGATCTCCTCCTGGGCAGACCAGGAGTGGAACACATGGGCCCGGTCGAGCTCGTAGGCCCGCGCCGCCTCGGCCTTCGCGGCGTCGACGGTCAGACCGTTGGGCAGCGAGGTGGTCTCTTGGATCGCAGTCATGTTTGCCAGTCTCTCACTTGTTCTGCGGGAAGCCGAGGTTGATGCCACCGTGGCTGGGATCGAGCCAGCGGCTGGTGACGGCCTTGGTCCTGGTGAAGAAGTGCACGCCCTGGATGCCGTGGGCGTGAGTGTCACCGAACAGCGAGGCCTTCCAACCACCGAAGCTGTAGTACGCCATCGGAACCGGGATCGGCACGTTGATGCCGACCATGCCGACCTCGACCTCGTTCTGGAAGCGGCGGGCCGCACCACCGTCGTTGGTGAAGATCGCGGTGCCGTTGCCGTACGGGTTGTTGTTGATGAGTTCGAGCGCCTCGTCGTAGGTCTCGACACGCACGACCGACAGCACCGGGCCGAAGATCTCGTCGGTGTAGACGCTCATCGCGGGGGTGACGTTGTCGAGCAGCGTCGGGCCCAGCCAGAAACCGTCCGCCCCGCCGTTGGCGATGACCGTGCGGCCGTCGACGACCACCTTGGCGCCTGCGGCCTCGCCGGCGTCGATGTAGGAGGCCACCTTGTCGCGGTGGGCCTTGGTGACCAGCGGACCCATGTCGGAATCCTTGGTGCCGTCACCGGTCTTGATCGTGGTGGCGCGCTCGGCGATCTTGGCGACCAGTTCGTCGGCGATCGGGCCGACCGCGACGCAGGCGCTGATGGCCATGCAGCGCTCACCGGCCGAGCCGAAGCCCGCGTTGACCATGGCGTCGGCGGCCAGGTCCAGGTCGGCGTCGGGCAGCACGACGGCGTGGTTCTTGGCGCCGCCGAGGGCCTGGACCCGCTTGCCCGCGGCGGTGCCGGTGGCGTAGACGTACTTGGCGATCGGGGTCGACCCGACGAAGCTGACACCCTTGATCTTGGGGTTGGTCAGCAGCTCGTCGACGGCGGTCTTGTCACCCTGCAGCACGTTGAACACGCCGTCGGGCAGACCGGCTTCCTTCCACAGTTCGGCCATCCACAGCGAGGCCGACGGATCCTTCTCCGACGGCTTGACCACGACGGTGTTGCCCGCGGCGATCGCGATCGGGAAGAACCACATCGGCACCATCGCAGGGAAGTTGAACGGGCTGATGATGGCCACCGGTCCGAGCGGCTGGCTGATGGAGTACACGTCGACCTTGGTCGAGGCGTTCTCGGTGAATCCACCCTTGAGCAGATGCGGGATGCCGCAAGCGAATTCGACGACCTCGAGACCGCGGGTCACCTCACCGAGGGCGTCGGAGAGCACCTTGCCGTGCTCGGCGGTGATGATCGCCGCAACTTCTTCCTTGCGGGCGTTGAGCAGTTCACGGAACGCGAAGAGCACCTGGATCCGCTTGGCCAGGGAGGTGTCACGCCACGCCGGGAACGCCGCGGCGGCCGAGTCGATCACCGCGCGCGCATCCTCGACACTGGCCAGCGCGACCTCGCCGGTCACCGCACCGGTCGCCGGGTTGGTCACCGGTGCGGTCGCGGTGGAGCTGCCGGCAAACACCTTGCCGTCGCGCCAGTGGGTGATGACGGTGCTGCCGGCATCGCTGTTGGAAACGCTCTCGGAAACGCCTGTGGAAACGCTCATGGAAACCTTCCGTGGATCTGCGTGGGACGAACGAGTTCACCTACCACTTTCGGGCACCGCATCCCTTGTGCATCCGATCACTATGTATGCGTAATCGGCCGTCTGCTTACACTCTGTAAGTGATCCCGACCGTGCGTGACGTCATCGGCCTCCCAGTGGTGCAGGCCGGTGAACCCGAGGTGGTCAGCGCCGAGAACCTGGACTGCCCGGTGCGCTGGGTGCACGTCAGCGACATGCCCGATCTCGCGGGCCTGCTGCACGGCGGCGAACTGGTCCTGACCACCGGCGCAGGCCTGACCGATGCGCCGAACGACTACCTGCAGCGGATGAGCCGGGCCGGCGCCGTCGGACTCGTGGTCGAACTCGGGACCCGCGTATCGCACCTGCCGGGCGGCGTCGCCGACGTCGCCCGACGCCTCGGTCTGCCCCTGGTGCTGCTGCACCGGCAGACCCGGTTCGTCGAGATCACCGAGGCCGTGCACCGGTTGATCGTCGCCGACCAGTACGAGGAGTTGGCGTTCGCCCACCGCACCCACGAGACCTTCACCGATCTGAGCATGCGGCGTGCGTCGCTGGCCGACATCGTGCGCGCCGCGGCCGACATGATCAACGAATCGGTGGTGCTCGAAGACCTCTCCCACCAGGTGCTCGCGATCTCACCGCGGGCCGAGGCCGCGACCACCGTCCTCGCCGAGTGGCAGCGCCGCTCCCGGGCGATGACCGAACCGTGGGTCACCACCGCCGTCGGCCCCCGTACCGAGGAATGGGGGCGGCTGATCATCCCGCACACCCCCGCCGCACCGGCCCGCGCCAAGACGGTGCTGGAACGCGCCGCCCAGGCGCTGGCGCTGCACCGGATGGCCGAGCGCGGACGTTCCGGCCTGGAACACCAGGCGCAGAGCGGCCTCATCGACGACGTGCTCGGCGGCCGGATCGCCGATGACCGGGAAGCCGCGGCGCGCGCCGAGGCGCTGGGCCTGCGCGCGGGCGGCCCGTATCTGCCGGCGACGGTCCGCACCGACCCGCCCGCCGAACGCCTCGACCCGGTCGGCGTGCAGCGCCGCAACATCCGCATCCTCGACGCAGTCACCCACAGCGTGCGGTCCCAGGGCCACACCGCGATCTGCTCGATTCGCCGCGACGGCGAGGTCGGGTTCGTGCTGGCGCTGACGCCGCGGCGCAACCTGAGCTCCGACGCGGCCCTCACCCGCCTCGCCGAAGGGCTGAAAGAGGCCGTAATCCGTACCGGTGTCACCGCGAAAGTGGTTGTGGCCGTGGCCAACAACGCCGACGCATTCGCCGACGCGGTACACGCCCTGCGCGAGGCCGCCCACATCGCCGAGGTCGCCATGCCGATGGCAGGCACCGAGCGGCTGTCGGGCCGCGCCTTCGTCCGCGCCTCCGATGTCAGGCTGCGGGGTCTGATCACCCTGCTGCAGGACGATCCGCGCGTACAGACCTTCGCCGAGACCGAGCTGAGGAGCCTATTGATCCACGACGCCGACCACGGCGAGGACGACATGGCCGTGCTGCGTGGATATCTGGAATCGGCAGGCAACAAATCGGCGTTGGCCAAACGGCTGCACATGAGCAGGCCCGCGCTCTACAGCCGCCTGGCCGCCATCCAGCGTCGTCTCGGGGTCGACCTCGACGACGGTGAATCGATGACCTCGCTGCACGTCGCACTGCTGATCCTCGACACACAACGCAGCGCAGGCCCTGCACCGACCCGATGAGAGTTCGATGAAATCGCGCGCCGCCGCGCGGATCTGCCGCTCGGCCGCGCACCGCGCGGGACATACTTGGCAGATGCCAGACCGCATGCCAGACCGCAATGTGCTGGGTGGCCCGCTCGAGGAATGTGGCACCGATCCGCTGACCGGTTTCTACCGTGACGGGTGCTGCACGACCGGCGACGCCGACCTCGGGCGGCACACCATCTGCGCGGTGGTCACCGCCGAGTTCCTGCAACACCAGCGTTCCATCGGCAACGACCTGACCACCCCGGCCCCACACTTCCGGTTCCCCGGCCTGAAACCGGGCGACCGGTGGTGCGTCACCGCGGCCAACTGGCTGCGCGCCCACCAGGACGGTTCCGCCGCACCCGTGGTGCTGGCGGCCACACATGAGCGCACGCTCGACGTGGTGCCGTTGGAGGTGCTCGAGTCCTACGCCGTCGACGTCCCGGACGACCTTGCCGATTTGTGAGCCGATCTGTGAGCCGACCTGTGCGGTGACTGGGCGGCCCCGGTCGATCTCCGTAGGCTCGGGGCGTGAGTGTCACCTCGGACGCGGCCGTGACCCTGGACAACCGGTTCGCCCGTGAACTGCCCGAACTGGCGATCCCGTGGCAGGCCGAGCCCGCGCCTGAGCCACGCCTGCTCGTCCTCAACGAGGCGCTGGCCACCGAACTCGGCCTCGACGCGGACTGGTTGGGCAGCCCCGACGGTATGGGGTTGCTGCTGGGCACCGCCCTGCCGAAGGGCGCCACACCGGTCGCCCAGGCCTACGCCGGGCACCAGTTCGGTGGCTATGTGCCGCGCCTCGGTGACGGCCGCGCACTGCTGCTCGGCGAACTCGTCGACGTCGGCGGCCGCACCCGCGACCTGCACCTGAAGGGTTCGGGACGTACCCCGTTCGCGCGCGGCGGCGACGGTCTCGCAGTCGTGGGGCCGATGCTGCGCGAGTACATCGTCAGCGAGGCCATGCACGCGTTGGGCATACCCACCACCCGCTCGCTCGCGGTCGTGGCGACCGGACGCGACGTGTGGCGCGAGACCAGACAGCCCGGTGCGGTGCTGGCCCGCATCGCAGGCAGCCACCTGCGCGTCGGCAGCTTCCAGTACGCCTACCAATACGGCACCGTCAACGGTGACCTCGACGTGTTGCGCAGGCTCGCCCACCATGCGATCTCACGTCACCATCCGGGCGCCGCCGAAGCAGAGAATCCCTCCCTGGCGCTGTTCGAGGCCGTGGTGTCGGCGCAGGCCTCGCTGCTGGCCCAGTGGATGCTGATCGGGTTCATCCACGGCGTGATGAACACCGACAACATGACCATCTCCGGGGAAACCATCGACTACGGGCCGTGCGCGTTCATGGACACCTTCGATCCCGCAACGGTTTTCAGCTCGATCGACCACGGCGGGCGCTACGCCTACGGAAACCAGCCCGCGGTCGCGCACTGGAACCTCGCCCGCTTCGCCGAGACCCTGCTGCCGCTGATCGCCGACGACGCCGACACGGCCGTCGACCTCGTCACCGCGGCACTCGGGACGTTCCCGCAGCAGTTCGACACCGCGTGGTCGACGGGCATGCAGACCAAGCTGGGGCTGTCCACCGACGACCACGAACTCGACGCCGCGACCGCGACGGCACTGATCAACGATCTGCTGGTGCTGCTGCAGCAGACCCGCACCGACTACACCTCGGCGTTCCGCGACCTGGCCCGCGTCGCCCGCGGGGCGGACCCGGCGCTGCCGTTCACCGACGAGTGGCTGGCGCGCTGGCGCGCGCTGAACCCCGACCCGGCGGTGATGGATCGGGTCAACCCGGTCTACATTCCGCGCAATCACCTCGTCGAGGAGGCGCTGAGTGCGGCGACCGACGGTGACCTCGCACCGCTCACCACGCTCATGACGGCGCTGCGCGCCCCGTTCGACGAGCGTGCCGGGTTCGAGCGCTACGCCGCGCAGGCGCCCGAGGAGTTCGGGCCGTACCGCACCTTCTGCGGCACCTGACCGGTGCCGGCACGACGCCCCGCTACATTCGGGTAGGTGACGATCACCATCACCACCCCGAACGGCCCGATCGACGCCCTGCTGAGCGTGCCGACCGGGTCGGGACCGTGGCCCGGCGTGGTGATCATCCACGACGCGATCGGCTACGGCCCCGACAACGAGCTGATCTCCGAACGCGTCGCGTCGGCCGGTTACCTCGCGGTCACCCCCAACCTGTACTCGCGCGGCGGCCGCGCCCGGTGCATCACCCGGGTGTTCCGCGACCTGCTCACCCAGCGCGGCAGGGCCCTCGACGACATCCTCGCCGCACGTGATCACCTCAAGGCGCTGCCCGAATGCACCGGCACCATCGGCATCGTCGGCTTCTGCATCGGCGGCCAGTTCGCACTTATCATGGGCCCCAAGGGATTTGGCGCGTCAGCGCCGTTCTACGGCACGCCGCTGCCCCGCCACCTCGACCGGACGCTCGACGCGTCCTGCCCGATCGTCGCGAGCTTCGGAGGTCGCGATCCCCTGGGAATCGGGGCGCCCACCCGGCTGCGCCGGGTCGTCGAGAACAACAAGATCCCCGCCGACATCAAGGTGTATCCGTCGGCCGGGCACGCGTTCGCCAACATCCTGCCCGGACAACCGCTGCTGCGGATCACCGGTTTCGGCTACGACGAGGCCGCCACCACCGACGCGTGGGCACGGGTGTTCGCGTTCTTCGACGGGCACCTCAAGACCGAGACTCAAGACTGACTGCCGGTCGGCGCTACTCGGGAAGCCGCAACTCCGGCTTCTCGACCTCTTCGATGTTGACGTCCTTGAACGTGATCACCCGCACCTGTTTGACGAAGCGGGCAGGCCGGTACATGTCCCACACCCAGGCGTCGGCCAGCCGCAACTCGAAATACACCTCGCCGTCTGCATTCCGTGGAATGAGCTCCACACTGTTCGCGAGGTAGAAGCGGCGTTCGGTCTCCACGACGTAGCTGAACTGACCGACGATGTCCTTGTATTCGCGGTACAGCGAGAGCTCCATCTCGGTTTCGTACTTCTCGAGATCTTCGGCGCTCATCTGCTCTGCTGTCCTTCTCGTTGGGTCACGGCCTCATCACAGCCTCGATCAACATTGTCTGCTCTCGCGCGGTCATCCACTGCCCATCTTCGCGCACCCGGCGTCCTCGTGCGCCACGGGTGCCGTAACCCACTCAACCTCAACTGCCTCCGCGGGTCCCTCAACGGCCCGCCCCATCTCGTCGTTCTCCCCGGCCAGATCGGTGGGCCACCGCACACCGACCCGGCCCGCGGCCCAGCGCACCCCGGTCGCCTCCGCGGCGCGCCGCACGTTCACATAGGAGTAGCGGTGCTCGTCGCACGGCCCCAACTCGGTCAGCGCGGCCGTGTGCGCTGGGGTGATGTAGCCCTTGTGCTCGGCAAACCGGTAGCCGGGATGCTGCTTCTCCATCTCCACCATCAACCGGTCGCGGCTGACCTTGGCCAGCACGCTCGCGGCCGCGATACACGCCGCCGCGGCGTCGCCGCCGATCACCGGCAGCGACGGCACCGACAGCCCGGGCACCCGGAAACCGTCGGACAGCACATAACCGGGCCGCACCGACAAGCCCGCGACCGCGCGGCGCATGCCCTCGATGTTGGCCACGTGCACACCACGCCGATCCACCTCATGGGACGGGATGAACACGACGTGATAGGCCAGCGCATAGCGGCGGATCAGCGGGAAAAGGCGTTCGCGTTCCTTCTCGCCCAGCTTCTTCGAATCGTCGAGAGCGGCCAGGCTCTCCAACCGGTTCGGGCCGAGCACACACGCGGCGACCACGAGCGGGCCCGCACAGGCACCCCGGCCCACCTCGTCGACCCCGGCCACCGGCCCGAGTCCGTTGCGGTACAACGCCGATTCCAGGGTGCGCAGACCCGACGACTTGCGAATCACCGTTCGAGGCGGCCACGAGCCGGGCACGAGACAGCTCCTAGGAAGATGTCTGCGGATTCATGTTGCTGATCCCGCCCCACCGGGACGGCGGCCAGGCGATGAATCGCGCCTTACCGATCACATTCTCCACCGGCACGGTGCCCGCCATGGGATCACCCGTGCACAACAGCCCCTTCTGGGCGTCGGCGGGCAGATTCGTGCAGTGCACGCGCGAATCCGCCGAATGGGTGCGGTTGTCACCCATCACCCAGATACGGCCCTGCGGCACGGTGACCGGCCCGAACTCGTTTCCCAGGCACGGGTAGATCGCCGGGTCGGCCATCATCGTCGTCGGATCCAGATACGGCTCGTGGAGTTTCTTGCCGTTGACCGTCAGACCGGTGTCGGCGCGGCAGGCCACCGTCTGGCCGCCGACCGCGATCACCCGTTTGACCAGGTCGTTCTCGTCGGGCGGGACGAAACCGACGAAGGACAACGCGTTCTGCACGGTCCGGATCACCGGGTTGTCCGAACGGATCGACTTGTAGCCGATGTTCCACGACGGCGGTCCCTTGAACACCACGACATCTCCTGGCTGCGGCTCGGAGAAGCGGTAGGTGAGCTTGTCCACCATGATCCGGTCGCCCACGCAGCCCGGACAGCCGTGCAACGTCGGCTCCATCGACTCCGACGGGATGAGGTACGGACGCGCGATGAACGTCAGCATCACGTAGTACAGGACCACCGCGATGGTCACCAGGATGGCACCCTCGCGCAAGGCTCCGTGTTTACGTTTGGGCTTGGGCTTGTCGTCCGATTCGGTGTCCGGCCGGGACTGCTCAGCATCCTTGGCGGAATCGGTGTCGAGCGTGTCCTCCGACGATGCGTCGGTGGAGTCGGTGGATCCGGTCACGGCATCCACAGTAGCGAGCGAAGGATTGAGCCCCGCGTCAGCCGCACCACCATATGTGGCTCAGCGCTCAGCGCTTTTCCTTGATCTTCGCCTTCTTGCCACGGAGCTCGCGCAGGTAGTACAGCTTGGCGCGGCGGACGTCGCCACGGGTGAGGACGTCGATGTGGTCGATGTTGGGCGAGTGCACCGGGAAGGTTCGCTCGACACCGACGCCGTAGCTCTCCTTGCGCACCGTGAAGGTCTCGCTGATGCCGCCACCCTGACGACGGATCACGACGCCCTTGAAGACCTGGATGCGCTCCTTGGAGCCCTCGATGACCTTCACGTGCACGTTGACGGTGTCGCCGGGGCTGAAGGTCGGGATATCGTCGCGCAGCGACGCCTGATCGACGAAGTCCAGCGTGTTCATCGGTGACACTTCCTTGTTGTTCGCGGGTACGCGCGTGGCGCAGCCGAAGCTATCTTTCGGGTGTATCGGGGTGTATCTCGCAGCGGGCGGGCATCATCCAGCCCGGTCCTGCACAGACAACTGCTCAATTGTGCCAGACGAGCCCCCATCCAGTGAAATCGGTGCGCTTTCCTGCACCGGAGCCCGCCGGGGACACCCTATCCGTCGAGTCGGGCCGACCAAGCGGCACCACTGGGTAACGGTTAGGCTTCCGATCTCGAAGAGTATTCGGAGAATTTCGTCCGAATCGCCGCTGCAGCCGCGCCGTTCGGGGTGCACTGAGGTCGGAGGAGGGGCATGCGACGGCGGCCGTCGAGGCTGATCAGCGCGACCGCAATCAGTGCGATCGCGATCCTCGGCGCGTCCGGCTGCGAGGCGCGCGTGTACGGCGAGGCGTCCCCTCCCGACGCTCCGCAACTGACCGTGGTGGTGCCGCAGGGCAGCATGGCCCCGTTGCCGGAGGCCCCGCCCGACGAGCCCGCCGCGTCGTTCATCGGCCTGCAGGACCGTGCCACGCTGGCCACCAACCAGGCCGCCGATGCCGGCGCCGACATCACCATGCTGGTGCTCGACCGCAACACCGGCCAACTCGTCTCCAACGGCAACGACCAGACCATCGCCATCGCGTCGGTCGTCAAGCTCTTCATCGCCGACGACCTGCTGCTGCAGGAGGCCAAGGGCCAGACCGTCATCACCCCCGACGATCGCCGGATGCTCGACGTGATGCTGCGGTCCTCCGACGACGACGCGGCCGAGATCTTCTGGAACCGCAGCGGCGGCGACCCCATCGTCACGCGCGTGGCCGCCCGCTACGGGCTGACCTCGACTCGGCCACCCAACGACGGCCGGTGGTGGAACACCAAGAGCACGGCGGCCGATCTGGTGCGCTACTACGACATGCTCATGAGCGGCCGCGGCGGTCTGCCGCCCGAGCAGGCCAACATCATCCTGTCCAATCTGGAGCAGTCGACCCCGGAGGCGATCGACAGCACGCAACCCGGCGGCATCTACCCGCAGCGGTTCGGCATCCCCGACGGTCTGTACGCCGAGCCCGTCGCGGTCAAACAAGGGTGGATGTGCTGCATCGGTGGGGACTGGATGCACCTGTCTACCGGCGTGATCGGCCCCGACCGCCGCTTCATCATGGTGATCGGCGCACTGCAACCGACGAATTCGACGACCGCGCGCAAGACGATCACCGAGGCCGTCAAGACCATGTTCCCCGGCGGCCGGATCTGACGCTGCGCCGCATTCGGCCCGGCAGCGATCAGTCGAGGAGATCGGGGCGGCGCTCGCGCGTGCGCTGCAGTGCCTGCTCATGGCGCCACGCCGCGATCCTCGCGTGGTCGCCGGACAGCAGGACCGGCGGCACGTCCAGCCCACGCCAGCTCGGCGGGCGGGTGTAGCTCGGCCCTTCCAGCAGACCGTCGGAGTGTGAATCCTGCTGGTGCGACGCGGGATTGCCGAGCACATCGGGCAGCAGGCGCACCACGGCCTCGATCATCACCAGGGCTGCCGACTCTCCCCCGGTCAGCACATAGTCTCCGATCGAGACCTCTTCGACCCGCATCCGGCGGGCCGCGTCGTCGACGACGCGCTGATCGATGCCCTCGTACCGCCCGCACGCGAACACCAGATGCCGCTCGGTGCTCCAGCGGTGCGCGGTGGGTTGGTCGAACAGCCGGCCCGCGGGCGTCGGCACCACGAGAAGCGTTTCCTCAGAACAGATCTCGTCGAGCGCCTCGCCCCACACGGGCGCCTTCATCACCATGCCGGGGCCACCGCCGTAGGGTGAGTCGTCGACCGAGCGGTGCACGTCGTGGGTCCAGTTCCGCAGATCGTGCACCTCGACCGAGACGATGCCGGCGTCGATGGCCTTGCCCGGCAACGACTGCCGGATGGGGTCGAGGTAGGCGGGAAAGATCGAGATGACGTCGATGCGCACGTCGCCGCCCCCTCTCAGGCCAGATCCAGCAGACCCTCGGGCGGGTCGATGACGATGGTCGCGCTCTCCCGCGACACCGAAGTCACGATGGCGCCGACGAACGGCACCAGAATCTCGCGGCCACCCTCGTCGGCCTTGACCGCGAGGAGCTCCCCGGCGGCGGTGTGCAGCACCTCGGACACCTTGCCGACCGGGGCGTCAGCGACCGTCACGACGCGCATGCCCTCGAGTTCATGGTCGTAGAACTCGTCGGGATCGTCGATCTCGGGAAGCTTGGCGGTGTCCACCAGGAACACCGTGCCGCGCAGTTCGTCGGCGCCGTTGCGGTCGACGACCCCCGCCAGACGCACGAGGAGCCGCCCGCCGTGTGCGCGGACCGACTCGATCGTGTATTCGCGTTCGGCGCCGGATCGGGATCTGCCGCGCAGCGCCGAACTCGGCGCGAAACGCGCATCCGGATCGTCGGTGCGGACCTCGACGACGACCTCGCCGGAAATGCCGTGCGCCTTGACGACTCGACCGACAACCAGGTCCATGACGTTTTCCGAGCCGCCTCGCCGGGAAGCGGTTACTGGTCGGTGTCGACGACGTCGACGCGGATGCCGCGGCCGCCGATCCCGGCGACCAGGGTGCGCAGCGCCGTGGCCGTGCGGCCGCCACGGCCGATCACCTTGCCGAGGTCGTCGGGGTGCACATGCACCTCGACGGTCCTCCCCCGGCGGTTGGTGACCATGTCGACCCGCACATCGTCAGGGTTGTCGACGATTCCGCGGACCAGGTGCTCGACGGCGTCGACGACGACGGAACTCACTGCGGTGCTCAGCTCTCGCTTGCGGCGTCGGCGGCGGGCTCGGCGGCCTCGGCCGGAGCCTCAGCGGCCTCGTCCTTCTTGGCGGGCGCCTTCTTCTTCTTGGGCGTGGTGGCGGCGGCCGTGGTGCCGCTCTCGGCCTCGGCCAGCGCCGCGTTGAACAGATCCAGCTTCGACGGCTTGGGCTCCTTGAGCTTGAGCGTGCCCTCGGCACCCGGCAGGCCCTTGAACTTCTGCCAGTCACCGGTGATCTTCAGCAGGGCGAGGACCGGTTCGGTGGGCTGTGCACCGACACCGAGCCAGTACTGCGCACGCTCGCTGTTGACCTCGATCAGGCTCGGCTCTTCCTTCGGGTGGTACCGGCCGATGACCTCGATGGCGCGGCCGTCGCGGCGCGTGCGCGCATCGGCGACGATGATGCGGTACTGGGGATTGCGGATCTTGCCAAGCCGGGTGAGCTTGATCTTGACAGCCATGTGTAAGTCTTCTCCTTGGTGTCACGCTGCAATTCAGCGATGCGGGCGGAATTGCCCGATCCGGTTTTGCCTCGCGTGTGTGACCGACGCGCAGCCGTGGTCGCACGCCGGACAGCCGACCATTGTGCCAGAGCGGACAGCACACTCCCAAATCCCGCAGGCGCGCAGGTCACGCGGGTCAGGGGCCGTTCGGGCTGCCGTGGCAGCCGGGTCAGAGCACCTTGTCGAAGCACTTGGTCTCGACCCGGCGCGTCATACGCCAACCGTCGGGTGTGCGCACGAACTGGTCGTCGTACCACAGGCCGCAGAACAGCACCTGCGGCGCGAGACCGTCGAGCACCATCGGGTTGAAGCAGACCGTACGCGAGGTCGCGGTGTCCGGCCCGTCGGGGTCGTAGGTGATGCGCACATCGAAGTTGCCGAGCATGTGCGCATACGCCGGGAAACCCGGCAGCACCTCGGCCAGCCACGCCTTGACCTCGGGGTAGAACCCGTCGATGCCACCCATGGCCCGGTAATCGATGTAGGCATCCGGGGTGAACACCGCATCGAGGTCATCGAACTGCCTGCGGTCGATAGCAGTCGAATAGGCCACCAGGAGTTGCTGGATCTCCAGGCGATCCGAAATCTCAGCCAGGCTCAACATGGCTCGATTCAACACGATTAGGCTCGCCTGCCATGTGGAGGTACGCCTACGGCCTCGTCGTGCTCGCCGTCCTCGGTCTCGTCGCCGGTCTGGTCGTCGGATCCGTCGGTGCGCCGTCCGCGCGCGCCGATCTGGATGTCCAGCAGGTCGGATCGGTGGCGGTGCCCGAGGGGCCCGCCGAGGCCTGGGTGGTGGCCGACATGGACACCGGCCAGATCCTCGCGGGACGCCAGGAGAACGTGCGGCACGCCCCCGCGAGCACCATCAAGACCCTGCTGGCACTCGTGGTCCTCGACGAGGTCCCCCTCGACGCCACGGTCGTCGCCGACGAGGCCGATACGGCCGTCGAGTGCAACTGTGCGGGCATCGCACCGGGCCGCACCTACACCGCGCGCCAACTGCTCGAGGCCGCGCTGCTGGCGTCGGGCAACGACGCGGCGAACACCCTGGCCCACCTGCTCGGTGGCAGCGACGCCGCGGTCGCGAAGATGAACGCCAAAGCCGCCCAACTGGGTGCGCGCGACACCAACGTCGTCACGCCATCGGGTCTGGACGCACCCGGCATGCCGTTCTGGTCGACGCCCCACGATCTGGCGGTGATCTTCCGCGCCGCCATGGCCAACCCGGTGTTCGCCCAGATCACGGCGATGCCGTCGACGGTGTTCCCGGCGAAGACCGGCGACCGGGTGCTGGTCAACCAGAACGAGTTGCTGCACCGCTACCCCGGAACGCTGGGCGGCAAGACCGGTTTCACCGACATCGCCCGCAAGACCTTCGTGGCGGCCGCACAGCGCGACGGGCGCCGCCTGGTGATCGCGATGATGTACGGGCTAGTCAGAGAGGGCGGCCCGACGTACTGGGATCAGGCCGCGGCCCTGCTGGATTGGGGTTTCGCACAGGACCGTTCGGCCGGCATCGGCGTGCTCTGAGGCGCCCGGGCAGTTGTGGCCGTACAGCAACCTGACCGCGCACAACTCGAGTCCTGCCGTCCGTAACGTCGGCGCGCGTGCGAAGACTGTTCGCGGCGGCCGCGCTCGCCCTCGGCACGGCACTGGCCGCCGGGACCTTCGGTGCGTCAACCCCTTCCGCGCACGCGCAACCGGGCGTCGAACCGGCGGGTGCCGCCGCGATCGCCGACGGGCCGGCCAAGGCCTGGCTGGTCGCCGACATGGACACCGGCCGGGTGCTGGCGTCGAAGGACCCCTACGGGACCTATGCGCCCGCGAGTACCATCAAGCCGCTGCTGGCGATGGTGGTGCTCGACCATCTGCGTCCCGACAACTTCGCACGGGCCAACGCATCGCACACCAGGGTCGAATGCTCCTGTGTGGGGCTCGAACCCGGCCGGCCCTACACCACCCGCCAGCTGCTCGACGCGCTGTTGATGGTGTCGGGCAACGATGCGGCGAACATGCTCGCCGACATGTTGGGCGGGCCGCGTGTGGCGGTCGCGGCGATGAACCGCAAGGCCGCCGCCGTGGGGGCACGCAGCACCAGGGCCGCATCGCCGTCGGGCCTCGACGGTCCTGGCTGGGAGTCGGTGACCACACCGCACGATCTCGCGGTGATCTTCCGCGCGGCGCTGAACTACCCGGTGATCGCGCAGATCATGCGGCAGACGACGGCGCAGTTCCCCGGCAAGACGCTGACCAACCAGAACGAACTGCTGACCCGCTATCCCGGAGACATCGGCGGCAAGACCGGTTACACGAACCTTGCCCGCAAGACCTATGTCGGGGCCGCGCAGCGCGGCAACCGGCGACTGGTCGTCGTCCAGATGTACGGCACCGGCGATCTCTACGGTCAGGCGATCCGCCTTTTCGACTACGGTTTCGGCGGTTCGGGGGCGTAACCGGCGGAAAAGGGAGCGCCCCACGATCCCCACCCACGAAGTAAGGTCACCCTAACTTCCTTCCGCGCGCGGCGCGGATCTGATCGAGGGGGTCACGTGACCGACACCGCCGACCGCACGGCCGACTTCTCGTTGATCGTCGGCTTCGGCACCGACATGGGCAGCGCCGAGGACGCGGCCATGACCTTCGCCGAAGCCGCCGCCGAGGCCCTCGGCATCGAGGCCGAGGCCCGCGAACTCAACCAGATCGACGTCGGTGAACTGCAGTCGGCGACCCACTTCGTGGCGGTCACCTCGACCTTCGGGGACGGCGAGTTCCCCGACACCGCAACCCTGTTCTGGGAGTCGATCAGCGCCGACACCGACCGGTTGGGGCACCTGAGGTTCGCGGTACTCGCGCTCGGCGACAGCTCGTACGAATTCTTCTGCAACGCAGGAAAACTCCTCGACGCGCGGCTCGAGGAACTCGGTGCCACCCGGATCATGGACCGGGTCGACGTCGACGGGTTCTACCAGGACCCGGCCAAGGTGTGGACCACCGACCTCGTCAAGGTCCTCGCCGCCGAACGCCCGGGTGGCGCGGTCAAGATGGTTGCCGAGGAACGGGGCGAGGCGCCGGTTCGCGAGCGCCACGCCCCGGTCGAGGTCGCCCTGACCGTCAACCGACCGCTCACCGCACCGGAATCCGACAAGCAGGTGCGGCACTACGAGATCGACCTTCGCGGCAGCGGGATCAGCTATCAGGCGGGCGATTCCATCGCGGTGCACCCGTGCAACGATCCGCTTCTGGTCGACGCGATCCTGGCGCACTTCGGCGTCGGGCCCGGACACACCATCGCCGATCACGACCATCCCCTCGGGGTGCTGCTGCGCGAGCACCTGGAGATCCGGACCCCGTCGCGCGCCCTGTTGGCCCTGGTGGCCGCGCGTACCGCCGACCCGCAGGCCGCGGCCGCGATGCGCGCCGAGCCTCCCGACGCGTCATGGCTGTACGGCAAGGACGTCCTCGACCTGATCCGGCTTGCCGATCTGTCCCTCGACGAGGTGGTGGACACGTTGCGGCCGTTGCAATCCCGCGACTACTCGATCGCGTCGAGTCCTCTGGTGCATCCCGACCAGGTGCACCTGACCGTGGCGACCGTGCGATACACGAACAACGAACGCAGCCACGGCGGCGTCGCGTCGACGTTCCTCGCCGAGCGTTGCGAGCGCCTGCGCGTGCAGCTGCGACCGAACCAGCACTTCCGGCTACCCGGCCCCGACGTGCCGATCATCATGATCGGCCCCGGCACGGGCATCGCACCGTTCCGCGCGTTCCTGCAGGAGCGCAGGGCCACACGGGCGCCCGGGCGGTGCTGGCTGTTCTTCGGGGATCGCCGCCGCGCCACCGATTTCCTCTACGGTGACGAACTCCACGGCTTCGTGGAGTCGGGCACGCTGACCCGGCTCGACCTCGCGTTCTCACGCGATCAGGACACCAAAGTCTATGTGCAGCAACGTATGCGGGAGAACGCCGACGAGTTCTACCGATGGCTGACCGACGGCGCACACCTCTATGTGTGCGGCGACGCCGAACACATGGCCCGCGACGTCGACACCGCGCTGCACGAGATCGTGGCACGCTGCGGCGGGCTCGACGCCGAGGCCGCCCATGCCTACGTCAACGACCTGATCAAGGCCCACCGCTACGTGCGTGACGTGTACTGATCCCCTGCGCCGAAAACACCGCAGTCGTCGTGAAAACGCGCTCGCCGCAGCATTTTCGTCGCACTCGCGGTCAGTACACGCGCCCGCGCAGGATCACCAGATCCGGGTGGTCCACGCCGGTCACCCGGGGATCCTCGGCGAAGCACAGCAGATCGGCCGACGCCCCGTGCTCCAGCCCGGGGCGGCCGAGCCAGGCGCGGGCATCCCAGCACGCCGCGCCGAGCGCCGCGGTCGGCGTCATGCCGATGCGCCCCAGTGCCTCGACCTCGTCGGAGATGCGGCCGTGGGCGATCGTGCCGCCGGCATCGGTGCCCGCGAAGATCGGCACGCCCGCGTCATGGGCCGCCGCGACCCGGTCGTAGCACGACGCGTAGAGATCACGCATGTGCTTGGCGTACGTCGGGTATTTGCCCGCCGCATCGGCGATGCCGGGGAAGTTCTCGACATTGATCAGGGTGGGCACCAGCGCCGTGCCGCGCTCCCGCATCAACGCGATGGTGTCATCGGTGAGTCCGGTGCCGTGCTCGATGCAGTCGATGCCCGCGTTGATCAGCCCGGGAAGGGCGTCCTCGCCGAAGACGTGTGCGGTGACGCGGGCACCCTCGGCGTGGGCCGCGTCGATCGCGGCCGACAGGATGTCGTCGGACCACAGCGGGGCGAGATCGCCTGCGCCGCGGTCGATCCAGTCGCCGATCAGCTTGACCCACCCGTCGCCCCAGCGCGCCTGCTCGGCGACCACCGCGGGCAACTGCGATTCGTCTTCGATATCGATCGGCAGCCCGGGCAGGTACCGCTTGGGCTTGGCCAGGTGCCGTCCCGCGCGGATGATCCGCGGCAGATCCTCCCGCTCGTCGAAACCGCGGGTGTCCAAAGGCGATCCGGCGTCGCGCAGCAACAACGCCCCGGCGTCACGTTCGGTCTCGGCCTGCGCGACTGCCTCGTCGATGCCGACCGCACCTCCGGGACCCAGGCCCACGTGGCAGTGTGCGTCGACCAGACCGGGGATGATCCAACCGAGGTCGCTGTCGGCGCCGAACACGGTGTCGGCGTCGGCGATCGGCGCCGCGGAGAGCAATCCGTCGGCGATCCACCACTCGACGGGTTCACCGTCGGGCAGACCGCGCCCCCGGACGTGCAGCGCGGGCACTAGTTCTTGGGGAACTTCAGCTTCGACAAGTCGAAGTCGGCCAGACCGGGCGGCAGCTCGTCGAGACCCTTCGGCATGTTGGACAGATCGGGGAAACCACCGGGCAGCCCGGCCGCGCCCAACGGGTTGCGCAGCTTCGGCTGGGTCGGGCCGGCACCTTTACGGCCCTTCTTGCCGGCCTGCTTGTTCTTGCCCTTGCTCTTGGCGGCCTTGCGGGTCGCGCTCTTGCGCCCGAAGCCCATACCCATCTGCCCGGCCATCGACGACATCATCTTGCGGGCCTCGAAGAACCGGTCGACGAGCTGGTTGACCTCCGACACCGTGACCCCGGAGCCGTTGGCGATACGCAGCCGGCGCGAGGCGTTGATGATCTTCGGATCGGCCCGCTCGGCGGGCGTCATGCCGCGGATGATGGCCTGCACGCGGTCGAGTTGCTTGTCGTCGACGGCGGCCAGCGCGTCCTTCATCTGGCCCGCGCCCGGCAGCATGCCCAGCAGGTTGCCGATCGGCCCCATCTTGCGGATCGCCAGCATCTGCTCGAGGAAGTCCTCCAGCGTCAGCTCACCGGTGCCGATCTTGGCGGCGGCCTCCTCGGCCTTCTGCGCGTCGAAGACCTGCTCGGCCTGCTCGATGAGGGTGAGCACGTCGCCCATGCCCAGGATGCGCCCGGCCATGCGGTCGGGGTGAAAGACGTCGAAGTCCTCGAGCTTCTCACCGGCCGACGCGAACAGGATCGGCACGCCGGTGACCTCGCGGACCGACAACGCGGCACCACCGCGGGCGTCGCCGTCGAGCTTGGTGAGCACCACGCCGGTGAAGCCGACACCCTCGCGGAACGCCTCGGCGGTCGCGACCGCGTCCTGACCGATCATCGCGTCGAGCACGAACAGCGTCTCATCGGGCCGCACCGCATCGCGGATGCCCGCGGCCTGCGCCATCAGCACATCGTCGATGCCGAGGCGACCCGCGGTGTCGACGATCACCACGTCGAACAGCTTGGCCCTGGCCTCGGCGAGACCGGCGGCGGCCACCGCCACCGGGTCACCCGGTCCGGCGCCCCCGGTCTCGTGGGCACCGGGCGCGGTGCCCGGATGCGGGGCGAACACCGCGACGCCCGCGCGCTCACCGACGATCTGCAGCTGGTTCACCGCGCCGGGTCGCTGCAGGTCGCACGCGACCAGCAGCGGCGTGTGGCCTTTGTCCTTGAGCCACTTGGCGAGCTTGCCCGCCAGCGTCGTCTTACCGGCACCCTGCAGACCGGCCAGCATGATCACCGTCGGCGGGGTCTTGGCGAACGCCAGCTGGCGGGTCTCGCCGCCGAGGATCGCGATGAGCTCCTCGTTGACGATCTTGACGACCTGCTGCGCCGGGTTGAGCGCCGCGGAGACCTCGGCGCCCTTCGCACGCTCCTTGATGCGCGCGACGAACGCACGCACAACCGGCAGCGAGACGTCGGCCTCCAGCAGGGCCAACCTGATCTCGCGCGTCGTGGCGTCGATGTCGGCGTCGGTCAACCGCCCCTTGCCACGTAGCCCCTGCAGGGCACCGGTCAACCGGTCAGACAGGCTTTCAAACACGTGACAAGCCTAATGGGTGCGAAATTGTGGCGTAGCTGCGTGCCGCGCGCCGAGGCTCACCGCATCCACCGCCCAGCAGAACAGGCAGCACAGGACGAAGACACCGATGTGCAGAGCCCACGCATTGATCCAGCTGAGCGGACCCTGATAGACATCGACAGCCTCCGTCCAGTAGATCCACCGCAGGACAACACCGCCCAGCACTGCCAAGATCAGTCCGAACGCCCAGATCCGGCCACGCCGGCGGGCAATCCCCCACGCACCCACGTATCCCACGAAGATCAGCACCTCGACCGCGTCGTACACCCACCGCGACATCCCCAAGACGTCCCCGAAGAGGCGCAGTGAAACGGCCATCCAGACGACGTCCGCCAATCCGGTGACAAGCGCGATCGTCACGGAAGCCGACCGGCGCCCCCGCCGGGCCCAGATGGCGACGACGGCGACAAAGTACAGCGGCAGCAGGGTGTGCATCACCCACATCCCCTGGCCCGTGGTCAGGCCATCGAGCAGATCGGACCGGAACCGCCAGGAGTTCACGAAATAGATGCCGACCGTCGGAACCACCAGCAGCGCGCTGATGAGACACTTTGCAACCGGAGCAATACGCTCAGGCCGCCCGGCGTTGCCCGGCGGTCTGAACGCGCCAGACCCGGGTGGGGGCGGTGGGCCGTAACCCGGCGGAGGTGAAGCCCACTGCCCCTGAGGGTGGGGTGCGCCGTACCCGTACCCGTACGGCTGGTTCGGCTGATCCGGCATTGTCGGCCCGTGTGCGTACTCCCGACCACTGGTCACACGGGCAATCATCGCCCATTGGGTGTGGACATGCGCGCACCAGATCGTTGGCTCTGCGAGGCGCCCTGCGGCATCCACGTGACGGTCGCGGGCGGGTCGACCAAACCTCGACCGGCTGGCCCGACCTCAGCTGGCCTGTTCGGCGGGCTTGGCCGGCGGCGGGGCAGGTAGCACCGCGAACAGGTCGCGCTCCAGTTCCTGACGCACCTGGTCCTTGCCGCCGTCGGCGGTGGTGATCCCGAAAGCGTCGACCACCGACGAACCCAGGGTGGTCACCTTGGCCCACGCGATGTCGACCCCGTCGCGCTCGAACACCGCAGTGAGCCGGGCGAGCAGACCGGCCCGGTCGATCGTGCGGATCTGCACGATCAACTCGCCCGGATTGCTGCCGTCGGCCCACAGGATGCGCGGCGGCGCGGGCACGTGGTTGGCGGGCACCGCCGCGAGGATCTCCCCCGCCCGCGTGGTCGGGTACTGCGCGGTTTCCCGCTCGCGCCGCTCCAGCGAGCCGACCACGTCGAGATCGCCGTCGAGCGCGAGCACGAACTGCTGGCGCAACAGATCGGCGGCGGGCGGCGAACCGAAATGCGGCGACACCACGAACGTGTTGATCGCCGAGCCCTCGTGGCTGTTCACCGACGCCGAGTACACCCGCAACGAGTTCAGCGCCAGTACGCCTGCGGCCTTCGACAGCAGACCCCGGCGGTCCGGGGCGATCATGGTGACGTTGTAGATGTGCTGGCCGTCGCCCGGCGTGAGCTCGACGTGCACACCGACCCGCGCGGCGAGTTCGAGGAACCGCGGGTCGATCGGATCCGGGTGCGGAAGCGGTTCACCGGTCATGACCAGCCGGCAGCGACGTACCAGGTCCCCGATCAACGACGCCTTCCAGTCACCCCACACGCCGGGGCCGGTGGCCAGGGAATCGGCCTCGGCGAGCACGTCGAGCAGTTCCAGCACCACCATGTCGCCGCCGAGCGCGTCGACCACCGCGGCGATCGTCTTGGGGTCCTGCAGATCCCGGCGGGTCGCCGTCTCAGGCAACAACAGGTGATAGCGCACGAGCTTGGACAGCACATCGATGTCCGACGGCCACAGCCCCAGCCGGGTGCCGATCTGCATCGCCAGTTCGGCGCCGATGATGCTGTGGTCGCCACCGCGGCCCTTGCCGATGTCGTGGCACAGCGCACCGAGCAGCAGCAGATCCGGACGCGACACACGGGTGGTGAAAGCACTTGCCCGCGAGACGGTCTCGACCAGGTGTCGGTCGACGGTCCAGATGTGCACCACATCTCGCGGCGGCAGGTCGCGCACGGCACCCCATTCGGGGAAGAGCCTGCCCCACAGACCGGTGCGGTCGAGTGCCTCGATGGTCGAGACAGCCGCGGGACCCGCCGCCAGCAGCACCAGCAGATCCTTGAGCGCCTGCCTGGGCCACGGGGTGCGCAGTTCGGGTGCGGTCTCGGCCAACCGGCTCAGCGTGGAGACCGCGATGGGCAGACCGGTGGTGGCCGAGGCGGCCGCGACCCGCAGCACCAGACCGGGATCACGTTCGGGCCGCGCGTCGCGCGCGAGGATCACCTCACCGGCGAACTCGATGACGCCCTCGTCGAGGGGGCGGCGCACGGGGCGCCGCAACGCCGCGAATCCACGGCGCGGCAACGCGTTGGCCGCTGTGCGGATCCCCGAGTCGACGTAGTAGCTGACGGTGCGGGCCGCATCGGAGAGCATCCGCGCCAGATCGAACCGGTCGCCGATGCGCAGCGCCGCCCCGATCTCGTCGGCGTGCTGGGCCAGCAGGAGTTCGCGTCCCCGCCCGGACACCCGGTGCAGTTCGGTGCGCACGTTGAGCAGTGCGAGGTGCGCGCCACCGAGGGTGCCCGTCGGCGACGCCAGTGCCCGACTGGGATACACGTCGGCCAGTTGGGCGATCGCCAACGCGTTGAGCAGTTGGACGTCGCGCAGGCCGCCGCGGCCCGACTTGAGGTCGGGTTCGGCGCGGTGGGCGATCTGGCCGCTGCGCTCCCAGCGCGCCTGCGCGTGTGCAACGAGTTCTTCGAACCGCGAGGCGATCCCGATGCGCCACTGCCTGCGGGCTCCACTCACCAGCAGCGACGACAGATCCGCATCACCTGCGATGTGCCGCACGTCGAGCATCGCCAGGCCCACCGAGATGTCCTCGCCGGCGACCTTGAGCGCCTCCGGCACAGTGCGGACGCTGTGATCGAGGCGAATGTTGGCATCCCACAACGGGTACCACAGCTTCTCGGCGACCTCGGTGACGGCGTCGACCGGCATGTTGTCGTGCAACAGCATCAGATCGAGATCCGAGTACGGCAGCATCTCGCCGCGCCCGAGACCGCCGGTCGCGACGATCGCGAATCCGCTGTCGGCGGTGATGCCGAGTTCGGTTGCCTTTGTGGTGAGCCAGAATTCGTACAGATCCAGCAGTGCGTCACGCAGCGCGGCCGAATCCAGTTGCCGCGGACCGCCTGCCAGCAGTTGCCCGACCGCCGCGGTCAGATCGTTCGCGGGTCGTGACGAACCCGCCGGAGCCCCCTTACGAGCAGCTCCGGCGGATTGTTGTCTGTGTTCTGCCATTTCGTCTTCCTCCCCCGGCCGTTACCTACAGACGCTCACACGGTGCCGGCCGGGAGCGGTCGACTGTGGTGGACCGCTCCGCGCCTACAGGGCGTCGGCTCCCCGCTCCCCGGTGCGAACACGAACCACGGTTTCCACCGGGCTCACCCACACCTTGCCGTCACCGATCTTCCCGGTGCGCGCAGCCTGCACGATGACATCGACAACCTTGTCGACCGCTGAGTCGTCGACGACGACCTCGACCCGAACCTTGGGCACGAAGTCCACCGAGTACTCAGCACCGCGGTACACCTCAGTATGGCCCTTCTGACGCCCGTAGCCCTGCACCTCGCTGACGGTCATGCCCAAGATGCCCGTCTGCTCCAGGCCGGTCTTGACATCTTCCAGCGTGAACGGCTTGACGATCGCAGTAATCAGCTTCATGAATTCCATCCCTTCCAGGGCAATTGTTCCCGATCAGGCGAGCTCGTAAGCCGTTTCCGCATGCTCGGTCTCGTCGATACCGGTGGCTTCTTCTTCATCGGTCACACGCCAGCCCAGCGGTTTGAGGGCCAACGCAATGATGGCAGTCATGACAGCGGTGAATACGGTTGCCACGACGGCGATCACGATCTGCACGATCAACTGCTGGATGCCACCACCGTAGAACAGGCCGGTCTCCGTGGCGAACAGACCGATCGCGACGGTGCCCCACAGGCCCGCAACCAGGTGCACGCCAACGACATCGAGCGAATCGTCGTAACCGAACTTGTATTTCAGGCTGACGGCGAGAGCGGACAGCGCACCGGCGATCGCACCGAGGATCAGCGACCCGACGGGGCTCAGGGCGCCGCAGGCCGGGGTGATCGCGACGAGGCCGGCGACGATGCCCGAGGCCGCACCCACACTGGTCGGATGGCCGTCACGGACGCGCTCCACGATCAGCCAGCCCAGCATCGCGGCGGCGGTGGCGGCTGTGGTGTTCACCCACACCAGGCCCGCGGTCGCGTCGGCAGCGCCCTCGGAACCGACGTTGAAGCCGAACCAACCGAACCACAGCAGCGCCGCACCGAGCATGACCCACGGGATGTTGTGCGGACGGAAGGCGGTCTTGCCGAACCCGCGGCGGCGGCCCACCAGGATCGCGAGCACCAGCGCGGCCATACCGGCGTTGATGTGCACCACGGTGCCGCCGGCGAAGTCGATCGGCGCAACGGTGGCCGACACTGTACCGTCGTCGGCGGTGGTGGTGCCGAACAGCCACGAGGCGAACCCGCGCTCATTGCCCGACAGCAGGCCCCCGCCCCAAACCATGTGTGCCAGTGGGAAATACACCAGGGTGACCCACAGGCCGGAGAACAGCAGCCAGGTGCCGAACTTGACGCGCTCGGCCAGCGCGCCGCTGATCAGCGCGACGGTGATGACCGCGAATGTCAGCTGGAAACCAACCCACACGATGGCGGGAACGGTGCCGAAGCCGCCGATCACCGACAGTTCGGTGCCGTCGATCTCGCGGGTCTCGAGCAGCTGGCTCAAACCGAACAACGCAAACGGGTTGTCGAAGATCCCCGCGATGTCCGAACCACCGGTGTGCGCGGACGCAAACGACATGGAGTAGCCCCACAGTACGTAGATAACGCTGACGACGCCCAGGGCTCCAAAAGACATCATCATCATGTTCAGTACGGATTTCTGCCGAGAAAGTCCGCCGTAGAAGAACGCCAGGCCCGGCGTCATCAGCAATACCAGCGCGGCGCTCGCGAGCACCCACGCCGTATCGCCGCTGTCGAAGGCGGCGAACGATTCGTCAGGTAGGGCTAAGACCACTTTGTGTGAACCTCCTTGGGAAGTGCGCCGACGGATCGGCCTCCCGATGAGATTCTGTTGCCGGCGTTTCACCGGTGATGCCGTTGCGTTTCCGGTAAGTGAACGCAATCCCGATCACTGTTACGCTCATGTTTCGGCCCCGACAAACCACTGGTCGTTGCACGGCGACCCGGGTCTGTAATGCCCGGTGTCAGCCCAGCAGCGCGTCGACGAACGCGGCAGGCTCGAACGGCGCCAGATCGTCGGGCCCCTCACCGAGTCCCACCAGCTTGACCGGCACCCCGAGTTCCTGCTGTACACGGAACACGATGCCGCCCTTGGCCGTCCCGTCGAGCTTGGTGAGCACCACGCCGGTGATGTCGACCACCTCGGCGAACACCTTCGCCTGCGGCAGGCTGTTCTGACCGATCGTCGCGTCGAGCACCAGCAGCACCTCGTCGACCGCGGCCCGCTTCTCGACCACGCGCTTGACCTTGCCCAGCTCGTCCATCAGGCCGGTCTTGGTGTGCAGCCGTCCCGCGGTGTCGACGACGACCACGTCGGCGCCCTCGGAGATGCCGTGATCCACCGCGTCGAAGGCCACCGATGCCGGATCGGCGCCCTCGGGTCCGCGGACCACCTCGGCGCCGACGCGCGACCCCCACGTCTGCAACTGGTCGGCGGCCGCGGCGCGGAAGGTGTCGGCCGCGCCGAGCACGACGCGCCTGCCGTCGGCGACCAGGACGCGCGCGAGCTTGCCGACGGTGGTGGTCTTGCCGGTGCCGTTGACCCCGACGACCAACAGCACCGAGGGTTTGTCGGCGTGCGGCAGCGCACGGATCGAGCGGTCCAGTTCGGGCCTCAGCTCGCCCATCAGGACCTCACGCAGCACCGCACGGGCGTCGGCCTCGGTGCGCACGTTCTTGGCGGCCATCTGGGCCCGCAGCGCACCGATGACCGATTCGGTCACGACGGGTCCCAGATCGGCGATCAGCAGCGTGTCCTCGACCTCTTCCCAGGACTCCTCGTCGAGGTCGCCGCCGCCGAGCAGACCGAGCATGCTGCGGCCCAGCGCGTTCTGCGACTTGGCGAGCCTGCCGCGCAGCCGGCCCAGGCGGCCTTCCGCGGGGGCGATCTCCTCGATCGCCGACGGTGCCGGTTCGGCAACTTCCGGCGCGGGCGGGGCGGGCGGCGCCTCAGGCACCTCGGGCGCCACCTCGGGTTCGACCGTGGTCTGCGGCGCGGTCTCGGTGACCGGCTCGGGGACCGGCTCGATAACCGGCTCGGCCTCAGGCTCGGGGACGGGCTCGGCGGCGGGCTCGGGGACGGGCTCGGCGGGTGGCGCGGCGACGGAATCGCGTACCGGCGGCGCCGTGGGCTCGACGACCGGCGGTTCGGGCAACTGGACGTCGGCGATGCTCCGCTTGGGAGCGTCGCGCGGGATCGTGGCGTCGTCACCGACCGCGGGCAGCCCCGTGGTGTCGATGCGCTCGGCAGGCGGCGCGGTCCCGCCCTGACTGAAGGTGATGCCCGAAGACGCCGTATAGCCGCCCGAGCGGTCGATCGTCTTCGTGGGCTCGGGAGCCGACAGCCTGATGCGGCGACGGCGGTACCGCACCAAACCGACGACGAGCGCGATGATGAGCAGAACCGCAACGACGGCGATCGCGACCCACAGACCTATCAAGGCACCTTCTGTCACCGGGCCATTGTCTCAGCTGGGCCGGGTGGCGCCGACCGCCCGGGGTGCGCCGGGCGCCGACACACCGTGTCAGCAGCAGATCAGCAGCCGGTCAGCTGGGATTGGCGACCAGTTCCTGGCCGCGCATGCGCTGCGAGATCACGGTCGTGATGCCGTCGCCGCGCATGGTGACGCCGTAGAGCGCGTCGGCGATCTCCATGGTGGGCTTCTGGTGGGTGATCACGATCAGCTGCGAGCGCTCCCGCAGCTGTTCGAACAGGCTGATCAGCCTGCGCAGGTTGACGTCGTCGAGCGCGGCCTCGACCTCGTCCATGACATAGAACGGGGACGGGCGCGCGCGGAAGATCGCGACCAGCATGGCCACCGCGGTCAGCGACTTCTCGCCGCCGGACAGCAGCGAGAGTCGTTTGATCTTCTTGCCCGGCGGCCTGGCCTCGACCTCGATGCCCGTGGTGAGCATGTCGTTGGGGTCGGTCAGCAGCAGCCTGCCCTCGCCGCCGGGGAACAGCGTGGAGAACACCTGGGCGAACTCGCGCTCCACATCGGCGTACGCCTCGGTGAACACCTGCAGGATGCGGTTGTCGACCTCGGCGATCACGTCGAGCAGATCGGTGCGGGCGGCCTTGACGTCCTCCAGCTGGGTGGACAGGAAGTTGTAGCGCTCCTCCAGGGCCGCGAACTCCTCCAGCGCGAGCGGGTTCACCCGGCCCAGCTCGGCGAGTTCCCGCTCGGCGCGCTTGGCGCGGCGTTCCTGGGTCGCGCGATCGAACGGCATCGGGGCGGGCGCGGTCACCTGCTCACCGCGTTCCTTGGCCTGCTCGTACTCGGCCATCTCCAGCTCGCTCGGCGGCAGCGGCACCTGCGGACCGTATTCGGCGACCAGGTCACCTGCCGACATGCCGAACTGTTCGAGCGCCTGGGCCTCCAGTTGCTCGATCCGCAGCTGGGCCTGCGCCTTGGCCACCTCGTCGCGGTGCAGTGCGTCGGTGAGTGTGTTGATCCGGTTGTTGAGCGCGGTGACCTCCTCGCGGACCTCACCGAGGGCGCTCACCCGCAGCTGCCGCTCGGTGGCCAGCTCGTCTCGGCTGCGGGCCGCCGCGGCCACCACCGCACCCAGCTTCTCGGCGATGAGGCGCCCGCACTCCGACACCGCCGCCGCGACCCGCGCGGCGTACTCGCGGGCCGCGCGGGCGCGCTGGGCACGCACCCGCGCCTCGCGCTCGGCCGCGGCCGCCCGGCGCAGCGAATCGGCCCGTCCGCGAACGGCATTCGCGCGTTCCTCGGCGGTGCGTACGGCCAGGCGGGCTTCCACCTCGACCGCACGCGCGGCCTCCGCGGCGGCCACGGTGGTCTCCCGGTCGACCGGTTCGACGTCGAACATCGGCGTCTGCTCGGCGTTGGACAGCCGCGACTCCAGCTCACGCAGTTCCTCGACGGTCTTGGTGCGGCCTGCCTCCAGCTCGTCACGCTGTTTGATCAGGCGCTGCCACTCCTGGTGGGCGCCGCGCGCATCCTGGCCCAGCCGGGCGAGCTGCTCGTAGATCGCCGAGATCGCGGCGTCAGATTCGTTGAGCGCGGCCAGGGCCTGCTCGGCCGCGTCCTGGCGCGCCGACTGCTCGGCCAGTGCCCCGGACAGCGCCGCGCCGAGCTCGCTGGTCTGCTTCTCGGCCTGCTCCAGTTCGGTGCGGGCCTTGTCGATCTCGGATGCGATCTCTAGAGTGCTTGGTTTGCGGTCGGATCCGCCGCTGACCCAGCCGGGGCCCACGAGATCGCCCTCGGTGGTCACTGCACGCAGTTCGGGGCGCGCGGACACCAGGGCCAGACCCGCGGCCATGTCGGAAACCACGGCCACACCCGTCAGCATCGCGGTGACCGCTCCGCGCAGGCGGTCGGGCACCGACACCAGGTCGGTGGCCCACGTCGCGCCCGGCGGCAGGGTGGCCTGCGGTGCCGAACCGATGGCGCTCCAGTCGCCGAGGACGATCGCCGCACGGCCACCGTCGGATTCCTTGAGCGCAGCGACCGCGGCGGCGGCCGCGCCGAAGTTCTCGGCGGCCAGTGCGTCGGCCGCGGCCCCGAGCACGGCGGCCACGGCCACCTCGTAGCCCGGCCGGACCTTCAAGAAGTCGCCGATCGAGCCGAAAAGTCCCGCACTGCTGTGGTTCTTCTGCAGCCACGCGGCGCCGTCGCGACGGTCCAGGCCCACCGACAGCGCCTCGATGCGGGCGCGCAGCGACGCGACCTGGCGTTCGGCGGCGCGCTCGGCGGACTGCAGCTCGGCGACGCGTTCGTCGGCGAGCCGCAACGCGGCCACGGTGCGGTCGTGATGCTCGTCGAGGCCGACCTCGCCCGCGTCGAGTTCGCCGACGCGGCTCTGCACCTGTTCGAACTCGGCCTGCGCGTGCTCGGCCTTGGCCGCGGCCTCCTCGATGCTCACCGAGAGCCGCATGACGCCTTCGTCGATCGACTCGACGCGCGTGCGCATGGTGTCGACCTGGCCGGCCAGGCGCGCGAGCCCCTCGCGGCGGTCCGCCTCGGCGCGGGCCGCGGCCATGTGGGCGCGTTCGGCATCGGCGGCGATCTGCTCCCGTTCGGCCAATTCGGCACGCGCCGCCTCCAGCGCGGTCCGCGCCTGGAACAGCTCCTCCTGCAGTTGGGCCTCGAGCTCGGCGACCTCGGCGGCCTCGGCCTCCAGTGCCTCCGGATCGCGCCCCGAGGACATCTCCGGTTCGGCGTCGAGCATCTGCGCGCGGTCGGTCGCGATGCGCACCGTGGCGCTGACCCGTTCGGCCAGCGCCGACGCGCGGAACCAGGTCTGCTGGGCGGCCTCGGCGCGGCGCGTCAGCTCGGCCACGGCCGCCTCGTGGGCCTGCAGTTCGACCGTGGCCGACTGCAGGCGCACGGTGAGCTCCTCGTGTTCCTTGCGCAGCGCGGTCTCGGCCTGGTTGGTGTTCTGGAACTCCACCTGCCTGCGCACCAGGTCGTCGGCGGCCAGCCGCAGGCGGGCGTCGCGCAGATCGGCCTGGATGGTCTGGGCGCGCCGGGCCATCTCGGCCTGGCGGCCGAGCGGTTTGAGCTGGCGGCGCAGCTCGGTGGTGAGGTCGGTGAGGCGGGCAAGGTTGGCCGCCATCGACTCGAGTTTGCGGACCGCTTTTTCCTTGCGCTTGCGGTGTTTGAGGACACCGGCCGCCTCCTCGATGAAGGCGCGCCGGTCCTCGGGGCGGGATTCGAGGATCTCCGAGAGCTTGCCCTGGCCGACGATGACGTGCATCTCGCGGCCGATACCGGAGTCGCTGAGCAGCTCCTGGACGTCCATCAGCCGGCAGCTGGCGCCGTTGATCTCGTACTCGCCGGCCCCGTCGCGGAACATCCGGCGGGTGATCGACACCTCGGAGTACTCGATCGGCAACGCGTTGTCGGAGTTGTCGATGGTCAGGGTCACCTCGGCCCGGCCGAGTGGGGCACGCGAGGACGTGCCCGCGAAGATGACGTCCTCCATCTTGCCGCCGCGCAACGTCTTGGCGCCCTGCTCGCCCATCACCCAGGTGAGCGCGTCGACGACGTTGGACTTTCCGGAGCCGTTGGGGCCGACGACGCAGGTGATGCCGGGTTCGAAGCGCAGAGTCGTCGGCGAGGCAAAGGATTTGAAGCCCTTGAGCGTCAGACTCTTGAGGTGCACGACGCCTTACCCTACCGCCGTGTCGGCTACCTTTCGCTGAACCCGGTCATTGGGGCGTCGGGTTCGTTCCAGTCGGCGATGACGTTGTCGACGGTTCCGGGGGTTTCGCCGCTTCGCAGCAGCTCAAGAAGTTTCTCACAGGCCTCACGCGACCCCTGCGCCACAACGTGCACACGACCGTCCGGCCGGTTCGAGGCAAACCCGGTCAGCCCCAGTTCCAGGGCGCGCGACCGGGTCCACCACCGAAACCCCACACCCTGCACGTGGCCGTGCACCCAGGCGCTCAGTCGCGCCTCGTCGCGGCGAGGGTGTGGCCCGGTCATTTCGGCAGGACGGTGTCGGCCACCCGGAATGTCACCTCGGTGCCCGCCTTGAGGGTCCGCCCCACGGTGCACACCTGGTCGACGGCACGTTCGACGACCGTGAGCACGCGCTTGACCTCGGCCTCCGACAGACCGGACAGGTCGATCTCGAGCGTCTCCTGCAGGTGCGGGTAGACCTCACGTTCGCGGTCGGCGGCACCCGACACGCGGATCGTCGCCGGGTAATCCTCGCCCAGCCGGCGGCTCAGCGGCTGATCGCTGGACATACCGGTGCACGCGGCCAGCGCGATCTTCATGAGCTCGCCCGGCGTGAACACGCCCTCGACGTCCTCACTGCCCACGAGCACCTCGGCGCCCCGCGAACTGCGCCCCGTATAGCGGCGCACACCCGTACGCTCAACCCAGAGATCGGTCATGCGCTATTTCTACACGCCGCGCCGAACAGGTATTCCCGCAGTGTTCGACCAGCTTGGACGGTGTGAACGCGGACCATGGCCGCCGATCGTCGACCGCCGCGACCCGCCGTCTCGGGGATAGACTGGCGTACCGCCATCCGCTGAGGAGCACAGTGACTTACCCGCCGAGCAATCCGCCCGCATCGCCGCCGCCAGGGCCGGACGGTCCGTGGCAGCAGCCGCCGCAGGCCTACCCGCAGTACGGCGCACCGCAGTACGGCGACCCCCAGCCGGGCGCGCAACCGTACTACGGCGCGCCGCAGTACGACCCGCAGACCTACGGCGCGCCCTATCCCGGCCAGCAGCCGTACGGATACCCCCAGCAGCCGGCATACGGGCAGCCGCAGTACGGCCAACCGCAGCAGCCGTACGGATACGACCCTTACGGTCCCGGCGCGCCGCAGGGCTATCCGCAGCCGCAACCGCCGTCGAACAACAAACGGGGACTCATCATCGGCGGCGCGATCGCGGCCGCGGTGATCCTGATCGTGATCATCGGGCTGGTGGTCGTCATGCTGATACCGCGGCAGTCGAGCGATCAGAAGGCCATCCAGCAGCTGCTCAAGGACGTCGGGTCGACGAGCAACTTCTCCACCGCGCTGGAGAACTACTTCTGCACAGACGATCAGGCGTTGTTCGACATGTCGGCCCTCGAAGAACTCGGGATCGATCCCTCGATGATCGACAGTCCCCCGATGGAGAAGCCGGACGAGTCCGCCACCATCGGTGACATCACCGTCGACGGCGACACCGCCACCGCCCAGGTCCAGAGCAAAGCCGGAACGGGCACAATGCATTTCCGCAAGGAAAGCGGCGAATGGAAGGTGTGCATGTCCGATTCGCCGACCCTGTCGAACATGCCCGGGTTCAACTGATCCCGAGTCGATCGGGACCTGGTCGAGGGCGCGGCGCCCGTGGCCGCGGCTGGCATCGCGGGCAGTAGAACGACGACCGGTTCATGAACTTCTCGCGGCGCATGATCGCTCCGCACCGCCGGCACGGCTCACCTTCGCGGCCGTAGGCGTCCAATGACCGGTCGAAGTACCCGGATTCGCCGTTGACGTTGACATACAGCGAGTCGAACGACGTGCCGCCCTGCCCCAGCGCATCCGTCATCACCTCGGCGGCCGCGTCGAGCAGCTCGGCGAGGCGACGGCGCGGCAGGGCCGCGGCGATCCGCGCGCCGTTGATCTTGGTGCGCCACAGGGCCTCGTCGGCGTAGATGTTGCCGACACCCGACACCACGGTCTGATCGAGCAACTGCCGCTTGATCTCGGAGTGCTTGCCCCGCAACACCGTGACGACCCGGTCGCGGTCGAACAGCGGGTCGAGCGGGTCACGCGCGATGTGCGCCACCGGCTCGGGCACGTCGGTGCCGTCGACGGTGACCATCTCGGTCAGCTGCCACCCGCCGAACGTGCGCTGGTCGACGAAACTCAGCGCGGTGCCGTCGTCGAGCACCGCCGCGATGCGCAGGTGCCGCGTGTCGCGGATCGGGCCGAGCAGCATCTGCCCGCTCATGCCGAGGTGGACCACGAGCGCCGCGGAGTCATCGAGGGTGAGCCACAGGTACTTTCCCCGCCGCCCGGTCCCGGTGATCCGCGCGTCCAGCAGGCGCGCGGTCAGATCCGCCGGGCCCGCCTCGTGACGGCGCACCGCGCGCGGATGGTGCACGCGCACCGCGGTGATGGCCTTGCCGGTCACGTGCTCGGCCAGCCCGCGCCGGACCACCTCGACCTCGGGAAGCTCAGGCATCGCGGGTCACGACTCGTCGAGGGTCTTGTACGCGCTCGCGGCGGCCTTGAGTTCGGCCTCTTTCTTGGTGCGGCCCACGCCGTGCCCGTACTCGGCCTCGCCGATCACGACGGTGGCCGAGAACTCCTTGTCGTGGTCGGGTCCGGTCGAGGTCACCACATAGGCGGGTGCGCCCAGACCGCGCGCCGCGGTGAGCTCCTGCAGGCTGGACTTCCAGTCCAGGCCGGCGCCCAGGGTGGGCGCGGTGTCGAGCAGCTCGCCGAACAGCCGCAGGATCACCTCCCGCACGACGGTCAGCCCGTGTTCGAGATAGATTGCGCCCAAAAGGGATTCGACGCCATCGGCGAGGATGCTGGACTTGTCGGCACCGCCCGAGTTCTCCTCGCCCTTACCAAGGAACAGGTGCGCCCCAAGGCCCTCCTCGGTGAGGCCGCGGCCCACGTCGGCGAGCGCCTGGGTGTTGACGATGCTGGCGCGCAGTTTCGCGAGGTCTCCCTCGGCGCGATCGGGATGGCGGTGGTACAGCTCCTCGGTGATGGTCAGACCGAGCACCGCGTCGCCGAGAAACTCCAGCCGCTCGTTGGTGGGCAACCCGCCGTTCTCATAGGAATAGCTGCGGTGGGTCAGGGCGATCGTCAACAACTCGGCAGGCAGTGCCACACCCAGCGCCCCCAACAGCGCTGCATGCGAATCGGTCACGCATCTCCCCCGGCTTTGTCCCTGTCGCCTCGCGCATCGTCCGGCAGCATCCCGGCGAGCTTGGCCCACCGCGGGTCGATCTTCTCGTGACCGTGGCCGGGTTCGGCGGTGGCCAGCGGGATGCCGCAGTCCGGGCACAGTCCCGGACAGTCCGGTTCGCACAGGGGCGCGAACGGCAGCGTCATGCCGACCGCGTCGACGATCGGCTGCTCCAGGTCGACGGTGTCGGGGCGGCCGCTGCCGCCCACCCGGGCGACCTCGTCGGACGCGGAGGTCTCGTCGGTGGTGCTGTCGGGGTAGGCGTACAACTCGGTGAGCTCGATCTCGACGTTGCCGGTGATCGAGGTCAGGCACCGCGCGCACTCACCGACGGTGGGCGCCGAGACCGTGCCGGTCACCAGCACACCCTCGGACACCGATTCCAGCCGCAGATCCAGCTCGAGCTCGGCGCCGGGCTCAATCGCGATGAGGTCCAAGCCGATTCGCGCGGGGCTGGGCACGGTCTCGCGGTGCGTCAACATCGAACCGGGCCGCCGGCCCAGACGGGAGACATCGAGCACCAGCGGCGATCGTGACTCGCGGTGTCCAGCCGCGCTCGCATGCGTCGCCATACCGCAATCCTACGGTGACGCCGTATTCACGATGCGCCACCTCGGCTCACCGCAGGTGAGCAGATGTTCAGCGGGTCACGTAGTCGTGCGTTCCCGCGGTGGTGCGCAACTGGTGACGGCCGCGACCCACCGACCGCAGGGTGCCGTTGAGGAACTCCTCGAACTCGGCGAGTTTGCTGTCGACGTAGATGTCGCATTCGCCACGCAGCCGGTCGGCCTCGGCGTGGGCGGCGTCGATCAGGCGGGTGGCCTCGGCGTTGGCGGTGGCGACGATCTCGGTCTGCGACACCAGGCGCTGCTGCTCCTTGATGCCCTCCTGGATCGCCTTCTCGTAGGAGATGTTGCCGTTCTCGATGAGCCGGTCGGCCTCGGCCTTGGCGCGGCCGGTGCTGGCCTCGTACTCGCGCTTGGCCGCGGCGGCCAGCCGGGCGGCCTCTTCGCGGGCCTCGACGACCATCCGCTCGCTGTGCTGACGCGCCTCGACGACCATGCGGTCCGCCTGGGATTTGGCGTCGGCCAGCAGCCGGTCGGCCTCGGCGCGGGCGTGGCTGAGCACACTGTCGGCTTCGGCGTTGGCGCCGGAGATCACCGATTCGGAGTGCTCCTTGGCCTCCCGCAACAGCGAGTCGCGGGCGTCGAGGACATCCTGCGCGTCGTCGAGTTCACCGGGAATGGCGTCCTTGATGTCGTCGATGAGTTCGAGCACATCCCCGCGGGGGACGACGCAGCCGGCGGTCATCGGCACGCCGCGCGCTTCTTCGACGATCGCGCCGAGCTCGTCGAGCGCTTCAAAAACTCGGTACACGGCAACACCCTCCAGGCTTCGTTGTTAGTGACTAGTGTGCCTGGTGTTACGCGTGTGACTGTGGAGCATGATCGGTGTGTCGCTCATGTGGGGTTGCTCGCAGTCGGCCTACTTGAGCGCCGAGCCGATCAGATCACGCGCCCGGTCGAGCATCGAGGCGAACGGTCCCACGGCGAAGTTCAGCTTTGCCGACTCCACCCCCGGGTGCGGCCGGGTCGGGGCGATCGCCTCGGCGGCCTGCACGGCCTTGGCCATCCGCTCAAGGCCCGCAGCGTCGATTTCACGGGACAGCTTGTCGAACTCCTCGTGCTCCTCATGTTCGGCGTGGTCGATCACCGCGTCACGGAACTTCTCCAGCTCGGTGATGAACTCCTTCGAACCGATGTCGAGGCTTTCCAGCTTCGACAGCTGCTCCTTTGCGGCATGCTCCTCCTGCAGGCGCGCCTCGACGATCGCCTCGCCATCGGCGACCACCGCGCGAGCACGCGGATGCACCACCATCTCCTCGGCGGTTTCGTGAACCGCCAGCAACTGGCGCAGTTCGACGAAAGCGGTTGCACGAGCTTCATCACTCGACGCCGAGAAGACCTCCTCGAACAGGTCCTTGATCAGGTTGTGCTGGTCGGTCAGAAATTTGACGACGTCGTCCGTCGACTGCACGAATGTCTTCGGCATGGGATCCTCCGGGAAACGGGTATGCGAAACGGGCGCCGGGCTGTGCGCCGCCTCGTGGATACCCGGTTACCGGAGGCGTCAACCGCTGAGCTTGTCCTGCAGCCGACGGTTGACCGCCGGTGGCAGCAGCGCGGTCACGTCACCGCCCAGCGACGCGACCTCCTTGGCCAGTGACGACGACACGAACGAGTACTGCGGTGTCGTCGCGACGAAGAACGTGTCGACGCCCGCGATGTGCTTGTTCATCTGCGCCATCTGCAGTTCGTACTCGAAATCGGTGCCGGTGCGCAGACCCTTGACGATCGCGGTCAGACCCCGCGACTTCACGAAGTCGACGACGAGCCCCTGACCGGATTCGACCCGCAGGTTCGGCAGATGGGTGGTCGACTCCTCGATCATCGCGATCCGCTCGTCGAGATCGAACATGCCCTTCTTGTTCGGGTTCACCAGCACCGCCACGACCACCTCGTCGAACTGGGCCGAGGCACGCTCGAAGACGTCGATGTGACCGAGGGTCACCGGGTCGAAGGACCCGGGGCATACCGCGCCGCTCATGGGTGACGACGCTACAGGGCGACGGCCGCCGCACGGTGGCAGGGTTCGACCAGACGCCGAGTCGAAAGATCCGGCGCGCCCCGTATTTTGGCGGTTCGGCTCAGCCTTCGACCTCGGCGAGTTCGACGCGGGTGTCGCCGTACCGCCGCGCGCTCAACGCGATCCAGCCGTCCGGCCACGTCACCGGTTCGCTGTTGGAACGTCGCTCCACCATCACGACCGAGCCCGCACGCACCCAACCGCCGTCGGCCAGCGCCGCCACGACGGCGTCGACCGCTCGGGCTTCCACGTCGTAGGGCGGATCCGCCAGCACCAGGTCGACGGGTCGCGACGTGCCCGCCGCGAGTACCGATTCGGCGGTGCCGCGTCGCACCGTGGCGCCGACGACTTTCAGCGCGGCAATGTTCCTGGTGATCACCGCGGCCGCGCGCTGATCGGACTCGACGAACAACGCCGCCCGCGCACCACGTGAAATCGCTTCCAGCCCAAGGGCTCCGGAGCCGGCATACAGATCGAGCACGGTCAGCCCGGCGAAATCCAGGCGCGCGGACAGCGCGTTGAACACCGCCTCGCGCACCCGGTCCGATGTGGGCCGGGTCCCGCTCTTGGGTACCTCGATCCGTCGGCCGCCCAGCGAGCCCGCGATGATCCGGGTCAGCCGACCACCACCAGCAGATCGCCACCCTCGACCTGTGCGGTGGCCGCGACGGCGACGCGCGTGACCGTGCCTGCCTTGGGTGCGGTGATGGCGGCCTCCATCTTCATCGCCTCGATCGTGGCGATCGTCTCACCGGCCTGCACCACATCGCCTTCGGCGACATTGACCGTCACCACGCCGGCGAACGGCGCGGCGACGTGGTCGGGGTTGGTGCGGTCGGCCTTCTCGGCGGCGGGCACCTCGCTGGCGACGCTGCGGTCGCGCACGAGCACCGGACGCAGCTGGCCGTTGATGATGCACATCACGGTGCGCATACCGCGCTCGTCGGCCTCGGAGATCGCCTCAAGGCCGATCAGCAGCTCCACGCCGCGTTCGAGCTGCACGCGGTGCTCCTCGCCGTAACGCAGCCCGTAGAAGAACTGGTTGGCGCTCAACGACGAGGTGTCACCGTAGGTTTCGCGGTGCGCCTCGAACTCGGCGGTGGGCCCGGGGAACAGCAGGCGGTTGAGCGCGGCCTGACGCTTGGGGCCGGGCTGGGCGAGCAGCGCCTCGTCCTCGGCGGTGAGCGCCTCGGTCGGCCGGGCCGGCCCCCGACCCACCAGGGCCTTGGTGCGCAACGGTTCCGGCCACCCACCCGGCGGGTCGCCGAGTTCGCCACGCAGGAACCCGATCACGCTGTCGGGAATGTCGTAACGCGCCGGATCGGCGGCGAACTCCTCGGCGCTGATCCCGGCGCCCACCAGCGCCAGCGCCAGATCGCCGACCACCTTGGACGACGGCGTGACCTTGACGAGCCGGCCCAGGATGCGGTCGGCCGCAGCATAATTGGCCTCGATCTCCTCGAACCGGTCCCCCAGTCCCAGTGCGATCGCCTGCTGGCGCAGGTTGCTCAACTGGCCACCCGGGATCTCGTGGGTGTACACCCGCCCGGTCGGACCGGGCAGACCGGACTCGAACGGCGCGTACACCTTTCGCAGCGCCTCCCAGAACGGCTCGAGATCGCACACCGCCCGCAGATCCAGGCCGGTGTCGTACTGCGTGTGCGCGGCCGCGGCGACGATCGAGCTCAGCGCGGGCTGGCTGGTCGTACCGGCCATCGGCGCCGCGGCACCGTCGACCGCGTCCGCACCCGCCGACCAGGCCGCCAGGTACGTCGCCAGCTGACCGCCGGGGGTGTCGTGGGTGTGCACGTGCACCGGCAGGTCGAACCGGCTGCGCAGCGCGCCGACGAGCGTGTGGGCGGCCGGGGCGCGCAGCAGCCCGGCCATGTCCTTGATCGCCAGCACGTGCGCACCGGCGTCGACGATCTGCTCGGCCAGCTTCAGGTAGTAGTCCAGCGTGTAGAGGTTCTCGGCAGGATCGCTGAGATCACCGGTGTAGCACATCGCGACTTCGGCGATGGTCGAACCGGTTTCGCGCACCGCGTCGATCGCGGGCCGCATCGACTCGACATTGTTGAGCGCGTCGAAGATCCGGAAGATGTCGACGCCGGTGGCCGCGGCCTCCTCGACGAATGCCGACGTCACCAGCTCCGGGTACGGCGTGTAGCCGACGGTGTTGCGGCCCCGCAGCAGCATCTGCAGGCAGATGTTGGGCACGGCCTCGCGCAGCGCGGCCAGCCGCTCCCACGGATCTTCCTTCAGGAACCGAAGCGCCACATCGTAAGTCGCGCCACCCCAGCACTCGATCGACAGCAACTGCGGCATCATGCGGGCCAGGTACGGCGCCACCATCAACAGACCGGTGGACCGCACGCGCGTCGCCAGCAGCGACTGGTGCGCGTCGCGGAACGTCGTATCCGTGACCCCGACGGCCTTGGCGTCGCGCAGCCACTGCGCGAACCTTTGGGGGCCCAACTGCACCAGGCGCTGCTTGGAGCCCGCCGGTGGCGGCGCATCCAGGTCCAGCGGCGGCAGCTTGTCCTGCGGATAGACCGCCGACGGGCGCTGCCCGTGCGGCTTGTTCACCGTGACGTCGGCCAGGTAGTTGAGGATCTTGGTGCCGCGGTCGGCGGGCGAACGCGACGTCAGCAGATGCGGCCGGTCGTCGATGAACGACGTCGTGACCCGTCCGGCCCGGAAGTCGGGATCGTCGATGACCGCCTGCAGGAACGGGATGTTCGTCGACACACCCCGGATCCGGAACTCCGCAAGGGCACGACGCGCGCGCGAAGCGGCCGCCGAGAAGTCGCGTCCCCGGCAGGTCAGCTTCACCAGCATCGAGTCGAAGTGCGCCGAGATCTCCGCACCAAGGTTGGAGCCGCCGTCGAGGCGGATGCCCGCGCCGCCCGGTGAGCGGTAGGCGGTGATGCGGCCGGTGTCGGGCCGGAAACCGTTGGCCGGGTCCTCGGTGGTGATGCGGCACTGCATGGCCGCACCGCGCAACACCAGCCGGTCCTGGGACAGGCCCAGATCGGCCAGCGTCTCACCCGCGGCGATGCGCAACTGCGAGGCCACCAGATCCACATCGGTGATCTCCTCGGTCACCGTGTGCTCCACCTGGATACGGGGGTTGCACTCGATGAACACGTGGTGCCCGCGCTCGTCGAGCAGGAACTCCACGGTGCCCGCGCACGAATAACCGATCTGCCGCGCGAACGCCACCGCGTCGGCGCAGATCTGTTCGCGCACCTGCGCACTCAAGTTCGGAGCGGGAGCCAGCTCGATGACCTTCTGATGCCTGCGCTGCACGCTGCAGTCCCGCTCGAACAGGTGCATCACGTTGCCCGCGCCGTCGGCGAGGATCTGCACCTCGATGTGGCGCGGGTTGAGCACCGCCTGCTCGAGATACACCGACGCGTCGCCGAACGCCGACTCGGCTTCCCGCGACGCCGTCTCGATCGCCTCGGCCAGCGCCTCGCGGTCCTCGACGCGGCGCATGCCGCGCCCGCCGCCACCCGAGACCGCCTTGACGAACAACGGGAACTCCATGCCGTCGGCCGCGGCCATCAACTCGTCCACCGACGCCGACGGCTCGGAGGACTTCAGCACCGGAAGACCCGCGGCCCGCGCCGCGGCGATCGCCCGCGCCTTGTTGCCGGTGAGCTGGAGCACCTCGGCCGACGGACCGACGAACGTGATGCCCGCCTCGGCGCACTTGGCCGCGAGTTCGGGATTCTCCGACAGGAAGCCGTAACCCGGGTACACGGCGTCGGCGCCGGAATGCTTGGCGACGCGGATGATCTCGTCGACCGACAGATAGGCGCGCACGGGGTGGCCCACATCCCCGATCTGATACGACTCATCGGCCTTGAGCCGGTGAAGCGAATTCCGATCCTCGTACGGATACACCGCCACCGTGGCGATGCCCATCTCGTACGCAGCCCGGAACGCTCGGATCGCGATTTCGCCGCGGTTGGCGACGAGCACCTTGGAGATCACGCGTAACCCTAACCGCCGGTGTGTTTCCAGATTGTTACAGCAGTGTTGACCAGTATTCCCAGAATCGCACCAGGATCAAAAGCACGAGTGAGGTGAACCAGAGCGCCACGAGCGACCATCGCCACTGGTAGACGAGGTTGCCCGCACCGCCGTCGTCGTCGGCGGGCTGCGGGCGCAGCGCGATGGCCGCAACCACCACGGCCAGCGTGATTGTTACGGCCCAGACCACCATGCAGTAGGGGCACAGCGCCCCGATGCGGTAGAGGCTCTGGAAGATCAGCCAGTGCACGAACCCGGCGCCGACCACGGTGCCGATCGCCAGCCCGGCCCAGTACCACCGGGGCAGGCGCACCCCGGTCACCGCGAGCACACCGGTCACCACGACGACCGAGAAGGCGACGATGCCGATCAGCGGGTTCGGGAACCCGAACGCCGACGCCTGCGGGGTGACCATCACCGAACCGCACGACAGCACCGGGTTGATGCTGCACGACGGCACATAGTCCGGGTTGATCAGCAGTTCGATCTTCTCGACCGTCAGCGTCAGCGACGCGGCCAGGCCGAGCACGCCGGCGATCAGCACCCACACCGCGCTCGGCATTCCCACGGCCAGGCCGCCTCGGTCGGCGGCCTGCGACCGGTCGGTGTCAGACGCTGCGACGGTCATCAGAGCCCCGGAACCTCGCCGACCATCTCCTTGACCTTGGCGATGAGCGCGTCGGGCGTGGTCGGGCTGTAGTCCTCGCCGTTGATCCGGATGGTCGGGGTCGCGTTGATCTTGGTCGCCGCGGCCATCCCCTTGACCATCTCGACGTAGCGGCCGTTGTTGATGCAGTCGGCCACCTTGCCCGCGGCGCCGGCCTGGCGGGCCAGTTCGATCAACCGCGCGTTGTCCGGATACACCCCGCTGTTCTCCTGTGGCTGCAGTTCGGGGGTGTACAGCGCGGTGTGGAAGCGCCGGAACGCATCCGTCGACTCGTCGGCCACGCAGTACCCCGCGGCACCGGCGCGCGACGAGTACCCGTTGCCGGCGCGATCGAGGATGCCGACCATGTAGTAGTCCGCGGCGATCGCTCCGGAGTCGATCAGTTTGGAGATGGTGGGCCCGAAGCTGCGCTCGAAGTTGCCGCATGCCGGGCACAGGAAGTCTTCGTAGAGACCGACGACGACCTTCGGGTCGCTCGTTCCCTCGTTGGTGATCACATTGCTCGACGCGACGCGAATGGCCTTACCCGCACCCGCATCGGGATTCTTCTCACCGTTCATCACGATGTAGAGCACCAGTCCGACGGCGAACAACACGACGACCGCGGTCAGGCCGATCTGCACCAGCAGATTGCGCTTGCGGTCGGCGGCTTTCAGGTCGTACTTGGCGGTCTTCTTGGGTTTGGCCACGCGACAAGCGTACCGGCGGCTATGCGAATGCCCTCAGACGTGCCTGAGATGTGCCCGCAGCGCCGAGATCATGGCGGTCGTCGCGGCGGCGCTGCCGCCCCCGAGCGGGAAGAAGTTGGCGAACGCGTGGATCATCGAACGCTCCTCGCGCAGGTCGACCAGGACACCGGCGTCGCGCAGCGCGGCCGCGTAGCGATTTCCCTCGTCGCGCAGCGGGTCGAACCCCGCGGTGACCACCAGCGCGGGCGGCAGACCGGACAGGTCCTCGGCCAGCAGTGGCGACACCGCGGGATCCTCGGGCGTCACGTCGGCGCCGTCGAGGTAGTGCGCGGCGAACCACTCCATGTCCCGCTGGGACAGGAAGTAGCCGTCGGAGAACAGCGTGCGGGACCGGGTCTCGCTGACCCAGTCGGTGACCGGGTACAGCAGCAGCTGCAGGGCGGGCGGCGGTAGTTCGTCGTCACGGGCCCACTGCGCGACCACCGCGGCCAGGTTGCCACCGGCACTGTCACCGGCGACCACGATCTTGGGCGCGCCGAGACCCGCGGCGTGCTCGAGGGCCCACTGATAGGCCGCGTACGCATCCTCGGCGGCCGCGGGCGCCTTGTGTTCGGGGGCCAGCCGGTAGTCGACGGAGACCACCTGGACCCCGCCGTCGCGGCAGATGAGCCGGCACAGGTTGTCGTGGGTGTCGAGGTCGCCGATCACGAAGCCGCCGCCGTGGAAGTACAGCACGAGCGCGGTCGCTGATCCGCGGTCGACGGGCACGTACCGGCGGGCGGCCATCGGCCCGGCGGGCCCGGGTATCGAGATGTCGCCCACGTCGACGTGGACGGGCGGCTGCATCGTCGCCAGCTGCGCCGTCCGCTCCCGCAGCTTCACCCGCGAGACCGCGACACCATGCTCGGGATCGTGGTCGGCGACCAGCCCGGGCAGCCCCGCGAGGCGCTGCGCGGTGAGGGTGAGCTGCAGGGTGGTGTCGAGGGTGTTTCCGTCGACCGTGACCGAGCGTCCACCGAGCAGGAGCCGTTTGCGCCCGTCGGACATGCGCGGTATCGCGGCCAGGCCGAGCCGTGTCGATCCGGCGAGCAGGAGCTCCCTGAAGGTTTCCTTCGAGTCTGCGGGTGGCCGACCCGCGGCCCGATGGCCTGGCAGACTTTCAACCATGGCAGCTTCCTCTGTGAGTCCTCGGATCACGCTCAACGACGGTAAAACCATTCCGCAGGTCGGTCTCGGTGTCTGGCAGACGCCCGCCGAAGACACCGAACGCGCGGTCGCCGCGGCCCTGCAGGCCGGGTACCGCCACATCGACACGGCCGCGGCCTACCGCAACGAGACCGAGACGGGTCGGGCGATCGCCGGGTCCGGTGTGCCGCGTGAAGACATCTTCTTGGTGACGAAGCTGTGGAACAGCGACCAGGGCTACGACTCCACCCTGGCGGCCTTCGACGCCAGCATCCAGCGTCTGGGCGTCGACTACCTGGACCTGTACCTCATCCACTGGCCGGTCCCGGCGAACAACAACTTCGTGGACACCTTCAAGGCGTTCGCGCATCTGCGCGATCAAGGGCGTATCCGTTCCATCGGGGTGAGCAATTTCGAGCCCGAGCACCTCAACACACTCATCGACGCCACGGGCATTGTTCCCGCAGTCAACCAGATCGAGCTGCACCCCATGCTGCCCCAGCGCGAGCTCCGCGAGGTGCACGCCGAGCTGGGAATCGCGACCGAAGCCTGGAGCCCGCTGGGTCAGGGCTCACTTCTGGCCGATCCGGTGATCACCGGTATTGCGCAACAGCACGGGAAAACGCCCGCACAGGTGCTTATCAGGTGGCATATCCAACTCGGTAATATCGTCATCCCCAAGTCGGTAAACCCGGAGCGGATTGCGAGCAATTTCGACGTGTTCGATTTCGCGCTCAGCGAGCAGGACATGACGTCCATCGCTTCGCTGGAAACCGGGAAACGGTTGGGTCCCGATCCACGAACCTTCAATTTCACAGGGTAGGTGCCATGACCGCATCGCACGGGCAAGCTGCTGCGATTCCCACCGTGACGCTCAATGACGACAACTCACTTCCCGTTGTCGGCATCGGCGTCGGTGAACTGTCCGACAGCGAAGCCGAGCGGTCGGTTTCGGCGGCGCTGGAGGCCGGTTACCGGCTGATCGACACCGCCGCCGCCTACGGGAACGAGGCCGGCGTGGGCCGCGCCATCGCCGCCTCGGGCATCCCGCGCGACGAGATCTACGTGACCACCAAGCTCGCGACGCCCGACCACGGGTTCTCGTCGTCGCAGTCGGCGGCGCGGGCCAGCCTCGAGCGCCTCGGCCTCGACTACGTCGACCTGTACCTCATCCACTGGCCCGGTGGCGACACCAGCAAGTACGTCGACAGCTGGGGCGGCCTGATGAAAGTCAAGGAGGACGGTGTCGCGCGTTCGATCGGCGTGTGCAACTTCGGCGCCGAGGACCTCGAGACCATCGTCAGCCTCACCTACTTCACCCCTGCGGTGAACCAGATCGAGCTGCACCCGCTGCTCAACCAGGCCGGGCTGCGCGAGGCCAACGCCGGTTACAACATCGTCACCGAGGCGTACGGGCCGTTCGGCGTCGGGCGTCTGCTGGACCACCCCGCCGTTGCGGCCATCGCCGAGGCGCACGGCAGGACCACGGCGCAGGTGCTGTTGCGTTGGAGTATCCAGCTGGGCAACATCGTGATCTCCCGGTCGTCGAACCCCGAGCGCATCGCATCCAACCTCGACGTGTTCGGCTTCGAGCTCACCGCAGCCGAGATGGACACGCTGAGCGGGCTGGACGACGGCACCCGCTTCCGTCCCGACCCCGCCACCTACACGGGCTCGTAGATCTCGGATCTCGCGAGGCTTCCTCTCGCGAACAGACGCAAAACTGCTCTTTTCTCCGCGTAAAAGGGCAGTTTCGCGTCTGCTCGGCGGTGGTAGTCAGAACTTCGCGGCCTGGTGGCGCACAGCGCTGGTGAGCCGCTCGGTGTCGCCGGTGGCGAGCAGGTCGAGCAACGCTCCGCGCAGGACCGCCAATGCCAGGGTGCGCCGCAGCGCGCCGTCCTCGGTGTCCCGCTGTTCGGCGGGCTGACATCTCGCCAGCAAATCCATCCAGTCGTCGACGGTGGCACGGGCGAAGCCGGCCCACGCGCCGTCCGGCTCGATGAGTGAGCGGCCGTAGGCCTCGACCCACAGGTTCAGCAGTGGTCGATGCTGTTCTGCGGCAAGCCACTCCCAGATCTCGGTGACCGCAACCGCGAGGCCGATGGGTTCGGCGCTCGCGGCCTGGTGCAGGCGCTCGAGCACTGCCAGTTCATCGGCTCGCGCGCGCGCCACCAGTGCACGCACGAGCCCGTCCTTGCTGCCGAAGAGGTAGAGCAACACCCGCGGGCTCGACCCGACGGCGGCGGCCAACGGGCGCAGCGACATCTCAGCGAGCCCATGGGTCAACACGTACCGGTAGGCGGCTTCCAGCAGTTCGATCTGCCGGGCCGAAGGGGTTGCCTCGTCTGCGGTCACGGCGCTAGCCTAGCGTCACTGAAACGAGTGTGTCAGTGACTTTCGGACGGGGGTGTCGTCATGTCGCTGCAAATGGAGCAATCGCAGATCCTCGTGCGCCGGGCCGAGCAGCCGGGCGATCTCGGCTGGGTCGTGATGGCCCACGGCGAGATCTACAACGAGCAGTTCGGTTGGGACACCGACTTCGAGACGCTCGTGGCCCGGATCGTGGCCGACTACGCCGCCGGTCACGACCCGGCACGCGAGGCGGGGTGGATCGCCGAGGTCGACGGTGAACGCGCGGGCTGCATCTTCTGCGTGGCCGGTGACGAACCCGACGTCGCCAAGTTGCGGATCCTGTTGGTGACGCCGCGGGCGCGGGGCCTGGGTGTCGGTTCCCGCCTGGTCGACGAATGCCTGCGCTTCGCGCGCGCCGCGGGGTACCGCAGGGTCGGCCTGTGGACCAACGACGTGCTCACCTCGGCGCGGAAGATCTATCAGGCGGCCGGATTCCAGCTCGTCGACGAAGAGCGCCACCACAGTTTCGGCCACAATCTCACCGGCCAGAACTGGGTGCTCGATCTGTAGCGCATCCAGCGCGAGCAGACGCATAACTGCCTGTTTTGGCGTGAAAACAGGCAGTTATGCGTCTGCTCGGCAGAGAAATTCAGCCGTGGGGACAGGTGCTTGCCGCGTCCCGCAGCACCGGCACCGACGGCGCATCGACCGGCAGCGAGTAGCCGCGCAGCACCTCGATGAACTGCATCGCGTACTGGCAGTGGAACGCCGCGTTGGGCGGCATCCACAACGCGGGCTCCTTGTCACCCTTGTCCTGGTTGGCTTCGCCCTGTACCGCAACGAGATTCGCCGGATCGTTGGCGAACCGCACCCGCATCCGATCCGTCCAGAACCGGGCACCCTGATCCCACGCGTATGCCAACGGCACGATGTGCTCGATCTGCACCGCGGCCCCCGTCTGGTTGCCGCGGGTGAACGGGATGGTCAGGCTCGTGTAGGGGTCGTGCAGGATGCCGGTCGCCACCGCGGTCGGACACCGGCTGATCGACACGTAGGTCTTGTCCACGAGGTCACGGTCGAGGATGTCGTTGCGGGTGTCGCACCCGTTGTGTCCGCCGGGCGCATCATTGTCGTCGGTCCAAGCATCGCCGAACGCGGCACGCCGGTAGTCGTGCCCGCGGACCCGCACGGGCACCACGGCCACCCCGGCCAGGACGTCCTGCCCCGCCGCGACGGTCGGCACGTCGGCGTCGGCGACCATCGACCGCTCCGACGACGCGGTGACGGTCTGGTAGGCGACGAACACCGCGAGCGCCACGAGCAGCGCGAGCCACCAGATGCGGCGCCGGGTCATGCCTTTTCCAGGAACTCGACGCGATCGGTGTCGACGAATTGCGCTGCCAGCAGCGCCATTCCGGGATCGTGCGGATCCTGTTCGTACCGGGCCTCACAGAATGCGCGGGCGTCGGTGATCACCTCGAGATGGTCCCGCAGCGACAGGAAGCGCAGGTTGATGGTGCGGCCGGACTGGTTGAGGCCCAGCACATCTCCCTCACGGCGCTCTTCGAGATCGAGATCGGCCAACTCGAACCCGTCGAGGGTTCCGGCGACAGCCCTGATGCGCTCCCCTGCCTTGGAGTTCTCGGGCAGCCGCGTGGCCAACAGGCACAGGCTGGGATGCTGTCCGCGGCCGATCCGCCCGCGCAACTGGTGCAACTGGCTGATGCCGAACCGGTCGGCGTCCATCACCACCATCACCGTCGCGTTGGGCACGTCGACGCCCACCTCGATCACCGTGGTGCACACCAGGACGTCGATCTCTCCGGCGCGGAACCGGTTCATCACGTCGTCCTTCTCGTCGCCGGAGAGGCGGCCGTGCATGAGGGCGAGCCGCAGCCCCGACAACGGCCCGTTGCGCAGCCGTTCGTATAGCTCGACGACGGTGATCGGGGGTGGCCCGGCCTGACGTTGCCGATCGTTGTGGTCCTCCGCGGGCTTGTCGTCCTCGTCGATGCGCGAGGCCACCACGTAGGCCTGCCGTCCCGCGGCGACCTCCTCGCGGATCCGCGCCCACGCCCGGTCCAGCCAGGCCGGCTTCTGGGACACGAAAATCGGGTTGCTCGTGATGGGTTGGCGACCGCGAGGCAGTTCCCGCAGTGTCGACGTCTCCAGGTCGCCGTAGACCGTGAGCGCCACGGTACGCGGGATCGGCGTGGCCGTCATGACCAGAAGGTGCGGCGTGAGACCTGCAGGCGCCTTCGCGCGCAAGGTGTCTCGCTGTTCGACGCCGAACCGGTGCTGCTCGTCGACCACCACCATGCCGAGGTTGTGGAACTCGACGGCGTCCTGCAGCAGCGCATGCGTGCCGATGACGATGCCCGCCGCACCCGAGGCCACCTCGTCACGCACCGCGCGTTTCTGTTGCGGCGTCATCGATCCGGTCAACAGCGCGACCCGGGTGCCGTTCTCGTCCCCGCCGAGTTCACCCGCCATCGCCAACGGCCCCAGCACGTCGCGCACCGAGCGGGCATGTTGTGTCGCAAGCACTTCCGTCGGCGCCAGCAGCGCGCACTGGTATCCGGCGTCGACCATCTGCAGCATGGCCAGCACCGAGACGATGGTCTTGCCCGATCCCACCTCGCCCTGCAGCATGCGGTTCATCGGCCGGGTCGAGGCCAGCTCGCCGGAGATCACGTCGAGCACCTCACGTTGCCCGGCGGTCAACTCGAACGGCAACCGGTCACGCAGCGCGGCCACCAGGCCGTCGTCGCGCAACGGGGCCGCGGGTCCCGACGCGCTGAGTTCGCCGTAACGGCGGGCCACCAGTCCCCACTGCAGACCGATCGCCTCGTCGTAGGTGAGCCGCTCGCGGGCGCGGTCGCGCTCGACCGAGTTCTCCGCGAGGTGGACCGCGCGCAGCGCCTCGTCCTCGGACATCAGACCGCGTTGTTGCACAAAGGATTTGGGCAACGGGTCGGCAATGGGGTCGAGCACCGCCAGCACCTGGCGGATGCACCGGTAGATGTCCCAGCTCTGCATCTTCGCCGACGCCGGGTAGATCGGGAAGAACTCCTTCTCGAACTCGGCGAGCATGTCTTCACCGGTCGCGCCGGAGGCCTCGGCGATGGCCTTGAGCGACTTGGTGCCGATCTTCCTACCGCTGGGCGATTCGAGCACCAGGAACGCCGGGTGGTTCAACTGCACGGTGTCGCGGAAGTATTTGACCTCACCGGAGAGCATGAGCCGGGTGCCGACGGGTAATTCCTCGATCATCCAGTTGGCGTTGAAGAACGTCGCGGTCACCTTCGGCTTGTGCTCGCCGAGCGTCACGCGCAGGTACTTGGGGGTGAACTGCTTACCCGTCTTGGTCCGGACGGGGCGTTTCATGTCCCCCGGATTGGTCTCGGTGATGACGTCGATGAACGTGACGTGTTCGCCCTCTTCGAAATCGAGCGCCTCGCCCTCCCCGCGCACGGTCATCCCGTCGCTGTACTTGCGCGGGAAGTGCCGCAGCAGATCGTTGACGGTGCGCAGCCCGAAGTGCTCTTCGAGCTTGTCGGCCGCCTTCTTGCCGAGGACGAATTGCAGGGAATCGGCCAGCGTGGCCATCACTCCACCCCGATCAGCAGTGCGTCGCCGCGGTGGCCCGTGTGGTAGGTCACCAGTTCGGCGCCAAGGTGTTTTTCATGAACGTAGGCCTGCAGCGCCTCACCCACGGCCGGGTCGACGCCGTGCCCGGTGAGCACGGTGATGAGTTCACCGCCCGCGGCGAGCAGCAGATCGATCAGTCCGGCCGCCGCGGCCGTGATGTCCGGACCGACGATCAGCACCTCGTCGCCCGCGATGCCGAGACCGTCACCCGGCTTGCATGCGCCCGCCCACGTGAGCGCCTCCTCGGTGGCGACGCGGACCGAACCGTGCCGGGCCCCGGCCGCGGCGCGCGCCATGGTGTAGCCGTCGTCGACGGCCTGACGCCCGGCATCGTGCACCGCGAGCGCGGCCAACCCCTGGACCATCGACCCGGCGGGGACCGGCACGACGTCGATCCCCCAACCGATCGCCGCCGTACAGCCTGCGACGAGTTCCTCGGCGGCGACATAACCGTTGGGCAGCACCATGACCTGGGCGGCGCCGACCTCGACGAGTGCGCGTAACAGTTGTTTCGCGCTGACGGGCTCGTCGGCCTCGGGTCTCAGTACGTGCGCGCCCTCACCTGCGAACAGCTCGGCCCCGCCGTCGCCGTCGACGACCGCCAGCACGGCACGCTCGCGTTCCCAGCCGCCGGCCGGGCGGGCGCCGCCCGTGCCGGCGAGTGCGGTGATCTGGATGCGTTCGAGCGCGCCGACCGCCAGTCCTGCCTCGACGGCGGCACCGGCGTCGTCGACGTGGACGTGGACCGAGTACCGGTCGCCACTCGAGGTGGCGATCGCGACGGATTCGCCGATCTGCTCGAGGCCGGCCCGCAGCCGCTCGACCGCCTCGGGCGCACAGCCGCTCAGCAGGTACATGACCTCGAACTGCGGCACCTGGGTGGTGTCGGTGGAACTCGGACCCTCGACGGACTCGGACGACGATGCCCGCGGCGGGGTGGGCGTGTAGGTGCGACGCTGCGGTGCACGGCCGGTGATCGTCGCGGTCATCGCGTCGAGGAGCACCAGCAGTCCGCGGCCGCCTGAGTCGACGACACCGGCCTGGGCCAGCACGTCGAGTTGGTGTGGGGTGTGCTCGAGCGCGGTGGCGGCGGCGTCGGCCGCGGACGCGACGGCCTCGGCGAGATCGCCGCCACCCACCGCGGCTTTCTCGGCGGCATCGGCCGCGGCCTGCAGCACCGAGACGATCGTCCCCGGCACCGGGTCACCCATGGACACCGCGACCAGCGCCACACCGTGGCGCAGCGCCGCGCCGAACAGCGGCCCGTCGACGTCGACGAGGTTGCCCCCACGGTCGGCCGCGGCCGACGTGATCACCTCGGCGAAGCCCAGCAGGATCTGCGACAGGATCACTCCGGAGTTGCCGCGCGCGCCGTGCAGCGCGCCTGCGGCCAGCGCGCCGAAGACCTGCGCGACGTCGCCGCCGGGTTGCGCGTCGGCCTGTGCCCACGCCGAACGCATCGTGAACAGCATGTTCGTGCCGGTGTCGGCGTCGGCGACCGGGAAGACGTTGAGCCGGTTGATCTCGTCGGTGTGGGTGATAAGGTCCCCCACCGCGGTGTGCGCCCAATCCCGCAGGGCGGAGGCGTCGAGCCGCCGTGCAGACATCGGACCTCCAAGTTCACGCCAATTCCGGTGTGGCGCGGGGCGCCATCGTGGGCGCCAGCCTATCCAGTCACAATGACAAACCGGTGCCGACCACCTGCGTCTGTGGACCGCGCGCCGCGGTGTTCAGGGCGATTTTGGCGATATCACGCCTTCTCGGTATCCTGGTCAGGTTGTCGGGTCACCCGCCTTGCGGTCGTTGGCCCCCAAGTACTGATTTCGAGGAGTTGTTGATATGGCTGCCGTGTGCGATATCTGCGGGAAAGGCCCCGGCTTCGGCAAGTCGGTGTCGCATTCGCATCGGCGGACCAACCGGCGCTGGGATCCGAACATCCAGTCGGTGCGTGCCGTGACCCGTCCGGGCGGCAACAAGCAGCGCGTGAACGCGTGCACCTCGTGCATCAAGGCCGGCAAGGTCTCGCGCGGCTGAGCGCTTGCGCTTGTAAGACAGGCGCGGATCAGGACATCTGACCCGCGTCTGTCTTTTGGTTCGTTCGGGCGTCCCGTTTGGTTGCGGTCAGACCGGGTAACAGGCCCGTCATGACCTCACGTCACACATCACATTCACCGCTGTACGCCATCGCTGCCGGCATTGCCGTCGGCGCCATGCTGACCGGATGCGCGGGCAGCGATTCCGGTGGCGACTCGACGGTGGAGACCACCACCACCGAGCCCGTGGTCGAGACGACCACCGAGACCAGTGAGCCCAGCGCCACGGTCCAGATTCCCACCGAACTGCCGACCGGTGAGGAGACCCCGCCTCCCGGTGCGCCTGCCCCCACCGATGACGGCAGCGCGACGGTCGAGATCCCGAAGCCGGAACTGCCGACCCCGTAGCCCCCGGGTGGCTAGGGCAGCTTCCAGTCGATCGGCTCGATGCCGCGCCGCCCCAGCAGTTCGTTGACGCGGCTGAACGGCCGCGATCCGAAGAATCCCCGGGAAGCCGACAGCGGCGACGGGTGCGGTGACTCGATGGTCGCGCAGTCCCCTTCGGCCAGCATCGGCTTGAGCGTCGCCGCGTCGCGCCCCCACAGCACGGCCACCAGTGGTTGTCTGCGCGCCACCAGCGCGCGGATGGCACATTCGGTGACGGCCTCCCACCCTTTACCGCGGTGGGAGGCCGGCGTGCCGGGGCGCACCGTGAGCACCCTGTTGAGCAGCATCACGCCGCGTTGCGCCCACGGCGTCAGATCGCCGTTGCTCGGCTGCGGGTGGCCGAGGTCTTCGGTGTATTCGGTGAAGATGTTGGACAGGCTGCGCGGCAGGGGTCGCACGTCGGGTGCGACGGAGAAGCTCAGGCCGACGGCGTGACCCGGCGTCGGGTACGGATCCTGGCCGACGATCAGCACCCGCACCTGGTCGAACGGAAATGTGAACGCCCGCAGCACATTCTGCCCCGCGGGCAGGTACTGCCTGCCTTCGGCGAGCTCATTGCGCAGGAACTCCCCCATCCGCGCCACCTGATCTGCCACCGGCTCGAGTGCGCGGGCCCAGCCTTCCTCGACGAGTTCATTGAGTGGTCGTGCGGTCACGAAGAGCCAACTTAGCGTGGCCGGTCAGTCGAACGACTGCCATCCCGCGCTTCCGGTCCACGCGGCGCCGTCGACGAGGACCCTCGGTGGCCCGTCACATGCGCGGACGCGGCCGATTACCCGCCAGCCGTCGGGGACCTCGCCGGTGAAGGTCGCCGCCAGCGCGTGGTCCTCGCCGCCGCCGAACACGAACGACCACGCGTCGGCGCCGACGGTCGCCGCCGCACCCGCCACCGCGTCGCGATCCGCCGCCAGCAGGTCGGTGGCGAGGTCGATCTCGACGCCGGACGCGGTGGCGATGTGGCCGAGGTCGGCGATGAGCCCGTCGGACACGTCGGTCATCGCGGTCGCACCCGCATCGGCCGCGGCGGCGCCCTGACCGTAGGGTGGGCGCGGCACCAGGTGGCGCTCCCTGAGCTCGGGGTGGGCGGGGATGTCGTTGGCCCACAACGCATATCCTGCCGCTGAGCGCCCCAGGTCACCGGCCACCGCGACGACGTCGCCGACCCTGGCCCCACCGCGGAGCACCGGTGCCCGGCCACCGAGATCTCCCAGCACGGTGACCGATATCACCCACAGCGGTGCGCGCACGAGGTCGCCGCCTGCGATCCCGCCGCCGCACCGCCGCGCCTCGTCCCACATGCCGTCGGAGAGTTCGACCGCGGCCTGCGCAGGGGTTTGCGACGGTGCGCCGAACGACACTACGAACGCGCTCGGCCGCCCGCCCATGGCCTCGATGTCGGCGGCGTTCTGCGCGATCGCCTTGCGGCCGATCTGATGGGGGGTGGCCCAGTCGAGGCGGAAATGCCTTCGCTCGACCAGCATGTCGGTCGACACCGCCATCCGGCCGTCGGCCGCGGCGATCACGGCCGCGTCGTCGCCGGGTCCCACGGTGACCGACGGTGGTTGGACACGTCCGCTCAGGAGGCGGTCGATGACGACGAACTCACCGACCTCGGACAAGGAATCGGCCGATGACCGACCGTCGTTCGCCCCGGCTGTGTCTCGGGCCATATCGCCTCCCTGCCGGGCGGCCCGCGCCATGAACGCCTGCCGCACCTGCGGTACGTTTGGTGCCTGCGGCGAGAGTCTATGCAGCGAGACGGAGGAGACGGCGGGTGGTCGAGGCGTACGTGCTGATCCAGACCGAGGTGGGCCGCGCCGAGGTCGTCGCGAAACAACTCGCCACGCTGGCCGGCGTCGTGTCCTCGGAATACGTGACGGGCCCTTACGATGTCGTGCTGCGTGTCAGCGCCGAGACGCTCGAGGCACTGCGCGCCGAGGTGGTGGCCAGTGTGCAGCAGGTCGCCGGTATCACGCGAACGCTGACCTGCCCGATCGCAGGCGGGGCGCAGCCATAGAGTTGTCGGTGTGACCGATTCGCACACCACCGACGGACCACCTCGCGCTCTGCTGATCGCGGCGGTCGTCGTGGCGGTGTCGGTGTTGATCACCGTGTTGGGAATCGCGGCGTCGCACAAGCAGTCCCCCGATCAGGAGCCGGTGGCGATCTCGGCGGTGCCCGCCCCGCAGGCCGACAGCCCGGAATGCCACGCGCTGGTCGACGGCCTGCCGGAGCAGCTCGGCGATTTCCGGCGGGCGCCGACGGTCGAGCCGACCCCGCAGGGTGCCGCCGCGTGGCGGGGCCCGTCCGACATGGAGCCGATCATCCTGCGGTGCGGCCTGGAACGTCCAGTCGATTTCGTCGTGGGCGCGCCGCTGCAGGTGGTCGATCTGGTGCAGTGGTTCCGAGTGGGCGACACGGGTGTCGCGCAACCCGGTGACGCCGACGCGGGTGCCGCCGAGGACAGCAGGAGCACGTGGTATGCGGTGGACCGCCCGGTGTATGTGGCGCTGACGCTGCCCGCGGGCTCGGGTCCGACGCCGATCCAGTTGATCTCCGGTCAGATCGCCCGGGCGATGCCCGCCAAGCCCGTTGAGCCGGGGCCGGCGCGCTGATCAGCGCAGGCCGGTGCCCCGGGCCAGCGCGGTGTCGACCATGGCGGCCAACAGGGTCGGATAGTCGATGCCGCTGGCGGCCCACATCCTCGGGTACATCGAGATGGTGGTGAATCCCGGCATGGTGTTGATCTCGTTGACCACCGGGCCGTCCTCGGTGAGGAAGAAGTCCACGCGGGCCAGGCCCTGGCAGCCGATCGCAGTGAACGCACGCACCGCGAGCCGGCGGATCTCGTCGGCGACGTCGTCGTCGACCTTGGCGGGCACGTCGAGTTCGGCGGCGTCTTCGAGGTATTTGGTGGCGAAGTCGTAGAAGCCGTCCTCGCGACCGCGCACCCCTGCCACGCGGATCTCGCCGACCGTGCTGGCTTCCAGGCGACCGTCGGGGAACTCCAGCACACCGCATTCGAGCTCACGGCCGGGCACCGCGGCCTCAACGATGACCTTGGGGTCGTGGCGTCGGGCCAGTGCGATGGCGGGGGCGAGTTCGTCCCACGAGGCGACGCGGCTGACGCCGATGGAGGATCCGCCGCGCGCGGGTTTGACGAACACGGGAAGCCCCAGGCGCTCGCGCTGTTCGAGGTCGAGGGTCTCGACGCCGGGCCGCAGGACCGCCTGATCGCCGATCGGCAGGCCTTCGGCGGCAAGCAGCTTCTTGGTGTACTCCTTGTCCATACCCGCGGCGCTGGCCAGTACGCCGGATCCGACGTAGGGCACGCCGGCCAGCTCGAGCAGACCTTGGATCGTGCCGTCTTCGCCGTACGGCCCGTGCAGCACGGGAAACACCACGTCGACCGCGGCGAGGATCTCGCCCGGCCCGTTGCCCAGCGCCAGCAGCTGCCCGCTGCGGTTGGGTGCGGCGGGCAGGGCGAGTTCGGTGCCGGACGCCTCGGTCACCGCGGGCAGTTTGCCGTCGGTGATCGCGAGCGTCTCCGGCCTGCCGTCGGTGAGGACCCAGGATCCGTCGGGGGTGATGCCGATGGCGACCACCTCGAACCGCTCGGGGTCGAGGTTGCGCAAGATGCTGCCCGCCGACACGCACGAGATCGCGTGCTCCGAGCTACGCCCGCCGTAGACGACGGCGACGCGGGTGCGGCCAGGAGGATGGTTCGGGGCAGTCACAACCTAGAGAGGCTACCGCCCCGCCCCGGTCGCGCATCCCGGCGCATCCTGACCGGGCCTTTCATCGCTGGGTACCGACCTCGATCAACTGGCCGGTGACGTCCGCCGCGCCCGGCGAGGCCAGGAACGCCACCGTGTCGGCCACGGTGTCGCGGCGCCGCTCTGCCTCAGCCTCGACATCCGGGGTGTCGGCGTCGGGGTCCATCCGGCTCGGCGAGACAGCGTTGACGTTGATGTGGTCGGCGGCACAGCCCGCGGCCAACGCCTTCGTCATCCCGACCAGACCATGTTTGGCCGCCGACACGTGGAACCGCCCCGCGTCGCCCCGCAGCGCATTACCACCGATGATCGTGACGATGCTGCCGCCGTTACGCCGCAGCCGGGGCAGCGCGGCGATCACGCAGTGCATCGCACCGTCCAGGGTCACCGACCGCACCGATTCCCAGTCCTGCGCGGTGACGTCGTAGACCGGCACCCGGGTGCGGGCGGCGGCGTTGTTCACCAGAACCCGCACCGGTCCCAACCCGTCAGCGACCTCGACCATCTGCCGAACCTGCTCCGGTTTGGTCACGTCAGCCACCGCGACCGCCGCGTGGACACCGAGCGCGCGCGCCTCGGCGGCCACCTTGTCGGCCGCCTCGACATCCGAGCGGGTATTGACCACGACGTCGAAGCCCGAGCGGGCCAGCGCCAGCACGATGGACCGGCCCAAATTGCGACCGCCGCCGGTCACGATGGCAACACCGCTCATCCCTGCACGCCCAACATCCGGACGAGGACCTCGAAGTCGTCCAGGTTCTCCAGATCCCAGCATCGGGCCAACAGCTCGACAGCCCCGTCCGCACCCAGCCGCGGGGTGGCGTTGTCGACGAACTTCTCGACCATGTCGGCGTCCGACAGCGGATTGCCCGGGGTGCCCTTGTTGTCCTTGACCTGGTAGTCGAAGATTCGGCCGTCGGCCAGCTCGATGCTGAGCAGCGCCGAACGCTTGCCGACGGATTCGTCGGAGACGACGATGACGCGGTCGCGCAGTTCGGCGATCAGCGGGTCACGCGCGCTCTCGTCGGCGTAGTGGTCCAGCCGCGGACGCGCCAGCAATGCCACCGCGACACCGTGGGTGATGCTGAACTTGGCTTCGAGACCCGTGGTGGGGTTGACCTTGCCGGTCACGGTGGCGGCCTTAGTGTTCGTCCTCACGCGCACGGCGCGCACCTCGTCGGCGGTGAATCCGTGCGCGGCCCGCAGTTCCAGCACAGCGTCGATGGCGGGGTGGGTCAACGACCCACTCGGATATGCCTTGTAGCCGTTGACCAGCAGGTGCCACTGCTCGCCCAAGCCCTCGACGAGTTTCTCGGGCGCCGCATCGGTGGACATCACCGCCAGGAAGCCCCGCTCGTCCTCGACGATCTTCAGGCTCGACGTGATGCCCTCGTCGGCCATGACCGCCGACAGCAGCCCGTCCATGGCGGCCTTGCCTGCGTGCAGCGGCTTGCCGTCCGTTCCGTACACGGCCTTGAGACCGGCCGACTGCGTCCCCGCGCTGCCCATCGCCTGGCTGAGCACCGCGGGTGCCAGTCCGAGCACCCGGCCTGCTGCCGCAGCCGCACCCACGTGACCGACGGTTCCCGTGACATGCCAACCGATTTCGTAGTGCGCATCGCCCGCCGCCCGACCCAACCGGCACTCGGTCTCGAAGCCGGCCACGAACGCCGCCAGGGCTTCCGGGCCGGTCACCCGGGTCCGCTCGGCCAGCGCGGCGATCGCCGGCCACACAGGAGCGCTGCCGTGCACCGTGGTGTCACCCGGGTTGAAGGTGTCGTCGTAGTCCAGCAGATGCGCACTGAACCCGTTGACCAGGGCGGCGTACGGCATGATGACGGTCTCGCGGCGACCGAACACGGTGTGTGCGCCGGGTCCGGCGCACCGCACGGCCACCCGCACCATGGCGTCGACCGACGGCAACGCGGAGGCGGCCAATGCCACCCCGAGATGGTCGATCAGGGCCCGCTTGGCCTCGTGCACCACGTTGGCCGGGATATCCGAGAAATGCAGTCCGGTGACGAACTCCGCCAGCTGTTGCGTCAGCCCGGTACGAACGGGCGTCGTCATTCCTGCCCCAATCCGATGCTGTCGACCAATACCTTCAGGGATTCATTCTGCTTTTCCAAGAACGGACCGAACTCGTCGGGGCCGAGGAAGTTCGTCACCGAACCGTTCTCGTCGACGAAGTCGTCCCAGCCCGGTGCGTGCACGAGTTTTTCGAACACCCCCTGGTAGTAGTCCACCGCCTCCTTCGGCATATCAGGAGGACCGACGAACCCGCGGAACTCCTCGGGCAGCGGCCCGACGTCGAGCCCCTGTGCCTTCATCGAGGTCAGCTTCGGGAACGTCGCGACGGGGCGATCATCGACGGTGGCCAGCACCTTGATGGCGCCAAGCTTGACTTGATCGACGAAATCGGTCGAGGCCCCGATCATCATCTGCGCGTCGTTGCGCAGCAGCGCGCCGATGCGCTGCGCACTGTCACTGAAGCTCAGGTACTTCCACTGCGCTCCGGTCTTGGCCTGCAGAGCCTTACCGGTCAGCGAGTCTGTGGCCGTGATCGAACCGCCGACCTGCACCAACTGGTCGGGCTTGCTCTTGGCGTCGGCGATGAAGTCCTTGATGGTGTTGTAACCCGAGTCGGCCCGGACGGCGATCACCTCCGGCTCGACCAGCAGCGCCGCGATGGGCTGCAGGTCTGTGATCGACACGGCGCTGCCTTGCAGGGTCAGCGGTGTCACCAGCCAGGTCGGGGTGACCGCGGCGATGGTGTCCACCTTGCCTTTTCGGCTCTTCAGGTAGGACATGGCACCGATCGACGAACCCTCGGTCTGGTTGCGCACCGGCCACGCGTCGGAGATGACACCGTCAGTCTGCATGAGCTTGGTGACCTGCCGCGCGAACACATCGCTACCGCCACCCGGCCCGGTGTGCACCACCACCTGGGTACTGTTGGGCACGCCGTCGCCATTCATGCCACCACGCTGAAGCCCGCATCCGGACAACACCAGGACGGCTGCGGCACCGAGGACCGCGGCCCGCCAACTCAAATTTGCCCTCTTCATCATTTGCCCTTCACCTCGGTGAGGTGGTCATCGGCCACCGGGGACGGATCTGCCACGGCGGCCGAGTGCGCCTGCGCCTTCACGGATTTCCGCCGGCGACCGGTGATCAACAGCGTCACGCCGAGCAGGATCGCGACACCGAAGATCGTGGCCGAGATCGGACGTTCCAGGAAGATCAACGGGTTGTTGTCGGACAGCACCAGCGATTGACGGACCGCGTTCTCGGCCATGGGCCCGAGCACGAACGCCATCACCAACGGGGCCGCCGGGACCCCGAACTTGCCGAACACGTAGCCGAGCAGACCAAACCCGCCCATCATCAGCACGTCGGTCATCGAGCTGCGGACGCTGTAGACGCCCACCGCGGAGAGCACCAGGATCGCCGGGTACAGCGCCCAGTACGGGATCTTCAGGATCTGCACCCATACCGGGATCATCGGCAGGTTCAAGATGATCAGCATGACGTTGCCGATGTAGAGGCTCGCGATGACCGGCCAGCCGATCTCGGGGTGATCGGTGAACAGCAGCGGACCGGGCTGCAGACCGTAGAGCAGCAGCGCCGCCAACATCACCGCGGTGGACGAGCTGCCCGGCAGGCCGAGGCTCAGCAGCGGGATCATGGCGCCGCCGGACTCCGAGTTGTTGGCGGCCTCGGGACCTGCCACACCTTCGATGGCGCCCTTGCCGAACTTCTCGGGATGCTTCGAGGTCTTCTTGACCATGGTGTACGACAGGAACGACGCGACGGTGGATCCGCCGCCCGGCAATGCGCCGATGAAGAAGCCGAACACCGAGCCCATGGCGATGGCCATGCGGGACTGCTTGAGATCCGCCTTGGTGGGCAGCAGGTTCTTGATGCCCTTGGGCACCGTGAACAACTGCTTGCCCATCTTCTTCTCGACGTTGAGCAACACCTCACCGACGGCGAACAAACCCACGCTGACGGCGATGAAATCGATGCCGTCGAACAATGCGGTGGTGCCGAAGGTGAGTCGCTGCTGGCCGGTGAAGATGTCTATACCGATGGTGGACAACAACAAGCCGAGCGACAGCGATAGGAAGCCCTTCACGGGCGAATCGCTGGCCAGCAGGATGACCATCAACAGACCGAACGCCATCAGCGCGGCGTATTCGGGCGGACCGAAACTCATCGCCAGATTCGCGACGGACGGCGCGGCGAAGGTCAGTGCGATCACACCGAATGTGCTGGCGATGAAGCCGGAGATCGCCGACATACCCATGGCCGCCCCTGCTCGGCCCTGGCGGGCCAGAGGGTGGCCGTCGAGACACAGCACCACCGACGAGGTCTCCCCCGGGATGTTAAGCAGGATCGACGTCGTGGCGCCGGCGAACTTGGCGCCGTGGTAAATGCCCGCCATCATGATCAGGCCGGTGGTCGGGGAAAGCGACGTGGTCAGCGGGAGCAGAATGGCCAGGGTCGCCGGCGGACCAAGGCCGGGCAGGATGCCGACCAGGGTGCCGATTACGACGCCGACGAATACCCAGAACAGGTTCATCGGCGTGAATGCTGACTCGAATCCGGTCAGCAGGTTACTCAAGGCGTCCATCAGTGTTCCCTAGATCCCTTCGATGAAGGCTGAGGTCGGCAGATCCACGCCGAGGACGAAGCCGAACAACAGATATGCGGCCACGGGCACGGCGACGATCGCGATAACAGCCTTGACGGCCCGGACCCGCTCGACGAGCAGCACCAGGTAGGCGATCAGCAGCGCGCTGGCCGCGGCGAAGCCGATGACCTCCATCAGAGCGATGCAGATCATCAGGCCGGCCCAGACACTTCCTGCCCGCAGCAGTTCCGGCTTTGTGCATGCGAGCGACTCGCCGGGGCCGGTACGGATCCGGCGAATGACCGAGATCACGACCAGGGCCAGGCCCAGCGCCGTGACGGCCACCGCGGTGGCGGTCGGAAACATGCCCGGCCCGGGGATCCCCTTCTTGCCGAACATGGCGAGCGACGATGCGCCGAACAAGGAGGCCACACCGAACGCCGCGGCCACCACCCCGAGTCCCGCTTGCGCGATCGGCGCAGTGGCGAACGGGGAATGCTCGTCGCCACCGGGCTCTACATCTTCGAACTGTTCGTCATCGCGTCGGTCGCGGTGAACGGGAGCGCTGCCTGTCTGAGTCATCGTTGACCTCCTTCGCTCTGGCGCGCCGCGGGCCGTCAGTCGCCGGCCGTGCCCTGGCCGGCACCGAGGCCGACTGGCCATGCCGCTCCGGGCGCGAGCACCTCGAAAAGGCCTCTGCGCCCACTGAACCCGTCCGTTGACGAGGTGAATCCGTGCCGAGCGAGGGTGGCAGCTTCGATCGCATCGGCGGCGGCTTTGGCCAATTGCAGCGTCCCCGCCTCGGTAGCCTCTGAACCGGCCAGGCCGGCCGCCTGGGTGGCGCACAGTCCGAGCAGATTGCGCAGCTCGGCGTCCTCCAGTTCGAGGAATCGACCAGCCGCGGCACCTGCCCCGACGATGCCGGCCACACTGTGATGACTCCAGCGGTCGGCGGTGGGTGTCGAGCGCAGCGGCGCGTGCATGTGGTCGGCGACGACATTGCCGACGGCGACCGCATCGACAGCGATGGTCTCCGGTCCAGCCGCGCGGTGCTGCAGCGCAATCACGGTGGCGCAAACCGAGAGCCAGCTCTCCTTTCCACCTGCACTGATCGCGGTGCGCCAGGCCAAATTCATCGCGGTGGGCGTCCCGGCCGGATGCGCGTTCCGGGTGGTCTGCCCAGAATCTCGAAGTCGTCGCCGGATGACGTCGAGCTGGGTTGCGGCAGTCATCAGCGCCGCCTCGGACGGTTTGGCGGTTCCGATGAAGCTGACGAGTTCGTCGGTGATGGTCACAATGCACTTCCCTTCTGGTTGGTGCGCGCTGCGTCGACGACGTCGGAGAAACCCGTCGCGCTCTCAAGGTTGTTCACGGCCTTCAGAATTCGATCCGCCGATCCGACACCGAGCACCGGCTCGGTGAGCGCGTCGACCTTGGCCAGCAGCTCGTCGTCGGTGAGTGGTCGAGCGATGCTGCCCCGTGCGTGCTCGACGTGCACCACCACCGGGTCTGCGTCGCGGCGCCGCACGGTGATCCGGGCTTCGTCGCGGGCGCAGTCCTCGGTCGGCGCCAATTCGGTGACGGCACGCAGCGCTATCACGTCTGCCGAGGTGGCACGCTCGTCAGAGAACTCGCGCAGGCCCGCCGTTCCGTCGATCAGCGCGACCGCCACGCCGTGGCGGGCACTGAAACGGGACTGCAGCCCGTCGCTGGGCTGCAGTCGGCCCATCAATTCCGGCACCAGCGGATGGCAACTGACCTCGACGGCCTCGATCGTGGCAGGATCGGCGATCTGGGCGGAGGCCTCGACCGCGGCGTCGATCAGCGGGTGCGCGACGATCCCGCAGGGATACGGCTTGAAGGCGTTGAGGTTCAGTTCCCAGTCGTTCCCCCATGGACGACGCAGTTCATCATGGTCGATCGCGTCGGCGAACACCGTGAGCACACCGTCATCGCCCAACGGATCGTCGGATCCGACGTATCCTGCAGCGGCCAGGCGGGCGGCTAGGATCCCGTTGGCGGCAGCTTTGCCAGCGTGGAACGGCTTGGTCATGGAACCAAAGGCCTCCCGGTGACCGAGGGTCATGGTGGCCGCGGCGCCGAACGCATTGCGCAGTTCGCTGCCGGTCAGTCCGAGCAGCACCCCAGCGGCGACCGCGGCGCCGAACACCCCGCAGGTGCCGGTGATGTGCCACCCACGGTCATAGTGATTCGGCGAGATCGAATTCCCGATCCGAAGCTGCGCCTCACAGCCCAGCGCGAACGCGGCCAGGTAACGCTCACCGCTGACGTCCACCGAATCATGCAGGGCCACGAGAACGCCGAGCGTGGCGGCGCCGGGGTGGATGACCGTCGCCAAGTGGGTGTCGTCGAAGTCGTCGTAGTGCGCCGCGGTTCCGGTGAACAGCGCCGCCCAGTGCTCGTCGAGCACCGCGGCACGGCCGAGAACCGGCACCGAACCGCGGGCGGAAAGCTCTGATGCAGCCGCGAGGATGGCATCACCCGCAGGTGAGAGCGCCGCCCCCACCGCCGTTCCCAGCACGTTGAACAGGCTGCGCCGAGCGGCGTCGGCGACAGCGGGGGGCAGCGGTTTTGCGGCGGCATTGACCAACCGGTCACAGAACTCCTCGGTGGTGCTCCGCATCACAACGGTTTCAGGCATGCGTTGGACACTATGGACGCGAGTCCAGGCGGAACAACACCGTTTCGCGTCGCAATTGTTGCAACTACTGCAACGGTTTGTGGCGCTCCCGCCCGTGCCTGCGGGCAATCAGCGCGAGCTCATGCACGCTCTCGTACTGTGCACCCGCTCGCGGGTAAGCCAGGAAGGTCGTGCGCCCCGACGGTTCCGGGTCGACGATCGGCAGCCGCACCACTCGTGGATGTTGATGGTCGGTCATCCCCTCGGGGACGACCGACACCCCGATACCGGCGCCGACCATCGATTCGACGACGAACAGATCGTTACCCTCGAGCGTGATATGCGGAACGAAACCCGCTCTGGCACAAGCATTAACCATATGCGTGCGACTACTGGAGCCGAGTTCCATCGCCACGAACGTGCGGTCGCGCACGCTGGCCAGCGCCACGCTGTCCCGCTCTGCCAACGGATCGTCGACCGGCACCGCAAGGAGCAGGGTCTCGGTGAACAACGGCTCGACGACGAAATCTTGCTCGTTGGGCGCCACCGATGTGAACGCCACGTCGGCTTCGCCACGCAACAACGCGGCGATGACGTCGGTGGCCGACCCCTGCCAGCAGCGGAATCGCAGCCCCTTGTGCACAACGAGAAGCTCGGCTAGGACCCGCGGCACGAATCCAAGGCCGAGTGAGAAGGTGTGCGCGATGCGCAACAGACGCTGCGGAAACCCGGCGTCGGCGAGCGTGGTGTTGACGGCTTCCTGCCTGGCCCGCAACACCGCGTGCGCTTCACGGGCCAGGACGTTGCCGGCCCGCAGCATCCGGACCCGGCGCCCGGATTGTTCGATGAGCGCGACGCCCAGTTTGCGTTCCAGCGCCCGGATCGACCGCTGCACAGTTGCGACGCTGACACCCAGTTCGTCGGCGGTATGGCCGAAGTGCTCAGTCCGGGAGAACGCCAGCAGCATCTCCAGATCGGCGAACGTGATGTCCTTGATGCTGATGTCGTTCATGGTCTGGCCGTCGACAACGCGCGTTCGACGTCGGCAATCAGGTCGTCGGTGTCCTCGATGCCCGCGGAGATGCGGACGAACCCGGGGGGAACCGGGTCACCCCACCGGGCGCGACGGTCGACCGAGGTGTGGATACCGCCGAAGCTGGTCGAGGCGATCAGCAGCTCGCTGCGTTTCACCAGCGCGTTGACCGCGGCGGCGTCGGCGAGTTCGAACGACACCAGCCCGCCGAAGTGTTTCATCTGCCCCGAGGCCACGGCGTGCGCGGGATCTTCCGGCAGGCCCGGATACCGCACCGACCGCACCGCGGGATGGCTGCGCAGCATCACCGCGAGGGCCTGGGCGTTCTGACACTGCCGCTCGAAACGCAGACCGGCGCTGCCCAGGCTCCGCAACACCAGCCAGGCCTCGAACGCCCCGAGGATCGGACCGGCCAGCAGGCGGTCACTTTCGATGCCCGCCAAAAGCTCGGACTGGCAACCCGCCACGTAGCCGGCGATCAGGTCGCTGTGTCCGGACAGTGATTTCGTCGCGCTGGCCACCACGAGGTCGGCGCCGAGCGAAAGCGGTTGCTGTCCCAGCGGTGTCGCGGTGGTGTTGTCGACGACGAGGGTGGCCTTGCGGCCGCGGCAGATCATCGCCAACCGGTGCAGGTCGACGACGTCCAGACCCGGGTTGGCGGGGGTCTCGGCGAGCACCACGTCGGCGTTCTCGGCCGCGTCGCACATCTCGTGGCTGTTGGCTTCGATGACCGAAACACCATGGTGGGCAAGGTATTCGGTGGCGTAGCGGCGTACCTGATAGTAGCCGTCGGCGGGGACGACGAGCGTGGTCCCCGGCCGGGACAGCGCACGCAGTGTCGAGGTGATCGCGGCCATCCCGGAGCCGTAGGTCAACGCCCATGCGGCACCTTCGAGTTCGGCCAGCGCCGCCTCCAGCTGCCGCCACGACGGGTTCGAGCTGCGACCGTAGCTGTCGAGGGATTCGGTTTCGTCGGGCGAGAGGTGAAAGGTCGATGCGGGCACCGGCATGGGCGCCACCGGTTGCCCCGGAACTCCGTCCACGCCAACAGCTTTGACGCTGCGGGTGGAATCTCCGTAGGTGCCGTCCATGTGTCTACTCCGGTTTGGTGCTGCGGCCGAGCAGCAGCGCGATGGCCTCGTTGACTGACAATCCCTTGTGGCACACCCGGTGTACGGCATCGGTCAGTGGCATCTCGACGCCGTAGCTCGAAGCCAGCGCCAGCACCGATTCACATGACGCGACCCCCTCGGCGACGTGGCCGCCCGCCGCCGCGAGCGCCGACTCCATGGTCCCGCCCTTACCGAGCCGCTCCCCGAAGGTGCGGTTGCGCGAATGCGGTGACGTGCAGGTCGCGACCAGGTCGCCGACGCCGGCGAGCCCGGACAGTGTCGCCGGGGTTGCGCCCAGCGCGATTCCCAGACGCATGATCTCGGCGAGGCCGCGGGTGATGAGGGCGGCGACGGTGTTTTCCCCCAGCCCCACACCGACGGCCATGCCGCACGCGAGCGCGATGACGTTCTTGCACGCACCGCCGACCTCGGCGCCGACGACGTCGGGGTTGGTGTACGGGCGGAAGTACCCGGTGGCCATCGCACGCTGCAGCGTCACCGCGCGCCCGGAATCGCTGCAGGCGATCACCGTGGCGGCCGGTTGCTCGTCGGCGATCTCGCTGGCCAGGTTGGGACCGCTGACCACACCCACCCGGGCCGGATCGACCCCGGTGACCTGGACGATGACCTGGGTCATGCGCATCAGCGTGCCGAGTTCGATGCCCTTGGCCAGGCTCACCAGGGTGACGTCGTCACCGATCAGGTGTTTCCAGTTGTCGAGATTGGCCCGCAGTTTCTGGGCGGGCACCGCCAGCATCACCGTGCAGGCGCCGCGCAACGCCTCTTCGGGATCGCTGGTCGCGCGGATCGAGGCAGGCAACACGACATCGCCGAGGTAGTCGCTGTTGCGATGCTGCGTGTTGATCTCGTCGGCGACCTCGGGCCTGCGGGCCCACATCGTCACCGGATTCCCCGCGTCGGCGAGGACCTTCGCCAATGCCGTCCCCCAGGCACCGCAACCCATGACCGCAGCCTCCACCACGTGTTCACCCTATCGCCGGACTGCCCGGTTCGACGCCGCCGGCCCGGCTGGCAGGATGGCACCATGAGCGGCAGGAGAACGCCCGGCGCCGCGTCGGATGGATCGGCAGGCGCCGAGGCGGCGGTGATCATCGCGGTGAAGCGGCTCACCGCCGCCAAGACCCGGCTGGCACCGATCTTTTCGGCGTCCACCCGGGAGGCGGTGGTGCTGGCGATGCTGGTCGACACCATCACCGCGGCCTCGGCCGTTGCGCCGGTCACCGTCGTGACCCCCGATGAGGTCGCCGCCGACGCCGCGCGCCGACTCGGCGCCGCCGTGCTGGCCGACCCCACACCCGAGGGCCATCACAACCCGCTGAACAACGCGATCATGGCGGCCGAGGCACAGTTGCGGGCCGGCACCCCGAATATCGTTGTTCTGCAAGGTGATCTTCCGGCCTTGCAACCACAGGAACTGGCCGAGGCGCTTGCGGCGGCAAGCGCCTATCCGCGCAGCTTCGTCGGTGACCGTCACGGCACCGGAACCTCGGCCCTGTTCGCCTTCGGGGTACCGCTGCAACCGCGCTTCGGCACCGATTCGGCGGCCCACCACCGGCACTCCGGCGCAATCGAATTGACCGGCGCCTGGCCCGGTCTTCGCTGTGACATCGACACCCCGGACGATCTGCAGACCGCACGCCGTCTCGGTGTGGGGCCCGCCACGGCACAGGCCGTCGCCACACACCGGTAGGAGGTGGCCGCAGAGCCGGTCTTAGGGAATGATCGGACACGTGAGCGAAGCGACCGAAGCGGAGCCTGCCAGCCGCACCGATGAGCCCCATGTGCAGGACGGATCAGCGCGCCCGGCCGCGTCGGAGAGGGCGGTCGCCACACCCGCGGCGCCGCCTGCCGCGACCTTCCCGACCATCGACAACACGCTGCCGGAAGACCGTTACCTCAACCGCGAGCTGAGTTGGCTCGACTTCAACGCGCGCGTGCTCGCCCTCGCGGCCGACCCATCACTGCCGTTGTTGGAGCGCGCAAAATTCCTCGCGATCTTCGCGTCCAACCTCGACGAGTTCTACATGGTCCGCGTCGCGGGCCTCAAGCGCCGTGACGAGATGGGACTCTCGGTGCGCTCGGCGGACGGGTTGTCGCCGCGTGAGCAGTTGCGCCGCATCAACGAACGCACGCAGCAGATCTCCTTCCGCCACGCGGCGGTGTTCCTGGATTCGGTGCGCCCGGCGCTGGCACAGCAGGGCATCCACATCGTCACCTGGGCCGAGCTCGACGAGGCCGAACGCGCCAAGCTCTCCACCTATTTCCACGAGCAGGTGTTCCCCGTGCTGACCCCGCTGGCGGTCGACCCGGCACATCCGTTCCCGTTCGTGAGCGGGCTGAGCCTGAATCTCGCGATCACGGTCAGGCACCCCGACGACGGGGGGCAGCACTTCGCCAGGATCAAGGTTCCCGACAACGTCGGTCGGTTCGTCGAACTCGGATCGTCGTCGGATGATTCGGCCGGTGTGCGGTTCCTGCCCATGGAAGCGCTCATCGCCGCGTTCCTCCCGGTGCTGTTCCCCGGCCTGGAAGTCGTCGAGCACCACGCGTTCCGGATCACCCGCAACGCCGATTTCGAGGTCGAGGAGGACCGCGACGAGGATCTGCTGCAGGCGCTGGAACGTGAACTGGCCCGCAGGCGCTTCGGTTCGCCGGTGCGGCTGGAGGTTTCCGACGACATGACCGAGAGCATGCTCGAGCTGCTGCTGCGTGAGCTCGACGTGGCCCCCGGCGACGTCATCGAAGTGCCGGGCCTGCTCGATCTCTCGGCGCTGTGGCAGATCTACAGCGTTGATCGCCCGGATCTCAAGGACCGCCCGTTCGTCCCGGCCACCCCGCCTGCCTTCGGGGAACGTGAGACCCCCAAGAGCATCTTCTCGACCCTGCGCGACGGAGATGTGCTGGTGCACCATCCCTATGACTCGTTCTCGACGACGGTGCAGCGGTTCATCGAACAGGCGGCGGCGGATCCCAATGTGCTCGCCATCAAGCAGACGCTGTACCGCACTTCGGGTGACTCGCCCATCGTCAACGCGCTGATCGACGCCGCCGAGGCGGGCAAGCAGGTGGTCGCCCTCGTCGAGATCAAGGCCCGCTTCGACGAACAGGCCAACATCAAGTGGGCCCGCACCCTGGAGCAGGCGGGCGTACACGTGGTGTACGGGCTCATCGGACTGAAGACACATTGCAAGACTTGTCTTGTGGTTCGGCGTGAGGGTTCGGCGATCCGGCGTTACTGCCACATCGGGACCGGCAACTACAACCCGAAAACCGCACGCCTCTATGAGGACGTGGGGTTGCTCACCGCCGATCCGGACATCGGGGCGGATCTGACCGATCTGTTCAACTCGCTGACCGGCTACTCCCGCAAGGATTCCTACCGCAACCTGCTGGTGGCGCCGCGCGGTGTGCGCAAGGGCATCATCGAGCGGATCGACCGTGAGATCGCCGCCCAGCACGAGGGCGCGACGACCGGAATCCGGTTGAAGGCCAACGCGCTGGTCGACGAGCAGGTGATCGACGCGCTGTACCGGGCGTCGCAGGCCGGTGTCCCCGTCGACATCGTGGTGCGCGGCATCTGTGCGCTGCGCCCGGGGGTCCCCGGGTATTCGGACAACATCACGGTCCGGTCGATCCTCGGCCGGTTCCTTGAACATTCGCGCATCATCCATTTCCGCGGCATCAACGAATTCTGGATCGGCAGCGCCGACATGATGCACCGCAACCTCGACCGGCGCGTGGAGGTCATGGCCCAGGTCAAGGATTCCCGGCTTACCGCGCAGCTCGACGAGGTGTTCGACTCCGCCATGGACCCGGCCACCAGATGTTGGGAACTGCGCCACGACAGCCACTGGATCGCCCTACCCCAAGAGGGCCAGACGGTTCGAGACCATCAGGTGTCCCTGATGGAACGCCACCGCCAGCCGTGAGTCGCCCGCCAGCCGTGAGTGATGCGGCCCGGCTTGTCATGCCGGCGAATGACCCGCAGGAGAGCCAGGTGTCGAAGGACAGCACCGAGAAGTCGAGGCACACCGTCCGCGCCGCGGGCGCGGTGCTCTGGCGCGCCGCCTCGGAGCGCGCCGCGGCCGATGGGCATCCCGCGTCGGTGGAGGTCGCGGTGATCCATCGCCCACGGTACGACGACTGGTCGCTGCCCAAGGGCAAATTGGACGCGGCCGAGAGCGAACCCGCGGCCGCGGTACGCGAGATCCACGAGGAGACCGGGTACACCGCGGTACTCGGCCGTCGCCTCGGACGGGTGTCCTACCCGATCCCGCAGGGCACCAAACGCGTTTGGTACTGGGCCGCGAAATCGACCGGAGGGGATTTCAGCCCCAACGACGAGGTCGACAAGCTCGTGTGGCTTCCCGTCGATGCGGCGATGGATCAGCTGCAGTACCCCGATGATCGAAAAGTACTGCGGCGCTTCGTAAAACGTCCGGTCGACACCAAGACGGTGCTCATCGTGCGGCACGGCACGGCCGGGCGCCGCTCACGCTACAAAGGCGACGACCGCAAGCGTCCGCTCGACAAACGAGGCCGCGCGCAGGCCGAGGCACTCGTCGCACAATTGATGGCATTCGGTGCCACAACGCTGTACGCCGCCGATCGGGTGCGCTGCCACCAGACCGTCGAACCGCTCGCACAGGAGCTCGATCAGCTCATCCACAACGAGCCCCTGCTGACCGAAGAGGCCTACGCGGCCGACCACAAGGCCGCCCGCAGGCGGGTGCTCGAGATCGCGGGCAGGCCGGGCAACCCGGTGATCTGCACGCAGGGCAAGGTGATTCCGGGTCTCATCGAGTGGTGGTGCGAACGTTCGAAGGTGCGTCCTTCGTCGACCGGCAACCGCAAAGGCAGCACGTGGGTGCTGTCGCTGGCCGACGGCGAGCTGGTGGCCGCCGACTACCTGTGCTGCCCGCTGCCCAGCGGCAAGTAGGTCACACACAAGGGCACACCGGGGGTGGAACCACCCCGCGGTGTGCCCTGTGCGGAATTTACCTGCGGCCCTTCTTGGCCGGAGCCTTCTTGGCAGCAGTCTTCTTGGCCGGAGCCTTGGTCGCGGCCTTCTTGGCCGGAGCCTTGGCGGCGGCCTTCTTGGCCGGAGCCTTGGTCGCGGCCTTCTTGGCCGGATCCTTGGTCGCGGCCTTCTTGGCAGGAGCCTTGGTCGCAGCCTTCTTGGCCGGAGCGTTGGTCGCAGCCTTCTTGGCCGGAGCCTTGGTCGCAGCCTTCTTGGCCGGAGCCTTGGTCGCAGCCTTCTTGGCGGCGGCCTTCTTGGCCGGGGCCTTCTTCGCGGCGGCCTTCTTGGCGGGACCCGCGGTGACGCCACGCTTCACAGCGGGGCCTTCGGCCGGGAGTTTCTGTGCGCCAGAGATAACCGCCTTGAACTGTGCACCGGGCCGGAACGCCGGCACCGAGGTGGGCTTCACCTTCACCGTCTCGCCGGTCCGCGGGTTGCGGGCGACGCGAGCCGCGCGGCGGCGCTGCTCGAAGACGCCGAAGCCGGTGATCGTCACGCTATCGCCCTTGTGCACCGCACGCACGATGGTGTCGACGACGTTCTCCACCGCGGCGGTAGCCTGCCGACGATCGGTGCCCATTTTGGTTGTGAGTACGTCGATGAGCTCCGCTTTGTTCATCCAAAACCTCCGAAACCAGTGGTCCTCTTTGGACCGACTAGAGGACACGGTAAACCCTGTGACCACTGATTTCCAAGAGCCACGCGCAGTTTCAGGCGAAGCTAGCGAACTTTTCGGCAATCTGGTTGCCCCGCTTGGACTCCTGTCCGGGGGGTTCAGAACCGACTAGGTGGGCGGCGAATTCGGGTCGCCGACGCCCCGATCAGGCCTGGAGAGTGCGCGGTTTCCAGGCCGGCCTGGACGCCTCGTACGCCTCGATCTGATCGAGTTTCCGCAGCGTAAGGCCTATATCGTCGAGTCCTTCGAGCAGCCGCCAGGCCGTGTAGTCATCAATTCTGAACGGCACCACGACCGTTCCGGCGGTCACCGTTCGATCTTGAAGATTCACAGTGACTTCCAACCCGGGATGCTGCTCGATGACCTTCCAAAGAAGTTCGACATCATCCTGGGCCACTTCGGCCGCCAGCAGCCCGGCCTTGCCCGCGTTCCCCCGGAAGATGTCGGCGAACCGGGACGAGATCACGACCCGGAAGCCGTAGTCCATGAGGGCCCAGACGGCATGCTCCCGCGAGGACCCGGTGCCGAAATCCGGTCCGGCGACCAGGACCGAGCCCTTGTCGAAGGGCGCCAGGTTCAGCACGAACGACGGATCGTTGCGCCAGGCGGCGAACAGACCGTCCTCGAAACCCGTTCGGGTCACCCGCTTCAGGTAGACCGCCGGGATGATCTGGTCGGTGTCGACGTTGGACCGCCGCAGCGGGACACCGATGCCGGTGTGGGTGGTGAAAGCCTGCATCACGCTTCTCCTTCGTGGGTTTCTCAGCGGGCCGCTGCGGGTAGATCTGCGGGGGACGCGAGCTTTCCGCGGACGGCGGTGGCCGCTGCGACGGCGGGCGACACCAGGTGGGTGCGGCCGCCCTTGCCCTGGCGGCCCTCGAAATTCCGGTTGGACGTCGAGGCGCAGCGCTCCCCCGGCGAGAGCTGATCGGGGTTCATGCCCAGACACATCGAGCATCCGGCCTGCCGCCACTGGGCCCCGGCTTCGACGAATATCCGGTCGAGACCTTCCGATTCGGCCTGTGCGCGCACCCGCATCGACCCCGGGACGATGAGCATCCGCACGCCGTCGGCGACCTTCCGCCCGCGCAGCACGTCGGCCACCACGCGCAGATCCTCGATCCGGCCGTTGGTGCACGATCCGACGAACACGGTGTCCACGGGGATGTCACGCATCGGCGTGCCCGGTCGAAGGTCCATGTAGGCCAAAGCCTTTTCCGCGGCCTGCCGGGCGCCCTCGTCGACGATCAGTTCGGGGTCGGGCACCGACTCGGACAGCGGGACACCCTGGCCGGGGTTGGTGCCCCAGGTCACGAACGGGCTCAGCGTGGCGGCGTCGATGTAGACCTCGGTGTCGAATTCGGCGCCCTCGTCGGTGTGCAACTGGCTCCACGCGGCGACGGCGGCGTCCCAGTCGGCACCCTTCGGCGCGTGCGGACGGCCCTTGAGGAACTCGAAGGTGGTCTCGTCGGGGGCCACCATGCCCGCGCGGGCGCCCGCCTCGATGCTCATGTTGCAGACCGTCATCCGGCCTTCCATCGACAGCGAGCGGATGGCGCTGCCGCGGTACTCGATGACGTGACCCTGACCACCGCCGGTGCCGATCTTTGCGATCACGGCCAGGATGATGTCCTTGGCGCTCACGCCGGGCGGCAGTTCACCGTCGACGTTGACCGCCATGGTCTTGAAGGGCTTGAGCGGCAGGGTCTGCGTGGCCATCACGTGTTCGACCTCAGAGGTGCCGATACCCATCGCGATGGCGCCGAAGGCGCCGTGGGTCGACGTGTGCGAGTCGCCACACACCACGGTCATCCCTGGCTGGGTGAGACCGAGCTGCGGGCCGATGATGTGCACGATGCCCTGTTCGGCGTCGCCCATGGGGTGTAGCCGGATGCCGAATTCCTCGCAGTTGCGGCGCAATGTCTCGACCTGCGTACGCGAAACCGGGTCGGCGATCGGCTTGTCGATGTCGACGGTCGGGACGTTGTGGTCCTCGGTGGCGATGGTCAGATCGGGCCGCCGCACCCGACGTCCGGCCAACCGCAGACCGTCGAAGGCCTGGGGGCTGGTGACCTCGTGGACGAGATGGAGGTCGATGTAGATCAGGTCGGGCTCCTTGGCGGCGCCCTCTCCCTCGCCTCGCACCACGACGTGGTCGTCCCAGACCTTCTCGGCCAGGGTGCGCGGTTTCACGGATGTCTGGGTCGGTTGATCCATCGCTGCTTCTCGTTTCGGCTCAAATACAGGCGGGGCTGTTGTTCAAGAGTCCGCCGGGGGGCTGGGAGCTTCACTGGCCATCTCAAATTTTGAGACGCTAGTATCTCTCTGTGAGAAATGATAGCGGCATCGGCGTGCTCGACAAAGCGGTGGGCGTACTGCACACCGTCGCCGAGTCCCCGTGCGGTCTGGCCGAACTGTGCGAACGGACCGGTCTGCCACGGGCCACCGCCCACCGCCTGGCGGCGGGTCTGGAAACCCACCGGCTGCTCGCCAGGGACGCCGACGGACGCTGGCGCCTCGGGCCCGCACTGACCGAATTGGCCGCTCACGTCAACGATCCGCTGATTTCGGCGGGCGCCGCGGTACTTCCCCGCCTGCGCGAGATCACGGGCGAGAGCGTGCAGCTGTACCGCCGCGAAGGGCTGTTCCGGGTGTGCGTGGTGGCGCTGGAACCGCCCGCGGGTCTTCGCGACACCGTGCCCGTGGGCACCCAGCTTCCGATGACCGCGGGCTCGGGCGCCAAAGTTCTGCTGGCGTACGCCGATGCCGCGACCCAACAGGCCGTGCTGCCGTCGGCGAAGTTCACCGAGCGCACGCTGGCCGAGGTGCGCAAGCGTGGTTGGGCGCAGAGCGCCGCCGAGCGCGAGCCGGGCGTGGCGAGTGTGAGTGCGCCGGTGCGCGACAGCCGCGGTCAGGTGATCGCCGCGGTGTCGGTGTCGGGACCCATCGACCGGATGGGCCGGCGCCCCGGTGCCCGGTGGGCCGCGGATCTGCTCGCCGCGGCCGAGGCGCTCGCGCGCCGGTTGTGAGCTCCGGTGTGACGAACGTCGCCCGTGGGTGCGGAGCCGAGAAAAGCCGAAGGCGCCCAGTTCGTGGAACTGGGCGCCTTCGGCTGTTGTACCCCCGATGGGATTCGAACCCACGCTACCGCCGTGAGAGGGCGGCGTCCTAGGCCGCTAGACGACGGGGGCTAGAACTTTCGGGAGGTCAGCATAGCTCAGAGATTCGCTCTGACCTAATCCGACCCGACCCGGTCGCATTGGCTGGGGTACCAGGACTCGAACCTAGAATGGCTGAACCAGAATCAGCTGTGTTGCCAATTACACCATACCCCATTTGAAGCCCATCACCGCTGGTCACGGGCTTCTCGGACCGGTTCGCTCGGCGGGATGTCCTCCCGCTTGCGCTTACCGGGCCGACGAGCAGACTACCAAAGATTTCGGGGTGGTTTTCACACCCGGTCCCTGGCGGCGCGCAACCGCGCCAGGCTGCGGTCCCGACCGAGCAGTTCCATCGACTCGAACAGCGGTGGGCTCACCGCGGCGCCGGTGACCGCGACGCGGATCGGGCCGAACGCCTTGCGCGGTTTGAGCTCCATACCGTCCAGCAGCGCCGCCTTGAGCGCCGCCTCGATCGCCGGGGTGGTCCACTCCCCGACCGGTTCCAGGGCGCTCAGAGCGGCATTCAGGACCGCTGCGGACTCCGGCTTCAACTCCTTGGCCGCCGACTTCTCGTCGATCTCGTAGGCATCGTCGTTGAAGAACTTCAACAGCCCCCACGCGTCGCCCAGCACCACGATGCGGGTCTGCACCAGCGCGGCCGCCTCGGCGAACGCGGCGTCGTCGAGCGTCGTGTCGTGCCCGTGTGTGACGAAGTACTCACGCAGCCGGGCGGTGAAGTCCTCCGGTGTGAGCATCCGGATGTGCTCGGCGTTGATCGCGTCGGCCTTCTTCTGGTCGAACCGGGCCGGATTGGAGTTGACGTTGACCACATCGAACGCGGCCACCATCTCGTCGAGGGTGAACACGTCGTGATCGTCGGCGATGCCCCAGCCCAGCAGCGCGAGGTAGTTGAGCAGGCCCTCGGGGATGAACCCGCGGTCGCGGTGCAGGAACAGGTTGGACTGCGGGTCGCGCTTGGACAGCTTCTTGTTGCCCTCCCCCAGAACGCTTGGCAGATGTGCGAACTCGGGCACGAGTTCGGCGACACCGATGCGCATCAGCGCCCGGTACAGCGCGATCTGACGCGGCGTCGAGGGCAGGATGTCCTCGCCGCGCAGCACGTGTGTGATCTTCATCAACGCGTCGTCGACGGGGTTGACCAACGTGTACAACGGATCACCGTTGCTGCGGGTGATCGCGAAGTCCGGCACCGAACCGGCCGCGAAGGTCGTCGGACCGCGCACCAGGTCGTTCCACGACAGGTCCTCGTCCGGCATCCGCAGACGCAGCACCGGCTTGCGGCCCTCGTCGGCGAACGCCTTGCGCTGCGCGTCGGTCAGGGTGCGGTCGTAGTTGTCATAACCCAACTTCGGGTTGCGCCCGGCCGCGAGGTGACGCGCCTCGACCTCCTCCGGCGTCGAATAGGCCTCGTACACCTCGCCGGCCTCCAGCAGACGCGCGACGACGTCGCGGTAGATCTCGTGCCGCTGTGACTGCCGGTAGGGCCCATACGGGCCACCGACTTCGGGCCCCTCGTCCCAGTCCATCCCGAGCCAGCGCAGCGCGTCGAGGATCGCGGCGTAACTCTCGTCACTGTCGCGGGCGGCATCGGTGTCCTCGATCCGGAAGACGAAATCCCCTCCGGTGTGACGCGCATAGGCCCAGTTGAACAGGGCGGTGCGCACCAGCCCGACGTGGGGGGTGCCGGTGGGCGACGGACAGAACCGGACCCGGACCTTCTTGGTTGTCATCTCTTCCCTTTACGCACAACAGGATTGGTGAGTGTGCCGATGCCCTCGACGGTGATGCTGACGGTGTCGCCGTCCTCGATGGGGCCGACGCCCTCCGGGGTCCCGGTCAAGATGACGTCACCCGGCAGCAGCGTCATCACCGCCGAGGTCCACTCCACGAGCGTCCCGATGTCGTGCAGCAGCAGTGAGGTTCGGCTGCGTTGGCGCACCTCGCCGTTGACCTCGGTGCGCAGTTCGACGTCCGAGGGGTCGAGGTCGGTGACGATCCACGGGCCCAGCGGGCAGAAGGTGTCGTGCCCCTTCGCCCGCATCCACTGGCCGTCCTTGCGCTGCTGATCCCGCGCCGAGACGTCGTTGCCGATTGTGTAGCCGAGGATGAAGTCGGCCGCACGCGCGGCGGGGACGTCCTTGCACGGCCTGCCGATGACGATCGCCAACTCGCCCTCGTGGTGCACGGGGTCGGCATCGGCAGGCAGCTGGATCGGCACGTTGGGACCGATGATCGCGGTGTTCGGCTTGAGGAAGATCACCGGATCTTCCGGCGCGACACCGCCCATCTCCTCGGCGTGCGCGGCGTAGTTCTTACCGACCGCGACCACCTTGCTGGCGAGGATCGGTGCGAGCAGCCGGACGTCGGCCAACGGCCAGCTGCGTCCGGTGAAGTTCGGGGTTCCGAACGGGTGCTCGGCGATCTCTTTGCAGACGGCATCTGGTCCGTCGCCTTCGATGCTCACGAATGCGACGCCGTCAGGACTGGCAACTCGACCTAAGCGCATTTTTGTCAGCGTAGTGCGCACGCCGGCACGCCAAGCCGGGACGCCTGTCCTCAGCGGCCGTCGAACGCCGCGCGCAGGAACGGTGTGGAGTCCGGGACGGACGCCAGGACCGTCCCGGAGTGATCTTCGTCCGGATAGACCTTGAGTGTGACGTCTTGCCCGTTGGCCCGCAGCGCGTCGTTGAGCTGCAGGGTGAGAGCGGGCGGAACGTCGCGGTCCTGCATGCCGACACCGAGGAAGATCGGCCGGTCGTAGCCACTGGTGGGTGTGCCCATGTAGGCGTCGAGTGCGGTATCGACGCCGGGAAGTGTGGCGAGCGGCGCGCGGAAGAAGTCGGTGGGCGTCATCGACGCCAGTGCCTCGTCGAGCTGCGGTTTGCACAGGGTCTCGGCCTTGGCGACCGCGTCGAGGCCCGCCGGCGTGAGCACGCTGTTGACATCGATGTCGGGCCGGGCCTCACGGAACCCGGCCAGGATGTACCCGGTGTAGCTGTTGGCGGCCGGGCCCAGGTTGGGCGGCAGCGCCATGTCCGGGCCCGCGTGTTTCACGATGCTCTCGACGTTGTACGGCGTCCCGGTCGCCACCACACCGCGGTAGTCCAGGCCGGTGCCGTGGCTGAATTCGGTGGCCCAGCGGGCACTGTTGACCGCCGCCCCGCCGCCCTGCGACTGGCCGACGATGGCCCACTCGGGTGACAGCGGCAGGTCCATCTGGTGCATGGCGATCACGGAGTCGACCACGCTGTGCGCGGTGGCCACGCTGTTGAGGTAGCTCATCAGTCCCGGTGTGCCCAGGCCCGCGTAGTCCGAACCCACGACCGCGTAGCCCTGGTCGAGCCAGTGCGTGAGGTATTCGTTGTCGCGGGCGCTGCGCGGTTGCGCCGAGGGTGCGCAGTCGTCGCCGAGCCCCACGGTGCCATGCGCCCATGCGATCACCGGCCATCCGCCGTCGGGGACCGGACCGCGCGGGACGAACACCGCCGCGGTGCTCACCGCGGGTGAATCGTGCTGATCGACAGTCGAGTACAGGATCCGGTAGGCGCGTTCGGCGCCGGCCACCGAAAGTGCGGGATCCAGCGGCACCGACTGGATGAGCGTGCCTTCCCGCGGGATGGGCTCGTCGTACCGGCGCGCGTCCAGGTTCGACCACACCGGCTCGGCGGCAGCCGCCGTGGGAACCGGCGTGACGGCCATCGCACACATCAGGGAAATGCCTGTGACCAACCGCTTTTTCACGGCTAAAGGCTAGAGCCTCCCGATGCGAGTCCATATCCTGAGACCCAGGTTCGATATTTTGAGAAGCCATGACACCATGGGTTGCATGGCAACCCCGGCGATCGGCACCGCACGCCGCTGGTCGATGCTCGTGATCGCGTTGACGTCCACCATGTGCGCCAACGTGTTCATCAACGGCGCGGCGTTTCTCATCCCGACGTTGCACAGCGAACGTGGTCTCGATCTGGCGCGGTCCGGTCTGCTGTCGTCGATGCCGAGCTTCGGCATGGTCGCGACGCTCATCGCGTGGGGCTACATCGTCGACCGCTTCGGCGAACGCCTCGTACTGGGTCTGGGGTCGGCGCTCACGGGTGCTGCGGCCCTCGCTGCAGCATCGGTCCAATCACTGTTCGCCGTCGGCCTTTTCCTGCTGCTCGGCGGGATGGCCGCGGCCAGCAGCAACTCGGCGAGCGGACGCCTGGTCGTCGGCTGGTTCCCGCCCGAACAGCGCGGGCTGGTGATGGGCATCCGCCAGACCGCGACTCCGTTGGGAGTCGGCTTGGGGGCGTTGGTGATTCCCCGCGTGGCCGAAAGTCACGGGGTGTCCGCGGCTTTGCTGTTCCCGGCGATCGTGTGCGGGATCGCCGCCGTGGTCAGTGCGGTGTTCGTGATCGACCCGCCCCGGCTGCCGCGCGCCGAGGCCCCCGCAGAACATCTCGCCAACCCCTACCGCGGCTCGTCGGTGCTGTGGCGCATCCACGCCGTCTCGGTGCTGCTGGTGGTGCCACAGGGAGTGCTGTGGACCTTCGCTCTGGTATGGCTCATGACCGACCGGGGCTGGTCGGCCGCCTCGGCGGGCGTTCTGGTCACCGTCACGCAATTGCTGGGCGCCGGTGGACGAATCGCGGCGGGCCGGTGGTCGGATGTCGTGGGTTACCGGCTGCGGCCGATCCGCACGATCGCGCTGGCCGCCGCGGTGACCATGGCCGCGCTGGCCCTCACCGACTGGTTGTCGTCGCCGGTCAGCATCGCGTTGATGGTGATCGCGTCGGTGATCACGGTGTCGGACAACGGGTTGGCGTTCACCGGGATCGCCGAGATCGCCGGGCCGTTCTGGAGCGGGCGTGCGCTGGGGACACAGAACACCAGCCAGCATCTGGCGACGGCGGTGTCGTCGCCGGTGTTCGGCGGGTTGATCGGCGTGGCTGGATATCCGGTGGCCTTTGCGGTGTGCGCACTGCTGCCGGCCCTGGCGATCCCGCTCGTGCCCGTCGAACCGGCCCGTGAGAGCTGAGCGTCAGATTCTGCGTTGAGGGCGCACGGCGCGAGAAGCCTGCGCCCTCGACGCGGAATCGAACAGCTCAGAGCAGCGCGCGGATCCGCTCGCCCACCGCGGCGGTGGACAGCTTCTCGTCGCCGCGGGTGGCCAGGTGCTCGGAGACCGCCTTGTCGACGCGCGCGGCCGCATCGGTTGCGCCGACATGTGCCAGCAGCAGGCCCACGCTCATCACCGCGGCCGTGGGATCGGCGATGCCCTGCCCCGCGATGTCGGGTGCACTGCCGTGCACGGGTTCGAACATCGACGGATTGGTGCGCGTGGCATCGATGTTGCCGCTGGCGGCCAGTCCGATGCCACCGCACACCGCGGCGGCGAGGTCGGTGATGATGTCGCCGAACAAGTTGTCGGTGACGATCACATCGAAGCGGCCCGGATCGGTGACCATGTGGATGGTCGCGGCGTCGATGTGCTGGTAGCCCACCTCCACGTCGGGGTACTCCCGGGCGACCCGATCGACGGTGCGCGACCACAGGCTGCCCGCAAACGCCAGCACGTTGGTCTTGTGCACCAGGGTCAGGTGCTTGCGACGGTTCTGCGCGCGGGCGAACGCATCCCGCACGACGCGCTCGACGCCGAACGCCGTGTTGACGCTGACCTCGGTCGCAACCTCGTGCGGGGTACCGACGCGCAACGCACCGCCGTTGCCGGTGTAGGGGCCCTCGGTGCCCTCGCGCACCACGACGAAATCGATGGGCGGGTTGCCGACGAGCGGACCCGTCACACCCGGATACAGCTTGCCCGGACGCAGATTCACGTGATGGTCGAGGGCGAACCGCAGCTTGAGCAGCATGCCGCGCTCGAGCACACCGCTGGGCACCGACGGGTCGCCGATCGCGCCGAGCAGGATCGCGTCGTAGCCACGCAGTTCCTCGATCGTCTCGTCGGAGAGCAGTTCGCCGGTGGCGTGATAGCGCCGGGCGCCGAGGTCGTACTCGGTCTCGTCGACTCCGGGCAGCACGGCGTCGAGCACCTTGACGGCCTCGGCGATGACCTCCGGACCGATGCCGTCACCGGGGATGACGGCCAGCTTCAGATTGGAACTCATGACAGATCAACCACTTCCAGCGTGCTGGCGCCGACCGCTTCGGCGATCGCGGCGCGCACATCGTCGGGGACATCGGTGTCGAGACGCAGCATGACCGTGGCATGGTCGCCGCTGGCGTCCTGGCTCAGCTGGGCCGCAAGGATGTTGACGTTCGCGCCGCCGAGCAGGGTGCCGATCTTGCCGAGCGCGCCCGGCTTGTCGCTGTAGTTGACGATCAGGTTGTAACCCTCGGCGCGCAGATCGAAGTTGCGGCCGTTGATCTGGACGATCTTCTCGACCAGCTGCGGCCCGGACAGGGTGCCCGCGACGTTGATCGACGAGCCGTCGGCGTGCACGGCGCGCACGTCGACGACGCTGCGGTGGTTCGGGCTCTCGCTCGCCGTGCCGATCTCGGCGGTCACCCCGCGATCCGCGGCGAGCGCAGGGGCGTTGACGAACGTCACCTGCTCGTCGACCACGGCCGAGAACAGACCGCGCAACGCCGAGAGCTTGAGGATCTCGACGTCCTCCGACGCGAGTTCGCCGCGCACCTGCACCGACAGGGTCACCGGCGGCGCATCGGAGAGGGCACCGACCAGCACACCCAACTTGCGCACCAGATCGAGCCACGGCGCGACCTCTTCACCGACCGCACCGCCACCGACGTTGACCGCGTCCGGCACGAACTCGCCGGCCAGGGCGAGCTTCACGCTGACCGCGACATCGGTACCGGCACGGTCCTGCGCCTCGGCGGTCGAGGCGCCGAGGTGCGGCGTGACGACGACCTGCGGCAGGTCGAACAGCGGGCTGTCCGTGCAGGGTTCGGTGGCGAACACGTCGAGGCCGGCGCCGCGGACCTGACCGCTGGCGATCGCGTCGGCGAGGGCCTGCTCGTCGATCAGGCCGCCGCGCGCGGCATTGACGATGATCACGCCCTTCTTGGTCTTCGCGAGCGCCTCCTTGCCGATCAGGCCCGCGGTCTCCTTGGTCTTGGGCAGGTGCACCGAGATGAAGTCGGCGCGCGCCAGAAGTTCGTCGAGCGTGAGCAGTTCGATACCGAGCTGTGCCGCACGGGCCTGCGACACGTACGGGTCATAGGCGACGATGTACGCACCGAATGCCGCCAGCCGCTGCGCGACCAGCTGGCCGATGCGCCCGAGGCCGACGACACCGACGGTCTTGCCGAAGATCTCGGTGCCCGAGAACGACGACCGCTTCCAGGTGCGCTCGCGCAACGTCGTGTCGGCGGCCGGGATCTGGCGGGCCGTCGCCAACAGCAGCGCGATGGCGTGTTCGGCGGCGCTGTGGATGTTCGAGGTCGGCGCGTTGACCACGAGCACGCCGCGTGCGGTCGCCGCGTCGACGTCGACGTTGTCGAGACCGACACCCGCGCGCGCGACGATCTTGAGTTTCGGGGCCGCCGCGATGACCTCGGCGTCCACGGTGGTGGCCGAGCGGACGAGCAGGGCATCGGCCTCCTGCACCGCGTCGAGCAGCTTCGCCCGGTCGGGACCGTCGACCCACCTGACCTCCACCTCGTCACCGAGTGCGGCGACGGTGGATTCCGCAAGCTTGTCGGCTATCAGTACAACGGGAAGACTCACGCGGTCAGCCTAGTGGGTCCGCCCGGACACCGGAACGGCCGCTACCACGTCGAGCCCGGGTACGGTCTACTGGAGCTGTGGACGTCACAGTCGTCGGCAGCGGACCGAACGGGCTGACCGCAGCGGTCATCTGCGCGCGAGCCGGATTGTCCGTGCGGGTCATCGAGGCGCAAACCACCCCTGGCGGCGGTGCCCGCACCCTCCCCGATCCCGAGTTCAGCGGGGTGAGCCACGACATCTGCTCGGCCGTGCATCCGCTCGCCCTCGCATCGCCGTTCTTCTCTACCTACGACCTGCAAGCCCACGGGGTGAAACTCGCCGTCCCCGACATCGCCTACGCCAACCCGCTCGTGGAGCGTCCCGCCGCGATCGGCTACCACGACATCGACCGCACCTGTGCGGAGTTGGACGACGGACGCTCCTGGCGCAAGCTGCTCGGCCCGCTCGCCGACGACTGCGACGGCGTGGTCGGACTTCTGCTCGGCGACAAACGGTCGTTCCCGCCGTCCGTCCCGGCCGCGCTGCGGGTGGCGCCCCGGCTGCTGGGACAGGGCACACCGCTGTGGCGGCTGCTGCGCGGCGATGACGCCCGTGCGTTGTTCAGTGGCGTTGCGGCACACACGATTTCGCAGATGCCCTCGCTGGTGTCGGCCGGCGCGGGGCTGATGCTGGCCACGCTCGCGCATGCCGTCGGCTGGCCGATCCCGATCGGCGGGTCGCAGGCGATACCCGACGCGCTGATCGCCGACCTGGCCGCACACGGCGGCGAACTGGTGCTCGGCGAGGAGGTCACCCGAGCACCTTCTGGCGTCGTCATCTACGACACCGCACCGACCGCGCTGCTCTCGATCTACCGCGACTCAGTGCCCTCGCGATACGCGAAAGCGTTGCGCAACTACGCCTACGGACCAGGTGTCGCCAAGGTCGATTACGTGTTGTCCGGTGAGATCCCCTGGCGGGACCCACGTTTGGCGCAGGCACCCACGCTGCACCTGGGTGGCAGCCGACGGCAGATGGCGCTGGCCGAATCGGAGATCGCCGGGGGCCGCCACGCCGGGTGGCCCATGGTGCTCGCGGCGTCACCACACATCGCCGACCCCGGGCGCATCGACTCCCAGGGCAGGCGGCCGCTGTGGACGTATGCGCACGTTCCCGCGGGTTCGACGGTCGACATGGCCGACACCGTGACGTCGATCTTCGAACGGTTCGCACCGGGGTTCCGCGACCTCGTCGTCGCGGTGCGCAGCGTGCCCGCATCCCAGATGACCCATCACAACGCCAACCTGATCGGCGGTGACATCGGCGTGGGCGCCAACAACATGGTGAGTGCGCTGACCGGGCCGACCCCCCGACTCAACCCGTGGACCACGCCGATCCCCAAGGCGTACCTGTGCTCGTCGGCAACGCCGCCCGGCGGCGGCGTGCACGGCATGTCGGGGTTCTACGCCGCGCGCACCGTGCTCAGACGCGAGTTCGGCATGGACCTTCCGGCGTTTCGCTGACCGCGACCGCCCGGCATGCGTCGTTTGCGGCCCAACTGGGTATCCCGGGCGGCATGAGCGAGGGCATCCGAACCGACAACGGCAGCACCGACACCGAACATGCCCGGCCGCCCGGAGTCGATGACGACACCGTCGAGGCCGCCGGGAAGATGTCGGAGGCGCTGGAATACGTAGAGCGCGCCCGCGGCCACCTGTACACGTTCCATCAGTTGATCGGGCACGCCGACGCCCTGCTCGACGAGGTCTGCGAAAAACTGCGCGCCGCCGGCCACGACGAGGCCGCCGAACGCGTGCAGACCGAACTGGTGGGCCACAACGTGCTGCACGGCCGGTGGTCGTTCCAGATCGTCGAGGAGTTCGACGACACCTACTGGTCCCTGTTCGGCGAACACGAACGGCGCCTGCGCACCGAGTTCCTGGGCGGGGCCCGCCACGTGTTCGAGTCCGAGATGAAGGAGCGCCGCCGCACCCACGGACGCAAAGGCCACGAAGCCACCCCGTGACCCAACCCGATCCCTAAAGTGGGCGTATGACTTCCGCTCCGAAGGTTGCCGTCATCTACTACTCGGCGACGGGACACGGCGCCACGATGGCCAAGCGGGTCGCCGCGACGGCCGAGTCGGCGGGGGCACAGGTGCGGTTGCGCCACGTCGCCGAGACGCAGGATCCGCAGACGTTCGCCCAGAATCCCGCGTGGACGGCCAATTACCAGGCGACCAAGGATCTTCCGGCGGCCACCGGTGAGGACATGGTGTGGGCCGACGCGGTGATCTTCGGCTCCCCCACCCGATTCGGTTCGCCCGCAGCACAATTGCGGACGTTCATCGATTCCCTTGGCGGCCTGTGGGCACAGGGCAAGTTGGCCGACAAGGTCTACGCCGGGTTCACCTCCAGTCAGACCACGCACGGCGGCCAGGAGTCGACCCTGCTCAATCTCTATGTGACGCTCATGCACTTCGGCGGGATCATCGTCCCGCCCGGCTACACCGACGAGGTGAAGTTCGCCGACGGCAACCCGTATGGCGTCGGCTTGATCGCCAACCGGGCCAACATCACCGAGATCGACGAGATCACCAACAATGCGCTCGACCATCTGGCGCGCCGCGTCGTCACCGTCGCGGGCCGTCTGAGCGAATAGCCGGGGCGGGCGGCCGGGCGGACTTCGACGACACGGGATCGATGGCACGGCACCGAGAATGACGAAATGGCTGCCCCCACCGTGTGAGGACAGCCATTTCGTCGAATCGGCGAAACTCAGGCGGTTTCGGTGATCGGCCGGTCGACCCAGCTCATCAGGTCGCGCAGCTTCTTGCCGGTGACCTCGATCGGGTGCTCGGCGTTCTGCTTGCGCAGCGATTCGAGCTCCTTGTTGCCGCCTTCGACATTGGCGACGAGGCGCTTGACGAAGGTGCCGTCCTGGATGTCCTTCAGGATGTCCTTCATGCGCTTCTTGGTGTCGGCGTCGATGACACGCGGTCCCGACAGGTAACCGCCGAACTCCGCGGTGTCGGACACCGAGTAGTTCATCCGGGCGATGCCACCCTCGTAGATCAGGTCGACGATGAGCTTGAGCTCGTGCAGCACCTCGAAGTAGGCCATCTCCGGGGCGTAGCCGGCCTCGACCATGACCTCGAACCCGGTCTTGATGAGTTCCTCGGTGCCGCCGCACAGCACGGCCTGCTCGCCGAACAGGTCGGTCTCGGTCTCTTCCTTGAAGGTGGTCTTGATGACACCGGCGCGGGCACCGCCGATGGCCGCGGCGTACGACAGGGCCAGGGCCTCGCCCTCACCCTTGGGGTCCTGGTCCACGGCGATCAGGCAGGGCACGCCCTTGCCGTCGACGAACTGGCGGCGCACCAGGTGGCCCGGCCCCTTGGGGGCGACCATGCCGACCGTGACGTTCTCCGGAGCCTTGATCAGACCGAAGTGGATGTTCAGGCCGTGGCCGAAGAACAGCGCGTTACCGTCGGCGAGGTTCGGCTCGATGTCACGGGCGAAGATCTCGGCCTGCGCGGTGTCGGGCGCCAGCAGCATGATGACGTCGGCCCATTTGGCCACCTCGGCCGGGGTGTCGACCTCGAGACCCTGCTCCTCGGCCTTCTCCCGCGACTTGGAACCTTCCTTGAGGCCGACCTTGACCTGCACACCCGAGTCGCGCAGCGAGAGCGAATGCGCGTGCCCCTGGCTGCCGTAGCCGATGACGGCGACCTTACGGCCCTGGATGATCGACAGGTCGGCGTCGTCGTCGTAGAACATCTCAACTGCCATGCGTGAACTTCCTTCTATATCTTTCCGGCCATACAGCTCATGAACGCTACTCGAGCCTGATTACTTCGCTGCGCCGATGCCCCGCGGACCGCGCGACACCGACACCACACCGGACTGTGCGATCTCCCGGATGCCGTAGGGCTCCAGGACCCGCAGCAGGGCCTCCAGCTTCTCCGGCGTACCCGTCGCCTCGACCGTCAGGGATTCGGTCGAAACATCAACGACCTTGGCGCGGAACAGGTTCACCGCTTCGATGATCTGACCGCGGGTGGTCGCGTCGGCCCGCACCTTGATCAGCGCGAGCTCGCGGGACACCGAGTTGGTCTCTTCCTGCTCGACGATCTTGATCACGTTGATCAGCTTGTTGAGCTGCTTGGTGATCTGTTCGAGCGGCGAATCCTCGACGCTCACCACGATCGTCATGCGCGACATGTCCTTCTGCTCGGTCGCGCCGACCGCCAGCGACTGGATGTTGAAGCCGCGGCGCGAGAACAGTGAGGCGACTCGCGCAAGGACACCGGGCTTGTCCTCGACCAGCACCGACAGGGTGTGGGTGGGGGTTCCGTTACTCATCACAGATCTCTCTTCTTCGCGCAAGCGCTCATCAGGGTTGTCTCTTCTTCGCGCAAGCGCTCATCAGGCGTGGCCCTCTTCGTTGTCGTCGAACAGCGGCCTGATGTCGCGCGCCGCCATGATCTCGTCATTGCTGGTACCTGCCGCGACCATCGGCCACACCTGGGCGTCGGCGCCCACGATGAAGTCGATGACCACCGGACGATCGTTGATCGCGCGGGCCTGGTTGATGACGTCCTCGACGTCCTCGGCGCGTTCGCACCGCAGACCGACGCAGCCCAGCGCCTCGGCCAGCTTGACGAAGTCCGGGATCCGGTGGCTGTGGGTGGACAGGTTGGTCTGGCTGTAGCGCTCGTCGTAGAACAGGGTCTGCCACTGGCGCACCATGCCCAGGTTGCCGTTGTTGATCAACGCCACCTTGATCGGCGCGCCCTCGACCGCGCAGGTGGCCAACTCCTGGTTGGTCATCTGGAAGCAGCCGTCACCATCGATGGCCCACACCTCGGCCTCGGGCCTGGCGAACTTGGCGCCCATTGCCGCGGGCACGGCGAAGCCCATCGTGCCCAGACCACCGGAGTTCAGCCAGGTCTTCGGGTTCTCGTATTTGATGAACTGCGCGGCCCACATCTGGTGCTGGCCGACGCCCGCGACGTACACCGCGTCGGGGCCCGCGATCTGGCCCAGCTTCTCGATGACGAACTCCGGAGACAGGCTGCCGTCGCTCTGCGGGCCGTAGCTCAGCGGGTAGGTCGACTGGATGCCCGACAGGTACTCCCACCAGGTGTCGAGCTGCAGCGCGTCGGCGTCGGTGCCGGTCTTGCGCAGCGACTGGACGAGTTCGGCGATGACGGCCTTGACGTCACCCACGATCGGCACGTCGGCGTGGCGGTTCTTGCCGATCTCGGCCGGGTCGATGTCGGCGTGGATCACCTTGGCGTCCGGCGCGAACGAATCGAGCTTGCCGGTGACGCGGTCGTCGAAGCGGGTGCCGAGGGCGATCAGCAGATCGCTGCGCTGCAGCGCGGCCACCGCGGCGACCGTGCCGTGCATACCGGGCATGCCCAGGTTCTGGCGGTGGCTGTCCGGGAACGCGCCACGGGCCATCAGCGTCGTCACGACCGGGATGCCGGTCAGTTCGGCCAGCTCGCGCAGCTCATCGGTGGCCTCGCCGCGGATCACGCCGCCGCCGACGTACAGCACGGGCTTGCGGGCCGCGGCGATCAGCTTGGCGGCCTCGCGGATCTGTCGGTTGTGCGGTTTGGTGGTCGGCTTGTAGCCGGGCAGGTCGATCTTCGGCGGCCAGCTGAAGGTGCACTGCCCCTGCAGGATGTCCTTGGGGATGTCGACGAGCACCGCGCCCGGCCGTCCCGACCTGGCGATGTGGAACGCCTCGGCGATGACGCGCGGGATGTCATCGCCGTTGCGCACCAGGAAGTTGTGCTTGGTGATCGGCATCGTCATGCCGGTGATGTCGGCTTCCTGGAACGCATCGGTGCCGATGAGCGCGCGACCGACCTGACCGGTGATCGCCACGACGGGGATCGAGTCCATCTGCGCGTCGGCCAGCGGCGTGATCAGGTTGGTGGCGCCCGGGCCGGACGTCGCCATCATCACCCCGACCTTGCCGGTCGCATGGGCGTAGCCACTCGCGGCGTGGCCGGCACCCTGCTCATGGCGGACCAGCACGTGCCGCAGCTTCTTCGAGTCGAACAGCGGGTCGTAGACCGGGAGCACCGCGCCACCGGGGATACCGAAGATGGTGTCGACGCCGATCTCCTCGAGCGACCGGACGACCGCCTGCGCGCCGGTGAGCTGCTCGGGTGCAACGCGCTTGGCCTGCGGTTGATCTGACGTCTGCGCAGGTGCGCCGTTCGCGGGGGCTGCGGCCGTGTGTGGCGGTCGCGTGGTGGGTGCGCTCACGGTTTCTCTTCCCGTCCCTCTTAGGTTTCCTTTGTGGCGGAATCTCGGTTGTGATGGTGACGCCGACGTGCCTGTGGACAACAAAAAACCCCCGTCAGCAGGCTGCTGTACGAGGGTGGCGCGTCGATGCTGGTGTGCTATGCCCGGCAGAGGGCCAGCGCGGCATCAACGCGCCAACCAATTACTACGAGCACTCCCGGGGTCTGCATAAGCGTTGACGGTAGCTGCCACACTGGTCGAAGGTCAAATTGCGATTGCGCCGAATGCGCGGTATTGGAGCGTTTTCCGCCCCGAGGGAAGCCAGTGCAAGGATGGACACCGTGAGCGCACGTTCAGCAACCGCCCCCGTCGTCATCCGGATATCGCCCATGGCGCACTTGGCCGTCGCGGTCGTCACCCTGGGCCTGCTGACCGTGATCCTGGTCAATCCGGCATGGTTCGGCTGGCTGCTGCTCATCCCGATTGGCTTGTCGCTGGCCATCATTCGGTTCCAGACCCGGGCCGACCGGGAGACCGTGACGGCGCGGTCGCTGCTGGGCAGCGAGACGGTGCCGTGGAACGAGATCGACGGACTGCGGTTCGAACGCGGCCGCTGGGCGGTCGCGCAGCGCACCACCGGCGAGGATCTGCGCCTGCCCGCGGTGACCTTCGCCACCTTGCCGCTGCTCGCGGAGGTGAGCGGCGGACGCGTCCCCAACCCGTATGCGTGAGGCTCAGCTCAGCGGATTGCCGCCGTTGAGCAGGGCCCAGATGCCGATGCCCGCACCGATGCCGATCAGCAGGGCCACGAACGAGCCGACGAACGGGCGCCGCGCCCAACCGCGGCCGGCGTCGAAGCCGTAGCGTCCCGGTCCGGTCAGGATGAGCGCCGCGGTCGCGGCGAGGATGACGAGCCGGTACTGGTGACCGTCGTGGAAGAACTCGGCGAGCCTGGCCTGCTCGTGGGCGATCATGGCCTCGGCCAGCAGGCCGTTGATGCCGTAGGCCAGCGCACCGGCCGCGGCGATCGGCGTGAACAACCCCAGCACCAACAGCACCCCGGCCGCGATCTGCCCGCCGGTGGCCACGTACGTCAGGATGCCCGAGTACTTGAAACCCATGTCGTCGAGCGATGTGCTGAATCCGTCGAACCCCGGACCGTCCCACCACCCGAAGGCCTTCTGCAGGCCGTGCAGGATCAGCAGCCCACCGAGGGCCACGCGCAGGATCAGCAGGCCGAGGTCCTGCGTACCTCTTCTGCCGGCCGCCCTGACCTGGTCGTCGACGACGTCGTTGCGGTCGATCTCGACCGGTTCGGCCGGATACGCGCCCATCGGCGCATGCATACCGGGCTGGACGTACGGCAACGGTTCTGGGTCGCTGACCATGCTGAACGCCGACTGATCGGGCGACTTGGAGTCGTACCGCGGGATGGCGGTGGTTTCGAAGTCGCCACCGTAGTTGGCCGAGGGCAGATCGTCTTCGGGGTCGACCAGACTTGCCCCGGCGGGCCTGGCGGAATCGCCGGTCCCCGGATTATCGGGTCTTTGCCACGGGTCCTGCGAGGTACTGGTCACGCTGCCAGGGTAAGTGCAACATCCGCGGGATCCTGGTATTTACCTCGGCGCTTCCGCCTGGTATTGGATCGCTGATCGGCGCATCGCGGGTCCCGACGTGGCGGACACCGCGGACCAATCCGTAATCTGGCGAGCATGAAATCGCGTCGGCGGATGACACAGGTGGCCGCCGTCTTGTGTGCCGCGATGCTGGTCGGCACGGGGTGCGCCCGGTTCGATGCGGCCCAGTCGGAGCCGTTCACCACCGAACCGGAGATGCGACCCGGACCCACCACGACTCCACCTCCGCCGCCGCCGCTGCCCGCGATCCCGTTCCCCAAGGAATGCCCGGCCCCTGGCGTCATGCAGGGCTGCCTCGACAGCACCAGCGGCCTGATCATGGGCGCCGACAGCCAGTCCGCGCTGGTGGCCGAGCGGTTGACGGGTGCCATCAAAGAGGTCGCGACCCGCGCCGAACCGAAGATCAAGACCGTGATCCCGGTCGATCCCTCGGGCGACGGCGGGTTGATGGACATCGTGAAGTCGCCGACCTACATCCAGGACCGGTTGATGTACGCCTACATCAGCACGCCGACCGACAACCGCGTGGTGCGGATCGCCGACGGCGACGTGCCCAAGCCGATTCTCACCGGCATCCCGAAGGGCGCCACCGGCAACATGGGATCGCTGATCTTCACCAGTCCCACGACGCTGCTGGTGCAGACCGGCGATGCGGGCAACCCGGCGCTGGCCGCCGACCCGAACTCGCTCGCGGGCAAGGTGCTGCGCATCGAGCAGCCCACCACGGTCAACCAGGCGCCGATCACCACCGCGATGTCGGGCATGGGTGCGGGCGGCGCCATGTGCATCGACCCGTCCGACGGCTCCCTGTACGTCACCGACCGCACACCGACGGCCGACCGCCTGCAGCGGATGACCAAGGACTCGAAGATCTCGACGGTGTGGACGTGGCCCGACCGTCCCGGCGTGGCCGGATGCGCGGCGCTCGACGGTACGGTGCTGGTGAACCTCGTCGAGGCCAAGAAGACCGTCGCCGTCCACATGGCGCAGGACACCGGCGCGGTGACCGGCGAACCCGAGGTGGTGCGCGACAACACCCGCGGTCACGTCTGGGCGCTGCAGCTCTCCCCGACGGCAACGTGTGGGGCGCGACGGTCAACAAGACCGCGGGCGACGCCGAGAAACTCGACGACGTGGTGTTCCCGCTGTTCCCGCAGGGCGGTGGATTCCCGCGCGGCGACGCCGACAAGACCTGAGCCACAGCGCTTCCCGCGGCCGGCGCGAACTTTGTGCCGGTGCTGCGCGCGGAGGCGGTCGGCAGCGTCGGCCCGGCGTCGGTACAGCGACCTGTGTGACCGGACCCACATCACGTACCATTGTCCGAGTGCCTGAACGCCAGCGCCGACGATACGCACCGCGGCTACCGCGTGAGCAACGGCGCCAGCAACTGCTCGACGCGGCACTGACAGTGCTGGCCGACTGCCCGTTGCACGAACTGAGCATGGAGGCCGTCGCCGAGACCGCAGGCGTCGGCAAACCGGTCCTCTACACCGCGTACCGAACCCGGGCCGAACTGGTCACCGCACTGCTCAGCCGCGAACACCAACGAGGACTCGACCAGGTACGCGCGGCGTTACCCCACGATCTCGCCGTCGCCGGTCCCACCGAGGCCTACACCGCCACCGTGTCAGCGTTCCTCCAGGCAGTACTGGAGAACCCGACCCGGTGGCGTCTTATTTTGACCGTGCCCGACACCGCGCCCCGCGAGTACCGGGCCGCGGTGCGCCACGCCCGCTCGCAGATCATGGAACTGGCCGTGTCGTTCGCGCGGGCCGGTACCGAACTGGATCCCCGGCTCACCGATCTGGACCCGGTACTGCTCGGCCACACGATGCTGGCGTTCGCCGAGATGCTCGGCCGGCTCGCGGTGCACGATCCCGAGACCTATACGCGCGATCGGCTCGGGGAGTACGCCGCGATGACGATGCGGATGTTCGCCGGGGAGTTCCCGGTTCCCGCCACCTGAGGCGGCCGGTCAGCTCTGGCCGCAGGCCGCCAACACGAGTTCGCGCACCCGCGCGGCGTCGGCCGAACCCTTCGTCGCCTTCATGACCGCGCCGACGATGGCGCCCGCGGCCTGGACCTTGCCGCCGCGGATCTTCTCGACGATGTCGGGGTTGGCGGCCAGCGCCTCCTCGACCGCGGCCTTGATCACCGAGTCGTCCCGCACCAGCGCGAGCCCGCGGTCGGTCATGACCTGCTCGGGCTCGCCCTCGCCGGCGAGTACGCCCTCGACGACCTGACGTGCCAGCTTGTTGGACAGCTTGCCCTCGTCGACGAGCTTCACCACCGCGGCCACCTGGGCCGGCGTGATGGGCAGCTCGTCGACGGCAACCCCGCTCTCGTTGGCCTTCTGCACCAGGAAGTTGCCCCACCAGGCGCGGGCCGCCTCGCTCGACACACCGTGTCCGACGGTGGCCGCGACGAGTTCGACCGCCCCGGCGTTGACCAGGTCGCGCATCACCTCGTCGGAGACACCCCAGTCCTCCTGGATCCGCTTGCGGGCCAGCCACGGCAGTTCGGGGATCGTCGTGCGCAGGCGCTCGACGAGTTCGGGGCTCGGCGCGACCGGCTCCAGATCGGGCTCCGGGAAATAGCGGTAGTCCTGTGCGGTCTCCTTGCTGCGCCCCGGCGAGGTGTAGCCGTCCTCGTGGAAGTGCCTGGTCTCCTGCACGATGGTGCCGCCCGCGTCGAGAACCGCTGCCTGACGGCGCATCTCATAGCGCACGGCCACCTCGACACTGCGCAGCGAGTTCACGTTCTTGGTCTCGGTGCGGGTGCCGAACTCCTTGGCGCCCTTGGGTTTCAGCGAGACATTGGAATCGCAGCGCATCGAGCCCTGATCCATGCGCACGTCCGAGACGCCGAGGGCGCGCATCAGCTGACGCAGCGCGGTGACGTACGCGCGGGCGATCTCCGGGGCACGGGCGCCCGCACCCTCGATGGGCTTGGTGACGATCTCGATGAGCGGCACGCCCGCCCGGTTGTAGTCGGCCAGCGAGGTCGTCGCTCCGGCGATGCGGCCGGTGTCGCTGCCCAGGTGAGTCAGCTTGCCGGTGTCCTCCTCCATGTGGGCACGTTCGATCTCCACGCGCCATGTGGTGCCGTCCTCCAGCGGCACGTCGAGGTGGCCGTTGACCGCGATGGGCTCGTCGTACTGCGAGATCTGGTAGTTCTTCGGCTGGTCGGGGTAGAAGTAGTTCTTCCTCGCGAACCGGCCCCACGGCGCGATCTCGCAGTTCAGCGCGAGGCCGATGCGGATCGCCGACTCCACCGCGGCCTCATTGAGCACCGGCAGCGCCCCCGGCAAGCCCAGGCACACGGGGCAGACCAGCGTGTTGGGCTCGGCCCCGAACCGGTTGGCGCAGCCGCAGAACATCTTGGTGGCCGTCGACAGCTCGACGTGCACCTCCATGCCCATGACGGGTTCGTAGCGCGCGACGACGTCGTCGAAGTCAACGAGTTCAGCGGTGGGGGCAACGGTCATGAGGCGATTTTAGTTTGAGCTCCCGCCCCGACCGCGAGCGCCCGAAGCTCGGCCGGTGAACCCTCAGCCGAAGAATTCCGCGGCGTCGTCGTAGCGGGACTGCGGCACGAGCTTGAGCTGGCGCACCGCCTCGGCGAGCGGCACGCGGCCGATCTCCTGGCCGCGCAGCGACACCATCATTCCGTACTCGCCCGCGTGCGCGGCGTCGGCGGCGTTGACGCCGAAACGCGTCGCGAGCACCCGGTCGAACGGCGTCGGGGTGCCGCCACGCTGCACGTGCCCGAGCACGGTGACGCGGACCTCCTTGTTGATGCGCTTCTCCACCTCGAGCGCGAGCTGCTGTGCGACGCCGGTGAACCGCTCGTGGCCGAACTCGTCGATGCCGCCCTCCCGCAGCCGCATCGAGCCCTCGGCCGGTTTCGCGCCTTCGGCCACCACGCAGATGAAGTGCGAGTCGCCGCGCTGGAAGCGCTGCTTGACCAGCCGGCACACCTCCTCGACGTCGAACGGCTGCTCGGGGATCAGCGTCATGTGCGCACCCGACGCGATGCCCGCGTTGAGCGCGATCCAGCCGGCGTGGCGGCCCATCACCTCGACCAGCATGACCCGCTGGTGCGACTCGGCGGTGCTGTGCAGCCGGTCGATGGCCTCGGTCGCCACGGTTAGGGCGGTGTCGTGTCCGAACGTGACGTCGGTGCAGTCGATGTCGTTGTCGATGGTCTTGGGCACGCCGACCACCGGCACGTTCTCCTCGGACAGCCAGTGCGCGGCCGTCAGGGTGCCCTCACCGCCGATCGGGATGAGCACATCGATGCCGTTGTCTTCCAACGTCTGCTTGATCTGCTCCAGGCCGTTGCGCAGCTTCTCCGGGTTGACGCGTGCGGTGCCGAGGATGGTGCCGCCCTTGGCCAGCAACCGGTCGTTGCGGTCGTCGTTGGCCAACTGGATGCGGCGGTCCTCGAGCAGGCCGCGCCAACCGTCGAGGAAACCGACCACCGACGAGCCGTAACGCTGGTCGCACGTCCGCACGACCGCCCGGATCACCGCGTTCAGGCCTGGACAGTCACCGCCGCCGGTGAGCACTCCGATCCGCATGCCTTCCATACTCCCCTGTCAGAGCGCGGATGGCAGCGGACCGCGCGCCGCCTCGTACGCCGCGCCGACGCGGTAGAGCCGGTCGTCGGCGAGCGCCGGGGCCATGATCTGCAGGCCGACCGGCAAACCGTCGTCGGGTGAGAGACCGGACGGGACGGACATGCCGCAGTGCCCGGCCAGGTTCAGCGGCAGCGTGCACAGGTCGAACAGGTACATGGCCAGCGGGTCGTCGACCTTCTCCCCCAGCCCGAACGCGGTGGTCGGTGTGGCGGGCGACACCAGCACGTCGACGTTCTCGTACGCGCGGTCGAGGTCCCGTGCGATCAGCGTGCGCACCTTCTGGGCCTGGTTGTAGTAGGCGTCGTAGTACCCCGCCGACAGCGCGTACGTGCCGATCATGATGCGGCGCTTGACTTCTGGGCCGAAACCGGCGGCACGCGTGAGCGCCATGACCTCTTCGGCGCTGTGGCTGCCGTCGTCACCGACGCGCAGGCCGAACCGCATCGCGTCGAAACGCGCGAGGTTGCTCGACACCTCCGACGGCAGGATCAGGTAGTAGGCCGCCATCGCGTGGTCGAAGTGCGGGCAGTCCACCTCGGTGACCTCGGCGCCCAGCGCGGTCAGCTGCTCGACGGCGGCGTTGAACGACGCCAGCACCCCCGGCTGGTAACCCTCACCGCGCAGCTGTTTGACCACACCGACGCGCACACCCTTGAGGTCGCCCGAGGCACCGGCCTTCGCCGCGGCGACCACATCGGGCACCTCCGCCGTCACCGACGTCGAATCCCGCGCATCGTGGCCCGCGATCACCGCGTGCAGCAGCGCGGTGTCGAGCACGGTGCGGGCGCACGGACCGCCCTGGTCCAGCGAGGAGGCGCACGCGATCAACCCGTACCGCGACACCGTGCCGTAGGTGGGCTTGACCCCGACCGTCGCGGTCAGCGCGGCGGGCTGGCGGATCGAACCTCCGGTGTCCGAGCCGATCGCCAGCGGCGCCTGATAGGCGGCCAGCGCCGCGGCGCTGCCGCCGCCGGAGCCGCCGGGCACGCGCTCGGTGTTCCACGGGTTGCGGGTCGGGCCGTACGCCGAGTTCTCGGTCGAGGAGCCCATCGCGAACTCGTCCATGTTGGTCTTGCCGAGGATCGGGATGCCCGCGGCGCGCAACTTGACCGTCACGGTCGCGTCGTACGGCGAACGCCAGCCTTCGAGGATCTTGGAACCGCACGTGGTGGGCATGTCGGTCGTGGTGAACACGTCCTTGAGCGCCAGCGGCACCCCGGCCAACGGCGACGGCAGCCGCTCACCGGCGGCCACCGCGGCGTCGATGCGGGCGGCCTCGGCCAGTGCGGAGTCCGCCGCGACGTGCAGGAACGCGTTGAACCGGTCGTCGGTCGCGGCGATCTGGTCCAGGTGGGCCTGGGTGACCTCGGTCGAGGACACCTCCTTGGCCGCGATCCTGGCGCCGAGGGTGGCCGCGTCGCTCCTGATCAGTTCGGTGCTCATTCGGGCTCCCCCAGAATTCTCGGAACCGCGAACCGGCCCTCGGCCGCCTTGGGTGCGGCCGCCAGCGCCTCGTCCTGGGTCAGGCACGGCTGCACCGTGTCGGGCCGCGTCACGTTGACGTCCTTGAGTGGGTTGTCGGTCGGCTCGACGCCGGTGACATCCACGGACTGGATCTGGCTGACATGGCCGAGGATCGCGTCCAATTGGCCGGCGAAACCGTCCAGCTCGTCTTCGGTCAGCGCCAGCCGGGCCAGTCGGGCCAGGTGGGCGACCTCGTCTCGGGAGATCTGTGACACGACAAAGCAGCCTAGTCAAGACCGGTGGCGGTGGGGACCACTGGGCACGGGCCGCACGACCGGACATGCTCATGTGAGCACGCTGTGAAAAGGTGTTGGCCGTGCCTTCGTATCTGCTGCGCGTCCAACTCGAGGACCGGCCCGGCAGCCTCGGCTCGCTCGCGGTGGCCCTCGGCTCGGTCGGTGCGGACATCCTGTCGCTCGACGTCGTCGAGCGTGGGCCGGGTTACGCGATCGACGACCTGGTCGTCGAGCTGCCTGCCGGGTCCATGCCCGACACCCTGATCACCGCCGCCGAGAACCTCAACGGTGTGTACGTCGACAGCATCCGTCCGCACACGGGTCTGCTGGAGGCGCACCGCGAGCTCGAGCTGATCGACCACATCGCGGCCGCGCCCGCTGCGGACAAACTGCGCGTACTCGCCGAAGAGGCGCCCCGGGTGCTGCGGGTCGGGTGGTGCACGGTGGTCCGGTCCACCGCCGACACCGCCGAACGGCTCGCCGCGAGCCACGGCGCACCGGAAACCCAGGCCGCGACGGCACCGTGGTTGCCGCTGCAGCACGCCGAGGCCCTCGACGGGACGGCGGCCTGGGTGCCGCAGGTGTGGCGCGACATGGACACGACGCTGGCCGCGGCGCCGCTCGGCGACCATGGCACCGCGGTGCTGCTGGGCAGGCCCGGTGGCCCGAAGTTCCGGCCGTCGGAGGTCGCCCGGCTGGGCTATCTCGCCGGGATCGTCGCGACGATCCTGCGCTGACCGGCGCCGCAAATTTGCGGTCGGCGCCGCCATCGGAGCTGTTAGCGTTGGCAGCGAAGGTTCATCGACTGCCTCTGCCACGAAAGGCTCTGTGTGGGAACGCTGCTGATTGTCCTTGCCGTCCTGTTGTTCATCGCCGCGGCCGTGGTTCTGGTGATCGCACTGCGGAAACCACGTGAGGCGCAACAACCCCGCGCCCGCCAGGATCCGCTGAAGTTCGCCGAGATGCCGCGTTTCGGGCCGCGCCAACTCGGTCCCGGGGCAATCGTGAGCCACGGCGGAATCGACTATGTGGTGCGCGGTTCAGTGACCCTGCGGGAGGGACCGTTCGTGTGGTGGGAGCACCTGCTCGAAGGCGGACCGGAACCGGTGTGGTTCAGCGTCGAGGAGGACGAGGGCCGGCTCGAGCTCGCGATGTGGCGACGCCTGCCGGGTGCGTCGCTGCAGCCCGGCGGGGAACACACCGTCGACGGCGTGGTGTACCGCGAGACCGAACGTGGCAGCGCGTCCTACACCACCGAGGGCACGACCGGTCTGCCGCCCGCGGGCGACATGACCTACGTCGACTACGCAAACGCCGACGAGACAATGTTTCTCGGCTTCGAGCAGTGGGCCCCGACGATGGGTTGGGAGGTGTCGGCAGGCCGCGCCGTGTCGCCGGGCGAGCTGACGGTCTACCCGGCCCCACCCGCGACCGACTAGGGCCGCCGGTGCCTCTGTACGAACTCGCCGTGCCACCGGCCGACGTCTGCGGAACCGCACTTCGCCTTGCGCTCAACGCAACCGCACCCACACCCCTGGCAAGCTCCGCGCTTGCGCACCCGCTGGGCGGGACACTGACCCTCGGAGTGCTCGGCGCGTCCCACGTCGTGACCGTGGCCCACCCGAAAACCGGTTTCTCAGAAGAGATCTCGTGCACCGCACCGGGTGCGGCGACCGGCCTGCCCAGGCAGGCCGATGCCGACGGGTACCGGCTGCGCGCACGCACCGGACGTCTGGACGACACCCGCTTCCACGCGCTCGCGATGTGGTTGCGCGCCAACTGCACCCGCCGGGCCGGTTGGGTGGGCGGCGCCTTCCCCGGTGACGACGCCGCCTTGACGGCGCTGGCCGCGCGGCCGAACGGGCGCGGATGGCGTTGGCGCACATGGCATCTGTACCCCGATGCCGACGGCGGGACCGTGGTGAGCACTTCCAGCCGGTGGCGGCCGTGACCCGCAACCAGCACTTCCTCCTCGCCGGCGGACTCGCCGTCGCCGGTGTCGTGCTCCTGCTGCTGGGGATCTCCCAACTGGCCGACGTCAGGTCCTACATCGCCAAGAACTACCAGCACTACTCGACCAGCGCCGACGGTGACCGCTACGCGTGTGACGGTCCGCCGAGCGCGGTGGCCGAGACCCTGGTCGCCGAACAACAGCCCGAGGCGCGCGCAGGCGACCGCGGCATCGAATATCTGCGCTACGACGACTACATCGTCACCGTGGGCGCGGACGGCACCCGCCCGTGCAGCATCCGGGTCGAGGACATCGGCGGCAGCTACAGCCGAGGCTCCTACATCTTCCTGGGCCCCGGCTTCACCCCCGGCTCACCGGCAGGAGGCTCCGGGGGCAGTTCCGGCGGCCCCGACGGCGCGAAGTGACGCTCCACCACACCAACACCGGTCCCATCACAGGAGGCGACATCCATGACGACAGTGCACCACCTGGCCGCAGTCGAATTCGGCGGCATCAGCCCCGATCACCTCGCCCAGAACCTGGTGGCCACCCTGCTGTACTTCGCGGTGGGCATCGTCGTGCTCGCGGCCGGCTTCCTCATGGTCGACGTCCTGACCCCCGGTGATCTGCGGCGGCTGGTGTTCGTCGAGCACCGCCCGAACGCGGTCGCGGTGGCCTCGGCGATGTACGCCGCGCTGGCGGCCGTGGTGATCACCGCGATCGTCGCGAGTTCGGATTCGTTGGCGCAGGGCCTGCTCGACGCCGCCGTCTACGGCCTGATCGGGGTGCTGCTACAGGGCATCGCGCTGGTGGTGCTCGAACTCGCGGTGCCGGGCCGCTTCCGCGATCTGATCACCGCCGAGACGCTGCATCCCTCGGCCATCGCGACCGCCGTCGTGCTGCTGGCCGTGGGAGGGGTCAACGCCGCCGCGCTGTCATGAGCGACGCGATCGCCGCCGGGCCCGCGGCGGATCCCGCCAAGGATGCGCCCGAGGATGCCGCCAAGGATGCGGCGGCGGATCCCGGGTTCTCGACCCGCTGGCGCGCCCTGCTGCTGGCCGCCGTGGCGGCGTGCGCGGCGTGCGGCATCGTCTACGAACTCGCGCTGCTGACCCTGTCGACGAGCCTGCACGGGGGCGGCATCGTGGCGACATCTCTGATCGTCGCGGGCTATGTCGCGGCCCTGGGCGCGGGCGCGCTGCTGGTCAAGCCGTTGCTGGGGCACGCGGCCATCACGTTCATCGGCGTCGAGACGCTCCTCGGCATCGTGGGTGGTCTCTCGGCGGCCGCGCTCTACGTCACGTTCGCCTTCATCGGCGGGTCGGTGGCGGTGCTGGTGGTGGGCACCGCGCTGATCGGTGCGCTGGTGGGCGCCGAGGTGCCGCTGCTGATGACGCTGCTGCAACGGGGCAGGCTCGCCGGCGCCGCCGACGCGGGACGCGTGCTGGCCAACCTCAACGCCGCCGACTATCTCGGTGCGCTGATCGGCGGCCTGGCGTGGCCGTTGCTGCTGCTGCCGCAGCTGGGGATAATCCGCGGGGCGGCCGCGACCGGCATCATCAACCTGACGGCCGCGGCCGTGGTGAGTGTGTTCCTGTTGCGCCGGGTGCTCACGCGCGTGCAACTCGGTACCGCCCTCGGTGTGCTGACGGGTGCGTTGCTGGTGCTCGCGACGCTGCTGCTCACCGCCGATGGCATCGAAACCACCACGCGGCAGCGGCTTTACACCGATCCCATCGTGGCGTTCGAGCGGTCGCCGTACCAGGAGATCGTGGTGACCCGCCGTGGCGCCGACACCCGGCTGTATCTCGATGGGGCGCTTCAGTTCTCGACGCGCGACGAGTTCCGCTACACCGAGAGCCTGGTCTATCCCGCACTGGGTGACGGTGCCCGATCGGTGCTGATCCTCGGCGGCGGCGACGGTCTGGCCGCGCGGGAACTGCTGCGCCAACCGCACGTCGACACCATCGTGCAGGTCGAACTCGACCCGGCCGTGGTCGAACTCGCGCGCACCACACTGCGCGACATCAACGGTGGCGCGCTCACCGATCCGCGTGTGCGGGTGATCATCGACGACGCGATGACGTGGCTGCGACACCCGGACCCATTGCCCGAGGGCGGGTTCGACGCGGTGATCGTCGACCTGCCCGACCCGGACAACCCGGTGCTGGGCCGGCTGTACTCCTCGGAGTTCTACACGCTGGTGAGCCGGGTACTCGCCGCGGACGGGCTGATGGCGGTGCAGGCAGGCAGCCCGTTCTCGACGCCGAATGCCTTCTGGCGCAACGTGGCCACCATCGAATCGGCCGGTTTCGCCGTCACGCCGTACCACGTGCACGTCCCGACGTTCGGCGACTGGGGTTTCGCGCTCGCACGCGGTGGCGACACCGCACCCACACCGCGGATCCCCGGGGACGCACCGCCGCTGCGGTTCCTCGACCAACGCGTGCTGGACGCCGCGACGGTGTTCTCCCCCGACATCGGTCCGCGCCCGATGCAACCGTCGACGCTGACCGAGCCGCGCATCGTCGACGACATGCGCCAGGGCTACAGCTGAGACCTACTCGGCCGGTTCGCCCGGCGGCCCCTCCTGAAGCAGCCTGCGGAACCCGTCCTCGTCGAGGATCGGCACGCCGAGCTCGACGGCCTTGTCGTACTTGGATCCCGGGGAGTCACCGGCCACCACATAGGCGGTCTTCTTCGACACCGAACTGGCGGCCTTGCCGCCGCGGCTGATGATCGCCTCCTTGGCCTGATCGCGGGAGAACCCGGGCAGCGAACCGGTGACCACGATCGACAACCCTTCGAGCGTGCGCTCGATGTCGGCGTCGCGCTCGTCGGCCATGCGAACCCCCGCGGCGCGCCACTTGTCGACGATCGCGCGGTGCCAGTCCACCGTGAACCAGTCCTTGACGGCCGCGGCGATGGTCGGTCCGACGCCCTCCACCGCGGCCAGCTTCTCCTCCGAAGCCGCCTCGATGGCCTCCAGGCTGCCGAACTCGGTGGCCAGCGCGCGGGCCGCGGTGGGACCGACATGCCGGATGGACAGCGCCACCAGTACCCGCCACAACGGCTGCTCCCTGGCCTTGGCCAGGTTGGCCAGCAGGCGTTTGCCGTTGGCCGAGAGCTCACCCTTCTTGGTGGTGAACAGCTCGGTGCGCAGCAGATCCTCGGCGGTCAGGGTGAACAGGTCTCCCTCGTCCGGGATCACCTGTGCGGCAAGCAGTGCCGTGGCGGCCTCGTAGCCCAGCCCCTCGATGTCGAAGGCGCCGCGGCCGGCGAGGTGGAACAGCCGCTCGCGCAGCTGCGCGGGGCAGCTGCGCGCGTTGGGGCAGCGGATGTCGGCGTCGCCCTCCTTGGCGGGAGCCAGCGGACTGCCGCACTCCGGGCAGTGGGTGGGCATGACGAATTCACGCTCGGTACCGTCGCGCAGATCCACCACGGGCCCCAGCACCTCGGGGATGACGTCGCCGGCCTTGCGGATCACCACGGTGTCGCCGATCAGCACGCCCTTGCGTTTGACCTCGGAGGCGTTGTGCAGTGTTGCCAGGCCCACGGTGGATCCGGCGACCTTGACCGGCTCCATGTACGCAAACGGCGTGACCCGTCCGGTGCGGCCGACGTTGACGCGGATGTCGAGCAGCTTGGTGGTCGCCTCTTCTGGCGGGTACTTGTAGGCCACCGCCCAGCGGGGCGCGCGTGATGTCGACCCGAGCCTGCGTTGCAGCGCGACCTCGTCGACCTTGACCACGAGGCCGTCGATCTCGTGCTCGACGTCGTGGCGGTGCTCGCCCCAGTACGCGATGCGTTCGGCGACCTCGGCGACGCTGGAGACCTTCGTGGTGTGCTCGGACACCGGCAGCCCCCACGCGCCGAGCGCGCGGTAGGCGTCGTGCAGCGACGCGGGGCTGAACCCTTCGGTGTGGCCGATGCCGTGGCAGATCATGCGCAGCTTGCGGCGCGCGGTGACCGCGGGGTTCTTCTGACGCAGCGATCCTGCCGCGCTGTTGCGCGGGTTGGCGAACGGCGGCTTGCCCTCGGCGACCAGGCCCGCGTTGAGGTCCTCGAAGTCGGCGACCCGGAAGAAGACCTCACCGCGTACCTCGAGCACATCGGGCACCGGGAACTCGTCGCTCTCAGCGAGCCGCTCGGGGATGTCGTCGATGGTGCGCGCATTGAGCGTGACGTCCTCACCGGTGCGCCCGTCACCACGGGTGGCGGCCCGCTCGAGGCGACCCTGGCGGTACACCAGCGCCAGCGCGACCCCGTCGATCTTGAGCTCACACAGGAAATGCGCGGCGTCGCCGGTCTCACCGCTGATCCGGGCGGCCCACGCGGTCAACTCGTCGGAATCGAACACATTGTCCAGCGACAGCATCCGTTCCAGGTGTTCGGCGGACGCGAAGTCGGTCGCGAACCCGGCGCCACCGACGAGCTGGGTGGGCGAGTCCGGGGTCCGCAGCTCCGGATGGGCCTCTTCGAGCGCCTGCAGTTCGCGCAGCAGCTTGTCGAACTCCGCGTCGGAGATGATCGGCGCGTCCCTGACGTAATAACGGAACTGGTGTTCGCGCACCTCGTCGGCAAGTTCCTGCCACCGGCGCCGCTCGTCGGCATCGGGCTGTTCTGGCAGTTCCGCTTCGACTTCTCCGGTTGCCTTCTCGCTCACTCTGGCAGGCTAGCCGAGCGCACCGACACCCATCACCATCCTTGCTGCGGCGGCCGCAGGTTTTGCAGATGACTACCCTGACCTCATGCCCCACCCCATCATGTTCGGCGACGACGATCCGGGTCTGGCGCAGGTACGCGCGATCGCACTGGGGTTCCCCGGCGCATTCGAGAAGGTGTCGTGGGGCAGGCCGGTGTTCTGCGCGTCGAAGATGTTCGCCATCTACGGCGGCAGCGTCAAGGGCGACACCCGCGGCGAGATGATCCCCTATCCGCATTCGGTGCTGGTGAAGGTCGACGAGAGCGACCGCAGGGCCCTCGAGCAGGACAGCCGGTTCTTCTTCCCCGCCTACCTCGGCCCGTTCGGCTGGCTGGGTCTCGACCTCACCGCGGCCGAGGTCGACTGGGAAGAGGTCACCGAACTTCTCGACGCGTCCTACCGCATGGTGGCGCCGAAGAAGCTCGTCAGACAACTCGATCAGCAACTCGACCAACCGTGACGGGAGCCGCCCCATGAGTTTCGCCAGCCCCTTCCCCGACGTCGTGATCCCGTCCGTCGGCGTCTACGACTACCTGTTCGCCGACCTCGACGGCGCGGACGCCGCCCGGGTGGCCCTCGTCGACGCCAAGACCGGCGCCGAGACCACCTACGGCGAACTCGTGCAGCGCATCGACGCCTTCGCGGGCATGCTCGCGGCCCGCGGGATCGGTGTCGGCGACGTGGTGGCGCTGCTGTCGCCGAACAGTTCGGCGTTCGCGGTCGCCTTCCACGCCATCCTGCGGTCGGGGGCGACCGCCACCACCATCAACGCGCTGTTCACCGCACGCGACATCACCAAACAGCTCACCGATTCGAAGGCCCAGCTGCTGCTCACCGTGAATGCCCTTGCGCCGCAGGCCCGTGAGGGCGCCGCCGCGGCGGGTCTCGATCCGGACCGGGTGGTGCTGCTCGAGGACCTCCTGGACAACCAGGGCCCGCCCGCGCCGCGGGTCGAGTTCGATCCGGCCACCCACCTGGCCGCGCTCCCCTACAGCTCGGGCACCACGGCGAACCCCAAGGGCGTCATGCTGACCCACACCAACCTGGTCGCCAACGTCGCGCAGATCCGCCCGCTGCAGGGTATGGACCGCGAGGATCGGCTGCTGGCGGTGCTGCCGTTCTTCCACATCTACGGCATGACGGTGCTGCTCAACGCGGCACTGCACGCACGGGCGCAGCTGGTCATCATGCCGTCGTTCGATTTCGCGGAGTTCCTCGGCAGCATCGCCGAGCGCCGGTGCACCTACGCCTACATCGCTCCCCCGGTCGCCGTTGCGCTCGCCAAACATCCGCTGGTCGACTCCTACGACCTGTCCTCGCTGCAGGGCATCATGTCCGGCGCGGCGTCGCTGGACGCCGAGCTCGGGCATGCGGTGGCAAACCGGCTGGGGTGCAACGTCGTCCAGGGCTACGGTATGAGCGAGCTGAGCCCGGTCAGCCACGTCACCCCGAAAGACGGTGGGCTGTCGACCACCGGCACGGTCGCACCGCTGGACTCGTGCGGATGGACCGTGCCCAACGCCGAGAGCAAGATCGTCGACCCCGACACTGGCGAGGAGATCGCCGTTCCCGCAGAGGGTTTGAGCAGGACCGGCGAACTGTGGTTCAAAGGCCCCAACGTGATGGCCGGATACCTCAACAACGAGCGTGCCACCCGCGAGACCATCGACGACGACGGCTTTCTGCACACCGGCGATCTGGCGCAGGTCGACTCCACGGGCTGCGTCTACATCGTCGATCGGCTCAAGGAGCTCATCAAGTACAAGGGTTATCAGGTGCCGCCCGCCGAACTGGAGGCGCTGCTGCTGACCCATCCCGGTGTGGCCGATGCGGCCGTCATCGGTGTGCGGGACAGCGAATCCGGTGAAGAGGTGCCGAAGGCGTTCGTGGTCAGGCAACCCGGCGCAGACCTCACCGCCGAGGAGGTCATCGGGTTCGTCGCGGATCGGGTCGCGCCGTACAAGAAGGTGCGCCAGGTCGAGTTCATCGACGAGGTGCCCAAATCGGCCGCGGGCAAGATCCTGCGCAAGGAACTTCGCGCCCGCTGACCGCCATTTCGCGGTATCAGATCCCTTCGGGATCGGGGCACATCAGATCCCTTCGGGATCGGGGCCGATCAGATCCCTTCGGGATCGGAAGCGAACCCGTCGGCGGTCTTCTGCACCAGTTCGATCGCGGTGCGGGCCCACTCCGGTGTCGCCTTCGCCAGACCGCAGGCCGGCGTGACACCGATCCGCTCACGCAGCACCTCACGGGCGAAGCCGAGCCGGTCCGTCACGGCGACAACCGATTTGGCGACCTCCTCGACCGCTGGCCTGCGGTCGGGTGCGGTGGTCGGCACGACGCCGAGCAGCACGGTGCGGCCCGAGTCGACGAACTCGCCGACACCGTCCAGATCGGCCGCGGTCAGCGTGGACACGTCCACGGAGACCGCGTGAACGGCACTGCGCAGCAGCGCCTTCCACGGCAGGTCGGCCGCGCAACTGTGCACGGCGACCTCGGTGTCGGCCCGCGCCACGCACGCGTCGATCAGGCTCATCGCGAGCGGTTCGTCGACCGGGTGCACCGGGGTCAGGTTCGTCACGCCGGACAACCGACCCTGCAGCGCCGCGGGCAGCGACGGTTCGTCGAACTGCACCACCACCGTCGTCTCCAGGCGGCGCGCGACCTCGGCGCGGTGCGCGGCGACGCCCTCGGCCAGCGACGCCCCGAGATCGCGCAGTGCACCGGAGTCTGTGATCGCGCGGTGACCGCCGGGCAGTTCGAGCTGCGCGGCCAGGGTGATCGGACCGGGTGCCTGCAGCTTGACCGGACGGCCGCTGCCGCGTAGACCTGCCTTCTCCCACGCCTCTTCCAGCGCGTCGAGGTCCTCACCGAGCAGGCTGACCGCCCGGCGCAGCGCCGAGCCCCGCCCAGGGGCGATCCGGTAGCCGCGCGGCACGGTGTCGATGCCGATGTCGACCAGCAGTGCCCCGGCCCGTCCGATCAGGTCGGCCCCGATGCCGCGGGCCGGCAACTCCACCAGGTGCGACAGCGTGTGCAGTTCCCCGACGACGATCTCGGCGGCCCCGCGGGCCGCGGTGCCCGGCCAGGAGCCGACACCGGTCGCGGTCGCGAAGATACTCACGCGCTCAACGATATTCGACGCGAAGACATCAGCGTGCGATGGTCGCGCTCGCGATGACCTCGTCACCGTCGGGGTCGGGCCGGTACAGCACCATCGTCTGCCCCGGCGCGACACCGCGCAGCGGTGCGCGCAGGCTCAATGCCAGCTTGCCGTCGCGCAGTTCGGCCACGGTGTCGGTGATGCCGCCGTGGGCGCGGACCTGCACCTGGCATTCGATCGGACCGCTGGGCTCGACGCCGCTGGTGAACACCGGCCGCTCCCCGGTCAGTTCCCACACCTCGAGGTCCTCGGCGGGACCCACCCGCACCGTCGCGGTCTCGGCGTCGATCGCGGTGACGTAACGCGGGCGCCCGTCGTCACCCGGCCCCGGGATGCCAAGACCCTTGCGCTGACCGATGGTGAACCCGTGCACGCCGTCGTGCTCGGCGAGCACCGTCCCGCCTGCATCCACCACGGCACCCGGTCGCACACCGATCCGCGCGCCGAGGAAGGCCTTGGTGTCACCGGTCGGAATGAAGCAGATGTCGTGGCTGTCGGGCTTGTCCGCGACGGCCAGGCCGCGCTCGGCGGCCTCGGCGCGGATCTGCGGTTTGGCGGTGTCACCGATGGGGAACAGCGCGTGCCGCAACTGTTCGGCGGTCAGCACACCGAGCACGTAGGACTGGTCCTTGTCGGCGTCGACGGCACGGCGCAACCGCCCGTCGGACAGGCGGGCATAGTGCCCGGTGGCGACGGCGTCGAAGCCCAGCGCCAGCGCCCTGGCGGCCAGCGCGGAGAACTTGATCCGCTCGTTGCAGCGCACGCACGGGTTCGGGGTCTCACCGCGCGCATAGGACTCGACGAAGTCGTCGATCACATCCTCACGAAACCGGTCGGCGAAATCCCATACGTAGAACGGGATTCCGAGGATGTCGGCGACCCGGCGGGCGTCGGAGGCGTCCTCCTTCGAGCAGCAGCCCCGCGATCCGGTGCGCAGTGTGCCCGGCGCGCTCGACAGCGCGAGGTGCACGCCGACCACGTCGTGTCCGGCGTCGACCATGCGCGCGGCGGCCACCGAGGAGTCCACGCCACCGCTCATCGCGACCAGGACCCTCATCGGTTCACCGTCCCCGCACTCGCCAGCGCCGCCTGCCTGGCCCGCTCGACCGCGGCGGGCAGGACTTCCAGCGCGATGTCGACGTCGTCCTGGGTGCTGGTGTGGCCCAGGGAAAGTCGCAGCGATCCCCGCGCGGTGGCGGGGTCGGCACCCATGGCGATCAGCACGTGCGACGCCTGCGCGACGCCCGCGGTGCAGGCCGAGCCGGTCGAGCACTCGACTCCCTTGGCGTCCAGCAGCATCAGCAGCGAATCCCCTTCGCAACCGTGGAAAGTGAAGTGCGCGTTGCCGGGCAGCCTGGCGTCGCCGCGGGCACCGTTGAGGTGGGCGTCGTCGATGCTCGACAGCACACCGTCGATCAGCCGGTCGCGCAGGGCCCGCACCCGGGCACCGTTGTCGGCGAGGTTCTCGATGGCCACGCCCGCCGCGGCCGCCATCGCCACCACGCCCGCGACATCCGGTGTGCCCGAACGCACGTCGCGTTCCTGACCGCCACCGTGCAGCAGGGGTACGCACGCGGTGTCGCGGCGCAGCAGCAGGGCACCGACACCCGTCGGCCCGCCGAACTTGTGCGCGGTGACGCTCATTGCGGAAAGTCCGCTGGCCCCGAAGTCGACCGGGATCTGGCCAACGGCCTGCACGGCGTCGCTGTGCATGGGTACCCCGAACTCGGCGGCGACGGCCGCGAGTTCGGCGATCGGCATGATGGTGCCGACCTCGTTGTTGGCCCACATGATGCTCACCAGAGCGACGTCGTCGGCTCCCCCATCACCGGCCTGCAGCGCTTCCCGCAGTGCGCCCGGGCTCACCGCGCCTTCGCGGTCCACCGGCAGCCAGGTGACCTCGGCGTCCTCGTGCGCGACCAGCCACTCCACGGCGTCGAGCACCGCGTGGTGTTCGACGGCCGTGGTGATGATGCGCCTATGGGCCGGGTCGGCGTCGCGGCGGGCCCAGTAGATGCCCTTGACGGCGAGGTTGTCGCTCTCGGTGCCGCCGGTGGTGAAGATGATCTCCGACGGCCGCGCCCCCAGCAGCCGGGCGAGGGCCTCGCGGGCCTCCTCCATGCGGCGGCGGGCCGCGCGGCCCGAACCGTGCAGTGACGAGGCGTTGCCGACGCCGGCCAGCACGGCCGTCATCGCCTCGATGGCGGCCGGGTGCATCGGTGTGGTGGCGGCGTGATCAAGGTAGACCTGCCTGCCCGCAGTGGAGGTCATAGCCACTCCAGGATAGCCGCAGTTCGCAGACCTCCCGGACCGGCGGGTCAGGCCGCAAGCGCATGCGAACGGGCGGCACCCGGCGTCTGCTCGTCGCGCACCTCGGCCTCGCAGCGCGCGGCGAGCGCGCGCCGGTCCGCACCGGGCAGTTGCAGCGCGCCGACGTGCACGTGGCAGACGGTGCGACGGGCGGTGACGACGCGCCGCACCGACCGCAGCAGGGTGTCCTGCCCGACGAACGCCGGGGTGGTCGACGGGCGGCCGTCGCGGTGCCGGTAGGTCAGCCGCAGCGGTTGCACCGGGCGGGCGGCGTCGACGGCGGCCTGGAACATCGCCGGGCGGAACGGCCCGTGGGCCAGGCCGCACCACGTGGTGCCCTCGGGGAAGGCCACCACGGTGTGGCCGGTGCGCAGCCGCTCGGCCACGGTGTCGACCACCGCGGGCAGCCTGCGCAGGCTCGCGCGGTCGATCGGGATGACCTTCATGAGCCGGGCCACGCGTCCGAGCGCGGGCCATTCGACGAGGTCGGCGCGCGCGACGAACGATCCGGGCAGCACCGCGCCGATGGCGAAGATGTCGAGCCACGACACGTGGCCGCTGACCACCAGCACACCCCGTAGATTGCGGATCGGCCCGCCGGACAGGCGGATTCGCACTCCCAGGCACCGCAGCAGCAGCCGGCAGTACATGCGCTGTACGTGCGACCGGCCGGGCAGCGGCACCGCCAGCAGCGGCATACCGGGCAGTAGCACGATCGCCGCGGCGATGCGGGCCGCGGTGCGGATGCCGACCAGTGCCCGCGGGCCGGGGTCCGCGCTGTGCACACAACTGGCGTCGCACGACGCCTTGGGCAGCCAGGGGTGTTCGCGCGTGGTCATGCCGGCCCACCGGCCATCTCGGCGGCCGCGGAGACCGAGCGCAGCCGCTTGAGGTAGCGGACGTCGGCCTGTCGCTTGTCCAGCAGCGCCGGGAAGTCGCCGACGCCGAACACCGGGTCGTGCGCGGGTTCGCCGCACACCTCGGCGCCCAGGCGCAGGTAGCCCCGCATCAGTGCGGGCACGGTGACGCGGGCCGGCGGGTCGATGTCGTCGAGGGTTCTGCCGTCGATCACCACCGGCCGGTAGGGATGCACGGTGTACGGCGCGGCGTGACGGCGCCGCACGAAGTCGCGGACCCCACGGATCTGCGAGCCGGGTGCCTCGTCGGGGTCGCCGGCCACGGGCACCGAGACACAGCCCGTCACATGGTCGTATCCCGCGTGATCGAGGTAGGCGAGGATGCCCGCCCACATCAACAGCACCACCGCGCCGTTGCGGTGATCGGCCCGCACCACGGCCCGGCCCATCTCGACCAGCGACGGTCGCAGGTCGTCGAGTGCGCTGACCTCGAATTCGGTGGCGGTGTACAGCCCGCCCGCGGCGATGGCGCCCGGTGGCGGCAGCATGCGGTAGCAGCCCACGAGTTCATCCGTGCGGTCGTCGCGGACCAGCAGGTGATCGCAGTATTCGTCGAAGCGGTCCGCATCACGCCCGTCGGCGGATCCGGTCAGCGCGAAGCCCGGTTCGGAGGTGAACACGTCGTGGCGCAGCCGCTGCGCCGCGTCGATGAGGTCGGGGTCGGTGGACAGCAGCAGCGTGTACCGCGGTGCCCCGCTCGCGGGGCGGGCGGTGGCCTGGTCGGCCGCGATGAGTACGGATGCTGTTCTCGTACCTAGGCTCATACCGAGAACGCTCGCCCAGCCGGTTCTCCGGACGGCATCGCATGCGTGACGTGTCCGTGAGCGGTTGGTGACGACTCGGCGGACGTTCCCGTTCATCCGGATCACCCGCAGGCCGGCCGAATTCCGGTGTGAAATTTGTCACTTCCGCGCGTCAGCCGTAGAAGACGACGTTTTGCTCGACCGCGTTGCGCGGGATGTCCAGGTGATTGGCCGGGAACGTCGGATCGGGGTAGCCGATCGACAATCCGCACAGCACCGTGAGCTCGTCGGGGATGTCGAGTTCGGTCCGCAGCACATCGGCGCACATCGCGACGGACACCTGCACGCAGCTGCCGATGCCGCGCTCGGTGAGCGCCAGCAGGAAGGTCTGCAGGAACATGCCGACCCCGACACTGTCCACCGGGCCGAGGTCGCGGTGCATGCAGACCACCCCGGCCAGCGGGGCGCCGAAGAACTGCCAGTTGCGCAGCTGTGCGGCCCACCGCGCCTCCTTGTCGGCACGCGCGATGCCCATCGATCCGTACACCTGCGCGCCCAGTTCGGAGCGCAGGTACTGAAAGCTCTCCGGCAGCCCCAGCGATGTCGGTCGCCGGGCCCGCACCTCATCGGTCAGCGCCTTGACCAGCCGTTCGCGGCGTTCTGCGCCGGCGAAGAAAACGCGCCACGGTTGCACGTTCGAGTTCGACGGCGCCCGCATGGCCAGTGCGAGCGCCTCCTCGATCAGCTCGTGCGGCACCGGCTTGTCCGGCAGGAACTTCCGAATCGACCGCCGGGCGCGCACCGCGTCGCCCAGTTCCATGTCAGCGCCCCGACAGCCAATCGGCGAAGCGAATCGTGGCGAGCTTGCCGTCGTCGCCGGTGACCAGGCTGTCGTCGTCGACGGAGGTGCCGAAGTAGGTCGCGTCGGCGTCGACCACGACGGGTTTGGTGTCGCCCTGGGCGGCCAGCACGGCCTTGGCCATGTCGGCGAACGAAAGCTTCTCCGGCCCACCGATGTTCACGAAGCCGTTGACCGCGGGGGCCTGCGCGGCGCGGGCCACCTCGGCGGCGACCTCGTCGGACGCGATCAGCTGGATGCGCGCGTCGGGTACGCGCACCTCGTCGCCCGCGACGAGCGTCTGGGTGATGGCCTGGGCGAACTCGTGGAACTGGGTGGCGCGCACGATCGTGTAGTCGAGCCCGGAGGCGGCGATCGCCTTCTCCTGCGCGACCTTGGCTCGCATGTAACCGCTGTCGGGCAGGCCGTCGCAGCCGACGATGGACAGCGCGACGTAGTGCCCGGTGCCGGCCTGCTTGGCGGCGGCGGCCAGGTTGGCCGTCGAGGTGGTGAAGAAATCCATCACCGCGTCGTCGGCGAAGGACGGCGAGTTCACGACGTCGACGAGCACCTCGGCGCCCGCGAGCGCCTCGGCGAGCCCATCGCCGGTGAGGACGTCGGCACCGGTGTTGCGGGCCGCGGCGACGACGTCGTACCCGGCTTCGGTGAGGTCTGCGACGACCTTCGACCCGATCAGGCCGGTGGCACCGAAAACTGTGATCTTCATGGTCTGACTCCTATCGGCAGTGGCGTGGCCTGTGTCCACTGTGGCACCGCCGAGGCGCGGGCGAACCCCTGAGAATTCGTGGTCTGACGCCGGACACGCACCGGGTTCCCCCCGAAACGCCGAACCCCGGCGCACCGGTGCGCCGGGGTTCGGGTGAACTGCTTTCGAGTCGGGCTTGGCCGCCCGGGTTTTCAGCCCTTGCGAGCCTTGACGGCCTCGGTGAGCTGCGGGCTGACCTTGAACAGGTCGCCGACGATGCCGAGGTCGGCGATCTCGAAGATCGGGGCCTCTTCGTCCTTGTTGACCGCGACGATCGTCTTCGAGGTCTGCATGCCGGCTCGGTGCTGGATCGCGCCGGAGATGCCGAGGGCGATGTACAGCTGCGGCGAGACGGTCTTGCCGGTCTGACCCACCTGGAACTGGCCCGGGTAGTAGCCCGAGTCGACCGCGGCACGGGAGGCACCGACGGCGCCGCCGAGCGAGTCGGCAAGCTCCTCGACGATCTTGAAGTTCTCGGCGCTGCCGACACCACGGCCACCGGCGACCACGACGGTGGCCTCGGTGAGCTCCGGACGGTCACCGGCGACGGCAGGCTCCCGCTTGATGATCCTGGTGGCGTTCTCGGCCTGGGCCGGGACCTCGACGTTGACGATCTCACCCGCACCGTCGGCCGGGACGGCCTCGACCGAGCCAGGACGGACCGTGATCACCGGGGTCTCGCTGGTGACCTGCGCGTCGACGGTGAAGGCACCGCCGAAGATGCTGTGCACACCGACGCCGCCTTCCTTGATCTCGATGACGTCGACCAGCAGGCCGGAGCCGATACGCGCGGCCAACCGGCCGGCGATCTCCTTGCCGTCGGCGTTGGCGGCGATGATCACACCGGCGGGGGCGACCGACTCGGCGAGTCCGGCGAGGACGTCGACGTACGGGGTGATCAGGTAGTTCTCGACGTCGTCGGACTCGGCGACGTAGATCTTGGCGGCGCCGGCGGCCTTGAGGCCGTCGGCGAGGCCTGCCGCCGTGCCGGGCTTGCCCACCACGACGGCGGAGGGCTCACCCAGCACGCGGGCGGCGGTCAACAGTTCGGCGCTGACTTTCTTCAGCGCACCATCGGCGTGCTCGACGAGCACAAGTACTTCAGCCATGGGTTCTCGCTATGTCTTTCGCGTCTTGGGAATCGATCGGGATGCGGATTGCGCTGCCAGGTCGGCTCTAGATGAGCTTCTGGGCAACCAGGTACTCGGCGATCTTGGTTCCGCCGTCGCCTTCGTCGGTGACCTTCTCGCCGGCCGTCTTCGGCGGCTTGGGGGTCGACGACAGCACCTTGGAGCCCGCGTTCGCAACGCCGACCTCGTCGGGCTCGACACCGATCTCGGCGAGCGAGAGCACGGTGACTTCCTTCTTCTTCGCGGCCATGATGCCCTTGAAGGAGGGGAAGCGCGGTTCGTTGATCTTCTCGTTGACGCTGACCACGGCAGGCAGCGTCGCCTCGAGGGTGAACACACCCTCGTCGGTCTCGCGCTCGGCGGTGACCTTGCCGTTCTCCACGTTCAGCTTGCGCACGTGGGTGAGCTGGGGCAGGCCCAGGTACTCGGCGATGACCGCGGGAACCGCACCGCCGACGCCGTCGGTGGCCTCGTTGCCCGCGATGACCAGATCGGTGCCCTCGATGGTGCCGAGTGCGCGGGCCAGCGTCCAGGCGGTCTGGATGAGATCGGAACCGTGCAGGCCGTCGTCCTTGACGTGCACAGCCTTGTCGGCGCCCATGGACAGGGCCTTGCGGATCGCCTCGGTGGCGCGCTCGGGACCGGCGGTCAGTAGGGTGACCGTGCTGTCGCCACCCTCCCGCTCCTTGATCAGCAGTGCCTCTTCGACGGCACGCTCGTTGATCTCGTCCAGCACGGCGTCCGCAGCCTCACGGTCGAGGGTGAAATCGCCGTCAGAGAGCTTGCGCTCCGACCATGTGTCTGGGACCTGTTTGATCAGGACCACGATGTTCGTCATGACTCTGGTTCGTCCTCCTCGATGAGGCCGGGGACCGGCCTGCCATATCACGTTCTGAGCAACCTACACCATGTTACCCGCCGGTAACTTGGGGCGGTTCGCACGAACACCATAGCCGGTCGAAGTTCACTGGCGGCCTCCCCTATCACACCGCCGCCCGACGTCAACTCTTTCGCGAACAGACCACCATCGCCTCGGCTGGGTTAGCCTGCCTTCCAATGAGCGCAATCGTGGGCGACCCGGACCCTGCCCCTTCCCCTGCCCTCCCTTCGGCCTTGCCCCTCACCGGCGAGCGGACCGTTCCCGGCCTGGCGGAGGAGAACTACTGGTTCCGCCGCCACGAGGTCGTCTACCAGCGACTGGCCCACCGCTGCGCGGGCCGCGACGTGCTGGAGGCCGGCTGCGGCGAGGGTTACGGCGCCGATCTGATCGCCGATGTCGCGCGCCACGTCATCGGCCTCGACTACGACGAGGCGACCGTGGCGCACGTGCGGGCCCGGTATCCGCGCGTGGACATCCGGCACGGCAACCTCGCCGAGCTGCCGCTCGACGACGCCTCGGTCGACGTCGTGGTCAACTTCCAGGTGATCGAACACCTGTGGGATCAGGCGCAATTCGTCTCCGAATGCTTCCGGGTGCTGCGGCCGGGCGGCACGTTCCTGGTATCGACACCCAACCGGATCACGTTCTCCCCCGGTCGCGACACCCCGCTCAACCCGTTCCACACCCGCGAACTCGACGCCGCCGAACTCACCGAACTGCTCGCGACGGCCGGCTTCGCCGTCGAGGACGTGCTCGGGGTGTTCCACGGCCCCGGGTTGCGCGAACTCGATGCGCGCCACGGCGGTTCGCTCATCGAGGCCCAGGTGCGGCGCGCCGTTGCCGGGGCTGCGTGGGATGACCAACTGCTCGCCGACGTCGCGGCCGTGCGCACCGACGACTTCGACCTCGTAGGAGCCGGACGCGACAACCGCAACATTGATGACAGCCTCGACCTCGTGGCGATTGCGGTGCGGCCGTGACCGAGCCCAGCCCACAACCGGTACCGGGACTTTTCACCCTCGTCCTGCACACCCACCTGCCCTGGCTGGCCCACCACGGCCGCTGGCCCGTCGGCGAGGAGTGGCTGTACCAGTCGTGGGCCGCGGCCTACCTGCCGCTCGCGCGGGTGCTGCGCACGCTCGCCGCGGAGGGCCGCTCCCACCTGATCACCCTCGGCATGACGCCCGTGGTGACCGCACAGCTCGACGACCCCTACTGCCTGACCGGCATGCACCACTGGCTGGCCAACTGGCAGCTGCGCGCGCTCGAAGCGACCACGCTACGGGACCGTAAAGGGTTGCGCGAGTTCGGATCTCACGAACTCAGCAGCGCCGCGGCGGCGATGGAGGACTTCACCACCCACTGGCGCCACGGCGCGAGTCCGCTGCTGCGGGAACTGATCGACGCCGAGACCATCGAACTGCTCGGCGGCCCGCTGTCCCACCCGTTCCAGCCGCTGCTGAATCCGCGGCTGCGCGAGTTCGCGTTGCGCGAGGGCCTGGCCGACGCGCATCACCGGTTCGCCCACACCCCCGCCGGGATCTGGGCCCCGGAGTGCGCGTACGCCCCCGGCATGGAAACCGGTTACGCCGCAGCGGGTGTCCGCCACTTCATGGTCGATGGCCCGTCGCTGCACGGCGACACCGCGCTGGGTCGCCCGGTCGGTGGGTCCGACGTCATCGCGTTCGGCCGCGATCTGCAGGTGTCCTACCGCGTGTGGTCACCCAAGTCGGGCTACCCGGGCCACGGCGCCTACCGCGATTTTCACACCTACGACCACACCACGGGTCTCAAACCCGCACGGGTGACCGGACGCAACGTCTCCTCGGAGCAGAAGGCGCCCTACGAACCCGCACGCGCCGACCGCGCCGTCGACGCCCACGTCGCCGACTTCGTCGAGGTGGTGCGCCGCCGCCTGCTCGACGAGAGCGAACGGATCGGCAGGCCCGCCCACGTGGTGGCGGCGTTCGACACCGAACTGTTCGGTCACTGGTGGCACGAGGGGCCGGTGTGGCTCGAGCGTGTGCTGCGGGCGTTGCCGCGGGCCGGGGTGCGCGTCGGCACGCTCTCGGATGCCGTCGCGGACGGATTCGTCGGCACACCTGTCGAATTGCCGCCCAGCTCATGGGGTTCCGGCAAGGACTGGCAGGTGTGGTCGGGCGAGAAAGTGGCCGATCTGGTGCGGCTCAACAGCGAGGTCGTCGACCACGCGCTCAGCACGGTCGACAAGGCGCTGACCCAGCACGCCACCGTCGGTTCACCCGTCGCGCGCGACCGCGTCGCCGATCAGATCCTGCGCGAGACCCTGCTGACGGTGTCCAGCGACTGGCCGTTCATGGTGAGCAAGGACTCGGCCGCCGAGTACGCACGCTACCGGGCGCATCTGCACGCCCACGCCACGCGCGAGATCTCCGACGCGCTGGCCGCCGGACGCCGCGAACAGGCCGAGCGCCTGGCCGACGGCTGGAACAAGGCCGACAACCTGTTCGGGGCGCTCGACGCGAGGCGGCTCCCCCGATGATGATCCCCTCTAACTGCGCGAGCGTGCGTGTCTGCCCCGCAACACGCCGCCCCACACCAGCACTCTGCGCACGCTCGCCCCGTCACGAAAGCGCTCAGCCGTGAGAATCCTGATGGTGTCGTGGGAATACCCGCCGGTGGTGGTGGGCGGGTTGGGCCGCCATGTGCACCACCTCGCCACCGCGCTCGCCGCCGCGGGCCATGAGGTCGTGGTGCTCAGCCGCCAGCCGTCGGGCACCGACCCGAGCACGCACCCGTCGACCGACGAGGTGCGCGAAGGTGTGCGCGTCGTCGCGGCCGCACAGGACCCCCACGAGTTCGACTTCGGCTCCGACATGATGGCGTGGACCCTGGCGATGGGCCATGCCATGATCCGCACCGGTTTGCAGGTGCGCGACGACACCGGCAATCCGTGGGTGCCCGACCTGCTACACGCCCACGACTGGCTGGTCGCCCATCCGGCCATCGCGCTCGCCGAATTCTTCGATGTGCCACTGGTTTCCACGATCCACGCGACCGAGGCCGGCAGGCACTCGGGCTGGGTGTCCGGCCGGATCAGCCGCCAGGTGCACGCGATCGAGTCCTGGCTGGTGCGCGAATCCGACTCGCTGGTCACATGTTCGACGTCGATGAGCGAAGAGATCACCGAACTGTTCGGCCCGGGACTGTCCGAGATCCGGGTCATCCGCAACGGGATCGACGCCCAGTTGTGGCCGTTCGCGACCCGCCGCCCCCGCACGGGCCCGCCCCGGTTGCTCTACGTCGGACGCCTGGAGTACGAGAAGGGCATCCAGGACGCGATCGCGGCGCTCCCGCGCATCCGACGTGCGCACCCCGGCACCACGCTGACCATTGCAGGCGACGGGACACAGCAGGACTGGCTCGTCGAACAGGCCCGAAAATACAAGGTACTGAAGGCAACCCGCTTCGTCGGGCGTCTCGGCCACGACGAACTCGTCGAGGCGTTGCAGGCCGCCGACGCCGCGGTGCTGCCCAGCCACTACGAACCGTTCGGCATCGTGGCGCTGGAAGCCGCGGCGACCGGTACCCCGCTCGTGACGTCCACGGCAGGCGGTCTCGGCGAGGCCGTCATCGACGGTGAGACCGGAATGTCGTTCGCGCCTCGTGATGTGGCGGGCCTGGCCGCCGCGGTGCGAGCCGTCCTCGATGATCCCGACGCCGCCCAGCGCCGCGCGCTCGCCGCACGTGACCGGCTCACCTCGGATTTCGACTGGCACACCGTCGCCGACGAGACCGCGCAGGTGTACCTGGCCGCCAAGCGGCGTGAGCGTGAACCGCTGCCGCGCCGCCCGATCGTCGAACACGCGCTGCCGGACCGGTGACCGGCCGAACCCGGTGACTTCCCGACGTTTGTAGCCCGCCGCCTGCGGGTACCTCGCGAGCATGCCAGCCCGGAAGGGGCGTATGTGAGCGAGATACCGATGCCGTCGGCGATGTACGCCGGCGCTTTCGTGCGTCACCGGGCCGCCGGATGAGCCGCGCTGTCCGGGGTCCGGCCGACCATGTCGTGGTGGTGGGCGCCGGCCTGTCGGGCTTGGCCGCCGCGCTGCATCTGGCCGGGCGGGGCCGCCGGGTCACCGTGGTCGAACGCGAGCAGTGGCCGGGTGGGCGGGCCGGCCGGGTGGACGTCGACGGTTACCGGATCGACACCGGGCCAACCGTGCTGACGATGCCCGACATCCTCGACGATGTGTTTGCCGCGGTCGGTGAATCCGCCACCGACCGACTGCGGTTGCTCCCGGTGGACCCGGCATATCGCGCGCAGTTCGCTGACGGCAGCGCGCTGGAGGTGCACAGCGACGCCGACCGCATGGCTGCCGCGATCGCCGAGTTCGCCGGACCGGGCGAGGCCGCGGGCTACCGGCGGCTGCGCGAATGGCTGACCCGGCTGTACCGCATCGAGATCGACGGTTTCATCGGCGCCAACTTCGACTCGCCGTTGTCGCTGCTCACCCCGCAGCTCGCGCGACTCGCGGCGATCGGCGGGTTCCGCAAGTGGGACCACATGGTCGCCCGCCATCTGCGCGATCCCCGGCTGCAGCGGGTGTTCACGTTCCAGTCGCTGTATGCCGGTGTGGCGCCGCGGCACGCGCTGGCCGCGTACGCGGTGATCGCCTACATGGACACCATCTCCGGGGTGTTCTTCCCGCAGGGAGGGGTGCGCGCGGTGCCCGACGCGCTGGCCGCCGCGGGCGCCGACGCCGGGGTGCGGTTCCGCTACGGCGCCGCCGCCACCCGGCTCGAACGCACCGGCGATCGCGTGACGGCGGTGCACACCGACACCGGTGAGCGCATCGCATGCGACGCGGTGGTGCTGACCAGTGAACTGCCCCAGACCTATGAACTGCTGGGCCGGCGTCCGCGCCGCGTGCGGCCGTTGCGCGCCTCACCGTCGGCGGTCGTCGTCCACGTCGGGTGCCGCCGCACCGACCCTGCCGTGGCGCATCACAACATCCTGTTCGGCGACGCCTGGCACGACACCTTCACCGACATCATCGACGACGGTCGGCTGATGCGGGATCCCTCACTGCTGGTCACCCGCCCCACCGCGGCCGATCCCACGCTCGCACCCGCAGGCCGTGACCTTCTCTATCTGCTCGCGCCCACCCCGAACCTGGCGAACACGACGATCGACTGGGAACAGGACGGGCCGGCCTACGCCCGAACGATCGTCGACACCGTCGCCGAGCGGTTGCTGCCGCAACTGCCCGACAGCGCCGAGGTGCTGCACGTGGTCACCCCCGCCGACTGGGCCCGCCGGGGAATGGTGGCGGGCACACCGTTCGCACTGGCCCACACGTTCGGGCAGACCGGTCCGTTCCGCCCGGGCAACACCGTGCGCGGCATCGCCAACGCCGTGCTGGCCGGATCCTCGACGGTTCCCGGCGTCGGCGTCCCCACCGCGCTGCTGTCCGGCCGGCTCGCCGCCGACCGGATCACCGGACCGGTGGAACGCACCCGCGGCCGCCGCATCATCACCACCGACCCCGAAGCCGCCACTGCCGACCGGAAAGCCCCAATGCCATGATCCGCAACGAATTCGCCGCAGCAGGCATCGACGACCCGGCGTTGCGCGAGGCGTACCGCCGCTGCCGTGAGCTCAACGCCGCCCACGGGCGCACCTTCTTCCTTGCCACCCGCCTGCTGGCACCGGACCAACGTCCGGCCGTGCACGCGCTGTACGGCTTCGCCAGGTACGCCGACGACATTCTCGACGAGTTCGACCCCGGCCTGGACACCGCCGCGCGGGCGCGTCAACTGCAACAGCTCTCCGACCAGTTCTTCGCCCGCGCAGCGCATCCCCACGACCCGGTGCTGGCCGCGGTCGGCCACACGGTGGCCCGCTACGGCATCGCCATGGCACTGTTCGAGGACTTCCTGCGCTCGATGCGCATGGACCTGACCGTCACCGCCTATCCCGACCGCGGCGCGCTCGAACTGTACATGCGGGGGTCGGCCGAGGCGATCGGCCTGCAGCTGCTGCCGATCCTGGGCACCGTGACCCCGCCCGAGGAGGCGGCCCCGCACGCCGCGGCGCTCGGGCGGGCATTCCAGCTGACCAACTTCCTGCGCGACGTCGACGAGGACCTGCTGCGTGACCGCGTGTACCTGCCCGCCGACGAACTCGCGGCCTTCGGCGTCGACCGCGATGTGTTGATGTGGTGCCACCACAACCAGCGCACCGATTCCCGGGTGCGCAGGGCACTTCAGGCCCAGCACGAGATCACCCGCAGGACTTATGCTTTCGCGGCGGAGGGCATCGCCATGCTGGCACCCCGCTCGCGGCCGTGTGTGGCCGCCGCGATGCAGTTGTACTCGGAGATCCTGGACTGCATCGAGGACAGCGACTTCGCCATCTTCCGTCGCCGCGCGACGGTAGGAACCCGGCGCCGGATACAGGTGGCCGGTGCCGGTCTGATCCACGCCTGGCGCGCCCGCACACACGCGCAGGCCGTCCCGGGAGCGGCATGAGCGATCACTGGCAATACCTGCTGGTTCTCGCGGCGTGTGTGGCGGTCACCGCGCCGCTGGAATGCCTCGGCGAGGGCGTCTACCGGCAGCCGCGGCGACTGCTCCAGGCGGTGCTACCGGTCGCGGCCGTGTTCCTGCTGTGGGATGAGGTCGCGGTGGCGTTCGAGGTGTGGGGCTACAACCCCGAGTACATCACCGGTGTGACCGTGCCGGTCGACGTGCCCATCGAGGAGGTGTTGTTCTTTCTCGTCATCCCGCTGTGTGCGCTGCTGACCTACAACGCGGTGAGCACCATCCTGGACCGGGTGAAGCGCCGATGACCGGGTACACGTTGCCCGCCATCGTCGCCGTGCTCGCGGTGTTTGTCCTTGAATCCGTTTTGCGCACAGGGCTTTTCAAGCGTGCGGCGTACTGGTTGTCGATGGTGATCGTGCTGGGCTTCCAGATCCCCGTCGACGGCTGGTTGACCAAACTCACCGCACCCATCGTCGTGTACGACGAGCGGCACATCAGCGGTGTGCGGGTGTTCTTCGATACGCCCGTTGAGGATTTTCTGTTCGGCTTCGCCATGGTGACCGCGGTGCTGCTGTTGTGGGAACGCCAACGCGTGCGCGCGCAACGCCGCCGCGTGCGGACCCGGGAGGAGGTGTCCCGGTGAGCGACCGGCGTCAACGCATCCACGCCGCACCGCGCGGACTGTCCCACGCCCGCGCACTGTCGACGCGGCCGCGGGCCGTCGTGGTGGGTGCGGGCATCGCCGGGCTGGCGGCCGCGACCGGCCTGGCCGAGCGCGGCGTCGAGGTCACCGTCGTCGAACGCGAACCCCATCTGGGCGGACGCGTCGGCGGCTGGACCGAGCAGCACGACGGCACCGGGTACGCCATGAACCGCGGCTTCCACGCGTTCTTCCGGCAGTACTACAACCTGCGGGAACTGTTGCGCCGCATCGACCCACAGCTGCGGATGCTCACCCCGGTCGACGACTATCCGCTCATCGACGGCGCGGGCCGGATCGAGAGCTTCCGCCGGCTGCCGCACACCCCGCCGTGGAACGCGCTGGTGTTCGCGCTGCGCAGCCCCACCTTCCGGCTGCGCGATCTGGCGCGGCTGGACGCCAGGGCCGCCGCACCGCTCGCGGCGGTGTCGCTGCCGCAGATCTATGACCGGCTCGACCACGTCGATGCCGACACGTTCCTGAAGAACATCAACTTCCCGTCCGCCGCACGCCATCTGGCCTTCGAGGTCTTCTCCCGCAGTTTCTTCGCCGACCCGTCGCAGCTGTCGGCCGCCGAGTTGGCGACGATGTTCCACATCTACTTCCTCGGCTCCAGTGAGGGACTCGTGTTCGACGTCCCGACCGCCAATTACGACACCGCGCTGTGGGAGCCGCTGCGCCGGTACCTGCACGACGAGCATGGCGCAAGGTTCCACCTCGCCGTGTCCGCCGCCCGCATCGACACCGACACCGCTCCGAAAGCCGCGTTCGCGGTGCACACCGACTCCGGTGAGCGCCTCGACGCCGACGCGGTGGTGCTGGCGGTCGACATCCCCGGCCTGCAACGGATCGTGGCGGCATCGCCGGATCTGGGCGACGGGCGGTGGCGCACCCGCGTGCAGGGTTTGCGGACCGCACCGGCGTTCGCCGTGCACCGGCTGTGGCTCGATCGGCCCGTCGCCGCGCACCGTGCGGCGTTCCTGGGGACGGCCGGGCACAAACCGCTCGACAACATCAGTGTGCTGCACCGCTACGAGCGCGAGAGCGCTCGGTGGGCCCAGCGCACCGGTGGGTCGGTCGTCGAGGTGCACGCCTACGCCCTTGAGTCCGGAGACGAGGCCGACCTCATGACGCAGCTGCATCGGGTCTATCCCGAGACTGCCTTGGCCGCACCGGTTTACCAGCGCACCCTGATTCGCGACGACTGTCCGCTGTTCGCACCCGGGTCGCACGCCGACCGGCCTGGGGTCCACACCGGAACACCCGGGCTGGTGCTCGCGGGCGACGGGATACGCCTTGACCTGCCCGCGGCGCTGATGGAACGCGCCGCCACCACCGGTTGGGCCGCGGCCAATGTGCTGCTGAACCGCTGGGGCCTGGCCGGGCACGCCCTGAGAACCGTCCCGACCGCCGGACGGACGCCGCCGCTGCGGTGGCTGGCGACCCGCGAAGAACGGAGGGCGAGTTGATGATCGGCGATCGGTGGCCAAAACACTGGCCGCTGCAACCCGTTGCACCGGCCCGTTGGTCGGCGCAGCGACCCACCTATCGGGAGGCCGAACCCGCGATCATCGAAGCGGCCGTGCACCGCTCGCAGCGCCGCCGGACCGGCAACTGGTACGTTCTCGGCGCCGCCGGCGACATCCGCACCGACCGTCCGTTCGGCACCACGATCGGCGGAATCGAGGTCGTGGCTTGGCGCGACCGCGACGGGCACCTGCGGGTCGGGCCGCGTGCATGCCCACACCTCGGGGCCGATCTGGCCACCGGCGTGATCGACGACGGCACCCTGATCTGCCGCTGGCACGGACTTCCGCTCACCGGGAAGACCTGCGAGTTCGGTTGGAAGCCGTTCCCGGGTCACGACGACGGTGTGCTCGCCTGGGTGCGCCTGGACCACCTCGGCGGCGAGGAACCGCTGACCGCCCCGGTCCCATCTGCCCGGCCCCACGGCGACACGTTGCACGCCGTGACCCGGCTGGTCGGCGTGTGCGAACCGCGCGACATCATCGCCAACCGGCTCGACCCGTGGCACGGAAACTGGTTCCACCCCTACTCGTTCACGCGCCTGGAGGTGCTCAGTACGCCGACCGAAGAGGACGACCGGTTCCTGCTGTCGGTGACGTTCCGCGTCGGCCGATTCGGTATCCCGGTGATCGCCGAGTTCACCTGCCCCAGCGCCCGCACCATCGTGATGCGGATCGTCGACGGTGAGGGCGCGGGCAGTGTCGTGGAGACCCATGCCACGCCACTCGGGCCCGGCGCAGACGGCCACCCGCGCACGGCGGTCGTCGAAGCCGTCATCGCGCGGTCCGACCGCACCGGTTTCCGTCGCGCCCGCCGCGCGGGTGGGCTCATCACGCCGCTGATGCGCCGTGCCGCCAACCGGTTGTGGCGCGACGACCTCGTGTACGCCGAGCGCCGCTATCACCTTCGCGCCCACGCCGAAAGGCCCATAATCGGGTCATGAAGAAGGCGTACACCGTCGTGGTGGCGATCACGGTCGGTGCGCATTTCGGCTACCTGATGTACCTGCCCAGCGGTGGGCTGCTGGCCCTGCGCTGGCCCCGCAGCATCGTCTTCCATGTGCCGACGGTCATCTGGGGCGTCTGCATCGTCAGCCTCGGCCTCCCGTGCCCGTTGACGCATCTCGAACAGTGGGCCCGCGCACGGGCCGGGCTTGCGCCCCTGCCCGCAGACGATTTCATCGACCACTACGCCGACGGGGTGCTCTACCCCGCAGGCCGGACCGGCGCGGCGCAGGCGGCCGCCTTCACGGTCGCCGCGATCTCCTGGCTGGTGCTGCTGGCCCGGCGCCGGTCACTCATCTCCGCGGTGCCTCCGTGGAAAGCACCTGCTGTTCCATGAGATCGGCGCCACGAGCCACCCCACCGGTCGCCGCGAACCCTGCCGCCACCCGTCGTGCACCCTCGCTCATCGTCATGGCCTGACGCACCTTGCGGCGCAGCCGGGCGGGGCCGAGGTGTTTCGCGGGCAGCCGGGTGCCGCACCGCGCCATCTGCACCCGGCGGGCCACCTCGGCCTGATCCCGCGCAAACGGCACCACACACACCGGGATTCCCCGCTCGAGCGCCTTGACGGTGCTTCCCATGCCGCCGTGGGTGACGACGCATACCGCGCGGTCCAGCACCGCACCGTGCGGGATGAATTCGCAGATCGTCGCGTTGGACGGCTGTGGAAGGCCCGGTGGCACACCGGCCGGGAACGTCGCGACGACGTGCACCGGTTCGTCGGCCAGCGCCCGCAGCGCGGTGCTCGCCAGGATTGTGTCGGCCTGCTCGACCGAGGACGTGTTGACCAGCACGATGGGGCGGTCGATCTCGGCGAGCCAAGGCGGTCGCCCGCCTGGGCCCGGCTCGTAGCTGCACGCGCCGATCAGGGACACGCGATCCTCCCAGTCGGGGTGTGGATATTCGAACGGCCGCCCGCCGACGGCGAGCAGAAGCGGCGCGCGGCGCATCATCGCGTCCACCGAATCCACCTGCGCTGCACCGACTTCGGCTCGCAAAGGATTGAGGCGCCGCAGCGCCGGCTCGTCGAACATGCGCCGGATCACCCGGCGCATCACCGCGTCACGCAGCTGCCCGGGCAGGCCCGGCCACGGCCGTAGGCCCGGCCCGAACGGCGGCACCCCTCGTGATCTCAGGTACGGGGTGAACGGTGAGAACACCACCCACGGCACCGCCTCGGCCTCGACCGCGGCCATCGCGCCCCAGCAGTTCGCGTCGACGATCACGACGTCGGGTCGGGCATGGGCTATCGCGGCGCGAATGTCGTCAACCTCCAGTGCGGCCCTGCCGCACAACACGTCGATGGACATCGCGAGCACTTCCCGTGCGTCGGTCGTGGTGCGGTCGTTGCCGCGGATCTCCTCGATGCCCGGCGACACCGCCTCGGCGCGGAAACCGGCGGCGCGCATGGTGGCCACCTCACGGGCCATGGTGCGCACATGGACGTCGTGTCCGCGGTCGGCGAGTTCGGTCAGCAGGGCCGCGAGCGGATAGACGTGCCCCAGTGCGGGCGAACCGTACGCGAGGACCGTCGCCACGGCGCTACCGGTCGATCAGCCGGATATCTTGCATGGCCGCGAGATCCTTTGCGCCGCTGCCGTGCAGGCAGATGCGCAGTTCGTCGATGAATCCCTGCAGCCAGTCCGCCACGGCCGCGGCCGAATCGATCGCGGCGGCCAGCAGCGGCCGCGCAACGGCGACGACGTCGGCGCCCAGCGCGATCGCCTTGGCCGCGTCCATCCCGGTGCGGATCCCGCCCGAGGCGACCAGCGGGATGCGCGGAAGCGACTGGCGCACTTCGACGATGGCGCGCGCCGTCGGGACTCCCCAATCCGCGAGATCCGGGTACCGCACCGAGCCGTACCGGACGAACTGCTCGACCCGCGACCACGATGTGCCGCCCGCACCGGCGACGTCGATGGCCGCGACCGGCACATCGTCGGCACCGCCGGTCAGTTCGGCGACGGCCGCGGCGCCGATACCGTGGCCGACCTCCTTGAGGATCAGCGGATAGCCGATCGCCGGGCCGACTTCCCGAAGCCGATCGCCCGATCCGGCGAAATCGGTGTCCCCGTTGGCCTGTATCGCCTCCTGCAACGGGTTCGTGTGCACCGCGAGCGCGTCGGCACCCACCCGCCGCAGCGCCTCGGTGATCAGCGGTGCGTTGGCGTGGGTCAGCTGGGACAGCCCGATGTTGCCCACCAGCAACACATCCGGAGCCAGGTCACGCACCGCGAAACTGTCGGCGCGGTTGTCGGCCTGCTCACCCCGTCGCAGCATGATTCGTTGCGAACCGAGCATCATCCCGACACCGAGTTTCTGGGCGGCCGCGGCCAGGTTGCGGTTGATCGTGCCGGACAGCTCGGCCCCACCGGTCATCGCCCCGATCAACACGGGAGCGCGCAGCTGCACGCCGAGGAACCGCGTGGTCAGGTCGATCTCGGTCAGGTTGGTCTGGGTCAGCGCGTGGTACGGCAGCCGGTACCGTTCGAGTCCGGTGGACACGCTCTGGTGGTCGACGGCCTCGTTGAGGCAGACGTCGATGTGCCGCTGCTTGCGGGTCACCGCCTCCCGGTCAGCGGCCACGCGCCACTCTCGATGCAGTCACTGCCATCCTCCCCCGGTGAGTGCGAGCGGTGGTCCGTACGCAGGTGGACCTGAGCCGGTATACCCGTCTCAACGCGAATTGACTCGACCGGGATCGAGTCATTCCGCGGCACCGCGCGCTCACCGTGGCCGCTTCCGGATGCGACGCGCTGGCCGATCTGATCCGCCGACGCGATTTGGCAACATCGGCGCCCGGGCCGCGCCGGAAAACTAGTTGCTCGCGGCCTTCTTGCGTTCGATGTCGGCGAGCGCGGCGGCGAGTTCGGCACGCTCGGCCGCCGACGTCTCCCACGCGAGCTTGCGGTTCTTGACCACCTTGGCGGGCGCGCCGACCGCGATGGAGAAATCCGGGATCTCACCCTTGACCACGGCGTGCGCGCCCAAGACGCATCCGCGACCGATCAGGGTGTTGCGCAGGACGGTGACCTTGGCCGCGATCCAGGTGTCCGGTCCGATGCGCACCGGGCCCTTGATGATGCCCTGATCCTTGATCGGGACGTTGACGTCGTCCATCTTGTGGTCGAAGTCGCAGACGTAGCACCAGTCGGCCATCAGCACCGAATCTCCCAGCTCGATGTCGAGATAGGTGTTGATGACGTTGTCGCGGCCCAGCACCACCTTGTCGCCGATGCGCAGCGAACCCTCGTGGCAGCGGATGGTGTTCTTGTCACCGATGTGCACCCAGCGGCCGATCTCCATCTGCGCGAGTTCGGGCGTGCACTGGATCTCGACGCCCTTGCCCAGGAACACCATGCCGCGGGTGATGATGTGCGGATTGGCCAGCTTGAACTTGAGCAGGCGCCAGTACCGCACCAGGTACCAGGGTGTGAAGGCCCGGTTGGCGATGACCCATTTGAGCGACGCCATGGTGAGGAAGTCGGCTTGACGCGGATCGCGCAGACGTGACCCCCGCCACCGCTTGTGAATCGGTGCGCCCCACATCGTCGTCATGGCCGGAAAGCCTACGCGAGGGTTACCAGGGCGTCGGGTTACCCTCACGTGGTCCACAACTCAAAGACCCGTCCGGTTTCTCGACGAAAGGACACCGTGTTCCGGCGATACCTGGCGCTGACGGTGGCTGCGCTGCTCACGGGCCTTCTCGCCGGTTGTGAGAACACCGATTCCTGGGTCGACGCCCACCCGTCCGACGGTTGGTCCGCGCAGTACGCCGACTCCGCCAACAGCAGCTACAAGAGTTCACCCGGCGCCCAGGCGCTGCGCCCGGAATGGAGCCGCTCGGCCAAGGGCGACATCGGCGCTCAGGTCGCGCTGGGTTCGGCCGGGTATCTCGCGGTCAACGCCCAGAGCGCGGGCGGATGCTCGCTGATGGTGTGGGAGGCCGACAACAACGGCCGCCAACGCTGGTGCACCCGCCTGGTGCAGGGCGGCGGCTGGTCGGGCCCGCTGTTCGACGGCTTCGACAACGTCTACGTCGGCCAGCCCGGCGCGATGCTGTCCTTTCCTCCCACCCAGTGGATCCGCTGGCGCAAGCCGGTGATCGGGATGCCGACCACCCCGCGGATCCTGGCCCACGGTCAGCTGCTGGTGGTCACGCACCTGGGTCAGGTGCTGGTGTTCGACTCCCACCGCGGCACCGTCGAGGGCACCCCGATGGATCTCGTGTCCGGCGTCGACCCGACCGATTCCGAGCGCGGTCTCGGGGACTGCCAGCTGGCCCGGTCGCGGTGCCCGGTGGCCGCGGCGCCCGCGTTCTCCCCCGCCACCAACATCGTGGTGCTGAGCCTGTGGCAGCCGGGAGCCGAAGCTCCGGTGCTGGTCGGCCTCAATTACCGGCCCGGGCAGAAGCCGTTGCTGACGCAGGCGTGGACCAGTGACGCCGCCGGCCGCGGCCCGTTGGCCAGCCCGGTGCTGTCGGCGGACGGCAAGACGATCTACGTCAGCGGTCGCGACGAACAACTGTGGGCGCTGAACTCCGCCGACGGATCCGCCAAATGGTCGGTGCCGTTGCACTATCTCGCCCAGACTCCGCCCTCGGTGTCGCCGGACGGGCTGATCGTGGCGGGCGGCGGGCCCGACGCCAAGCTGACCGCGGTGCGCGATGCCGGTGACCACGGCGAGGTCGTGTGGACCCGCGACGACGTCGACCCGCTGTCCACGTCGAGCCGTTCCGGAGACGTCGGGTACACCGTCGCCCGGGAGGGCGGCCACGGTCAGGCGCTGCTGGTGTTCGACGTCGGCGACGGACGCACCCTGCAGACCCACCCGCTGCCCGAGGCCACCGGCTGGCCCGTCGGGGTGTCCATCGGCCACGACGGCCGCGTGGTCACCGCGACGAGCGACGGGCAGGTGTATGGCTTTGCACCCGCCTGACCGGAAGATTTACAGCGAATTGACACGTTCTCCACAGAAAGCGGTCGGTTTCATGTGAGGATTCGGCGCGGCAATACTGCACTCATATGGGGGAAGGCAATCATCCGTGTCGGAATTTCTCGACATCATCAACAGCTACGTGTGGAGTAGCGCGCTCGTCTACCTGTGTCTCGCCGCGGGCGTGTACTTCAGCATCCGCACCAGGTTTCTGCAGGTGCGGCAGATCCCGGAGATGATCCGGCTGATGCTCAAAGGCGAGAAGTCACCGTCTGGGGTCTCGTCGTTCCAGGCGCTGACCATGTCGCTGGCAGGCCGCGTCGGCACCGGCAACATCGCAGGTGTCGCCACCGCGATCGCGTTCGGCGGTCCGGGCGCCATGTTCTGGATGTGGGCCGTGGCGTTCCTCGGCGCATCGACGTCGTTCGTGGAATGCACGCTGGGCCAGATCTACAAGACCCGCGACCAGCTGACCGGTGAGTACCGCGGCGGGCCCGCTTACTACTTCAGCCGCGCACTCGCACACACCCGCGCGGCGGGCTTCTTCAAGGTGTACGGGTTGCTCTTCGCGGCCGTCACGGTGCTGGCCTGCGGTCTGCTGCTGCCCAGTGTGCAGTCGAACTCGATGGCCGCTTCGATGCACTCGGCGTGGGGTTTCTCCACGTGGTGGGTCGGCGTCGGCATCGTGATCGTGCTCGCCTTCGTGATCATCGGCGGTGTCAAGCGCATCGCGGCCTTCGCGTCGATCGTGGTGCCGTTCATGGCGATCGTCTACATCGTGCTGGCCCTGATCATCGTGGTGGCGAACGCCGGTGCGGTTCCCGAGGTGCTGCGGCTGATCTTCGCGAGCGCATTCGGTCTGGATTCGGCGTTCGGCGCGATCATCGGCTCGGCCGTGATGTGGGGCGTCAAGCGCGGCATCTACTCCAACGAGGCCGGCCAGGGCACGGGTCCGCACGCCGCCGCCGCGGCCGAGGTCACCCATCCCGCCAAGCAGGGTCTGGTGCAGGCGTTCGCGGTGTACGTCGACACCCTGTTCGTCTGCTCGGCCACCGGCTTCCTGATCCTGTCCACGGGCGCCTACCGGGTGTTCGAAGGCGAGAGCGAGACCGGCGCGGTGCTGGCCGAGGGCGGCACGTTGCCGTCCGACGTCGAGGTGGGGCCGGCGTTCGCACAGGTCGGTTTCGACACGCTGTGGAGCGGTGCCGGGGCGTCGTTCGTCGCGGTGTCGCTGGCGTTCTTCGCGTTCACCACGATCGTGGCGTACTACTACATGGCCGAGACGAACCTGCGCTTCCTGCTGGGGAAGTCGGCGACCATCCCGGTCCCGATGATCCGCGGCACGGTCGGTTCCAACGCCACGATCCTGCTGCAGGCCCTGATCCTGGTGTCGGTGGTGACCGGTGCGATCTCGACGGCGACGGACGCCTGGACGCTCGGCGACATCGGCGTCGGATTGATGGCCTGGCTCAACATCCTGGGCATCTTCATCCTGCAACGGCCCGCGCTCGCGGCCCTGCGGGACTACGAGAAGCAGCAGAAGGCGGGTATCGACCCCGTCTACGACCCGATCGAACTAGGCGTCGTGGGTGCGACGTTCTGGGAAACCTACAAACCCTCGGGCGAGCACGAGCGGACCACGACATCCGCGTGACCGGCTGATCGGCAGGCTTATCGGCGGTGGTGCCTCGGCGGCTATGCCAGCAGGGGCGCCACCGCTGACCGCGGCACCTCGGCCTGCAGCGCTCCGGCCGAATCGGCCACCAACGCGCCGCGGTCGAAGAAGAAGATCACCGAATCGTCGGTGAGGGCGAAGTTCTGGTAGTGCGTGGGATCTGTGCCCGCGGACTGCGATATCGAGTGGACGATCCCCGACTGCATCTCCAGTTGCCGTTGCACGATCGGGAAGATCACGTCCAGCGGCCTGCTGCCGGGCTTGAACAAGGTGTCGAAGGTGATGGGCGCCCGCTTCACCAGGTCGTAGTTGAAGGCCTTGTACCAGGTCTCGGGTTGAGCGCCGCCGACGTCCTGGAACACCTCGAGCACCAGGCTCTGGGTGTGCGGCGGCACGCCGGAGGAGTATGAGGTTCCCCTGGCGTCCAGAACGTACGGCTGATCACGCGAGCCCGGCATGTCCGAGACGTTGATGAACCCGTCGCGGGTCTGGCTCAGGTATCCGATCACGGCCTGCTGGTCGGGGTAGGTGGTCGAGAAGGTGTAGTCCAGGGTGTAGGTCGCGTTGGCGGTGTGCACCTGGCACACCTGATCGGCGTCGACGGTGCCGCCGAGCTCGCCGCATGTGGACTGGGCGGCTGCCTGCGGCGCGGTCACCCCACCGATCAGCACGCCGGCCGCCAACACCCCCAACACAGTGGAAATTCGCATCGTCAGTCGTCCTCCCGGGCGATCAACCAAACGCCGACCGCGCCGGCATTTCGATTCAAGCGTACTGGCGGGTTATCGCGTGGGACGGCAAATGTAAGCCGTCGCCCGGCTCGCCTGTCCCGATCCCAGCCGCGTGATGACCACCGTGAGCTGCTCGGATCCGCGCAGCCGTAACCGCGTTCGCAGTACGTCGGGATCCACATTGACCCCGCGGACGAGTATCTCTACCGCACCGGCTGACCGCGCCGCAAGTGCCGCCCGCAAACGCCGTTCGTGGTAGCCGAGTTCCTCGAGCACCTCGAAACCGCGGATTCCCTCGGGCAGCCGATCACCGGACAGGTAGGCGATGTCGGGGTCGAGTTGCCACAACCCGTGCCGGGCCGCGTAATGACGCACCAGGCCGGCCCGCACGACGGCTCCGTCCGGGTCGACGATCCAGTGCCCGGCCGGTGCGACAACGCAGTCGTCGGGTTCGGCGTCGGTGATCTGCTCGCCGCGGTCGAGCATCGTGGCCCGCCTGCGCACGCCGTCACCGGCGAGTCCGGCCGACCACAGGCACGCCTCCCGCACTCCCCCGCCCACCGAGGTCACCTCGATCTCACCGGCGAATCCCATCCGTTCGGCCTCGGCGAAATCGATTCCGGGAGCGCACTTCACGACGAAGTCGCGGTCCCGATACACGTCGAACACGGCGTCCAGCGCCGGGGTGTAGGCCCGCGGATCGAATCGGCGCCTGCCGCCCTGACGGCGGGCGGGGTCCAGGATGACGACAGCGTCGCGGGTGATGGGCCGCAGCGCGTCGGCACGGCACACCTCGACGTCGGGTACGTTGCCCGCCGCCATCGCCACCCGCACCGGGTCGAGATCGCTGCCGAGCACCAGCGCGGCCGAATCCTTGAGCGCCGCAAGCTCACTGCCGATCGAGCAGGTGGCGTCGTGCACCCGCGCACCGGCCAGGCGTTCGGCCCGGTGCACGGCCACCGCAGCGGCGGTGGCCTGCTGCAGCGCTTCGTCGGTGAACAGCCAGCCCGACGGGTCGGCGAACTTGGTCGCCGCCCGCCGCCGCAGCTGCACCGTCTCGGCGAGCACCGCCGCCCGATCACCGAAAATCGTTCGCAGCGTTGCGATGTCGTTGATCAGACGGGCGCCCGAGAGGGCCAGTCCCCCGGCCTCGGCGAGCGCCTGCCTGCCGGCCTCCGAGCGCAGATACGCGACGTCGTCGACCGTGAAGGTCACCCCGCCGCTCAGGACGGTTTGACCCCGGTGACCATGACGTTGTAGAACCAGCCCTTCGGCACGACCTTGCGCCAGACGTTGGCGTCCACCCAGCTCAGCGTCGTCCAGCTGTTGAACGCGAACTTTGCCCAGCCCCAACCCAGCCGACCGGCAGGCACCGCGGCCTCGAACGTGCGGACCGGCCAGCCCAGCATCGCGGCGGTGAACTCTTCGCTGGCGGTGCGTACCTCGACCGCGCCGGCGTTGGTGGCCATGCGCTCCAGGTCCGCCGGATCGAATGTGTGCAGGTCCACCACGGCCTCGAGGGCGGCCGCACGTGAGGATTCGTCGAGTTCCTCCTGAGGCCGCCGCCAGCCGCTCAAGAACGGCAGCTTGGTCAGGTTGGTGGTGGCGTGCCAGGTCAGGGTGGACAGCTCGCGGGCGTACCGGTTGCCGACCGTGGTGGGTTCACCGGCGAACACGAACCGGCCGCCCGGCTTGAGGATGCGCACGACCTCACGCAGCGACAGCTCGACGTCGGGGATGTGGTGCAGCACGGCGTGCCCGACGACGAGGTCGAACGTGTTGTCCTCGTAGGGAATGCCTTCGGCGTCGGCGACGCGGCCGTCGATGTCCAGGCCCAGTGACCGGCCGTTGCGGGTGGCCACCTTGACCATGCCCGGTGACAGGTCGGTCACCGAGCCGCGCCGCGCCACGCCGGACTGGATGAGGTTGAGCAGGAAGAAGCCGGTGCCGCAACCCAGTTCGAGAGCACGGTCATAGGGCAGCTTGCGCTGCTCTTCCTCGGGCACGATCGCGTCGAACCGGCCGCGCGCGTAGTCGATGCAGCGCTGGTCGTAGGAGATCGACCACTTCTCGTCGTAGGTCTCGGCCTCCCAGTCGTGGTAGAGGACCTGGGCCAGCTTGGTGTCGCGCATCGCGGCCTCGACCTCCTCGGCCGTCGCGTGCGGGTTCGGAGCCGGGTCGGCGGCGTCCCTGATTTCCGTCATGAAGGGCAGCCTAATGGCCGCTCCGGCGTCGGGGTCAGGGCCGGTCCACCATCCGATCGGTCGGGCGGCCGACCGACCTGTTGCCCGACCGGGTGACGGCGGCCTTCGCAGCGGCCAGAACGTCGACCGGATGCTCGGCAAAGCGGCGCGTCCACGCCAACGCGGCGTCGTAGACGTGGTCGGGGGCGACCATCTCGTCGACCAGGCCGAGTGCGAGAGCCTCCTCGGCGCCCACGAACCGCCCGCTGTACACGAGTTCCTTGGCCCTGCTCTCGCCGATCGTGCCCGCGAGCCGGATTCCTCCGCCGCCGCGGGGTGCGAGCCCCGCCAGGATCTCGGTGGCACCGAATTTGGCGTTGTCGCCGCTCACCCGCCAGTCCGCCGCCAGCGCCAGGTTCATCCCGCTGCCCAGTGCGTAGCCGGTGACGGCCGCCACCGTGGGTTTGGGGATCCCGGCCACCGCCTCGATGCAGCGCTGCAGCGCGTGGTCGGCCGCCGCGGTCTCCTCGGCGTCGAGGGTGCGCAGTTCGGGAACGTCGTCGCCCGCGCAGAAGATCTCGTGGCCGCCGTAGAGGATCACCGCGGCCACGTCGGCGCGTTCGGCGAGTTCGTTCGCGGCGATGGAGATCTCGCGGTACATCTGCCGGGTCAACGCGTTCGTCGGCGGCCGCGACAGCAGCAGGGTCGCCACCCCGGTCTGCTCGGGGGCGGAACCGAGGATCACCTTGACGAACTCGTTCATCGGCCCGGCGATCGATGGTTGCGGGCGGCGTTGTAGCGCTCGCTGTCGAAGTACTCGATCTCCCAGTTGTTGCCCTCGGTCGACAGGCTCGGTTCGATGGTCACGATCATGCGTTCCACGGCCAGCACCTCGGCGACCGTGTGGCCGTTGAGCGAGTCGAGCTGGGTCCACGTGGGGGGCAGCAGGAAGGTGTGGCCGGCCTCGAAGTCGTCGAGCCCGGCCTGGGGCGTGCACCAGAACGCCCGGTCGGTCTCGGTGTTCTCGCCGTCGGCGCGCTGCCCCTCCGGCAGGGCCGCGACGAAGAAATAGGTGTCGTAGCGACGGGTGCGCTCCTCCTTCGGCGTCACCCAGTTGGCCCATGGCCGCAGCAGGTCGGCGCGCAGCACCAGCTTCTCGTCACGCAGGAAGTCGGCGAACGACAGCGAGTGGTTGGCCAGGGCCGCGCGCGCATCGCCGTACACCGACGCATCGGCGACGATGCCGGGGTCACCGGACCCGTTCTGCGGGCCGGCGAACAGCACACCGGACTCCTCGAACGTCTCGCGTGCCGCGGCGCACACGAGCGCCTCGGCCAGTCCCTCGTCGACATTCAGTCGCCGGGCCCACCAGGCCGGCTCGGGGCCGAACCATGCGATCTCGGCGTTGCGGTCGCGGTCGTCGACGCCGCCTCCCGGGAACACCATCACCCCGGCGACGAACTCCATCGCGGCGTGCCTGCGCATCAGGAACACCTCGAGATCCGTGTGCCCGTCCCGGTGCACGTCACGGATCAACATCACCGTCGCCGCGGGCCGCGGCACCAGCGGGTCGTCAGTCATTGCGCCTCCTGTGCGCGGCCCGGCTCCTGACCCGGCGCGCGAAGTACCGTCCGTCGATCACCTCGAGGGCGATGGCCTGCCCGAATGCCTTGGACAGATTCTCGGCCGTCAGGACATCGGTGAGCAGACCGGAGGCCACCACCTTGCCCTCGGACAGGATCATGCCGTGGCTGAACCCGACCGGGATCTCCTCGACATGGTGCGTCACGAGCACCATGGCCGGTGCATCGGGGTCGGCAGCGAGGTCGGTGAGGCGTGCGACGAGGTCTTCGCGGCCGCCGAGGTCCAGCCCGGCCGCGGGTTCGTCGAGCAGCAGGAGTTCTGGATCCGTCATCAGCGACCGGGCGATCAGGACACGCTTGCGCTCACCCTCGGACAGCGTGCCGTAGCGGCGTTCGGCGAGGTGCTCGGCGCCAACACTCTCGAGCATGTCGACGGCCTGCTCGTAGTCGACGTCCTCGTACTTCTCGCGCCAGCGGCCCAGCACCGCGTAGCCGGCCGACACCACCAGGTCGCGGACCACCTCGTCGTCGGGAATCCGTTGCGACAGAGCCGAGCTGCTCAGTCCGACGCGTGAGCGCAGCTCGGCCATGTCGGTGCGGCCCAGCCGCTCGCCCAGCACGTAGGCAGTGCCCGACGACGGGTGTTCGGTCGCGGCCGCGATGCGCAGCAGCGACGTCTTGCCCGCACCGTTGGGTCCGATCACGACCCAGCGTTCGTCGAGTTCGACGGCCCACGTGACGGGCCCGACGAGGGTGTTGCCCCCGCGGCGCAAGGTCACCCTCGCGAAGTCGATCAGCAGGTCTGGGTTGTCGTTTCCGTCGACTGCGTCTTCTCCGGTGGTGGGCACTCGCTCATCGTAGTGATGCCCCCGGTGATGTCCTCGGCACCGACCCGGTTACGCCCGGGCGCGCCGAAATCGTGGAACAGGAGGCGGCGCGGCGTGAGTTTGAGGAAAAGCTGCACCAGCGGTCCGATTCCGAAGGCATACAGGACCGTTCCGGCGCCGACGGTGCCGCCCATGATCCAGCCGGCGGCCAGCACGGTCGCCTCGATACACGTGCGGACCAGTCGCACCGACAATCCGGTGCGCGCGACGAGGCCCGTCATCAGACCGTCGCGCGGCCCCGGCCCCAGGCCTGCGCCGATGTAGAGCACCGTGCTGATCGCGTTGAGCACCACAGCACCCACCATCATCACGATGCGGATCGGCATCGCCGCCGGTGCGGGCAGCACCGCGAGCACCGCGTCGACGGTCACCGCGATGACGATCACGTTGGCCACCGTGCCGATGCCGGGCCGGTTGCGCAGCGGGATCCAGGCCAGCAGCACCACGACACCCACCACGGCCGACGCCATGCCGATGGTCATCGGCGTGTGACGGGTCAGGCCCTGGTGGAACACATCCCACGGGTCCAGGCCGAGACCGGCCCGGACCATCATGGCCATCGACGTGCCGTATCCGATCAGTCCGACAAGCAGCAGCGCACCGCGCGTGAAGGCGGCCCTCACGCGTGATCGGGGAATCGGGCGCGGATCGCGTCGAGTTCGCTGCTCACCCGGCGGGCGTCCACGTCGTGGGTGCCCGGGCGGTTGTGCGGTTCGTAGGCGCGGCGGTACTTGACCGCCAGTCGAGAGAGCCAATTCCTTCGCATGAACCAATGATCTTGAGATCTGGCTTGCCCATCAATAGCCAGTTGGCGAATACTGGCCTCATTATGAGCAGCGCAATGGTCGCCCGGTCGCTCGATGTGGACCTTTTGGCGCGCGAACTCGGCAACTGGCGTACATCCAGTCAAACTGGACCGGCATATCTCGGGTTGGCCGATGCCATCCGCCTGCTCATCGTCGACGGTCGCCTGCCGGTCGGGTCGCGTCTGCCCAGCGAGCGCGCGCTGGCCGATGCGCTGCGGGTGTCGCGCACCACCGTCACCGCGGCCTTCGCCCAACTGCGCGAGGACGGCTACCTGCACGCCCGCCGGGGTGCCCGCAGCACCACGGCGTTGCCCGCGCGTCCCGAGGTGCGCGTCGAGGCCGCCCCGCCGTCGGTCAACCTCGCCTCGGCCGCGCTGTCCGCGCCCGGCACCGCGGTGCTCGACGCGTTCGCCGAGGCCGGCAGGGACGTCGCCGCGTATCTGCACGGGCCGGGCCACGAACTGACCGGTGTCGCGCCGCTGCGTGAAGCCATCGCCGAAAGATACTGCGAGCGTGGGCTTTCCACCGATCCGTCACAGATCATGGTGACCAGCGGCGCACAGCACGCGATCGGGCTCATCCTGGCCACCCACACCCAGCCCGGCGACCGGGTGCTGGTCGAGCAGCCCACGTATCACGGTGCCCTCTCGGCCATTTCGACCGCGGGAGCCCGCGCGGTGCCGGTCGCGCTCACCGACGACGGCTGGGAACTCGATGCCGTGCACGCCGCGGTCCGTCAACTCGCGCCGAGCCTGGCCTATTTCATCCCCGACAACCACAACCCGACGGGCTTCACGATGACCCCGGCCGAGCGGAAACGGTTGGGCCACATCATCTCCGACACCCGCACGCGCACCATCATCGACGAGTCGATCGCCGACATGTGGGTCGACGACGCGCCGCCGGAACCCCTGGCCGCGTCGGTGGGCAGGCACGATCTGGTGTTGACCATCGGTTCGATGTCGAAGTCGTTCTGGGGCGGCCTGCGCGTGGGCTGGATCCGCGCCGACCGCAGCACGCTGGCGACGATCGCCGCGATCCGCCCGTCGGTCGATCTCGGTACACCGGTCCTCGAACAACTCGCGGCCGCGCGGCTCATGGCGATGCGCGATCAGGTCCTGCCCGAGCGCCGCGAACTGCTGCGCACCCGCAGGCAGTATCTGGTGTCGCTGCTGGCCGAGCACCTGCCCGACTGGCAGCCGGGGCCGGGTCGCGGCGGCATGTCGTTGTGGGTGCGGTTGCCCGCCCCGATGAGCACGGCGCTGGCAGCCTCGGCCTCACGGATGGGCGTCGACCTGCCCGCGGGCCCGCGGTTCGGGGTGGACGGCACGTTGGAGAGGTTCATCCGGGTGCCCTACGCCCTGCCGGAACCTCAACTCGCAGAGGCCGTCGAACTGCTGGCCCGGGCCTGGCACAGCATCACGGGCACGATCGGGCCGCAGAGTCAGGCGTTGGTGGTCTGAGATCCAGAGCCCGTCACGGCTGAGTCATGGCTGGGTCATCGCAAGGCACGTGCCGTAGTGCTCGATCGTGCACGGGATGCCGTTGACGCTCGGCACCTGGCCGGGCAGGTTCGAGATCGCCGGGCCGCCCGCGCTGGGCGCCATCACCGGAGGCGCCACGGCACCGCCGCCGGACGAGCCGCTGACGCACACCCCGTCGAACTTGGTCTGCACGGTGCCCGACGGGCAACGCTTGGCTTCGGCAGGAGCCGCGACCGCCAGTTGTCCGGCGACCGCCGCGACTGCGAAGGCGCCGATCACGACCGCATGCTTCACCGTCATCACGGGCCCTACCCTACGGCACCATCCCGACGCACACCCGCCGGTGTCCCGGTGTCCGCCGCGCCGGCAAACACCGTCAGCGGGGATTCGGCGAATCCTGGCTAATCGTCGAGGATCTCGACGCGCCGCACGACACCGTCGATGGCGTCGGCCGCCTCGATCTCACCGCGGGTGATGCCGAGGATGAACAGCACGGTGTCCAGGTACGGATGGCTCAGTGAGGCGTCGGCGACCTCGCGCAGCGCCGGCTTGGCGTTGAACGCCACGCCCAGCCCGGCCGCCGACAGCATGTCGATGTCGTTGGCGCCGTCGCCCACGGCGACGGTCTGCTCCAGCGGAACCCCGACCTGCTGCGCGAAGTCCCGCAGCGCCTTGGCCTTTCCCGGCCGGTCGACGACGTCTCCGATCACCCGCCCGGTGAGCTTGCCGTCGACGATCTCCAGCTCGTTGGCCGCGACGTAGTCGAGCATGAGTTCGTGCGCCAGCGGTTCGATGACCTGGCGGAACCCACCGGACACCACACCGCAGTAGTAACCGAGCCTGCGCAGGGTGCGGATCGTGGTGCGCGCGCCCGGCGTGAGCTCCACCTGATCGGCGACCTCGTCGAGCACCGAGGCGGGCAGACCCGCCAGTGTGGCCACCCGCCGGTGCAGTGACTCGGCGAAATCGAGTTCACCGCGCATCGCGGCCTCGGTCACCTCGGCGACCGCGGCCGCGGCACCGGCGTGCTCGGCCAGCATCTCGATGACCTCGCCCTGGATGAGGGTCGAGTCGACGTCGAACACGATGAGCCGCTTGGCCCGCCGGTTCAGGGTGTAGTCCTCCAGCGCGATGTCGACGCCCTCGGTGGCGGCGACCTGCGCCAACGCCTGCTGCAGCTGACCGTAGGCCGCACCCGAGGGCACCGAAACGCGCAACTCCAGCCCGGTCACCGGATAGTCGGAGACGCCGCGGATGAAGTCGATGTTGACACCGAGTTCGGCGACCGCGCGGGCGACCACCGAGAACGCCTCCGCGGTGATCGGACGCCCCAGCACCACGATGGTGTGGGTGGACGGTTCGCGCATCACCGGCAGGTCGTCGCTGCGCTCGATCGTGACGTCGAGACCCACGCCGTGGATGGCGGCCTCGACGTCACGTCGCAGCGTGTCACTCGCGGCGACCTCGGCCGGCGCCGCCACCAGCACCCCCAGCGTGAGCCGGCGGCGGATGACGACCTGCTCGACGTTGCGCAGCTCGACCTTGTGCCGGGACAGCACCTCGAACAGTGCCGAGGTGACGCCCGGCTGGTCGACGCCGGTGACGGTGATCAGTAGCGATGAGCGCTCACGTGAGCTCATCTACATGTCACCTTCGCGTTGTTCACCCAGATGCGCGGGAGGTCAGCTGGACTTGTCCGCGGTTTCGAGCTCGGGATGGTGGGCGCGGCCCACGTGGGCCTCGGCCCGCATCCGCTCGACCATGTGCGGGTAGTGCAGCTCGAACGCCGGACGCTCCGACCGGATGCGGGGCAGCTCGGTGAAGTTGTGCCGCGGCGGCGGGCAGCTGGTGGCCCACTCCAGCGAGTTGCCGTAGCCCCACGGATCGTCGACCGTGACGGGCTCGCCGTACCGCCAGCTCTTGAACACGTTCCACACGAACGGCAGCATCGAGACGCCCAGGATGAAGGCACCGATCGTGGAGACCACGTTCAGCGTCGTGAAGCCGTCGCTGGGCAGGTAGTCGGCGTAACGACGCGGCATGCCCTCGTCGCCGACCCAGTGCTGCACCAGGAACGTGGTGTGGAAGCCGATGAACGTCAGCCAGAAGTGCAGCTTGCCCAGGCGCTCGTCGAGCAGGCGGCCCGTCATCTTCGGGAACCAGAAGTAGATGCCCGCGTAGGTGGCGAACACGATGGTGCCGAACAGCACGTAGTGGAAGTGCGCGATGACGAAGTAGCTGTCGGTGACGTGGAAGTCCAGCGGCGGGCTGGCCAGCAGCACGCCGGACAGGCCACCCAGCAGGAAGGTGATGAGGAAGCCGACCGAGAACAGCATCGGCGACTCGAACGTCAACTGCCCCTTCCACATCGTGCCGATCCAGTTGAAGAACTTGATACCGGTCGGCACCGCGATCAGGAACGTCATGAACGAGAAGAACGGCAGCAGCACCGCACCCGTGGCGTACATGTGGTGCGCCCACACGGCGACCGACAGGGCCGCGATGGCCAGCGTGGCGTAGATCAGCGTGGTGTAACCGAAGATCGGCTTGCGGCTGAACACCGGGAAGATCTCCGAGACGATGCCGAAGAACGGCAGCGCGATGATGTACACCTCAGGGTGGCCGAAGAACCAGAACAGGTGCTGCCACAACAGCACACCGCCGTTGGCCGGGTCGTAGATGTGCGCACCGAGGTGGCGGTCGGCGGCCAGGCCGAACAGCGCGGCGGTCAGGATCGGGAAGGCGATCAGCACCAGGATCGAGGTCACCAGGATGTTCCAGGTGAAGATCGGCATCCGGAACATGGTCATACCCGGGGCGCGCATGCACACCACGGTGGTGATCATGTTCACGCCACCGAGGATGGTGCCGAGACCACCGACGGCCAGGCCCATGATCCACAGGTCACCACCGGCGCCGGGCGAGTGGATGGCGTCGGTCAGCGGCGAGTACGCGGTCCAGCCGAAGTCCGCGGCCCCGCCGGGGGTGATGAAGCCGGCGATCGCGATCAACGCGCCGAACAGGAACAACCAGAAGGACAACGCGTTCAGACGCGGGAACGCCACGTCCGGCGCGCCGATCTGCAACGGCAGCACCAGGTTGGCGAAACCGAACACGATCGGGGTCGCGTAGAACAGCAGCATGACCGTGCCGTGCATGGTGAACAGCTGGTTGAACTGCTCGTTGGACAGGAACTGCAAGCCTGGCATCGCGAGTTCGGTACGCATGAACAGCGCCATCAGGCCGCCGATGAGGAAGAAGGCGAAGCACGCGACGCAGTACATGATGCCGATCAGCTTGTGATCGGTCGTCGTGACGAGCTTGTAGATCAAGTTCCCCTTGGGGCCCATACGTTCCGGAAACGGACGACGTGCCTCGAGTTCTCCGATTGGGGGCGCTTCGGCTACCAAGAGGTCCTCCAAAGATCGTCGGGATTACCCGCTTATTCGAATAAATCCTAGCGCTCTCCGCGCCGCGCACGCCCCTGGGTCCTACAAACCGTCGTATTCGGCGTGTGACCCCGGAGTGCGGTGTCTCGACCACCGCCCTGACCTGCAGGAAACGCACAGGCGGTGGGGACCCGGCGGCCGCGACGGCGCGGAAAGTCACGCAATGTTACCGTCGCCCGGTGCTGACCTTCCGACCGCTGGTGGGCACCGCGCTGGTCGCCGCGGCCGCGGCACTGATCAGTGGGTGCGGTACCTCCGGCGAACAGCCCGTGACGCAGCCCTCGATGACCACCAGCGTGACCAAGATCGCCGACGCGGGTGTCCTCGGCAACCAGCGTCGACCCGACGAATCCTGCGCGGCCGACCCGGTCGCGGCCGATCCCGCGCCGCGGCGCGTCCGCAATGCGACCGCGCAGGGTTCCGACATCGCCGAGACGACCGAGGTCGCCGGTGACCCCCAGCGCATCGTCGTGCTGTCCGGTGACCAACTCGACGCGCTGTGCGCGCTGGGCCTGCAGTCCCGCATCGTCGCGGCCGCCCTGCCCGAGGGTTCGCGCGAGCAGCCGTCGTATCTGGGCACCGTCGTGCACGACGTGCCGCCCGCCGGCCAGCGCAACGCACCCGATCTCGAGGCGATCAGGGCCGCGAACCCGGACCTGATCCTCGGTTCGGCCGCACTCACCCCGGCGTGTTCGGCGATCTGTCGGCGATCGCGCCGACGGTCTTCACCGGCGCGCCGGGCGCGGCATGGCGCGACACGTTGCGCGCCGTCGGCGCCGCGACCGGGCGCGCCGGCGCGGCCGACGACCTGATCGCCGGCTTCGAGGACGCGGCGCGCAGGACCGGTGCGGACAACGACGCGGCCCACTTCCAGGCGTCGGTGGTGCAGTTGACCGAGAACACCGTGCGGGTCTTCGGCGCCGATAACTTCCCCGGCAGTGTGCTCGCGGCCGTCGGACTGGATCGCCCTGCCGCACAACGGTTTACCGACAAACCCTATGAGGAGCTCGCGGCCGACAGCGACGACTTCTCGATCGCCGACGCCGACATCGTCTATGTGTCGTTCGCCTCACCGGCCGCCAGGGACAAGGCCGATGCGGTGCTCAAGGGCGACGCGTGGCGCAAGCTGTCGGCGAACCGCGACAACCGCGTGTTCATCGTCAACAACGAGGTGTGGCAGACGGGGCAGAACATCGTTGCCGCGCGCGGGATCCTCGACGACCTGCGCTGGGTCAACGCGCCGATCAACTAGGCTCACAGGGTGTTCCACGTCCTCACCCTCACGTACCTGAAGCCCCTCGACGTCGTCGACCAGACCCGGCCCGCCCACGTGGCGTGGCTCAACGACGAGGCCGCCGCCGGGCGGATCCTGCTCGCCGGTCGCCAGGAATCGCAGACCGGCGGTGTGCTGATCACCGGAGACATCAGCGTCGAAGACGCGCAGTCGATCATCGACGCCGACCCGTACTCGAAGGCCGGGTTGGTCAGCTACGAGCGCGTCTCGTTCAACGGGTCGATCCGCGCACCCGGCATCTGAGGCGCCAACTCCCAGCGACCTCTCGGGATGCTGTCAGGGACGGTTGTCACAGTCGATACCGGGATTACCGCGCCGAGTTCCTCGGTTGCACAGTGTCGGGCCGCCGCATGGCACTGACCATCTGCTCAGCGCGGCAGATACCCGTGAACTGGACTAACGTCCTCAGCAGCAATGAAGAATCGACGATAAGAGGTCTGTGATGAGTACCGTTTCCGCGTATGCCGCCAACTCGGCGACCGAGCCACTGACCAAGACGACCATCACCCGCCGCGAAGTCGGTCCGCACGATGTGGCGTTCGACATCCACTTCGCCGGCATCTGTCACTCCGACATCCATACGGTCAAGGGCGAATGGGGCACCCCGAACTACCCCGTCGTGCCCGGCCACGAGATCGCCGGTGTGGTCACCGAGGTGGGCTCCGAGGTCACCAAGTACAAGGTCGGCGACCGCGTGGGTGTCGGGTGCTTCGTGTACTCGTGTCGTGAGTGCGACAACTGCAAGGCCGGTCTGGAGCAGTACTGCACCGGCAGCGGCATGATCGGCACCTACAACGCGATCGACCGCGACGGCACCCCGACCCACGGCGGCTACAGCGGCGCGATCGTGGTCGACGAGAACTACGTGTTGCGCATCCCCGACAGCGTCCCGCTCGACGCGGCCGCTCCCCTGCTGTGCGCGGGTATCACCACCTACTCCCCGCTGCGGCACTGGAATGCCGGGCCGGGCAAGAAGGTCGCCGTGATCGGCCTCGGTGGACTCGGCCACATGGCCGTCAAGCTCGCCAAGGCGATGGGCGCCGAGGTCACCGTGCTGAGCCAGTCGCTGAAGAAGATGGAAGACGGTCTGCGCCTTGGCGCCACCGGCTACCACGCGACGTCCGATCCGGAGACGTTCACCAAGCTCGCCAACTCGTTCGATCTGATCCTCAACACCGTGTCGGCAAACCTCGACCTCGGTGCCTACCTGGGCCTGCTCAAGGTCGACGGCACCCTGGTCGAACTCGGCATGCCCGAGTTCGCCATGGAGGTTCCGCCGTTCCCGCTGGCCGGGATGCGGCGCAGCATTTCGGGTTCGATGATCGGCGGCATTCCCGAGACCCAGGAGATGCTCGACTTCTGCGCCGAGCACGATGCCCTGCCGGAGATCGAGGTGATCGCCCCCGAGTACATCAACGAGGCCTACGAGCGGGTCCTCGCCAGCGATGTGCGCTACCGCTTCGTGATCGACACCTCGTCGCTGCGTAGCTGATTTTCTTCGCCGCGAAAGGCAGCCGGCCTTGTGGCCGGCTGCCTTTCGCGTCACGGGTAACAATCGCGGTGAGCACAACCCGTGACGCGGCAAACGCGCACCGGCAGTCTCGTGCGGTGACTCGTGTGATTCGCTTCAATGCCTTCGACATGAACTGTGTCGCCCACCAATCCCCCGGCCTGTGGCGGCATCCCGAGGACCAGTCCTGGCGCTACAAAGACCTCACGTACTGGACCGAATTGGCAAAGTTGTTGGAGCGCGGCCGATTCGACGGCCTGTTCATCGCCGACGTGCTCGGTACCTATGACGTGTACGGCGGCAGCGACGAGGCCGCGATCCGTCACGCCGCACAGGTTCCGGTCAACGACCCGATGCTGCTGGTGTCGGGCATGGCGCTGGTCACCGAGCATCTGGGCTTCGGCATCACCACCGGAACCGGTTTCGAGCACCCCTATCCGTTCGCGCGCCGCATGTCGACGCTCGACCATCTGACCAACGGCCGCATCGGCTGGAACATCGTCACCGGCTATCTGCCCGCCGCGGCCCGCAACATGGGCCAGACCGACCAGCCCGCCCACGACGCGCGCTACGACCACGCCGACGAGTACCTCGAGGTGCTCTACAAGCTGTGGGAGGGCTCGTGGGAGGACGACGCGGTGGTGCGCGACCGCGCCCGCGGCGTGTTCACCGAACCGGACAAGGTGCACCACATCGGCCATGACGGAACGCATTTCAGCGTTCCGGGCATCCACCTGTCCGAGCCGTCACCGCAGCGCACACCGGTCATCTACCAGGCCGGCTCGTCACCGCGCGGTGTGCGCTTCGCCGCCGAGAACGCCGAGGCGATCTTCACCGCCGCCCCCACCAAAGCTCTTCTGCGCGAGACCGTCACGACGATCCGCCGCGAGCTGGAGATCGCAGGCCGCGACCCCTACGGCGTGAAGATCTTCAATCTGTCGACGATCATCACCGCCGCCACCGACGAGGAGGCCGCGGCCAAGCTCGCCGAGTACCTGTCCTACGGCGACCCCGAGGGTGCGCTGGTGTTCATGTCCGGCTGGATGGGTGTGGACCTGGCCCGCTACGGCCTCGACGAACCCGTCGGCAACGTCGACTCCAACGCAATCCTGTCCGCGGTCAAGGCATTCCAGTCCGCCGACCCAGACGGCGGAGAGTGGGCGGTCCGCGACATCGCCGAGTGGGGCAAGATCGGCGGCATGGGCCCGCGCATCGTCGGGTCGGGCGAGACGGTCGCCGACATTCTGCAGGAGTGGGTCGAGGAGACCGACGTCGACGGCTTCAACCTGGCCTACGCGATCACGCCGGGATCCTTCGCCGACTTCGTCGACCACGTCGTGCCGGTGCTCACCGGACGCGGCGCATACCAGGCCGAGTACACCCCCGGCACCCTGCGCCACAAGCTGCTCGGCAGGGGCGACCGGCTGGCCGAGGAGCACCGCGGCGCGAGTTACCGTGTCGGCGCGAAGAATTCGACCATCATCGAGCGCCCGAGCACCGTGCCGTCGTCGTCGGCGTCCACCGCGTCCCAACCCGCCCGCGGGCGGTAGTCTCGCGCCGCACCTTTTCTCGCGCCGCACTTTCTCTCGCGCCGCACCTTTTCTCGCGAGCAGACGCAAAACTGCCCTTTTTCCAACAAAGTTGAGCAGTTTTGCGTCTGCTCGGCAGGATTTTCTAGTGCGGCGTGCCCTGCGCAAGCATCGACATGCCCAGCTCCGACTGCGGCAACGCGATTTCCGGTACGCCGGGAGTGTGCAACTGCCCGGCCAGCCACGGCAGGGCGTGATCGAAGGCACTCGCGGCGAACGGCCAGTCATGCCGGCCCGGTGAGGTCTGCACCGAGCATGCGATCGCGTGGGCCCGGGCCGCATCGCACAGCGTGGTTGCGGCGACGTCCTGCCCCTCGGGGTTGGCCGCGGGGTCGTGAGGCTTGCCGTTCGGTTGCGGGTCGGGGACTTCGAACCACGCTCTGACGTCGGAATAGGGACCGTGGGCGGCCATGATGCTGAGCGGATCGTAGGCGGTCCAAGCGTCGGCGTCGCCGCCGAAAAGCCTGCTGATCGTTTGCGCCTTGTCGCCGGAGTTGGGCCGTAGATCACCGGCGATGTCGACGAAAGCCCGGAACATGCCCGGACGCATCAAGGTCAGATCCACCGCACAGGTGCCGCCCATCGACCAGCCCACGATGCCCCACCCATCACGGTCGGGTCGGACCCCGAAGTTCGAGATCATGTACGGAACAACATCTTTAATGAGGTGATCGGCCGCGTTGCCGCGGACACCGTTCACGCATTCCGTGTCGTTGGCAAACGATCCGGTGGCGTCGACGAACACCAGCACCGGCGCGTTGCCGCCGTGCGCCGCCGCGAAGCCGTCCACGATGCCCTGGATGCTGCCGGCCCGCAGCCAGTCCGCGGGCGTATTGAGCTGTGAGCCGATCATCATCACCGCGGGCAGCCGTGGCGGCGGACTGGTGGCGAACCAGGCCGGTGGCAGGTAGACGAGTTCACCGCGGTGGACGAATCCCGAAGCCTCCGAACCGATGTCGACCGACACCAGGACCCCGTTGTCCGGCTTGGTATGCGTCAGCTGCATTTTCGTCACGGTCAGCCGATCGATCTGACCCGGTAGCGGAGCGTCGGTGAGCTGATTCCAAAACGCGTGAACCGTGGGGAAGTATCCGACCCACATGTTGACGGTCAGCACACACGCCAGGGTGCAGCTGCCCACCGCGAGCATCGAGGCGGTGCGACGCCACCAGCGCGCACCGCCCCAGCCCACCACGACGACACCCAGCGACAGCACGGTCGAGGCGATCCAGAACCACAGCGCGGGTGGGCCGGAGTTGCCGGCCACCCCGATCGAGTCGATGTACCAGTGCGAGATGCTCGCCAGCGCCACTGCCGCAACGCCAAGGGCCGGCAGTGACCGGCGTCGCCATTTGGGTGTACGCCAGCCGACTCCGACCCCCAGCAGAAGTAGCGCGATGAATTGCACAGCAATTGGGAACCAGCCGTGGATCAACGAGATCTGAACAACGTGCTGGCGCATCGCCCATTTATCTATCAGCGCGGACTGCGAAGTACCTGGACGCCCACTGGGAACCGCCCGCGCGAACCGAGAAGATCACTGCTCGGCGGCCGGTCAGTTCTCGAACGACTCAGAAGTCGCCGAGAACTCGATGCCCTGGTCCTTGAACCACAGACCGATGGCAGCCGGTTGAGCGCTGCGGTGCGTTGGGCGACAAGCACATCGCGGCGATCGGTGAGCAGCTTGAGCTCCAGGGAGGTCTGGTCATGGCTGGCGACGGGCAGGTCCGGTTCGCGCAGCACCGCCCGGGCCACCGCCAGCGCATCGATCGGATCGGACTTGCCGCGGCTACGTGCGGACTTGCGCACCGCGGCCATCAGTTTGGTGGGCACCCGCACCACCTGCTGGCCTGCGCTGAGCAGATCACGTTCCAGGCGGGCGGACATGTTGCGGCAGTCCTCGATGCCCCAGACCAGCTCGCCGCCGAACTCCTCGCGTGCCCACGCAATCGCGGCGCGGTGCCCGGCGGTGGTCGCCCGCACGGTCTTGCTGCCCAGTTTGCGTCCGACCTCGTCGACAGCGACAAAGGTGTGGCTGACTTGTGCACATCGGCTCCAACAACAACCATGGTGGTTGCCTCCTTCACCAGTGAACAGAGGTGTGTTGAGGTCGGGCCGGCCGGCGGACACTTCTCAGTCGGGGCGATGCCACGCTCCTATCAAGTCACGCCGGTCGGTCCTTCACACCTGGTGCCGGCACTACTGCTCAGCGCCAACCCCCCGGGGCGGCAGACGCAAAACGAGCCAGACACCAGATGATCCAGACCCAACCACCGCAACGCGGCAAAATCCAGACTGACACTGAGACGCAAAACTGCCGAATTTCACCTCAATTCTGCAGGTCCGCTGGCCACCTGCCGCTTGTGGGGGGACTGTTCGACACGTGATCGCTAGAAGTCCCAGTCCTCGTCTTCGGTGTTCCCGGCCTTGCCGATGACGTAGGACGAACCGGACCCGGATAAGAAGTCGTGGTTTGGCGCATGCCCCTGGTCAGAGGGTGCGATGTTCCTACCATCAGCGGACACTCCTATCTGCGGATACCTCTAGATAGCTGCAACCGGCAGCTGATTGTGGGCAACGTGTGGGCGCGACGGTGTGGTCCAAACGGTCGGTTACTCCGGATATTGCGCGGGTGATAGTTGCTATTGCCCCATTGTCGGCGGGTGTAAGGTGCGCTACCACGATTGTCGACCCGTCGCTAGGTCGAAATACGACGGTCGCTTGGCCGTCGGCCGGAGTACAGGACAAGACGGTCAGCGTCTGCGAGTTAACGTCCGCGTAGGTCGCGAAAACCATCTGTATTGCGTCGTTCCGCGCACGTTGGTCGTCCAGGGCTTGAACGGCGCTTGCAGGTCCGTCAGCCCGACGTAGGCGAGACAAGATGTACTTCAGGCCATCCCATGCGGCACCGCCCACGATGCCGCCCCCGGCAGCAAGTGATGCCCAGATGGTGATGGCGAGCATCGCGCCGGAGGCACCCCAGCTGGTTCTCGAATATCGCTTAGCTCAGGAACATCTCGTTCGCCCGACCGGTCTCGGTGTGCAGGCGTCTGCGGTCCACATTGAGTGACCCGTAGGCAATCATCACGATCGTGTCACGCGGCGTATGTTCGCTCGCCGAGGCCACCGAATGGTAAACGACCCTCACCGCGTCGGTATAGCTGGAGTTCGGCCCACCAACCAGCCCGCGAGTCTTGCGAATCAATAAAGCCCACCGGCGTCCTGGCGGGAGGGGTCGAATGTGTCTCTGCTGACGCGGTTCGTGACCGGTGCAGTGATCTGGGGGCGCAGTCGTACGTAGTCCCGCCATAACCGTCCCGCGAGGACTGCTGTAGTGCCAAGATGCCGTCATGACGTTCACGAGGGTTGCTGTGGTGCTGCTTGCACTCGGCATGCCCAGCGTGACGGCGGGGTGCTCCAACACCGCAGACTCCAGGAGCGTCACCACGACCGTGGCGACAGTGGTGTCGCCGGCCAGTACCGGCCCAGCGGGTACCGGCCTGACCTCCATCCCACCACAGCCGCCAGATGCCGATGGCAATCCGCCCTGTGGTGTCGGGATCGGCTGGGATCTCTACACCGGTCCGAACGGCAGCCGGGGCGTCATGGTCGACATCCAAAAGACTTTGGTTATCAACGATTTCGTGAGCTTGCCCGATCATTTCGCGGTGGACATCGACACGAAGGATGGTCGTCACTACAGCCAGGACGACTACGTATCCGAGGCTGCGACCGGCAATTGGGACAGCGTTGCCGAAAAGGATTTCATCTTCGAGCAGATCGACCCCTTCGACGTCGAGCATGTCGTAGTGAGATCAGGTGAAGGAACCTGCTGGGCAGACGGCAATCCAATCTGACACCGAGATGTACCGGACACGGCGCGGTCCTGTAATAGCCGACTCCGCCGTGCTGTGATGAACCCGTGAATCGCCGCAAGTCATCGTCCGCCCCGAAGGTGGAGCTTTTGTCGTCGGAGGCCGTCCACGAGGTGGCGTTCTTCAAGCGCCACGCCCGCGACGACGCGGCGCAGACCGCACCCGGTCTGGAGGCGCTGCTGGGGTTTCCGGTCAAGGTGCGTGCGCGACTGCTCGCGACGCTCGCCGCGGTGGCCAAGGCACCACCGAAACGGTTCGCCGGCGGCGGACAGTGGGAGGCGATGCACGACAAAATGACCGGATACTTCGAGGCGCGCATCACCTCGCAGACCGCGAACGGGAAGTGGCACTACCGACTGTTCTGCCTTCTCGATTACGCGGCCGCCGGGAAGACTTCGCCACTGCTCACCGTGATCGATGGGGTCACGAAGCCGTACCGAACAACTCTGCCGAACACCCGCTACGACAAGGTGCGGAAACTGGGAGACGAGTATCTGCAACGGAATCCGCGCTCGCTCGCCACGGCGGACGACGTTCGCGCAGCAGTGAAGGAGGATTAGGCGCAGGCCCGCATCGGTTTCGTGATGCGGATGCGCTCCTCCTGCGACATCGGCGTCAGGGTCACCTTCAAACCCAGCGCCGCCGCCACCTCGGCGATGGTGCTCAGCGTTGGGTTCACCGACTCGCTCGACAGGAGACGCCGCACAGTACTCGCGTCCGAGCCGATCGCCCGGGCGAGCGCCGCCTTGCTCATATTCTCGGTCCCGCGCGCCTGGTCGAGTGCGTTGATGATCGAGTCAATAGCCTCGATGCGTGCCGACTCCGCGGCGTATGCACGGGCGAACTCGGGGTCACTACTCTCGACTTCGAGCAGTGTGTTGAACACGTCGTTCATGGCGATCACCTCGTTCGGCTGTGTGCGCGTGTCTGGGACGCCTGGAAGCGTAACATAAATGCCACGGTTCCGGCCATGCTCGACTAGCTCCCACATGTAGTCGCCGTTCTCACACAGCCTGCCTTGGACGTGACTGCTACGGGATCCCCAGCCGGTCAGCGATTGAAGGTGCGCGCGGTCGGACTCGACAGGTGTAAGCCGGGCACCGGGACAAGACTTTTCGAGTCCGACCCCCGGCCAACAATACTGCCCTGACCAGCTACTTTAGAAGTCCCAGTCCTCGTCTTCGGTGTTGACGGCCTTGCCGATCACGTAGCTCGATCCCGAGCCGGAGAAGAAGTCGTGGTTCTCGTCGGCGTTGGGCGCCAGCGCCGAGAGGATCGCCGGGTTGACGTCGGTCTCGTCGCGCGGGAACAGCGCCTCGTAGCCGAGGTTCATCAGCGCCTTGTTGGCGTTGTAGCGCAGGAACTTCTTGACGTCCTCGGTGAGCCCGACGCTGTCGTAGAGGTCCTGGGTGTACTCCACCTCGTTGTCGTAGAGCTCGAAGAGCAGCTCATAGGTGTAGTCCTTGAGCTCCTGCTTCTTCTCTTCGTCGACGAGCGCCAGCCCGCGCTGGTACTTGTAGCCGATGTAGTAGCCGTGCACGGCCTCGTCGCGGATGATCAGGCGGATCATGTCGGCGGTGTTGGTCAGCTTGGCCCGGCTGGACCAGTACATCGGCAGGTAGAAGCCCGAGTAGAACAGGAAGCTCTCCAGCAGGGTCGAGGCCACCTTGCGCTTGAGCGGCTCGTCACCCTTGTAGTACTGCATCACGATCGCGGCCTTGCGCTGCAGGTTCGGGTTCTCCTCCGACCAGCGGAACGCGTCGTCGATCTCGGCGGTCGAGCACAGCGTCGAGAAGATGTTGCTGTAGCTCTTGGCGTGCACCGACTCCATGAACGCGATGTTGGTGAGCACGGCCTCCTCGTGCGGGGTCACCGCGTCGGGGATCAGGCTGACCGCGCCGACGGTGCCCTGGATCGTGTCGAGCAGGGTCAGGCCGGTGAACACCCGCATCGTGAGCTGCTTCTCGTTGTCGGTGAGGGTGTTCCACGACTGGATGTCATTGGACACCGGCACCTTCTCCGGCAACCAGAAATTGCCCGTCAGCCGGTGCCAGACCTCGGCGTCCTTGTCGTCCTGGAGCCGGTTCCAGTTGATCGCTGAGACACGGTCGATCAGCTTGATTCCATCGGACACCCTTGACCCCATTTCACCTGGCTTTTTGAGCAGTCACCGTTGGCGCTCGGCGACGATATCAACACTACAACTGGTGGGCGACTTCGCTGTGCTCCCCGAGATGTTGTGGTGGGGCGTGTCGCGTCCGGGCGCGGACCCGGCACGCCCGACGTGGCATTTCACCGCCGACAGCGCGCGTCGGGCAACAGTTCCCGACCGACGCGCCCGCCCGTAGTCACCCCACCGGCCGGCTCAGGGATGCCCGTCCACCGCATCGGCCGGAGTCACCCGGGTCAGCAAAACTCTTCGAGCGCCACGAAGCCGAGGTCTGCGGTGATGCGAACCTAGGTGCGCGCGAGAACCCGGCTCTGGAGAAACTCGAACTCCGACGGGTCGAGCCGGCGGAGCGCCTTCCAGTACTGCCAGGTCATGCCGCTCCACAGGGTGCGGTTGACGCCGTGCTCATCGAGGTACCAGCTCTGGCAACCGCCGGTGTTGAACACGGTCCCGGACAGATCCCGCTGCAGTTGGGCGTTGAACGCGTCCTGCGCGCGCCGGGTCGGCGCGAGCGCGGCCGCGCCCTGCTTGTCGACGGCCTCGATCGCCTGCCCGACATAGCGGATCTGCTGCTCGATCATGAACACCACCGAGTTGTGGCCCAGCGCGGTGTTCGGCCCCAGCAGGAAGAACAGGTTCGGCATACCAGCGACGGCGACGCCGCGGTGGGCTTGGATGCCCTCGCGGTTCCAGCGGTCGACCAGGTCCTCACCGCCCGCACCCTTGATGTCGACGTAGGTGTAGGAGTCGGTCACGTGGAAGCCCGTGGCGTAGACCACCACGTCGACGGGATGCTCGACACCGTCTCTGGTGACGATGGCGGTCGGCGTCATCCGCGCGATGCCCTCGGTGATCACCTGGGTCTTCGGGTCGGCGATTCCGCGATAGTAGGTGTCGGAGTTGAGGATTCGCTTGCACCCGGCGCGGTAGCTCGGTGTGAGCTTGCGACGCAGTTCGGGGTTTTTGATGCTGCGGTTGATGTTGTAGCGGCCCATCCACTCGCCGATCTTGAGCAGCCGCGGCTGTTTGGTCATGGCGAAGCCGACGCCCTCGTGGATCCAGTAGATGGCGGCCCGCAGCAGGGCGCGGGTGCCGGGTACGTAGCTGAAGACGTTGCGCAGCCACCGCGGGAACGCGTTGTTGACGCGCGGCATCACCCACGCCGGGGTGCGCTGGTACAGGTGCAGTTCGGCGACGTCGGCGACGATCTCGGGCACGATCTGGATGGCGCTGGCGCCGGTGCCGATCACCGCGACGCGCTTACCGCGGATGTCGACGCTGTGGTCCCACTGCGCGGAGTGAAAAGCCGCGCCGGAGAACGATTCCCGGCCCTCGATGTCCGGGATCAGCGGGATGTGCAGACCGCCGGCACCCGACACCAGGAACTGCGCGATGTACTCCTGGCCGGTCTTGGTGAACAGATGCCAGCGCAGTTCGTCGTCGTCCCAATGGGCGCGGTCGACGTGCGAGTTGAAGCGGACGTGGCGACGCAGCCCGTACTTGGCCGTGATACCGAGCAGGTAGTCCTGGATCTCGGGCTGGAAGGACCACATGTGCTTCCAGTCGGCCTTCGGCTCGAACGAGAAGGAGTACATGTGCGACGGGATGTCGCACGCGCAGCCCGGGTAGGTGTTGTCCCGCCACGTGCCGCCGATCTCTTCGGCTTTCTCCAGGATCAGGAAGTCGACGCCGCGACGCTGCAACTCGATGGCCATGCCCAGCCCGGAGAAGCCGGAGCCGATCACCAGGGCACGCGTCCGGATGGGTTGCTGGTCGGCAGCCGTCATGTTTTCAGGTCCTTTCCTGGGAACACCGGTACCGGATATTTGCCAGTGTCCGGCGCGCGGGCTGACCTGTCAACGCGCAGCCGCGTCTGGAAGTTGCGCGGTGTGACCGGTGAGCCTAACTGGCGCGTTCGCGACGCTGCACACCCTCATGCAGCGGCAGATCCGGGTCGATGCGGATGCCGAGCAGCTCGCAGGTGCCGTTGATGGATCCGACCATGATCGTCGTCAGATGGTTGACGAACTCGTCGGCGGGCATGCGGCGCGGGCTGTCCTCTTTGCTGCCCAGCCACCAGTCGGTGGCCGACGCGGCCGCGCCGAACGTCGCGAACGCGGCCAGTTCGATCGCCGCGCCGTCGAGCTCCATCTCCCGCAGTTCGTGGGAGAACATGTCGGCCATGGCCAGCGTGATGCCGCGGCCCTCGTTGAGCGCGCGCATCGTCGACTCGCTCTGCTCGGCGAACCGGCCCTGGATCAGGAACCGCAGCACGTTGGGATGCGCGTCGACCAGCCGCACATACTGTTCGACGCTGCGCCGGATCACCTCACGGGCCGGGTCGGCCGCCAGGTTGATCGACGGGAAGATCGCCGACCACAGCATGTCGCGCAGCCGCTCCCCGATCGCCTGGAACAGGTCGGACTTGTCGGCGAAGTGCCGGTAGATCTTGGGCTTGGCGGTGCCTGCCTCTTCGGCGATCTCGCGCAGGCTCAGCTCCGGGCCGAGCCGGTCGATCGCGCGGAACGCGGCGTCGACGATCTCGGAGCGAACCTTCTTGCGGTGCTCGCGCCAGCGCTCACTACGGGCGTCGACCTTGCCGCCCGATTGACCGCCGGAATGTGATCTCGACCCTCGTCGCACGCGCTTACTGTACTCGCCCCGGTGGTGCTGACCTGCTCAGACCGCACACCAACACGCCACCCCCGGTGGACGGTCGTTTTCCCCCACGCTGACGCCTGCGGGCTTGGGTACTATCTCAGCGACACTCATTCAACGAGACGAGGCTCATGACGCAGCGATACGACCTGGTCATTGCTGGTGGCGGCCCATCGGGGTCGGCCGCGGCGTGGCAGGCGGCCCAGACCGGCGCCAAGGTGGTCGTCCTGGACAAAGCGGAGTTCCCCCGCGACAAGCCGTGCGGTGACGGACTGACCGCACGCGCGGTGAGTTATCTGCAGAAGATGGGACTGGCCGACGAGGTGGCCACCTATCACCGGGTCAACCGGGTGACGGTCTTCAGCCCCAGTGAGTGGGAGCTGTCGTTCCCGCGCAGGCCGGGGATGCCCGACCACGGCCACACCGTCAGCCGGACCCACCTCGACACGGTGCTGCTCAAGCACGCCGAGTCGGCGGGCGCCGAGGTGCGCCAGGGCGCCGAGGTGGCCGGACCCGAGTTCGACGCCGACGGCCGCGTGATCGGCGTGGTGCTCAAGAGCGGTGAGAAGGTGTACGGCGACGCGGTGATCGCGGCCGACGGCGCCTACTCACCGATCAAGCGCGCGCTCAAGATCGACTCGGAGTACAACGGCTACTCGGCCATCGCGATCCGCTCGGAGATGCACGCGAACCGGCCCGACTCCGACAGCCTGGACATCTATCTCAAGCTGGTGTTCCAAGGCGACCAGTTGCCGGGCTACGGCTGGGTGTTCCCGATGGGCAACGGCATGTTCAACATCGGGCTCGGCTACGTCAACAGCTACAAGAACTGGCAGTCGATCAACGCGACCCAGTTCCTCGGCGAGTTCCTGCGGTCGCTGCCGCGCGAGTGGGAGTTGCCGCCGATCGAGGAACTCAAGAAGAACAAGAGCGTGCGCGCATGGCGATTGCCCATGGGCTTCACGGCGTGGCCGCCGTGGCGTCCGGGCGTGCTGTTCACCGGCGACTCGCTGGGTGCGGGCAAGCCCGCTTCGGGCGCGGGTATCTCCAAGGCGCTCGAATCCGGCCTGGCCGCAGGTGAATGCGCGATCGCGGCGCTGACCAACGGTGGCCCCGACGACTTCACCAACTACGCGCAACGCATGGAAGCCGCGTGGGGACGCGAGTACCGCCGCGGCCGCTACATGCACAAGTTGATCGGTCAGCCCAAGCTCGCCAACGCCGGCGTCAAGCTGATCGACAACGCCACGTTCCGCGACCGCATGCTCAAGGCCCTCTACAAGAAGGCCCAGGGCCCGCAGCACATCATCAAGAAGTAACGCCCAGGCGCGGTGCTCATGGCGCCGTCGGCGTGATGATCTCGTCGACGACCCGACGCACCAGGCCCGGGCGGTACGGGGCTGCCAGCCCGAGAACGATGTGGCTGAAGCCCGCACCCAGCGCCTCGGTGACCGCTGCGCGGGTTTCGCCGGGCCGGCCGTCGAACACCGGCAGCACCATCGACCGGGTGATTTCGCCTGGGTCACGGCCGATTTCGACGCAGTAGTCGTCGAGCAGTGCGCTACGACTCACGGCGTCCTCGATGTCACCGCCGGGGATGTTCCAGATGTCGGCGTGTTCGGCGACCACCCGCAGCGTGGCCTTGGCGCGTCCGCCGATGACGATCGGCGGGTGGGGCGGTTGTACCGGTTTGGGGTTGCCGAAGGCACGCTCCAATCGGTAATGGTCGCCGTCGAAGTCGAACGGCTCGTCTTCGGTCCACAGCCTGCGGATCAGCGTGCACGCCTCGGCCAGACTCGCGACCGCATGGTCGGAGTCATGGTAGGGCAGCCCGTTCGAGGTGTACTCGTGCCGCGCGACGGGATGGCCGGGCCGCGAGCCGGACCCGATGCCGAACTCGAGTCGCCCTCCGGACACCACGTCCACGGTGGCGGCGATCTTGGCGAGCATGGCCGGTGGCCGAAACCTGTTGCTGGTCACCATCAATCCGATGCGCAGGCGTCGGGTCTGCGCGGCCAGCGCCGCGAGCAGAGTCCACCCCTCGAACACCGACCCGGTGACGTCGCCCTCGATCGGTATCAGGTGGTCGAAGAGCCAGGCGTGCGCGATTTCGGGGGTTTCGTCGGCCTCCCGCCACACCCGTTGCAGGTCGGTGTAGTCGACGTGTTGGGGCGGGGTGAGGATGCCGAACTGCGGGGGTTTCGGATGCGACATGGGCGGGCCTTTCACGAGATGCCGACGACGCAGCGGCCGCCTGGCATGATGTAAGCGGAACAGTGCTCCTCCTACGATACGGAGCATTGTTCCGCTTATCAACCAGGGCCACGAAAGGACCACCGGTGCCGGATCCGCATCCGAACGCGACGCCGCGCAAGCGCGCCGACGCGCGCCGCAACGAGCGGGCACTTCTCGATGCCGCGGCGGCGGCGTTCGTGGCCGCGGGAGTGGAGGTGCCGGTGCGCGATATCGCCGCACGCGCGGGCGTCGGCATGGGCACCATCTACCGGCACTTCCCCACCCGCGCCGACCTCATCATCGCGGTGTACCGCCACCAGGTCGACGCCTGCGCCGAGGCCGGGCCACGACTGCTCGAACAGCACGGCCCCTACGACGCGCTGAGCAGGTGGGTCGATCAATTCGTCGACTTCCTGGTGACCAAGCACGGCCTCGCCGCGGCCATGCACTCCGACGACACCCGCTACCAGACCCTGCACGCCTACCTGCTCGACCGGCTCCTGCCGGTGTGCGCGCACCTGCTCGACGCCACCGCCCGATCGGGTGAAATCCGTTCGGGGGTGGACCCTTACGTCTTCATGCGCGGGATCGGCAACCTCTGCATCGGCGCCGAGGACGACGCGCGCTACGACGCGCGTGCCGCGGTCGGGTTGCTGATCAACGGCCTGCGTCACTGACCGTTGAGCAGATACCGCACGTTCTCGGCGACGGGTACGAAGCCGATGCGCCGATAGACCCGGTTGGACACCGGATTGGCCGCGTCGGCGAACAGCACGACATCGCGCACACCACGGTCGAACGCGGTGCGGGCCGCGACCGACGTCAGCGCCGCGGCATACCCGTGGCCCCGGTGCTCGGGTGGGGTGTAGACCGGCCCGATCCGCGCCATGCCCGCGACGCAGGCGTGCAGGCGTGCCATGCAGACGGGTTTCCCGGCGACGGTCCAGAGCAGCACCTGTCCGCCTGCGTCGGAAATCGCCTGCAGACCCACGCGCGCCGCGTCGAGGTCGGACCCGGATCCGAAGGCCTCGACGTAGAACGCGTCAAGCCAGACCGTCAACAGGTCCGTGTCCGCATCCCGGGCCGGTCGCCACTCACCCACCACACCGACCGGCGGGGTCAACTCCCCCAGCCGGTACAGCAGGTCTGTGGTGCCCGCGACGGCATGCCCGCCGGTGACCTCCTGCCAGGACTGCGCGAAAGCCGTTGCGGCCTCGGGTGTCCCACGCACCTCGGGCAGGTCCGGTCGGACGTCGACCAGCGCGGTGACCGCGGCCGTCGCCACCTCGGGCGGCAGCCCGCTGACCAGCAGTGCCGAGCTGTGCATCTGGACCGCCGCACCCACCTGAGCCGCCCCGTCGGTCACCGACAGCAGCACCCGGTCGGCCGGCCAGGGTGAGATCCGCAGCGTCGTCAGCTCATTGGTGAACAACACCGGGTCGGTGCGGTACACCGCATGCGCCACCGGTTCGAAGGCAGCAGGCGACCCGAACAGCTGAACGGTCATGGCGTCCAGAGTGCCCGGGTGCGCCGCTGCGCTCCACCGATTTTTCCCGACGGCTACCCGAACAGCTGGCCGACCTTGAGCAGCAGCTGGTACACGCCGTAGCCGAACGGTACGGCGACCCACAGCCACGCCAGCGCGATGTACACCTTCGGCACGGTCGGCTGGTACTCGTGCAGTTCGGCTGGAGCTTCGCTCACCGGTGGGCCTCCTCGGCGACAGAATCGGTCGTGACGTTCTCGGGCTCATGCCATTTCGAGGACACCGGCCGGATCAGCTCGTTGCACACGAGCGCGACGATCAGCAGACCGATCATGATCGAGAACGACAGGGTGTAGAGGGCGGGGCCGTCCTTGCCCGCCGCCGCCTGGTGGTCGGCGATCGAGTTGACGATGATCGGCCCGAGGATGCCCGCCGCCGACCACGCGGTGAGCAGCCGACCGTGGATGGCGCCCACCTGGAACGTGCCGAACAGATCGCGCAAGTAGGCGGGGACGGTGGCGAACCCGGCACCGTAGAACGACAGGATCACGATCGTGGCGATCAGGAAGACCAGCTTGTTGGAGTTCTGCATCAGGGTGATCGTCAGGTACAGCAGCGCGCCGACGCCCAGGTACAGCCGGTAGGCGTTCTTGCGGCCGATCACGTCGGACAGGCTCGACCAGCCGATGCGCCCGGCCATGTTGCCGAATGACAGCATCGCCACATATCCGGCGGCCGCGGCGGCCAACGCGCCCGCGGCGGCACCGGCCGTCGGGAAGTAGTCCTGATAGATCGGTGAGGCCTTCTCCAGGATGCCGATGCCCGCAGTCACGTTGAAGCACAACACAACCCACAGCAGCCAGAACTGCGGGGTCTTGATCGCGTTGTTGGCCGACACCTGGCCGCCGGTGACGATCGAGCCCTCCTGCACCGGTGGCGGCGTCCAGCCGTGGGGCCGCCAGTCGGCGCGCGGCACCCGGACCAGCAGCCAGCCCAGGGACATGAACACCGCGTAGACGATGCCGTGCACCAGGAAGGTCTTGGCGATGCCGCCGGTGCTCGACCCGAACGCGTTGAGCATCGCGGTCGACCACGGCGACGCGATCAGCGCGCCACCGCCGAATCCCATGATGGCCAGGCCGGTCGCCATGCCGGGTTTGTCGGGGAACCATTTCATCAGCGTCGAGACCGGCGAGATGTAGCCGATGCCCCAGCCGATGCCGCCCAGCACGCCGTAGCCGAGCAACACGATCCAGTACTGGCCCAGCGCGAGGCCGGCCGCGCCGACGAGCCAGCCGCCGCAGAAGCAGCACATCGCGGCGAACATCGCCTTGCGGGGACCGTTGCGGTCGACCCACGTGCCGAACACCGCCGCCGAGAGCCCGAGCATGACGATGCCGATGGTGAACGGCAGCGCGCTCAGCGTGCCGGAGATACCGAGGGCACCTTCGAGCGGTTTCTTGAAGACGCTCCACGAGTAGGCCGCGCCGACGGACAGATGGATCGACAACGCCGCCGGTGGCACCAGCCAACGGCTCCAGCCCGGCGGCGCGATGATGCGCTCTCGGCTCAAGAACGGTGCTGCGGCCGACGCGGTGGACACAGTGTTTGCCCCTGCGGTCATCCCTAGCCTTTCCTATGTCTTCGATGTCGACGCGCGGCCACCTGAGCGGGTGCGCGTCATCCACGGCGCCGGGTGTGGCAAGGCACACACGACGCAATTCCCCGAGGACCATAGCGAAACAGCGACGGATTTGAAACGTTTCACCGCCATTGCCTATTCAACCGGATTTGCTGGTTGGGCGAACCTGGGGATCCGCTGCGGCATTCCGGATCTGGGCGGTCAAAAATTCTGGGCGACATGGCTACGCAATGCGGTTTGCTCAAATCACCCGGCGGCGTCGAGTGGATCGCCCGGGTGGAACGGCGCACCATCCGGTAACTAACGTTTCCCGCGCTTGGCCGGCTTCCGGGCCACCTTGCTCGCCGTCCTGCCCGCGGCGGCGCGCGCGGCCTGCTTCGCGAGCGTCTTCTCCCGCGCGGTGCGTTTCGGTGCGGGCTGGGTCTGGCCACGCGACGAGGTGGGTTTGCGGCCCCGCACGATCCCGACGAACTCCTCGACCAGTTCCGACGACGTTCCCTCCGGGAACGCCAGCGCCACCGGGCAGGTGGGAGCGTCGGCGACGGGTCGGTAGGTGAGGTCCTTGCGGTGGTACAGCCGCGCGAGCGACTGCGGGACCACCAGCGCACCCATCCCGGCAGCGACGAGTTCGATTGCGTCCGCGGTGGTTTCGGGCCGGTGCTCGACGGGATGTCCCGCGGCCCCTTCGACGACCGTGTCCAGCGGCACCAACGTCGGCTCCCCGTCGAGGTCGGCGACGGTGATCTCGTCGGCCGCGGCGAAGACGTGATCGGCCGGCACCACGGCCACCGTTGTCTCCTCGTACAACGGGATGACGGCCAATCCGGACGTGTCGGCGGGCAGGCGCAGCAATGTCACGTCGACCGTGCCGGCCCGCACGGCGTCGGCCGCGTCCGCGGCGGCGACGGGCCGCAGATCCAAGGGCACATCGGGATGGCGTTGTGCCCAGGTCCGTGCCCACTTCGCGGGCGTCCCGCCGGGCATGTAGCCGAGGGTCAGGGACAGCGGGGTCACCGCCTCAGGCTACCGATAGGCTGAATCCATGAGCAGGCCGAACGCCCAGTCCATGAAACCCGCCACCGCGGCGAAGAAGCTGGACGTGTATTTGCCCGCGACGCCTGCGGAGTTCCAGGCCAACCCGATCACCCGCGAGGAACTGGCCGCGCTGCAGGCCGACCCGCCGCAGTGGCTGCAGGATCTGCGCAGGAACGGGCCGCATCCCAAGAACCTGGTCGCTGCCAAGCTGGGCATCTCGATCGCCGCGCTGGCCCGCAACGGCGTCGGCGACGCGCTCACCACCGAGGAGATCAACCGCATCATCGCCGAGAACCCGCAGTGGCTCGCCGCCGAACGCGAGAGCTACCAGGAGGTGCTGCGCGAGGAGCGCGAGCGCAAGGCGCAGCGCGCCGAGCAGTCACGCCGGTAGCTAGGGCTTCGCGTCGAGTGTCGGCTTGATGCACATAGATCCGCGATTTCGCGTACATAAGCCAACGTTCGCGCACCGAGCATCATGGCGGCGGCTTGACTCTCACACCATGTGAGACTGCACGATCGGGGCCATGACCGACACCCCATCCCTGATGCCGATCGGCCGCTTCTCCTCGCTGAGCCGTATCTCGGTCCGCATGCTGCGCCACTACGACACCCACGGTGTTCTGGTGCCCGCGCAGGTGGACACGGTCAGCGGCTACCGCAGGTACTCCGCGGCGCAACTGGCCGACGCCGCCGCGATCCGGCGGCTGCGCGACATCGGATTCGGCGTGTCCGCCATCGGAGCCCTGCTCGCTGTCCGTGGCACCCCCGCGTTCGACGCGGCCCTTGCGGCGCAACGCATCGAACTGCTGGCGGCGGCCGAGGAGGCCAACGCGCGGCTCCGGCTCATCGACCGCCTACTTTTCGACAAGGAGCTCACCATGACCGACACCGTCACAGAAGAGACCGTTCCCAGCCGGACCATCGTGTATCTGCGCGACACCGTGGCGAACTACGCCGCCGAAGGGCAGCTGTGGGAGCGGTTCATACCCGCGCTGGCCGAGCAGGACATCACGCCGGGCAGCTTGGGCGGATGCATCGAACACGACGACGAGTTCCGCGAATCCGACGTCGACGAATCGGTGTTCGTCGAGGTACCCGCCGATACCGCGGCCCGGGATCCGCTGACCGTGCTCACGGTTCCCGCTCGACGGACCGTGGTGGCCACCGTTACGGGGCCATACGCCGAGGCGCTCACGCGGGCGCATGAGCTCATCAACGCGTACATGACCCAACACGGATTGACCCTGATGCGCACCGACGACGACATCACCACGCACCACTACAACGTGTACCTCGACGCCCCCGGCGACGTACCCGAGGATCGGCTGCGGACCAAGGTGTACGTGCCGGTTCGGTAGGGCCGGATGCGGCAGCAGGCCAGAATCACCTCTGGCCTGTTGCCGGTCAGGGGGCTACAGCATGCAGCTGACGCAACCCTCGACTTCGGTTCCCTCCAAGGCCATCTGGCGCAGGCGGATGTAGTACAGCGTCTTGATGCCCTTGCGCCAGGCGTAGATCTGCGCCTTGTTCACGTCCCGCGTGGTCGCGGTGTCCTTGAAGAACAGCGTCAGGCTCAGCCCCTGGTCCACATGCTGGGTGGCCGCGGCGTAGGTGTCGATGATCTTCTCGTACCCGATCTCGTACGCGTCCTGGTAGTAGTCCAGGTTGTCGTTGGTCATGTACGGCGCCGGGTAGTAGACGCGACCGATCTTGCCTTCCTTGCGGATCTCGATCTTGCTCGCCACCGGGTGGATCGAGCTGGTCGAGTGGTTGATGTAGGAGATCGACCCGGTCGGCGGCACGGCCTGTAGGTTCTGGTTGTAGATGCCGTGCTTCTGCACCGACTCCTTCAGCTGCTTCCAGTCGTCCTGCGTCGGGATGTGGATCCCGGCGTCGGCGAAGAGCTGACGCACCTTCTCGGTCTTGGGCTGCCACACCTGATCGGTGTACTTGTCGAAGAACTCGCCCGAGGCGTACTTGGAGTTCTCGAAACCCTTGAAGTGCCTGCCGCGTTCGATCGCGAGCTTGTTCGACGCGCGCAACGCGTGGAACAGCACCGTGTAGAAGTAGATGTTGGTGAAGTCGACGCCTTCTTCGGACCCGTAGTAGATCCGTTCGCGCGCAAGGTATCCGTGCAGGTTCATCTGCCCGAGGCCGATGGCGTGGGAGTCGTTGTTGCCCTGCTCGATCGACGGCACCGAAGTGATGTGGGTCTGATCGCTCACCGCGGTGAGCGCACGGATCGCCACCTCGATGGTCTGCGCGAAATCCGGCGAGTCCATGGCCTTGGCGATGTTGAGCGAGCCGAGGTTGCAGGAGATGTCCTTGCCGACCTTGGCGTAGGACAGATCGTCGTTGAACTCCGACGGCGTGGACACCTGCAGGATCTCCGAGCACAGGTTCGAGTGGGTGATCTTGCCCGCGATCGGGTTCGACCGGTTCACCGTGTCCTCGAACATGATGTACGGGTAGCCCGATTCGAACTGCAGCTCGGCCAGCGTCTGGAAGAACTCGCGCGCGTTGATCTTGGTCTTGCGGATGCGCGCGTCGTCGACCATCTCGTAGTACTTCTCGGTGACCGAGATGTCGGCGAACGGCACCCCGTAGACGCGCTCGACGTCGTACGGCGAGAACAGGTACATGTCCTCGTTGCGCTTCGCCAGCTCGAACGTGATGTCGGGGATCACGACACCCAGCGACAGCGTCTTGATCCGGATCTTCTCGTCGGCGTTCTCGCGCTTGGTGTCGAGGAAGCGGTAGATGTCGGGGTGGTGGGCGTGCAGGTACACCGCGCCCGCACCCTGCCGGGCACCGAGCTGGTTGGCGTAGGAGAACGAGTCCTCCAGCAGCTTCATGATCGGGATGACACCCGAGCTCTGGTTCTCGATGTTCTTGATCGGCGCGCCGTGCTCACGGATGTTGGAGAGCAGCAGCGCCACACCGCCGCCGCGCTTGGACAGCTGCAGCGCGGAGTTGATGGAGCGCCCGATCGACTCCATGTTGTCCTCGATGCGCAGCAGGAAGCACGAAACCGGCTCGCCGCGCTGCTTTTTGCCCGAGTTGAGGAACGTCGGAGTGGCCGGCTGGAACCGGCCGTCGATGATCTCGTCGACGAGCTTCTCGGCGAGCTCGGTGTCACCGGCGGCCAGGGTGAGGGCCACCATGACGACACGGTCCTCGAACCGCTCCAGGTAGCGCTTACCGTCGAACGTCTTGAGCGTGTAGGACGTGTAGTACTTGAACGCCCCGAGGAACGTCGGGAACCGGAACTTCTTGGCGTACGCCCGGTCCAGCAGGCTCTTGACGTAGTCACGCGAGTACTGGTCGAGCACCTCGCGCTCGTAGTACTCGTTCTCGATCAGGTAGTCGAGCTTCTCGTCCTGGCTGTGGAAGAAGACGGTGTTCTGGTTGACGTGCTGCAGGAAGTACTGCTTGGCGGCTTCCCTGTCCTTGTCGAACTGAATCTTGCCGTCGGCGTCGTACAGATTCAGCATCGCGTTGAGCGCGTGGTAATCCGTCTCCCCCGGCAGCACGTGCCCGGTCGGGGTTACAGGCTCTGCAGCTGTGACGGTTGGTGGCACGTCTGGTCCTTCCAAAAGTCTTCCAAGCCCGCCCGGACGGCTTCCACGTCGTCCGGGGTTCCCATCAGTTCGAAGCGGTACAGGTACGGCACGCCGCATTTGCGCGAGATCACATCGCCCGCGTAGCCGAACTCCGCACCGAAGTTGTTGTTGCCCGCGGCGATGACACCGCGGATCAACGACCGGTTGTGTTCGTTGTTGAGGAACGCGATGACCTGTTTGGGGACGTAGCCGCCCGCGTTGATGTCCGGGGTGACCCGCCCACCGCCGTAGGTGGGCACCACCAGCACGTAGGGCTCATCGACCTCGATGTGCTCGTGCAGGGGGATGCGGATCGCGGGAATTCCCAGCTTCTGGACGAAACGATGCGTGTTTTCCGAGACGCTGGAGAAATAGACGAGGTTGCTCATCGCGATCCCCTCTCCCCGTTGACTGTCCCTGTCGTCGTTATGCGCTGATCGTCTCGGCGCTGAGTGCCTTGATGCGGTCGGGGCGGAAGCCTGACCAGTGCTCGTTGCCGGCCACCACGACCGGTGCCTGCAGGTAGCCGAGCGCCATGACGTAGTCGCGAGCCTCGCTGTCGACGGTGATGTCAACCGTCTCGTAGGCGATGCCCTGCTTGTCCAGCGCCTTGTAGGTGGCGTTGCACTGCACGCATGCGGGCTTGGTGTACACGGTGACGGTCATCTTCGGCACGGCTCCTCTTGCGGTGAGTGAAAGGAATCTAGACAGTGACTGGCAACTGGTACGGTTACTGTTTCTCGCTGAAGTTCAGCGACCCGCGGGCCGCCAAAATTCCTGCCCTCCGAGACAGCCATCCGGCCGGTTCGGAAACCGACTCCGCCGGGTTCGCTGCGCTCCGGCGGGCTTCCGAACTGTGGTGGCCTGTCGGTGTCACAGACACTACACCTAGTGGCCCCACAGATGAAGCCATACAAGATGTTCTGAATAACATTTCTGAAATTCCCAGGTCGTAAGCTTGCTCCGGCGGACTTTTCCGGCGTGTCGCGCCACGCCCGACGGGTCGTGTCGCGTGCCAACCCCATATGTAGCACCGACCACCGACAAGTCGGCCTGCCATGGATCCGGACAGCAAAGCCGCCGGCGGGGTCGGTCGGACCCACGCCGGCGGCGGTGAGAGAAAACGGGTCAGGCGACGCCCGCCGAGACCTCCTCGACCGCGGCGACGAGCGTGGCGACGGCCGCACGGACGTCGGCGACCACCTCGGCGCTCTCACGGGGATGCTTGCCGTCCAGGCCGGTCCCCGGGATCGACAGCTTGACGTCCTCGACCACGCGCGGACCGGCGACACCCAGCGACTTACGGGTCTCGTCGTGCGCCCACACGCCGCCGTAGCGCCCATGGGCGGCGCCGATCACCGCGGCGGGCTTGCCCTGCAGCGCACCACTGCCGTACGGCCGCGACAGCCAATCGATGGCGTTCTTGAGGACAGCGGGGATGGTGGCGTTGTATTCCGGGGTCACGAACAGCGCCGCATCCGCCTCGACGGCCGCGGCTCGCAGCGCCACCGCCGGTTCCGGCGCGTCGACGGTGTCGATGTCCTCGTTGTAGAAGGGCACCTCGCCCAGCCGATCGAACACCCGCAGCTCCACGCCGTCGGGCGCGTTCTCGATCGCGACCTCTGCCAACTGCCGGTTCACCGACGCCGCCCGGAGGCTGCCGACGAGTACCAACACCTTGATTTCGGCCATGAGCCGTCCTTTCATGAGATTCGTGGGATCCGATGTCCACACTAACCAACCGGACCGTGGTCCGATTCATTCCTAGGTTCATTCCCAGCTGACCGGAAGCAGGTCGGAAGCTGACCGGATCCATCGAAATTCACAGATAAAGTGGCTGGCGTGGCAGCCTCCGACCGCTCCGTCCGGCTCGAGGTCACCGATCGCGCGCCCCACGAACGCGGTGACGCCGCCCGGAACCGGGCAGCGATCCTCGACGCGGCGCGCCGGCTGATCGCCGAGCGGGGACCCGACGCGGTGAGCACCGACGACATCGCGGTCGAGGCCGGAGTCGGCAAGGGCACCCTGTTCCGGCGCTTCGGCACCCGCGCGGGCCTGATGATGGTGCTGCTCGACGAGGACGAGACGGCACACCAGGAAGCGTTCATGTTCGGGCCGCCTCCGCTCGGCCCGGGCGCTCCTCCGCTGGAGCGCCTGCTCGCCTACGGCCGCGAACGCCTGAAGTTCGTCCGCGAGCACCACGCGCTGCTCTCCGACGCGGCGCGCGACCCGCACGCACGTTACGGCGGGCCGGACACCCTGCACCGGTCCCATGTCCGGATGCTGCTGCAGTCCGCGGGCACCACCGGGGACCTCGACGCGCAGGCCGACGCCCTGCTGGCGCTGCTCGACGCCGACTACGTCGCCTACCAACTCGAACGGGGACGCAGCTGCGAGGCCCAGGCCGCCGCCTGGGCCGACACCGCCAGGAAGCTGTGCGGACGCTAGTGCGATGACCAGATGGGTGCTGCACGTCGACCTGGACCAGTTCCTGGCATCGGTCGAGTTGCGCCGCCGCCCCGACCTGCGGGGCCTGCCGGTCATCGTCGGCGGCAACGGTGACCCCACCGAGCCGCGCAAGGTCGTCACCTGCGCGTCGTACGAGGCACGGGAGTTCGGTGTGCACGCAGGCATGCCGTTGCGCGCGGCGGCCCGGCGCTGCCCGGACGCCACCTTCCTGCCCTCGGACCCGGCCGCCTACGACGAGGCGTCCGAACAGGTCATGGGTCTGCTACGGGACCTGGGCCACCCGCTGGAGGTGTGGGGCTGGGACGAGGCGTACCTGGGGGCTGACCTCGACGATGACGCCGATCCGGTCAGCCTGGCCGAACGCATCCGCACCGTGATCGCCGGCGAGACGGGTCTGTCCTGCTCGGTCGGGATCAGCGACAACAAGCAGCGGGCCAAGGTCGCCACCGGGTTCGCCAAACCCGCGGGGATCTACGTGCTGACCGAGGCCAACTGGATGACGGTGATGGGCGACCGCCCGCCCGACGCGCTGTGGGGCGTCGGACCGAAGACCACGAAAAAACTTGCGGCGATGGGCATCGCGACGGTCGCCGACCTGGCCGGGACCGACGCCTCGGTGCTGACGGCCGCGTTCGGCCCGAGCACGGGGCTGTGGCTGCTGCTGCTCGCCAAGGGCGGCGGCGACAGCGAGGTCAGCTCCGAACCGTGGATCCCCCGCTCGCGCAGCCACGTCGTGACGTTCCCGCAGGACCTCACCGACCGCAACGACATCGACTCGGCCGTGCGTGATCTCGCCCTCCAGACGCTCAAGGAGATCGTCGAGCAGGGCCGCATCGTCACGCGGGTGGCGGTCACGGTGCGCACCAGCACCTTCTACACGCGCACCAAGATCCGCAAGCTTTCCGCACCGGGCACCGACACCGATCAGATCGTCTCCACGGCGCTGGCGGTGCTCGACCAGTTCGAACTCGACCGTCCGGTGCGCCTGCTCGGGGTGCGCCTCGAACTGGCGATGGACCAGGCGCCGACTGTCACCGCAGCCACCTAACCTCGACGCCATGCTGGGAACCGTTGCCATCCGGGGGTACCGCTCGCTGCGTGAGGTGGTGCTGCCGTTGGCCGAGCTCACCGTGATCACCGGCGCCAACGGCACCGGGAAGTCCTCGGTCTACCGGGCTCTGCGCCTGCTCGCCGATTGCGGGCGCGGACAGGTCATCGGCTCGCTCGCGCGCGAGGGCGGCCTGCAATCGGTGCTGTGGGCCGGGCCCGAGCGCCCCGCCGAGCAGGCCCAGGGCACCACCCGCACCCGGCCGGTCTCTCTTGAGATGGGTTTCGCGGCAGAGGACTTCGGATACCTCGTCGACCTCGGCCTGCCGCAGATGGCGGGCTCGCCCGCCGACGGCACACCGTCGGCGTTCACGCTCGATCCCGAGATCAAACGGGAGGTGGTGTTCGCCGGGCCGGTGCTGCGGCCGAGTTCGACGCTGGTGCGGCGCACCCGGGAATTCGCCGAGGCCGCAGCGGAATCCGGGCGTGGCTTCGACGAGCTCAGCCGGTCGCTTCCGCCGTACCGCAGCGTGCTCGCCGAGTACGCCCATCCGCATGCACTGCCGGAGCTGTCGGTGGTGTCAGAACGCCTGCGCGACTGGCGTTTCTACGACGGGTTCCGGGTGGATGCGGGTGCACCTGCGCGCCACCCGCACGTCGGCACGCGCACACCGGTGCTGTCCGACGACGGCTCCGACCTGGCCGCTGCGGTGCAGACCATCATCGAGGCCGGCCTGGACGATCTGCAGCGGGCGGTGGCCGACGCGTTCGACGGCGCCCGCGTGTCGGTCGCGGTCCGCGAGGGCCTGTTCGATCTGCAACTGCACCAACGCGGCATGCTTCGCCCACTGCGCGCGGCCGAACTGTCCGACGGCACACTGCGGTTCCTGTTGTGGGCGGCCGCGCTGCTGAGCCCGAGTCCGCCGTCGCTCATGGTGCTCAACGAACCGGAGACGTCCCTGCACCCTGACCTCGTGCGTCCGCTGGCGTCGCTGATCCGCACCGCGGCCACCCGGGCCCAGGTCGTGGTGGTCACCCACTCCCGCGCGCTGCTGGAGTTTCTCGACACCACCCCCATCGACGACGACGAACGCGGCGGCGCGATCGAGATCGAGCTGTACAAGCAGTGGGGCGAGACCAAGGTGACCGGCCAAGGCCTGCTCTCGACGCCGTCGTGGCACTGGGGAAACCGCTGAGAACCGCAACAGTTCTCGTTGCCGTCAGCGTCCGTTCACCTGCGTCGGCTTATCTGACTCGCGATCAGACGAGTCAGACAAACAAGGAGTAGCGGTGCCCGTCAGTACATATCTCAAGGCGGCGGCGGTGGTGGGCGCGTTGTCGCTGCTGCCGCTCACGGCCTGCAGCAGCGACAACGCCACGCAGTCCAGCGGTGACACGGTGCACCGTTCGGCCGACGGCGACATCGCCACCAACGGCGGCGCCCGCCGGATCCACGGTGACCAGACCGATGCCGAGCGCAACACGATCAACGGCGGCAAGGCCCGCAACGTCATCCTGCTGATCGGCGACGGCATGGGTGACTCCGAGATCACCATGGCCCGCGACTACGAGAAGGGCGCGGGCGGAAGCTTCGACGGCCTCGACGCGCTGCCGCTGTCCGGGCAGTACACGACCTACGCGCTCAACAAGGACGGCAAGCCCAACTACGTCACCGATTCGGCCGCGAGCGCCACGGGCTGGACCACCGGCACCAAGACCTACAACGGCGCGCTGGGCATCGACATCAAGGGCAACCCGCAGAAGACGATCCTCGAACTCGCCAAGGCCCAGGGTTTCGCGACCGGCGACGTCACCACCTCCGAGATCCAGGACGCCACCCCGGCGTCGCTGTTCTCCCACATCAGCGAGCGGGACTGCTACGGCCCGGTGGAAACCGCCGCCGACTGCGCCGCGGAGGCGCTGGAAAACGGCGGGCCGGGTTCGGTCACCGAGCAGTTGTTGACCACCCGCCCCGACCTGACCCTCGGCGGCGGCGCCGAGACGTTCTCCCAGACCGCCAACGGCGGCGACTACAAGGGTAAGACGCTGGAGGCCCAGGCCAAGGAGCGTGGCTTCCAGATCGTCCGCACCGCAAGCGAACTGGACGCGGTCGGCAACGCCGATCAGGACAACCCGGTGATCGGTCTGTTCGCCGACGGCAACATGCCGGTGCGCTGGTCGGGCCCGCCCGCCGTCCGCCACGGCTACCTGCAGCCCGCGGCCAAGTGCACCGACAACCCGAAGCGGGGCTCCGAGGTGCCCCGGCTGGCCGCGATGACCCAGAAGGCCATCGACTTGCTGAAGAACGGAAAAGCCGGTCAGGACAAGGGTTTCTACCTGCAGGTGGAGGGCGCGTCGATCGACAAGCAGGATCACGACGCCGACCCGTGCGGCCAGATCGGCGAGACGGTGGACTTCGACGAGGCCGTGCAGGCCGCGCTCAAGTTCGCCCGTGAGGACGGCAACACGCTGGTCGTCGTGACCGCCGACCACGGTCACAGCAGCCAGATCGTCGAGGCACTCAGCGAGGACGACCTGCGCGACATCGCCGAGGACACCAAGCAGCCCATCGAACGGGTCCGCGACACCATGTATCCGGGTCTGACCCGCAAGCTCGTCACGGCCGACGACGCCGAGATGACGGTCAGCTACGGCACTTCCGCCGACGTCGGCATCGAGAGCGAGACCCACACCGGAACCCAGGTGCGGGTGGCGGCGTACGGCCCGAGGGCCGCGAACATCGTCGGGCTGACCGATCAGACCGACCTGTTCTTCACCATGACCGATGCGCTCGGACTCGACCGCGGGGAGGAACCCGCGCACTGAGGCTCAGCGTGGCGATGTGCCGGAGCGCAACGCGCGGGTGAACAGAACGTTCACCTGGCGCATCGCCACGCTGTAGGGCCACCACGCCACGCGCTTGAAGACGTACAGCGCGCGGATGTCGGGCGAGGTGTAGATCAGGAACCGGTTGCGCCGCACCCCGGCGAGGATCTTCTGCGCGGCCTTCTCCGGTGAGATCGCGTGTCCGGCAAAGCGCTCCACCCATTTCTTGACGTCGGGATGCTCGCGGTCGACGCCTGCGATCTCGACGGTCTGCACCAGACCCGTCTTGACCGCGCCGGGCACCACCACCGACACCCCGATGCGATGGCGCGCCAGGTCGAAGCGCAGCACCTCGCTCACGCCGCGCAGCCCGAATTTGCTTGCGCTGTAAGCGGCGTGCCACGGCAGGGCGACCAGACCCGCCGCCGACGACACGTTGACGAGGTGGCCGCCGCGGCGTGCCTCGATCATCGGCGGGATGAAGGACTCGATCACATGGATGGGCCCCATCAGGTTGATGTCAACCATCGAGCGCCACTGCTGGTGGCTGAGCCGGTCCACGGTGCCCCACGCCGACACGCCTGCGATGTTCATCACCACATCCATCGGCCCGTGCGCGGCGTGGATGTCCTTGGCGAATTCCCTGACCTGGTCGTAGTCGGAGATGTCGAGGGCGCGGTGCGCGGCGACCTGCGCACCGAGGGCGCGCGCGTCGGCGACCGTGTGGGCGAGGCCATCGGCGTCGCGGTCGGTCAGGTAGAGCTCAGCGCCCGCCGCGGCGAGTGCGAGGGCCGTGGCGCGGCCGATGCCGCCTGCCGCCCCGGTAACGAAACATCTCTTGCCCCCGAAGTCGCTCCCCTGCGCCATAGCGGTGACCTTACCGGTGACGCTCACCGGCGCGTTTCTACTCCGGCAGGCCACCCCACAGCGCGCTCAGCCACAGGCGTTCGACGATCTCGACAGCGCGTTGGGGATCGGCGTCGCGTCCGACGAACCCGGTGTCACGCGACAGCGTCATCGCGGTGGTCGCGGTCAGGGTGCGCACCAGGGCGGGCAGATCGTCGGAGATGGGGCGGGCGCCCTTGTCCTGTTCGATCACGCCGACGATCTTCGCGATCGTGGCGTCCTCGAAGTCGTTCATGATCTCGCGGATCTGCGCGTCGGTGTTCTGCGCGACGGTGCAGGCCGACATGACCGGATCGTTGGTGGCGTAGACCGCGGCGGCGCTGCCGACCATCCGCTTGGCGAACGCCGCGGGTGACTCGTCGTCGCTGCGCGGGGCGAAGTTGTGGGTGAGCGCGTCGAGTTCTTCCATCGCCTCGGCCAGGATGACGGCCAGCACCGCGTACTTCGAATCGAAGTAGAAGTAGAAACCGGACCGGGCCACGCCCGCGCGTTCACTGATGGTGCTCACCGAGATGTCCGCGAACGGCTGTTCTTCGAGCAGTTGGCGGACGGCGGTGACGATGGCCTCGCGTTGCCGGTCGCCCCTGGAGCGACGGGTCTGCATGGGTGCGCCGGCGCCGGCAGAACCGTTGCTGCCCTGCGGTACGGATTCGGCGGTCATGGGTTTAAACCTTGGCACCCTGGACGCGCCAAATCAAAACTTGACATGCGTCAAGTACGCCGTCCAAGATGTGTGACACAGGTGACGTCCACCACAGACTTGCAATGGCAGCAACGTCAGGAGCCCGAGAAATGCCTACCATCAGTACTCCCCGCTATCTGTTGGACCAGGCGAAACGCCGGCTCACCCCCACCCCGAACACCATCCCCGGCATGGGAGCCGTCGAGAAGCGGCTCAAGAACAAGCAGTGGGACCAGTTCGTGTTCTCCAGCCCGCCCGCGGGCAGCGGCCTCAAGCCGATCATGGGCGACTCCGGCCTGCCGGTGCTCGGGCACATGATCGAGATCTTCCGCGGCGGGCCCGATTTCATCCTGCAGCAGTACCGCAGGAACGGCCCGATCCACTACGCATACTCGCCGGCGCTGTCGTCGGTCATGGCGCTGGGTCCCGACGCCACCCAGACCATCTTCTCGAACCGCAACAAGGATTACTCGCAGCGCGCCTGGGATCCGGTGATCGGTCCGTTCTTCGAGGGCGGCCTGATGCTGCTCGACTTCGACGAGCACATGTACCACCGCCGGATCATGCAGGACGCGTTCACCCGCTCCCGGCTCACCGGGTACATCCCGCACATCGACTCGGTCGCCTCACAGGTGCTGGCCAACGACTGGGTGGCCGACGATCCCCGCTTCCTGTTCTATCCGGCGATCAAGGAGCTGACGCTCGACATCGCCTCCGAGGTGTTCATGGGGGTCCCGGCGGGCACCGACAAGAAGCTGGTCACGACCGTGAACCAGGCCTTCACCACCACCACACGCGCGGGCAACGCCATCGTGCGCACGCCGGTCCCGCCGTTGAAGTGGTGGCGCGGCGTCCAGGCCCGCAAGACGCTGGAGGACTACTTCCTCAGCCGCATCGACGAGAAGCGCCGCGCCGAGAGCACCGACATGTTCAGCGTGCTGTGCCACGCCGCCGACGAGGACGGCCAGACCTTCACCGACGACCAGATCGTCAGCCACATGATCTTCCTCATGATGGCCGCGCACGACACGTCGACGTCGACCATGACCACCATGGCCTACCACCTGGCCGCCAATCCCGAGTGGCAGGACCGGCTGCGTGACGAGTCGGCGCGCATCGGCGACGGCCCGCTCGACATCGAGGCGCTGGAGAAGCTCGAGACCTACGACCTGGTCATCAACGAGGCGCTGCGGATGATGACTCCGCTGCCGTTCAACTTCCGCCAGGCCGTGCGCGACACCGAACTGCTGGGCTACTTCATCCCGGCGGGCACCAACGTGGTCACCTGGCCGTCGATCAACCACCGCCTGCCGGAGCTGTGGACCGACCCGGAGAAATTCGATCCGGAGCGCTTCGCCGAGCCGCGCAACGAGCACAAGAAGCACCGCTACGCGTTCGCACCGTTCGGCGGCGGCGCCCACAAGTGCATCGGCATGGTGTTCGGTCAGCTGGAGATCAAGTCGGTCATGCACCGTCTGCTACGCCAGTACCGCCTGGAGCTCCCCCGCCCCGGGTACCGGCCGCGCTACGACTACGGCGGTATGCCGGTGCCGATCGACGGTATGCCGATCGTGCTGCGTCCGCTGCACTGAACGTCACGAACGCTGGTGCGCCGTCAGGCGATTCGCGCACGCGATGACGGCGCGTAGCGCCGACTGCACGGGGTCGGTGTCCAGCCCCATGGCCCACTCGCGGTGCACGCCGTTGCTGCCCTCGATGAACGTGGCGGTCTGCCCGCGCGTCGGCAACTGGTGGAACGACGTGGTTTCCACGGTGATGCCGTGCGCGTGCAGGATCTCGGTGAGCGCGTCGACCGGGCCGTAGGCCGTGACACTCGACGTGGCGAGGGTGCCTCCGATCGACAGCGTCGCCTGATACTCCCGCGGGCCGATCCGGCCGCTGGGACGGCTGTCGACGCACGACCACTGCTGCAGGTTCACCGGTCCGGCGACCGCGGCGAACTGGGCGAGGAACGCGTCCCAGGTCTGTTCCTGGGCCGCGGCGCGCAGACCGCGCGGCAGCGGGGCGGCGAAGCAGGATGCGAACGACGCGGTTGACGCAGATGACGACGAGGATGACGACATCGACGGAATTGCGGAAGTGCGGATTGCTGGTGCGGTGAACATGTGCCGGTCTTCTCTGGTTGAAGGGAGTGACCGACGAAGCAACGACCCACAGCGAGGGGTCGGTCCGATCAGACCCCGCTGCGGGTTGCTACTACGAGTCGCCTCAGCACGTCGACGATGGTAGTCCTCACCCCGCCAGCGGTGCAAACAATTTGACTCAGTAACGTCGTCGTCGTGGGAGCCGCATGACCGGGTGGGATGTCGTGCTGCTCGTGTTCGCGGGTATCGCAGGTGGGCTGACCGGAAGCATTGCGGGACTCGCGTCGGTCGCCACCTACCCCGCGCTGCTCCTCGTCGGCCTGCCGCCGGTCGCGGCCAATGTCACGAACACCGTGGCGGTCGTGTTCAACGGCATCGGATCGATCGCGGGGTCACGGCCGGAGCTGGCGGGTCAGGGCGCGTGGCTGAAGAGAATCGTCCCCGTCGCGGCCCTCGGCGGCATCTCGGGTGCGGTGCTGCTGCTGTCGACGCCCGCCGAGGGTTTCGAGAAGGTCGTGCCGTTTCTGCTCGGGTTCGCGTCGGTGGCGATCCTGTTGCCGCGCAAGGAACATCGCGTCGCCCGCGTGGCCAACCATCGAGACCATCTGATCCGCGTCGGCGTCGAGGCCGCCGCGATCTTCCTGATCACCATCTACGGCGGCTATTTCGGCGCCGCGGCCGGGGTGCTGCTGCTGGCACTGATGTTGCGGGCAGGCGGCGCCACGCTCGCCCATGCCAACGCAGGCAAGAACGTCATCCTCGGTGCCGCAAACCTGGTCGCGTCCGCCATCTTCGTGGTGTTCGCCCCGGTCTACTGGCCCGCGGTCGTGCCGCTCGGCATCGGATGTCTGATCGGCAGCCGCCTGGGCCCGATGATCGTCCGCCACGCCCCGTCCACACCGCTGCGGTGGCTCATCGGTCTGGCCGGTATCGCGTTGGCGGTCAAACTCGCCCTCGGCACGTACTGATTTCTCCTCGCGAGCAGACGCAAAACTGCTCTTATTCAGGCAAAAACCGGCAGTTTTGCGTCTGCTCGCGACAGGAAATCAGCGGAGGAAATCAGCGGAACGGGCTGTCGCCGTTGGTCACCTGCAGGCCGAGGGTCATGAGGTTCTCGGCCGAGGCGTGGAGTTGCTCGCCGGCCTCGCGGGCGGCCTGCCCGGCGAGGTAGCGCGACCACGTGCCCTCGATGACGATGCCGAGCTTGAAACAGGCCAGGGCCACATACCAGTCGAGATGCTCGGTGCGTCGACCACCGGCCGACCAGTAGGCATCGAGCAGTTCGGCGCGCCCGGCCAATCCGCCGAGCGCGGCCAGGGCCGAACCGGCGTTGATCGGGTTCGGGTCCTCGGGCCAGCACACCAGCATCCAGCCCAGGTCGAGCAGCGGGTCACCGATCGTGCACATCTCCCAGTCGATGAACGCCGCCAGTTCGGGGACCTCGCGGCGCAGCAGCACGTTGTTGAGATGCGCGTCGCCGTGCATGATGCCGGGCGCGCTGTCGGGTGGGCGGTGGTCGTCGAGCCAGTGCGCCAACGGCTGTGCGCCCGCCATCGACGCGGGGTCGTAGGTGTCGTGGCGGTAGCTCTCGAGCAGTTTGAGGAACTGCGGAACCTGCCGTGCCAGAAAGGATCCCGGACGACGGATCGCGGCCAGCGCGCTGTTGTCCCACGGCACGTTGCCGAGCCCGGCCAGGCTCGCGGCATAGGACAGTCCCACCGCGTGGCGCATGTCGGCGCGTTCGTAGGCCGGGGCCACCTCGTTGCCCGGGTTGAACCCGTCCACCTCCTCCATGAGGTAGAACACCACGCCCAGCACGTCGAGGTCGGTGCAACCCGCGATGAACCCGGGATGCGGCACGCCGGAACCGGCGAGGGTGCGCAACACCGCGATCTCGCGCAGCATCGTCTTGTCGCTGGTGGGACGCGGATGCGCAGGCGGGCGGCGCAGCACCATCGGGCGTCCGTCGACGTGTACGCGCACGACGATGTTCTGGGTGCCGCCGGTCAGGGGTTGGACATCGCTGACGGTGGACCCGAGCCGCTCGGTGCGGATCCACGCCTGCAGGGCCTGCTGATCGTGTTCGCTCAACGTGGGCAACTGCGGCACATCACCGGGCATGCTGACATCGTGCCAGCCCGGGCTCAGCGTTTGTGTGTGGTCACCACCAGGTACTCCCACGACATCGCGCCGCCGTCGATGTGCCGGTCCCCCAGCGCGGCGATGGCCTCGTCGAGCGCCGCGGTGCGTTCGGCGTCGTCGCCGACCGCGCGGTACGCCGAGATGGTGGGACCGTAGTTGGCCTTGAAGTAGTCGCGGAACGCGGCGCCGTCGGCGAACATGTCGACCGTCAGCGACTGCCGTACCACCCCGAGTTCGTCCACCCCGTCACCGAGCAGGGTGCGGACGTGATCGGGGTTGCCCCACAAGGGCGGTGGCGAAACGCCGGGCGGCGGCGCTGGCACGAACGGTTTCATGGTCGCGAACAGCTGACCGATGAAACCCTCTGGTGTCCAACTGATCAGGCCGATGCGTCCGCCGGAGCGGGTGACCCGCAACAGTTCCCGGGCGGACTGCTCGTGGTGCGGTGCGAACATCACCCCGATACACGACATCACGACGTCGAACTCCGCGTCGGCGAACGGCAGGGCCTCGGCGTTGGCCTCTTTCCACGCGATGTCCACCCCACGCTCGTCGGCCAGGTGTGCGCCCTCCTCGAGCAGTTGCGGGCACAGGTCGCTCGCCGTCACCTGCGCCCCGGTGAGCGCGGCGGGTATCGCGGCGTTGCCGGTGCCTGCCGCGATGTCGAGCACGCGGTCTGCCGGCCCGATACCGCAGGCCTCGACGAGGACTGGCCCCAGCGGCGCGACGATCTGGGCGGCGATCGCCCCATAGTCCCCGAGCGCCCACAGCGCCCGATGTTTGGCTTCGAGTTCCTGATCGACAGTGTCGACGCCCATGGCTGCTCCTTCGATTCGGCGTGTGCAGCCATGGTCCCGCGGCGGCACCGCGGGAATCCAGTGACAGATCTGTACTACCTGTGGTTCTGAATCTGTATTGGCTCAGGCCGCGTTTGCGGTGTACTGAAGTGCAGGTTCGCGCAGTTGTCCGAAAGGTGCCGCAGATGTCGACCTATGGCCAGTTCTGCCCCGTCGCGAAGGCGATGGAGCTGCTCGATGAACGCTGGACCCTGCTGGTGGTGCGGGAATTACTCTTGGGCAGTTCCCATTTCAACGATCTGCGGCGCGGTGTGCCGAAGATGTCGCCGGCCCTGCTGTCTCGGCGGCTCAAGTCGCTGACCCGGGCCGGAGTCGTCGAACGCAACGAGATCGACGGCCGCACCTCCTACACGCTCACCGAGTGCGGCCGGGAACTGGCGACCGTCGTCGACGCACTCGGCGCGTGGGGGGTGCGCTGGATCGGCGACCTCGGCGAGGAGGACCTCGACCCGCACCTGCTGATGTGGGACATGCGGCGCACCATCCCCATCGACGAGTGGCCGCGGGTGCGCACGACGGTCGAGTTCATCCTCGACGGCGTCGCCGCCAGGGCGTCGCGGTGGTGGCTCGTGGTGGCCGACGGCGAGGCCGATGTGTGCGATTTCGATCCAGGACACCCGGTCACCGCCGCGGTCCAGACCAGCCTGCACACCCTCACCCGCATCTGGCGGGGCGACGTCAGTTGGTCGCACGCGATCCTCGACGGCAGCGTCGCGCTGTCGGGCCCGGCCGACATCCGCCGCGCGCTGCCGCGGTGGATCGGCCAGGGACAGGCGGCCGCGATCCCCCGTCCCGCCTGAAAACCGTTGGTGGCGAACCTAATCGAGGATGCGCCGGGCGACGTTGGTGGTGATGAGGTCGAGGAGTTCGTCGCTGCGTCCGGCCAGGATGGTGCGGATGGCGTACAGGGAGAAGCCCTTGGCCTGTTCGACGGTGACCGCCGGGGGGATGGACAGTTCCTGGCGGGCGGTCAGGACATCGACGAGGGCGGGCCCGTCGTGGGCGAACGCCTCGCGCAGTACCGCCTCGAGGTCGCCGGGTTCGGTGACCCGGCGTCCGTAGATGCCCATCGCGGAGGCCACGGCAGCGAAGTCGGGATTGTGCAGGTCGGTGCCGAAGGTGACGATGCCTGCGGCCTTCATCTCCAACTCGACGAAGTTCAGCGACGAGTTGTTGAACACGACCACCTTGACCGGTAGCCGGTTCTGGATCAGGGTGAGCAGTTCCCCGAACAGCATCGTCAACCCGCCGTCACCGGCCAGCGCCACGACTTGGCGGCCGGGATAGGCGGTTTGGGCGCCGATCGCGTGCGGCAGCGCGTTGGCCATGGTGCCGTGGTTGAACGACCCCAGCAGCCGGCGCCGGCCGTTCATGCTCAGGTAGCGCGCGGCCCACACCACCGGCGAGCCCACATCGCAGGTGAACACCGCGTCCTCGGCAGCGAGCCGGTCGACGAGCCCGGCGAGGTATTCGGGGCGGATCGGGGTGCGGTCGCGGTCGTTGACCGCCAACGCATCCAGGTTGGCCCGGGTCTTCCGGTAGTGGCGCAGTGCGCGGTCGAGGTGGTCCCGGTCGGTCTTGGGGCGCAACAGCGGCTGCAGCGCGGCCAGGGTGTCCTTGACGGTGCCGCGCAACCCCAGATCGATCGGGGTGCGCCGGCCCAGATGCGCCCCGCGCACATCGACCTGGATGACCGTGGCGCCCTCGGGATAGAACTGCTGGTAGGGAAGGTCGGTGCCGAGCATCAGCAGGGTGTCGGCTTCCTTGATGGCCTTATAGCCGGAGGCGAACCCCAACAGCCCGGTCATGCCGACATCGAACGGGTTGTCGTATTCGATGAACTCCTTGCCGCGCAACGCATGCACCACCGGCGCCTGCAACGTCGCGGCCAACTGGATCAACTCGTCATGGGCCCCGGCCACCCCGGCTCCGCCGAGGATGGTGACCCGCTGGGCGGCGTTGAGCAGGTCGGCGCCGCGGCGCAGCGAGGCGTCGTCGGGACGCAGCACCGAACGGGTCGCGCTGATCGGGCGCACCGGCGTATCGGCGATGCGCTGCAGGAAGATCTCACCGGGGATGACCACCACCGCCACACCGTTGTCCTCGACCGCGGCGCGCATCGCCATCGCCAGAATCCGCGGGGCCATCTCCGGAGTGCTGACCAACTCGCAATACACACTGCACTCGCCGAACAGCTCCTGCGGGTGGGTTTCCTGGAAGTACTGCGAGCCGATCTCGGTGCGCGGAATGTGCGCGGCGATCGCCAGCACCGGCACCCGACTGCGCTGGGCGTCGAACAACCCGTTGATCAGATGCAGATTGCCCGGACCGCAGCTGCCCGCACACACCGCCAGCTGCCCGGTCAACCCCGCGTCGGCCGCCGCCGCGAACGCCGCCGACTCCTCATGACGCACGTGCTCCCAACTGATCTCACCCCCACGCCGGATCGCATCGGTGAACCCGTTGAGACTGTCCCCGGGCAACCCGTACACCCGGCGCACACCGCTGGCCGACAGCATGGCCATGATGTGGTCTGCGACAGTTGCCATTTGTTCCTCCCCGTCCGCGGTTTCGGCGTGGCCGATTCGGGACCGAGCACGCCGAGATCACTTTACTTGGGAACGAACCGCTGACCGCCGTCCAACCGGATACCCGTTGCCTTTTGGTGAGCGAATGTGAGTTCGCTTGCTCCATTAGGCAGCCTCGCCTTGCGGTGAGGCGGTCCCCGTCTGATCCACCGGGTGGTGGTGCGGGGTTGACGTTTCATCGCCTGCTGCGTCGCCCGCTGGTGCGGGTTCGGTCTCATGCGTGGCTCCACGTCCTGCCGCCGGGCCACTCCCGGCGGGACTCTGTTCACCCCAGCAGGGTTCGCCGAGTCGGGCGAGGTTGATCGCAGCGCCCAGATCACGATCGATCCGCACACCGCAGTGCTCGCAGTCAAAGACACGATCGGCCAGCGTGAGGTTTGGCTTTCGCCTCCCACAGCCCGTGCACGTCTTCGACGACGGAAAATACCGGTCGGCTTCGATCAAATCGGAACCGTACCAGCGCGTTTTGTAACTGAGCATGCGCCGCACCTCAGCCAGCGCGGCATCAGCCAAGGCTCGGTTCAGACCCCGCTTGCGGGCGCCTCCCTTGGCACGCATGCCAGCAGCGTGCAGCGTTTCGACCACGATCACCTGGTGGTGTTGGGCCAGCGTGGTGGTGGCCTTGTGCAGCACGTCACGGCGCACCGCCGCGGCATGAGCATGGGTGCGGCCGATGCGCGCCTGGGTGCGCAGCCACCGCTTCGACGGCACCTGCTTGGTCTTGGTGGCCGGGTCGTAGCGGCCGTGTTGGCGGGCGGCGCGGCGCTGCAAAGCCCGCAGCCGGGCGTGCGCGGCGGTCAGCGACTTCGGCGCCGGGATGCGGTCGACCTCAACACCATCGGGGGTCGCCACCACCAGCAGCGCGTCGGCTTTGACCCCGACGTCGACACCGACCACCGGATGCGCCGACCGTTGCGCGTGGGCGGGCCGCGCCTTGGCCTCGACAATCACCTGCAGGGCGCAGTGCCAGCGCCCGGCGCTGTCCTGGCGCACGGTCGCCGACAAGATCCGCGCCGTGCCGGCCTCGATCCGGCGGGCCAGCTTACGGGTCGACTCATGGGTGCGGATCGGGCCCAGCCGCGGCAGGGTGACGTGGCGGCGGTCAGCCTCAACCCGGATGGTCCCGGTGGTGAACCGCACCGCTTTGCCCGCCCGGGCCGACGTGAACCGGGGGAAGCCGACCGCACGCCCTTTGCGTTGACCCGTCCGGGACTTCGACCACGCGTCCAGCCCGCGGGCCAACGCGTCCAGGCCGGTGTTGTAGGCCTCCTTGGAGTTCTCGCCCCACCACGGCGCACACCAGGCCTTGCGCTGATTCCACACCTTGCGCAGCGCCGGCAACGACCACCCCAACACCGGCGTCAACTCTGCTTCGGTGATGCCGTAGCTGCGCTCAGCAGCCCGCTGATCCATCACCGCCTTGACCAGGGCGAGCATGTGGTTGTGGGCGAACCGTGCCGCACCAGCATGAGAGGCCAACCCGCGCAGCTGTGTTGGTGTGGGATCCAAGGCGAACCGATACCCTTGGGCCGTCCACCCCTCGGGTACCTCGAACCTAGCCACCGTTACCGGCCTCGAGGGGCTCGGTCTGCTTGGCCGCGGTCACCGCCCGCATCGCCCGGTTGCGCGCCCCACGGCGCCCATACAACCGCGCGCACATCGAGGTCAACACCTCGATCATGTCGCGCACCAGACCATCGGTGGTCTCGCCCTGATCGGCAACCAGGATCCTACGGCCCTGCGCGGACAACGCGGCTTCGAGGTGCTCCACACCCAAGCGCGCCAACCGATCCCGATGCTCCACAATCACCACCGAAGCAGACGGGTCCGACAAAATCCGGCGCAACTTCGGCCGTCTCCCGTTCACACCCGACCCCACCTCACACACCACCTCGCCGACCACATGACCATTCGAGGTGGCCCAATCAACAAGTCGCGCGACTTGGCGGTCCAAATCCTGCCGTTGATCATGCGAGCACACCCGCGCATACACCACCGTGCGACCGGCCTGCCCAGCTGCTGGGGCCTCGACCCAAATCGTCCCCGACTCCAACCGGCGAGCCGGCACCGGCATCCGGTCCTCACGAAACCACCGATACGCCGTCTGCGGATGCACACCATTCGCACGCGCCCACTCGGCCAGCTTCACACACCCAATAAAACACACATTCGATCACGTTTACTCACATACAATCGAACAGATCACAACCCCTCCGTTACCGCCGTCTGCGTCCGCGACGTCGTCACATGTCACAACTTCGTAAGGTCCGCGCGGCGGTTTCCCGGTTACCGTTTGACCATGCCAGAACGTGTCCGCCGGGCTGGGCCACTGGCCGGGCTCGCCGCCGCGGCGGTGGCGCTCGGGGTCACCGAGATCGCCGCCGTGCCGTTCGGCCCCGAGGCCGACGCGCGCACGGCCGTGGGGTCTGCGGTCATCGACCTGACCCCTGGGCCGGTCAAGGAATGGGCCATCACCACGTTCGGCACCGCCGACAAACTCCTGCTCACGGTGTTGATCCTGGCCATCATCGCGGTGCTCGCGGCGGTGGCGGCGCCGTGGGAGACCCGTCGCCGTCCGGTCGGCAGCGTCGTGATCGCCCTCGCCGGTGTGCTCGGATGTGTCGCGGTGCTCTCCCGCCCGGGTGCCGGGTGGGCGGCGATCCTGCCGACGGTGGCCGGCGCGTTGTGCGGCATCGCGGTGTTGCGGCTGCTGACGTCGAGCCGGTTCCAGGACCCCGAGGACGGCGACACCCAGCAGGACAGCACCGAGGACGGCGTGGATCCCGGCCGCAGGTGGTCGCTGATCGCGCTGGGGTTGCTGACCGCCGGTGCGGCGACGGGTGTGGCGGGCGCGGTGTTCTCCCGGCTGGCGTCGTCGGTGGCCGGTGACCGCGACGCGTTCACGCTGCCGCCCGCGGCGCGGGCCGCGCCGCCCATCCCACCCGATGTGCAGCCGGCCGGGGTGTCGTTGCCGTCGTTCATCACCCCGGCGGCGGACTTCTACCGCATCGACACCGCGCTGACGGTGCCTCAGCTTTCCCGCGCCGACTGGCGGCTGCGCATCCACGGCATGACCGACCGCGAGGTGACCTACCGGTTCGAGGACCTGGATCGCTTCGAGGTCGTCGAGAAGGTGGTCACGCTCACGTGCGTGTCGAATCTGGTGGGCGGCGACCTGATCTCGAACGCCACGTGGACCGGTTACCGGGTCCGCGATCTGCTCGAAGAAGCCGGGGTGTCAAGGGATTCCGACATGGTGCTGTCGACGTCGATCGACGGCTTCACCGCGGGCAGTCCCATCGAGGCGCTCACCGACGACCGCGACGCCCTGCTGGCGATCGGGATGAACGGCGAACCACTGCCCGCCGCCCACGGCTATCCGGCCCGCCTCGTGGTGCCGGGGCTGTACGGCTACGTCTCGGCCACCAAGTGGGTCGTGGATCTTGAGCTCACCCGCTTCGACCGTGCCGAGGCGTACTGGACCAAGCTCGGCTGGTCGGCGCACGGGCCAATCAAGACCCAGTCCCGCATCGACGTGCCCCGCGACGGCCAGCAGATCCCCCGCGGCCCGGTCCGCTTCGGCGGGGTCGCGTGGGCCCAGAACCGGGGAATCCGCACCGTCGAGGTCAAGATCGACGGGCCGTCCGGGCCGGGTGACTGGCGGCAGGCCCAACTCGGTGCGGCCTACTCCAACGACACCTGGCGACTGTGGAGCATCGACTGGACCGCCACGGATCCGGGCGAGCACACCGTCACCGTGCGCGCGACCGACAACACCGGCCAAACCCAGACTCCCGCGCTCGCCGATCCGGTGCCCGACGGCGCCACCGGATGGCACACCGTGACCTTCGACGTCACCTGAGCCTCTCCAGCCCCTTTGCACCGCGAGCGTGCGCGCCTGCTGCCCGACACGCCGCAAAACACCAGCACCGCTCGCACCCTCACGACGCGCGAGCGTGCATGGATGTCCGACCTGCGTGGCACGCTGAAACCATGTTGCTCGCCGACGTCGCCGCCGCGTCCACCGAAGTCGCGGCCTCTTCGGCGCGACTGGCCAAGATCGACCGGATCGCCACGTTGCTCGCGCGTGCCGCCGCCGACGGCGACGCGCAGGCCGTCGCGGTGACCGTGTCCTGGCTGTCAGGTGAACTCCCCCAGCGTCAGATCGGCGTCGGCTGGGCGGCGCTGCGTTCGCTGCCACCACCGGCAGCCACGGCCAGCTTGACCGTCGACGAGGTCGACGACCGGTTCGGCGCCATCAAGGCCGTCGCCGGAAAGGGTTCGCAGGCCACGCGCGCCGGGCTGGTTCGCGATCTGTTCGGCGCGGCAACCGAAGTCGAGCAGAAGTTCCTGCGTCGGCTGCTCAGCGGTGAGCTCCGTCAGGGCGCGCTCACCGGGGTGATGGCCGACGCCGTCGCCAGGGCCGCGGACCTGCCCGCGGCCGAAATACGCCGCGCCGCAATGCTCGCGGGCAATCTGCCCGCCGTCGCGGCCGCTGCCGTCACCGGCGGCCGCAGTGCACTGGCCGAGTTCCGGCTGCAGGTGGGCCGCCCGGTGGGGCCGATGCTGGCGCAGACCGCCACCAGCGTTGCCGACGCATTGGAGCGACTCGGCGGCACAGCGGTTCTCGAGGCCAAGCTGGACGGCGCCCGGGTGCAGATCCACCGACACGGGACGGAGGTGTCGGTGTACACCCGCAGCCTCGACGATGTCACCCACCGCCTTCCCGAGGTCGTCGAGGCGACGCTGGCGCTGCCGGCCACCGACCTGATCGCCGATGCCGAGGCGATCGCCCTGCGACCCGACGGCAGGCCACATCCGTTCCAGGTCACCGCCGCTCGGTTCGGCCGCAAGGATCCGCGCGACCTCGACCCGCTGTCGGTGTTCTTCTTCGACCTGCTGCACATCGACGGCCGCGATCTCCTCGACCTGTCCACCGAGGAACGCTTCGGTGCACTCGACGCGCTGGTGCCGCCGTCGCACCGCGTCGACCGTCTCGTGACCGCCGACGCCGACGACGCACAGGCGTTCCTGGACCGCACCCTGGCGGCCGGGCACGAAGGTGTCATGGCGAAGTCACCTGGCGCACCGTACGAGGCGGGCCGACGCGGGGCGGGATGGCTCAAGGTCAAGCCCGTGCACACCCTCGATCTCGTGGTGCTCGCCGTCGAGTGGGGTTCGGGACGACGCACCGGCAAACTGTCGAATATCCATCTCGGGGCGCGGGATCCGCTCACCGGCGAGTTCGTGATGTTGGGCAAGACGTTCAAGGGCATGACCGACGCGATGCTCGAGTGGCAAACCCGGCGGTTCACCGATCTCGCCGACGGCCCCACCGACGGAAACGTCGTGAAGGTGCGCCCCGAGCAGGTCGTCGAGATCGCCTTCGACGGCGTCCAGCGCTCGTCCCGCTACCCCGGGGGCATGGCATTGCGCTTCGCCCGCGTGGTTCGCTACCGCGACGACAAGACCTCCGACGAGGTGGACACCACGGACACCGTGCGCGCATTTCTCGGTTGACCGGGCAGCGTATATGTCAGGGTGATCAGATGCCCGCCGTGGGCGATTCCCGGAACGCGAAACGCCGAGAACGCACCGGAAACCGGGATTCGGTGCCGCGCGGCTTGCGCGCGATGCAAGGATCGAACCATCACGGGTACGACAATGGGTCGACAAGGAGAGATCGTGGCTACACCTGATGCACCAACGACGGATCGCATCGAGGAACAAGACGGCGACATCACCTATATCCGCACCGACAAGGGCCTGCCTCCGGTCGCGATCATCGACCGCTCGCCGATCACCACGCGGCACAAGATCATTTTCGGGATCGTCGCGCTCGTCGGCGCCATCGCCTGGGCGATCATCGCGTTCTTCCGCGGTGAGACGGTCAACGCCGTCTGGTTCGTGATCGCCGCGATCTGCACCTATGTCATCGGCTTCCGGTTCTACGCGCGGTTGATCGAGATGAAGATCGTCCGCCCGCGCGACCATACGGCCACTCCGGCAGAACTTTTCGAGAACGCCACCGACTACGTCCCGACCGACCGGCGGGTGCTGTTCGGTCACCATTTTGCTGCCATCGCCGGTGCCGGTCCGTTGGTCGGGCCGGTTCTGGCCATGCAGATGGGTTATCTGCCCGGCACCATCTGGATCATCATCGGCGCGGTGCTGGCCGGATGCGTGCAGGACTACCTCGTGCTGTCGATTTCGGTTCGGCGCCGCGGTCGTTCGCTGGGGCAGATGGCCCGCGACGAACTCGGCGCGGTGGGTGGCGTCGCGGCCATCGTCGGTGTGCTCGTCATCATGGTGATCCTGCTGGCCGTGCTCGCGCTCGTCGTCGTCAACGCACTGGCCGAGAGCCCGTGGGGGGTGTTCTCCATCGCGATGACCATCCCGATCGCCCTCTTCATGGGTCTGTACCTGCGATTCCTCCGCCCCGGCCGGGTGTCGGAAGTGTCGCTGATCGGCGTGGTGCTGTTGCTGCTGGCGGTCGTGGCGGGCGGCTGGGTGGCCGAGACATCGTGGGGCGCAGACTGGTTCACGCTGTCGAAGGTCACCCTGTCGTGGTGCATCATCATCTACGGTCTGGCCGCATCGGTGTTGCCGGTGTGGTTGTTGCTGGCACCTCGTGACTACCTGTCGACGTTCATGAAGGTCGGCACCATCGCGCTGCTGGCCATCGGCATCCTCATCGCCCGCCCGGTGATGGAGGCACCCGCGATCTCCAACTTCGCGGGCAGTGGCACCGGCCCGGTCTTCGCCGGTTCGCTGTTCCCGTTCCTGTTCATCACCATCGCCTGCGGCGCCCTGTCCGGCTTCCACGCGTTGATCTCCTCGGGGACCACGCCGAAGCTGCTGGAGAAGGAAAGCCAGATGCGGCTGATCGGCTACGGCGGCATGCTCACCGAGTCGTTCGTCGCGATCATGGCGCTGATCACCGCGGCCATCCTCAACCAGCACCTGTACTTCGCGATCAACGCGCCCAGCGCGCAGACCGGCACCACCGCCCAGACCGCGGCCGACTACGTCAACGGCCTCGGCCTCTCGGGCGCGCCGATGACCGCCGACGAGATCACCGCGGCGGCCGAAGGGGTCGGTGAGCAGTCGATCGTGTCGCGCACCGGCGGTGCGCCGACGCTGGCGTTCGGCATGGCCGAGGTGCTGCATCAGGTGTTCGGCGGTACGGCGCTCAAGGCGTTCTGGTACCACTTCGCGATCATGTTCGAGGCGCTGTTCATCCTCACCACGGTGGACGCGGGCACCCGCGTGGCGCGGTTCATGCTCTCCGACGGGTTGTCCAACCTCGGCGGGCCGCTGCGCAAGCTCAAGGATCCGAGCTGGCGGGTCGGCGCATGGGTCTGCAGCCTGATCGTGGTGGCGGCGTGGGGCAGCATCCTGCTGATGGGCGTCACCGACCCGCTCGGCGGCATCAACACGCTGTTCCCGCTGTTCGGTATCGCCAACCAGCTGCTCGCGGCGATCGCCCTGACCGTGGTGACGGTCGTGGTGATCAAACGCGGTCTGGTCAAGTGGGCGTGGATCCCGGCGGTCCCGCTGCTGTGGGATCTGACGGTCACCATGACGGCGTCGTGGCAGAAGATCTTCTCCGGGGATCCGAAGGTCGGGTACTGGACGCAGCACTTCCAGTACCGCAACGCGCGTGACGGCGGTGCGACGACGTTCGGCGCCGCCAAGGACGCCGGCCAGCTCGACGCGGTCATCCGCAACACCTTCATCCAGGGCACGCTGTCGATCGTGTTCGCCGTGCTGGTGCTCATCGTGTTCGTCGCCGGTGTGATGATGGCGCTGCAGGCGCTGCGCGGTACCGGGCGGCCGCTGGCCGAGGACGAGCCGGTGCCGTCGCGCATCTTCGCCCCGTCGGGATTGATTCCCACGCATGCCGAGAAGGAGGTGAGCAAGCAGTGGGACGCCTTGCCGAGCGCACACGCCAGGCCGCACGCCAAGTCAGCTGGTACGTCTCAACATTGATGGGCGACAACCACTATCGGCGCTACGTCGAGCACCGGGTCCGCACGCATCCCGGCGAGCCGGTGCTCTCCGAGCGCGACTACTGGAAGATGCGCCACCGCGACGCCGACGCCAATCCCGGCGCCCGCTGCTGCTGACCGTTCGCCGTCAACGCCGAAACCGGCGGTTCCGCCTCACCGATCATGCCGTGAGGCCGCCACGGTGAGTGCCCGCACGACGCTGTTGCGGCCGAGCGTGACCTTGAAACCGTTCTGGCTCAACGGTTCTGCTCCGTCGGTCAGCGCGTCGGCGGCGCGGCGGTAACTTTCCGGCGCGGGCGGCGCACCGATCAGGGCGCGTTCGGCGTCGGGTACCCGCCACGGCTTGGCGGCCACTCCCCCGAGCGCGATCGACGCATCGCGGATGATCCCGTCGACGAGGTGCAGCCCCACCGCGACGGACACCAGCGCGAACGCGTAGCTGTGCCGGTCACGCACCTTGAGATACCAACTGCCCCGCCCGAACGGGCTCGGCGGCAGTTCGATTCCGGTGATCAGGTCGGCAGGCGCGAGTACGTTGTCGCGTTCGGGAGTGTCGCCGGGCAGGGTGTAGAAGTCGGCTATGGCAATGCTTTTCGCACCGTGCGGACCCTCGACGTGGACCGTGGCGTCCAGTGCGGTCAGCGCGACGGCCATATCGGACGGGTGCACGGCCACGCACGCGGCGCTTGCGCCGAGGACCGCGTGTTCGCGGTTGAACCCGCCGCGCGCCGCACACCCCGATCCTGGCGTGCGTTTGTTGCAGCGCTCGAACCGGATGTCCATGAAGTAGGGACACCGGGTGTGCTGCATCAGGTTTCCGCCGACGGTGGCCATGTTGCGCAACTGCGTGGTGGCACCGGAGAGCACGGCCTGCGACAGCATCGGGTACTGCGTGCGGATCAGCGTGTGGTTGGCGAGCGTGCTGTTGGTGACCCCGGCACCGATCATCACGCCACCGGATGCGGTGGCCGAGATCGCGCGCAGGTCGAGCCGCCCGATGTCGACCAGTGAATCGGGTGTCTCGACACCGTTTTTCATCAGATCGAGCAGGTTGGTTCCGCCGGCGTAGAAGCGGGCACCGGCGGCACCCGCGCCGACGGCGTCGGCGATCGTGGTGGCATGGGTGAACGTGAACGGCCTCATCGGTGGCTCACATCCTCGATGGCGGCGACGATGTTCGCGTATGCGCCGCAGCGGCAGATGTTGCCGGCCATCCGTTCGCGGATCTCACCGCGTGTCAGGCACGGCGGCGACATGCCGCGTTGCTCGTCGAACGACGCTGCCGAGATGTCCCCGCGCGCATGCTCGTGCAGCAGCGCCTGGGCGGACATGATCTGTCCCGGTGTGCAGTATCCGCACTGGAAGGCGTCGTGGTGCACGAACGCCTCCGACACCGGCGCCAGGTCGCCGGCGGACTCGATGGTGCGGACGGTTCGGCCGGTCACCGACACCGCCAGGGTCAGGCAACTCAGCACGCGTTCGCCGTCGAGATGGACCGTGCACGCACCGCACAACCCGTGGTCGCAGCCCTTTTTGGTGCCGGTCAGGCCGAAATGGTCGCGCAGCAGGTCCAGCAGCGTGGTGCGCACGTCGACATCCGTCGTTCGCCGGGTGCCGTTGATGGTCAGCTCGATGTTCACGTGGGTCATGACGGTTCCTCCAGCAGCATCTCGACGGTGATCGGCAGCTGCCGCAACCGCTTGCCGGTGGCATGGAAGATCGCGTTGGCGATCACGGCGGCCACACCGCTGGAACCGATTTCGCCGATCCCGCGCACGCCGATCGGGTCCAGGACCCGGTCGGGTACCTCGACGAACGCGATGTCGAAGTCGGGGATGTCGGCATGGGTCGGGACCAGGTATTCACCGACCCGCAGTCCCGCGTCGTGGGGCACCTGCTCGTACAGCGCCATCCCGATGCCGAAGATCACCCCGCCCATCACCTGGCTGCGCGCCAGTTGCGGGTTGACCACGCGGCCGCAGTCCAGCGTCGCCGACCAGCGTGTGACGGTGGCCCTGCCGATCGCCTCGTCGACCTCCACCTCACAGAAGTGCGCGCCGAAAGATTGTGTCGTGGTGGCCGGTTCACCGGCGTCGGCGGTCACGGTGAAGCTCAGCAGGTCGGCCAGTTGCCGACCTCCGTCGTGCAGCACCTCGGCGACCGTCGCGACGGGCCGCCCGTCCCGCAGCACCGTGCCCGCACGGATGTCGAGGACGGCGGGGCCGCCGTCCAGACCGGCAACCCAGTTCAGCAGGCGCTGTTTCCATTCCACGCCGGCCGAGAACACCGCGGATCCGACGCTGGCGGTGGTCTGCGAGGCGCCGGAGTACGGTGCATCCGGGAAGAGCGAGTCACCGGTGTCGAAAGCGACTGCCGCCATGGGTAATCCGGTGGCGTCGGCGGCGACCTGACACATCGCGGTGCGCACGCCGTTGCCGATCTCGTGGGTCGCCGAGGCGAAGCGCACGGCGCCGTCGGCGGTGGTGCGGATCTCGCAGCCCGCGCTCATCCGCCGGCCCGGATACGTCGCGGTGGCCATCCCCCAGCCGACCATCAGCTCGCCGCGGCGCAGCGCGCGCGGCGTCGGGGGACGCCGGCTCCAGCCGAACTGTTCTGCGCCGCGGCGGTAGCACTCGCGCAGATGCTTGCCGGACCAGGGCCTGCCCGCGGCCTGATCGATGTCGGCGTCGTTGGCCACGCGGAAGGCCAACGGGTCCATACCCAACCGGTGGGCCAACTCGTCGACGGCGGATTCGAGTGCGAACAGGCCGGGCGCTTCGCCGGGCCCCCGCATGAAACAGGGTGTCGGGGCGTTGACCGGTGCGACGGTGTGCGAGGTGACCAGCCGCGGCGAGCGGTACAGGTATCGCGTCGGCAGGCCGGCGGGCTCGCAGAAATGCGCAAGCGGGCTTGTCTCGGTGAGCGTGTGGTGTTCGCTGCTCAGCAGCGCGCCCCGCGCATCGGCGACCAGGGCGAGGTCCTGCTCGGTGCGGGGGCGGTGCCCGGTCGAGGTGAACATCTCATCGCGGCTCAACACCAGCTTGACCGGGCGCCCGACAGCACGTGCCGCCACGGCGCACAGCACGACGTGCATCCACAGGAAGTTCTTGGAGCCGAACGCCCCGCCCACCAGTGGCGAGAGCACCCGGATCCGGTCCTCGGGTATGCCGAGGTGGCAGGCGAGCACGCGGCGCTCACCGGCGATCCAGCGGGTCGTGTCGTGCACCGTGAGGTGATCCCCGGCCCATTCGGCGATGGTCGCGGACAGCTCGATCGGATAGTGCGCATGCTCGGGGGTGCGGTACCGGCCGCGCAACGATACGAGTTCGCAGGTGGCCGAGACAGATTCGCCGCCGCGACGGTCCTGCAACTTCTCCTCGACCAGTCTGATCCAGTGGTCGGGACGGTGCCGGTCTGCCGCGGGAACCTCGGCCATCTCCAGGTGCGCGGGTGCGGTCTCGTAGTCCAGCCGCATCCGCTCGGCGGCGGCGATCGCGTTCTGCGGGGTGTCGGCGACCACCAGCGCCATGTGCTGGCCCGCGTGATGGATTTCCAGGTCGGCCAGCGGTGTCCGCCGTTCGAAGGGCATGGGACCGGTGAGCTCGTCCGGAAGAGGCTGCAGCGGTGGGCAGTTCAGTGGGGTCAGCACGTGCAGCACTCCCGGCGCCGCGGCCGCCGAGCTCGCCTCCCGGCGCACCGACTCCGCGGTCACCCGTCCCCGCGCGATCGTGGACTGCACCAGGGCGGCGTGGACCATCCCGGGGACTTCGACGTCGGCGGTGTAGACCGCGGCGCCGGTCGCCTTGTCGTGGCCTTCGACGCGCGGCATCGACCGGCCGACGGCGTCGGTCGGCATTCAGCGGTCCAGCGGGTTGCGGCGGCCGACGATCAGCGGATCCGCCGTGGTGAGCGGGAAATCCGGCAGGGCGTCGATGTGGGTGTCGAACGTCGCCGCGAGGACCTCGCGGGAGTAGGCGCTCACCGAGGTGCGGTAGCCCACGTCGGCAGGGGTGGGTTGGTCGAAGAAGATCAGGAAATGCAGGTCGGGCGCGTCGACGACCTCGATGTGATGCGGGTAGGCCCGCGGGACGAAGTACACATCGCCGCGGTTGAGCACCCACGTGTCGAGTGTGCCGTCCGGATCCATCACCGTCATACGCGCCGAACCGCTTTGCACATAACCCATTTCGGCGGTCACGGGATGCCAGTGCGGCTCGCGCATACCGTCCTCGCGCACGCGCAGCGAGTACATGGACAGGTCTTTGAGCGCGGGCCAGAACTGGACCCGCGCGGTGCGGGCGGACCCCACCGCCGAGATCACCGGAGGCGTCATGGCCTCCACCGCGAACTTGTGTGGATCACCGAAGTGGGCCGACGCGGGGATCACCGGGTCGCCGCGGCGCGCGGCGAGGGCGCGGTCGGTGGTGTCGCGGCGCAGCGCGGCGAAATCGGACGCGTCGAGGTCGTAGGTGTTGCCGAGCACCGCGTCGGTCATCGCGCCGAAAGCCGCACCGAGACCGAAGTCCTCGGGTCGTTCGTTGCGGAAGGTGATGATGAACTCGGCGGGTTCGGTGCCGATGTTCTCGATGTGGTGCAGCGATCCGGAGTCGACGTGGAACATCTCCCCCGCGCTGACGGTGAACGTGGAGAACTGGCTCCCGGTGTCGAGCACCGACACCAGCGCGCTGCCCGAGACGCAGTAGGTGAGTTCGTTGGCGTTGGCGTGCCAGTGCGGGGTGCGCATCGCGCCCGGGTTGATCACGAGGCGTTTGATGGACAGCCCGCGCAGGATCGGGAAGTTGTCGGCGGTGACGCGGCGGATCGAGCCGAGGTCGTTCTCCTCGACGATCTCACCGTCGAGCAACGAGGTGGCATGGATGCTGTTGGTCACGGAAGCGGTCATGGGCGCGGTCTCCTCTGGGTGAAATGTGTTGCCAAGAAGCCTCGCCGATCGGTTCGCTTGCGTCGTCGATGCTGACCGCCATCTTCCCTTCCCGTTACCCCCCACCCCAGCATCCGAGCGTGCGTGTCTGCCCCTCGACATACCGCAAATCCCCCGCATTTCACGCACGCTCGCACTCGCCGACAGTACGTGAAGTGCGGTCCTTCGGCGCTCCGAACCACCGCGCGAGCTGCCCCTCCAAAAGACCTTGCTCGTCACCCACCCACGCGATGTGCCCATCCGGGCGTAACAGCGCGGCAGGCACGTCGAGTTCGTCGCTGGTGTCGACGACGTGGTCGACACGGTCGGACCACAGAGCAACCGAGAGCCGACCGGTCTGGTCGAGCAGCAAACCGCGTCCGCTCCGGGTGAGCTCGTAGAGACGTCCGTGCCGCAGCGGGATGTCCCGCAGCCGCCGTCCCACCAGGTCGTGCCCGGCGCCGAAGTCCGCGCCGAAGTCCGCGCCGAAGTCCGCACCGAAGTTCGCACCGAAGTCATAGCGGATCCCGGTCGCGGTGATCATCTCGGTCAGATACCGGTTCACCTCCTCGAACGCCATGAGTTCGGTCAGCAGCCGGCGCACCGCCCGGGGCCCCGGTTCCGGTGACAGCAGCTCCATCTGCGCCCGGGTGTTGTCCAGCACGGCCGCCGCGACCGGGCGCCGCTCGGCTCGTAGCTGTCCAACAACCCCTCCGGCGCCCATCCGTTGATCTCGGCCGCCAGTTTCCAGCCGAGGTTGAACGCGTCCTGCACACCGAGGTTGAGCCCCTGCCCACCGGTCGGCGGATGAACGTGCGCCGCGTCGCCGGCCAGCAGGACACGTCCGCTGCGGTACCGGTCGGCCAGCCGGGTGCCGTCGCCGAAGCGCGACAGCCAGCGCGGCGAGTGCACCCCGAGATCGGTACCGGCGGTGGCTCGCAGCTGCTGCCTGAACTCGTCGAGAGTCGTTGTCGCCGAACGGTCTTCGATCACATCGGCGGCAGGGACGATGATGCGGTACAGGCCGTCGCCCAGCGGCCCCGCACCGAATCTCAGCTGGGTCCTGCGGACCTCGGCGACCACGGAGGTGAGCTGTTCGGGAGCGATACCCAGCCGCATTTCGCCGATCAGGGTGTCGACCCGGCTGGGCTCGCCGGGGAACCCGACACCGAGGAGCTTGCGCACGGTGCTGCGTCCGCCGTCGCATCCGACGACGTGGCGCGCCTCGACCTGCGTGCCGTCGGCCAGCGTCACGCTCACGCGGTCGTCATCCTGGGCGAGGTCGACCACCTCGCAGCCACGCCGGAACACCGCTCCGGCCGCGGCCGCGTGTTCGACCAGGATGCGGTCGGTGACGGGCTGCGGAATACCCAGCACGTACGGGTGCGCAGTGTCGAGCTGTTCGGGCGGCGACTTGGCGATACCGGCGAAGTAACCACCCACGGGATGGCGGCGCCCGACGGCCAGGAACTGCTCCAAAAGCCCACGCTGGTCCATGATCTCGATGCTGCGGGCGTGTAATCCCAACGACCGCACCACTTCTGTGGGCTCGGCATCTCGCTCAACAACGAGGGTGTCGACACCGTGCAACCGCAGCTCGCCTGCGAGCATCGCCCCGGTCGGCCCGCCGCCGACGATGATCACGTCCCTCACCGAAATCCCCTTCCCGCGACCCTGGATCCGGGTGCGGCCTGCGATTGTGCAGCAGTCACCGGCCCTTGCCGCAAGCCCCGGGGGCGGCGTTATGGTGAAAGGGGCGGGCATATTCCCGGCGCCACCATCACATGCTGAGCATTTCCTTGATGGCGGCCGGGGACAGCGCGAACTTGGGGAGGAAGCCGACGGCCGGGCTGGCCGCGATCATCTCCGCGAGGTCCAGCTCGCTGTGCGTCGAGATCATGATGACCGGTATGCCCGCCGGCTCGCTGTGATGCAGCTGTTCGGCGACGTCGAAACCGCTCTCGGGTCCGAGGTCGACGTCGACGAGGGTCACGTCCGGTGGGCGGGTGCGGTAACACTTCAGTGCCTCGGCCCCGTTGCAGGCGAGGTCGACGGTGATACCCGCTCGTTCGAGCATCCCACTCACAGCAGCGCGGAACTGCGCGCTGTCATCGACGATCAGACAATGCATCGGCACCCTCTCTGCCCGGACATCCTTTGAGCTTGGCAGATCGCTCAGCGCCCGGCACTACCGTTAGCCGGAACATTCGGGCGCCGCGCACTACCATCGGCCCGTGCTCGGAACTGCTGACGCCTCGGTCGCAGACGGCCGCCTGGGGTCATTGGTGGCGAGGCTGCTGGCGCTTGTCGTGCGCCCCAACCCACGGCCGGTGCACTGGGGAATCGTGGTGGCCGCGGCGTTCATCGTCGGCGAGATCGTGCTGATCCACCTGCTCAAGCGGGTGGCCCCGGAGAACGCGTTCGGCGCGCTCTTCCTGCTGGGTGTCCTCGTCGTCTCGGCGGGCTGGAGTATGCCGCTGGCCGTCGCGACGTCACTGGCCAGCACGTTCGCCTACCTCTATATCCATCTCGAAGGCGCCGACAGCCTCGCACCGGCGGTGTTCGTGTTCCTGCCGATGGCGCTGCTGGCGAACCTGCTCGCCGGGCAGGCGAGGTCGCAGACCCAGGAATCCGAGCAGCGACGCCGTGAGGCGGACCTCTCGGCCGAACTCGCCCGGCTCATGCTCGGCGCCGGGGATCTGTCACATGCCCTCGACCGCGCCGGGCAGCGGATGGCCCGGGTGCTCGACGTCCCCGAGGTGACATTGACCCCCGGGAGCGTCGAACCCGACGACGAGCACTATGCGATCCCGTTGCACAGCGGCGACGAGCGCATCGGCACGCTGTTGGTGCCCGCGCATCTCCCCCTCAACACCCTGCGGCGGTGGCAGCGCATGGTTCCGGCGCTGGAGGCCCTGCTGACCGCGGCGATGGACCGCGAAAAGATCACCGCCGAACTCGAGGCCAGCCGCAAGGAGCTCGAGCGGTTCTTCGACGTGGCCTCGGAGTTGCTCTTCATCAGCGACCAGCACACGCTGACCCGGATCAACCCGACATTCACCCGCACGCTCGGCTTCACCGACGCCGAACTCACCGAACGGCCGTTCATCGATCTGGTGCATCCCGACGACCGGGCGGACACCCTGCGCACCCTCGACGTGCTGCGTGCCGATCACCGGGACGCGCAGTTCGAGAACCGGTGTGTGTGCAAGGGCGGCGAGACGCGTTGGTTCCAGTGGAACGTCGTCTCCGATCACGGCCTGTGGTTCGGCGCCGGACGCGACGTCACGCAGCGGCGACTCGAACAGGACCGGCTCCGCGAGGCGCAGCGGCAGATCGAGGCGAGCCACAAAGAGGTCAGCGCGTTGGCCACGCAACAAACCGCGTTGCGGCGCGTGGCGACGCAGGTGGCGCGCGGCGCGAAACCCGACGATGTGTATCCGTTGGCGGTCGGTGAGTTGTCGGTCGGTCTCGGTGTGAGTCACGCGACGCTGCTGCGCTACGAATCCGAGTCGACTGCCGTGGTGGTCGCGGCCCTGGACATCGAGTCGGCGCAGCGGTTGCAGGTCGGCAACAGATTGCAACTCGAAGGCGACAGCCTGGCGACCCGCATACTGCGCACCGGCCTGCCTGCACGGATCGACTCCTACGACGGCCTCGACAGCGAAATCGCCGTGCGGCTACGTGGATTCGGCGTCCGGGCGGGTGTCGGTGCGCCGGTCATCGTGGACGGGCGGACGTGGGGCGCGCTGATCGCCGGTACCTCCCGGGACGCCCCGCTCCCGCCGGGTACCGAGGAACGCATCGGTGATTTCGCGGATCTGGTGTCGACGGCGATCTTCAACGCGGAGTCGCGTGCCGAGATCACCGCGTCGCGGGCGCGTATCGTCGCTGCGGCCGATCAGGCGCGGCGCCGCTTCGAACGCGACCTGCACGACGGAGCACAGCAGCGGATCGTGTCGTTGGGACTGGAACTGCGCGCGGTCCAGGCGTCGGCGCCTCCGGAGAACTCCGAACTGCAGGACCAGATGTCGCATGTGGTCGACGGCCTGGCCGGGTTGTACGCCGATCTGCAGGAACTGTCGCGCGGCATCCACCCGGCGATCCTGTCCAAGGGTGGGCTCGGTCCCGCGCTGCGGACCCTGGCGCGACGCTCGACGGTGCCCGTGGTCCTCGACGTCGACGTCGGTCACCGGCTGCCCGAATCCGTCGAGGTGGCAGCGTATTACGTTGTCGCAGAGGCATTGACCAACGCGGCCAAACACGCCTCGGCATCCGAGGTCAGCGTCCGCGCCGCCGCCGACGACGACGAACTCGCGGTGTCGGTCTCCGACGACGGCATCGGCGGAGCGGTCTCCGGCGGTGGTTCGGGGTTGATCGGCCTCAAGGACCGGGTCGAGGCGCTCTCCGGCCGCCTGCAGGTCAGCAGCCCACCCGGTGCGGGTACCACACTGTCGGTGCGGATTCCGCTGGCCTGTTAACGCCTCGCGCGGTACTGCGCGACGATCGGCTCGAGTTCGTCCGGTGTCGCGCCGTGCATGATCACCGCGTCGGCGCCATGGTCGAATTCGTCGCGGATCCTGGCGACGCACTGCTGCGGCGATCCGGTGGCCGACGGTTCGAGCCACTCGTCGGGGATCAGCGTCGCGATGTGTTCGATCTGCTCGCGGGTGGCCTTGTGGTCGATGCCGCCCGGAATCGATTGCACCACCTTGTCGTCGCGGAAACGTTGCAGCACAGCGGGATCCCAGCCGTTGGTGTTGACCAGCAGATCGCCGTAGCCCTGCAGATAGGTCGCGAGCCGCGCGACGGTCTTTTTCAGACGCAATTCTTCGGGCAGGTGGTCGCCCACCGTGGCCATACACGACCACACGCGCACACTGTCGGGATCGCGACCCGCCCGCTCGGCGGCCTCCTTGACGGTCCTGACGGCACGCTGCAGCGTCTCGGGCGTGAAATAGGTGTGCAGGATGACGTCGTCGAATGCCCGGCCACCGAGCGCGAGGGTCTGCGGACCGAACGCGACGATCGCCAGCCGGATGTCCTCCCGGAAATCCGGATCGAGAACCAGGACCTGGTATCTGCCGATCGGCCCGTCGTGGTCGACGATCACCTCACCGTGCCACAGCCTGCGCATGACCTGCGCGAAATCCTCCATCTGGGCGGTGGTCACCGACGGGATCCCGAACGCGCCGTACATCGCGGCGACGCCACGGCCGATGCCGAGCGTGAACCGGCCGCCCGACAGCCGGTGCATGGTGGTCGCCCACGATCCGGTGATCAGCGGGTGCCGGGTGTTGTGATTGGTTGCGGCGGTGGCGATCTGCATGCGGGTGGTCACCGCGCAGGCGGCGCCGACGAGCGACGACGCTTCCTTGACATTCCACCGCTCGGAGATGAACGCGGTGCCGAAGCCGAGTTCCTCGCCGCGGCGTGCCTCGTCCATCAGCGTGGCCGGGCCCTCCCCGCCCGCACCGGCCAGCAGGTAGTAGCCCAGTTCGTCGAGGGTGTGATGGGTCATGCCCGAACTCCTTGTTTGATAACCACAACCGTGACCGTATCGGGCATCCGGTCGGCCCGAGGCACCGTCGGCAACCGGAGGCCCCACCGAGATCGGGACGAGGTCTGGCCGGGATGCAGCTGCCGCTGCTAGGTTCGCGCTGTGGAATTGTTCCGCAGTTGTTGGGCCGCGCTGCGTGAGGCTGTCGCCGGCCTCGACGATGCACAGTTCGGCGAGCCGTCCGGTTGCACCGGATGGCTCATCCGCGATCTGGTGTGCCACCTCGTCATCGACTCCCAGGACGTGCTCATCACGCTCGCCACGCCCGCGGACTCCCCGGTGACCCGCGACGCGGCGACCTACTGGGAGGTCGTCGAGGCGCTTCCCGATGACGACCCGCTCGACGCGCTGACCATGCGTCTCGCGGCCGCGTACGGCGACCCGTCGCTGCTGAAGTTCCACCTCGATGACGTCGGCTCGGCAGCGGGCAGGGCCGCCGGGCTCGCCGACCCTGACGCACGGGTCAGCACTCGCGGCCAGGTTCTGACCGTCCGCGACTATCTCGACGCCTACGTGCTGGAATGGACGTTGCACCATCTCGATTTGATCGCCCACCTCCCGCACGCAGCGCCGCCACCGGCAGCAGGCCCGGCGTTCTCCCGAAAGCTGTTCGAGACCATCACGGGCGCAGCACTTCCCGCCTCATGGGCGGACATCGACGTGCTCCTCGTCGGCACCGGACGCAGACCGCCGACACCCGCCGAACAGGCCGACCTGGCGGCGGTGGGTGCGCGGGTTCCGGTGATCCTCAGCTGATTTCGGTCACGCCCTAGGCGGCCGTGAACTTCAGCAGCGTGCGGGTGAGGTGCAGGCTGGTGATCACCCATGTCCCGTCGCGCTTTTCGTAGGTCTCGTGGTAGTGACCCGCACCGTGCAGCTCGCTGCCGTCGGGAAAGAAGAGCATGTCCTCCATGGCCCAGATGCCCGAGGCCGCGGTGTCGGAGGCGAAGTCGATCTCCGGGGTGTGGCAGTGATGCACGGTCGCCGCATGCTCGACCCCGCCCCACACCACGGGAAGGAACTCGTCGAAGCCGTGCAGCGGCGGTGCGGTCTGCGGATCGGCACCGCCCGTCGACACCGCCATGTCCAGGGTGACCACGACGTCCTGGGCGAACAGCGTGCGCCACGCCTCGATGTCCTTGGTGTCCAACAGCCGGCAGTACCGCGCCTTGAGCCGCTTGATGGCTTCGAGGTCGTCCGACATGGCCCTCCTCTGGTCGCTACCGAAATGTATACCGTACGGCCTTCGTCTGTCCGCGCGTCGGCGCACCGAACAGGTAGGGCTACTCGCGCCCGACCTATAGGCGCTGCTGATTCCCGCGATCAGTATTTACGGGGTTCTGCGGTGAAGGCGTCGCCGCACACGATGGCGGTGCGACATACGCCCCTACCGATCCAGGAGCCCCAATGAAACCCTCCGACTTCACCGTCAACGGACGAACCTACGTTCTGCACGATCGGCCCGTCGTCGTCATCTGCATCGACGGCAGCGAACCCGATTACCACCTGGAGGCGATGAAGGCCGGGCGGATGCCGTGGCTGAGCAGCATGCTGAACGGAGAATCGGGAAGCTCGTGGGCTGCGCACTGCGCGATGCCGGCGCTCACCAATCCGAACAACCTCTCGATCGCGACGGGTCACCCACCGGCCGTTCACGGGATCTGCGGCAATTACATCTTCGACCCACAGACCGGTGAAGAGGTGCTCATGAACGACAAGAAATATCTGCGCGCGCCGACGATCTTCGCCGCGGCCAACGACGCGGGCCTCGACGTCGTGGTCGTGACGGCCAAGGACAAGCTGCGGCGCCTGTTGGGCGCCGGACTGGTGGAGGACGGACCGACCGGCGACGGCGGCGAATTCGTCGCACCGGCACGGACGGGGATCTGCTTCTCGGCGGAGAAGGCCGACTCGGCAACGGTGGAGCACAACGGGATCGGCGATGTTCTCGACCTCGTCGGCATGCCGCTGCCGAGCGTGTACTCCGCCGAGCTCAGCGAGTTCACCTTGGCCGCCGGTGTCGCCATCCTGCAGTCACGCGGCGCGGACCTGATGTACCTGTCGCTCACGGATTACATCCAGCACAAGAACGCACCCGGCTCTGAAGTCGCCAACGACTTCTACGCGATGATCGACAGGTACGCCTCCATGCTCGACGAACTCGGCGCGGTCGTGGTGCTGACCGCGGACCACGGGATGAGCGCCAAGACCGACGAACGCGGCGACGCTCAAGTCATCTACGTCGAGGACGAGGTCCGCCGCCTCCTGGGCCGACCGACCGCCGCCGACGACGGTATCCGTGTGATCCTGCCGATCACCGATCCCTACACCGTGCATCACGGCGCACTCGGATCCTTCGCCAGCATATATTTGCCGCCCGAAGCTCCGGTCTCCGATGTCGTGACAGGTCTACGCGCCCTCGACGGCGTCGATCAGGTCCTCGAACGTCACGAGGCCGCGGTCCTCTACCGCCTGCCCGCGGACCGCATCGGGGACATCGTCGTGCTGTCGGCGGCCGGGACCGCGGTCGGGCGCTACGCCGAATGGCACGATCTCAGTGGCCTCGACGCACCGCTGCGCTCACACGGGGCGTTGGGAGAGTTGCAGATTCCGTTCATCGTGAACCGTCCACTGCCCCAGCTTCAACCGCTCGACGAGCCTTTCGGCGAAACCGCCTACGTGCACAACTACGACGCGTTCTGGGTTGCGACGACACTCGTCGCCGACGTGGCCAGACACGGCCATGACCACGCACCGGCCGCACGCGTGTCCTGAAGGTCACCGAGATGTCCAACGCGCAACGAGGCGCAGCGTCAGGCCTTTTCCTCACCGAGTCGGCAACCCTGCGAGAAGTCACCGAACGGGAATTCACCAGGTACAAGTGGCGCATGCTTCTCGCGACCATGTTCTGCTATCTGTTCTTCTACACCGGCAGGCAGACGTTCGGGTTCGCAATACCCGGCATCCAGGAAGAACTCGGCCTCAGCAAGTCCACCCTCGGCGCCATCAGCGGCGCGATGCTGTGGTGCTACGCGGTCGGCCAGATCGTCAACGGCAACCTCGCCGACAAGTTCGGCGGCCGCCGCGTCATGGCGCTTGGTGCTTTGTTGTCCACCGCGCTCAACTGGTTCACGAGTTTCTCGGTGGGCCCGAAGTCCCTCGGCGCACTTTGGGGCGCAAACGGTTTCGTCCAGGCGATGGGCTTCCCGTCCGGCGGCAAGGTCATCTCCGGTTGGTGGAGTACGCACGAGCGCGGAAAGAGCTTCGGTTTCTACAACTTCGCGGCCGGTCTGGCATCGGTGCTCGCGTTCGTGACGTCGACGCTGGTCGTCGAGGTCTTCGACCTCGACTGGCGATGGATCTTCCGTGTTCCGGTGTTGTTGATGCTCGTCGGCGGCTCGGTGTTCTTCATCGTCGCGCGCGACGACCCCCGGCAGGCGAAGATCACACCGCCGCGGTCATGGCAGGCCGACCGTGAGCACCCCGACCAAGTCGCCGGCACAACCAATGGAAAGTCCCTCGGGCGCTACCGACTGATGCTCAGAAACCCCAAGGTCTGGTTGACGGGGTCGGCGGTGGGATTCAACAATGCCGCCCGGTATGGTCTGCTGATCTGGGTGCCGGTATACCTGCTCGGAAGTGACTGGAAATCAGACGGTTCGGGGATCAGCCCGATCTGGGTCTCGGTTGCCCTTCCCGTCGGTATGGCTCTCGGAGCGCTGGTCAACGGCCAAATGTCGGATCGGCTCTTCAGGTCCCGCCGGGATTATCCGATCGCGCTGTTCATGGCCCTTGCCGCGGTGACCGCGCTGGCGATGTACGCCCTGGCGTTGCCGTTGATCCCGGAGATGTGTCTGATGTTTCTGCTCGGGTTCTTCGTGTACGGGCCGCACTCCACGTTCTGGGCATTGAGCACCGATATCGCCGGTAAGACGATGGCGGGTACGGCCATCGGGGTGGTGAACTTCTTCGGGTACATCTTCAGCGGTGTCGCCGAACCGCTGATCGGCCACATGATGGACCGAACCGGGAACACCGCGTTGATCTTCCCGGTGGTGACCGGATGTTGCCTGTGCAGTTGCCTTTTCGCCTTGACGGTCCGTCGCTGACCACCGTCGTGGCACACTGGCGGGGCGGGCGGTGACGTCCGACGGCACAACAGACCGGCAGAAAAGACACAGCATGATCTCGCTCACCCAACTCGAGATATTCGCGGCCGTGGTCGAGTGTGGCGGATTCTCCGGTGCGGCCAAACGGTTGTACATGAGTCAACCGTCGGTGTCTAGTCACATTCGGGCACTGGAGAATTCACTCGGCGTTCAGCTCGTCGAGCGGACCAGCCGCGGTGCGCGGGCGACCTACGCCGGAGAGGTGGTGCTGCAACACGCGCGGGAGGTGTTCGCGGTGCTCGACAGCCTCGACGGCCAGGTCGCCCAGTTGCAGGGCCTCAAGACCGGTCGCCTGGCCGTCGCGGGCACGACCACCCTTGGCACCTACCTGCTACCTCAGCTGGTCGCGGAGTTCTCGGCGCGCATACCCGGGGTCGAGTGCCAGATCCGCGTCGGCAACGAGGATGCCGTCGAGGCGTGGCTGCTCCAGAACGAGGTCGCCCTGGCTCTGTGCGCGGAAGAACCGCAGGACGAACGCCTGGTCACGACACCGATGTTCGAGGAACAACTGTTGCTCATCGGGCCGGCGTGGAGCCCACTCGCCGCACGGGTGCTCACGCCGGGCGACATCGCCGACCAACGGTTCATGCTGCGAGAGGTCGGCTCGGCGACGCGTCGACAGCAGGAGGCCGCCCTGGCGGCGTGGGGCCTGCCCGATGTGGAGCGATGGGAGATGTGGGGTCACGCCACCGTAAAGGAATCGGTGTGCGCGGGTCTCGGCCTGAGCATCATCTCCGAGCATGCGATCGCGCGTGAGCGCGCGTCGGGATCGCTCACGGTGCTCGACATCGACCCCGCACCCCAACGCCGCATCATCTCGCTGGTCACCCGGGCCGGTCGCGCATTGACACCACCCGAGCGCGCCTTCGTGGATCTGGTCGGCACACTCGCCCAGTGGCCCGACACCTGAAAAGGCCCGAGCGGCACCGCAAGACGTCGACCGCGCCACCGGACCCGAGGTCCAGGGCCGCGGGTCAGGAACCGGTCCAGTTGGGCTTGCGCTTCTCGGCGAATGCCGTCGCACCCTCGATCGCGTCCTTCGACGTGAACACCGGCCCGACCAGCTCGCCCTGCTTCTTCCACATCTCGTCCTCGGACCACTCCGCGGACTTGACGATGATCTCCTTGGTCACCGCGACGGCCAGCGGGCCGTTGGCGGTGATGCGCTCGGCCAGTTCGATGGCGCCGTCGAGCGCTTCGCCCGGCTCGGTCAGCTTGTTGACGAAACCCCAGGCAGCCGCCTCCTCGGCGGTGAAGTTGTCGCCGGTGAGCGCCAGCTCGAGCGCCTTCTGGTACGGGATCCGCTTGGGCAGACGCAGCAGTCCACCACCGGCGGCAACCAGCCCGCGTTTGACCTCGGGAATGCCGAACTTCGCGGTCTTGGCGGCCACGATCAGATCGGTGGCCAGCACGATCTCGGTGCCGCCGGCCAGCGCATAGCCCTCCACGGCGGCGATCAGCGGTTTGCGGGGCGGCTTCTCGGTGAAGCCGATACCGCGGCCCGGCACGTGCGGCAACTCGCCGGAGGCAAATGCCTTGAGATCCATACCGGCACAGAAGTTGCCGCCCGCACCGGTGATGATGCCCACGGAAAGCTCTCGGGTGTCGTCGAGTTCGTCGACCGCGTCGGCGAGCCCTTTGGCCACCGCGAGATTGAACGCGTTGCGCGCTTCCGGCCGGTTGATCGTGATGATGAGCGTCCTACCCCTACGCTCCCGCAGAACCACTTCGTCTGACACCCTTGCCCCTTGCGCTCACGACCAGACCACCAACACCGACCGGAAAAGCCTACTATCGCGATTACAGTACGTGGGCGATTCGGCGCCGGCCGCCGGGCGAGCGACAGGCCGGGAGCCGGTGGACAACGGGCGCACCAGATGCCTGGCGGTACGGTTGACGGTGTTGTGACCCGACGACGCGCATGCAGGGGCGCAGTTCAGGCGTCGGTCAGCGGCACCTCGGATGCCGCAGGCGTACGCCGCGCCGACGACGTGAGCTGTATGGATCTTATGGAGGTGCCTGCTGTGGCGAAGCAACCGGCCGCTGGCAAACGCCAACGGCGCGAACGCGGTTCCATCAATCCCGAGGACATCATCAAGGGCGCCTTCGAGTTGGCCGAGAAGGTTTCGGTCGACAACCTGAGCATGCCGCTGCTCGGCAGGCATCTGGGCGTCGGCGTCACCAGCATCTACTGGTACTTCCGCAAGAAGGACGATCTGCTCAATGCGATGACCGATCGCGCGCTGCGCGAATTTGTCGTCGCCACTCCCTATGTGGAGGCCGAGGACTGGCGCGAATCGCTGGCCAACCATGCCCGGACCATGCGGAAAGCGTTCATGGCCAACCCGATTTTGTGCGACCTCATCCTGATCCGCTCCGCGCTGAGCCCGCGGGCGGCGCGCGTCGGTGCGCACGAGGTCGAGTCGGCGATCGCGAATCTGGTCGAGGCGGGCCTGTTGGTCGAGGACGCGTTCGACACCTATTCGGCCGTCTCGGTGCACGTCCGCGGATCGGTTGTGCTGCATCGCCTCTACGAGAAGAACCGGGCCAACGACAACGCACCGAGCCTCTTCGAAGATGCCATGGTGATCAACCCCGAGACCACGCCGCTGCTGGCGCAGGTCACCAGCGAGGGACACCGCATCGGCGCGGCCGACGAACAGAACTTCGAATACGGATTGCAGTGCATCCTCGACCACGCCGCGCGGCTGATCGAGTCCGGGCCGGGCCGGAAGCCGCGCCGAAAAGCAGCTGCCGGCTGAGGATCTGCGGCATCACGATCGCTAGACCTCGACGACGACCGCGCCGCCCTGACCGCCGCCCGCGCACATCGCTGCGACCCCGATGCCGCCACCGCGGCGCTGCAGTTCGTACACCAGGGTCGTGACCATCCGGGCGCCGGACGCCGCGATGGGGTGGCCCAGGCTGCATCCACTGCCGTTGAAGTTCACCAGGTCCTCGTCGAGGCCGTATTCCTTGCAGGCCGCGATCGGCACCGAGGCGAATGCCTCGTTGATCTCCCACAGCGCGACATCCGAGGGCTTGAGACCCGCACGGTCGAGCACCTTGCCGATCACCTTGACACCGCCGAGACCGGTATCGCGTGGCGGGACGCCGACGGCGCCCCACGCCTTCACGGTGGCCATCACGGTCAACCCGTTGGCGGCGGCGTACTCGCCGTCGACGAGCGCGACCCCCGCTGCGGCGTCGTTGGTGCCGCTGCTGTTGCCCGCCGTGATCGAAAAACCCTCGATCTCGGGGTGCAGCACCTTCAGGCCCGCGAGCTTCTCGACGGTGGTGTCGCGCCGGGGATGCTCGTCGACGCTGAAGTCGGTCACCGATCCGTCGAACTGGGTCACCTTGAGCGGCACGATCTCGTCGAGGAACTTGCCCGCGTCGATCGCCGCGACGGCGCGCTGATGCGACCGCGCCGCCCACGCGTCCATCTCCTCGCGGCTGATCCCGGCCGCCTGCGCGGTGTTCCAGCCGACCGTGATCGACATGTCCTTCGTCGGCGCATCCGGCGTCTCGACATGCGTCGGCGGCATCCACCGCTCCTCGAACCTCAACTCGGGTCCGGGAATGCGCCAGTTGACCAGCGGCGTCATCGACAGCGACTGCACACCGCCGGCGACGAGTACACGCTCCATACCCGAGCCGATCTGCGCGGCGGCGTTGCCGATCGCGGTGAGACTGCCCGCGCAGTGCCGGTTGACCGACTGGCCCGGCACGTGTTGCAGCCCGGTGGCGTCGGCCGCGTAACGCGCGAGATCACCGCCGCCGTAATGGGACTCGGCGAAGATGATGTCATCGATGTCGGCCGGGTCGACACCGGAGCGCCGCACGATCTCCGGGAGCACCGTGGTGATCAGCGTCTCCGGCGGGGTGTTGACCAGGGTTCCTTTGAAGGACCGGCCGATGGCCGTCCTGGCGGCGCCGACGATGACGGGTGTGGGCATGAGGTTCACCTTTACGATATCGAGTACTGATGTAACGTTAGCACCTCACCGCCGACTGTCGATCCGGCATGTTGGAATGCGCGTCACGCAGCCGAAAACGGCCGGCTGCTCGACCCCACGCTCATGCCGTGGGGAACGACAGATTCGCAAACTTCTCCGAGATCTCCCACATGCGTTGGGCCTGCTCGGTGCCGTGGAGCCGCGAGTAGAGCTTCTGCTCTGCCGGTGGCCCACCGAGATGCCCTGGTCCACTCGGCCCGTAGAACCCACCACGCCGTGCATCGGGGGATGTGGCGGCGTAAAGGGCAGGCAGTTGCGCGGTGTGCACGGTCCCGAAAAGGATGCCGCGGGAGGACAGCGAACGGATCAGCCGCAACTTCCAGTCGTCGCGTGCGCGCCCGGTATCCGGCCGAGCCGCAAGCAGATTGGTCGGCGCCACCCCGGGGTGGGACAGATTGCTCGTGATGCCCCACCCGTGGGCCTGACTGCGTCGGTCGAGTTCCAGGCCGAAGAGCCCGAACGCGATCTTCGACTGGCTGTACGCCTTGGCGCCGTCGTACGAACGCTCCCAGTTCAGGTCGTCCCAGTTGATGGCTTGCTGATTCGCCGCCACGCTGATTTGTGAGGTCACCCGCGCCTCACCGGCACGCAGCAGGGGCAGCAGATGGGCCACGAGGGCGAAGTGTCCGAGGTGGTTGGTGCCGAACTGCAATTCGAACCCGTCGGCGGTCGTCCGCCGCTCGGGCGGGGTCATGACGCCGGCGTTGTTGATGAGCAGATGGATCGGCTGCCCCTCTTCGAGCAGGGTCTTGCCGAGCGCGGCCACGGAGGCCAGCGACGACAGGTCGAGTTCCCGCAGCGACACTTCGGCCAGGGGGTTCGTCTCACGGATGGTCGTAAGGGCCGCCTTCCCCTTGGCTTCATTGCGCACCGGCAGAATCACTTCGGCGCCGGCCGAGGCGAGCCTCGCGGCGATGCCGAGCCCGATGCCGTCGCTGGCACCGGTGACGACGGCGCGTCGGCCCGACAGATCGGGAATGGTGATGTCGATGGGTTTATCTGGCATGTGTGCTCCTCGGTGGTCTGACTGCATCCCATCCTCGGCCGCCACGGCGCGGTGAGTCAGTGCCGGTTGATCCACTGACTGCGAATCACAGGAAAACGACCCAACCGGTGAAGGGGTGGATCGGCAGTCTGTGGATAGGCGGACCCGCGGGCGGTAGAAATGGGCCGGTAAGGAGGTTCACACGGTGATAGATCGGACCGGCCTCGCAGATTTCCTCCGGCGCCGCAGAGAGTCGTTGCAGCCGGAAGACGTCGGCCTGCCCCGCGGGCGACGTCGCAGGACCACCGGCCTGCGTCGCGAAGAAGTCGCGGCTCTGTGCCACATGTCGACCGACTACTACTCACGCCTGGAGCGCGGGCACGGCCCCAAGCCGTCGGAGCAGATGATCGCGTCCATGGCCCAGGGGCTGCATCTTTCCCTCGATGAGCGCGATCACCTGTTCCGGCTCGCCGGGTCTGCACCGCCCTCCCGGGGCACCGACAGCGAACACATCAGCCCCGGGCTGTTGCGGATCTTCGACCGCCTCGACGACACGCCCGCAGAGATCGTCACCGAACTCGGCGAAACCCTGCGCCAGACCCCACTGTCGGTGGCATTGACCGGGGACTCGACGAACCATCAAGGCCCGGCGCGCAGCATCGGCTACCGGTGGTTCACCGACCCCGCCACCCGCAGGCTCTACGCCCCCGAAGAGCATGAGTTCCTCACCCGCATGTTCGTGTCGAACCTGCGTGCACTGGCGACGTTGCGTGGCCCCGGATCCCGCGCCGCGCACTACGCAGATCTGCTGCAGGCGCAGAGCGAGGAATTCCGGCGGGTCTGGGACGACCACGAGATCGGCCTACGTCCCCGTGAGGTGAAGCACTTCATCCATCCCGAGCTGGGCACGCTGGAACTGCACTGCCAAACCCTGCTCGACCCCGAACAGTCGCACCTTTTGCTCGTCTACACCGCCGTGCCCGGCAGCGAGAGCCACGAGAAGCTGCAGTTGCTGTCGGTCATCGGCGCGCAGACCCTGGGCTCAGGCGTGTCAGAGGTGTGATCGGATGCGGGCGTCGGCGCGGCCGGTGTGCCATCCGCAGACCTACTTCAGAACGCCGAGCCGGGCCAGATGGTCGATCAAGGGTTTGGACGCCGCACACAGATGGTCGGCCATGGCGGCGCGCGCGAGTTCACCGTCCCGCTTGCCGAGCGCGTCGAGGATGCGGCGGTGGTCGTGCGTGGACTGTTCGGGCCAGCCTTCGACGGTCGGAAAGACCGATTCCAGTGCGTAGCGGGTGATCTGGGACATCAGCTGGGCGAGCTTGGGTGACTCTGCCGCGCGGTTGACGCCGCGGTGGAACGCGTGGTTGAGCCGCACCGCCGCCTCGTGGTCGTTGCGCGCGTAGGCCTCCTCAAGCTCACGCTGGATCCGGCCGAGCTCCTCGAGCTGGGTATCGGTGATCTGCCCGGCCGCGCGCGCCGCCAACTGCCCACCGATGTGCGCCTGCACCCCGGCCACGTCGTCGATGTCACGGCGCGTCACGGGCAGCACCATGAAGCCACGCCGGGGCTGCTGCGTGAGCAACCCCTCGGTGCGCAGCCCGAACAGCGCCTCACGCACCGGGGTCACGCTGATTCCGAGTTCGGCGGCGAGCTGGTCGAGCCGAATGTATCTGCCCGCCGGGTAGGTGCCGTCGAAGATCCGTCGCCGAATGAGGCGCGCCACGTCCTCGGCCAGCTGTGGGCGCGCGGCGAAATCCGGAACGGTCACCGCTCAGACCTTGTAGTCCGCCAGCAACCGCTTGCTGATGATGTTTTTCTGGATCTCACTGGTCCCCTCGCCGATGAGCAGGAACGGCGCGTCCCGCATCAGCCGCTCGATCTCGTACTCCTTGGAGTAGCCGTAACCTCCGTGGATCCGGAAGGCCTGCTGTGTGACCTCCGAACAGAACTCGCTGGCAAGGTATTTGGCCATACCCGCCGCCACGTCGTTGCGTTCGCCGGAGTCCTTGAGGCGCGCGGCGTTGACCATCATGAGGTGGGCTGCCTCGACCTTGGTGGCCATCTCGGCCAATTGGAATGCCACGGCCTGGTGTTCGGCGATCGGCCTGCCGAATGTCTCACGCTGCTGCGCATACCGCACCGCGAGCTCGAAGGCCCGCAGCCCGACACCGCAGGCACGGGCCGCGACGTTGACGCGGCCCACCTCGACTCCGTCCATCATCTGGAAGAAGCCCCGGCCCGGCAGGCCGCCGAGGATGTCATCGGCGTTGGCGCGGTAGCCGTCGAAGATCAGCTCGGTGGTGTCGATGCCCTTGTAGCCGAGCTTGTCGAGCTTGCCCGGAATCGTCAGGCCCGGCAGCACTTCGCCGAAACCCTCGGGTTTCTCGATCAGGAACGCGGTGAGGTTGCGGTGTGGTTTCTCGGCGCCCTCGTCGGTCCGGACCAGCGCGGCCACCAGCGTGGAACTGCCGCCGTTGGTCAGCCACATCTTCTGGCCGTCGATGGTGTAGGTGCCGTCGCCGTTGTCCGTGGCGCGCGTGCGGATCGCCGCGACGTCCGAGCCCAGCTCGGGTTCGGACATCGAGAACGCGCCGCGGGTCTCTCCGGTTGCCATGCGCGGCAGGAACTTCTGCTTCTGCGCGTCGGTGCCGTGCTGACGGATCATGTACGCGACGATGAAGTGCGTGTTGATCACACCGGACACGCTCATCCAGCCCCGCGCGAGTTCCTCGACGCACAGCGCGTAGGTGAGCAGCGACTCGCCGAGCCCGCCGTACTCCTCGGGGATCATCAACCCGAACAGGCCCATCATCTTCATCTGGTCGACGATCGCCTGCGGGTAGGTGTCGGAGTGTTCGAGCTCCTGTGCGGCCGGGATGATCTCCTTGTCGACGAACTTCCGGACCGTCGAGAGGATCTCGGTCTGGAATTCCGTGAGCCCCAGGGTCTGGGCCAACCGTGTCATAGCGCGATCCCGCTCCGCTTCGCGCTGCCGGTCATCCGGCAACCCGTTCGAACACCGCGGCCAGTCCCTGGCCGCCGCCGATGCACATGGTCTCAAGCCCGTAACGCGCCTGCCGCCGGTGCAGTTCGCGCGCGAGCGTCGCGAGCATGCGGCCACCGGTCGCGCCCACCGGGTGGCCGAGCGAGATACCGGAACCGCGGACGTTGGTGCGCTCATGGTCGGCCGCGCCGAACTTCCACTCCCGCATCACCGCGAGCGCCTGCGCGGCGAACGCCTCGTTGAGTTCGATGAGGTCGATGTCGGCCAGCGTCAGCCCGGCCTTGGCCAGTGCCACCTCGGTCGCCGGGACCGGGCCGATGCCCATGACGTCGGGCGCCACACCGGCCGAACCCCACGACACCAGCCGCACCAGCGGCCGCAGTCGGAGTTCCGCCGCCTTCTCCGGCGTCGTGACGATGCACATCGACGCGGCGTCGTTCTGACCGCTGGAGTTGCCTGCTGTCACCGTCGCCTCCGGATCCTGTTTGAGCAGAACGGGTTTGAGCTCGGCGAGGGTCTCGACCGTGGTGTCGGCACGCGGGTGCTCGTCGACGCCGATGGTCTCCTCGCCCTTGCGGGTGCGGACGGTGACCGGGATGATCTCCTCGGCCAGCACGCCTTCGGCCTGCGCCGCGACCGCGCGCCGATGCGAACGGACCGCGAGTTCGTCCTGTTCGGTGCGGCTGATCCGGTACTCACGCCGCAGGTTCTCGGCGGTTTCGAGCATGCCGCCGGGTACCGGGTGGAACTTGCCGCCCGCGGTGGTGCGTCCCCGAGCGAGTCCGTCGTGGATCTGCACACCGGTTCGGGCGCCGCCCCACCGCATGTCGGTGGAGTAGAACGCGACGTTGCTCATGCTCTCGGCACCGCCTGCCACCACCAGATCGTGGTCGCCGCTGCCCACCTGCAGGCCCGCCTGGATCACGGCCTGCAGGCCCGAACCGCACCGGCGGTCCACCTGCATGCCGGGCACCGTGGTCGGCAAGCCGGCGTCGAGGGCGACGACGCGGCCGATCGCGGGGGCCTCGCTGTTGGGATAGCAGTGCCCCAGGATGACGTCTTGCACCTGATCCGGTGCGACGCCGGTGCGCTCGAGAAGGCCGTTGAGCGCGCTCACCCCGAGCTCGACCGCGGTGAGGGATCGAAACATGCCGCCGTAGCGGCCGATCGGGGTTCGGACGGGTTCGCAGATGACGGCGTCGCGCAGGTTCATACGTGCCGACCGCCGGTGACCTCGAGCACGGTGCCGGTCATGTACGACGACAGATCGCTGGCCAGAAACAGCGCGACCTTCGCGACCTCGTCGGGTTCGCCCGCACGTCCCATCGGGATCTCGGCGAGCTTCTGATCCCAGATGCGTTGCGGCATGGCCTCGGTCATCGCCGAACGGATGAGGCCGGGTTGGATCGCGTTGACCCGCACGCCGAGGTGGGCGAGTTCCTTGGCCGCGGCCTTGGTCATGCCGACGATGCCCGCCTTGGCCGCCGAGTAGTTCGTCTGGCCGACCAGGCCGACCTTGCCGGAGATCGAGGACATGTTCACGATCGCGCCGCGCTTGTTCTCCCGCATGACCGCCGCTGCCGCCTTGGTGCCGTTCCAGGTTCCTTTCAGGTGCACCGCGATGACCTGATCGAACTGCTCCTCGGTCATCTTGCGCAGGGTCGCGTCGCGCGTGATGCCGGCGTTGTTGACCATGATGTCCAGGCCGCCGAACCGCGCCACCGCGGCCGCCACCAGTGCTTCGACCTCGGCGCCGGACGTGACGTCACAGCGCACCGCGGCGGCCACCTCGGCACCGCCGAGTTCTTCCGCGGCAGCTTCGGTGGCCTGCAGGTTCAGGTCGCCCAGGACCACGCGGGCGCCTTCGGAGATGAAGCGCTTCGCGATGGCCAGGCCCAGCCCCTGGGCTCCTCCCGTGACCACCGCGGTCTGTCCGGTCAGCAATGACACTCGATCACCTGTCCTGTTCCTCGACGTTCGGGGCACCGCCCGGGCCCGATCATATTTCATATACGATATCTGAAACCCGCCACCCCCTACGGCAAGAGGCGAAGGAGTCTTTGTGACCGCTACGGTGACCGACGGCCAGTCCCCCACCGAAGTCAACGACGAGGATTTCCGGGAGATCCTGGCGCAGGCCCGAAGTTTCATCCGCAACGCCGTCGTGCCCAGGGAGAACGAGATCCTGGCCACCGACAAGGTGCCCGACGACATCCGCGAGCAGGCCAAGGCCATGGGCCTGTTCGGCTACGCGATCCCGCAGCGGTGGGGCGGCCTGGGGCTCAACCTGGCCCAGGATGTCGAGCTGGCAATGGAATTCGGCTACACCTCACTCGCGCTGCGGTCGATGTTCGGCACCAACAACGGCATCGCCGGTCAGGTGCTGGTGGGCTTCGGCACCGATGAGCAGAGGACGCGGTGGCTGGAAGGCATCGCCTCCGGCGACGTGGTGGCCGCTTTCGCCCTCACCGAACCCGGCGCCGGGTCGAATCCGGCGGGCCTGCGCACCAAGGCTGTTCGCGACGGCGCCGGCTCGAACACGGACTGGGTCATCAACGGCCAGAAGCGTTTCATCACCAACGCCCCGACCGCGGGCCTGTTCGTCGTGTTCGCGCGCACCCGCCCGGCCGACGCCGACGGCCCCGGCATCGCGGTGTTCCTGGTGCCGGCCGACGCGCCCGGCGTCGAGGTCGGCCCCAAGGACGCCAAGATGGGACAGGAAGGCGCCTGGACGGCGGACGTGAACTTCACCGACGTGCGGGTGCCGGCGGGCGCGCTGGTAGGCGGCAGTGAAGACGTCGGCTACCGCGCGGCGATGACGTCTCTGGCCCGCGGCCGCATCCACATCGCGGCGCTCGCCGTCGGCACCGCCCAACGCGCGCTCGACGAGTCGGTCGCCTACGCCGCCACCGCGACTCAGGGCGGCCAACCGATCGGCGAGTTCCAACTCGTGCAGGCCATGCTCGCCGACCAGCAGACCGGGGTGATGGCCGGGCGGGCACTGGTGCGCGACGCCGCGCACAAGTGGGTGACCGGCGAGGACAGGCGCATCGCGCCCTCGGCAGCGAAGTTGTTCTGCACCGAGATGGCGGGAACCGTGGCCGATCTCGCGGTTCAGATTCACGGCGGCTCCGGCTACATGCGTGAAGTGCCGGTCGAACGCATCTATCGTGAGGTCCGGTTGCTGCGCCTCTACGAAGGGACGAGCGAGATTCAACGTCTGATCATCGGCGGCGGGCTGGTCAAGGCCGCCCGGCGCCAACTCTGACATCGACAGTCGGGCAGCCGGAAGCCCTCGAACGACAGCCGATGCTTGCTGTGGTCGACGTGCGGTGAGCGGTATGCGCCGCCGTGGCCGTCGGGATTGCCGAACGACCGGTGTGATGCAGTACACCAACAGCGACCTCTGACCGCCGTCATTGAAATTTGACAGTTGTCAAAGTTTGCGGATAGGCCGCGGAACGGGTGGCCACGGCGTCCGCCGCGGCCACCCGGTAGTCGAGCGGAACGTTCAGCCGATGAAGCGGACGATCGATTCGGCGACCGCGGCGGGCTTCTGCGAACCCTCGATCTCGGCAGTCACCGTCATTGTCGCCTGCACCGCACCTTCGAGCTTGGCCACATCGGAGATCTGCGCCCGCGCACGCACCTTGGCGCCCACCCGCACCGGGGTGATGAACCGAACCTTGTTGTAGCCGTAGTTGATCGCCATGGTGATGTTATTCACCCGGTACAGGTGGTGGGTGAAGTACGGCAGCAGCGACAGCGTCAGCAGGCCGTGGGCGATGGTGCCGCCGAACGGTCCGGTCTTCGCCCTTTCCGGGTCGACGTGGATCCACTGATGGTCGTCGGTGGCGTCGGCGAAGAGGTCCACCCGGTCCTGCGTGATCTCGAGCCAGTCGGTCGGGCCGAGTTCGGTACCCACCGCCGCGGCCAACGCGTCAAGATTGTCGAAGACTTTCACCGTCACTCCTCCCGGACGTGGTCAGAAGACCACGGTCTGATTGCCGAACCGGATCACGCGGTCCTCACAGTGCCACAGGACCGCCCGCGACAACACCAGCCGTTCCACATCGGCGCCGAGGCGAACGAGATCCTCCACGGTGTGCCGGTGATCCACGCGGACCACATCCTGCTCGATGATCGGCCCCTCGTCGAGGTCCTCGGTCACGTAATGCGCTGTTGCGCCGACGAGTTTGACGCCGCGTTCCTTCGCGCGGCGGTACGGCGCCGCCCCGATGAAGGCGGGCAGGAACGAGTGGTGGATGTTGATCAGCGGGCAGCCGACCTCGTCGAGGAACTCCGGGCTGAGGATCTGCATGTAACGGGCCAGCACCACCAGATCGACGTTGCCACGCAGCAGCTCGAGCAGACGCTGCTCGGCCTCTGCGCGGTTCTCCCTGGTGGCCGGGACGTAGATGAACGGCACCCCGAACGCGCGCACCTGCTCGGCCAGATCGGGATGGTTGGCGATCACCATCACCACCGACATGGGCAGTTCACCGCGGCGGTTGCGCCACAGCAGGTCCAGCAGGCAGTGGTCCTCGCGCGACGCCATCAGGGCGACCCGCTTGGGCTTGGCCGCCTCGGTGAGCCGGAAGTCCATCTCGAAGGGATCGCCGACCTGCTCGCGGAAGGAGCGTTCGAGGTCGTCGCGCACCGCGGTGAGTCCGGGCAGATGGAAGATCGTCCGTTGGATGAAGGTGCCGCCGGCCTGCTCGGTGGAGTGCTGATCCAGCGACACGATGTTGGCGCCCGCGGCGGTGAGGAAGCCGCTGATCGCCGCCACCAGTCCGGGGCGGTCGGCGCAACGCAGCAACAACCTACCGACGTCCTGAGCCGGCAGAGCGTTCGACTTCGGGTACTCCTGCGCCATCACCCTGAGATTGTCACCGGCCGCGCCGCCGGTGCTCACACCGGCCCCGTTCGAGCCGCCGATCGGTGCGCGGGCGTCCGGTTTCGCGCCCCCGATCGCCGGTCTCGGAGGCCCTGCGATTATGGTTCGATGTTCGCCGACGTGAACACCGCACAAGTCCAAACGATTGCCCTGACCGCAAATCTGGTCAAAGTCGCGGCACCCGGCCAGATTCACGAGCGCGTCAATATTGAAATTTGCTATACCCACCTTTCAGCCTTCCAAACACCTTTTTTCTGATGCGTTGCAATTTGCCAAATTCACAGCTACCGGCGAGTAAGTGCGGTACGACGAAGTAAATTGCATACCCGACTCCATCATCTTTCTCGGCTCGCTGGAATTTGAGTGGCAAGCGGCGCGATACTCATGTCGCGTATTCGCGTCCCGACGCGGCGCAAGCCTGATTTAGCCGCACCAACCGGGTGGTGCGGCCGACCGAAGAAATGGACACCGACATGACCCTCGCTCCACTCGATGCCCCCGACCACGCAGACCTCTCGGTAGCGACGAGCCCCAGCTGGTGGGACCCGACCAGCGAATGCACCATCGTGGTCGCCGATCCAGGAGTCGAACGGGAACTGTGGCGGGAATACGTCCAGGGGGCCGAGCGCAACTACCGCAAACACGGCGTCGAGTGTGCGCTCGATATGGAGGCCCTGCGCACCGGTGACGACACCGCATTGTTCTGCGTCGGTATCAATGACGCAGGCCGAGTCGTCGGCGGCCTACGCGCGAAGGGACCGTACCGAAACGCCGACGAAAGCCACGCAATTGTCGAATGGAGCGGTCAACCCGGCCTCGACGCGGTGCGCAGAATGGTGAACGACCGCATCCCCTTCGGTGTCGTCGAGATGAAGACCGCGTGGGTCAGCGACGACCCGGAGCAGAGCCGCGCGCTCACCGACACGCTCGCGCGGATGCCGCTACATTCCATGACGTTGCTCAACATCCAATTCGCGATGGCCACCGCGGCGGCCTACGTCCTCAAGCGGTGGCTGTCGTCCGGAGGTGTGCTGGCCGCCAAGATCCCCGCGACGCCGTACCCCGATGCGCGGTATCAGACCAAGATGATGTGGTGGGACCGGAGCACTTTCGCCAATCACGCTGATCCCAAGCAGCTCTCGGCCTACTTCGCCGAGTCACAGCGGATCAGCCCACGCCTCGGCGGCGAGGACACCGAATCCACCACGGCAGCGGGGCAATGATCCCGGCCGACCACCGTTTCGCCGCTGCCCCACCGGCCGCAAGGCGCCTCTCGCGCGCACTCCGGCGACAACGGCAAACCCGTGCATCGTGGACGGCGGGTGCGAAATCGGGTCGCCCGCACAGATTCTCGGCGAGCTGCGCCGGTCGGACCGGGTGGGTGGCCGCCCGGCACGACCGCGGACTGCAGGGCCCCTCGGCGGGCCCCGCGGCCGCAGTGGCTGACCTGCAGTACGCTTTCGCCAGGTGACGACGACCGATCGCGACGTACCGCGGGCGCTGGCACTGGCGATTGTCCTGTAGCGCCACGCCCGTCGATACGGAGCCGGCCGCGAGAGCTCGGGTGGAGGTGATCTGGTGTCAGAAAGCCTGGACGTGCTGGTCACGTCCGTCGCCACCCAGCTCATGGCAGTCGACGCGGCCACCGCGGTGTCGGTCAGTCAGCAGGTTCTCGCCGAACTGGTGTCGTTCTTCGACGTCGATGCGAGTTTCCTGCGGCACAACGACCACCGTGCGCACGCCACGCGGCTCGTCGCCGAGTGGCCGCCACGCCCGGTCGACGCCCCCACCGATCCCATCGCAGTCGTCCACTTCGCCGATGCCGACCCGGTGTTCGCGATGGCCGAGCACCTCAAAGAACCGGCGGTGTTCCGGCCCGAACCCGCCTACGACGACTACCAGCGCACCATCGAGGCAGGGCGCCACATCCCGGCGACCTCGATGGCGTGCGTGCCGCTGCTCAGCGGTGACGTCACGACCGGCGTGCTGGGATTCGTCAAGTTCGGCGACCGCGAGTGGCGGCCCGCAGAACTCAACGCACTCAAGGCGATCGCCTCGTTGTTCGCCCAGGTGCAGGCCCGGATCGAGGCCGAGGAACGCCTGCGCTACCTGGCCGACCACGATCATCTGACCGGCCTGTGCAACCGTCGCGCCCTGATGGCCCATCTGGAGGCCAGGCTGGCCCCGGGACAACCGGGTCCGGTGGCGGTGATGTTCTTCGACCTGGACCGGTTGAAGGCCATCAACGACTATCTGGGACACACCGCGGGCGACGCCTTCATCAGCATCCTGGCCCAGCGGCTGCAACGCGGCGACGACTCCCCGAAGCTGATCGCGCGCCTCGGCGGCGACGAATTCGTCGTCGTCCCGGCCGAAACCATGTCGATGGAGGAGGCCACCGCACTGGCCTACCGACTGCAGTCGGTGCTGCGCGAGCGGGTCACCGTCGACGGCGAGATGCTCACCCGCACCGTGAGCATCGGTATCGCACAAGGGATTCCGGGCAAGGACTCGACATCGGATGTGCTCAACCGCGCCGATCACGCGGTGCTGACCGCCAAGAGTTCCGGCGGGAACCGGGTCGCGGTGTTCTCCGATGCGATGGCCATGGAGATCGACTTCCGCAACGACATCGAACTGCACCTGCAGAGCGTGATCGAGGGCGGTGCGCTGGTGTTGCACTACCTGCCCGAGATCGACATGCGCACCGGTGAGGTGCTGGCCGCCGAGGCACTGGTCCGCTGGGAGCATCCCACCCGCGGGCTGCTGTCGCCGGACTCGTTCATCGGTGTGGCCGAATCGATCAACCTCGCAGGCGAACTCGGTCGGTGGGTGCTGCGCACGGCGTGTGCCGAGTTCTCCCGGTGGCGGGCCAACGGTGTGGGCCGCAACATCGTGCTGCGGATCAACGTCTCACCGGTGCAACTGGTGACCGACGGATTCGTCGAGTCGGTGGCAGGCATCATGCAGGAGTTCGGGCTGCCGCGTGGTTCGGTGTGCCTGGAGATCACCGAAAGCGTTGTGGTGCAGGACATCGAGACCACCCGCACCACCCTGACCGGGCTGCACAACGTCGGAGTGCAGGTCGCCATCGACGATTTCGGCACGGGTTACAGCGTGCTGTCGCTGTTGAAGTCACTTCCGGTGGACACGTTGAAGATCGACCGCAGCTTCGTCGCCGAACTCGGCTCCAACCCGGGCGACCTGCCCATCGTGCGGGCCGTGATCGCGCTGGCCGGGGCGTTCGGACTACAGCTGGTGGCCGAAGGGGTGGAAACCGAGCGCGCCGCACTCACCCTGCTGCGCCACGGGTGTTACCGCGCGCAGGGTTTCCTGCTGTCAAAGCCGATACTGGGCAGCGAGATGCAGACTCTTCTGGCGAAAGGACGTGTGCCGGTGCATTTCTCAGCTGCTCCGCGCATGTGAGCGCGGTTCCCCGTCACCCAGCGCGAGGTCTGCGCGGCGGCCGTCGGGCGATGTGGTCAGCAGTTCGACCCTGCTGAACCTGCTGGCGCCGCGCCCCACCAGTGCCACTCGCAGGGTCTGCGCCGTCTCGAAACGCCGGGTGGTTTCGGCGCCTGCCGTACCGACGTCGGTGGACATCGCGACGCCGTGCCGGACCCGCACGTTGCGCGAACCGGACGGGGTGGTGAGCACCACGCCGACGATCTCGCCCTCCTCGAACACGATCCGCTCCAGCGCGGTGTCGTCGAAGCTCGGGATGTCGCGCTCACGCACCTGTGTCAACAGCCAGTCGTTGACGGCCGCGGATGCGACGGCGCCCGCGGCGATCCCGATCGAGCCCAGCACCTTGGCCTCGATGATCTCACCGGCATCCGTCTCCATCGGCATACCGCCGCGTTCGGTCAGGCGTGTGTAGAGCAGGCCGTAGGGCGACCGTAGACACTGTCCGGCCCAGTCACGCAGATCGGCGCCGCGGAAGGTCGCGACGGGCGTGCGCGGTGAGGCCGGCGACAACCGCCTCAGGGTGCGGACCTCGATGTCGGTGTCCCCTGAGTCCTTGAGCGACGGATCTTGGTCGGCCACGAGTTCGTCGAGATATTCGCGGGTCTCGGGGTCGTCGATGCCGCGACCGAGCCACGGCGCCGCGGAACCGGAAGGGCCCGCGCTGGGCCGGGTTCCCCTGGCTATGTCGACGTCGAGGTCGGCGTCGGCGGCTGCGATCGCCGCGGCCAGCGCCCCGGAACCGGACCCACAGCAAACGACATCGAGTTCGTCGTCCCACATCATTTATTGGTACCTCAAGATTGATTCGAGCGGATGGACCGCCGCGTCTCGGACGTCAGCGCGTGTGCGCTGTCACCGCCGCGAGCGAAGGCAACCGCTCTGAGCTGGACAACATGCGTTGTCCGCACGCGGCGCTCTGCGCACGCGACCCGGTGGAGCCACCGAGTGGGTACCGAGTATGCGAGGTCACCATGACCTGCACCGGGATTCGAGGGGGATTGCCGGTGCAGGCCATGGCAACACATTCAGGATAGCCCCGCACCACCGCCGAAAGCGATGAGGCACGGTACGACGCGGGGCCGGCAGCGGGGGCGCGATCCGACGCCGCAGGACTCACCGACGGCGAACCTGGAGTTATCACATTAAGCAGAATACATACCGATAGAATGATCTGCACGCCTACTGGTGACTTCAAGTATTTTTGTTCGTCTCGCGGATTGGAGAGCCGACATCAACACGCGGTTACCGACGCGTCCCTGTGGGAAATTCCGGGTGGAACAATTGCGATACGCCCGTTTGCCAGGGGACGTGCGCCCGACGATGCAATCCTGCAGATTTCGAGGTTGTGTGGTGACTGAGCAGCTCGACCGCCGAGCAGACCTCACCCGGCTCCAGATCCTGCAGGCCGCGTCCCGGCAGTTCGCGCGAACCCCGTACAGCCTGGTGAGCCTCGATGACATCCTGGCCGACGCCGAGGTGACCAAGGGTGCGCTGTACTTCCACTTCCGCTCCAAGCACGCACTGGCGTGCGCGATCGTCGAGCAGCATGCCGATCGGGCCCGCACCGCCACCGAAGACGTCGCCGCGCGCAACCTGTCCGGGCTCGAGACGTTGATCGACATCAGCTACCAGCTCGCGGTCGACGACATCAGCGACCCCATGACGCGTGCCGGGCTCAACCTGGTCGAATCGATCGGGCGCACCGAGAGCCTCGGCGCACGGGTGCTGGCGGCCTGGGTTGCGCGCTTCACCGCGATCGGGCAGCGCGCGGTGTCCGAAGGCGACCTGACCGCCGACAGCGATCCGGAGGTGGTGGCCCGCCTGTTGGTGTCGCTGTATCTGGGCGTTCGTCAGACCAGCGAACTCGAGGACGCCCAGCGGTTCCTGCAGGACCTGGAGCGCAGCTGGCAGCTCCTGTTACCGGGTATCGCAAACCCCGACCGACTCGGCTACCTCAGGCAGTTCATCCGTCGTCGCACCTCGTTGACGGCGCGACGGGCCGTGCCGCTTCATCCCGAGCCGCCCGCGCGCACCCGCGCCGGCTCGGCCTGAGGCTCGTGCCACGCCAGGCCCGCGCGGGGGTGACCCGGCGCAAGATCATCACTGCCGCCGTCGACTTGTTCAGCGAGATAGGTTATCCGGCAACGGGATTGGGTGAGATCATCGAACGCGCCGACATGACCAAGGGCGCGTTGTACTACCACTTCGACTCGAAGGAAGCCCTCGCCGAGGCCGTCATCGAAGAAGGCGGGGCGAGCATGCTCGCGGCCTTCCACAACATCACCGACTCGTCGTCCCCTGCGCTGGAGAACCTGATCCACGGACTGTTCGTGGTCTGTGACTTCTCGCGCACCGACCGGGTCGCCGAGATCGGCCTGCACCTGCTGCAGACCTTCGCCGGGATCAACGACACCACCCGACGGGTGTACGCGAGTTGGCTCGACGCGATCAGTGCACAACTGCACCGCGCCGCGACCGAGGGGGACCTGCGCGAAGGTGTCGATCCCGGTGCCGCCGCCGAGGTGATCCTGGCGGCGACGCTCGGCGCCGAGGCCCTGGCCAGGGCCGGTTCGGGCGGCACCGATCTTCGGGAACGCATCGTGCGCACCTGGGATCTGCTGCTGCCCGCCCTGGTCGACGCCGAGTCCCTGGAGTACTTCCGCGAGTTCCTCGCCCGCGAATCCATGCGACGGTCGCAGGGCGTCGACTAGCGGGCGGCGCGGTCGGCGTTGGCGTGGATCGCATCGCGACAGAACGCCGCGAGCCCCGGGAGCCCGAACGATTCGTCGTAGCGCGCGACGTAGGCCGGATCGCTCACGTACATGTCGCCCAGCTTGCGGTGGAAATCCGGCGGGCAGTCGTAGAACCAGCGGTTCACGTGAAGCCGATGCCGCTCGGCGGCGTCCATCGCCTGGTCGGAATCGGCAGCCAGCCCGCCGGCGAACGCGTCCGCCAGCGCCTTCTCGACGGCCTCCCCCTCGGCCTTGATCCGGATCCAGTCCTCCCTGCCGTAGGACTTCGCCCGGCGCTGCGATTCCTTCCACTCCGCCGTCTCGCCCCACTTCCGCTCGGCCTCGGCCTGATAGTCGTCGAAGCCCTCGCCGAAGAGCTCGCGCATGTCGTCGTCGGTCATGGGGGTGTTCGTCATCGCCTTCTCCAATGCCTGATCGATCGCGTCGACGAGACCTCGCATCTCGTCGATTCGGGACATGACGCGTTCGCGCTGGCGAAGCAGGTGACTGACCTCGTCCCCCTCGTGCAGCAGGCTCGCGATCTCGTCGAGCGAGAACTCGAGCCGGCGGTACACGATGATCTGGGACAACCGGGTCAGGTCGGACGACCTGTACACCCGGTAGCCCGAGGCGGTGCGTCGGCTGGGGGTCAGCAACCCGATCTCGTCGTAGTGGTGGAGCGTCCGGACCGTGATGCGAAACCGCTTCGCGACCTCGCCGACGGTGAGTCCGTCCACCGGCAACTCCTGCGTCATGTCGATCAGCCTGGTGCCTCACGCCGGGTGAGGGTCAAGTGTTCTCGTCGAGCTCAGAGTTCCTCGACCCACAGCTTCTCGGTGAGGTCCTGGAAACACGCGAGCGCGACCGGGTCGTCGCCGCGCAGCAGCGCCGACTTGCTCATCCGGGCGCGCACGATCGAGCCGTCCTGATGCTGCAGTTCGACGATGAGGTCGGCATGCGCACGCACCACCGACACCGCGGAGTCGTCGGCCGGGAGCGCATGGAAGATCTCGGCGAACCGCAGGGCCTTCACGTCTTCCGGGCCGCGGCCGACCATCTCGGCGAACGCGGTGTTGGCGAACAGGATCGAACCGTCCTCGGCGATCGCGAGCACCGGCACCGGGAACCGTTCCAGCACCACCAGCGCGGGCATGTTCTGGAGCAGCTCCATGGGCGATCGTGAACCCTCGTCGCTCTGTCGCCGCTCCACGTGTCGATAGTGCCCGACTCTGCCCCGGTTACCAAGAAACCTTCGTCGCGGTCGTCGCGGACCAGCCGGATGGTCGACCTCACTTGACTAACTAGGTTTACTCTGTGAAGGCTGATACCGGCAGACAGGGGCAGGCATGGACCTGAAATGGTCGAGGACCGACCAGGAGTTCCGCGACGAGGTGCGTCGCTTTCTCGCCGAGAAGCTGACACCGGACCTCCGCGCGGCCGGGCGACTCCAGACCAGCGTGTACTCCGAGCACGAGGCGAGCATGCAGTGGCAGCGCATCCTGCACGAACGCGGCTGGGCGGCCCCGGCCTGGCCCGTGGAACACGGCGGCTGCGACTGGAGCCTGACGCAGCACTACATCTTCGGCCGCGAGTCCACGCTCGCGGGCGCACCGGCGCTCTCACCGATGGGCATCCGCATGGTGGCGCACGCGATCATCAGGTTCGGCACCGCCGAGCAGAAGGACTACTTCCTGCCGCGCATCCTCACCGGGGAGGTGTTCTTCTGCCAGGGCTACTCCGAACCCGAGGCGGGATCGGACCTGGCGGCACTGTCGATGAGCGCCGTGCCCGACGGGGACGACCTGGTGTGCACCGGCAGCAAGATCTGGACCACCCATGCGCGCGAGGCCAACTGGATGTTCGCGCTCGTGCGAACATCCCGCGGCGCGAAGAAGCAGCAGGGCATCACGTTCGTGCTGATCGACATGACCTCGCCGGGCATCGAGATCCGGCCCCTGGTGATGACCTCCGGCGAGGAGGTGCAGAACCAGGTGTTCTTCGACGACGTGCGGGTGCCGAAGACAAACATCATCGGACAGATCGACGATGGTTGGACCGTCGCGAAGTACCTGTTGGAGTTCGAACGCGGCGGCGGCGCGTCGTCACCCGCGCTGCAGGTGCTCGGCGAGGAGATCGCGACCGCGGCCGCCGAACAGCCCGGCCCGTCCGGCGGACGGCTGATCGACGACCCGGCATTCAGCCGCAAACTGGCCGACGCACGCATCCGCACCGATGTGCTGGAGATCCTGGAGTACCGGGTGCTCGCGGCCGTGGCCGAGGGTCGCAACCCCGGCACCGCGTCGTCGATGCTCAAGGTACTGGGCACCGAACTGAGCCAGACCCTCACCGAGCTGTCGATGGAGGCCGCCGGTCCGCGACGACGCGCCTACCAGCCGCACGCGACGCGTCCCGGTGGGCCGGTCGCCGAGTTCGAGCCGCCCGTCGACGGCTACGTCAGCGGTGAGCTGTGGCAGGCCGTTGCCCCGCTGCGCTACCTCAACGACCGCGCAGGCTCGATCTACGCGGGCAGCAACGAGATTCAGCGCAACATCCTCGCCAAGGCGGCCCTCGGACTCTGACGGGAACACTGATGGACTTCAACCTGACCAAGGAACAGGAACTGCTGCGCGACGGGCTCGGCAAGTTCCTGTCGAGCCGCTACGACCTGCAGACCAGTCGCGCCGCGGCCAAGCTCGGCGCGGGTTGGCAGCCCGACATCTGGCGCGGCTTCGCCGAGGAGCTCGGCATTCTCGGCGCCACGCTGCCCGAGGAGGCCGGCGGCAGCGGAGGCGGACCCGTCGAGGCGATGGTGATCGCCGAGGCGCTGGGCCACGCCCTGGTCATCGAGCCGTTCGTCGACACCGTCGTCGTCGCCGGTGGCCTGCTGCAGCGCGCCGGCGGCGACGTCGCGCAGAAGGTGCTGGAGGACCTCGTGGGCGGCACGGCCGTCGTCGCGGTGGCCGCGACCGAGCCGACGTCCGGCGACAACTGGCACAGCGTGCAGACAACGGCCCGTCGCGACGGCGACGAGTGGGTGCTCGACGGCTCGAAGATCGTCGTGGCCAACGCGCCGTTCGCGACGCATCTGCTGGTGACCGCACGGACCTCCGGCGCAGCGGGCATCTCGCTGTTCCTCGTCGAGATCGCCTCGGCAGGAAGCGGTTTCACGGCGCACCACTACCGCACGGTCGATGACCGCAGGGCCTCGGACCTGGTGTTCGAGGGGCTGCGGGTGCCCGCGTCGGCGCTGTTGGGCGCCGAGGGCGGGGCCGGGCCGTCACTGGAACTCGCGCGCGACGAAGGGGCCGCCGCGGTATGCGCCGAAGCCGTCGGCGCGATGCGCAAGGTGCTGGCCGACACCGTCGAGTACTGCAAACAGCGCCAGCAGTTCGGCCAACCGATCGGCGGCTTCCAGGCGCTGCAGCATCGCATGGTCGACATGCACATGGAACTCGAGCAGGCATCGGCCGCGGTGTACCTCGCGGTGCTCAACCTCGCCTCCGATGCGGCCGCGCGCGCCAAGGCGGTCTCGGCCGCCAAGGCCACGGTGGGCCGGGCCGCACGGTTCGTCGGCCAGAACGCGGTGCAGTTGCACGGCGGCATGGGCATGACCGAGGAACTCGCGATCGGGCACTACTTCAAGCGCCTCACGGTGGTTCAGTACGAGTACGGTTCCACCGATTCACACCTCAACCGGTACGCCGAGCTCACCCGCCCGTAGCCCGCGAAATCCGGTTGACCGCACCCGTAGGGTGAACCCGTGAGCGTGCGGGGGTGGGTGCTGTTCGGCGCGATGAGCATCATCTGGGGTATCCCGTACCTGCTGATCAAGATCGCCGTCGAGGGTGTCTCGGTCCCCGTGCTGGTGCTCGCCCGCACCGCGGTCGGTGCCCTGGTGCTGCTGCCGCTGGCGATGTCACGCGCGGCGTGGGCCCCGGTGCTACGGCACTGGAAGCCCGTGCTGGTGTTCGCGTTCTTCGAGATCATCGCCGCGTGGGCGCTGCTGACCGACGCCGAGAGGCACCTGACGAGTTCGATGACCGGGTTGCTGATCGCGGCCGCCCCGATCATCGCCGCGGTCCTCGACCGGCTCACCGGCGGGGAGCGCCTCGACCCCAGGCGCATCGTCGGTCTCGTCGTGGGGCTGTCCGGTGTCGCGGTGCTCGCAGGCCCCGGGCTTGCGGGCGGACATGCGTGGCCGGTGCTCGAGGTGCTGCTGGTGGCGACGTGTTACGCGATCGCCCCGCTGGTGGCGGCCCGTTACCTCGGTGAGGTGCCGAGCCTGCCGATGACGGCGGCGTGCCTGACCGTGGCCGCGTTGATCTACACCACGCCCGCGGTGCTCACCTGGCCCGGCGGGATGCCGTCGACGCGCGTGATGGTGGCCCTGATCGCGCTCGCGGTGATCTGCACGGCCCTGGCCTTCATCGTGTTCTTCGCGCTCATCCGTGAGGTGGGTGCGGCCCGTGCGCTGGTGTTCACCTACGTCAACCCCGCGGTGGCCCTGGCCGCCGGGGTGGTGGTGCTGGGTGAACCGCTCACCGCGTACAACATCGCCGGGCTGGTGCTGATCCTCGCCGGGTCGGTGCTCGCGACGCGTAAGGCCGCCAAGACCGTCCGCGAGCGTGCAACCGCTGCGGAAAATCAGGTGGATGCTCGCGACCGGCTCACACTCGCGGAACCGCAGGAGCCGACCGGGCCGTCTGGGCCTGAACCCACCCGCCGTACTCGGTGATGTCGCGGCCGTGTGCCGGTGCGGCGTGATCGCAACCGAAACCCGTCACCCACCGGCCGTCGTCCAGTTCGACCTTGCCGAGCAGCATCGGCGCGGGCAGTTCGGCGAGGAAGGCGCCGAGAGCCGCCGGTGAGAGCACCCACCGCTCCCCCACGATCGCCGCGCCACCCTCGTCGACGCGCACCAGTCCCGGTTTGGGCGGTTCGGTGTCGAGCGCGAACAACCGGTACCGCGGCGCGGTGACGATCGGACCGGCCCAGCGCGCACCGCGTGCGGTGAGCTGATGCTCCAGCGGTTGACCGCGCAGATGAGCGCCGAACACGGCGAGCTCGGTGGCCATTTCCGCGCCGGGCTCGGCGACGGTTGGTTCTGGCCAGGCCGCGGCGGCCGGTTCGTCCAGGAAGCGGGCCGCGAGGTCGGCGACGACGGCGTCGTGGAAGGCCTGTGCCAGCAGCGTGATGCCGAACTGTGCGCCGTCGGCCGCCGTGCCTGCCGGGATCGCGATGGCGCACATGTCGAACAGGTTGCAGAAGTTGGTGAACCGGCCCATGCGTGCGTTCACGCCGACCGGGTCGGCCGCGACGTCGCGGATCAGCGGATGCTCCGGCGCGGTGGGCACCAGCAGCGCATCGCAGCCCGCGAGCGTCGCGAAGGCCCGGTCGCGTAGCTGTTCGACGCGGCGACGGTCGCGCAACAGATCGGCCGCCGAGTGCCGACCCGCGGCGCTGATGATGCCCGACACCACCGGATCCAGGCCGGCATCCGGCCCGGCACCGTCGATGAATTCACCCACGGCATCCCACCGTTCGGCCACCAGTGCCCCGTTGTAGAGCAGGTCCGCCGCGGCGAAGAACGCCGTCATGTCGATCGGCACGATCTGCGCGCCGCCGGCCTGCACGCGCCGGACCGCCTCGGTGAACGCGGCCTGCCACGCGGCGTCGAGTTCGGGCACCGTCTCGGGCACCGCGACGCGAGGCACCGGCGGTGCGGCCAACCGGACGTCGGCGGGCCAGTTCCGGTGCGGCTCGGCGGTGGCCATGACGGCCATCGCCGCCTGTGCGGTCGGCAGGTCCGCGGCGAAGACGGTGACGCAGTCGTAGCTCGCGCAGGCCGGCACCACACCGGTGGTCGCAACCACGCCGAGGGTCGGCTTGATGCCGACGATGCCCTGCAGGCCGGCGGGCACGCGCCCCGAGCCCGCGGTGTCGGTGCCGATCGCGATGTCGGCGAAGCCGAGTGCGACGGCGACGGCGGACCCGGAACTCGAACCGCCCGAGATGTATTCGGGCCGCTGGGCGTTGCGCACCGCGCCGTAGGGGCTGCGGGTGCCGACGAGGCCGGTGGCGAACTGGTCGAGGTTGGTCTTGCCGATGACGACGGCGCCCGCGGCCTTGAGAGCGGCCACCACCGGCGCGTCGGCATCCGGCAGGTAGCCGAACCCGGGGCAGGCCGCGGTGGTGGGCAGACCGGCGACGTCGACGTTGTCCTTGACCGCGAGCAGCAGACCGGCCAACGGCCCGGCGGCCGAGGCATGATCGGCCTCGACCGCCTCCTGCGGCCGCAGGTGGATGAACACCTCGGACCGACCGGTCTGCTCGATCCTGCGGTAGATCTCGGCGATCCTGCCCGTCACGCGGACTCCTTTCGTACGAATTCTCCTGCGTCCGACCAGCGTTGACGCTCCTCGGCGCGGGCAGCCTCCATCACGGCGCGCGTCGCGGTGATGTCGTCGGCGTTCTCGGCGAGGAAGGCGTCGTGCTCGGCGAGCGAGAACACCCCGTCGGTGATGTCGACGTGACCGCGGCCGGCGGCCATGTCGGCGCGCAGGTCCAGCAGTTCCTCCGCCGACACCGGATACCAACTGATGCGGTCGAAAAACCGTAGCAGCCAGGGATGTTCTGGCTCGAAGCCGTGCGCGGGCAGCGGATGGCGGTGGTTCCAGATCTGGGTGGTGCGCCCGACGAACTGGTAGCCGCCCGGGCCCTCCATACCGTAGATGCACAGGTACGCACCGCCGATGCCGACCGCGTTCTCCGGGGTCCAGGTGCGGGCCGGGTTGTACTTGGTGGTCACCAGCCGGTGCCGCGGATCCAGCGGGGTCGCGACCGGCGCGCCGAGGTAGACGTCGCCGAGCCCGAGGACGAGATACTCGGCGTCGTAGACGATCCGGTGGACGTCCTCGGTCGAGGACAACCCGTTCATGCGCCGGATGAACTCGATGTTCCACGGGCACCACGGCGCATCGGCGCGCACACCGTGCATGTAGCGCTCGATGGCCTCGCGGGTCGCGGGGTCGTCCCAGCTCAACGGCAGGCGCACCGTGCGGCTGGGCACGACGAGTTCCTGCGCGGCGGGCAACGACGCCTCGATCTCGCTCAGCAGCGGAACCAGTGCCGACAGCGGCAGGCGCGCCGGGTCCACCTTCACCTGCAGCGAGCGCACCCCGGGGGTGAGGTCGATCAGCCCGGCCGGGCGGTCGCTTTCCAGCGCGTGGTGCAGCGCGTGCACCCGGGCCCGCAACGCGAGATCCAGTCGCATCTCGCCGTATTCGACGAGGACGTTGTCATCGCCGGTGCGCCGGTAGGTCACCTCGACCGTGCCGTCGGAGGACGCGGTGCGACCGAGGATGCCGTGGTCGGTGTCGCCACCTGCCGAGAACACCGCGGGCAGAAAGGCGCGTCGCGCGCGTCCCACGGTGGTCGCGGACGCGACGGCGGCCTCACGGACCGCGACGAACCGCACCGTCGCTCCCGGCGCGAGTTGACCCAGCTTCCACCGGTCGGCCGAGGTCACGGTCACCGGGCACACGAATCCGCCCAGGCTCGGGCCGTCGGGCCCGAGCAGGATGGGGGTGTCTCCGGTGAAGTCGAGTGAACCCACCGAGTAGGCGTTGTCGTGGATGTTCGACGGGTGCAGTCCGGCCTCACCGCCGTCGGGTCGGGCCCATTCCGGCTTGGGCCCGATCAGGCGCACCCCGGAGCGGTCGGAGTTGAAGTGCACCTCGTAGGCGTGGCCGAGCATCTTGTCGATGTCGGCCTGCGTGAAGAACTCCGGCGCCGAATGCGGGCCCACCGTCACGGCGATGTCCCAGTGGCGCGTGATCGCCGGTTGTTCGTCGAACAGGATCCGCCTGCGCGGGCCGGTCGCGGTGTCGGCGATCTCGAGCTTGTCGCCGGCACCGAGCACGCGTCCCTGGTGTCCCCCGAATCCGCCGAGCGTGAACGTCGATGCGCTGCCGAGGTATTCGTCGGCATGCAGGCCGCCTGCCACGGCGATGTAGATGCGCAGGCCCGCACCGTCGACCATGCCGACATCGAGTAGTTGGCCGGCCCGCACCGGAACCGGTTGCCACTGCGGAACTTTGCTGCCGTCGACGGTGACCGGTGCGGGCGCACCCGTGACGCACACCCAGGTGTCGGTGTCGAAGCGCAGCGCGGGGCCGCCCATGGTGGCTTCCAGGCCTGGTGCGCCCTCGGGGTTGCCGACGGCGATGTTGGCGAGCCGGAACGACACGTCGTCCATGGGTCCGGACGGCGGGACACCCACCTGCCAGTAGCCGATCCGCCCCGGCCAGTCCTGGATGGTGGTGGCCATGCCGGGCCTGACCACTTCCACGACACGCACGTCAGGAGCAGATACAGACCCGGTCATCCCCTGGTCACCACCATACGCACCGCGGTGGGGTCGAAACCGTTGCAGGGGTTGTTGATCTGCGGGCAGTTCGAGGTCAGCACCAACGTGTCGATCTCGGCCCGCAGCGACAGTTTCTTGCCCGGCGCCGACAGGCCGTCGACGATACCGAGCGAACCGTCGGGATCCACCGGGACGTTCATGAAGAAGTTGATGTTGCTGACGATGTCGGCCTTGGTCAGGCCCCACCGCGCCCCTTCCCCGATGAAGTTCTCCACGCAGGCATGCTGGTGCTTGGTGTGGTGTCCGTAGCGCAGGGTGTTGGATTCCTGTGAGCACGCGCCGCCGAGGGTGTCGTGGTTGCCGACCTCGTCGTCGACGATCGTCAGCATCGGTGCGCCGTCGCTGTCGCGCAGCACCGTCCCGGTGGTCAGGAAGATGTTGCCCTGCGCGGCGATCGTGGCCGGTGCGCTGTAGCGGACGGTGTGGTCGTCGGCGCCGTAGAACAGCGTGTCGACGGCCTGGTTGCCGTGCAGGTCGACGATGGTGAGGATGTCGCCTGCCCGCACGAACTTCGACCAGGGCGCGCGGGGCGCGACGGTCTCGTCGACGATGATCTCGGTGTCGAAAGTGGTGGTCATCGGGCGCTCCAGACGTCTTCGGAATTGAGGTATGCGCGTTGGTATTCGGGATCGCGGTCGGCCAGCGTCGCGCCGATCGCGGCGAGGTCCTCCGGCGCGCGCCAGGAGAGGACCTCCAGGGACCCGACCTCGAAGGTGGGGGCCGGATCCAGCGGGTGGGCCGTGTTCGCGATCGCCACGATCAGCGGCAGATGCACGATGAATTCGACCGCGGTGTCGGCGCCGGCGGAACCGGTGGACCGCAGGGTGCCGTCGGCGTCGACCCGGATGCCGTGGAAGAACGACACGCTCGGTGCGACGTCACGGCGCGTCAGGCCGTTCTTGAGTGCGGCCAGCGCGAGCAGTTCCCGCCCTGCGGGACTGGCGGATTCGGGGCTGCCCGCACCGTACTTCGCGGTGTTGCCCGCCAAAGTCGTGGTGCCGCACAGTGCGTCGTGATGACCCGAGGTGTCCGACGCGATGGTGGCCAGCACCCGGCCCTGGTCACTGAGCAGCGGATGCCCGGCCGAAAGATAGGCCTGCCACGGGACTTTCACGGTGTCGGCGACGTTGAGCCGTTCCCACGGGGCGTCGGCGCGCCAGAGCAGCAGGTGCGCGCAGGCGCTACCGGTCAGGTCACGCAGTCGCAGTCGGGTGCCGCGGCCGAGCACCTTGGTGGTGTACCGACCGCCCGGCACGGTCTCGGCCCAGGTGAGGTTCTCGCCGGACACCCCCGCGGGCGGGTTCGGCCAGCGCGACGCCGGGACGACGGCCATCGAGTCGGTGATGGTCCCGGCCTGAGCGCGGGCGTGTTCGCGCGCACCGGCAGTGGTCGCTGTGGACATATCAGGCTCCGATCGTGACGGGTTTCGGATGGGTCTTGCCGCGCGGGAAGCACAGCGCGCCGAGCAGCACCGTGGCGGCGATGCTCAACGGGCCCGCCCACTGCAGCACGGGGTATTCCCCGGTGGGGTTGAAGATCTCGGCTCGCGGCCAACCCAGGTTGACGATCATCACGGCCCCGTACAGCACCGCCAGGACGTTCACGGCGATGCCGAACCGGCCGAGCGAGAACAGCGGCAGCCCTTCGGCGTCCACCTGGTTGCCTGCCGTGTTCGACCGGGCGGGCCAGCCTTTGAGCCTGCGGTACAGCAGCGGTGCGGTGACCATCAGGTAGGCCAGGTAGATCAGGATGATGCACACGCTGGCCAGCGTCGCGAAGATGGCCGAGTTGCCGACGTTGACCAGCAGCACCGCGATGCACAGCACACCGATGAGCACCGACGGCCAGACCGGCGTGCCGGTGCGGCCGTTGACCCGGGCCAGGATCGTCGAGGCGGGCAGCCGGCCGTCGCGGGCCATCGAGAACATCAGCCGCGAGGCGGCGGTCTGAATTGCCAAGGTGCAGATCGTGATCGCGATGCACACGTCGACGAGCAGCACGGTTCCCCACGGCGAGGACAGCACGGTGTCGAGCACATACGGCAGGCCTTCGGTCGCCAGCCGGCCGTCGGTGAGGCTGGGCGCGGCCATCAGCGCCCCGAGGATCATCAGCCCGCCGCCGAGCGCGGACACCGACAGGGCCAGCCGGATGGTGCGGGGTGCCACCCGGCGCGGGTTGCGGGTCTCCTCGGCGAGTTCACCGGCCGAACCGAAACCGACCATCACGTACGCGGCCATCAGGCCGGACACGATCCACGCCCAGATGTAGCCGGGTTGCCCGCCGGCCTCGCCGGTGTCGAACACCACCTGCGGTCCGCGCTGGGCGTGCGTGAAGAACACGCCGATGACCGCGATCACCCCGACGATCTCGCACACCACACCGGCGCTGTTGACCCGTGACATCCATTTGACGCCAAGGCAGTTGATCGTGGTCGTCACCACCAGCAGAACGGTGCCGAGCAGGACCGCGTTGGTGGCCCCGCTCGGTGAGGTGAGCGCGGGGTCGTCGCCGATGATCTGGAATCCCGGCCAGATGGTCGGCAGCACCACCTGCAGGGCGATCGCGGCGGCCGATGCGGTGACGATCTGGGCGAGGATCATGAACCACCCCCCGAACCAGCCGATCACCTCACCGCCCATGCGTCGGGACCACTGGTAGATGGCGCCCGAGATCGGGTACCGCGCCGCGAGTTCGGCGAAGCACAGTGCGACGAGGAACTGACCGAGGAACACCGCGGGCCAGGTCCAGAAGAACGCGGGCCCGCCGAAGCCGAAGCCCAGCCCGAACAACTGGAAGATCGTGGTGAGGATCGACACGAACGAGAAGCCCGCGGCGAACGACTCGAAGCGTCCTAGGCGGCGGTGCAGTTGTTGGTCGTAACCGAACTCCGCGAGGTCGCGGTGGTCGCCGGACGGTTCCGTCACGTCCGGTCCGGGTGCTGTAGCGCTGCTGGTCATGGGTTGTCTCTCCGGCTAGGGGCGCTGCCGCCAGCTCTTACCTGTCAGATGACAGATAACAATGGGCGGATGTCCTCGGCGTCACCCGAATGTTTCGTTCATGTAGCCGTCGGTAAGCATTTGGTTGCCGAACCCTCACGGCGCGCGGGCCTGCCACAATCGCCGGTATGCGCGCCCTCGAACTCGTGCAGCACCGCATCGACGCCGCCGCGTCGGCAGCCGAGCTGCACGATGCGACCGCCGAGCTGCCCGCGGTGGCCGGTGCGTTCGTCGGCGCCCGCGCCGCGACGGTGTCGCGGGCGTGGTCGACGCTGCTGCACCGAGCGCTGCGCACGGCAGCCCGGATCGTCGGTCCCGCGGCGGGCACCTGGTACGCCTCGGGCAGCGTGGGACGCGGCGAGGCGCTGCCCGGCTCCGATCTGGACACGCTGTTCGTGCGGGACGCGGACACCCCGGCCGATGTGGCGCTGCGCCATGCGCTCGACGTGCACGACCTGTTGGGCGCGTGCGGGATCCGCGGGGACGATAAGGGCGTCACCGCGGCACGCGCCCGGTTCAATCGCACCGCCGCCGAGTGGACCGAGGGCATCGACCGGTGGGCCGGCCACCCCGAGGCCGACCGCGGTGTGGTGATGATCGGTCTGCTCGCCGACGCCGCACCGGTCACCGACGGACCGGATCTGGCCGGGCAGGTCGGCGCCGCGGTGCGCACCCAGCCCGACGCCCTGGCCGCGATGCTGCAGGACGCCACCTACATTCGCGCGCATGTGCCGTCGCGGCTTCGCGTGCTGACCACCCGCGACGGCGGCGTCGACATCAAGGCCGCCGCAGTGGATCCCGTCGTGCGCATCGCGCGGTGGGCCGCCCTGAGTTGCGGATCGCCCGCCCGCGGTACTGGCGAGCGGATCCGCGACGCGGCAGGCAGCCGCTTTCTCGACGACGAGGATGCCGAGGTGCTGACCAGATGCCATGCGATCGGGTCGAGTATCCGTTGGCGGATGCGGGCCGCGCAGCGCGTCGCACCGGAGGCCACCGATCATGTCGCGATGTCGGCGTTGTCACCTCAGGACCGCACCGCGCTGCGCGGCATCGGGCGCGACGTCACCGGGCTGCAGCGCAAACTCGATTATCTGGCGTCGACCTCGGTGTTCTCCCCGTGGTAGCCGAACTGCGGATCGACGAACGCCACGCGCTCGCCCAAACCATCGCGGCCGAACGCCTCGAGGGCTGGCAACCCGACGACGGCGAGATCAGCGGACTCGGCGAACTTCTCACCGGCACCGTGACTTTCGGCGAGTACCTGGCAGCCCATCTGCCCAGTCGGTCACCGCATCCCCGACGGCGACCGCTGTTCTCCCGGCACCGGCCGTACTTCGCGGCGGGTTCGACGGTGCTGCGCAACAGTTTCGGGATCGCCGACGCCGCCACCCTGGCGCGGGTGGAGTTCGTGGCCACCGCGGGCCGGATCCTGCAGGCACATCTGCAACCCGACGTCCACGAGCTCGACGTGTGCCGACTGCATCAGCACGTGTTCGGTGATGTCTACCCGTGGGCCGGGCAGGTGCGGATCGTCGAACTCCGCCGCGGCGATCAGGCTTTCGGCTCCTGCACGCAGATCCCCCGCAGATTGTCGGAGGTGCACGCCGACGTCGCGGCGCTCGCGGGTGACGGCCATGCACTCGACGACGGTGCGCTGTCCTTCCGGCTGGCCCGAATCTACGCCGAATACAACGCGATTCACCCGTTCCGGGAGGGCAATGGCCGCACCGGGACGTTGTTGCTGCATCTGCTCGCCCGACGCGCGGGACGCCGGCTGCATCTGGACGCGATCACCCGCGACGACTGGATCACCGCCTCACGGGACTCGACCCCGTTCCGCCGGGACGGGCGAGCCGATCCGCGTCCGTTCGTCGCGGTGCTGCAGCGGTGCCTGGGTCAGGGATTCGGGGGTCGGGGATTCGGATCGGTCAGATAGCGCTGCACGGTCGGTCCGACCCAGCACACCAGATCGTCGAGGGTGGCCGATGCGAGCGGTTCGATCTTGAGCTGATATCGGGCGAATGCGAGACCCACCATGTGCACGGTCACCAACTCGACGCGCAGTTCGGCATCGGCCACACCGAACTCGGCGGACACCCGCTGCGCCACCGGTCCGGCGAGCGAGTCGTGCAGCAGCTTGCGGGCCAGCGGGTGGATGTCGGCCGACCGGAACACCGTCAGCAGCAGGTCGAATGAGCCGCCCTCGTCCCAACGCCGGATGACCTCGCGTACCAGGCGCGCACCGATGTCCTCTGGCCCGTCGTCGAGCAGGGTCGCGAGTTGGTGCAGCGGATGCTCCGGCGTGTCGAGGACCGAGGCGTTGAACAACCCCTCCTTGTCGCCGAAGAAGTAGTAGACCATCGCCACGTCGACGCCGGCGTCCGCGGCGATCCCGCGGACGGTCGCCTTGGCGTAACCACTGCGCATGAAGTGGTCGCGCGCCGCGTCGAGGATGCGCTGCCTGCTCTGTTGGCCGGTGCGCCACCGGCCGCTGCGCCGGTTCTCGGCCATGCCGCGAAGTTTAGTTCAACAGGCGTTGACCTTTCGGCGCGGCACGGCGTAGCGTTTTCTTCAACACAAGTTGAAGAAAGGAGTCGAGATGACCGGACAACGACGACTGTGGTGGCGGCACCTGCTGTCGGTGCTGCTGGCACCCGCGATGATGACGGTGTTCATCCCGACGGCGATCGCCGCGTCGACCGATGTCACGGCACCCGATCTGAGCAGCGCCGGTGGCCTGGTGGCCGCGCTGGCCGGGGCGGTTCTGATCGGGATCGGACTGGGTTTTCTGGTCTGGACGGTGGTGTTGTTCGACCGCGTCGGCGAGGGCACGCTGGCGATCGGCTCGCCTGTGCACCTGGTGCTGCGCGGCCCGTACCGCCATGTCCGCAATCCGATGATGACGGCCGTGTTCTGCATTCAGCTCGGCACCGCGGTCGCGACCCTCTCACCCTGGCTCTTCGGCTTGGTTCGCGCTGTTCTGCACCGCCACGGCGATCGCCATCCCGCTCATCGAGGAACCGCACCTTCGCAGGCGGTTCGGCAGTGAGTACGAGGCCTACCGCCGCCACGTGCCGCGCTGGATCCCGCGGGTCACCCCGTGGGAGCCGTCCCGCGCAGCCTGACCGAACCGACCCGGGTGCTCACCCAGCTGCGTCTGCGGTGTCCCGATACGCCTCGAGCAGCCGCAACCAGACCTCACTGATCGTCGGGAAGCACGGCACGGCGTGCCACAGGCGGTCGATGGGCACCTCGGCGGCAACCGCGATGGTGGCCGAGTGCAGCATCTCCACCACACCGGGGCCGACAAAGGTTGCGCCGAGGAGGCATTCGCGGTCGAGGTCGACGACGATACGCGCCCGGCCCGGGTAGCCGTCGGCGTAGAGATTCGCACCGGCCACGACGTCGCCGATGTTGACGTCGACCACCCGGATGCGGTGCCCGCGCCGACGCGCCTGCTCCGCGGTCAATCCGACGGAGCCGGCTTCGGGATCGGTGAAGAACGCCTGGGGTACCGCGGCGGTGTCCGCCGTGGCCACATGCGCCTGCCATGGCGCGGTGTCGAGCGTCTTTCCCTGTGCCCGAGCACCTATCACCGCCCCCGCCACACGTGCCTGGTACTTGCCCTGATGGGTGAGCAAGGCTCGGTGGTTCACATCGCCGAGTGCGTACAGCCACGGCTCGTCGACTCCCCGTACGGCGCAGGTGTCGTCGACATCGAGCCAGCTGCCCGGAGCCAGACCCACTGTCTCCAAACCGATGTCGGTCGTGTTCGGTGTCCGGCCGGTCGCGAACAGCACCTCGTCGACGACCACCTGAGTCCCGTCATCGAGGAACACCGTGACCGGCGCACCGGGGGTCGGGCGTTGCAACTCGGTGACCTCGACCCCCGTGCGCACATCGACGCCGGCCTCGGTCAGACCCCGGCGGACATGGTCACCGACGAAGGTCTCCATTCTGGGCAGCAGCACGGGTGTCCGCACCAGAAGGGTCACCTCGGAGCCGAGACCGCGCCACGCGGTGGCCATCTCGACGCCGACCCCACCGCCGCCCACCACGGCCAGGCGAGCGGGCACCACGCTGGTGTCGGTCGCCCTGCGGTTGGTCCACGGCCTCGCCTCGGCCACCCCCGGCACATCCGGGATCGCGGCGGTGCTGCCCGTGCAGATGACCACCGCGTGCCGCGCGGTCAGACGGGTGGTGGCGTCGGTGCCGATCACGGTGACCCGGCGCGCCCCGTCGAGACGGGCGTCGCCTCGGATGAGGTCCACACCCCACCCGGTGACGGTCTGCACCTGGCCGGTGTCGTTCCAATCCGTCACATACCGGTTGCGCCGGGCGAACACGCCTTTCGGGTCGATGGGATCCGACACCGCCTCCCTGGCTCCGTCGATTCGGAGGGCATCGGCGATGGCGAGCACCGGACGCAACAGCGCCTTGCTGGGAACGCATCCCCAGTAGGAACATTCGCCGCCGACGAGTTCGCGCTCGATGACGGCCACGGTCAACCCGGCGGCGTGGGTGCGCGCCGCCACGGTCTGCCCGACGGGGCCCGCACCGAGCACGATCACGTCGTAGATGTTGTCGTTTGCAGTGGTTGGTGTACTCACGTTCGGCCCTTCAGTCGGTCGATGTACGTCGATGTGGTTGCGGCCCGGTCAGCACCTCGTCAGGGTCCAGGCCTCGATCCAGTCCGTGCGGGACGACCGCATGCCCACGCTCTGGCCACAGCCGTGCACCGTCGAGGTAGATGTCGATCTTGTCGGGCTCGAACGAGATCAGGTCACGGACCCGCGCCACCTCTGTCCACGCGTTCGGGTACGACCACGCCGCCCGACGGCGTCCGTTGATGTCGTAGTACACAGCGATGCCCTTGTAGGGACAGAAGGTGTTTCCCTCCACGGGTTTGAGGGCGGCCGAGTCGACGTCTTCGCGGGATACATACCAGCGTGGCGCGAACCCCGACTCGTAGAGGACCAGCGGCCGCTGTGTCTCGGCGATCACCTGATCACCATCGCGGACCAGCAGATGCCTTGATGTGGACCGGATGTCGATGCGGTGATACGCGTCCGCCGCATGACCGACGATCCGTTCGTCCTCTTCGTAGAACCCGTCCATGGCCCGCCATGCGAACGCGATGCGGCCGTCGAGGACCGCCGCGTGAGCAGGTAGCGCACTGTACGCCCAGGCGGCACGCCTGACATCGCGCTGCCCCGAGTGCGCGCTGAACCATCTCACCGGACCCAGCACGGCATGGTTGGTGACAACATCTTCTTCTGCCAGTGTGCCTTCGGAGATGTCGCCCCTGGGAAAGTAGGCGACCGGGTACCGTCCGGGCTCATGCAGCAGCACCACGTCCTGACTGTCGCCAATCCAGTTGCCGCCCAGCCTGACTCGCATTCGTCGCCGCAGAGGTTCGACGAACAACAACGGTTGCGGAATCGGCGACGGTGACAGGAAGTGTCCCACCGATCCCAGAGCCAGCGGCCCCTGCTGCCAAGCCAATCCCATTGCGAGGTCCTCGGTTTCATCGAAGTTCGGCTGACACGCTCGACTGACAGGCGGGAGCGTCACCGTCGGGAGAGTCCGATATTGGGCGGTATGCCCCACCATACTGGGCTATGCAGCCCAGAAAGTCCAGGGGTGTGCCCGCCGAAATCGCGGAAAAGATCCCCGCACCGGGGCACGGCGACGCCGAACGGACGCCGAAAGCGATCAGCGTCCGGCCGAACTCTTTGTTGCCACAGGCGCGAACGAAGCGACGTAATCGACCGAAGCACCGACGACGACGTCGAACGGCTCACGCGCGCCGATCGCGAACGCCAACATCGTGCCACCCTGATGCGCGGCCAGCAGCGCCACCGCGAGATGCCGGGGATCGGCGCCTTCGCCGAGTTCGCCCGCGCGGCGCATCCCGCTCAGCCCGGCCCGGAACAGCTGCAACCATCGGTCGTAGCCTGCGGCGAGGTCGTCGAGCACCTCACTTTGCTCGAGCAGCTCCCCGGTCAACGACCCGTACACGCAGCCGCCGCGCAGATATACCGGTTCCACCAGGTCGGCACAGGATTTCGCCCATTTCCGGAGCCCTTCGACGCTGTCGAGCCTGGCCAGCTCGGGCTGTCCGGTGACCTCGCTCGCGCGGGCGGCGATGACCTGCCGGATCAGGTCCCGCTTGTCGGTGAAATAGTGCGCCAACTGGGAACCGCTGACGCCGACGGTGCGGCGGACATCGTCGAGGCTGGTGCCTCCGACCCCGTTGTGGAACATCAGTTCGGCGGCGCCGTCGATGATGCGCGCCCGGGTGGCCAGGCCTTTGCGGGTGAAGCGCTGCGACGCCGGGTGGGCCGTCGGCGCGGGCGCGCGGCGGGCGCGGGTCCGGCGCGGCGGTCGCGGAGCACGCTCGGCCGGATCGGCCGCGAAGAGGCGCAGATAGTTGACCACGAACCGCAGCGTGTTGCTCAGCGGCCACTCCTGGCGGTAGGCGTAGGTCAACATCCCGGCGCCCTGGTGGCCGGCGACCACGACGATCGCCAGATCGCGCGGACGCGCGGACGCCACGAGGACCCCGCGCTCGCGCATCTGCTCGAACACCCGTTGGAGCAGGCTGATCCATTCCTGGTAACCGGTCGCCAGTGTCCGACGCGTCTGCGGGTCGGACTTGACGAGTTGGCCGGCCAATGCGTGATAGGTCGGCGTTCCGGCGTAACCGATCTTGCGCAGGTATCCGATGTTGAGGTCGAGCCAACGCTCGAAGTCGTCGAAGGTCGACAGGCCACCGAGCGCAGGCTGGCGGTGGAAATCCAGCACCACGTTCATCTGGCGTTCCAATACCGCCCTGATCAATGCCTGCCGGTCGGTGAAATAGTGGCTCAGTTGTGAACCACTGACCGAGGCGACCTGTCGCACGCGGTCGAGGCTGAAGCCGGACAACCCTTCGTCGAGAATCACCTGTGCAGCAGACCCCACGATGCGCTCGCGGGTGGCGCGCCCCTTGGCCGTGAATCCTGCGCCGCCGGAAGGGCCTGTCGTGACCATTTGCCGAGAGTCTACCGTCCGACCGGGCCGAAAGCCTGCGGCCCGGTGCCATCCGGTTCACCCGCTGCCCTTGGGATTCCGGTCGCGCGACCTCAGCCCATTGACGGCCCTGATCCGCCGGGGCATCATTGGGTTGCACCACCCAGACCGCCTCGATGTGACGTTGCCCGTTCACATCCGGCCGGGCACGGCTGCTGTGGCCGGCCAGAAGGAGCAGCATGGCGACGCTGCTGTCGGTGAATGTCGGCAGACCCAAGGACGTGGGTTGGAACGGGCAGACCGTCCGGACCGGCATCTACAAGGCGCCGGTGGACGGACCCGTTCGGGTCCGTCGCCTCAACCTCGACGGCGATGGGCAGGGCGACCTCGCCGGCCACGGCGGCGAGAACCGCGCGGTGCTCGTCTACCAGATCGAGTCGTACCACCACTGGCGTCGCCACCTCGGTCGAGATGATCTGGCGGCCGGGAACTTCGGTGAGAACTTCACCGTGTCCGGCCTGCCAGATGACAGTGTGTGCATCGGAGACCGATACCGGATCGGCAGCGCCGAATTCGAGGTCACCCAGCCGCGGGTCACCTGTTTTCGGGTGGGGATGCGACTGGGCGTGCCGAACATGCCCAGCCTGCTGGTCGCCCATCGCCGACCCGGCTTCTACTTGCGGGTGATCACCGAAGGTCACGTGTGCGCCGGAGATCCGATCGAGTTGACTCGACGAGGCAAACACCGACTCTCGGTCTCGACCGTCGATGCCCTGCTCTACCTGCCCAATCCGGACGTCGCGCGGATGCAGCAGGCCGCGGATCTGACCGCCCTCAGCCCGGGATGGGCCGAATCGTTCCGAGAACGACTGGCGGGAAGAGCAGATGCGAAACCGGCGGCATGGGTGGGTTTTCGCACCATGCGCATCGACGCAATCCGTCGCGAGACAACGGATGTGACGTCGTTCGAGTTGACCGGGGCCGAACCCCTGCCGCGGCCGCTGCCCGGCCAGTATGTGACCGTGCGCATCTGCGACGCCGGTGAACCCGCACCACTTCGGAGCTACTCGTTGTCCGGAGTGCCCTCGACCCGTCGCTGGCGGATCAGCGTCAAACGCGAGGCCGGCGGCCTGGTCAGCCGATGGCTGCATGCGCATGCCCGCGTCGGCACGCGCGTCGAGATCGGCGCGCCGCGAGGAGAATTCTGTCTTGCCGAGGGGCAGGAACCCGTGCTGCTGTTGTCGGCGGGCATAGGCATCACCCCGCTGCTGGCCATGCTGCACCAGCTCGCCGCGACGGCGGCCACCAGACGCATCGTCTGGGTCCACACCGGCCGGGACAGATCGTCCGATCCGTTCCGCGAAGAGGTGCATTCACTTCTCGCGGGTCTCCCGCACGCCGAGCGCCATGATCTCCACACCGCCCCGCCGGGCCGGCGCACGGACGGTTCGGACATCGCCGCACTCGCCCTTCCCGCCGATACCACGGCTTATGTCTGCGGCCCCACCGGTTTCATGAATGACATGACCGCAGCCCTGTCCGCGGTCGGGATTCGACGCGTGCACACGGAGATGTTCAGCGCGCGCTCGGCGGTGAACCCCGGTTCGGTGCCGACATCGTCACGGCGCGCTCCGCATCCGCCCCCGGGCGAGCCCGGCACCGGCCCGATGGTGACCTTCTCGCGTGTCGGTCTCAGCGTGCGGTGGTCGGCACCGCACCTGAACCTGCTCGCGCTGGCCGAGGCCTGCGATGTGCCGACCCGCTACTCCTGCCGCAGCGGCGTGTGCCACATGTGCGAAACCGACCTCATCACAGGCGAAGTCGATTACGTCACCGAGCCGCTCGACCCGCCCGGGCCTCGGTCGGCACTGATCTGCTGCGCCACTCCGCGCACCGATCTCGTGCTCGACATGTGAACGGGTGGATCGGGCGCGCACATCCACCGTGCCTTCCGATCGTGCTTGCCGGACTGGCCCGCGATCAGGACCGCCCAGCCGCGATCGGATCGGCCACCGAATTGGCATCACCGTGCGCCGATCTCTACCCGCAGGTCAGACCCCATTGGACAGTAGAACCACCGGCAGCCGGGATTACCCGGCCACCGGCATGCGTTGCCCGATGAGACCGCGACTGAAAGTGAGCACCGACCGTGGCTACTCCTTCGGATCCTGCGCATCAGCCCCGCCTGGCCCACTTGGCTGTAGCCCTCGACGGCACCGGCTGGCATCCCGCGTCGTGGCGCGAACCCGACGCCCGGCCCGCCGAGGTGCTGCGCGCGGGGTACTGGACGGATCTGATCGGTGAGGCGGAGCGGGCACTGATCGACTTCGTCACCATCGAAGACGGCTTCACGCTGCAGTCCGACCATCCGTGGCGCCCCGACGACCGCACCGACCGGCTGCGCGGGCGGCTTGACGCGGTGCTCATCGCGGCCCGCGTCGCACCCACCACCCGCCACATCGGTCTGGTGCCGACCGCGATCACCACACACACCGAGCCGTTCCACATCTCCAAGGCCATCGCCACCCTCGATTACGTCAGCACCGGGCGGGCCGGGGTCCGGGTCCAGGTGTCGTCGCGCCGCGACGCCGCGGCACACGTCGGCCGCCGTCGGCTGCCCGAGGACCGGGCGGCGCTGGTGACCGAACTGTTCGGCGAGGCCGCGGACCATGTCGAGGTGCTCCGCCGGCTGTGGGACAGCTGGGAGGACGACGCCGAGATCCGCGATGTCGCCACGGGCCGTTTCATCGACAGCAACAAGCTGCACTACATCGACTTCACCGGCCCCCATTTCTCGGTCAAGGGCCCGTCGATCACGCCCAGGCCGCCGCAGGGCCAACCGATCGTAGCCGCGCTCGGCCACGTGGACGCCGCCTACGAGCTGATCGCCACCAGTGCCGACGTCGGCTTCGTCACGCCGCACAGCGCCGAGGAGGTCACCTCGCTGGTCGAGACGATCGCGGCACACCGCCCCGCCGATGCCGACCCGGTCCGGGTGTTCGCCGACGTGGTCGTGTTCCTCGACGACACGGCCGCCGCCGCCCGGGACCGGTGGGCCCGGCTCGACGAGGTGGCCGGCGCCGAATACCTCAGCGACGCCGAGATCTTCGCCGGGACACCGGCGCAACTGGCCGATCTGGTGCAGCAATGGCACGCCGCCGGTGCGAGCGGGCTGCGGTTGCGTCCGGCGACACTCCCCCACGACCTGCGCCAGATCACCGACGGGCTGGTGCCGGAACTGCAGCGGCGCGGCGCCTTCCGCGACGGCTACCACGCCACCACGCTGCGCGGCCTGCTCGGCCTACCGCGACCCGCCAACCGTTATGCGACCGCTTGACAACCGAGGACATCCGATGAGCAAGCCGATCAAGCAGATTCACCTCGCCGCGCACTTCCCCGGCGTCAACAACACCACGGTGTGGAGCGATCCCGCGTCGGGCAGCCACATCGACTTCGCGTCGTTCGTGCACTTCGCCCAGACCGCGGAACGCGGCAAGTTCGACTTCATGTTCCTCGCCGAGGGCCTGCGCCTGCGCGAACAGAACGGGCGCATCTACGATCTCGACGTCGTCGGCCGCCCCGACACGTTCACGGTGCTCGCCGCGCTCGCCGCGGTCACCGACCGCCTCGGGCTGACCGGCACGATCAACTCGACGTTCAACGAACCCTACGAGGTGGCACGGCAATTCGCCTCCCTCGACCACCTCTCCGACGGCCGGGCCGCCTGGAACGTCGTCACCTCATGGGATGCGTTCACCGGCGAGAATTTCCGCCGCGGCGGGTTCCTGCCGGAGAGCCAGCGGTACGAGCGCGCCGAGAGCTTCCTGGCCGCCGCGCACACCCTGTTCGACTCGTGGCGCGGTGACGAGATCATCGCCGACAAGGACAGCGGGGTGTTCCTGTCCGCTCCCCACGCCGGTCAATTCTCCTACCGGGACGCTCATTTCGACATCAGTGGCCGGTTCAACGTGCCGCGCAGCCCGCAGGGCCGGCCGGTGATCTTCCAGGCCGGCGACTCCGATCACGGCCGCGAGTTCGCCGCGGCGGCCGCCGACGCGATCTTCTCCCGGCACGGCACGCTGGAGGCCGGTCAGCAGTTCTTCGCCGACGTCAAGGGCCGGCTCGCCAAATACCGACGCCGTCACTCCGATCTGCTGATCCTGCCCGCCGCGACCTTCGTGCTCGGGGACACCGACGCCGAGGCCGCCGACATCGCCCACGAGGTCCGCCTCGCGCAGGTCTCACCGGCGACGGCGATCAAGTTCCTCGAACAGCTGTGGAACCGCGACCTTTCCGATCATGACCCGGACGGGCCGCTGCCCGCGGTGGATCCCGTGGTCGGCGAGAACACCATCGCGAAGGGCCGCGCGAGCGTGCGCATGTACCGCGATCCGATCGCCACGGCCAACGAGTGGCGCGCCAAGGCCGAGGCCGAGAAGCTGACCACCCGCGAACTGATCGTCGAGGTCACCGGGCGGCAGAACTTCATCGGGTCGCCCGCCACGATCGCCGAGCAGATCAACCATCTGGTGCAGTCCGATGCCAGCGACGGGTTCATCCTGGTGCCCCACGTGACGCCGGGCGGGCTCGACCCGTTCGTCGACAAGGTGGTGCCGCTGCTGCAGGAACGCGGCGTGTTCCGCAGTGACTACACCGGGACGACGCTGCGTGACCATCTCGGCCTGGCGCTGCCCGCCCCGCGGGCCGAACCCGCCGCAGCGACCGGCTGATCTGCCTACTGCTGCGGGTCGCGGGGCTCGTCAGGCGGCTTCCATTCCCAACTCGCGCCGGCGGTGAGGGTGCCCGGTTCGAGTTCGGTGCGCCCGGCGTCGCGCACGTGCACCGTCTGCTCGAGGATCTCGTGCGGCTTGCCCCCGATCACGATGACCGGATGGTCGTACTCGATGCCGTAGAGCTTGAGCGCCGCGTGGACGGCGTGCGCGGCGGCCTTGCCGCGGGACATCTTCGCGTTGGTGTTGATCCTGATGACAAGCCGCTTCTCCCCGCCGGAAGCGGCCCCGTCAAGCTCATCGGCATCCATGCCACGAGACTAGATGCCTGCCGTTCAGCGCTGCTCGGCCGCCGTGACGGCCTCCCGTTCGGTGAGCCCGGCGAGCGCCGGCGGCAACGCATCTCGGTGCAGGACGCCGAGCCGCTGGGTGGCGCGGGTGAGCGCGACGTAGAGTTCGGCGGCGCCGCGCGGCCCGTCGGCGAGGATCCGTTCGGGTTCGACGACCAGTACCGCGTCGAACTCCAGTCCCTTGGTTTCCGACGGCGGTACGGCGCCCGGCACATCGGGCGGCCCGATGACCACGCTGGTGCCCTCGCGTCCGGCTTCCTCGTCGACGAATTCTGCGATGGCCAAGGCGATGTCGTCATCGCTCACCTGACGTGCCCATGGCGAGACGCCGCACGAGCGCACCGAATCCGGCGGTGTGGCGTCGGGCGCGAACTCGGCGAGCACCGCCGCCGCGACCGACATGATCTCCGCGGGCGTGCGGTAGTTCACCGACAGCGACTTGTACACCCAGCGGCCCGGCACGTACGGCTCGAGCATGGCGCCCCACGTCCGGGCACCGGCCGGTGAACGGCGCTGCGCCAGATCGCCGACGATGGTGAACGAGCGCCGCGGGCAGCGTCGCATCAGCAGACGCCAGTCCATCTCGGAGAGTTCCTGGGCCTCGTCGACCACGACGTGCCCGTACGTCCATTCGCGGTCCGCGGCGGCGCGCTCGCCGAGTTCCCGGTTGTCGCGTTCCTTGAAGCGGTCGGCCAGTTCCTCTGCGTCGATGAGGTCCTGCGCCAGCAGGTGGTCCTCGTCGTCCATCAAATCCTCGCGGTCCACCATGAGGTCGAGCACGCCCGCGGCGTAGGCCTGCTCCTCCCGGCGTTCCCGTTCGGCGGCCTCGTCGGCGGCCTTGTTGCGGCCCAGCAGGTCGACCAGTTCATCGAGCAACGGCACGTCCGACACCGTCCACGCCTGGCCGTCGGCGCGCCACAAGCACTCGGGCGCGCCGGCCGCGCGCAGTCGATCGTGCGACGTATACAGTTGTGCGAGAACGTCTTCCGGGGTGAGGATGGGCCAAAGCGCGTCCAGCGCGGCGTTGAACTGCTCGTGGTCCTCGAGCTCGCCGACGACGTCGGCGCGCATCTGCTCCCACGCGTGCTTGTCGTCGCGGGTCAGCCAGCCCCGGCCGATCCGGGCGACCGCACGCTCGGTCACCACATAGGTGACGACGTCGATGAACTCGGCACGGGCCTCGTTGTGCGGCAGACCGGTCTTGCGGGCCTCCTCACGCGCCCAGTTCGCGGTCTCGGCGTCGATGCGGACCGTGACGTCGGACAGGTCGATCGGGATCGGCTCCCCGGGCAGTTCCTGCCGGTCGGCCACCGCGGCCTTGAGCACGTCGAGGATCTTCAGCGAGCCCTTGGCCTCGGCAGCTTCCGGGGTGTCCTCGGCGGTGACGTGCAGACCGGGCACGAAGTCGCCGGGCGTCATGAACACCGCGTCGGACTCGCCCAGCGACGGCAGCACCCGGCCGATGTGGTTGAGGAACGCCGGGGTGGGCCCGACGACCAGCACACCGTGGCGCTCCATCTGCTTGCGGTAGGTGTAGAGCAGGTACGCCACGCGGTGCAGCGCCACCACGGTCTTGCCGGTGCCCGGGCCGCCCTCGATCACCAGCACACCGGTGTGGTCGAGTCGGATGACCTCGTCCTGCTCGGCCTGGATGGTGGCGACGATGTCGCGCATGCCCTCCCCGCGCGGTGCGTTGACGGCCGCGAGCAGCGCCGCGTCGTTGGTGGCGTCGTGCTCGGCGCCCGTCGGCCGCCCGAGGATCTCGTCGGTGAAGTCGACCACCTTGCGGCCCATGGTGTGAAATTGGCGGCGGCGGCGCATGTTCTCCGGGTTGGCGGCCGTCGCGACGTAGAACGGCCGCGCCATCGGGGCGCGCCAGTCGAGCAGCAGCGGCTCGAAGTCGTTGTCCCGGTCGAAGATGCCGAGGCGCCCGATGTAGAGCGCTTCGTCGTCGACGGTGTCCAACCGGCCGAAGCACAATCCGTTGTCGGCGACGTTGAGCCGGGCGATGTCCTTGGCCAACGCCCGCACCTCGGCGTCGCGCTCCACGGCCGTGCCGCCGTGCTCGCGCAGCGCGGCGGCATACCTGCGTTGCGACTGCGCCCGCTCGGCGTCCAACCGGGCGTAGAGCCCGGCGGCGTACTCCCGCTCGGACCGCAGTTCGTCGTAGTAGTCAAGACCTGACACGTACCCTCACACTTCTCGAGTTCTGGCCTGGGCCAGCGATTTTGCGCCATGACCCCGGTCTTGCGGCAAGCCCCCGTGGCGGCGGTATGGTGAAAGAGCAAGGGTACGCCGCTGTCGGCGGCGCGACGAATTCTCACCGACGCCGTCGGCGGCCCTCAGTACGTGCGAGTGTTCGGAAAGCGCTCAGGCTTCGCGCAGCAGCGCCACGTCGGAGACCATGCGGATGTGTTCGGCCATCGCCTGGGCCGCCTCCTGCGAGTCCTGCTTGCGGATCGCATCGGCGATCCTCCGGTGGCCTTCCAGCGAGGCACGGGGCCGGTTCTCCTGCGACAGGGATTCGATCCGGGTTTCCCGGATCAGGCCCGCGATTTCGTGCATCAGCTTGGCCAGCAACGACGAGTGCGCCGCGGATGTGATTGCCTCATGGAACATTTCGTCGCCGACCACGCCGCGTTCGCCTGATTCGACTTCCTTCTCCATCGTGGCGATGGCCGCGTCGATCGCCGCCATCTCGGCGTCGGTGCGGCGCTGCGCCGCCAGGCCGGCCAGCTTGACCTCAAGCGCCTCGCGCGCCTCGATGATGTCGGGGATGCGGTCGGCGTGCTCGCGCAGGGCCCGGATGGACCCCTCCTCGGTCGGGCGGCGGACCAGGATCGCGCCGTCGCCGTGCCGTACCGACAGGACACCCTGCACCTCGAGGGCGACCAGCGCCTGGCTGAGCGACGCGCGGCTCACCCCCAGCTTGGCGGCCAGGTCGCGCTCCGCGGGCAAGCGGTCCCCTGGCTCCATCTGGTTGCTGTAGATGTATGCGCACAACTGCTCGACGATGACCTCGTAGAGCCGCGGACGCGTTACTGGTCTCAGTTGCTCAGCCACTAGCTCACCCACTCTCTGCACCACAGGATACCCGGCTCGCCATGACAAAGCCCGTAGGGCGTCTCACACTCAGGTATTGACAGTGATCCACCCCACTGGTGTAATGGCTAGGCCAGTGCTCCACTGGCTCACCGCTCGCACGACGTTCGGAGTTCCCCGATGCCGCTCGAACTGATCCCGATTCTCGCCCTTGTCGCGATGTTCGCAGCGGCGACGCTGCTACCCATCAACATGGGCACGCTGGGCTTCGTCGCCGCCTTCCTGGTCGGCACGATCGCCGTCGGTATGGATACCGACGACATCATCGCCGGGTTTCCCAGTGACCTGTTCCTGACACTGGTCGGCGTCACCTACCTGTTCGCCATCGCGCAGAACAACGGCACCGTTGACCTCATGGTGCGCGGCGCCTTACGCCTGGTCAGAGGACGCGTGGCGTTCATACCGTGGGTGATGTTCGGCATCACCGCGGTGCTCACGGCCCTCGGCGCGCTCGGCCCCGCCGCGGTCGCCATCATCGCCCCGATCGCGTTGACCTTCGCCCGCAGGTACCACATCAACGCCCTGCTGATGGGCATGATGGTCATCCACGGTGCCCAGGCCGGCGGGTTCTCCCCGATCAGCATCTACGGCGTCACCGTCAACAACATCGTCGCCAAGGCCAACCTGATCAACAGCCCGCTGGCCCTGTTCCTCGGCAGTTTCTTCTTCAACGCCGCCATCGGGGTGCTGCTGTTCATCTTCCTCGGCGGTCGCAAACTCCTCGGGCAGACCACCCAGAGCTTCGACGGCGCGGACGACGGCGCGGACCACACTGAGGCGACCGAGGACACCGGAGGCTCCGGCGGGGGTACGACGCCCAAGCCGTCTAGCGGTAGCCCGGTCTTCTCCGGTCACGGCACCACCGCATCCGCGGCCACCCTCACCGCACCCCCGAACACCCCCACCAGCCCGCTGCCCCGGCGCGCGGCATCCTTCGATCAGATCCTCACCCTCATCGGCCTCGGCGCCCTCGGGTTGTTCTCGCTGATTCTCGACCTCGACGTCGGTTTCGTCGCGATGACCGTCGCCGCGGTCCTGGCCCTGGCCTCGCCCAAGGCCCAGAAGGGCGCCGTGGCACAGATCAGCTGGTCCACCGTGCTGCTCATCGGCGGCGTGCTGACCTTCGTGGGCGTCCTGCAGGAGGCGGGCACCGTGGAGTGGGTCGGCAACGGCGTCGCGAAACTGGGCATGCCGCTTCTTGTGGCCCTGTTGTTGTGCTATCTCGGCGGGATCGTCTCGGCCTTCGCGTCCTCGACCGCGATCCTCGGAGCCACCATCCCCCTTGCGGTTCCGCTGCTGCTGGCCGGTGACATCGGCCCGATCGGTGTGATCGTCGCGCTGGCGATCGCCTCCACCATCGTCGACGTCAGCCCGTTCTCCACCAACGGTGCGCTGGTGCTCGCCAACGCCCAGGGCGTGGACCGCGACGTGTTCTATCGGCAGATCCTGAAATACAGCGGCCTGGTGATCGCGATCGGCCCGCTGGTGGCCTGGGCGGCACTGGTCCTCCCCGGCTGGCTGTAGCCGGCAACCCACATGGACGAATCGACCCGAGGCGGGACACCGCCTCGGGCATTCGTCGTATCACCGTGACCTGAGCGCCAATTTCGTTGTGGCTCAAGTCACTTCACCTTTCTCGCGACAATCCATTGACTTCACCGGCCCGCGATGCTGTGCTGAATTGGCTAGTCCACTCCGCCACTAGCGCTCCGAGCCAAACCGCAGGGAGGCCCTCATGACCGAAACCACCCATCCTGGCGACGGACCACATCTGGCACTGTCCGCCGGCCCGCTCGCCGACCTCACGGTCATCGACCTGACCCGCGCCCTCGCAGGCCCGCACGCCGCGATGATGCTCGGCGACCTCGGCGCCGACGTGATCAAGGTCGAGAACCCCGGCGGCGGCGACGACACCAGGGGCTGGGGACCGCCGTTCATCGAACCCGCTGGGGCAGAACGTGAATCGACCTATTTCCTGAGCGCCAACCGCAACAAGAGGTCCGTCACGCTCGATCTGAAGAGCCCGTCCGGCCGCGAGGCGCTGCGTGAACTGCTCCGCCGCGCCGACGTGCTCATGGAGAATTTCCGCCCCGGTGTGCTGGAGCGGCTCGGCTTCTCCGAAGACGTACTGCGCGAACTCAATCCGCGCCTGATCATCCTGTCGATCAGTGGGTTCGGCCACGACGGGCCGGAAGCCGCCCGGGCCGGGTACGACCAGATCGCACAGGGCGAGGCGGGCCTGATGTCGCTGACCGGCGCCAATCCCCATGACCTGCAACGCGTCGGAGTGCCCATTGCCGACCTGCTCGCCGGCATGTACGGCGCCTTCGGCGTCCTGGCGGCCCTCAACGAACGGGCCCGCACCGGACGTGGTCAGGTGGTGCGCGCGTCCCTGCTCGCGGCCGTCGTGGGCGTACACGCCTTCCAGGGCACCAAGTGGACGGTCGCCGGGCAGATCGGTGAGGCGACCGGCAACCATCATCCGTCGATCTGCCCGTACGGCCTGTTCGACACCGCCGACGGTGCCGTGCAGATCGCCGTCGGCAGCGAGGGCCTGTGGAAGCGGTTCTGCGAGGGCTTCCACCTCGACGCACACGCCCCCGGCATGGCGACCAACCCCGAGCGCGTCGCCAACCAGAAACGCGTCAACGAGCTTGTCCAGAGCGTGTTCTCGCTGTACTCCACCGATGAACTGCTCGACATCCTCGACGAGATCGGTGTCCCGGCCGGGCGGATCCGGAATCTGCGCGAGGTCTACGAATGGGAGCAGACCCGGTCGCAGGGACTGCTCATCGACGTCGACCACGCAACCCTGGGGACCATCACGTTGCCGGGGCCGCCGCTGCGCTTCTTCGATGTCGCAGGCCCCGAGCGCACACGCAGGGACCACAGCGCACCGCCCGTGCTCGGTGCCGACAACCACCTGATCGACGAGTTGACGGCAGGCCGGCGATGACCGCCGCGCACGAGGTGATCACCGCCGTGATCGACCACGGCACATGGACGTCGTGGGACACCCCGGTCACCGATGAGGACCTCGATCCCGGATACGCCCAGGACCTCGCGCACGCGCGGGCCGTCACCGGTCTCGACGAGGCCGTGATCACCGGCGCCGCCGAAATCCATGGGCACCGCATCGCCCTGCTGGCCAGCGACTTCCGTTTCCTCGGCGGGTCGATCGGCATCGCGGCGGGCGAACGGCTCACCGCCGCCATCCGCCGTGCGACGGCCGAGGGGATTCCGCTGCTCGCCCTGCCCACCTCGGGCGGCACCCGTATGCAGGAAGGGGCGGCCGCGTTCCTGCAGATGGTCAAGATCACCGCGGCCGTGGTCGACCACAAGGCCGCGCACCTGCCGTATCTGGTGTACCTGCGCCACCCCACCACAGGCGGGGTGTTCGCCTCCTGGGGATCGTTGGGGCACATCACCTTTGCCGAGCCCGGTGCGATGATCGGATTCCTCGGGCCGCGGGTGTATCAGGCGCTGTACGACGCGCCGTTCCCCGAGGGCGTCCAGACCGCCGAGAACCTCGAGGCGTGCGGGCTGATCGACGGGGTGCTTCCGCTCGCGCAGTTGCGTGAGGTGGTGGACCGGGCCCTGAGCGTCATGATGCGCGCGCGACGGACCACACCCGCGCCGGCCACCGCGAGCGTCCCGGTGGGCATCGACGTGCCCGCGTGGCAGTCGGTGTGCGCGTCGCGTCGCGAGGACCGCCCCGGCGTGCGCGAACTCCTGCACCACGCGGCCGGAGACGTCCTCGCGCTCAGCGGAACCGGCCAGGGCGAAACCGATCCCGGCCTGCTCCTCGCGCTGGCCCGGTTCGGGCATCTGCCGTGTGTGGTGCTCGGTCAGGACCGGCGCGGGCAGACCCCGCAGACACCGCTCGGCCCAGGGGCGTTGCGCCAGGCCCGGCGCGGGATGCGCCTGGCCGCCGACCTGAACCTGCCGCTGGTCACCGTCATCGACACCGCGGGCGCGGCGCTGTCGAAAGAGGCCGAGGAGGGCGGTTTGGCCGGTGAGATCGCCCGGTGCATCGCCGAGATGGTCTCGCTTCCGGTGCCGACGGTGTCGGTGCTGCTCGGTCAGGGCACCGGCGGTGGCGCGCTGGCCCTGGTGCCGGCCGATCGCGTGCTGGCGGCCCAAAACGGCTGGCTGTCCCCGCTTCCTCCCGAGGGTGCCAGCGCGATCCTGCACCGCGACACCACTCACGCCGCCCAGATGGCCGAACAGCAGGGCGTGCGCTCGACGGATCTGTTCCAACACGGACTCGTCGACCGCATCATCGCCGAGCATCCCGACGCCGCAACCGAACCCGAGACGTTCAGTCGCCGTATGGGTGCGGCCATCCATGCCGAACTCTGGAAGCTCACGGGAGAAGACCCGGTGCACCGTCTGGCCGAGCGAGCCTGCCGTTTCGACCGGATCGGGCGCCGCAACCACCTGCTCGCGCAGGCGGGATGAGACCGGAGCCCGGCACCGCTCACAGCAGGCCGAGCTTCTGCAGATCGGTGACGTACTTGACGATGATCGGCGCGGACACCTGCGGAATATCCGGATTGCCCCCGTCCGCACCGATTTTCGCCTGGCGCACCGCTGCCCGGAACCGATCCGTGGGTGCCTGCGACCCACGGATCGGCTTCCCGGGGTGCTGATAGTTGTGCAGCAGCGGCAGCAGCGATGCCTGCCGTTGCGCGTCGGGCAGTGCGTGCAGCGCCGTGTCGAAGCGCTGCAGCCATGCCGCGTAGTCCGGTATGCGCTCGATCGGGTATCCGGCCTCGTCGAGCCAGTCGACGAATTCGTCGAGACCGATACCGTCGTCGTGCGGGTTCATCACGTGATAGGTGGAGAACCCGTCCGCACCGGCGCCCAGGGTCGCGATCGCCTCGGCGATGAACCCGACCGGCAGGCCGTCGTAGTGCGCGCGCTGCCGGTTACCGTGCGCGTCGAGTTCGTAGAACGATCCTGGCGCGATGCCGGTGGCCACCAGGCTCAGCATCAGCCGGGTGAACATGTCCGGAACATTCAGCTGGCCCGCATATCTCGTGTCGGCCAGGATCATGTCGCAGCGGAACACCGCGACCGGCAGCCCGCACCGGTCGTGGGCCTCGCGCAGCAGCACCTCGCCGGCCCACTTGCTGTTGCCGTACCCGTTGGCGTAGCTGTCGTCGATGGCACGCACGGCGCTGACGGTCCGGATGTCGGCGTCCTCGGTGAACAGCGACGGTTCGATCTGGTCCCCGACGCCGATGGTCGACACGTAGGTGTAGGGCTTCAGTTTCGTCGTCAGCGCGAGCCGGATCAGTTCGGCCGTGCCGACGACGTTGGGGCCGAACAACTCCCGGTACGGCAGCACATGGTTGACCAGCGCCGCGGGGTCGACGATCACGTCGACCGTGTCGGCGAGTCGCTGCCAGGTGAGGGGATCCAGCCCGAGGTCCGCCTCGCCCTTGTCCCCCGCCATCACCCGCAGATGACGGTCGGCGAGGTCCAGGTAGCGGTGCAGCAGTTCGGGATCACCGCTGTCGAACGTCCGGTCCAGCCGGCGGCGCGCCGACGCGTCGTCCTTGGCCCGCACCAGGCAGATCACGGTGCCACCGACCCGGCTCATCCGCTCGAGCCACTCCAAGGCCAGGTAGCGGCCGAGGAACCCGGTCGCCCCGGTCAGCAGCACGGTCCGCACCTGGGCGCTCGGCGCTGACCGCGGTGCGGACAGCGTCTCGGCGTCGATGAACTTCTCCAGGGTCAGGTCGGCGGCGCGCACTTCGGTCGCGTCCCGGCCGTGCACCGACGCGAACGACGGCCTGGCCAGACCCGGGCTACGTTGGGACTCGACGTAATCGGCGATGGCCCGCAGGTCGCTGGCCGGGCTGACGATCACACCCACCGATACCTCGACACCGAAGATCTCGTGCAGCAGGTTGCCGAACGTCAGCGCCGACAGCGAATCTCCACCGAGGTCGGTGAAGTGCGCGTCGGGTGCCAGGGCGTCGGCCGCCGCCCCGAGCAGCGCACCGGCCGCGCGGCCGACGGTTTCCAACACCGGACGATTCGCCCCGTCGCGGCGCAGGGCCGCCAACTCGTTGGCCTGGTTGTCGGCCAGTTCGGTGTAGAGGGCTTCGAGCCGTTCGGCGTAGTGCGCCTTCAGTTTCGGCCGGGCCAGTTTGCGGATACCGGTGAGCAACCCGTTCTCGAGTGTGAACGGCGTTGTCTCGATGAGGAAATCACGCGGGATCTCGTAGGACTGCAACCCCGAGGACCTGGCGATGTCCTGAAACGACGCGGTGATCGCGTTCTTCAGCGCATCGAGGCTGCCGCCGCTTTGCCGCAGCGCGTCCTCGGTGGGGACGACGACGGCCAGCAGGTAGGCGCGTGCGCTGTTGCCGTAGATGTAGATCTGGCGCACCAGCGGGCTGTCGCCGAACAACGGCTCCAGTTTCGACACGGTGACGAACTCGCCCTGGGACAGCTTCAGCACGTTGTTGCGCCGATCGAGATAGACCAGCTGATCCGGACCGATCTCGGCCACCACATCCCCCGTGCGGTAGAAGCCGTCGGGGTCGAACACGTCGGCGGTGACCTCCGGACGTTTGTAGTACCCGGGAAACAGATCTCGGGTCTTGACGAGCAACTCGCCCCGCGCATGCGGCTGGTCGGTACGGAAGTACCCGAGATCGGGCACGTCGGCCAGCTTGTAGTCGATCACCGCAGGGCGCCGTACCGTGCCGTCGACGAACACCATGCCCGCCTCGGTCGACCCGTAGCCCTCGATGAGATGAAGATCCAACAGTTGTTCGACGAACGCCTTGTTCTCGGCCGAGATCGGTGCCGAGCCTGTCATCGCCAGGATGTACCGACCGCCGAGCAGATGCTGGGCCAGATCGGCCATCACGTCGGCTTCGAGGTTTTCGTGCATGCCTTCCTCGGCGGCTCGCCGCCGCACCTCGCTCTGGAAGGTTCCGAAGAGCATGTCCCAAACCCGCGGCACGAAGTTCAGCTCGGTGGGCCGGACGAGCGCGAGATCCTCATACAGTGTCGAAAGATCGCTGCGCGCGGTGAAATACGCGGTGCCGCCATGTCCCAGCGTGCCGTACAGGATGCCGCGGCCCATCACGTGGCTCATGGGCATGAAGTTCAGGGTGATCGATGGTTGCGCGGCCGTGCCGCTCCAGTTCCAGCGCGACCGGCGCCAGAAGTTGGCCACCAGGCGCTCGGGGTACATCGCGCCTTTCGGGGCGCCGGTGCTGCCCGATGTGTAGATGAGCAGACGCAACGGATCATCCTCGTCGGCAACGTGATACGCGACGTCCGGCGCCGATCGCCCGCGCTCGATCAGATCGGCCAGCGGCTCGACCACCACCTGGACACCCGCATCGCCGAGCCGCTGACGTGCACGCTGCAGCGTCTCGCGTTCCTCGTCCACCGCCGGGTGGTGGTCGAAGACGACCAGGCGGGCGGGCGTGTGGCCGGCGAGCACCAGTTCCACGGCGGTGTCGAGGTCACCGATGCTCGACGCGAAGAGCCGCGGCTCGGTTTCGGCGACGATCGGTTGCAGCTGGCCGACCGGCGCGCTGGTCTGCAGCGGGACGGCCACCGCGCCGAGGTGCATCGTCGCCATGTCGATGACGGCGTAATCGGCACTGGCAAAGCCCAATACGCATACGCGGTCACCTGGGCGCACATCGTCGCACAGGGCGCGCGCAAGAGCGGCGACACGATCGGACAGCTCGCGGTAGGTGATGGTGTCGAACCGCGGCAGCAGTTCGGCGGAGGTTCGTCCTGTTACGGGATCCTCGACGATTTCGACTGCACGCTCGGCGATTGCGGGCCGATCGGCGTATGCCTCCATGACGGCGCCGACGACCTGGTGCAGCCGCATATCCGGGCGCTCGATGGCCTCGGTCACCGCGTCGTCGGGTCGGGCCCCGGCGAATTGAGCGTCGGTGGCGTACAGCTGCGCGATCCGGCGGGCGAGTCGTTCCTGGCGTGGGTTGGTGGGCATGGCTTGACGGGTCCTTCCGTGCGCCGAGATAGCTGAACTGGCGTGTATGCCAACAGTTCCACGGTAGGACGGATCGATGCGACCGCCATGGGCCGTCTCCTCGGACGGCTCACCGCTACGCCTTCGAGCAGGGCGTTTACCGCTGCCCCTCATCGAAAAATGGGTGCTGGCGGTAACTTCGGCTCATCCGGGGCGACGTTGTCTGGCAAGTCGCTGATGATGTTGCTGGACAACAGCTGTGCGCGCCGGCCGGATCACCGGTGATCCGAATGGGAATGCGCATCGCGCTTGTGGCGACAGACCAGCCCCGCCGCCGCCACGGCCACCGGGTCGAACCCCTCCGGTACGGGACCGTCGGCCACCAGAGCCTTCACCAGCGCCTCCTGGCGGCGCGCCAATTCATCGTGGTCGGTCATGTCCACACCTCGCGTGCCTGGTTGGTGATCGGCGCGGCCCCGGCGGCCTCGGCGATCGCGTCCAGTTCGTCGAACAACTCGGCGGCCGGCGGGAAGTGGCCGTCGCGTTCGAGCATGATGGGTGTGTCGACCCGCTGCCGCAGTGCGGCCACGAGTCCGAGCACCTGCGGTGGGGTGCGCGCGGTGTGGGTGTCGTGATAGAAATCCTCACCCTCTCGCCCACCGGCGACATGGCTGTACGCCACCCGCTCCACGGGAAGTCTGGCCAGTTCCCGCAACGGATCACGGCCGCGGTTGCGCGCATTGGCATACACATTGGCCACGTCGAGCACCAGCAGCACCCCGGTGCGATCGACCAGCTCGGTGAGGAATTCCGATTCGGTGAGGTCGGATTCGGGCCACTCCACGAACGAGGCGATGTTCTCCACCGCCAACGGGACATTCAGGTGCCCGCGGGTGCGGTGGATGTTGTCCGCCAACACCTCGATGGCCTCGCGCGTCCGCGGCACCGGCAACAGATGGCCGGCCTCGATCCCGCCCGCCCGGACGAAGGCGATGTGCTCACTGACCAACGGAGAACGCAGCGCCTGTGCACACGCCGCCAGCCGTTGTATCCGCTCGGGCTGCACCGGTTCCACACCGCCGAGGGACAGAGCGACACCGTGCGGGATCACCGGCACATCGCGTCCGACGAGGTCGAGCAGCGCCGGCTCCGGACGGGCCCGGCGACGACGGATCGGGATGGATTCGGCGATCACCTCACAGAATCCCGGCGTGAGATCCGCGATCACCCCGGCGATCTCGCGTCGCCAGCCGATTCCGATGTCACCGAGTGCGGGCACGGTTCTCATCCGCCGCACCCTCCTCCGCCTCCGCCGCAGCCACCGCAGCTGCCGCAGCCGCCGCCTCCGCCCCCGTCGCCACCGCAGCCGCCGCCACCGTCGGCGCCGCCACCGGCGACCCCCGGGGCCTGCACCGCATCGGCATAACCGGCGTCGACCGCCCGCAACGCCCCGGCACCGAACAGGGCGGCCGACAGCGCGACCGCGGCCGGGCCGTAGGTTTCGAACGCCGGACGCTTCGCCGGATCCAGGTAGGCCAGGCGCTTTCGTTCCCGGGCCAGCAACCGGCGCCCGGCAGGAGTCAGCCGGCGCACCTGCAGCAGCCAGGGAAGCAGGAACGTCGCGTACATGACCGTGGGGAACAGGATGAGCGTGAACGTGGCCGCCACGTGCGGGTCAGCGGTGAGGCGGGTCAGCAGGTAAACACCGTAACCCAGCCCGATCACCACCAACACCACCGAGGGCAGCACACCGAGGCGGATCCGCCTGCGCTGTTCGCGGGTCGTCACCAGCCCGCGCTCGCCGAGCTCCTCCGCCATGGCCGCGAGATCGTCGCGGGACGTCCGGCACAGACGTGGGACGGTGTGCTCCGCGTCCGCGGTCACGCGGCGCAGCGTTCGCGCGGTGAAACCGTCGATCTGCGCGCCCCGCACCGCATGATCGACCCTCCGGGTGGAGGTGACCCGCCCGGTGGCGCGCAGGCTCGCCAGCGCGGTGACCACCGGGGCGAACTCCGACCGCAGGAAGGCCAGCTCTGTCGGGCTGACCGGCCCGGTTTCGACGCGTTGTCGTGGTGTCGCGGCGATCCGCCAGATCACCGCGAACACCACCGACAGGGCCAACGCCGCCAGGTAGCCGACTCCTCCCGCGGTCACCGCCAGGCCGTGCCACACCAAGACCTTCTCGCTCGCAGCCATCGTCACCTCCCCTTCAGATGTCCCAGCGTCGCGGACCGCCGTTGTTACCGATCACAACTTTCCGGTCGAGCCAGAGTGCGTCGGCAAATACAGCGTTCTGTGAGAGAGCTTTGGCTTTTGTGTGAGGAAGCTGTCCGGGCGGCCTGTCGTCACACGCTGACCGGGAACCACCTGTCGAGGTTGGTCTTCAAGAACTCCGACACGGTGATGGGTTCGCGGCCGATGAGCGCACGCAGCACCGCACGGTCGGACCCCATGGTGCGTCCCGCCCGCGCGACCATGTCGCCGACCGAGGAAATATGCTGCGCCATCGCGGGGTTGACCACGTCTTCGCCCTCAACCTGTGACAGCTCGACCAGATCCTGCCGCCACTGCTCCCGGGTGGCAGGCTCGTAGCGGACAGGCCGTTCGGCCAACTGGGACAGCAGCGACGCGATCTCGACGTGGCTGAGCTCCTCGGCGCCTTTGACATCGACGACCTGCCCGGAAAACCGTTCGGGGTGCAGCAATCCCGCGAGCGCCAGTTCCGCGGCGTCGCGACCGCTGATCCACCCGACGCGTTCGGGCCCGAACGAGTTACGGATGAGTCCCTGCTCGCGAATCGAGCGGCTGTGCAGAATTTTCAGGTTCTCGTGGAACAACGCAAACACCCGCAGGATCAGCAGATCCAGTCCCGCCCAGTCCAGGATCTCCTCGGCAAGCCATTGGGCCCGCCCGAGGCTGCTCGGGCTCTCGGGGTGCGACGGCCCCATCGACATCACCACCGTCCGTGGGTAGCGGCCGACTTCCCGTACGGCCGCGGCGTAGTTCGCCGCCGCCGGAATCACGCCCGCATCGATGGGATAGGTGAAGTACGCCAGGTCGACATCGGCGAGCGCCGGTACCAGGGTGCGCCGGTCGTGCAGGTCGCCTCGTACGATCTCGGCGCCCAACGCCGCGAGCCGTTCGGTGCGCTCGCCGGGGGTGCGTGCAAGCACCCGAACCGCCCGGCCCTCCTCCCGCAGGCGCCGCACGAGGTATTCACCGGTGTTGCCGTGGCGTCCGGTCGCACCGGTGACAAGAATCGGGTTGGTCCCTGAATTGTCGTTTGCCGTCATGGTTTTCCTCTCGTCGGGTTCATTCGAAGGTGAACAGGATCTTGCCGCCGCGCTCAGCGGTGCGAGCGTGGGTCAAAGCCTTGAGATAGTCGTCGAGGTGGTAGGTCGCCTCCACCGGCGCGTGCAGCACGCCCTCGGCGATGAGGTGGGCCAGATGGTCCAGGGTGTCGACGATTTCGTGCCGCGGCCGGCGCGCGTACCAGTTGCCGAGCCAGAAGCCGGTGAGACGCACCTCGCGGCCGAACAGGTCCGCCGCCGACACACTCATCGGTGTACCGGTCAACGACCCGTAGGCAACCGCCGTCCCACCGAACTCCAAGGCGCCGATGAGATCCGATGCGGCCGAGCCACCGAGCGGGTCGATGACCAGGCTCAGTTTTTCGCCACCGAGCACCTGCTTGATGTCGTCGGCAAGGTCGGGGCCGCTCACCAGGACCACGTCACCGCCGGCGGCGCGCACGTCTTCGACGGCGTCCTCACGCCGGACGATGTTGAGCGTCCTGAGGCCTCGACGCCGGGCCAGGGTGGCGACGTAGCGCCCCACCGCGGAGTTCGCCGCGGTCTGCCCCACCCAGTCACCGACCCGCAGGTTGACGACGCGATCCAACAGCAGGTGGGCGGTGGGCGGGTTGATGGACAGCATCGCCAACTGGCGAGGGTCTGCGTCGGGCACCTCGACGACGTCGTGCGCCGCGGCGACCACCTTCTGTGACCAGGTGCCGTAGGTGTAGGTGGGAAGCACGATCACGCGTTTGCCCACGAGAATCGAGTCCACGTCGGGCCCAACGGCTTCGACGATTCCGACACCCTCGGCACCCACCCCGGCGGGCAGTTCCGGGTGTACGAGGTACTTGCCGTTCACCAGCAGCAGGTCCGACGGGTTGATGGCGGCGGCTTCCAGGCGGACCAGCACCTTGCCGGTGCCGGCGACCGGTTCAGGGGTGTCGACCAGCCGGACCACCTCCTCGGGGTCGCCGAACTTGGTCAGGATGAGTTGTTTCATCGGAATCCTCCTGTGGATATGTCGAATCGACCGGTACACACCAACCGGTTTACTTGGTCGGCGCGGCGCTATCAGCGCGAATCCTTGTAGTAGACAATCTGATTGGTGGTTGAGAGCAGCACGCCGTCACGCGACCAGAGTTGTGCGGCCTGGTCGAAATAGCCTCCCGAGAAGCGCTGGGCCCGCGCGGTCGCCAGGATGTGGTCGCAGCCCACCCGCTCCAACTCGGCGGCGCGGGCATGGAAATACGTCGTCATCGAGACCGTTCCCGCGGGCACCGACCGCCCGAGACGCAAAAACACCCGCGGATAGAAGATGTCGGCCAGCGCGGCCAGCGCGGGAAAGTCGAGGCGCCGATCGGGATCGTGGCGCACCCAGAACGTCGACAGTGACGACGGCGCGGGCGGCTCGTCCTGCGGCGGCGCACCGTCGACGACACGGATGTCGTAGTTGCCCAGGAACGCCACCCCCAACGGCCAGGCCGCGGGTGGATACGACGCCGGTTCCCCCACGGCGGGCATGACCGCCTCGGTGTCCGACCAGACTTCCCTACGGATACCGAAAATCGCTGTCGCCGTGGACTTCACCTCACCGTCCTGGCTGAGGGTGGCCGTCCAGTGTTGATTGGTACGGTTGGTGCGCACCAGATCGACGTCCACATGGAACTCGCCCTCGGCGATGGGCGCGGCATAGGTGACGGTCAATGCGACCGGTTCCCCGACCTTGTCGGCCTGCGCATCGATCACCTGCAGGATGAAGGCCGCAGTGGCACCCCCGAACGGGCCCACCATGTTGCCGTACTCGGGCACCGTCCACCCGTGCGCACCACGGCCGCCGTCGGGCCGGATGTCGATGACCGCATCCAGCGGATGCCCCGCACGCTGCCCCGTCGTCACATCGACCTCCCGGTTCGCGAAAGCTGAGTATATGTTTCTATACCTAGATATCACGGTTGGCGCGTCGAAGGAACACCGATCGGTATACGTGTGACATGGCTGACACGACGGCCGAGCGCAACGGCATCCACGCCACCGGCGTGGAGGCGCGGTTCATCCGCCCGGCGCCGCTCTCCCTCACATAGTTCGGTTGTCGCCCCTGTCCCCGACATCGACACCATGGTCGCCAATTCCTCGCCGACCCCTAGAAATCACAACCACAGTGTCGAACTCGGCGACAGGACGCCGCACAAATACTTAGCCACAGACACACAGCGGCTACAGGACGCTGGTCATCCGCCGGGCGCCGCTCTCCCTCACATAGTTCGGTTGTCGCGCCTATCGCCGACATCGACACCATGGTCGCCAATTCCCCGCCGACCCCTAAAAATCACAACCACAGTGTCGAACTCGGCGACAGGACCGCCGCACAAACACTTAGCCACAGACACACGGCGGCTACAGGACGCCGGTTCATCCGCCGGCGCATCCTGCCGGTCTGGTGGTTGAGCCCACATCACCCAGAGGAGGGGATGTGATGACGTCGATGACGACGGCGGGACCTGAAATCCCGGTTCGATCGCCTCATGAAGTGGAGCTAAGGGGATTCGAACCCCTGACCCCCACACTGCCAGTGTGGTGCGCTACCAACTGCGCCATAGCCCCTGATGTCGTGCTCAACGAAGGTACACCACGGGCGCCCCGCAAGACAAAATGGCTGGTCAGGGTACCTCTCCGCCGGCTTCCGGTCCCAGCGGGCGCGCCGGGGTGTGCTCGGTGACCGGGCGTGGCCGGGTCTCCGGCGCGAACGTCCAGCACAGCGCGGCCAGCAACAGCATGGCCCCGCTGATCACGAACGCCCAGGCGAATGACAGGTACTGCGCGATCAGGCCCACCAGCAGCGAGCCGCCGATGGATCCGACGTCGGCCATCATCTGAAACGTCGCCACCGCGGTGCCGCCGCGCGCCTTGCTGCCGATGATGTCGGCGACCGCGGCCTGCTGCGGCGCGGTGAAGATGCCGGTGGCGAACCCGGCGATCAACGCGCTCGCCAGGAACGGGGTCAGCCCGTCGGTGAGGCCGACCACCGCGGTCGAGATACCGGCCGCGGTGAGCCCGATGATGAGCAGGACACGCCGCCCGACGCGGTCGGACAGATATCCGCTGGGGATCACCGCGCCCACGTTGCCGATCGCGAAGGTGGCCAGCGCGAGTCCCGCGACGCCGGGCCCGCGGTGGAAGACCTCGGCGATGAACAACGGCACCAACGCGATCCGCAGCCCGAACGCCGACCATCCGGTGGCCAGGTTGGACACCAGCGCGGCCCGGTAGGCGCCGTTGCGCAGCGCGGTGCGCACGGTCACCTTGGGTCCGTCGTCGGGTGCGGGCGCAGCCAGCGACGAATGCCGCAGGCTGATGAACACCACCGCCGCGGCCACCAGCAGCGCCGCGCCGTAGATGAGGAACGGGGCGCTGAGCCCAAGACCGGCAGTGAGACTGCCGAGGACCGGCCCGCCGACCGACCCGACCAGAAACGCCGAGGAGAACATGCCTGCCACCCGGCCACGCGCGTCCTTGGGGCTGATGCGGAATCATCAGCCCCAACGCGGACACGAAGAACATGGTCGAACCGATGCCGCCGAGCGAGCGGAACAGCAGCAGTTGCCAGTACGTCTGCGCGAACGCGCACGCGCCCGTCGACACCGCGACGATCACCAGGCCGTTGACGTAGATCCGCCGCTCCCCCAGCCGCTGGATCAGCATGCCGGTCGCCGGGGCGAAGCACAGCCGCATCAACGCGAACGCGGTCACGACGAACGTCGCCGCGCTGATACTGACCCCGAAGTGACGCGCATACTGCGGAAGAACGGGCGCCACCACGCCGTAGCCCAGTGCGATGACCGCGTTCGCGACGATCAGGACCCAGACTTCACCGGGCAGTTTGGGCTTCTCGGACGCCGAACAGTCACCCTCCGCGGGACAGGAACTCACCCGATGACTGTATTCACCACGTCCTTGGCGGCTTGCTGCACCTCCGCGAGATGCTCGGGTCCCTTGAACGACTCGGCGTAGATCTTGTAGACGTCCTCGGTGCCCGACGGTCGCGCGGCGAACCACGCGTTCTCCGTCGTCACCTTGAGGCCGCCGAGCGCGGCGCCGTTGCCCGGCGCGGCGGTGAGCTTGGCGGTGATCGGCTTACCGGCCAGCTCGGTGGCGGTCACCTGCTCGGGCGACAGCTTGGACAGCCGCGCCTTCTGCTCGCGGTCGGCGGGCGCGTCGATGCGCGCATAGGTGGGTGCGCCGTACTGCTCGGCGAGTTCGGCGTACCGCTGCGACGGGGTTTTCCCGGTCACCGCGAGGATCTCCGACGCCAGCAGCGCCAGGATGATGCCGTCCTTGTCAGTGGTCCACACCGTGCCGTCGGTGCGCAGGAACGACGCTCCCGCGCTCTCCTCGCCCCCGAAACCGATGCTGCCGCTGACCAGGCCGTCGACGAACCACTTGAAGCCGACCGGCACTTCGACCAGTTTGCGTTCGAGCCCGGCGACCACGCGGTCGATGATCGAACTGCTCACCGCGGTCTTGCCGACGGCGGTGCTGTGCGGCCACTCCGGGCGGTGGGTGTAGAGGTAGTCGATGGCGACGGCGAGGTAGTGGTTGGGGTTGAGCAGCCCGCCGTCGGGTGTGACGATGCCGTGCCGGTCCGAGTCGGCGTCGTTGCCGGTGGCGATCTGATAGACGTCAGCTTGGCCGGTCACTTTTCGGACAAGCGCAGCCATCGCATTGGGTGAGCTGCAGTCCATCCGGATCTTGCCGTCGGTGTCGAGCGTCATGAACCGCCACGTGGCGTCGACGAGCGGGTTGACCACGGTCAGATCGATCTGATGGCGTTCGGCGATCGCACCCCAGTAGTCGACGCTGGCCCCGCCGAGCGGGTCGGCACCGATGCGGACGCCCTCGGCGCGGATCGCATGCAGATTCACCACATTGGGCAGGTCGGCGACGTAGGAGTCGAGATAGTCGTAGCGGTGCACGGTCTGCAGCGCACGCGCCAGCGGCATCCGTTTCACCGCTTTGAGGTTGTCGGCCAGGATCTCGTTGGCCCGCTTGGCGATGACCGACGTCGCGTCGGTGTCGGCGGGCCCGCCGTTGGGCGGGTTGTATTTGAACCCGCCGTCCCGCGGCGGATTGTGCGACGGGGTGACGACGATGCCGTCGGCGAGATCGCCCTCGCGGCCCCGGTTGAACGTGAGGATCGCGTGGCTGACCGCGGGGGTGGGCGTGTAGCGGTCGGCCGAGTCGATCATCGCCACAACGTCGTTGGCGGCCAGCACCTCCAGCGCCGAGGCCCACGCGGGCTCCGACAACGCGTGGGTGTCGCGCCCGATGAACAGCGGGCCGGTGATGCCCTGTGCCGCGCGGTATTCGACGATCGCCTGCGTGGTGGCCAGGATGTGGGCCTCGTTGAACGCCGAGTCGAGGCTGGAACCGCGGTGCCCCGAGGTTCCGAACACCACCTGCTGCGCGACGTCCTGCGGATCGGGCCGTCTGGTGTAATACGCCGTCACCACGTGGGCGACGTCGATGAGATCCTCGGGCTGTGCGGGTTGGCCTGCGCGCGGATTGGCTGACATGTACCCGATTCTGCTCTCTGCACCGCGGCGTCGCCGCGCGGTTGGGATGTTGTCGCCATACTTTGACTTCATGAGCCGCCACGATCCACGAGAGCTGGCCGCGGTGTTCGTCGGCGGAGCGATTGGCACGCTGGCCCGCGCCGCGCTGGAGACACTGATGGCACCGGATCCCGGCCGGTGGCCGTGGCCCACGTTCGCGGTGAACATCGTGGGGGCGTTCCTGCTGGGTTACTTCACCACCCGGCTGCTGGAACGGTTGCCGGTGTCGAGTTACCGCAGGCCGCTGCTGGGCACCGGGTTCTGCGGCGGGCTGACGACGTTCTCCACCATGCAGGTCGAGACCATCGGCATGATCGAGCACGGCCACATCGGCCTGGCCGTGGGCTACACCACGGCCGGCCTCGCCGCCGGTCTGGTGGCCGTCGCGGGCGCCTCGGCGCTGGTGCGCAGGGCGCGGGTGCTGCGGTGACGGCGCTGGTGTGGACCGGCGTCGCACTTCTCGGTGGCGTGGGTGCGGTGTGCCGGTTCCTGGTCGACCGGGCGGTGTCGACGCGGGCGCCGGCAGGTTTCCCGTACGGCACCCTGGCGGTGAACCTCAGCGGGGCGCTGCTGCTCGGCGTCCTCAGCGGGGTGGCGCTGCCCGCACACATCGCGCTGGTGGTGGGGACCGGGTTCGTCGGGTCCTACACCACGTTCTCCACATGGATGCTGGAAACCCAGCGGCTCGGCGAGGAACGTCAGATCTGGCCCGCGGTGGCGAACATCGTGGTGAGCATGGTGCTCGGGCTGGCCGCGGCGGGCCTTGGCGTGTTCCTTGGGGTGTTCCTTGGGGTGTTCCTGGGCGGGCGGCTGTGACGATGGACGGCACGGACTACCTCAAGCTCACCGGGTATTTCGGCGAACGGCAACGCCACGGCGACCGGTTCGCCGCCGACGCGCTGTTCGACCTCTACGGCGACGCGGGCGTCGCGACGAGCGTGATGCTGCGCGGTGCCGCCGGCTACGGCCCGGGCAGGCAGCTCCGCACCGACGAGACGTTGACCATGTCGGAGGATCCGGCGGTGGCCGTCGCGGCGGTCGACACCGCCGAGACGATCTCCGCGCTGGCCGAGCGGGCCGTCGACATCATTCCGCGCGGGTTGATCACCGTCGAGCGCGCCCAGTTGGTCACCGCGACGACCCCAACGCCGACCGTCCCGTCGACCAGCAAGCTGACGATCTACGTCGGACGTCACCATCGCGCCGCGGGTGTGCCGGCACACCGCGCGGTCATCGCGTTGCTGCACCGGCTCGGGTTCACCGCGGCGACGGTGTTCGTGGGCGTCGACGGGACGTTCCATGGGCAGCGGCGCCGGGCCCGGTTCTTCAGTCCCAACACCCACGTACCGATCATGATCGTCGCGGTGGGTACCGGTGAACAGGTCGGCGCCGCCCTCGGCGAACTGAACGGCCTGCTGCCTCGGCCGCTGATGACCGTCGAACGCGCCGAGCTGTGCAAGCGCGACGGCCGGCTGCTCGGCAAACCCTCGCCGCTGCCAGGGACCGACGCGCAGGGGCGGGCGATATGGCAGAAGCTGATGATCCACACCCCCGGCGCCGCGCTGCACGACGGGGCACCGGTGCACCGGTCACTCGTGCGGCGCCTGCTGGAATCCGGCGCAGCAGACGGCGCGACCGTGGTGCGCGGCGTGTGGGGGTTCTGCGGCGGCGGAGAACCACACGGCGACAGCCTGTTTCAGATCGCGAGGTATGTGCCGGTGACGACGATCGTGGTGGACACCCCCGAGCGCATCGCGGCCAGTTTCGAGATCGTGGACGAGGTGACGGCCGAACACGGCGTCGTCACCGCCGAGATGGTGCCCGCGGCGGTGACGGTCGACGGTCCGCATCGGTCGGGCAGCACCGCGCTCGCGTATCACAGTTACTGACCTCACAGCCGGTGGGTAAGCCTAGCCTACCTTAACTCGCGGGTGTACCGTCCCTGCTCATGCAGTCAACATCCGCCGAAGCGATCAGCGCCGCCCTGACCGAGATCCTGCGTGAGGACATGAACGTCGACGTCCGCAGGGTCACCCGGGATTCCCGGCTCGTCGACGACGTGGGCCTCGACTCGGTGGCATTCGCCGTCGGCATGGTGGCCATCGAAGACAAGCTCGGCGTCGCGCTGGCCGAAGAGGATCTGCTGAGCTGCGACACCGTCGGCGACCTCGAAGCCGCCATCCTCGCGAAGATCCCCGCGGAGCAGAGCAACCAGTGAACGTGCTGTCCGCGGCGCTGCGGGAGGCCATGAGCACCAGCGGCGCCGACCTCGTGGTGTTCGAACCGGAAACCCGTAGCTGGCACCGGCATCCGTGGGGACAGGTGTATCTGCGGGCGCAAAACGTCGCCGAACGCATCGGCCAGGACGGCTCCCCGGCCGTCGGCGTCGTCGGCGAGCCGACCGTCGAGGGCATTGCGGCGATCGTCGGCGCGCTGCTCGCGGGTTCGGCCGTGTCGATCCTGCCCGGACCGGTCCGCGGATCCGATCCCGCCCAGTGGGCGCAGTCGACGCTGAACCGTTTCGCGGGTATCGGCGTGACGGCGGTCTTCAGCCACGGCGGTCACCTCGAGCAACTCCGCGGCGGCGAGAGCTCACTGGTGATCCACGACGACGCCGAGGTGGCCCACGCCCAGCGGTCGACCACCTTGGAACTCGGCGCGCCGCTCGGCGATTTCGCGGTCCTGCAGGGCACAGCGGGCTCCACCGGCACCCCGCGCACGGCGCAGCTGCGGCCCGACGCGGTCCTGGCCAATCTGCGCGGCCTCATCGACCGGGTTGGCCTGTCCGGCAGCGACATCGGCTGCTCATGGCTGCCGCTGTACCACGACATGGGCCTGACCTTCCTGCTCAGCGCCGCCGTGGGGGGAACCGAGACCTGGCAGGCGCCGACCGCCGCGTTCGCCTCCGCGCCGTTCAGCTGGGTGCACTGGCTGACCGAGAGCCGCGCCACGCTCACCGCGGCGCCGAACATGGCGTACGGGCTGATCGGCAAGTACTCGCGCAGGCTCACCGACGTCGACCTGTCGGCGATGCGGTTCGCCCTCAACGGTGGCGAACCCGTCGACATCGATGGCACCGCACGGTTCGGCACCGAGCTGAGCCGGTTCGGGTTCGATCCGGGGGCCCTGTCACCGTCCTACGGCCTGGCCGAATCCTCGTGCGCCGTCACGGTTCCCGTCCCAGGCGTCGGCCTCACAGTCGATGAGATCACCGTCAGTACCGACGCGGGCACGTCGGTGCAGAAGCTCGCCGTCCTCGGCCACGCCATCGCCGGCATGGAGGTGCGACTGCAACCCAGCGAGGAGGACGCCGGCGTCGTCGACCGCGAGGTGGGTGAGGTCGAGATCCGCGGCACCTCGATGATGGCCGGCTACCGCGGCGAGGCCCCGCTGCGGCCCGGCGAATGGTTCCCCACCGGAGACCTCGGCTATCTCACCGACGACGGGCTCGTGATCTGCGGGCGCAAGAAGGAGCTCATCACCGTCGCCGGACGCAACATCTTCCCCACCGAGATCGAGCGGATCGCCGCCCAGGTCAAGGGCATTCGGGAAGGTGCGGTCGTGGCCGTCGGCACCAACGAGCGGGCCGTGCGCCCCGGCCTGGTGATCGCCGCCGAATTCCGCGGCACCGACGAAGCCGGGGCCCGCAGCGAGGTGGTGCAGCGCGTGGCCTCCGAGTGCGGCGTGGTGCCCGCCGATGTGGTGTTGCTGGCGCCGGGTTCACTTCCGCGCACCTCCTCGGGCAAGCTGCGCCGGCTTCAGGTCAAACGACAGTTGGAGGAATCGAGAGGATGACCGCCACAGCACCGGCGTTGACGCCGTCGACCACCACGGTCGAGGAGTATCGCGATCTCGTCGATCGGGTATTCGACGATCAGGTCAAGCAGTGGACCGCCGAAGCCGAAGAGACGGAACGGTTTCCGCGTCAGCTCATCGAGCATCTGGGCCGCAACGGCGTGTTCACCGAGAAGTGGGGCGACAGCGCGCATCCCGATGTGGCCAAGCTGATCGAGCTCGCGTTCGCGTTGGGCCGAACCGGATCGGCCGGCATCGGTGTGGGTGTGAGCCTGCACGATTCGGCGATCTCGGTGCTGCGCCGGTTCGGCAGGTCCGACTACCTGCGCAACATCTGCGAACAGGCCATCCGCGGCGAGGCGGTGCTGTGCATCGGCGCCTCGGAGGAATCCGGCGGTTCCGACCTGCAGATCGTGGAGACCGAGGTCCGTTCGGCGCGTGGTGGTTTCGAGGTCAGGGGCATCAAGAAGTTCGTATCGCTGTCCCCGATCGCCGACCACATCATCGTGGTGGCCCGCGGTGTCGACCACGACCCGACGAGCCGGCATGGCAACGTGCTGGTGATCGCGGTGCCCACCGCACAGGTCGAGGTGCAGACGCCGTACCGCAAGGTGGGCGCGGGCCCGCTCGACACCGCCGCGGTGCACATCGACACCTGGGTGCCCGCCGAGGCGCTGGTCGCACGCGCCGGGACGGGATTGGCGGCGATCTCGTGGGGGCTGGCGCATGAACGCATGTCCATCGCGGGCCAGGTCGCCGCGGGCTCGCAGCGGATTCTCGGAATCACGCTGGCGCGCATGATGAAACGCCGCCAGTTCGGGCACACCCTCTACGAGCATCAGGCCCTGCGGATGCGGATGGCCGATCTGCAGGCCCGCGTCGATCTGCTGCGCCACGGGCTGGCTGGCATCGCCGCCGGCGGCAAACTCGACCTGCGCGCGGCGGCCGCCATCAAGGTCACCGCGGCCCGCCTGGGCGAGGAAGTGGTCTCGGAGTGCATGCACATCTTCGGCGGCTCCGGCTATCTGGTCGACGAGACCCCGCTGGGCAAGTGGTGGCGCGACATGAAACTCGCACGCGTGGGCGGCGGCACCGACGAGGTGCTGTGGGAACTCGTGGCCGCCGCGATGAAGCCCGACTACGACGGGTACGCCGAGTTCGCCGGCCCCACCGCCTGATAGGTCGTCGGTCAGCACCGCGAGATAGGTCGTCCTGCTTCAGCACCGCGAGCGTGCGTGTTTGCTGTTGAACACGCCATGTTTCTTCAGCAGTCAACGCACGCTCGCGGTGCTACGAATGTGCGCTGACTGCTGCTGATTTGTGGCGTGTCGGCCAGCAGACGCGCACGCTCGCGGGGCTACGAAAGTGCGCTTTCGGGGATGTCGCCGGGGGTGCGGGGCAGCGCGTAGAGCGCCATGCGCCGGTTCGACATCTGATGCTCCCCGAGGAACGCGCAACCCGCCCACTCGCAGAGCCGCCGCGCGCCGGTGTTGCGGTGGTCAGGGTCGAACATGATGCGCCTGCAGTCCGGTTCCTGCTCGAACACGCTGGCGACGATGCGCGGCAGCAGGATCGGGGCGATTCCACGATTGACGAACCGCAGATCGGCGATGGCCGCGTGCATTCCGACGTCGTGCGGGTCAGCGGCATACCGCGGTGCGATGGAATCCTTGGCCGCGCGGTACAACTCGACATAGCCGGCCGGTTTCCCGCGGAAATCCATGATCAACGGACGGGAGTACTCGCCGTCGAGTTGTGCCTGCAGATAACGGCGCCAGCGCTGCGGCGGCCAGGGATACTCCCAGGCCTCCACTAGATGCGGGCGGTTCATCCACTCCGACACCAGTTCACAGTCGGCCTCGGCGTCGGCGAGGCGGATGCGGTACGGCTCGGCGAGCACCGGGACCGGGGGTGCCGGCACCGCGCGTACGGCGTCGGAGATGTCCGTCAATTCGCGCTTGAGAACAGGTTCGAGCGCGTCTGCGGTGTCGGTATCGATGTCGGTCATTTGAGCGACGAGCCTACCGCAGCCAGTGAGGGTAGGTTAACCTTCCCATCCCGTCCCGGAACGGCGTCAGGTGAGCAGCCGGGCCAGCACCGAGAGATGGCTCAGCTCGATCTCCTTGGTGGCGGTCACCAACACCACCGGGCCGGCGCGCACGATGCCACGCAACTCGTCGAGCGCGGCGGCGCCGTCGGGCGCATCCAGTTCGGCGGTGTAGCGCTGGACGAATTCGGCGTGGCGCTCGGGCGCGTGGCCGTACCAGCGGCGCAGTTCGTTGGACGGCGCCACCTCGGGCAACCACTGCCCGATGCGTGGATCGTCTTTACGCAATCCCCTCGGCCACAACCGGTCGACAAGCACCCGGTGCCCCTCGTCGGCTTCGGGCTCCTCGTACACCCGTGCCAACCGCACTTCTCCCTTGGGGGCCATGCCGTGCAATGGTAGGAGCATGACGGTCGATCGTGTCGCGGATCTGCAGCGCTGGGAGGACTCCGGCGGTCACTGGCAGGTGATCGCCCGCACCCGCGACGGCCTGACGGTGGCGCTGCTGCGCTGCGACGGCGGCGAGGAGGTCGACCGTTTCACGTCGCTGGACCCGCGACTGCTGGAGTTCGTCGGCAACCGCACGAGCAGCGAAGACTGAATTCGGCGAGAGATCAGGCCCCGCGCGCCGGCCACACCGGAGCACCGAGTTCACGTGACACCGCGCGGGCGGTATCGCGCAGCGCGTCGACGGCATCGGCGGCCAGCGGCCACCGAGCGGCGGGCACCACCAGGCCGATCGCGCCGGCCACCTCCCCGGTGGCGTCGAACACCGCTGCGGCGATGGAACATTCACCGAGCACGGCCTCCTCGGCCTCGCTCGCCAGCCCGGTGCGGCGCGCCTGCTGCAGTTGCTCCTGCAACGTCGCGGGATCGGTGACGGTCTCACCGGTCATGCTGCGCAGCGGCGTGTTCACGCGGTGGTCGGCCTGGAACGCCAACATCGCCTTGCCGAGGGCGCTGGCGTGCGCGGGGATGACGATACCGACCTCGGGCATCTGCCGGGTGCCGTCGGGGCGCGGTTCGTGTGCGACGACGACGACCTCGTCGAACAGCAGCACCGCGGTGCGCACCGCGCATCCGGTCCGCCGGGCGAGGCTCTCGGCCCACACGGTGACGCGCGAGCGCAGTTCGAGGGTGTCGAGGTAGACGTTGCCGAGCCGCAGTGTCGCCGGCCCGAGGCGGTACCGGCCGGAGTCCGACTCCTGCTGCACCATGCCGTGCGCGAGCAGCGTGCGCACCAGGCCGTGCACGGTCGACGGCGCGAGCTCGATGGCGGACGCGATCTCGCCCAGGCTCATCCGGCGCCCGCCCTGCAACACCGTGAGGATCCGGAGGGCGCGATCCACCGCCTGGATCATGGCGTCCCCTTTCCGTCAGAACCTCTTGTGGTCACCGAAGCATAAGCGTATGGTCCAGATCACATTCGACATTATCGAACGCCATCCGACATTACCGACACAAGCCAATTCCCAACCGTGTCCCCGGGAGGACGTCATGGACGAGCCGTCATTGATCCAGAAATTGGCCGCCGAGACGATCGGCACCGCCTTCTTGGTGTTCGTCGGGGTCGGGGCCGTGCCCGCGACGATCATCGTCAACGGGGATGCCCCGTTCACGATGGCCGACCTGGGCATGATCTCCCTGGCATTCGCGACCGTGGTGGTGGCGACCGTGTACGCGCTCGGACACATCTCGGGCAACCACATCAATCCCGCGGTCACGGTCGGTCTCGCCGCGACCGGGCAGTTCCCGTGGTCGCGCGTCCCGGCCTACCTCGCCGCGCAGGTTCTCGGCGCGATCATCGGCGCGGCCGCGATCCTCGGTGTGCTGGGAACCGCGGCCCGAGACGCGGGTCTGGGCATCGCCACCTACACCGGTGACGTCACGGCCATCCAGGCCTTTTTCGCCGAGTTCGTGGGTACGTTCATTCTTGTGTTCACCGTTTTCGGCGTGATACACCGCAGGGCCACGGCAGGATTCGCCGGCGTGGCGATCGGCCTGGTGGTGTTCGCGGCGATCATCCCGGTGGCACCCACCACGGGCGCCTCGATCAACCCGGCCCGCACCTTCGGCCCCATGCTCGTCCAGCAGATCGCGGGCGGCACCGTGACATGGAGCCAGCTGCCGGTCTACCTGACCGCCGAACTCCTCGCGGGGGTGATCGCGGCGCTGACCTTCGGCGCGATCTCGCGCACCCGCGCCGTCTCCGCGGCCGCCCCTGTCTCCACCCCGCCCATGTCGACTGCGACGAACTGAGGAAGGCACATGAAAAAGCTCATCAACGATCCCGCCGACGTGATCGCGGATGCCTTGCGCGGCATGGCGTTCGCCCATCCGGAACTGCGCATCGACCACACCAACCGGATCATCTACCGCGGTGACGCGCCGGTCGCGGGCAAGGTCGGGCTGATCTCGGGAGGCGGCTCGGGACACGAACCGCTGCACGGCGGATTCGTGGGCGCGGGCATGCTCGACGCGGCCTGCGCGGGTGAGGTGTTCACGTCCCCGGTACCGGACCAGATGCTGGAGGCCACCAAGAACGTCGACAGCGGCGCCGGGGTGGTGCACATCGTGAAGAACTACACCGGTGACGTGATGAACTTCGAAATGGCCGCGGAACTGGCTGCTGCGGAAGGCATCACCGTCGAATCGGTGATCGTCGACGACGACGTCGCGGTGCGGGACAGCACGTTCACCGCGGGGCGTCGCGGTGTCGGCGCCACGGTGCTCGTGGAGAAGATCGCCGGTGCCGCAGCCGATCAGGGCCGTTCGGTGACCGAGGTCGCCGACGTGGCACGCCGGGTGAACGCCTCGGCCCGCAGCATGGGCGTCGCCCTGACCTCCTGCACGGTGCCCGCCGTGGGCCACCCCACCTTCGATCTGCCCGACGACGAGATCGAGATCGGTATCGGTATCCACGGCGAACCCGGCCGCGACCGGGTCCCGTTGCAACCGGCCGGGGCCGTCGCCGAACTCATGGCCGAACCGATCCTGTCCGATTTCGACTTCACCGGTGGCGACGGGGTGATCCTGTTCGTCAACAGCATGGGCGCCACACCGCTGATCGAGTTGTACGTCATGTACGCCGAGTTCGCCGCGATCCTCGACAAGGCGGGCATCCGCGTCGCACGCTCGCTCGTCGGGCCCTACATCACCAGCCTCGACATGGCGGGCTGCTCGGTCACCGTCTTGAAGGCCGACGACGATCTGCTGAACCTGTGGGACCACCCGGTCAACACCCCGGCCCTGCGGAGGGGATGCTGAGATGGACCTGTCGACGCTGATCTCCTGGATGCGCGAATTCGCCCGGCTGATCGACGAAAACGCCCAGCATCTCAGCGATCTCGATGCCGCGATCGGTGACGCCGACCACGGCATCAACATGCAGCGCGGGATGACCGCGGTGCTGGCGCAGCTCGACGAGGCCCCGACCGCCGACATGGCGGGCCTGTGCAAGCAGGTGGGGATGACGCTGGTGAAATCGGTCGGCGGTGCCAGCGGTCCGCTGTACGGGACGTTCTTCCTGCGCATGGCCCCGGCGCTCGGGTCCGACGACACCGTCAGCGCAAGCGATTTCGCCAAGGCGTTGCGTGCCGGGGTCGACGGTGTGGTGCAACGCGGACGCGCCGAGGCGTCGGACAAGACGATGTTCGACGCGCTGGCACCCGCGCTCGACGCCATGGATTCGGCGCTGGAAGGCGGCGCCGATCTGGCCGGTTCCCTCGCCGCGGCCGCATCGGCCGCCGAGAAGGGACGGGATGCAACCGAATCCATGATCGCCCGCAAGGGCCGGGCCAGTTACCTCGGTCAGCGCAGCGTCGGGCACGTCGATCCCGGTGCGACGTCGGCGGCGCTGTTGATCGCTGCGGCGGCCACCGCCACGGGAGGCACTCCATGACGGTCGGCCTCGTCGTCGTCTCGCACAGCCGCCCGCTCGCCCGCGCGGCCGTCGCCCTGGCCCAGGAGATGTTGCACGGCAAGACGGTCCGGATCTCGGTCGCCGCCGGGCTCGACGACACCACGCTGGGCACCGACGCGTCGGCGATCCTCGACGCCGTCCTCTCCGCCGACGGTGGTGACGGCGTGTTGGTGTTGATGGACCTCGGCAGTGCGGTGCTCTCGGCCGAACTCGCCCTGGAATTGCTCGACGACGACATCCGGGCCAGGACCGTGCTGTGCCCCGCTCCCCTGGTCGAGGGGCTGGTGGTGGCCGCGGTCGCGGCGGCGGGCGGCGCGGCGCTCGACGAGGTCGCCGCCGAGGCGTCAGGTGCCTTGGCGGGCAAGGCCGCACACCTCGAACCCGTGACACCGTCACCGCCGGTCCACGAGAGCTCAGATGCCGCCGAGCCCGACGAACTGACCGGCAGCTTCGTCGTCGCCAATCCCCACGGCCTGCACGCCCGGCCCGCGGCACGGTTCGTTGCCGAGGTCCGCCGCCGCGACGCCCGGGTCCGGATCCGCAACCCGCGCATCGATTCCGGCTGGGTCGACGGTGGCAGCCTCTCGCGGATCGCGACCCTCGGTGTGCGGTGCGGCGACGAGGTCGAACTGCGGGTCTCCGGCAGCCAGGCCCACGAGACCCTGCAGCACCTGCTGAGCCTGGCCGCCCGCAACTTCGACGAGGACGACGCCGCACCGCCACCCGCGGCGCCGGTGACGGTCGCGCACGCGCCGATCGGCGCGAGCCCCGGATTGGGTATCGGCCCGGCGTATTCAGCGCGGCTGCGCGCCATCGACGTGCCCGACGCCCCGGCACAGGTCACCGGCGCCGAATGGCGCCGCCTGGGCACGGCGATCGCCGATGTGCGGCGCACCATCGGTGCGCTGCGCGCCGCGACGAGTCGCGACGTCGGCGAGAGTGAGGCGTCGATCTTCGACGCGCATCAGCTGCTGCTCGACGACGACGCCCTGCTCGGCGCTGCGCGTGAACGGATCGAGGCGGGCCACAACGCCGCAGCCGCATGGTCGGCCGCCGTGACGGCGCTGGCAGCCGAGTTCGACGCGCTGCCGGATCCGTACCTACAGGCCAGGGCCGAGGATGTCCGCGCCGTCGGTGATCAGGTGTTGCGGGCCATGCTCGGAACCGAAGCCGATTCGGCGGCGGCCAGCGGTGTGCTGGTGGCCGGCGATCTGACGCCGGCCGAGGCCGCCGAACTCGACCCCGAACGGGTGGTCGCGGTCCTGCTGGCGTTCGGCAGCCCACATGCGCACAACGTGATCCTGTTGCGGGCCAAGGGAATACCGGTGATCGTCGGCGCGGGAGCCGCTGTGCTCGACATTCCCGACGGCACCGTGGTCGCGGTCGACGGCGGCCGCGGCACATTCGTCGTGGATCCGCCGGCGCAGGTGCGTGAGCGGTTCCAGCACGAGGTCGCGGTGGTCACCCGCCGGCGCCGGGCCGCCATGCAGCGCGCCGGTGAACCCGCGATCACCCGCGGTGGCCGCACCGTCGCGGTGGGCGCGAACATCGCCGGTGTCGAGGATGCGCGGGCAGCCGCGGCGATGGGCGCCGATTTCGCGGGACTGATCCGAACCGAATTCCTGTTCCTCGGACGCAGACAGGCCCCCGACACCGATGAACAACTCGCGGTGTACCGCAAGATCGCCGAATCACTCGGTGACCGCCGCATGACGTTGCGCACGCTCGACGTCGGCGGCGACAAACCCCTGGATTTCCTGCCGGCGCCCGCCGAACTGAACCCCTACCTCGGGGTGCGCGGCGTCCGGTTGTCGCTGGCGCATCCGGAGGTGTTCGCCGACCAACTGCTCGCGATCGCCAAGCTGGCCCAGGATGTTCCGCTGAGTGTGATGTTCCCGATGGTCACCACGCTCGACGAACTGTTCGCCGCGCGCCGCCTGCTCGACGAGGCGGTCCACCGTGCCGGTCCGCGGCCGCCGACCGGTCTGCAGGTGGGCATGATGGTCGAAGTTCCTGCCGCGGCGTTGAAATCGGCCGCGTTCGCCCGCCACGTGGATTTCCTGTCCGTCGGCACCAACGATCTGACGCAGTACGCGTTGGCGGCGGACCGCAACAACGACGCGGTGGCCGGGATCGGGGACACGTTCGATCCCGGGCTGCTGAACCTGATCGGCGCGACGTGCCGCGGGGCCGCGGGTGCCGCGTCGGTGTCGGTGTGCGGCGAGTTCGCCGCCGATGCCCGCGCGGTCCCGCTGCTGATCGGACTCGGCGTCGACGCGTTGAGTGTCACACCGCCGGCGATCCCGACGACGAAGGAGGCGGTGCGTGAGGTCGACGACGCCCGCGCCACCGACGTCGTGGCGGCCGCACTCGCCGCCGCCGGTCCGGCCGAGGTGCTCGAACTGCTCGGCTGATCAGGTCGCGGGCCGGAAGCGGACCAGCTTGGACAGTTGATCACGGTCTGCCACACCGAGTTTGGCGAACATCCGGTACAGGTGACCGTCCACGGTGCGCACCGACAGGCACAGCTTGTCGGCCACCTGGCGGTTGCTGAGCCCGCTGCTCACCAGGTTGGCGATCTCCCACTCGCGCGGCGTGAGCGGTAGCGGGTCCGCCGCACATCGAAGGGCAGGTGTGGCGGCCCCGCACTTGCTCGCCAGCCAGTGTGCCCGGGTCGCGGCCTCCAGTTCGTTGCCGCGCTGGCCCCGTCGGCCGAACTCCCGCGACGCGTACGCGGCGGCGTCGCCGGCCAGCGCCATGTCGCCGATGCGTTCGAACCGGTCGGCGGCCGCGATGAGGCGGTTGCCGTCGTGGGCGGCGAGCCCGGAACTGTGCAGCGCGATCGCCGCACCCAGCGGGCAGTCCAGTTCGGCTGCCAACTGCTGGATCCGCGCATCACCACTGCGGTCCCCGAATCGGGTCGACGTGTGCAGCGCGGTGAGTTCCACGGCGGCCATGCCCGCAGCCCTGGCGGTCTGGGCGGCGAGCTTCGCGTGTTTGGCGGCCCGCGATGTCTCGTTCGCGGCGGCCGCCCGCCAGGCCCGGGCCAATTCCAGTTCGGGCGCGAAAACTTTGACCTGGGGCCCGGCTTCGGCCTCGGCCTTGGCCAATGCCGCCGCGGCCGCGGCGGCGTTGCCGCGCGCCCCTTCGGCCTGCGCCAACCAGGACGCGACCAGCATCGGCCACCCCGGTGGCAACTTCACCGCCATCGACCACACGGCCGTCTGCAGCAGTTCGCAGGCGTTCTCCAGTTGTCCCCTGGCCAGTTTCACCCACCCGGCCAGCGCCGTCACCATGACGTCCGCCTGGGGCACGCCGGTACTCGCCGTGGCGTAACGGTCGCAGGCCCGCTGGGCGTCGTCCAACTCGCCCGCCAGCGTCCCGGCCAGCACCTCGGCCAGCGGTAACGAATACCGTTGCGGGCCCGACTCGCACCGGCCCGCCGCATCCTCACCGGCCCGCACGACCGCTGCGACTTCGCCGAACCGGCCGGACTTGGCAAGCGCACCGGCGGTGGCCAGCGCGGTCCACACCGTCGCCTCGGGCATCAACCCTGTCGTCAGGGCCTCGGTCCCGGCCGCGACGGCACCGGCCATGTCGGCCGAGAAGTAGGCGAACGCGATCTCCATGGCGGTCACCAACCCGGCCAGTTGCGCCGACCGCACCCGGTCGCGCAGGGTCGCCAGGACCTCCCGCGCGGATTCCGGGCGCCCACACACGAAGAAGAGATTGGCCGCGCGCAGACACCCCCAGCGGGTGACCGTCCGCTCGTCCCCGCCGTCCGGCGGGTGACGGGCCAGCACGTCTTCCGCCTCGTCGCCGCGGCCCTGCCAGCTGATCGCATCGGCGAGCACGACCGCGGCGTTCACCCCGCCGCCGTGCTCGAGCGCGTGGCGCGCGAGTTGTTCGCCGAGAACGAGATCCGACATGGTCACCGCGCTCGCGGCGGCCTCGGTGATCAGGTTGGTGTCGGGGTCCGATTCGGCGCGGGTCATGAACCGGGCGAGTTGGATCCGGGTCCGCACGTCCACCGCCGACGCGGTGTCGGCCTCCTGGAGCTGTTTCGAGAGATGTTCGGCGACAACGGTGTTGATCTGCCGCGTGCGCGCCACCGGGCACCGCGAGCGGATGACCTCGCCGAGGATCGGGTGCCCGGGCTGCACCACGGCGTGGCTGCCGTCGCTGGTCACCTGGATCACGCCGCGGCGCTCCGCCTGCGCGACCGCCTCGGGTCCGCAGATCGCCAGCAGCACATGCCAATCGAGCACGTCGGCCGTCGAGACCACCTCGACGACGTCGCGCTCCTCGGCGGTAAGGGTGTGGGTCCGGGACGCGACCAGTTCGTAGAGGTCCGGGCTGGGGCGCAGCCTGCCGTACAGCCGCCACCGGCCGTGTGCCCGCACCAGGGCCCCGTCCCCGATCGCTGCCATGAGCACGCCGCGCAGGAACAGCGGAATACCCGAGGAATAGCGGTGCAACTCGGCGACGGCATGGTCGTCGACCTCGCCTCCCAGCACCGCCGCCGCGACCTCGGCGGTCTGCTCCCGGGTGAACGGTTCGACATCCAGACGCACCAGCAGATGCTCTTTCCACAGCGCCGTCACGGCGTCCGACGTCGTCGCCCCGGAGCGGATCGTCACGATCAGCTTGGTCGATCCGTGCACCGCGAGCTGCTGGACCAGCAGGGCCGACAGCGGGTCGAGGTACTGGGCGTCGTCGACGACGATCACGACGTTCGGGTCGGCGGCCAGTGCGTGGTGCGCCGCGGCGAGCATCACGGTGGGCTCGTGCGCGTCGGACAACTCCAGCGTGTGGTGGAACGCACCGAACGGCACCACCTGGCCGGTCTCGGTGCCGAGCACGTAGCGGGCCGTGTATCCCTCGGTTTCGAGCCGGTCGGCGACGGCTCGGGCCAACGCGGTCTTGCCGACCCCAGACGGACCGGCCAGCACGACGCCACGCGACCCGTCCCGCACGGCTGCCGCCGCCTCACGTAGCTCGTCGTCTCGTCCCACAAACGGCCAGTTCGACACCGACCACCCCCAAGCGCTCCCCGCATCGACGCGCCGACTTTACGCCGCTGGAGATAACCGTTGCGCCGATTCGCCGCGGCCCACTGGCTCGGTGCTTGCGGTGGAAAGTTCTTCTGAGGGACTTGGATTCAACTCCGCGGCGGGGTCTGCGCGGTCCCGGGTGCCACCACCCACTGCCCCGCGCGCATCACCGCCGCGACGGCAAGGTCGGCGTCGAGCACCACCAGGTCGGCGCGGGCGCCCGGCACCGGACCGCCCACAGCAAGACCGAGTGCGCGGGCCGGGTTGACCGAGGCCTGCCGCACGGCGAGCAGCAACGCCTCGTCGCCGGAGCGCCCGCAATGCGTGACGGCGAGGCGGAACACCCGATCCATCGTCGCGGTGCTGCCTGCGATGGTGTCGGTGCCCGCCACCCGCGCCACACCGGCCACCACGTCGACGTCCAGCGGCCCGAGCCGGTACACGCCGTCGGACATCCCGGTGGCAGCCATCGCATCTGTGATCAGCGAAATACGTTCCGGCCCAACAGTTTGTACGATATGACGGTAGATCGCCGGTGCCACATGCACCCCGTCGACGATCATCTCGACGACGACCCGGGGATCCTCGGTCAACGCGATCACGGGCCCGGGTTCGCGGCGGTCGACGGGACGCATCGCGTTGAACAGATGGGTGCCGACGGTGGCGCCTGCGGCGATCGCGTCGCGGGTCTGCTCGTACGTCGCCTCGGTATGGCCGATCGCGGCCACCACCCCCGCCGCGACGACCTGCTCGATGGCCGCGAGGGCCCCGTGCCGTTCCGGCGCGATGGTGATCATGCGGATGGCGCCCGCGGCCGCGTCGAGCACACGGGCGATCTCGGCGGGGTCCGGGTCACGCATCAGGGACGGCTGGTGGGCGCCGCACCGCAGCGCCGACAACCAGGGACCCTCGAGATGAATACCGTCGATCAGCCCGGCGTGCACCTGGGCCGCCAAGGCGCTCACCTGCCGCAGCAGGTCTTCCGGTCCGGCAGTGACCAGCGAGGCCACCAGCGTGGTGCTGCCGTGCGCGCGGTGCAGCGCCACCGCGGTGGCGGTCTCGTCGTCGGCGGCGGCCGAGAAGTTGCCGCCGCCCCCGCCGTGCAGGTGGGTGTCGACGAATCCGGGGACCACGGTCATCGCACCGAGGTTGTGGTCGGCCGGAGCCGCCGGGCGTCCGGCGCCCACCGCGACCACCCTGTCGGAGTCGATCTCGATCCATCCCGGCCGCAGCAGGTCGGCGCCGGTGAGCACGGTGTCAGCGGTCAGGAGCATCAGATGCCCTGCCAGGCCGGTTTGGCGCGGTAGGTCTCGCGGTAGTAGTCGACGAGCTGCAGGCGTTGCGCCGCAGCGTCGTCGAGCAGCACGGACACATGCGGGTGCATCTGCAGGACCGTGGCCGGCCACATGGCGCTCACCGCACCCTCCACCAGGTGGTGCACGGCCTCGGCCTTGCTGCGGCCCATGGCGATCAGGATCAGGTGCCTGGCCTCCATGATCGTGCCGAGGCCCTGGGTCAAACAGTGGGTGGGCATCTGGTCGAGATCGTCACCGAAGAAGCGGGCGTTGTCGACGCGGGTCTGACGGGTGAGGGTCTTGATGCGGGTGCGTGAGGCCAGCGACGACCCGGGTTCGTTGAAGCCGATGTGCCCGTCGGTGCCGATGCCGAGGATCTGCAGGTCGATGCCGCCGGCCTGGTGGATGGCCGCCTCGTACGCCGCGCATGCCGCGGGGATGTCGGCGGCCAGTCCGTCGGGCCCCTGCACCGCACCCGGTGCGAAGTCGACCCGCGCCGCGAACGCCGTGTCGATGACATTGCGGTAGCGCTCGGGGTGATCGGCGGGCAGGCCGACGTACTCGTCCAGCGTGAACCCCTTGGCCTGCCGGAACGAGATCCGCCCGGCCTCGTACCGGGACACCAGTTCGTCGTAGACCGCCAACGGGGAGCTTCCGGTCGCCAGGCCGAGCACCGCGTCGGGCTTGCGGGCGATCAGCGCGCTGATCGCGTCGGCGGCGAGAGCGCCGATCTGGGCCGCGTCGGCGAGGATGATGACTTCCATCTCGACGCGGTTACTTGGTTGCGGTGAAAAGCTCGGCGCCAGAGGCGATGTCGGATCCGGCGTGCACCGCCTCGGACGCGGTGATGTGGTCCGGTTCGCGTTCGTCCATGATCACCACCGGGACAATGGGATTGAGGCCCTTGGCCACGACCGACGCGACGTCGTAGGTGATCACGAGTTGACCGGCGGTCACGGTGTCGCCCTGCGTGACGTGGGTGGTGAACCCCGCACCGCCGAGTTGCACGGTGTCGATGCCGAGATGGACCAGCACGCCGACATTGTCCGGGGTCATCACCACGTAGGCGTGCGGCATGAGCTTGAGCAGTTTCCCGCCGACCGGGGCCACGGCCTGCACCACCTCGTGCGGCGGATCCACCGCCGCCCCGTGCCCCACCATGCCCGCGGAGAACACCGGGTCGGGAACCTCGGACAAGGTGACTGCGCGCCCGGCGACCGGGGCGAGAACTGACGTGATGCTCACGGTCTGACTCCTTTACGTTGTGTTCCCAACCATACGAGCATCCGGTGTCGCGAGATCGACTCTTCGGGTCGCGTTCTCGTCTAAGCTTCGGCAGAGTTTGAGCAGTGGGCGCATGACGCGACCGGGAGGGCGATGATGCGATGAGCAACGCGGCGAAACCTGAAGGAACACAGACGAAATCAGGACTGCGGATCCCTGGGTTCGCACAGCTGCAACGACTCGGCAAAAGCCTCATGCTGCCGATCGCGGTGCTGCCCGCGGCGGGCATCCTGCTGCGGATAGGGCAGCCTGATCTGCTCGGTCGCATCGAATCACCCGTCATCGGCCCGTTCTTCAAGGCCATGAGCGCTGCCGGCGACGCACTTTTCAGCAACCTCCCGCTGCTGTTTGCGGTGGGCGTCGCCATCGGATTCGCGCGCAAGGCCGACGGTTCGACGGCGCTCGCCGCCGTCGTCGGCTATCTCGTCGTAGAGGCCGTCTTCAAGACCATGTCCCCGATCGTGCTGGCGGGTGAGGTCGACAAGGCGGGCGATCAGGCGCAGATCAACTACAGCGTGTTCGCCGGTATCGTCGTCGGCCTGCTCACCGCATGGTTGTTCGACCGGTACCACACCATCCAATTACCGTCGTATCTCGGCTTTTTCGGCGGCAGGCGATTCGTCCCGATCGTGGTGTCACTGGCGTCGCTGTTCGTGGCGTTCGTGATGAGCTACTTCTACCCGGTCTTCGACGCGGGCCTCACCGCGCTCGGGCGGTTCATCGGCGGGTCCGGCGCGATCGGCGCGTTCGTGTACGGGTTCGCCAACCGGATGCTGATCCCGCTGGGGCTGCACCACATCCCGAACTCGTACGTCTGGTTCATCTACGGCGACTACCAGACCGCGGACGGGCAGGTCGTCACCGGTGAGCTCACCAGATTTGCCGCGGGCGACCCCACCGCGGGCATCCTCACCTCAGGCTTCTATCCGATCTTGATGTTCGGGTTGCCTGCCGCCGCGCTGGCGATGATCCACGTCGCCAACAAGAAACAACGCAAGGTCGCCGTGGGCATCCTCTCGGCCGCGGCGCTCACCGCGTTCCTCACCGGGGTCACCGAACCGCTGGAGTTCGCGTTCATGTTCGTGGCATTCCCGCTCTACATCATCCACGCGCTGCTCACCGGGTTGTCGCTGGCGATCGCCTACCTGCTCGACATCCATCTGGGCTTCTCGTTCTCGGCGGGCCTGATCGACCTGCTGCTGTACGGCACGGCACCGGCGGCCAAGAACATCCCGCTGCTGATCGCGATGGGCGTGGTGTTCTTCATCGTGTACTACCTGCTGTTCCGCTTCGCGATCACCAAGTGGAACATGCGCACCCCCGGCCGCGAACCCGAGTCCGAGTTCGACGCCGAGGAGGCGGCCAATGTCGGCGAGGGCGAGACCGCGGCGACGGCCGTCACAGCGGGCGGCGGGGCGGGCGGTGTCGCCGCGCCGGCCCGCGCCCAGAGCGAGGCCGAGCAGCTCATCGAGGCGTTCGGCGGCAGGGACAACCTGGTCAACGTCGACGCCTGCATCACGCGGTTGCGCATGGAGGTCGCCGACAAGAGCAAGGTCGATCACGAGCGGCTGCGCGCCCTCGGAGCCGCCGGTGTCCTCGAGGTCGGCAACAGTGTGCAGGCGGTTTTCGGGACGAATTCCGAGGCGCTCAAGAACGCCATCATCGAGAGCCTGTAGCCGGTACCGGCCAACTGGTAGTCCCGGACTACCGCCAGCGGCAATGCGGTGACAGCGCTCTGCGACGAGACTCCCCGGCACGGATCAGCGTTTCCGGCGAAGGGAGATCCGCCATGAGTGACAAATCCACCTACGTGTATGCGCCCGAGGACATCGTCTGGCACAAAACCGATCTCGGCCGCGACTTCTGGTTGAGCGACAACGTCGCAGATGCCGACTACACATCGGCGTTCAACGCGCAGCTCACCCGGTTCGGCGCGGGCGGCGGGTCACCGGTGCACAGCCATCCCTACAACCACGCGTTCCATTTCCTCACCGGCACAGGACGAGTCCAGATCGACGGAAAGACGTGGGAGGTCACGCCGGGCACGTTCGTGAAAGTTCCCGCCCATGCCCAGCACAACCTCACCAACACGGGCGCCGACGACCTGGTGTTCCTGGTCATCTACGATCCGCCGAACCAGGATTGACGTCGGCGCGTCAGACCGTCAGCAGGCGCTGGAAGAAGTCCCGGTAGCGCTGCAGGGCGAGGCGCAGATCCTCGGTCGAGGCATCGTGGCCCTGCGACCACTGCTCGTCGAGCCGTGAACGGGCCTGCGCGAAGCTCGCCGTGAGCCGCTGCACGACCTCTTCGACGAGTCCGTCCGCTTGCTGCACACAGCGTTTCGGATCGTCGACGAACGACGCCTGCAACGCATCCCACCGCGACCGCAGCCCGACGCGGTCGTCGTCGCGAACAACCCGGCACTGTCCGAACCGGCACTGTCCGAACCGGCACTATCCGACCCAGTGCTGTCCGAACCGGCGCTGCGCGACCCGATATCGTCACGCCCACCCGCGCCCCGGCTCGCCTCCGGCGCGGCCGAGGCGCCGCCGGTGGTGGTGGGCGGGATGGGTTGGGTCTGGGCCAGCCGTTCATGCGGGGCAACGGGTTCGGTGGCCGGAGCGGCCGTCGAAGCGGTGGTGGCTGCGCCCATACCCGGCTGCGGGGTGGCCGACGATGGGGCCACGGGTTGGTCGGGGGCGGTCATGAGCGGGTCTCCTTGGGTGCGTCCGCCGCCGGTGAACTCCCGGTCGGATGGACCCCGAGAAGTTGTTCGAAGAGCGCCCGGTAGTGGACGATCGCCTCACGCTGCGCCTCGGTCCCGATCTCACCGTGCTCCTGCGCCAGGTGCAGGACGTGCGCGGCCCGGTAGTGCTCGACGACCTTCGGATGGTCGACCGAGATGTCCGCCGCACGCTGCTCGAAATCCTCTACGGGATAACCCCGTTCGCGCATCACCTCGGTGACCAGACGGTCGGCGTCGCGCACCGCGCCCGCCGGGTCGTCTACGAACTCGGCCTGCGTGGCGGTCCACGCCTGGAAGTAGCGGGCACGCGCCTCGGGCTTCAGTTCCACGATGTCGAGTTTCTTGTGGGCACGCTGACGGCCGAGCAGTTCCTTCTCGGCCGCCCGGCGGTCTCCGGCCGAGTCGACCGTGCGGTCGTATTCGGGTCCGAAGTGACTTCTCAACCGTTCACTTCGTTTGTGACGGCTCATCGACACCAAGCAGATCACCGCGAGGATGACGAGTATGGCGACGACGACGGCTATTGCAATCCAGCTCCATGTGGGCATTTCTGGCACCTCCTGGGGCTGGGAATACCCGCTAGCTCCCTACAGAAACGTCAATTCCCGACGCGCACGGCAGGATCACCGGCAGTAGGAGTGCGTCGCGTATTCCAACGCCCGCCGGTACACCGGGTCGAACCCCCGCGCCGCGGCCACCGCGTCGATGGCGCGGTCGAGGTCGGGCCGGCACGCGGGCGAGTGCAGAACCGGCCACTGCCGGGCGATCTCGTCGACCATCGTGCGGTTGAGGGTGTCGATCTTCTGCCGCGACGCGGCCAGGTCGGGCGCGGACGTGGGCGCCGCCGCCGGATCGAGCTTCCACTGCGCAAAGCGGGTGTGCTCCACCGACGACGTCGCGTCGATCTGGTTGCGGAAGACGTCGTGCACGTAGCCGGGGTCGATGTCGTGCCGGGTTGCGTCCGCGGTGACCGCGGCGATGACCTGTTGTTCGCGTTCCGGGTCGTCGATCGCACCACCGGACCGGAACTTGGACGCCGCCACCGGATCTGCGGTCTGCAGCCGCTGTGCGGCCGCGTCGACCAGGGCAAGCAGCGGATCGGTGTCCTCGGCGGAGGCGTGCGGCGCGCCCACACCCGCCAGGGCGGCGAGCAGCACCGAGGCGAACAACATCCGGGTCCTCGTCAGCGGCACGGGGTGACCTTCCTCTACAGACGTGCGAAACACGGATCGGCTTCGTCGTTGGGTATGGACGCGTCCTGACTGGAAAACCTTCCGACGACGCCGGTATCGGTGACCGCGACACTGTCGGCGTGGATGCCCAACGGGTAGTTCTCGTTGAGCTTGGTGGTCAGGCCGTTGAGCGCGTCCTGCACGGTGTCCTTGGAGAAGGGTCCGGTGACGTCGAGAACCTCGAGCGTCAGGTCACCGTCGGTGACGACGGGGCGCGCGGTGACGCGGTTGTCCGCAGCCGCCTCCAGCGTGATGGTGCCCGCCGCGGCGTCGGTGCTGACGCCGGTCACCAGGCTCCCGACACCGGGCAGGTTCTCCGCGACGGTGTCCCTGATGCCCTCCGACGTCCAACTCAGGGTCGCCGTGAGCGATCCGATGGTGCCCTTGGAGTCGGCGGTGCCCTGCAGCCGGATGTCCTTGAGCGTGACATCGGCCGTCATGCCCTGCGCGGCCTGTACCCGCTTGCCCGCGGTCTGCACCGAGATGTTGGTGTAGTGGCCGGTGATGTGCTGCCACAGGAACGGCGGGTTCACCCCGAAGGACACCGTCGCGTCGTCGTCGACGACGCATTCGGCCACCGCCACGAGCAGCGTGCCTGCCCGGTGGCGTGCGTACAGCTCCCCGCCGGCGAGGCCGCCGATCACCAGCGCGACGGCGATGACGACGATCAGCACCGCGGCCTGCCAACTGCGCAGCCACGGCCGTTTCGGTCCGGGTGTGGGCCGTGCCGGTGCTGTGCCGGTGACCGGCGGGCGGGGGCGTGCGATCTTCTCCGTGGCAGGTGCGTCGGGCGTTTGCCTGCGCGCGCGGATCTGCTCGGTGGGCGGTTCGCCACGCGGTGCGCGGATCTGTTCGGTGGGGCCCTCCTGCCGGGGCGGGCCGGGTGGGCCCGGTGGGCCCGGCAGGCGCCGGGTGGCGGGGTCCGGCGGTGGATTTCCCCGGCCACGCCAACCGGGCTGGTGACCGGGCGGCATGCCGGGACGCCAACCGGGCTGATCAGGACGCTGCGGCGGTGTCGCCATCTGCGTCATTCTGCCGCATCGCCCTCGGGGCGTGGTGGTGTCAGGTCGGTGCCTGCGTGTGCGTCGACTCGCCGACGTTTGCCGGCGCGGTGGGCCGCACCGACGCCGCCGCGGCGAGCGCAGCGACCGCGATCGCCAGGCACGCCACGGTGTACCAGAGGCTGCCGATCGGATCCCCGTCGGCCGTGACACCGTCGGCCGCACCGAACCAGGCGGGCAGCGCCGACAGCCACAGCAATGACATCACGCCCAGGTACACCGCGGCGTAGCCCAGGATCACCCCCGACGACCGCAGTGGCGCACGCGGTTGCGACCGCAGGCGGCGCCACTGCGCGACCATCACCACCACCGCGACAACGCTGAGCGCCAGCAGTTCCAGCGCGTAGACGACGCCACCGACGGCGGAACTGCCCGAGACGGTCCCGGCGATGGTGGCCGGCAGCGGCAGGATGAACGTCCCCGCCGAGGCCAGCAGGCCGACCACCACGGTGCGCAGCGCGACCTGAACACCGGTGAACGACCGCCCTCGATCGACGTGGCGGCCGACGACGAACTGCACGCAGAACGCCAACGACGTGGGCCACAGCGCGGCGAACACCACCACGCTGGGCAGCGGGACCGAGTCGAAGAACGGCTGGTTCAGCGGATGCTGCAGCGTCCACTGCCACCATCGCAGCTGCGGTCCGAGGTGGTCGAAGATCTCATACAACGCGTGGTGCACGAAGCCGACGGCGAGCGCGCCGACGAAGGACCCGTAGCGGGTGAAAATCCCGATCCTGCGGACGATTTCGAACGACACCGTCGCCATCATGGGGTAGATCGCGACGATGTACAGCGGCAGGCGCCCCCACAGGAACTGCACCGTGAACAGGTTGTGGGCGAACATCGTGTCGACGTGCTCGTCGATGCCGAACGCGGCCGGGAAGTACAGCGGCGGTTCGATGATCAGCAGGTAGGCGGTGGCACCGAACCACAGCACCAGGTTGGTCGGATCATCGTGGCGCCGATAGCGATTGATCGCGTACACCAGTGCCAGCACGGCACCGGTGATGACGAGCACCTCGAGCCCGAGCAGGGTCCAGTTCTCCAGGCCGAACGGGTTGCGCACCGAGATAAGCCCACCGGTGTCGTCACACGAAAAGCCCATCCGCCCAGCGAGTTCGGCGAAGGTGGGGGTACACAGGTCAGACATCGGCGTCTTCCTCGACGGTGGCGCACTGCCGGCGCGCCCCGAAGGTCAGGGCAGAACCGTCCTCATCAGCATGACGTTGTAGGCCGACCACAGCGACAGGTTGAAGTACAGCTCCTTGCCCGTCGACCACGGGTGCAGGAACGGGGCGTAGATGCCGCCCGGGTACTGCATCGAGGGCACCAGCAGTTGTTCGGGGCCCCACGGTCCCTGCGGTGCGGGCGCGGTCCGCATCACCACGTCGTTGGCACCGTTGCAGTACAGCACCAGGTACTGCCGCAGATAGGTGTTGTACTGCGCGGAGAGCTCACCCACCGGTCCCGGGATCACCGGCGTCGCCGCACCCGGATCGCGCGGCACCCACGCGTTGGAGTTGGAATTCCAGTACTCGTAGCGGTTCAGGTCGGGCACCGCGCCGGGCGCGACCCGCGCGATGAACGCCGCGCCGCCACGTCCGGACGGCGTGCCGAACATGTACAGGTACGGATCTCCCGGGCCCGGCTTGAGGAAGGCGGCCTGCTGGAAGTTCTCGTTACCGGGCACGAAGCGGGCGCCCGACACCAGGCCGTCGCCCGGGGTGCGCACCGTGCCGGGGTACACACCCCAGTTCTCGCCGTTGTCCGGCGACACCGCGATCGCCGAATAGTTGGTCGACCACCGACCGTCGCTGTCCCAGTTCCGGATCGACATGAAGTTCAGGTACTGCGTCTTGCCGACGGACACCCCCGCGGTCGGGATGATGCCCTTCTCCGTCGCCGCCCACTTGGTGCTGTTGATGATCTGCTTGGAGATCCCGGGTGCCCACACCGGCGAACCCGAGTACTTGTTGCGCACAACGCCGTTGGGAACCGCGACGGTGTTCGACAGGGCGCCGTCCTGGCTGCGGAACAACACGTTGTACCGCCACTGCTGACCGCGGACACTGCAGTAGCCGTAGGTGTCGCCGAAGGCCATCAGAACCTGGTGACCGGCGGGATCGCCGTTGTCCCACATGATTCCGAGATCGGTGCCGGTGATGGCGAACTTGCGCGCGGTGTCGTTGGGGCTCTCCGGCCCGGTAACCCAGCCGACCAGCGTGGTCCCCGGCGGGGACGGTGCGGGCGCCGGAGCCGGGGCCGGCTGGGCCTGCACCTGCGGTTGGGGCTGGGGCGCGGGTTGCGGCTGTGGTTGCGGCTGTGGTTGCGGTACGACGCCCGCCTGCTGACGCACCTGCCCCGATCGCGGTGACACGGCGTTGAGCAGGGCCCGCGACAGCTGGCCGAGCCGCGGCAGCGGCGCGTCGTCGTTCGCCCCGGAGGGTCGGTGCCCGCGCGGCGGCCCGCCGGTCAGGCCGGGCAGCGCGGGCGCGGGTCCCTGGTTGGCCGGCGGCTGGACCGCGGCGGCCGCACCCGTGCACGGTTCGGCGGCGGCGGGCGGTGCCACCGTGATCGCGACCGTGAGGCCGACCGAGGCGATGGCCGCCATGGCGGCCATGGGGGTCAGCGTCGGAGCGTGGAGACGTTGCGACATGTCACACCTTCCCGGAGCGGGACGTCGCACCGACGTCTAGATTGGGCGTTTGTGACGATAGTGATCACTGAGGCCTTTGTGACGGGTGAGTCATCAATAGCGACCCATCCGTGACCGTGTCGCAACCGACCGATCCCGTCGGCACCTGCTATACGCCACACCCGCACCGCTAAGGTGGCGCAATGAGCGGCCCAGAGCAGCGTGCCGGTGTCGACCTGACGCATCTCGACGAGCCCCTGGCACCGGACATCGGGGTCACCAAACGCGAACTCGTGGATTACCTCGACGCCGTCGCCGACCACATCCTGCCGGTACTGGCCGATCGACCGCTGACCGTGCTGAGGACATTGCGCGGCCAGAAGCCGTTCGTACAGAAGAACATTCCCAAATACGCACCCGAATGGGTGCGCACCGTGCCGATGTGGGCCGAGTCGTCGAAGCGCGAAATCCGTTACATCGTCTGCGATGACCGGCGCACACTGCTGTGGCTGGCCAACCAGCGTGCCGTCGAATACCACCCGGCACTGGGCCTGGCCGACAACATCTACCGGCCCACTCATCTGGTGCTCGATCTCGATCCGCCCGACGGCGGCGACTTCTCGGCCGTGGTGGCCGTTGCGCATCTGGTGCGGACCGCGCTGTCGGACTGCGGGCTGTCCGGCGTCGTCAAGACCAGCGGGTCGCGCGGCGTGCACATCTTCGTCCCGATCGACGACGGCGCCCCCGTCGACGACGTGGCCGCGGCGACACGCGCACTCGCGGCAAGGGCCGAGGCGCTGGACCCCACGATCGCCACGACCGCGTTCATCGTCGAGGATCGCGAGGGCAAGGTGTTCGTGGATGCCACCCGCTCCGGCGGGGCGACCGTCGCCGCGGCATACAGCCCGCGACTGCGCCCCGGCCTCCCGGTCTCGTTCCCGGTGGACTGGGCGGAGTTGGACCACATCACGCCACGCGATTTCACGGTGCACACCGCGATCGACGCGCTGGCCGGCCGCCCGTCGTGGACCGACGCCATGCCTGCGCCGCAACGCCTGCCTGCCGATCTGATCGAGCAGGGCCACACGATTCCCGTCGCGCGGGTGGCCGCGATGCACGAGGGCAAGCGGCGCGCCAAGGCCCGTCGGGAACGCGACGCCTCCGGTTAGGACGTCTCCGACGTTACGACCGGTGCGCGCCGCAACCCGGCCGCCCAGCGCCCTATTCGGAGTCGTCGTCCATCTGATCGACCCGGGTGACCCCGTCGACGGTGGCGAGCATCTTGGTTGCGTCGACGACGCCGGGTCCGGCCAGCGTCATCATGATGGCCACCTCCCCCGGCAGCGCTGGTGTGCGCGCACCGGGCTGGCCACCCGGAGGGTCGGTGACCATCGACGTCAACTGCCACCGACGCGCGTCGCACACCTGCAGCAACTGGCGCAGGATGCCGCGTCCGTCCTGATACACGACATACACCTGCACCGAACCGGACAGCCGCGAGGTGAGCCGACGCACCAGCGGCGCCACGCCGAGCACGATGACGAAGTGCAGCACCGTGACCACGATCGCCAACGTGAGCAGACCCGCGGCCGCGGCCATGCCGATCGCCGCCGATTCCCAGATCGCGGCGGCCGTGGTGAGGCCCAGCACCGCACCGCGACGCGTGATGATGATGCCCGCGCCGAGGAAACCGATGCCCGAGACGATCTGCGCCGCCACCCGCGACGGGTCGAGCACCACCGAGCCCGCGGCCAGCACATCGCCGAAGCCGAATTTGCTGATCAACAGGATCAACGCCGAGGACGTCCCCACGATGGCCTGGGTGCGCACACCGGCGCTCTTGCCGCGCGTCTCGCGTTCCAGGCCGATCAGCGCGGTGAGCCCGAACGCCGCCAGCAGCTCGACGATCTGCCGCCAGCCCTGCCCCGGTCCGGTGAAGAGCCCATCGGCCAACCACATGGTGCCCATGACCGGCCACGGTAATCACCGAGCTTGTGTATCGCCTGTCGGCCGGTGGACCGCGGTGACCATCCCGACCTCGGGCGCCGGCTCGACCGTCGACGGCCCGGGCAGTTGGTAACCCGGCGTCTCGGGCACGTACCCCGGCGGCGCAGGGACGTATCCCGGTGGCGGGCCGTGCACCGACGAGTTCGGGTCGTATCCGGGCGTGGCGGGGCCGTACACCGGCCCGTACCCCGGCTCATACCCCGGCCCGTACCCGCCGTCGGGCACCGACCCGTACCCCGGCACCTGCAGACCGGACCCGGCGAGCAGGTTGGCCGCCGCGAACGCCGCGGCCTGGGTGGTGTAGGCGGGCACATAGCCGTCGGTGTGGCCGCTCCACTCGTTGCCCGGACCCGCGTGGCAGATCGGGTCGCTGGGGTTGCACAGGTCGATCGCCTTGGAGCTGAGCGGCAGGCTCCTGGTCGACAGCGCCTCGCCGGTGCGGGTGGCCACATCACCGAAGGTGACCACCGCCGCGACGGCGCTCACATACTCGGGCGGCAGCGGATCGGCCCAGGTGATACCCGCCAGCTTGTTGCCTGCGACGATGTTGATCACGCTCGCGCCCTGCGAGTAGCCGCCCAACACGATCTCGGTGCCGGGGCAGGACGACACCGTGGATTTGATGTGCGAGATCGCGTCTTTGGCGCCGTCCCCGCCGTGCAACTGCAACTTGCTGGCCTTGTAGTCCACCGCGTAGGTGTCGATGTCCAAACCTGCGGACTGTTTGCGCAGCGAGTCGACGAACGCGTTGCCGACGCGGCCGAGACCGGGCGGCTCGTCGGTGCCGCGCGCGAACACCACCTCGGCGTCGGCACAGTCGTCGGCCGACGCGACCGGCGCAGGGGCGACGAGCAGGACGCCCGCGGCCAGCAGCACCGCGCCGCCCATTCCCGGCCAGCGACCGGCCGGTCGCACGCGCCCGGGCCGGAGGCTGGCAATACGGCGACAGAGCATGCGGTGAATCTAACCGGCATGAGGCCCGATTGCGACGCCCCGGTCCCTTGGGCCTATGGACACCGCGCGGCGTGCGGCGAATTATCAAGAAGGTCAATATAAGCGCTGGCTTCAGGAGGGGTCATGCCCACGACCGATCCGACGTTCTACCGCACCCCCACCCACGCCGTCACCGCCGAGCCCGAGCACCTCGCCTACGTGGTGGCCTTCGACCCGACGGGCAGGCAACACGACGCGCTGGCCGTGGTCGACTGCGACGCCGGGTCCACCAGCTTCGGGCAGGTGGTCGGCTGGACCGACCTTCCGACATCCGGCAACGAGCTGCACCACTTCGGGTGGAACGCGTGCTCGAGCGCGCTGTGCCATGACGGGCACGGCCACCACGACACCCTGGAGCGCCGGTACCTGCTGGTGCCGGGGCTGCGGTCGTCGACGATCCACGTCCTGGACACCAAGCCCGACCCTCGCCGCCCGTCGCTCACCCGCACGATCGGCGCCGACGAACTGGCCGCCAAGGCCGGCTACTCGCGTCCTCACACGGTGCACTGCGGACCCGACGGCATCTTCATGTCCGCGCTGGGCGGCGCCAACGGTGCCGACGGTCCCGGCGGCATCGCACTGATCGACCACGACACGTTCGAGGTCATCGGACCGTGGGAAATCGAACGCGGCTCACAGTATCTGGCCTACGACGTCTGGTGGCACCGCGACTTCGACACCGTGATCACCTCGGAGTGGGCCACGCCGTCGATGGTCGAGGACGGGCTCGACCCGCAGGATCTGCTCGGCCACCGCTTCGGCCACCACGTGAACTTCTGGAGCATGTCCGAGCGGACACTGACCCAGCGCGTCGACCTCGGCGAGCACCACCAGATGGTGCTGGAACTGCGACCGGCCCACAACCCTTCCCACGCATGGGGATTCGTCGACTCGGTGATCAACACCGAGGATCTGTCGGCCTCGGTGTGGCTGTGGCACAGAGACGGCGACCGGTGGTCTATCGACGAGGTGATCAACATCCCCGCCGAACCCGCCGCAGCGGACGACCTGCCGCCGTTGCTGCGCCCATTCGGCGCCACTCCCCCGTTGGCCACCGACATCGACCTTTCGGTCGATGACCGCTGGCTCTACGTATCATGCTGGGGCACAGGAGAACTCAAACAGTACGACGTCAGCGATCCGTTCCATCCGCGCGAGACGGCATCGGTGCGCCTCGGCGGGATCGCGCGGCGGGAACCGCACCCGGCGGCACCTGATCAGCGGTTGGCCGGCGGACCGCAGATGGTCGAGATCAGCCGCGACGGTCGACGCGTGTACGTCACCAACTCCCTGTACTCGTCGTGGGACGACGCGTTCTACCCCGACGGCGTCGGCGCATGGATGGCCAAGCTCGATGCCGACGTCGCCGAAGGCGGCCTCGTCCCGGACAACCGGTTCTTCCTGCACGACGGGGATTTTCGGGGGCTGCGCGTCCACCAGACCCGGCTGCAGGGCGGTGACGCGTCGAGCGACTCGTACTGCTACACCAGCTGACCACAACAGTTGAGGCCGATGCCTCATGCGCGGCGCCAACCGCGCGGCGGACGCTTCCGGCATGACTTTCCAAGACCATGCCCGGAGGCAGTGATGTTCACCATCGACGAGTTGGCCACGGTCCCACTGTTCTCCGAGCTCGAGGACAAGGCGCTGGAGTACCTCGCCGGTGAGGTGGAAGACGTCCGTCTGCTGCCGGGCGAATACGTCGCGCACGAGGGCGACGCCCGCGCCCTGGCCATCGTGATCGACGGCAAAACCGAACTGACCAAACAGGTCAACGGCGTCGAGCAGGTGATCGGCGTCCGGTTCCCCGGTGAACTCGGCGGCGAGATCCCGATGACGCTCGGCACGCCGTTGCCCGCAGGCATGCGGGCCGTCGGACCGGCGCGTGTGCTCAAGATGACCGCCGAGGTCTACCACACACTCGCGGCCATGGCGCCCGAGATCGCCGCGGCGGTCGGCGCCGCGGCGCTGGAACGTATCGAGATGCTCAGCAACGCCGCCGCGCACCCGGTCGAACCCGCACTGTTCGTCATCGGCCCACGGCTGGACCCACAGGTGCACCGCTGCGACAGTTTCCTGCGGCGCAACGAGATTCCCTACCGGCGACTGGATCCCGACGAATCCGCGGCGATCGCCGTCGGCGGCGACGCACCCGGTGGCCGCTATCCGCTGGTGGTGCTCCGCGACGGCACCCGGTTGACCGCCCCGACCATGCGAGCCGTGGCCACAGTGGCCGGGCTGACCGTCGCGCCGAGCCGCCCGCACTATGACGTGGTGATCGTCGGTGGCGGTCCGGCCGGGTTGACCGCGGCGGTCAACGGCGCCTCGGAGGGACTGCGGACCGCGTTGATCGAAACCTTCGCCCCCGGCGGGCAGGCGGGCACCTCGACCCGCATCGAGAACTACACGGGCTTCCCGTATGGCGTGTCCGGGGATGAACTCGCGAGCCGGACCCTGCGACAGGCCAAACGCCTCGGCGCCGAGATCGTCGTGACCCGACGCGTCGAGGCCATCGATCCCACCGCGATGACCGTCCGGCTCGACGGCGACGACGTCATCGCGACACGGGCGATCATCCTGGCGATGGGCGTGCAGTGGCGCCAACTCGACACCGTGGACCGGTTCGTCGGCTCGGGTGTCTATTACGGTGCGGCGCGCAGCGACGCCGGGTTGGCGCAGGGCAACGACGTGTATCTGGTCGGCGCGGGCAACTCGGCCGGCCAGGCCGCCATCTTCTTCTCCAATCACGCGCGATCGGTGACCCTGCTCGCACGCGGCGACACCCTCGCCGAGAGCATGTCCGCCTACCTCGTCGAGCAGATCGCCACCAAGGCGAACATCCGGGTGCAGACCCGCTCCGAGGTCGTCGCGGTGCACGGCGACGACCGGCTCACCGCGATCGACGTCGCCGATCGGCGGACGGGCAGCACGACGCGACACCACACCGGTGTGCTGTTCGTGCTCATCGGCGCCGAGGCGGCAACCGACTGGCTACCGGCCGACATCGCGCGCGACGAACACGGATTCGTTCTGACCGGCCCCGACGCGATGAAGGCCGGGCCGTGGACGGGTGAGCGTGAACCACTCGTGCTCGAGACGAGTGCGCCGGGCGTCTTCGCCATCGGCGACATCCGGTCCGGATCGGTCAAGCGGGTCGCGGCCTCGGTCGGCGAAGGAGGCGTCGCGATCGCGCTCGTCCACCGCTACCTGCAGTGAGCACGCACACCAAAAAAGGGCCGCATCTCTGCGGCCCTTCTTCGGTCAAACGGTGGAGCTGCCGGGAATTGAACCCGGGTCCTACGGCATGTCCTCGAGGCTTCTCCGTGCGCAGTTCGCTATGCCTCTACTCGGATCTCCCGGTCACGCGAACAAGCCGAGATGACGATCCCAGTCGCTGTTTGATGTCCCCATGAGTTCCGCGACCGAACTCATGGGTGGGTCCCTCTAGCTGATGCCAGGGTCCGGGCCGAGGGCGCTCCCGGTCTGACAGACCAGCCGTCGCTTAGGCAGCGAGGGCGTAGTCGCGCTGATTGGAATCGGCGCTTAATTGGTTGCAACGACGCTTACGGTGGTCTCTTGCCTGCACCGGCACGCTTCCCTTGATTCGATGCTCGAAGTCGAAACCGTTCAGCCCCTTGTTCAGTTGTGAATCAACACTCCTGCCGTGGCAGGACTACCCATGATACGTGTTCGGCAACGCCGAGTTCCACCCATTTAATCCCGCCGCCTCGAGTGTGCATCGTCGGCGAGAAAATCGGCGAAATCTCGCCATGGCTGCACACTCGGCGAAGGGCATACGGCGACTCAACCTGCGGCGATCATCGCGACCGCGGCCAGCGCCAGCACCATGCCGACGGCCTGCCAGCGTGACACCCGCTCCCGCAGCACCACGATCGCGAGCAGCACCGTCGCCGCAGGGTACAGCGACATCAACACCCCGGCCAGCGACAGCAGCGACGCCTGCAGCGCCAGCAGCATCGCGATGTTGGCCCCCACGTCGAGGAAGGCCGCGAGCACCGCGAGCCGCAGCGGGTTGCCCGACGGCGGCCTCAGGTTGCGGCTCACCGCCGCGATGAGGACCACCAGCACCGTCGCCGAGGCGCGGGCGAACACCAGCGGCCACAGCCTCGCCTCCACCGGCGCCTGGTCGATCAGCACGAAGTTGAGCCCGAACGCCAGGCCCGAGCCGACGGTCAGCCACGCCACGGTCGGGGTGAACCGGTGCTCCTTCACATCTTCATCGGTGTCTGTTGCTCTTCGCGCAAGCGGCTCATCGGAGGTTTCCCGGCTGACCAGCACCACCGCCACCAGGGCGACCACCACACCCTAGGCGGCGATCACCCCGGGCCGCTCCCCCAACGCCAGGCCGACACCGACCGGCAGGGCCGCGACCAGGATCGCCGTCAGCGGCGAGACAACCGAAATCGGGCCGGATCCGAGCGCGGCGTAGAACCACCACACCCCGAACGCCTGCGACACCCCGCACAACACGCCCCACAGCACCCCTGCCTGTGAGATGTCCCCGCCGACGATCACCGCGATGACGGCCAGGGCCACCATCGCGATCGGGTAGGACACCAGCACCACCCGCAGCGCGGCGACGCGGCGCGACGCCAGCCCGCCGACGAAATCGCTGACCCCGTATCCCAGCGCCGACGCCAGCGCCAGGACCAGTCCGATCAGATCTTGCCCTTGGCTCGGCGGCCCAGCTCGCGGATCACCTCGCGCTGGGCGTCACGGCGGGCGAGGTCCTGGCGCTTGTCGTGGGCCTGCTTGCCGCGGGCCAGCGCCAGCTCGACCTTGACCTTGCCGTCGGTGAAGTAGATCGACAGCGGCACCAGGGTGAGGTTGCCGTCGCGGATCTTGCCGATCAGGTTGTCGATCTGCTTGCGGTGCAGCAGCAGCTTGCGGTTGCGCCGCGGCGCGTGGTTGGTCCAGGTGCCGTGGTGATATTCGGCGATGTGGACGTTGCGCAGCCAGATCTCGCCGTCGTCCACCGTCGCGAACGCGTCGGCCAGCGACGCCTGCCCTTCGCGCAGGCTCTTGACCTCCGTGCCCATCAACACGATCCCGGCCTCGTAGGTGTCGAGGATCGCGTAGTTGTGTCGCGCCTTGCGGTTGGTGGCGACCACCTTGTTGTTGCTCGAGGCGCTCTTCTTGGTCACGTCGTCTCCACTACCTACGTACGTACAGCCGCAGCGTCACATACGCGGTGATACCGGACATCGCGAGCCCGAGGAACAACATCCATGGCGCGCTGTAGTACAGGATGTCCGCGTAGTCGACCTTGGCGATCAGATTGGCTTGATAGAACTGGTCCAGCGCTTTCTCCAGGAACAACGCCCGCACCACGATCAATCCGACGATCGCGAGGACGACACCGATGAGCGCGGCGAGCATCGCCTCGACGAGGAACGGCAGCTGCGTGTACCAGCGCGTCGCACCGACCAGACGCATGATGCCGATCTCGGTGCGCCGCGTGTAGGCGGCCACCTGCACCATGTTCGCGATCAGCAGCACCGCGCCGATCGCCTGGACGAGCGCCACCGCGAACGCCGCGCTGCTGATGCCGTCGAGGACCGCGAACAACCGGTCGATCAGCTCCTTCTGGTTGAGCACGTTGAGCACGCCGGGTTGGCCGATCATGGCCTTGTCGAAGTCCTCGTGCTTCTCCGGATCGACCAGCTTGACCACGAACGATGCCGGGAACGCGTCCTTGCCCGCGACGTCCTTGTATTGCGGGAACTTCTTGATCGCGTCGTCGTAGGCCTGTTCGCGGTTGAGGAACCGCAGTGACCGCACGTCGTCGCGGTCGTCGATCTTGCGGTACAGCGCCTTGCACGCATCCGAGTCACACGTCGGGTCGTTGGCCGAGATGTCGTCGGTGAGGAAGACCTGGCTCTCCACCCGGTCCAGGTAGATCTCGCGCGACTGATCGGCCAGCCGCACGACCAGCAAGCCGCCACCGAACAGCCCGATGGAGATTGCCGTGGTGAGGACCATCGCCACGGTCATAGTGACGTTGCGACGAAGTCCGGTCAGAACTTCATTGATGAGAAAGCCGAAGCGCACTTAGCGATCCATTCCGTAGACGCCGCGCTGCTCATCACGGATCAGCCGGCCGAGTTCGAGTTCGACGACCCGCTGACGCATGGAGTCGACGATGTGATGGTCGTGGGTGGCCATCACCACGGTGGTCCCGGTGCGGTTGATCCGCTCGAGGAGATCCATGATGTCCTTGCTGGTCTCCGGGTCCAGGTTGCCGGTGGGCTCGTCGGCGATCAGCACCAGCGGCCGGTTGACGAACGCGCGGGCGATGGCCACCCGCTGCTGCTCGCCACCGGAGAGTTCACTGGGTAGGCGGTTGGCCTTGCCGGACAGACCCACCATCTCCAGCACGTCGGGCACCACCCGGTTGATGGTGTCGGCGCGCTTGCCGATCACCTCCAGCGCGAAGGCCACGTTCTCGAACACCGTCTTCTGCTGGAGCAGACGGAAATCCTGGAACACGCAGCCGATCACCTGGCGCAGGCTCGGGACGTGGCGGCCGGGCAGCTTGTTGACGTGGAACTTCGACACCCGCACGTCGCCGGACGTCGGGGTCTCGGCCGCCAGCAGCAGCCGCATGAACGTCGACTTGCCCGATCCCGACGGGCCGATGAGGAAGACGAACTCACCCTTGTCGATCTTCAACGAGACGTCGTCGAGGGCTGGGCGCGCCGAAGACTTGTACTGCTTCGTCACGTGGTCGAGGGTGATCATCACGGCACGCCAGTGTAGCGGTGCGAGCGCGTGCGCCGAGCCACGCGCTATTGCGGCAGACCAGGCGGCGTCGGCGCGGGCGACGATGCCGGCTCAGGCAACGGTGTCGGCGCGGGTGCCGCGCCGGGCAGCACCGGCAGCGTGATCGGCGGCAGGATGCCGGGACCGTCCGGGTCCACGACCGTGGTCTGCGGACCGGGCGACGTGGTCGTGGGGCTCGTCGGGCTGGTGGTGTCGTCGGGGCCGAGCGGACCGGTCGGGGTCGTCGTCGGCGTCAGCGGGGTCGGCGACGGCTCGGTGGTCGTCGTGGTGGTGGTCGTCGTCGGAGTCGTCGTGCGCGGCGCCTCGACGTTGGTGCGCGGCACCCACGTGTAGTCCGGGTCGGGCACGAAACCCGGCGGCACCACCTGCGGCGCCTGGGCGGGCACCACCTCGGGCTGGTAGTTCTGCTGCACCCACCACAACGCGAAGAACGCCACGGTGAGCACCACCGTCGACGTGCGCAACCTGCCGACGCGGCTGCGCCAGAACCGGGTGGCGGCGTCCGTCACGCGGTTGAGGTCGACTTTCACTTCTTCTGCTCCTGGGGGGCGGTGTGCTGCGCCTCGGCCACGGCTGTCGGGTGCAGGATGTCGCCCGCGGCCGCCACCGACGCGTCCGAGGAGGTGACCACGCCCGCGCGGCGCAGCGCGCGGATCACCCGCACGCGCAGCCGTCTGCCCACCTCGAACTGTTTGCCCGGCAGGGTGCGCGCGACCATGCGCAGGTTCACGGTGTCCACCCCGATGCTCTCCACGCCCATGAGCTGGGGCTTGTCGAGCACCAGCCGGGACAGCTCGGTGTCCTCGGTGGCCCGTTCGGCGACGTCGTTGAGGACATCGTTGACGATGTTGAGGTCGACGCTCACCGGAACCGGAATGTCGATGACCGCGCGTGCCCAGTCCTTCGACAGGTTCAAAGCCTTGACGATCTGCCCGTTGGGGACGGTGTACATCTCCCCTTCGCTGGACCGCAGTTTGGTGATGCGCAGGGTGACGTCCTCGACCGTGCCCTCGGCCTCGTTGCTCGCGCCGATCGTCAACCGCACGAGGTCACCGAACCCGTACTGCTTCTCGGTGATGATGAAGAAGCCCGCGAGCAGGTCCTGCACGATGCGTTGCGCACCGAAACCGAGCGCGGCGCCCAGCACCGCCGCGGGCGCGACCAGCGAGGCGATGGGAACGGCGAGCACGTCGGTCACCTCGACCAGGACGATGACGAACAACAGGGCCACCGACACCCAGGAGATCACCGACGCGACGGCCTGGCGGTGCTTGGCGCTCTCCGAGCGCACCAGCTGATTGCTCTCCTGGTACTCCTCGTCGATGCGGCGCACCACGCGCTGCGCGGCCCAGTTGATGAACCGCGCCGCGAGCAGGCCACCGATCAGCAGCAGCGCGATCCGCAGCCCCTTGGTGAGGATCCACACGCCGATCTCGCCGTGCCAGAAGTTGTGCCAGCGGTCGGCCACCGCGAAGGCGAGAACGGTTGCCGACGGACTGCTACTCGTCATCTTTTCGGTTACGCCATCTGATTCCTGCCTCCAGGAATCCGTCGATGTCACCGTCGAGGACGGCGGCCGGGTTGCCCACCTCGAATTCGGTGCGCAGGTCCTTGACCATCTGGTACGGGTGCAGGACGTAGGACCGCATCTGGTTGCCCCACGAACTGCCGCCGTCGCCCTTGAGCGCGTCCATCTCGGCGCGCTCCTCCTGACGCTTGCGCTCCAACAGCTTGGCCTGCAACACCCGCATCGCCGACACCTTGTTCTGCAGCTGCGATTTCTCGTTCTGGCAGGTCACCACGATACCGGTGGGGATGTGGGTCAGCCGGACGGCGGAGTCGGTGGTGTTGACCGACTGGCCCCCTGGACCGCTGGAGCGGTAGACGTCGACGCGGATGTCGTTCTCCGGGATGTCGATGTGGTCGGTGGTCTCCACCACGGGCAGCACCTCGACGTCGGCGAACGACGTCTGGCGCCGGCTCTGGTTGTCGAACGGGCTGATCCGCACCAGCCGGTGGGTGCCCTGCTCGACCGACAGCGTGCCGTAGGCGTACGGCGCGTGCACGGCGAAGGTCGCGCTCTTGATACCTGCCTCTTCGGCGTAGGAGGTGTCGAAGGTCTCCACGGGGTAGTCGTGTTTCTCGGCCCAGCGGATGTACATCCGCATCAGCATCTCGGCCCAGTCCGCGGCGTCGACGCCACCGGCGCCGGACCGGATCGTCACGACGGCCTCGCGCTCGTCGTACTCACCCGACAGCAGGGTGCGGACCTCCATCGCCTCGATGTCCTCGCGCAGCTTGGCGAGTTCGGCGTCGGCCTCGGCGACCTCGTCCGCGCCGCCTTCTTCGGCGGCCAGTTCGTACAGCACCGGCAGGTCGTCGAGGCGCCGGCGCAGATCCTCGACCCGGCGCAGTTCGTTCTGCGCGTGGGACAGGTCGCTGGTCACCTTCTGCGCCCGGGTCTGGTCGTCCCACAGGTTCGGGTCCGACGCGTCCTTCTCGAGCTGTTCGATGCGGTTACGGAGTCCGTCCACGTCGAGCACCCGCTCCACGGTCGTCAGGGTGGTGTCGAGTGCGGCGATTTCTGCTTGACGGTCAGGATCCACGGAAGTTCAGGTTACCCGGCCACAGCTGACCGGCGTTTCTCGCGACCTCCCGCAGGGTTGCGAATCCGCGTTTAGCATCGGGTGTACCCCGTCCTCCCACGTCGCGACAGCCCCTTGCGCGTGGCAGGACGAGTGAAAGATGGCTTCCAGTCGAGCTCAGTTAGGCACCGTATGCGCCCGTATCACGTAGCGATCGTCGGCTCAGGACCTTCCGGATTCTTTGCTGCCGCATCGCTGCTGAAGTTTGCCGATTCCCAACCCGACCGCGATGTCCGAGTGGACATGCTCGAGATGCTGCCGACCCCGTGGGGGCTGGTGCGCTCCGGCGTCGCGCCCGACCATCCGAAGATCAAGTCGATCAGCGCCCAGTTCGAGAAGACGGCCAACGACCCGCGCTTCCGGTTCTTCGGCAACATCCGGGTCGGTGAACACGTCCAGCCCGCCGAACTCGCCGAACGGTACGACGCCGTCGTCTACGCCGTCGGCGCACAGTCCGACCGCGCGCTGAACATCCCCGGTGAGGAGCTGCCCGGCAGCGTCGCGGCGGTGGATTTCGTGGGCTGGTACAACGCGCATCCGCATTTCGGTGAGATGGCACCGAACCTCTCCGGCGGGCGCGCCGTGGTGGTGGGCAACGGCAACGTGGCGCTCGACGTCGCACGCATCCTGGTCAGCGACCCGAAGGCGTTGGCCGCCACCGACATCGCCGACCACGCGCTGGAGATGCTCGACGCGCGCGGCGTGGAAGAGGTGGTGGTCATCGGGCGGCGCGGTCCGCTGCAGGCCACGTTCACCACGCTGGAGTTGCGCGAACTCGGCGAGATGGAGGGCATGGGCGACGTCGATGTGATCCTGGACCCGGCCGATTTCGCCGCCATCACCGACGAGGATCTGGAAGCCGCGGGCAAGACCACCAAACAGAACATCAAGGTGCTGCGCGGGTACGCCGAGAAAGAGCCGCGAGGCGCCAAGCGGCGCATCGTGTTCCGGTTCTTCACCTCACCGATCGAGTTGCGCGGCGAGGGCCGGGTCGAATCGATCGTGTTGGGGCGCAATGAACTTGTGCGCGGTGCCGACGGCAGGATGGTGGCCAAGGACACCGGCGACCGCGAGGAGTTGCCCGCTCAACTGGTGGTGCGGGCGGTCGGCTACCGCGGCGTGCCGACGCCGGGCCTGCCGTTCGACGACCGTTCCGGCACGATTCCGCACATCGACGGGCGGATCGACGGCAGCTCCAACCAATACGTGGTGGGCTGGATCAAACGCGGCCCGTCCGGCGTGATCGGCAGCAACAAAAAGGACTCGCAGGACACCGTCAACACGCTGCTCGACGATCTCGGCTCGGCCGATCTGCCCGGGCGCGAACCCGACCACGGCGAGCGGCTCGCGGCCTGGCTGCTGGAGCGCCAGCCCAAGGTCGTCACCGGTGATCACTGGAAGCTGATCGACGACTACGAGCGCGCCGCGGGCGAGCCGACCGGCAGGCCCAGGGTGAAGTTGGCGAGCGTGGCCGAGCTGCTGCGCGTGGGCCACGGCTGATGTCCTCGCGCTCGGTGGACTACACCGGCGGCGGCTCGTGCGGCGCCTCGTGTGGCTGCTCCGGCGGCGCGAACGCCCATTTGTCGGGATTGCTCGGCGAGTAGACCACCGGGAACAACGCACCCATGCTGGGCCAGTCGTTCACGTCGACGGTAATCTGCTGATACACGACATGTTCTCGGACCGTCGGCCCGTTGATGACGCCGGTGATGGTGACGAACTGCTCCCCCGTCGCGTCGGGCCGTGGGCTCACGCCGGTCACCAGCAGGGTGCCGTGCGCGAGTTCACCTCGGATGCCGCGGCGGCGCATGATCAACGGGGCCAGCAACAGCGCCAGAGCGCCCACCAGCAACAACAGCATGCCGAATTCCCACACCCCGCCATGGTAGGACTGCAGCCATGAGCACCGTCGCAGATGACCTGACACTCGCCCTGAAACTGGCCGACCAGGCCGACACCCTGACCATGGACCGGTTCGGCGCACTGGATCTGCGGGTGGAGACCAAACCCGATCTGACCCCGGTCACCGACGCCGACCGCGGCGCGGAGGAGGCGCTGCGCGCGGCGTTGGCCGAGGCCCGACCCGGCGACACCGTGTTCGGTGAAGAGTTCGGCGGCACAACGGCTTCGGCGGGTCGGCAGTGGGTCATCGACCCGATCGACGGCACCAAGAACTTCGTCCGCGGCGTGCCGGTGTGGTGCACGTTGATCGCGCTGCTCACCGATGGCGTACCCACCGTCGGGGTGGTCAGCGCCCCCGCGCTGGCCCGCCGCTGGTGGGCCGCCGACGGGCAGGGCGCGTTCGGTTCGTTCAACGGCACGGCGCGCAGGCTCGCGGTGTCGGGGGTGAGTGACCTGTCGGCGGCGAGCCTGTCCTACTCGGACCTGACCACCGGCTGGGACGACCGCCGCGGGCGCTTCGTGGAACTGACCGACGCGGTGTGGCGGGTGCGGGCCTACGGCGACTTCTGGTCGTACTGCATGGTCGCCGAGGGCTCGGTCGACATCGCCTGCGAACCCGAGGTCAAGCTGTGGGACATCGCGCCGCTGGACATCCTGATCCGCGAGGCCGGCGGCAAGTTCACCAGCATCGATGGCACCGACGGCCCGCACGGCGGCAGCGCGCTGGCGACCAACGGAATGCTGCACGACGCCGTGGTGAGCAGGCTGTCCGTGCGCTGAGCCCGGGTCGGGAGCGTCCGGCGGCTGTGAGGTTGGTAACAGGTGAACGCTATCTTACTCTGGAGTAAGATAGCGTTCAGAAGCGTCGCCACGACCAACAGAGGCAGCTGACAATGACCAACACCCTGCCGTCCAAGAACGGCTCCGTAACCCGTCCCAAGCGCTCCGGCCACGAAAGCGCCGTCGGCCTGCAGAAGCACAAGCGGACCGCGACCGACATCGGCCTTGCGCTGATCACCCCGATCGTCGGGCAGGAATGGCTGGACCGCTACGGCCTGCGGGACCCGCTCAACCGCGGCCTGAAATACGGTGTGAAGCAAGTCTTTTCGACCGCGGGCGCGACCACCCGGCAGTTCAAACGCATCCAGGGACTCGGCAAGGCACCCACCCGGCTTGAGGGCCATCGGCCCGAAAAAGGGTCAGACCTGTTCGACCTGACGCCCGACGACGACCAGAAGATGATCGTCGAGACGGTCAGCGAGTTCGCCGCCGAGATCCTGCGCCCGGCCGCCCACGACGCCGACGAAACCGCGACCTATCCCCCGGATCTGATCGCCAAGGCCGCCGAGCTGGGCATCACGGCGGTCCACGTGCCCGAGGACTTCGACGGCATCGCCGAGCACCGTTCGACGACCACCAACGCCCTGGTCGCAGAGGCCCTGGCGTACGGCGACATGGGCCTGGCCCTGCCGATCCTGGCGCCCGGCGGCGTCGCGTCGGCATTGACGCACTGGGGCAGCGCCGATCAGCAGGCGACCTACCTCAAGGAGTACGCAGGCGACAACGTCCCGCAGTCCAGCGTCGTGATCGCCGAACCGCACGCGCTGTTCGACCCCACCGAGCTCAAGACCACCGCGGTGCGCACCCCGAGCGGGTACCGGCTCTCGGGCGTGAAGTCGCTCGTCCCGGCCGCCGCCGATGCCGAATTGTTCGTCGTCGCGGCCCAATTGAGCGGCAAGCCCGCGCTGTTCATCGTCGAGGCGTCGACACCGGGCCTGACCGTCAAGGCCGACCGCAGCATGGGTCTGCGGGCCGCGGCGCTCGGGCAGATCGAGCTGGACAACGTGTCGGTGCCGCTGAGCGCGCGCCTGGGCGAAGACGGCGCCACCGATCAGGACTACTCCGAGGCGATCGCCCTGGCCCGCCTGGGCTGGGCCGCGCTTGCCGTCGGCACCTCACACGCGGTGCTCGACTACGTCATCCCCTACGTCAAGGAGCGCCACGCGTTCGGTGAGCCGATCGCGCACCGGCAGTCGGTGGCGTTCATGTGCGCCAACATCGCCATCGAGCTCGACGGCCTCCGGCTGATCACCTGGCGCGGTGCGGCACGTGCCGAGCAGGGCCTGCCGTTCGCCAGGGAGGCCGCGCTGGCCCGCAAGCTCGGCGCCGACAAGGGCATGCAGATCGGCCTGGACGGCGTGCAGCTGCTCGGCGGCCACGGCTACACCAAGGAGCACCCGGTGGAGCGCTGGTACCGCGATCTGCGGGCCATCGGCGTCGCCGAGGGCGTCGTCGTCATCTAACCGTCGAGATCCAACCGTCGAGCTACGAGCGAAAGACCGATCATGGCAATCAATCTGGAACTGCCCCGCAAGCTTCAGGCAGTCGTCGAGAAGGGCCATCAGGGCGCCGCGGAGATGCTGCGGCCCATCTCGCGCAAGTACGACCTGGCCGAGCACGCCTACCCCGTCGAGCTCGACACCCTGGCCAACCTGTTCGAGGGCATCTCGAGCGCCAAGACCATCTCGTTCGCGGGCGCCGAGGCGTTCCGCGACGACGCCAACGGCTCCGGCAAGGAGTCGACGGTCAACGGCGCCAACATGTCCGCGCTCCTCAACGCCCTCGAGATCAGCTGGGGCGATGTGGCGCTGCTGCTGTCGGTGCCGCGCCAGGGTCTCGGCAATGCGGCCATCTCCTCGGTCGCGACCCCCGAGCAACTCGAACGGCTCGGCAAGGACGTGTGGGCCGCAATGGCCATCACCGAACCGGGCTTCGGCTCCGACTCGGCGGCCGTGTCGACCACCGCGGTGCTCGACGGCGACGAGTACGTGATCAACGGCGAGAAGATCTTCGTCACCGCGGGTTCGCGCGCGACCCACATCGTGGTGTGGGCGACGCTCGACAAGTCGCTGGGCCGTGCGGCGATCAAGTCGTTCATCGTGCCGCGTGAGCATCCCGGCGTCACCGTCGAGCGGCTCGAACACAAGCTCGGCATCAAGGCCTCCGACACCGCGGTGATCCGCTTCGAGAACGCCCGCATCCCCAAGGACAACCTGCTCGGTGACCCGGAAATCCACGTGGAGAAGGGTTTTGCCGGGGTCATGGAGACCTTCGACAACACCAGGCCGATCGTCGCGGCGATGGCCGTCGGCATCGCCCGCGCCGCGCTGGAGGATTTGCGCGCGATCCTCACCGACGCCGGTGTCGAGATCTCCTACGACAAGCCGGCCCACGCCCAGAGCGCCGCGGCCGCGGAATTCCTGCGGATGGAGGCCGACTGGGAGGCCGGTTACCTGCTGACGGTCCGCTCGGCGTGGCAGGCCGACAACAACATCCCCAACTCCAAAGAAGCCTCGATGGGTAAGGCCAAGGCCGCCAGGGTGGCCAGTGACATCACCCTCAAGGCCGTCGAAATGGCAGGCACCACAGGCTATTCCGAACAGACCCTGCTGGAGAAGTGGGCGCGTGACTCGAAGATCCTCGACATCTTCGAGGGCACGCAACAGATTCAGCAGCTCGTGGTGGCCCGCCGCCTGCTGGGCCTGAGCTCCGCCGAACTGAAGTAACCCCGCCCCGCGCCCCTTCCCGCGAGCAGACGCAAAACTGCACGAAACCGTGCGATTTTGGGCAGTTTTGCGTCTGCTCGCCAGGGATATGGTGAGGGGCATGGAATCGTTTCAGGCATTGGTGGCACGGACCGACGGTGACAGCATCGCGGCCGCGGTGCAGACCCTTGAGCTCTCCGCACTGCCGCCGGGTGAGGTCACCATCCGTGTGCTGTACTCCAGCGTGAACTTCAAGGACGCGCTCGCGCTGACCCCCAAAGGTGGTGTGGTACGCGAATATCCGGTGGTGCCCGGCATCGACCTCACCGGTGAGGTGGTCGCGTCCGAGTCGCCGGAGTTCACGGTGGGCGATCTGGTGCTCGCGCACGGCTACGACATCGGCACCGGCCACCACGGCGGCTACAGCGAGTACGCCCGCCTGCCTGCCGATCAGGTCGTCGCGCTCGGTGCGCTGTCGCCGCGGGAGGGCGCGGCGATCGGCACCGCCGGGTTCACCGCTGCGATGAGCGTCGAGGCCATCACCGCCAGGGGCATCACGCCCGACGATGGTCCGGTCGTGGTGACGGGTGCGACCGGCGGGGTCGGCTCGGTGAGTGTCGACCTGCTGTCCGCGCTCGGCTACCACGTGGTGGCGTCGACCGGTAAGGCCGACCGCGCCGACGAGCTCCGCGCTCTCGGAGCGGCCGAGGTGATCGGCAGGCTGCCCGCCGATTCGGACGCCAAGCCGCGCCCGCTGGCCCGCGCGCAGTGGGCCGCGGCGGTCGACTGCGTCGGCGGCGCCACGCTCGCCGACGTGCTCAGCACCCTCAAGTACGGCGGTGCGGTGGCGGCCAGCGGGCTCACCGGCGGGGCCGCGCTGCACACCACGGTGATGCCGTTCATCCTGCGCGGTGTGGCGCTGCTGGGCATCGACTCGGTGCAGATGCCGATCGGTGCGCGCCGCGCGCTGTGGGAGAAACTCGGTGGCGACCTCAAACCACGTCACCTCGACGAGCTGACACACGAGGTCGACGTCAAGGACGTGGTGAGCGTCATCGACGAGGTCCGCGCGGGCCGCTATGCCGGACGTGCGGTGGTGAAGGTGGCCGGCGGCTTCTAAGAACCGCATAACCGAAATCGCCCAGAACATCCTGTGTTCTGGGCGATTTCGTGTGTGGCAGGGCTCAGCCGAGCACCCGCTGCAGGTCCGGCAGCATGGCCTGCAGCTCGCGGCCCCAGTAGGCCCAGTTGTGCGTGCCGTTGTTCGGGAAGTTGAACACACCGTTGTGGCCGCCCGCGGCGATGTAGTTGTCGCGGAAGGTCTCGTTGGTCCGGATGGTCAACCCTTCGAGGAAGGTGGCGGGCAGGTCGCCGCCGCCGAGTTCGTTGGGCTGGCCGTTACCGCAGTAGACCCAGATACGGGTGTTGTTCTGGACGAGCCGCGGAATCTGCACCATCGGGTCGTTGCGCTTCCAGGCGCTGTTCGGATCCTCCGTCGGACCCCACATGTCGTTGGCCTTGTAGCCGCCGGCGTCACCCATCGAGATGTTGATCAGGAACGGCCACCAGCCCTCGGAGGGGTTGAGGAAGCCCGACATCGAGCCCGCGTAGATGAACCGGTCCGGGTGGTAAGCCGCCAGGATCAGCGCGGCCGAACCCGCCATCGACAGACCCACCGCTGCGTTGCCGGTCGCGGCGACGTCGCGGTTGGCGGCCAGCCATTCCGGCAGCTCGCTGGTCAGGAAGGTCTCCCACTTGTAGGTGACGCAGCCGGACTTGCCGCAGGCCGGCTGGTACCAGTCGCTGTAGAAGCTGGATTGGCCGCCGACCGGCATGACGACCGACAGGCCCGAGTCGAGGAACATCTCGAACGCGTTGGTGTTGATGTCCCAGCCGTTGAAGTCGTCCTGGGCGCGCAGGCCGTCGAGCAGGTACACCGCGTGCGAGCCGGGTCCACCGCTCTGGAACTGAACTTTGATGTCGCGGCCCATCGACGGTGATGGGACCATCAGGTATTCGACCGGCAGACCGGGCCGGGAGAACGCTCCCGCGGTCGCCGAGCCGCCGATAACGCCGACCAAGCCAGGCAGCAGCAGTGCTGCCATGGCCGCCACCGTCAACCGGCGGGCCCAATGGCCACGAATCTTGTCAATGAAGGTCATACTGCGAGTCCATCCGTATTCCGGTCATATACGCCCACTGGGGATCGTCGATCACGTGCGACATCGCCGCGATTTGGTCGCCGCGATCCCGCGCCCGCTCGATGGAGTCCGGTTGCCTCTGAGCGGACCGAGAGATTCTGTTGTGCGTCCATGAGTAAATCATGGGGCTGCTTTGAGGGAAAACCCGCGACGCGCCGCCGAGCTGCGCTTCTGGAAATTCCCTGCGATGACGTTCTTTTCTCCTCAGTCGGACGTTCAGGCGATCTGCCAGGTAAAACACGTGTCAAAATCGGTGCGCGCCCATGTGGGCACCCATAAGTAGGACGTCTTCCGTGATCATTGCGTTCACAACCAGTATCCAGAGGGTTATCCGATCGACGCCGTTCCCTGATCGATGAGTGCGTTTTCCCTCGTCCGGCCGACGACCAAACCAAAACGTATGGAAATCTCCCCGGCCGGGAAAACGGATCCGACCATCCGGCTGCACGGAGTCGTCGGCCATTACTGACGAATTCGTGACACCCCCGGCCGAACGGGGCGCGCCACCGCGATCATCCGACGCGGTCGGCTCGAGGACCTAGCGTGGCGGACATGGCCAGCGCCGACCGAACCGCCGTAGAGATCACCCGGCACCACGTGCCCAACCCCGACGCAAACCCCTGGGTCGAGGGGCCTCCCCCGCCGGTGCCCGTCGAGATCGTCGCCTACAACCCCGAGTGGCCGGCGCGCTACCGCGCGCTCGCCGCGCCGATCCGTACCGCACTGGGCCCCACTGCGCTGCACCTCGAGCACGTCGGGTCGACGTCGGTCCCCGGCCTGGCCGCCAAGGACGTGATCGACATCGATCTCACGGTCGACGATCCGCGCCACGAGGCGGCATACGTCCCGGCGTTGACGGACCTCGGCTACCGGTTGACGGTGCGCGAACCCGACTGGCATCAGCACCGGTGCCTGAATCTCGACGTGCCACGGGTGAACCTGCACGTGTTCGGGCCCGACTGCCCCGAGGTGATCCGTCACCGGATGTTCCGCGACTGGCTGTGCGCCCATCCCGACGACCGTGAACGGTACGAGGCCGCCAAACGGGCTGCCGTGCCCGGCGGTGGACACGTGATGGATTACAACGCGCGCAAACAACCCGTCATCCGCGAGATCTACGACCGGATGTTCCGCGCGGCGGGACTGCTGTGAGCCGATCTGACAACGGTCGAAGTCAGGTATTGCCGTGGCTCCAAGATAAAAGTAACGTCAGTTTCAGGTTTCGCCGCCACGGTCCCTCGCCCATCGGAGCCACCTCATGGAATCGTTCATCCAGCTGCGCAAAGGCAGGACGCCCAGGCGCCTTCACGCCAACCTGGACGGCCTCAAAGACGACGAACTCGGCCGCGGCGGGTTCACCGGGCGCACCGCCGTCATGTACCGGCGCAGCGACCCGACGGCCTACCGCACCGTCGGTCCCCTGCGCCCCACCGACGTACTGAGTTCGGAGCTCAAACCCGCCGACGCCACCGACGCGCGCGGCCTGCCGATGCGGCTGTTCCACAACGCCGACTGCCAGGTACTGCTGTCGCGTCGCAGCCAGGAGATGCCGTTCTACGTCCGCTACGTCGACGGGGACCTGCTGTCGTTCGTGCACACCGGTTCGGGGTCGCTGGAGACCGAGTTCGGCCCGCTGGACTACCGCACGGGCGACTGGATCTACATCCCGAAAGCGTGCACGTGGCGCCAGGTGCCGCGAGACGAGTCCACGCTGCTGATGATCCAGGCCACCGACGAATTCCGGGTGCCCCCGCCCGGCACGCTCGGCAGGCACTTCCCGTTCGACCCGGCGCAGGCCGTGATCCCCGAACCGCAGCCCATCGACGACGGCACCGGCCCGCAGACCGACGGTGAGTACGAGGTCCGGCTCATCCACGCCGAGACAGCCGGGGCCGCAACCACCTCTCTCTACTACCGACACCATCCGCTCGACGTGGAAGGCTGGCGCGGGGACAACTTCGCCTTCACCTTCAACATCTCCGACTACAACGTCGTCACCTCCGACAGCGTGCACCTGCCACCGACCGTGCACCTGTTCATGCAGGCGACCGGCGTCTACGTGATGAACTTCCTGCCCAAGCCCGCCGAATCGGTGCCGGGCACCGAACGCACGCCGTGGTACCACCGCAACGTCGACTACGACGAGATCGCGTTCTTCCACGGCGGATCGTTGTACGGGATCCCGATGCCACCCGGCCTGATCTCGCATGCGCCGCAAGGTGTTCACCACGGCGCCCCGGAAAAGGCCCGCGAGCGGGCCCGCCGCACGTTCGACGAGTTCGACCGCGTGGACTGGAAGGTGATCTCCATCGACACCCGCCGCCGGCTCATCCCGTCCGATGAGATCCTCGCCAACGATTTGGGGCAGCACTAGATGACAACCACCCGAGAACCCGTCAGGCACGAGTACGAACGCGTCCCGTATCTGATCGCCTACCGGAACAACTCGGCGGTGCGCGATGTCTACGGCGGCGTCGCCGACCTCGTGGTGCTGGAGAGCCACCTGCTCAAACCCGCCGACACGCCGTCGGACACCGTGCTGGTTTTCATGCACCCGATCGGCGGCGGGGCCTACCTGCCGATGATCAACGGTCTGGCGCGCGCGGGCCACCACGTCATCTACTGCAACAGCCGGTTCCGGGGTACCGACTCGGCGCTGCTGATGGAGAAGGTGGTCGAGGACCTCGGCGAGTGCATCAAGGACGCCAAGAACCGGCTGGGCTACTCCAAGGTGGTGCTGGCCGGATGGAGTGGTGGCGGTTCGCTTTCGGTGTTCTATCAGCAGCAGGCGCAGAACCCGACCGTGACCGCGAGCCCGTCCGGTGACGGCCCCGATCTGACCAAGCTGGGCCTGATCCCGGCCGACGGCATCATGCTGCTCGCGGCGCACATCAGCCGCCACGGCACCCTCACCGAGTGGCTCGACGCGTCGATTCTCGACGAGTCCGATCCCAGCAGACGCGATCCCGAGTTGGACCTCTACAACCCCGACAATCCGAACCGGCCGCCCTACACACCGGAGTTCCTGGAGCGTTACCGTGCCGCGCAGATCGCACGTAACCGGCGGATCACCAAGTGGGTCAAGGAGAAACTCGCCGAACTCAAGGCCGCGGGCCGTCATGATGACGAGTTCGCGTTCGTCGTGCACGGCACCATGGCCGATCCGCGCTGGCTCGACCCGACCGTCGATCCCAACCAACGCAAACCCGGCACGTGCTATCTGGGAGATCCGCAGGTGGTCAACAACTCCCCCGTCGGCCTGGCGCGGTTCTGCACGCTGCGCAGCTGGCTGTCGCAGTGGAGTTACGACGACGCCAACGGTGACGCGGTCAAGGCCGGTCCGGACATCGCCGTGCCCGCGCTGGTGATCGGCAACCTGGCCGACGACGCGTGCACGCCCAGTCACACCCGGCGCCTGTTCGAGGCCATCGGCCACCCCGACAAGGAAATGTACGAGATCCCCGGCGCCAACCACTATTACGCGGGCCCGGATCAACGCGAGACATTGCGCCAGGCCGTCGGAATCTGCACGGACTGGCTGCACCGGCACGGGTTTTCGGTGCCGGTCGCGCAGGCGACGACCGGAGGTTCGGCACGGTGAGCACAGGAGCACTCGACGGGGTGCGGGTTCTCGAACTCGGCACGCTGATCTCCGGCCCGTTCGCCGGGCGGCTGCTCGGCGACATGGGTGCCGAGGTGATCAAGATCGAGCTACCCGGCGCGCCTGATCCGCTGCGCACATGGGGCCAGGCCGAACTCGACGGGCACCACTTCTTCTGGACCGTGCACGCCCGCAACAAGAAAACCGTCACGCTCGATCTGCGCAGAGCCAACGGGCGCGAGCTGTTCCTCGAACTCGTCGACCGCTCCGACATCATCGTCGAGAACTTCCGGCCCGGCACCCTGGAGAGGTGGGATCTGGGTTACGACGTTCTGCGGCACCGCAACAAGGGCATCATCCTGGTGCGGGTGTCCGGGTACGGGCAGACCGGACCGGACGCGGGCAAGGCCGGCTACGCCTCGGTGGCCGAGGCGGTCAGCGGGTTGCGGCACATGAACGGGTTCCCGGGCGGGCCGCCGCCGCGGCTGGCGCTGTCGCTGGGTGACAGCCTGGCGGGGATGTTCGCCGCGCAGGGGGCGCTCGCGGCGCTGTACCGCCGCAGCATCACCGGTGAGGGACAGGTGGTCGACACCGCCCTCACCGAATCCTGCTTGGCCATCCAGGAATCCACCATCCCCGACTACGACGTGGGCGGTGTGGTGCGCGGGCCGTCGGGAACGCGTCTTGAGGGCATCGCGCCGTCGAACATTTACCAGAGTGCCGACGGCAGCTGGGTGGTGATCGCGGCCAACCAGGACACCGTGTTCGGCAGACTGTGTGCGGCGATGGGCCGCCCCGAACTCGCCGAGGACGAACGGTTCTCCAATCACGGTGCGCGCGGACGCAATCAGGACGAGCTGGACAAAATCATCGGGGACTGGGCCGCGCAGCGCCAACCCGACGAGATCATCTCGACGCTGTCGGACGCCGGCGTGATCGCCGGGCCCATCAACACCGTCGCCGAGGTCGTCACCGATCCGCAACTGCAGGCCCGCGGCATGATCGCCGACCACTGGGACGAGCGGGTGCAGCGCACCATCAAGGGCCCCGGCATCGTCCCGGTACTGTCGGAGTCTCCTGGAACCATCCGCAACGCCGGCTCCGCGCGGCCCGGTCAGCACAACGACGAGATCTACCGCGGGCTGCTGGGACACACCGCCGAAGAGTTACAGGCGCTGCACGACGAAGGGGTGCTGTGATGAACCTGCCCGCCCACGTCGACATCCGTGAGGTCTGCCTGCGCGACGGCCTGCAGATCGAACGGCCGATTCCGTTGTCGGCCAAGGTCGAAATCCTCGAGGCCATCGTCGCAACCGGGGTGCGCGAGGTCGAGGCCACGGCGTTCGTCTCACCGAGCAAGGTCCCGGCGTTGGCCGACGCGGCCGAACTCGCCGCGCAGCTGCCGCGATTCCCCGACGTCGAGTTCTCCGCGCTGGTGGCCAGCCCCAACGGCGCCAAGCGCGCCATCGCCGCCGGTCTGCACTCCATCGAGTACGTGGTGTCGGCCGCCGACAGCCACAGCCGCGCCAACGTGGGCCGTTCCAGTGCCGAGGCCACCGCGCAGATCGCCGAGATCGTCGCGATCGCCCATGACAGCGACACCTCGGTCGAGGTCATCATCGCGACCGCCTGGGACTGCCCGTTCGACGGCCCCACCGATCCGCAGCGCGTCCTCGACATCGTCTCGGCGGCGGTCGGATACGGCGTGGACCGGTTGGCCATCGCCGACACCATCGGCACCACGACGCCGCGCCGCGTGACGACGCTGGTCGGGCAGGTGCGCCCGCTGATCGGTGATCTGCCGCTGGGCGCCCACTTCCACAACACCCGCGGAGCCGGTCTGGCCAGCGCGTATGCCGCGGTCCAGGCAGGTATCACCCGGCTCGACGCCTCGGTGGGCGGGCTCGGCGGGTGCCCGTTCGCACCCGGCGCCAGCGGCAACATCGCGACCGAGGACCTGGTATACCTGCTGCGCGACAGCGACATCGGGGTCGACGTCGACCTGCACGCGGCGATCGAGGCCGCCCGCGTCGCCCAACGCGCCGTCGGGCACGACCTGCCGAGCGCACTGTTACGCGCGGGCGACCGGCTACCGGGCTAGCCACCATGGCATCCGGTGAGCTGGGCTCGAAGGGCCGCCAGACCCGAACGGCGATCGAGCTCGCCGCTCGGAAATTGTTCGCCGAACGTGGATTTCACGGCACCACACTGGCCGACATCACGGCGGCGGCGGGCAAGAGCCCCGCGGTGTTCTACCGGTATTTCGCCGACAAAGAAGATCTGCTGGCCGCACTGGCCGAGTCGTTCCTGCACGATGTCGTCGAGCCGTCCGGGCTGAACCTGCAACTACCGGACTCCCCGGACGATTCTGAGTTCTTCACGTCGGTGGTGACCGGATACTGGAACATGTTCAAACAGAACATCGGCATCATGATCGCGGTGGCGCAGCTGGCGGCCACGCAGCAGCGTTTCGCCGACGTACAGAACAGTTTCCGCAAGTTCGGCATCGACATCGTGGTGGCCTCGGTGCGCCGGGCCCAGGAGCAGGGACACGCGGCGGGGCTGGTGCCCGAGCACATCGGCGCGGCGATCGCGTTGCTGTTCGAGAACTTCACCACGGTGTTCGTGGGTTCCTCCGGGCTCGGCGTCGAGCTCGACGACCGGGAAGCCATCACCACCCTCGCGACGATCTGGAAGAAAACCCTGTACGGCTTCTGAAGGAGATCAACGTGGATTTCACCCTCCCCGAGCATCTTCGGGATCTGCTCGCCGAGATGGACGAGTTCATCGAGGCCGAGATCAAGCCGCTGGAACGCGAGAACATCCAGTTCTTCGACCATCGCCGTGAACATGCACGCACCGATTGGGACAACGGCGGTGTCCCCCGGCGGGAGTGGGAGGACCTGCTCGCCGAGATGCGCAGGCGCGCCGACGCAGCGGGGTGGTTGCGCTACGGGTTACCCGCGCGGTTCGGCGGGCGCGACGGCACCAATCTGGATATGGCCGTCATCCGGGAACACCTGGCCCACAAGGGTCTCGGTTTGCACAACGATCTGCAGGACGAGTCCTCGATCGTCGGGAACTTCCCCCAGGTCATCATGATGGACCGGTTCGGCACCGAGGCCCAGAAGGCCGAATGGGTCGAGGCGATGATCACCGGCGAGCGGTCGATGGCGTTCGGTCTCACCGAACCGCGGCACGGCTCGGACGCCACCTGGCTGGAGACCACCGCGGTGCGCGACGGTGACGGCTGGATCGTCAACGGCGCCAAGCGCTGGAACACCGGCGTGCACCGCGCCACCCACGACCTGATCTTCGCCCGCACCTCGGGTGAACGCGGGCAGGCCCGCGGCATCACGGCGTTCCTGGTGCCCACCGACTCCCCCGGTTGCCACGTGCCGTTCTACTGGTGGACGTTCAACATGCCCACCGATCACGGCGAGGTCGAGTTGACCAATGTGCGGGTGCCCGACGACGCGGTGCTCGGTGAGGTCGACCACGGACTTGAGGTGGGCCAGACCTTCCTGCACGAGAACCGGATCCGGCAGGCCGCGAGCAGCCTGGGGGCCGCGCAGTACTGCATCGACCGCGCGGTGGCCTACGCGGGCGAGCGTGAGGTGTTCGGAAAGCCACTTTCGGTCAACCAGGCCGTGCAGTGGCCGCTGGTCGAACTGCAGACCGAGGCCCAGATGGTCCGCCTGCTGGTCTATTACGCGGCAACGCAACTCGACGCCAACCACCACATGGAGGTGTCGGACAAGGTGTCGATGGCCAACTACCGCGCCAACCGCCTGGTGTGCGAGGCCGCCGACCGCGCCATGCAGGTGCACGGCGGCATCGGCTACAGCAGGCATGAACCGTTCGAGCACATCTACCGCCACCACCGCCGCTACCGCATCACCGAAGGCGCCGAGGAGATCCAGATGCGCCGGGTGGCCCAGCGGCTGTTCGGATTCGGCAGGGCGAAGAAGTGACCGCCCCCGACGTGCGAGGTGTCGTCGCCCTGAGCGACCGGCTCACCGACGTACTCACCCCGGTGCTCGGTGCCGACGTGAGTGTCGAGAAGCTGCGGGAGCTCACCGGCGGGGCCAGCCGCACCACGTGGTCGTTCGAGGCGGTGACGGCCTCACAGCGCCGCGCGTTGATCCTGCGCGCCGGCCCGCCCGACGAGCTGCACGCCGGCATGGAGCTGGAGGCCGGTGCACTACGTTCGGCGGCCGCGGCCGGCGCCCCGGTACCCCGCGTGCTGGTCGCCGACGATTCCCCTGCGGCACTGGGCAATCCATATCTGGTGTGCGATTTCGTGCCCGGTGAGACCATCGTGCGCCGGATCCAGCGGCAACTCGACGACGCGGGACGGGCGAGGCTGCTCACGCAGTGCGCAGAGGCGCTGGCCGCCATCCACCGCGCCCAACCACCCTCCGGCATCGGCCTGACCGAACTGGACCAGGTGGATCAGTGGCGTGATCAACTCGACGAGATGGGTGACACCACAGCGACTTTCGAGTGGGCCTTCCGGTGGCTGGCTACCAACCGACCACCGGCGTCGCCACCGCGGTTGGTGCACGGCGATTTCCGGATGGGGAACCTGATCGTCGAAGGCGCGGACCTGGCGGCCGTGCTGGACTGGGAACTGGTGCACATCGGCGAGGCCTACGAGGACCTCGCGTGGTTCTGTATCCGAGCATGGCGTTTCGGCGCACCGGAGGATCTGGCGGCAGGTGGCCTGGGCAGCATCGAGAGCTTCCTGACCGCCTACGAGGACGCCAGCGGCATGACCCTCGACCGCGCGGCGATCCGCTGGTGGCTCGTGCTCGCGACATTGCGCTGGGGCGTGATCTGCCGGTATCAGGCCGAGCGGCACCTGAGCGGCCGGACACGTTCGGTGGAACTGGCGACCATCGGCCGCCGCGTCTGCGAAACCGAATGGGACATCTTGACGTTGCTGGACGGGGGCGCCTCATGACCGGCGGGCACGGCAGGCCGACGGCGGCCGAACTGGTGGCCGCGGTCGCCGAATTCCTCGACACCGAGGTGCGCGCGGCGACGGCGCCCGGCGGTGCGAACGCCGGGGCGGTCAACTTCCACGCCAGGGTGGCGGCCAACGCGTTGCGGATGGTCGAACGCGAACTGCTCGCCGCCGAACCGGTCGACGCGCTCTCGGCCATGAACAGGTTGGGTTTCGACGACGAGGCCGCGTTCGCCGCGGCAATCCGCGCCGGTGACCTCGACGGCCGGCCCGATGAGGTGACGGCGTGCCTGCGGGCCCTGGTGAAAAGCCGCCTCGACGTCGCCCACCCCGGTTATGACGCGCCGTAACCGCAGGTCAGAGCCGACGCGCCCGGGCCAGCCAGGCGGGCTCGTCGACCTGCGTGCCCACCGACAGCCCGATGGCCTCGGCATGCGCCGGGCCGACCACACCGCGGTAGATCGTCGTCTCGAGCGCCTCGAGTTCCCAGCCGCCGCCGAACGCGCCACGGATCTGGTCTTCGCTGACCTGCGGACCGAATCCGCGCCCGGCATCCGAGAGGGCCAGCACATGCACCGTGCCGCCCGGGCGGCATCCGGCGTGCAGGCTCGCGACGTAGGTTTGCCGGTCGGCGTCGTCGAAGATGTGGAACAGCGCGCTGTCGAGGATGGTGTCGTAGCCGCCGCGGGTACCGAGCGCCATCGCGTCGCCGACCTCGAACCGCGCGTCGACGCCGCATCGCTCGGCGTTCTGCCGCGCCATGTCGATGGCGTGCGGCGAGAAGTCGATGCCAAGGACGTCATATCCCCGGCGTGTCAGCAGGATCGTGTGTTCCCCGGCGCCGCAACCCACGTCGAGCACCCGGCCGCGGAAGCCGCCGGCGCGCTCCAACTCGATCACCGCGGGTTGCGGCTCGCCGATCACCCACGGCGCGGTTCGGGAAATGTAGGCGTCATCGAAGAGTTCACGTGGCGGTGTCGTATCCATGCATCCGAGTCTTCAACCTCAACAACTCTTCAGGTCAAGCCCCGAGGAAGGTGTGTGCGATGGCCGTGATCGACGTTGCGCTGCTCGACGATGTCGCGAACCGGTTGTTCGGCGCGATCGAGCGCGGCGACCGCGCCGCCGTCGCCGCCCTGTGGTCCGATGACATCAGGGTGTGGCATTCCGGTGATCCCAGTGACAACGAGCGGGCCCGCGCGCTGCGTGTGATCGACTGGTTCATCGAGGCCACCGCCGAGCGGCGCTACGAGATCCTGGAACGGCAGTTCTTCGACGGCGGCTTCGTGCAGCAGCACGTCGTGCACGCGACCGGCCGCGCCGGCGCGCGGGTCGACCTGCGGGTCTGCATCGTCATCAAGGTGCGCGCCGACGGCCTGATCACCCGCATCGACGAATATTTCGACCCCAAAGACATCGCACCGCTGCTCGATCAGGTGGCAAGCTGATCGCAGCGAACGGGAGGCGCCATGACGACTCTGCAGACGGTCTTGACCGCGAGCACCGGCAACTGGGCCCTGGCTCCTGAGCGGTCCACGGTGCGGTTCCGCACCAAGACGATGTGGGGGCTGATGCCAGTGAACGGGACGTTCACCGAGGTCAGCGGCTCGGGCACGGTGACCGACGACGGTATCTCCGGCCGGGTCGTCATCCGCACGGCCTCGCTGCGCACCGGTATCGGCAAACGCGACGAACATCTGCGCTCGGCCGACTTCTTCGACGCCGACAGCCACCCCGAGATCACCGTCGAGGTGACGGGCGCACAGCCCGCGCACGACGGGGCGCTGCTGGACGCGACGCTGACCGTGCGCGGCACCTCCCGGCCGTTGCGCCTACCGGTCGAGGTGAACGTTCCCGGCGACGGCACCCTGCGGGTGTCGGGCCGGTGCACGCTGGATCGACGTGATTTCGGGGTGTCGGGCAACATGGTCGGAATGGTGGGAACGTCGACCGACGTCTCGGCCGAGCTGGTGTTCACCCGGGCCTGAAGCGGCGCAAGAGAATTCACCGACTTCTCCGACAGGACCGGCCGCAGCCAGTAACATCGGCCTATGGCCGGCTCCGCGCCGCTGCGCATCCTGGTGTACAGCGACAATCCGCGCACCCGTGAGCAGGTGCGGCTCGCGTTGGGCAAACGGATCCACCCGGAACTCCCCGAGATCGAGTACCTCGACGTCGCGACCGCGCCCATGGTCATCTCTCACCTGGACGCAGGCGGATTCGATCTGGCTATCCTCGACGGCGAGGCCACCCCGGCCGGCGGTATGGGTGTCGCCAAGCAGGTCAAGGACGAAATCGACGGCTCCCCGCCGATCCTGGTGCTCGTCGGGCGCGCCGACGACGCCTGGCTCGCCAAGTGGTCGCGCGCCGAGGCGGCCGTCTCGCATCCGATCGACCCGATCCGGCTGAGTGACGCCGTCGTGTCGCTGCTGCGCGCACCCGCCCAGTAGTTTCAGCGAATTCCCAGCGAAAAGCGCTGCCGCCGTTGACGGTTCGCGGCACGGAAACAGCGGCAGTCGTCCACTGCCCCGTTAAGAAACGATACTAACCAAAATATGTGGCACCGGCCGCAAAGCTCGCTAGGCTGTGGGTTAGCTCACATGGACAGCCCACCGAGGGAGCGACCGCGCGTATGAATGTGTACACGCCAATCCTGGTTCTGGGGGCGATCGCGGCCGTTTTCGCCGTGGTATCCGTAGGGATCGCCCTCGTGATCGGCCCACGGCGGTTCAACCGGTCGAAACTCGAAGCCTACGAATGCGGGATCGACCCCCTGCCGCCCGTCGCGGCGGGACTCACCGGCCAACGCATACCGATGCGGTACTACCTGACGGCGATGTTGTTCATCGTGTTCGACATCGAGATCGTCTTTCTGTACCCGTGGGCGGTGGCCTTCGACAGCCTGGGCCTGTTCGCGGTGATCGAGATGCTGCTGTTCATGCTCACCGTGTTCGTGGCATACGCCTATGTCTGGCGGCGAGGGGGCCTGAATTGGGACTAGAGGAACGTCTGCCCGGCGGAATCCTGCTTTCGACGGTCGAGACGGTTGCCGGATACGTCCGTAAAGGTTCGCTGTGGCCCGCGACGTTCGGGCTGGCCTGCTGTGCGATCGAGATGATGTCAACCGCCGGACCGCGCTTCGACATTGCCCGGTTCGGCATGGAGCGATTCTCCGCGACACCACGGCAGGCCGATCTGATGATCGTCGCGGGCCGGGTGAGCCAGAAGATGGCACCGGTGCTGCGCCAGATCTACGACCAGATGGTCGAACCGAAATGGGTGCTGGCCATGGGGGTCTGCGCATCGTCGGGTGGCATGTTCAACAACTACGCGGTGGTGCAGGGCGTCGACCACGTGGTGCCGGTGGACATCTACCTGCCGGGGTGCCCGCCGCGTCCCGAGATGCTGCTGCATGCAATCCTCAAGCTGCACGACAAGATTCAGCAGATGCCGCTCGGGGTGAACCGCGAGGAGGCCATCCGCGAGGCCGAGCAGGCCGCCCTCGCCATACCCCCGACCATCGAACTCAAGGGGTTGTTGCGGTGAGCACCTCCAACGGATCCGCCAACGGCACCAACGGCTCGCCCCGCGGTGACGATCCGGAGATCATCGCGGTGCGCCGAGGGATGTTCGGCAGCCGGGGCACCGGCGACACGTCCGGGTACGGGCGCCTGGTGCGTCCGGTGGCGCTTCCCGGCAGTTCCCCGCGCCCGTACGGCGGCTATTTCGACGCCGTGATGGACCGTCTGGCCGAGATGCTCGGCGAGGAACGCTACGCGATGTCGATCGAACGGGTCGTCGTCTACCGCGATCAGTTGACCGTCGAGGTCAGCCGGGTGCAACTGCCCGCGGTGGCAGGCGTATTGCGTGACGACCCGCAACTGCGGTTCGAGTTGTGCCTCGGGGTGAGCGGCGTGCACTACCCGGAGGACACCGGGCGCGAACTGCATGCCGTCTACCCGCTGATGTCGATCACCCACAACCGCCGCATCCAACTGGAAGTCGCGGCGCCGGACGCCGATCCGCACATCCCGTCGCTGTACGCCGTCTACCCCACCACCGACTGGCACGAGCGGGAGACCTACGACTTCTTCGGGATCATCTTCGACGGGCATCCGTCGTTGACGCGCATCGAGATGCCCGACGACTGGGTCGGCCATCCGCAGCGCAAAGACTATCCGCTGGGCGGTATTCCGGTGGAGTACCACGGCGCCCAGATTCCGCCGCCCGATCAGCGGAGGTCCTACAGCTGATGAGTACATCGACGGTCCCGCCCGACGGCGGGGAGAAGGTTGTCGTAGTCGGCGGCAACGACTGGGAACAGGTGGTGGCCGCCGCCCGGTCGAGCGCCGCGGCGCAGGCCGGCGAACGGATCGTGGTCAACATGGGTCCGCAGCATCCGTCCACCCACGGGGTGCTGAGGCTGATCTTGGAGATCGAGGGCGAGATCATCACCGAGGCCCGTTGCGGCATCGGCTATCTGCACACCGGCATCGAGAAGAACCTCGAGTTCCGCAACTGGACACAGGGTGTCACGTTCGTCACCCGGATGGACTACCTGTCACCGTTTTTCAACGAGACGGCGTACTGCCTGGGTGTGGAGAAACTGCTCGGCATCACCGATGACATCCCCGAGCGGGCCAGCGTCATCCGGGTGATGCTGATGGAACTCAACCGGATCTCGTCGCACCTGGTGGCGCTGGCCACCGGCGGCATGGAACTGGGCGCCATGAGCGCGATGTTCTACGGGTTCCGTGAACGCGAAGAGATCCTGCGGGTGTTCGAGTCGATCACCGGTCTGCGGATGAACCACGCTTACATCCGCCCCGGCGGAATGGCCGCCGATCTGCCCGACGAAGCGGAAGCCCAGGTGCGCAACCTGGTTGAGCTGCTGCCGAAACGCCTGCAGGACCTGGAGGATCTGCTCAACGAGAACCACATCTGGAAGGCCCGCACGGTCGGCGTCGGCTACCTGGACCTCACCGGCTGCATCGCGCTTGGCATCACCGGACCGATCCTGCGGTCCACCGGACTGCCCCACGATCTTCGTAGATCGCAACCGTACTGCGGTTACGAGAACTACGAGTTCGACGTCATCACCGACGACCGGTGCGACTCGTACGGCCGGTACATCATCCGGGTCAAGGAGATGCACGAGTCGGTCAAGATCGTCGAGCAGTGCCTGGACAGGCTGAAGCCGGGCCCGGTGATGATCACCGACAAGAAACTGGCGTGGCCGGCCGACCTGAAACTGGGGCCCGACGGTCTGGGGAATTCGCCCGAGCACATCGCGAAGATCATGGGCAAGTCGATGGAAGGCCTGATCCACCACTTCAAGCTGGTCACCGAGGGCATCCGGGTCCCGCCGGGACAGGTGTACGTCGCGGTCGAATCTCCGCGCGGTGAACTCGGCGTGCACATGGTCTCCGACGGTGGCACCCGACCCTACCGCGTGCACTACCGCGACCCGTCGTTCACGAATCTGCAAGCGGTTGCGGCGATGTGCGAGGGCGGCATGGTGGCCGACGCGATCGCCGCGGTGGCGTCGATCGATCCGGTGATGGGCGGAGTGGACAGATGAGTGAGGTTTTCCTGGAACTGGGCCAACGGCCCGACGAAGCGGGTCCGCCGATCAGCGGACCCGCGACGTATCCCGACGACGTCGTCGAGACCCTGCGGGTCGACGCGGAACAGATCATCGCGCGCTATCCCGAACCACGTTCGGCCCTGCTGCCGCTGCTGCACCTGGTGCAGGCACAGGACGGCTACCTCACCCCGGCCGGGATCGGTTTCTGCGCCGCGCAATTGGGGCTGACCGAGGCCGAGGTCACGGCGGTGGCCACGTTCTACTCGATGTACCGCCGCACCCCCACCGGTGACTACCTCGTCGGGGTGTGCACCAACACCCTGTGCGCGATCATGGGCGGCGACGCGATCCTCGACGCGCTCGAAGAACATCTCGGTGTCCACCCGGGCCAGACCACACCGGACGGCCGGGTCACCTTGGAGCACATCGAATGCAACGCCGCATGCGATTACGCACCGGTGGTGATGGTCAACTGGGAGTTCTACGACAACCAGACACCGTCGTCCGCGCGCGATCTCGTCGACGGTCTGCGGTCGGGATCACCACCGGCACCCACGCGCGGGTCGCTGTGCACGTTCCGCGAAACCGCCCGCACCCTGGCTGGTCTGGGGGCCGGCCCGACCGATCCGAACACCACCGGCGGTACGCCGGGCGCGGCCACCCTGGCCGGCCTCACGCTCGCCCGTGAGCGCGGTATGGCCGCCCCGACACCGCCCGAGACGAACGGATCGGCGTCATGACCCCACTGACCCCGGTGCTCAGCCGGTTCTGGGACCAACCCGAACCGTGGACGCTGGACACCTACCGCCGCCACGGCGGATACCAGGGGCTGCAGCGCGCCCTGTCGATGAGCCCGGACGATGTCATCGCGTTCGTCAAGGATTCGGGCCTGCGGGGCCGCGGCGGCGCCGGATTCCCCACCGGCACCAAGTGGTCGTTCATCCCGCAGGAGCGCGGTGACCAGCCCGCCGGCGGTCCCGCCGCCAAACCGCACTATCTGGTGATCAACGCCGACGAGTCCGAACCAGGTACCTGCAAGGACATTCCGCTGCTGCTGACCACACCGCACTTCTTGGTCGAGGGCGCCATCATCGCGGCGTACGCCATCCGGGCCAGACATGCGTTCATCTACGTGCGCGGCGAGGTGGTGCCGGTGCTGCGGCGGTTGCAGGCCGCGGTGGCCGAGGCCTACGCGGCGGGCTATCTCGGGACCGACATCCTCGGTTCGGGGTTCGACCTCGACCTGATCGTGCATGCCGGTGCGGGCGCATACATCTGCGGTGAGGAGACCGCGCTGCTCGATTCGCTCGAGGGTCGGCGCGGGCAACCCCGGCTGCGGCCGCCGTTTCCCGCGGTGGCGGGTCTGTACGCGTGCCCCACGGTGGTCAACAACGTCGAGTCCATCGCGAGCGTGCCGCCGATCCTGGTCAACGGTGTCGACTGGTTCCGGTCGATGGGTTCGGAGAAATCCCCCGGCTTCACCCTGTATTCGCTGTCCGGGCACGTCACGCGGCCCGGCCAGTACGAGGCTCCGCTCGGGATCACGCTGCGCGAGCTGCTGGATTACGCCGGAGGTGTCCGGGCCGGGCATCAGCTGAAGTTCTGGACACCGGGCGGGTCGTCGACTCCGCTGCTGACGGCCGAACACCTCGACGTGCCACTGGATTACGAGGGCATGGCATCGGTCGGGTCGATGCTGGGCACGAAGGCGCTGCAGATCTTCGACGAGACCACGTGCGTGGTGCGCGCGGTGCGCCGGTGGACGCAGTTCTACGCCCACGAGTCCTGCGGCAAGTGCACCCCGTGCCGCGAGGGCACCTACTGGCTGGCCCAGATCTACGCGCGGCTGGAGACCGGGGCAGGCACGCAGGCCGACATCGACAAGCTGCTCGACATCTCCGACAACATCTTCGGAAAGTCGTTCTGCGCGTTGGGCGACGGCGCGGCCAGCCCGATCATGTCCTCGATCAGACATTTCCGAGACGAGTACGTGGCCCACCTCGACGGCGGGTGTCCGTTCGATCCACACGCCTCGACGCTGATGGCCACCGAAGGGGCAGGTGTGTAGCGATGACCTCGAGTGTGCGCCTCCACACGGTCCGCGCGGCGTGCCGCGTACCAAACCGCACACTCGCCGCAAGGAAAGGGGGACGCCGGTGACGCTGGCCGAGCCGACCAAGGACACCCCACCGGTCGAGATGGTGTCGCTGACCATCGACGACCACGAGATCAGCGTTCCCAAGGGCACATTGCTGATCCGGGCCGCCGAGTTGATGGGCATCCAGATCCCGCGGTTTTGCGACCACCCGCTGCTCGACCCGGTCGGCGCGTGCAGGCAGTGCCTCGTCGAGGTCGAGGGACAGCGCAAACCGATGGCGTCGTGCACCACGACGGTCATGCCGGACATGGTGGTCCGCACGCAGTTCACCTCCGAGGCCGCCGACAAGGCGCAGCGCGGTGTCATGGAACTGCTGCTGATCAACCATCCGCTCGACTGCCCGATCTGTGACAAGGGCGGCGAATGCCCGCTGCAGAACCAGGCGATGTCCAACGGCCGGCCGGAAACCCGGTTCGAGGACGTCAAGCGGACGTTCCCCAAACCGATCAACATCTCGTCGCAGGTGCTGCTCGACCGGGAACGCTGCGTGCTGTGTGCCCGCTGCACCCGGTTCTCGTCGCAGATCGCCGGTGATCCGTTCATCGACCTCATGGAACGCGGTGCGCTGCAACAGGTCGGCATCGGCCAGGACAAACCGTTCCAGTCGTACTTCTCCGGAAACACCGTGCAGATCTGCCCGGTGGGCGCGCTGACCGGGACCGCCTACCGGTTCCGGGCCCGCCCGTTCGACCTGGTGTCCAGCCCGAGCGTGTGCGAACACTGCGCGTCGGGATGCGCGCAGCGCACCGACCACCGGCGCGGAAAGGTGTTGCGCCGCCTGGCCGGTGACGACCCCGAGGTCAACGAGGAGTGGAACTGCGACAAGGGCCGGTGGGCGTTCACGTACGCCACGGTCGGTGACCGGATCACCACGCCGATGCTGCGCGACGGCGGTGCGCTGCGTCCCGCGTCGTGGTCGGAGGCACTCACGGTGGCCGCCACCGGCCTGCTCGCCGCGGCGGGCAGCACCGGGGTGCTCGTGGGCGGCCGGTGCACCGTGCAGGACGCCTATGCGTACGCCAAGTTCGCCCGAATGGTCCTCAACACCAACGACGTCGACTTCCGCGCCCGCCCGCACTCGACCGAGGAGGCCGAGTTCCTGGCCGCCCAGGTCGCCGGGCAGACCATGGGCCTGCGTTACGCCGAACTGGAACACGCGCCGACGGTGCTGCTCGCCGGGTTCGAGCCCGAGGAGGAGTCGCCGATCGTGTTCCTGCGCCTGCGCAAGGGCGTTCGCAAGAACGGCGTGCGGGTGCTGTCGGTGGCGCCGTGGGGCCGCCGCGGACTCACCAAGTTGGCGGGCACCCTGCTGCCGACCGTGCCGGGTGACGAGGCCGCCGCACTCGACCGGTTGCACGACGACGACCGGCTGCGCACCCCGGGTGCGGTCATCCTGGTCGGCGAGCGCCTCGCGACCAGCGCGGGTGCGCTGTCCGCGGCAGTGCGGCTGGCCACGGCGACCGGCGCACGGCTGGCATGGATTCCGCGACGTGCTGGTGAGCGCGGCGCGGTCGAGGCCGGTGCGCTGCCCAATCTGCTGCCCGGCGGCCGACCGGTGCACGACGCCGCCGCGCGCGCCGAAGTGGCGCGCGTCTGGAACATCTCCGCGCTGCCGGACACACCCGGGCGGGACACCGCCGCGATCCTGTCCACCGCCGCGAGCGGCCGGCTGGCCGCACTGCTGATCGGCGGTGTCGAACTCGGCGATCTCGCCGACCCGGAGCTGGCTGTGGCCGCGGTGCAGACCACGCCGTTCGTGGTGAGCCTGGAGCTTCGCGAAAGCGCCGTCACCGAACTGGCCGACGTGGTGTTCCCCGCCGCGCCGGTGGTGGAGAAGGCCGGCTCGTTCATGAACTGGGAGGGGCGTTCTCGGCCGTTTGTGCCGTCGCTGCAGACCAACGCGATACCGGATCTGCGTGTGCTGCACTATCTTGCCGACGAGATCGGCATCGACCTCGGGCTGCCCGGCGTCGATGCGGCCGACTCCGAACTCGCCCGGCTGGGCCCCTGGAACGGTACCCGCTCCCCCGCACCCGCGGTGGCGCCCACCGCGATCGCCGAACCCGGTCCGGGGCAGGCGGTCCTGGCGAGTTGGCGCATGCTGCTCGACGCCGGTCGCCTGCAGGACGGTGAACCACACCTGGCCGGCACCGCGGTGCGAGCGGTGGCGCGGATGTCGGCCGCGACCGCGGCGGACATCGGGACCCGCGACGGTGCGCCGGTGACCGTGAGCACCGAACGCGGCGCGATCACGTTGCCGCTGGCCGTCACCGACATGCCCGACCGGGTGGTGTGGCTGCCGATGAACTCGCCGGGATCGGCGGTGCACCAACGTCTCGGTGTGACGGCGGGCGCCGTGGTGTCGATCGGAGCCGGGTCATGACACATCCGGACCCCACACTGTTCGGCCACGATCCGTGGTGGCTCGTGCTCGCCAAGGCCGTCGCGATCTTCGCCTTCCTGGTGTTGACCGTGCTCGCGGCGATCCTCATCGAACGGAAACTGCTGGGCCGCATGCAGATGCGGTTCGGCCCGAACCGCGTGGGACCGGCCGGCCTGCTGCAGTCGCTGGCCGACGGTGTCAAGCTCGCGCTCAAGGAAGGCCTCGTCCCGGCGGGGGTTGACAAGCCGATCTATCTGCTCGCACCGGTCATCTCGGTGATCCCCGCGTTCATGGCGTTCGCGGTGATCCCCATGGGCGGCGCGGTCTCGGTGTTCGGCCACCGCACCCCGCTGCAACTGACCGACCTGCCGGTCGCGGTGCTCTACATCCTGGCGGTGACGTCGATCGGCGTGTACGGCATCGTGCTCGCCGGTTGGGCGTCGGGGTCCACCTATCCCCTGCTCGGCGGGCTGCGGTCGAGCGCACAGGTGATCTCCTACGAGATCGCGATGGCGCTGTCATTCGCCGCGGTGTTCCTGTACGCGGGCACGATGTCGACATCGGGCATCGTGGCCGCGCAGAACGACACCTGGTACGTCTTCCTGCTGCTGCCGTCGTTCCTGGTGTACGCCGTGTCGATGGTCGGCGAAACCAACCGGGCGCCTTTCGATCTGCCCGAGGCCGAAGGCGAACTGGTCGGCGGGTTCCACACCGAATACTCGTCGCTGAAGTTCGCGATGTTCATGCTCGCCGAATACGTCAACATGACCACGGTGTCGGCGCTGGCCACCACGATGTTCCTGGGCGGCTGGCATGCACCGTTCCCGTTCAACCTGATCGACGGTGCCAATAGCGGATGGTGGCCGCTGCTGTGGTTCACCGCCAAGGTGTGGACGTTCCTGTTCCTGTACTTCTGGCTGCGGGCCACGCTGCCGCGCCTGCGGTACGACCAGTTCATGGCGCTGGGCTGGAAGGTGCTGATCCCGGTGTCGCTGCTGTGGATCATGGTCGTCGCGATCACCCGCAGCCTGCGCCAGCACGGTGAGCAGGGGTGGGCCACCTGGCTGGTCAGCGCCGCCGTGCTGGCGGTCGTGGTGCTGGCGTGGGGTCTGTGGAGATCCCTGCGGCGCAGGACCGTTCCGCCGCCACCTCAGCAGAGCACCGGGGCATACCCGGTGCCGCCGTTGCCGACCGTCGGCACGAAGGAGACCGCTGATGCCTAAATTCCTCGACGCGCTGGCCGGATTCGCGGTCACGTTGGGTTCGATGTTCAAGAAGCCCATCACCGAGGGGTATCCGGAGAAACCGGGCCCGGTGGCACCGCGCTACCACGGTCGTCACCAACTCAACAGGTACCCGGACGGTTTGGAGAAGTGCATCGGTTGCGAGTTGTGCGCATGGGCGTGCCCGGCCGACGCGATCTACGTCGAAGGTGCGGACAACACGGCCGAGGAACGCTATTCGCCCGGCGAACGCTACGGGCGGGTCTACCAGATCAACTATCTGCGTTGTATCGGCTGCGGGCTGTGCATCGAGGCCTGCCCCACCCGCGCCCTGACGATGACCAACGATTACGAGATGGCCGACGACAACCGGTCCGACCTGATCTGGGGCAAGGACAAACTGCTGGCGCCGCTTCAACCCGGCATGCAGGCCCCGCCGCATGACATGGCGCCGGGCAGCACCGACGACGACTACTACCTGGGCAACATCTCCCCCGTCACCCCCCTGCCCTCCGGCGCCGAGGACGCCCGATGAACACGGACCTGGTACTGCTGGCCGCCGAGGGCGCCAGGACGTCCACGGGCGAGGCCGTGGTGTTCTGGATCGTCGGCACCGTCGCGCTCATCGGGGCGATCGGGGTGGTCACCGCACGTAAGGCCGTGTACTCGGCAGTGTTTTTGGCCTGCACCATGATTTCGCTCGCGGTGCTCTACATCGCGCAGGACGCGCCGTTCCTCGGAGTGGTGCAGGTGGTGGTCTACACCGGCGCGGTGATGATGCTGTTCCTGTTCGTGCTGATGCTCATCGGCGTCGACCTCACCGAGTCGCTCGTCGAGACGATCCGGGGGCACCGCGTTGCGGCGCTCGTCGCGGGCATCGGATTCGGGATCCTGGTGATCGCGGGTATCGGCAACGTGTCGGTCGCCGGGTTCAGCGGTCTGGCCGAAGCCAACAGCGGCGGCAACGTCGAGGGGTTGGCGGCGCTCATCTTCACCCGGTACCTGTGGGCGTTCGAATTGACCAGCGCGCTGCTGATCACCGCAGCACTGGGCGCGATGGTGCTCGCCCACCGGGAACGCTTCGAACGGCGCAAGACCCAGCGCGAGCTGGCGATCGAACGGTTCCAGGCCGGCGGGCATCCGACCCCGTTGCCGAATCCCGGTGTGTACGCCAGGCACAACTCCGTCGACGTGCCTGCCCGCCTGCCCGACGGGTCGGATTCCCCGCTGTCGGTGAGCACGATCCTGCCGCACCGCACGGTCGGCAGCGCAACCAACGGGAAGAGGTGACGCGGTTGAACCCCGACAACTACCTGTACCTCTCGGCTCTGTTGTTCACCATCGGAGCCGCGGGAGTGCTGTTGCGGCGCAACGCGATCGTCATGTTCATGTGCGTCGAGTTGATGCTCAACGCCGCCAACCTGGCGTTCGTGAACTTCTCCAGGATGCACGGTCAGCTCGACGGGCAGGTGGTGGCGTTCTTCACGATGGTGGTGGCGGCCTGCGAGGTGGTGGTGGGCCTCGCGATCATCATGGCCATCTTCCGCACCCGCCGTTCGGCCTCCGTCGATGACGCCAACCTGCTGAAACATTAAGGGCGCGATGATAACTGACTGGCTACCTGTCTGGCTGCTGATCGCCCTGCCCGCCGCCGGGGCGACGATCCTGCTGCTCGCCGGCCGTCGCAGCGACCGCTGGGGGCACCTGCTGGGGTGTGCGGCGTCGCTGGCCGCGTTCGCCGTCGGGGTTGTGCTGTTCACCGGGATGCTGGGCCGCACCGGCGAGGAACGCGCCGTGCACGAGGCGTTGTTCTCCTGGGTGCCGGTGGCCGGCCTGCAGGTCGACTTCGGTCTGCAACTCGATCAGCTGTCGATGTGCTTTGTGCTGCTGATCACCGGGGTCGGGTCGCTGATCCACATCTACTCGATCGGTTACATGGCCGAAGATGCGGACCGTAGACGGTTTTTCGCCTACCTCAACCTGTTCCTGGCGGCGATGTTGCTGCTGGTGCTGGCCGACAACTACCTGGGTCTCTACGCCGGCTGGGAAGGCGTGGGCCTCGCGTCATACCTGCTGATCGGGTTCTGGTCGCACAAACCGTCGGCCGCGACGGCGGCCAAGAAGGCCTTCGTCGTCAACCGGGTCGGCGACATGGGCCTGGCGATCGCGCTGATGATCATGTTCGCCTCGATCGGGTCGATCTCGTTCGCGGGCGTGTTCGACGCCGCACCCGGGCTCAGCGAGGCGACGCTCAGCGCCATCGGCCTGCTGCTGTTGCTCGGCGCGTGCGGCAAGTCCGCGCAGGTGCCGCTGCAGTCCTGGCTCGGTGACGCCATGGAGGGCCCGACGCCGGTGTCGGCGCTCATCCACGCCGCCACCATGGTCACCGCGGGCGTGTACCTGATCGTGCGGTCCGGCCCGATCTTCGACCTCGCACCCACCGCGCAGACCGGTGTCGTGATCGTCGGCGCCGTCACGCTGCTGTTCGGCGCGATCATCGGTTGCGCGAAAGACGACATCAAGAAGGCGCTCGCGGCGTCGACCATGAGCCAGATCGGCTACATGGTGCTCGCGGCCGGGCTCGGGCCCGCCGGTTACGCATTCGCGATCATGCACCTGCTCACCCACGGCTTCTTCAAGGCCGGCCTGTTCCTCGGGGCGGGTTCGGTGATGCACGCGATGGACGACGAGGTCAACATGCGCCGCTACGGCGGCCTGCGCACCGCCCTGCCGATCACGTTCGCGACGTTCGGGCTCGGGTACCTCGCGATCATCGGTGTGCCGCCGCTGGCCGGGTTCTTCTCCAAGGACGGCATCATCGAGGCCGCACTCGGCGCGGGCGGCGTCCGCGGCGTGATCCTCGGTGGCGCAGCGATTCTCGGTGCCGGTATCACGGCGTTCTACATGACGCGCGTGATGCTCATGACGTTCTTCGGGGAGAAGCGCTGGAAAGCCGACGCGCACCCGCATGAGGCCCCGGCGGTGATGACCTGGCCGATGATCCTGCTGGCGATCGGGTCGGTGGTGTCCGGTGGGGCGCTTGCCATCGGGGGGACGCTGTCGGGTTGGCTGGAACCCGTCGTCGGCACGCACGAGGCGCACCACGCGATCCCGGTGTGGGTCGTCACCACGATCGTGCTGGTGGTCGTCGCGGCCGGCATCGTCGTCGCCTACCGCATGTACGCGCAGCAGGCAGTGCCCGAGGAGGTGCCGGCCGGTTCTGCGCTGACCGTGGCCGCACGCAACGACCTCTACGGTGACGCGTTCAACGAGGCCGTGTTCATGCGTGGCGGGCAGACGTTGACCGCGGCCATGGTCGCCGTCGACGACAAGGCCGTCGACGGCACCGCGGGTGGGTTGGCGGCGTTGGTGAGCCGGCTGTCCGACGGGTTGCGGCAGGTGCAGACCGGCTTTGCCCGTTCCTACGCACTGTCGATGCTCGGAGGGACGGCTCTGGTGGTGGCGGCGATCCTGGCGGTGCAACTGTGGTGAGTACCTTTCCCTGGCTGACGGTGTTGTGGGCGGTGCCGGTGGTGGGCGCCGCGGTGGTGATCCTGTTGCCCCAGCGCGCGCTCGCCAAGTGGCTGGCGCTGGCGGTGTCGGTGGTGGCCCTCGGCGTGACCGCGGTGGTGGCGCTCGGATTCGACCCGGCAGGCGAGCAGTACCAGTTCGTCGAATCACACCGCTGGATACCGTCATTCGGCACGGGCTACATCCTCGGTGTCGACGGCATCGCCCTGGCCCTCGTGGTGCTCACCGCGGTGCTGGTGCCGCTGCTGATCGTCGCGGGCTGGAACGACGCGAGCAAACAGACCGGGCTGGCGGGCCGTTCGGTGCAGGCCTACCTGGCGCTCACCCTGGCGGTCGAGGGCATGGTGTTCATGTCGCTGGTGGCCCTCGACATCCTGCTGTTCTATGTGTTCTTCGAGGCCATGCTCATACCGATGTACTTCCTCATCGGTGGGTTCGGAGGCGAGAACCGGTCCCGCGCCGCGGTGAAATTCCTGCTGTACAACCTGTTCGGCGGCCTGATCATGCTGGCCGCCGTGATCGGCATGTATGTCGTCACCGCGGGCAGCGACGCGTTCGCGGCGGGGACATTCGACTTCAGGGAGATCGTCGCGGCGGTCTCGTCCGGCGCGCTGGTGGTCAACCCGGCGATCATGAACTTCCTGTTCCTCGGGTTCATGTTCGCGTTCGCGGTCAAGGCGCCGCTGTGGCCGTTTCACCGCTGGCTGCCGGACGCCGCCGTGGAGGCCACCCCGGCCTCGGCCGTGCTGATGATGGCCGTGATGGACAAGGTGGGCACCTTCGGGATGCTGCGCTACTGCCTGCAGTTGTTCCCCGACGCGTCAACCTACTTCCGCCCCGTGGTGATCACGCTGGCCGCGATCGGGATCGTCTACGGCGCGGTGCTGGCCATCGGGCAGACCGACGTGATGAGGCTCATCGCCTACACGTCCATATCGCATTTCGGGTTCATCATCCTGGGCATCTTCGTGATGACCAGCCAGGGTCAGTCCGGGTCGACGCTGTACATGATCAACCACGGGATCTCCACGGCCGCCTTGTTCCTCATCGCCGGGTTCCTGGTGTCGCGGCGCGGCAGCAGGCTCATCGACTCCTACGGCGGCGTCCAGAAGGTCGCACCCGTGCTGGCGGGCACGTTCCTGGTCGCCGGCCTTGCCACCCTGTCGCTTCCCGGCCTGGCCCCGTTCATCAGCGAATTCCTGGTGCTCATCGGCACATTCACCCGGTACCCGGCGGTGGCGGTGTTCGCCGCGACCGCGCTGGTGCTGTCCGCGGTCTACATCCTGTGGACGTATCAGCGGATGATGACCGGACCGGTGCGCGACGGCGTGGCCGACGGTGAGGGCGCCGTGCGCGACCTCGTGCCACGCGAGCTCGCGGTGGTGGCACCGCTCATCGCGTTGCTGCTGGTTCTCGGCATCTACCCGAAACCCGCACTCGACGTGATCAACCCGGCGGTCGAGCACACGCTGACCACGATCGGACAGACCGATCCGGAACCGGCTGTGCCGCCGACGATTGCAGAGGGGGCCCGCTGACATGGTCACACCCAGCGTCGAATACGGCCTGCTGTCGCCGATGCTCATCGTGTTCGGCGTGGCGATCCTCGGTGTGCTGATCGAGGCGTTCGCACCACGGCCCAGTCGCTACCCGCTGCAGGTCACCCTCGCGCTCGGCGGGCTCGTCGCCGCCGTCGTCGCGGCGGTGTTCGTCGCACGCGACCTGCGCGGCACCCCGGGACGGCCCGCGGTGCTCGGCGCCGTCGCACTCGACGCGCCCGCGGTGTTCCTGCAGGCCACGATCGCGTTGGTGGGCATCCTCGGCATCATGCTCATCGCCGAGCGCCAGAAGGCCACCGTATCCGTCGGCGAGCCAAGGGGTCTGGAGGGTTTCACCCCGCAGGCATCGGCGGTGGCGGGCAGTGTCGCCGAGCAGTTGGCCACCAGGTCCGGTGTCATGCAGACCGAGGTCTTCCCGCTGACGATGTTCGCCATCGGCGGCATGCTGTTGTTCCCCGCCGCCGACGACCTGCTCACCATGTTCGTGGCGCTGGAGGTGCTGTCGCTGCCGCTGTACCTGCTGTGCGGGCTCGCGCGGCGACGGCGCCTGCTGTCGCAGGAGGCCGCGCTGAAGTACTTCCTACTGGGCGCGTTCTCGTCGGCGTTCTTCCTGTACGGCGCGGCCATGCTGTACGGCGCGGCCGGAACACTGGCCCTGTCAGGTATCGCCGAGGCCGTCTCGGCGGGCCGCGGCAGCACCTCGCTGGCGCTGCTCGGCGTCGCACTGCTGCTCGTCGGCGTGCTGTTCAAAGTCGGTGCGGTGCCGTTCCATTCGTGGATCCCGGACGTCTACCAGGGCGCGCCGACGGCGATCACCGCGTTCATGGCGGCCGCCACCAAGATCGCGGCGTTCGGCGCGATGCTGCGGATCTTCTACGTCGCGGTGCCCGCTCTGCGCGACGACTGGCGACCGGTGCTGTGGGCGATCGCGATCCTGACCATGGTGGTCGGCACCGTCACCGCCGTCACGCAGACCGATGTCAAACGCATGCTCGCCTACTCGGCCGTGGCGCATTCGGGTTTCATCCTCACCGGTGTGATCGCCGCCAACCCGGCCGGGGTGTCGTCGACGCTGTTCTATCTGTTCGCCTACGGGTTCAGCACGCTCGGCGCGTTCGCGGTCGTGGGGTTGATCCGCAACGCCGCGGGCGACGAGGAGACGTCGATGGCGCAGTGGGCCGGCCTGGGACGGCGCTATCCCATTGTGGGCGTGGTGTTCTCACTGTTTCTTCTGGCATTTGCCGGTATCCCGTTGACCAGTGGGTTCGTCAGCAAGTTCGCGGTGTTCCAGGCCGCCGGTGAGGGTGGTGCGATCCCGCTGGTGATCGTCGGTGTGATCGCCAGCGCCGTCGCCGCGTACTTCTACGTGCGCGTCATCGTGCTGATGTTCTTCACCGAACCGCCCGCCGATGCGCCCGAACTCGTGGTGCCCAGCGCCCTGTCGACCGCGGTGGTCGCCGTGACCGCGGCCGTCACCTTCGCGCTCGGCGCACTCCCGCAGCCGCTGCTCGATCTGGCCCACAGCGCCGAGACCTTCCTGCACTAACTTCCCTTGCGCGAGCAGACGCGAAAGTACCCATTTTGGCGCGCTAACAGGCACTTTCGCGTCTGCTCGCGAAGGAATTAGGGTTCGATGATCGTCATGCCCGAGCCCGCGAAACTGTCCATGCCCGCCAGCGCGCCCGGCGCGTCGTCGAGGCCGATGCGGCGGGTCACCAACCGCTCCGGTTGCAGCGCTTGGCCGGCGAGCAGATCCAGCATCGCCTGATAATCGGCGGCGGGCATGCCGTGGGAGCCCAGGATCGCGAGTTCCTGCGCGATCACCCGGTCCATCGGAAAGGCCGGAGAAACGTCGCCGCCGAACAGCAGGCCCACCTGCACGTGGCGACCCCGGCGGCGCAGCGACGCCACCGATGTCACGGCCGAGGTGGGATTGCCGACGGCGTCGACACCGATGTGCGCTCCACCGTCGGTGCGTCGCACGATCTCGGTTGCCACATCGTCGATTTCGGTGCTGTTGACAGTCTCGTCGGCACCCAGTCGCTGCGCGGCCGCCAACGCGTCGGCGGTGACGTCGACCGCGACGACCTTGGCGCCGAACGCTTTTGCGATCATCACCGCCGACAGTCCCACGCCGCCGCAACCGTGCACCGCGACCCACTGGCCCGCCTGTACCGCACCGTGGGTGACCAGCGCCCGGAACGCGGTCGCGAACCGGCAACCGAGCGATGCGGCCGCGACGAACGACACGGCGTCGGGCAGCCGGATCAGGTTGGTGGCCGCACGCGGCACCGCGACCAGCTGCGCGAACGACCCGGGCAGCGTGAAACCGGGTTGCTCCTGGTGCGGGCACACCTGCGCCTGGCCTGCCGCGCAGAACTCGCAGCGGCCGCACCCGAGCACGAACGGCGTCGTCACCCGGTCCCCCACCTGCCAGCCGGTGACGTCAGCACCGACCGCGGCGATGACGCCGGCGAACTCGTGACCGGGGATGATCGGCAACCGGACCGGGTCGTGGCCACGCCAGGCGTGCCAATCCGACCGGCACAGCCCGGTCGCGGCGACCGCGACGAGCACACCATCCGCGGGGCACTCAGGGTCGGCCACCTCCGTCACCTGAGGCAGGACACCGACAGCGGAATAGACAACAGCGCGCACGGGCCCATCGTAGGCGGGCTCAGCGCCGCCGAGGTCCTCGCGCACGGGTGTGGCCATCTCGACCTGTTTGCGGGCCTGTTCGACGACGGGGGTGTCCGGGTCGAGCACCGACAGGTAAACCTCGTGAGCGGCAAGCGAATCGACGGCACAGTCTGGCTCAGTACCACCCCGGTGGCCGGTAGGCCGCGCCGGGATGGTCGGCGGCCAGGAGCGGCCCGGCGCCGCCGAGCCGCTCGCGCAACGTGACCCGCTCACCGTGCTCGGGCACCCGGCCGCGGCGGCGCAGTTCGGGCACCACGAGGCGGGCAAAGTCCTCGAAGGTTCCCGGCGTCGTGACATAGGCCAGGTTGAACCCGTCGATGTCGGCCTCCTCGACCCACCGCTCGAGCTCGTCGGCCACCTCGGTCGCCGAGCCCACCAGCACCGGGCCGCGGCCACCGAGACCGATCTCCTGCGCCAACTCCCGTGCCGTCCAGGGACGCTCGGCCGTGGTGAACGACGCCAGCGCCGACCGATTCGCCTCGGTCTGCACGTACTTGAGCGGTTCATCGGGGCCGAGTTCGGCCAGGTCCACACCGGTCCAGCCGCCGAACAGCGCGAGCGCACCCTCGGGACTGACGTACTTCCGGTATTCGTTCAGCTTGGCCACGGCCTCGTCGTGCGTTTCGGCGACGATCGGCGTGACCATCGTGAAGACTTTGATGGAGCGGGGATCTCGGCCCTGCTCGGCAGCGGCGGCGCGCAGCGCCTTGACGGGTTTGGCAACGACCTCGGGTGTCGGACCCGAGACGAACACCGCCTCGGCGTGCCCCGCGGCGAACCGCACACCGCGCGGCGAGGCCCCGGCCTGGAACAGCACCGGGGTGCGCTGCGGCGACGGTTCGCACAAAAACGGCCCGGGAACGCTGAAGTAGCGCCCCTTGTGCTCGATGTCGTGCACCTTCGCCGGATCGGTGAACACGCCGCGGTCCGCGTCGCGGACCACGGCGCCGGGTTCCCATGACGCCTCCCACAGCTTGTAGCAGACCTCGAGGTACTCCTCGGCGATCTCGTAGCGCTCGTCGTGCGGGATCTGGGCATCCAGGCCGAGGTTGCGCGCCGCGCTGTCCAGATACGACGTGACGATGTTCCACGCCACGCGGCCCTCGGTGAGGTGATCGAGCGTCGCGAACCGGCGCGCCAGTGCGTAGGGCTGCTCGTAGGTCAGTGACACCGTGACACCGAAGCCGAGGGTCTCGGTGACCGCGGCCATGGCCGAGACCGCCAGCGTCGGATCGTTGACCGGGAACTGCGCGGCGTCGACCACCGCCGCATCCCGCGAACCGCCGTAGACGTCGTAGACGCCCAGGATGTCGGCGAGGAACAGCGCGTCGAACCCACCGGCCTCCAGCGTGCGGGCCAGCTCGGTCCAGTAGCCGAGCTCGCGGTAGCGGTAACCCTGATCTTCCGGATGACGCCACAGGCCCGCGGACTGGTGCCCGACACAGGCCATGTCGAAGGCGTTCAGGTAGATCCTGGTCATCACTCGTCCCCGATCTCGTCCTTGTGTGTCTCGCGCGCGAAATAGGCGGCCGCGACGGTGATCACGGTGAGCACGACGAAGTACCCGACGATCAGCCACGGGCTGCCGTCGCCGGCGACCAACAGGGACGCCGCGATGAGCGGCGCGAACCCGCCGGAGAGCACGGCGCCGATCGAGTATCCCAGTGACGCGCCGCTGTAGCGCACGCGGGTGTCGAACAGTTCACCGAACCAGGCGGCCTGCGGGCCGTACATGGCGTCGTGCGCGATGTTCACGCCGAACACGATCGCCAGGACGATCGCGACGTGCGAACCGGAGTCGGCGGCGAGGAAGAACAGCACGAGCGCCAGCACGCCGGCGATCGCACCGAAGAGGTACGGCGGGCGCCTGCCGATCCGGTCGGACAGCATCGCCCAGGCCGGCGTGGTGATCAGCCCGATCGCCGACGCGATGAGGACCGCCGCCAGGCCGACCCCGCCACCGGCGGATGACGAATCCTGCAGATAGGTCAGCGAATACGTCGTGAGCAGCACGAACAGGGCGATCTGCGAGATCCGCAGCCCGGTGGTGATCACCACTCCGCGCGGCTGGGTGCGCAGCACCTCCAACACCGGCATCCGCGCAACCTCGCCGGCTTCCTTGACCCGGGTGAACACCTCGGCATCGGTGAGCCGCAGCCGGATCACCAGGCCGATGACGACGAGAACGGCGCTGAGCAGGAACGGGATTCGCCAGCCGTACGCGAGGAAAGCGTCAGGACCGGTGACGGTCCTGGTCACGTAGAAAACGCCGGTCGACAGCAACATGCCCGCGGGTGATCCCAGCTGGGTGAAGCTGCCGAACAACCCGCGCCGCCCCGGCGGAGCATGTTCCACCGACAGCAGTGCCGCACCGCCCCATTCCGCGCCGACCGCGAGCCCCTGCAGCAGCCGCAGGACGACCAGCAGCGCGGGAGCCAGCAGCCCGACCTGCGCGTAGGTGGGCAGCAGCCCGATCGCGAAGGTGCTCACCCCCATGCCCACCAGCGCGGCGACCAGAACCGTCTTGCGGCCAAGCCGGTCGCCGTAGTGGCCGGATATCAGCGCACCCAGCGGCCTGGCCCCGAAGCCCGCCGCATAGGTCGCGAACGCGGCCAACGTCCCGGCCGTCGACGAGACATTCGGGAAGAACAATGGTTTGAAGACGAGCGCCGCAGCCGTGGCGTACAGGTAGAAGTCGTACCACTCGATGGTGGTTCCGACCGCACTACCCAGCGCGACGGTGCGCGCACTCGGCTTGGCAGCAGACGCTGAGCGTTGGTCAGCAAGAGTCACGTGCGGGCAGTCTATGCAGTTTCGCGACGTTTGAAGAGACTTAACTTCATCGCGAGGCAAAAGCTGTTCAGCTCACCGATCGACCGTCACACCGTGGACGACGATCGCCGCGGTCTGCCTCACCCACTCGTCGTCGAGATCCGCATCGGACGCCAGGAGCAGGCGCAACATCGTTGCTCCGCCGATGATTTCCACCAACCGGTCCGGGTTGACGTCGGAGTGTACTTCGCCGCGCGCGACACCGTCGACGATCCGGTCCCGCACGGCGGCGAAGACGCCGGTGAAGCGCTCCATCACGCGGGCGTTGAGCGCCGCGTCGGCGGACACGTCGGCCACCAGACCGGGCAGCGCGGCACGCACCACCGGGCTGGTGAACACGTCGCGGGCGGCAGCGATCATCGCGTACACGTCGGCGGCGATGTCACCCGCCGGTGCGGCCAGGCCGGTCGGCACCGCCGGGAACACGGCCTCGTGGACCAGTTCGGCCTTGCTCGACCAGCGTCGGTACAACGCGGTCTTGGTGGTGTTCGCATGCTCGGCAACGGCGGCCATGGTCAGGTTCGCGTAGCCGATCTGCACGAGCAGTTCCGCGGTGGCCCGCAGGATCGCCGGGTCGATCCGCGGGTCGCGGGGACGCCCGGCACCGACACCCTTGCCAACCGGTGAAGCCTCTGCTTTCATAACGCAACCGAGAGTATCGTAATTGCCGTCGTCAGGGAGATCCGCATGGCAAACGAACCGGCTGTCGAAGACGTCGGCCGCCTTCAACATTCCAGCCGCGACGTCAGCACGGTCCCGGTGGCGCTCGCCGAGTGGCTGTCGACCGTGTTGCCCCCAGGCGCCCAACCGCACGTCACCGTGGAGGACGGCGTGGACGCCAATGGCATGTCGTCGGAAACCCTGCTGCTGACGGCCGAATGGACCGCCGACGGCGCCCGCACGCAGCAGCGCCTCGTGGCACGCGTCGCCCCCGCGCCCACGGACGTGCCGGTCTTCGCGTCGTACCGACTGGATCACCAGTACGAGTTGATGCGCCAGATCGCCGAACTCACCGACGTGCCGGTACCCCGCGTGCGCTGGCTGGAGCCGACCGGTTCGGTGCTGGGCACCCCGTTGTTTTTGATGGACCGCGTCGACGGCAGCGTCCCACCCGACGTCATGCCGTACACCTTCGGCGGCAACTGGTTTTTCGACGCACCGGCCGAGAACCGGCGGCGGCTGCAGGACAGCACGGTCGAGGTGCTGGCCAAGTTGCACTCGATTCCCGACGCGCTGCAGCGCTTCGGGTTCCTCCTCGACGTCGACCCGCCGGGCGACACGCCGCTGCGCCGGCACTTCGCGTGGCTCAAACAGTGGTACCAGTTCGCGGTGGCCGACATCGGCCGCTCCCCGCTGGTCGAGCAGGCGCTGGCGTGGCTGCAGGACCACTTCCCCACCGACGTCGCTGCGTCGGAACCGGTTCTGGCATGGGGAGACTCGCGCATCGGCAACGTGCTCTACCGGGACTTCGAACCGGTGGCGGTGCTGGACTGGGAGATGGCGACCGTCGGCCCGCGCGAACTCGACGTCTCGTGGATCATCTTCGCGCACATGGTTTTCCAGGAACTCGCCGGGCTGGCGGGGCTGCCCGGGCTGCCGGATGTGCTGCGCGAGGACGACGTGCGCGCCACCTACACCCGGTTGACCGGTGTTCAACTGGGCGACCTGCGGTGGTTCTACATCTACTCCGGGGTGATCTGGTGCTGCGTGTTCATGCGCACCGGCGCGCGCCGGGTCCGGTTCGGCGAGATCGAACAACCCGACGACGTGGAGTCGCTGTTCTACCACGCGTCCCTGCTGCGGCGCCTGATCGAGGAGGCCTGACATGCTCGGCCCGATGGACGAGTTCCCGGTACACCAACTGCCACAACCGATCGCGTGGCCCGGATCCTCGGACCGCAACTTCTACGACCGCTCGTACTTCAACGCCCACGACCGCACCGGCGACATCTTCGTCATCACCGGCATCGGCTACTACCCCAATCTCGGGGTGAAGGACGCGTTCCTGCTAGTGTCCCGCCGCGGCGCCCAGACCGCGGTGCACCTGTCCGACGCCATCGACCAGGACCGGCTCAACCAGCACGTCATGGGATACCGCGTCGAGGTCACCGAACCACTGCACAAACTGCGGATCGTCCTCGACGACACCCACGGCATCGAGGCGGACCTCACCTGGAACGGTTTGTTCGACGTCGTGCAGGAACAACCGCACATCCTGCGCGCCGGGAACCGGGTCACCCTCGACGCGCAGCGCTTCGCCCAGTTGGGCTCCTGGAGTGGACATCTCACCATCGACGGCGAACACATCGACGTCGACCCCGCCACCTGGATCGGCTCGCGCGACCGGTCCTGGGGTATCCGGCCCATCGGCGAGGCCGAGCCACCGGGGCGGCCCGCCGACCCGCCGTTCGAGGGCATGTGGTGGCTGTATGTGCCGATGGCGTTCGACGAGTTCTCGATCGTGCTCATCATCCAGGAGGAGCCCAACGGGTTCCGCTCCCTCAACGACTGCACGCGCATCTGGAAAGACGGCCGCATCGAACAACTCGGCTGGCCGCGGGTCAAGATCCACTACCGCTCGGGCACCCGCATCCCCACCGGCGCCACCATCGACGCGACCGCGGCCGACGGATCCCCCGTGCGCTTCGACGTGGAATCCAAACTGCCGGTTCCCATTCACGTCGGCGGCGGCTACGGCGGCGACCCGGACTGGCTGCACGGCGTGTGGAAAGGCGAGAAGTTCACCGAACGACTCACCTACGACATGACGGATCCGGCGATCATCGGCCGGGCCGGGTTCGGCGTGATCGACCACGTCGGCCGCGCGGTGTGCACCGAAGGCGACGCGGCGCCCGCCGAGGGATGGGGCCTGTTCGAGCACGGCGCGCTCGGCCGACACGATCCGTCCGGTTTCACCGACTGGCTGACCGTCGCGCCCTGATTTTCTCCCGCCCTGATTTTCTCCCGCGAGCAGACGCAAAACTGCCGTTTTTCACGCCAAAACAGGCAGTTTTGCGTCTGCTCGGCGGGGAAAAACTCAGGCCGGGGAACTCAGGCCGCCCAGAACAGGACAGCGGCACCGATCGCCTCGACCAGGAAGTAGAACCAGTTGGGGTAGAAGGGTGTTCGCTCGTCGAACACCGCCGAGAGCGCCCGGCTCACCGCCATCCCCGCCAACGCGGCGCCGACCGTGAGCAGCACACCGGTTCGTACCAGCTGCGGCGCAAAGGCGGCGTACGTCAGCACCGCGGCGGTGGCCACGCCGAAACCGCCGTACACCCCGCGCACCTCCGCGCGCGACGAGGCCGACGTGAGCACATGGTCGAACGGTCGCATGATCGCCTGCGGTGCGGCCAGCGCGTAGACCCCCATGCCGAGGAAGAACACTCCGACAACCACGATGACTGCTGTGACTCCGGCGCTCAAGGTAACCTCCTGCTCAGGTGATGAGGAGGCCAGCATGCCGACCCAGATACCCGCGCCGCTTCCACAAACCTGCTATCCGGCGCTGTGGCTGTGGCCCGGCCAGTGTCTGTACTCCGGTCCGGCCCTGGGCCTGCAACCGCATTCGGGTTCGGTGTGGTGCCTGGCGGTCGGGGTCGACGCTCCGCTGACGGTCGACGTGGGTGGGCATCAGATCCGAACGCGCACGGCGCTCATTCCACCGCGGGTGACTCACCATCTGGTGATGACGGGTCCACTGGTTTCCTGCTACTTGGATCCGGCGTCACACCGGACAGCGTCGTGCCGCGGGCAGTTCGGCGAGATCGTCCACGGCGTCGGTATCCGGCACCACCGCGAGGATCGGTTGCTCACCCCACCGGATGACGATCTTTCGGCCTTGCGCTGGCTGGACACCGCGGCGCCGTCGGCGATCCACCCAATCGATCCGCGGATCGAATTGGCGGCCAAGCAGATCCGCGACGACCCCGTCACAGTGGTGCCTGCCGCCGATCTGGCCGCCGCGGCCGGGTTGTCCGAATCCCGCTTCCTGCACCTCTTCCGCGCCGAACTGGGCACAAGCCTGCGGCGCTACCGGATGTGGTGCAGGCTGCTGCGCGCCGGAGCGCTGCTGGCGGCGGGCCACGACCTGACCACGGCAGCCGTCGACTCGGGGTTCGCCAGCCCGTCCCATCTCGCCGACCGGTTCAGGTCCATGTTCGGGCTGTCGGCGTCCCGGTTGCTGGCGACGGGACTGCAGATCCGGGTTCCCTGACCCGCGCGAGCGTGCGCCGACTGCTGCTAATTCGCGGCGTGTTCTGCAGCAGACACGCCCGCTCGCGGTGCTGAGGAGGAAGACGCGGGGGCGCGGCCGAAGACCATCGACTCGTCGATGCGGTCGAACCGGTGGTCGATGGCGTCGAGCAGATAGTTGTGCCGGACGTGCCACGGTCGCTTTGTACCCGAGCGTGGCAGGGCATGCGCGGAGCGCTGGATGTAGCCGGCCTCCAGATCCCAGATGCGCTTCTCGGCGATCGACATCGAACCCTTGTGCGGGTATGCGTGGGTGTATCCGTGGGATCCCATGTAGGCCAACAACTTCGCGACGGCCCTGGCCGTCATGTCGGCACGCAAAGTCCACGAGGCGTTGGTGTAGCCGATGCACCACGCCATGTTCGGCACGTCCTCGAGCAGGAACTCCTTGTAGACGAACCGCTCGGTAGGCTTGACCTCGTCGCCGTCGACCCGCAGCGTGATCCCGCCGAGCGCCTGCAGTTGCAGGCCGGTCGCGGTGACGATCACGTCGGCGTCGATCCGGTTGCCGGACTTCAGCACGATGCCGTCGGCGTCGAAATGGTCGATGTGGTCGGTGACCACCTCCACCCGTCCCCGTCCGATCTCCTCGAAGATGTCCTTGTCGAGCACGAGACACATCCGCTGATCCCACGGGTCGTACTTCGGGTTGAAATGCACGTCGACGGGATAACCCTCGGGCAGCACACTCATGGTGACCTTGCGGATCACCCGCCGGCCGAGCCTGGGCGCCGCGCGGAAGAAGTTGTACGCGGTGTACTGCACCATGGCGTTGCGGACCCGCACCACCTGGTGGGCCGCCCTGCGCGGCAACGCCTTCCGGATCGCCTGCACCGACGGGTTGATCCGCGGTGAGGACATCATGTACGTCGGCGACCGCTGCAGCATCGTCACGTGACCCGCGGTACGCGCCAGGGCAGGCACCAGGCTGATCGCGGTGGCACCGCTGCCGATCACGACGACGCGTCTACCGGTGTGATCGAGCGATTCGGGCCAGAACTGCGGATGCACGACCTCGCCGCGGAATTCCGAGATGCCGGGGAAATCGGGCGTGTAGGGCTCGTCGTAGTTGTAATAACCGGTACCGAAGAACACGAACCTGGCGCGGTACCGCATGGGCTGCCCGTTGTGCTCGGTGTGCAGCGTCCAGGTGTCGGTCGTCGAATCCCAATCCGCCGAACGCACATGGGTGTTGAACCGGATGTGGCGGTCGATGCCGTGCTTGCGCGCGGTCTCGGTGAGATAGGCGCGGATGTCACCGCCGTCGGCGACGTTCTCCGGACGTGTCCACGGCTCGTACGGGTAACTCAGCGTGAAGATGTCGCTGTCGGAGCGGATCCCGGGATACCGGAACAGATCCCAGGTTCCGCCGATGCGTTCGCGCCGTTCCAGCAGCGCGTAGGTCAGCCCGGGGCACTTCTCGTGGATGCGGTACGCCGCGTTGATCCCCGAGATGCCCGCGCCGATGATGAGCACGTCGGAGTATTCCGGGTCGACGGACTCCGTGACACCCATAGCGAACCTCCTGTGGTCCCGCCGCGTACCACCACACTAGGGGTTCAGGTACGTAGTGCGTCAACGATCTGGGCGAGCGATTCCAACGAAATGGGAGTCGGCTGGTAGAGGCAGATGCGGTCGCTCACCCCGCCGACCCGGTCGGCGATGTGGGCGGCGATCTCGGCGGGACTTCCGCACGCCGCGATGGTGTGCAGGACATCGTCGTCGATCAGCGCGCTCATCTCCTGCCAGCGGCCCTGCTTGGACATCGCGTTGAGCTCGGGTTGCAGCTCACCCCACCCGTGCGCGTCGAGCACCGGCCGGTACGCCGGCGTCGACCCGTAGAACGCCAGCAGGCGCCGGGTGGCGTCGTGGTCCCGGTCGTCCTCGCCGATCGACACGATGATCTCCGGGACGACGGCGAAATCGGCCTCCGACCGGCCGGCGGCGGTCAACCCGGCCCGCACGGCGGGCATGGTCACCTCGTGCAGGAACCGTTTCGACCCGAATGGCATCACCAGCAGCCCGTCGGCCAGCTCCGCGGTGGCCCGGGTCAGCTGCGGGCCGAGCGCGCCGACGTAGATCGGCGGCGGCCCGTACGGCGACGGGCCCGGGCTGAACGTCGGCGTCATGAGCGTGTGCCGGTAGAACTCGCCGCGGAATTCCAGCCTCCGGCCGGTCTGCCAGGCGTCGAAGATCGCCCGCAGCGCCCCGAGCAGCTCCCGCATCCGGGCGACCGGTCGGTCGAAATCCGCACCGAACCGCTTCTCGATCTGGGTGCGGATCTACGTGCCCAGACCCAGCGTGAAGCGTCCACCGGAGAGCAGCTGGTGGTCGATCGCCTGGTGGGCCAGATGAATCGGGTTGCGGGGAAACGCGATTGCCACGTTGGTCATCAGGTCGAGACCTCCGACGGTCGACGCAAGCGTGAGCGGGGCGAACACGTCGTGCGGACCTTCGAAGGTGAAGACGCCCGCGGCTCCGGCCTCGACCAGCGCCTGCGTACGTTCGATCGCATCGGTGGGACCGAACAAGGCCGTCATTATCTTCACGGCGTGAGAGCCTAGTCACATGAGCATCCCGACGAACGCCGACGTTGTGGTGGTGGGGGCCGGCTTCGCCGGGCTGACGGCGGCGCGCAGGTTGGTGCAGCTGGGGTACGACGTCGTGGTCCTGGAGGGCCGTGACCGGGTGGGAGGTCGTTCGTCGACCGCGACGATCGCCGGGGTCCCGGTGGATCTGGGCGGCACGTTCGTCGGGCCCACCCAGGACGCGGTGCTGGGCCTGGCGGCCGAACTCGGTTGCGCCACGATCCCCACGCACAACCGTGGCAAGAACCTGATCCGGTGGCACGGGCGGGTGCGGTCCTACCGCAGCACGATTCCGCGGCTGTCGATCATCGAACTGCTCGACGTGTCGCGCATCCAGTGGCGGTTCGAGCGATTGTTCCGCCACGTCGACGTCGCCGAGCCGTGGAACGGCTCGCTCGCCCAGAAGCTCGACCAGTACAGCATGGAGCGGTGGTTGCGGTACGTGCACGCCAACGCCTCTACCCGCAATCTGATGGCGATCATGTCGCGGGTGACGTGGGGTGCCGAGCCCGACGGGGTGTCGATGCTGCACGCCGTGCGGTATGTGAAGGCCGCCGGTGGCCTGACCAAACTGCTCGACGTCCAAGGCGGTGCCCAGCAGGACCGGCTGGTCGAGGGCACCCAGCAGATCGCCCTGCGCATGGCCGACGAACTGGGTGACCGCGTCGCGCTCGACGCCGTCGTGCAACGCATCGAACGCCATGACGACGGCAGTATCGGTGTCACGTTCACCACGGGCCATGTACAGGCCCGCGCGGTGATCATCGCGGTCGCGCCGCAGCATCGCGGTGGTATCGAGTTCGATCCGCCGCTACCGCCCGAGTACACCGAACTCGCCGCGCACTGGCCGCAGGGCCGGTTGAGCAAGGCGTACGCGGCGTACGACCGACCGTTCTGGCGGTCCAACGGGTGCTCGGGTGAGGCGTTGAGCGACGAGGGCCCGGTGTTCATCACGTTCGACGTGAGTCCCGGCGAGGACGGTCCCGGAATCCTGCTCGGCTTCACCGACGCTCGCACGTTCGACCCGCTGACACCCGAGCAGCGGCGCGAACGCGCACTCGCCGGGTTCGCAACGTTCTTCGGTGACGCCGCCCGCAACCCCATCGACTATCTCGATCACTGTTGGGGCACAGAGCCGTTCGCGCCGGGCGGTCCGACGGCTGCGGTGCCGCCGCACGCCTGGACCGCCTACGGGCGGTGGTTGCGCAAACCGATCGACGGAATCCACTGGGCCGGCACCGAAACCGCGGACGTGTGGACCGGATTCCTCGACGGCGCAGTGCGATCCGGGCAGCGCGCCGCCATCGAGGTGGCCGAGGCGCTCAAGAGCTCAGCCGCTGCGGGGTGATCACCGATTCGGCCAGCTTCCGCAGTTGGGTGTTGACCTCGTCGGGACGTTCGAGGATCGAGCAGTGCCCGCCACCGAGCTCGACGAACGCCGCGAGGTGGGGCACCGAGTCGGCGATGCGGCGGGAGGCGTTGATGGGCAGCAACCGGTCCTGGGTGCTGCCGATCACCAGCGTCGGCACGGTGAGATTGCGCAGCGGGATGTGCCGGGGGCCCAGGTTGTCGACGAGCACGCGGGCCCACGCGCCGCGGCCCGCCGGTGGCGTCATGACGAACAGTCTGTAGACGAAGTCGGCCACCCACGGGTCGGCGTCGCGACCCACCGCAAGGTGGGCGACGAAACGTCTGTTGGGGCGGTCGGCCAGCTTCGGCATCGGGGTGCCGCCGAACGCCTTGAGGATCGTGCCCGCGGTCCGGATGCGTGTGGTGCTCAACCGCGGGGGCACCTGCGCGAGTTGCACGTCGCGTAACAGGTCACCGGTGGTGGTGTTGATCAGGGCAACCCCGTCGGCGCAGCTCGGAACGCGGCTCGGGTAGCGCTGCGCCCAGGACGTGATCGCGATGCCGCCCATCGAATGCCCCGCGATGACGGCCCGCTCGCCGGGGCGCAGGGTCGCGTCGAGGACCGCGTCCAGATCGGCCGCGAGGTGGTTGAGGCTGAAGCGGTTGCGGCCGCGCGGCGTCTCGCTGCGCCCGTGGCCACGATGGTCGTAGGCGATGACGCGGTAGTCGCGGGCGAGGTCGGCGATCTGGTGCGCCCACACCTCGATGGCGCACGTGATGCCGTGCGCGAACACGATCGGGTAACCGTCCTCGGGCCCGAAGGTCTGCGCGTGCAGTCGCACACCGTCGACCGCGCGGACCTCGACGGTACGGCCTTGAGGTAGCTGGGGAAGGGGCATGCCGTTTCCTTCGACGTCGTTCACCGCGGCGCGCACATCGAGCATTGGGCGATCGTAAACGACAAACTTGACACGTGTCACGCACGGGTCTCGCGACGGCTGCGTTGGCCGTGGGCGCAGAATTGGGCCGACAACGACAGAGAGGTCTCCATGCGCGCAGCACAGATAACCCGTCTCGACGGTCCCGACGCGGTGCAAGTGGTCGAGGTCGAGGAACCGTCCGGTGACGACGCGGTCCTGATCGATGTCCACGCCGCCGGGGTGGCCTTTCCCGACGCGCTGCTGACGCGGGGGCTCTACCAGTACAAGCCGGATCTGCCGTTCGCTCCCGGAGCCGAGGTCGCCGGTGTCGTCCGCAGCGCACCGGCGGGCTCGTCGATCGCGGCGGGCGACCGAGTGCTCGGTCTGACGATGTTGTCCGGCGGTATGGCGGAAGTCGTTGCGCTGCCGGAGGATCGGGTGTTCAAGCTGCCCGATGCGGTGCCGTTCGATGCCGGTGCGGGCATCCTGTTCAACGACATGACGGTGCACTTCGTGCTGCGCACCCGCGGCAGGCTCGCCGAGGGCGAGACGGTTCTGGTGCACGGCGCGGCGGGCGGCATCGGGACCTCGGTGCTGCGCCTGGCGCCCGCGCTGGGCGCGGCCCGCACCATCGCGGTGGTGTCCACCGAACAGAAGGCCGAGATCGCCCGGGCCGCAGGCGCGTCCGATGTGGTGCTGGCCGACGGATTCCGCGACGCGGTCAAAGAGTTGACCGATGGCCGGGGCGTGGACATGGTCGTCGACCCGGTCGGCGGCGACCGTTTCACCGATTCGCTGCGTTCTCTCGCGGTGGGTGGGCGCGTGCTGGTGGTCGGTTTCACCGGTGGCGAGATCCCTCAGGTGAAGGTGAACCGGTTGCTGCTCAACAACATCGAGGTGATCGGGGCAGGCTGGGGCGCATGGACGTTCTCCCATCCGGGTTACCTGCAGCAGCAGTGGGCCGAACTCGAACCGCTGCTGGCCTCCGGTGCGGTCGCCCCGCCGCAGGTCGAGGTGTACCCGTTGGAGCAGGCCGCACAGGCCATCGCGTCGCTGGAGAACCGCAGCGCCAAGGGCAAGGTGGTGCTCAAGCTGCGCTGACGTCAGCTTGCGGGCCAGTAGTGGGTGTCCGGTGTCGCGCGGGCACCGAAGATGGCCTGGCCCACCCGCACACAGGTGGCGCCCTCGGCGATCGCGAGCTCGTAGTCGCCGGACATGCCCATCGACAGCTCGCCGGGGCCGATCAGGTCCAGCTCGCGGGCCTGATCGCGCAGGTCGCGCAGCAGCCGGAAGCAGGGGCGGACGCGTTCGGGATCGGTACTGAACACCGCGATGGTCATCAGCCCGCGCACCCGCAGCGCGGTGTAGGCGGGCAGGGTCTTCAGGAACGGTATGACGTCGTCGGGCGCCAGGCCGTACTTGGACTCCTCGCCTGAGGTGTTGACCTGCACGTAGACGTCGAGCGGGCGGCCGACGGTCTGCAGCCTGCGGTCCAGCGCCGCGGCGGCCCGCGGATTGTCCAGTGCCTGGAACTCGGTGGCGAACTCGGCGACGTCCTTGGCCTTGTTGGTCTGCAGGTGGCCGATCACCGACCACTTCACATCGAGGTCAGAGAGGTTGCGCCACTTGCGAATTGCCTCCTGCACCTTGTTCTCGCCGAACGTCGTGCAGCCCGCGGCGACCGCGAGCCGCAGCCGGTCCTCGTCGACGGTCTTGCTCACCGGCAGCAGCCTCACCTCACCGGGTGCGCGGCCGGCCCGCTGCAGTGCGGCCTCGATCCGCGCGTTGACGGCCTGCAGGTTGTGGGTGAAGTCCGCGACGGTGCGGGCGGTGGAGTAAGCGGTCGCGTCGCTGCCGGTCATGAGTCAATTGTCTCTCGCCGTCGCGATCGCCCGTCGCGAGCGTGCGTGGAGTGCTGGTGCTGCACGGCGTGTCTAGGAGCAGCCGCGCACGCTCGCGGTGCAAGGGGAGAGTGCAAGGCGGTGCAAGGGGAGGGTGTTGTTACGGGGGCGGGGGCCAGGCCCGCAGCGCTATCGACGCCACCTGTTCGAGTCGCGCGCGGGGAATGCGGTCGCGCGCGGCCTGCGCGATGCCGCTCAACGTCGACATGACATATTGGGCGAGCGCGGTTGCATCGGTGTCGGCGGCCAGTTCGCCCGCGGCGATGTCGGCCCGGATCTTGGCGGCGATCGCCTCGGTCTTCTTCTCCCGCATGCCGCGTAACGCGGCGCCGACGGTCTCGTCGGCGGAACCGTCGTCACCGCTGACGATCAGGCATCCGTTGGGCAGGCCGCGGCGCGTGTAGCGGCCCGGTGCCTGCGCGAGGATGCGGGCCACCGCCGCACCTGCCGTGGGCTCTTCGGCCAGCGCCGCGTCGATGAACCCACCGTATCGGGCGTCGTAGACCTCGACCGCCTCGGTGAACAGTTGCCGCTTGTCCCCGAAAGCCGCGTAGATGCTCGGCATCCCGATGCCGAGCGCGCTGCTGAGGTCGCGCGTCGAGGTCGCCTCGAATCCGCGCTCCCAGAACAGCCGGATCGCCTTGTCCAGCGCGGCGTCGCGATCGAACGAGCGGGGGCGACCACGGACCGTCGGCATGCCCACATTCTATAGCGGGTGCTAGATAATGTGCTACCGTCCAATTCTGTAACGACCGCTAAAGAAAGGGAAGGTTCGTGTCCACTCTCGACGGCAAGACGGCACTGGTCACCGGCGGCGGACGAGGAATCGGCCGCGCCATCGCGATCCGGCTGGCCGACGGCGGAGCACGCGTCGGCGTGCACTACGGCACCAACGCCGACGCCGCCGCACAGACCGTGCAGCAGATCCGCGACAAGGGCGGCGACGCGTTCGCGGTTCGGGCGCGACTCGGAATTCCCGGGGACGCCGCCACGCTGTGGGAAGCCTTCGACGAACACGCCGACGGCCTCGACATCCTGGTGAACAACGCCGGAATCCTCGGCGGACGGATCCCGTTCGCCGATCTCACGGAGTCGGTATATGACGAGGTGTTCGCGGTGAACACGCGCGCACCGTTGTTCATCACCCAGCACGGCCTGTCACGGCTGCGCGACCACGGCCGGATCATCAACCTGTCCACCCGCTTCACGCACGGCGCGCGGATACCCGAACTCATGGCGTACGCGATGTCAAAGGCCGCGATCGACTCCTTCACCGCGACACTGGCCAAAGCGGTTGCCCCGCGCGGCATCACGGTGAACGCCGTCGGCCCGGGCAGCACCGAGACGGACATGAACGCCGAGAGGCTGTCGACGCCCGAGGGGCGTGCCGCGATCGCGGCCCAGTCACCGTTCAACCGTGTCGCCCAGGCCGACGACATCGCCGGCATCGTCGCGTTCCTCGCCTCTGAGGACGCCCGGTGGATCACCGGCCAGTGGCTCGATGCCAGCGGCGGGTCGATGCTCTGATGCCGATCGCCATCTGGGTCCTCGGCTCGGCGATATTCGCCCAAGGGACAAGCGAACTCATGCTCGCCGGCCTACTCCCCGAGCTGTCCGCGGACTTTGCGATCAGCATCCCGCAGGCCGGCCTCTCGGTGTCGGTGTTCGCGCTCGGCATGCTCGTGGGCGCACCGGTCCTCGCGATCCTGACGCTACGGTGGCCCCGACGGCGCACCCTGCTCGCGTTCCTGGGCGTGTTCGTGGCGGCCCACGGTGTCGGCGCAGTCACCGACTCGTATGCGGTGCTGCTGGGCACGCGCTTCGTCGCGGCCATCGTCTACGCCGGCTTCTGGGCCGTCGGCGCGAGCACCGCGATGGCGCTCGTCTCCCCCGACCGGCGTGGCCGCGCGATGAGCGTCGTCGCCGGCGGCCTCACCACCGCCATGGTCGTCGGGTTGCCCGCGGGCACGTGGATCGGTCAACAAGTCGGTTGGCGCGCCGCGTTCTGGGCGGTCGCGGTGATGACGATCGTTGCCGCCTGCGCCGTGCTCGTGGTGATACCCGACGCCCGTGCGCACACCGTCGTGCGTTCGCGTGACGAGATCCGCGGCGTCGCCGTGCCCCGCCTCTGGCTGTCCTACGCGCTCACTGCGATCTCGACGGCGGCACTGCTGGGCACCTTCACGTATCTGGGGGCCATGCTGATCACCACCACCGGCGTGCAGGCCGAATGGGTGCCACTGGTGCTGTTCGGGTACGGACTCGGCGCACTCGTCGGAATGGCCGTCGGCGGGTACGCCGCCGACCGGTGGCCGCACGGCGTCCTCGCGGCGGGTTTCGGCGTCCTGACAGTGGTCCTGGCGCTCCTCGGCGCCGCCGTGCATGTCGCCCCGGCAGTGGTGGGCCTGGCCCTCGTGCTGGGGTTCGCCGGGTTCGGCAGCAACCCCGCGTTGAACTCGCGGGTGTTCGCCATCGCCCCAGACGCCCCGACCCTGGCCCCCGCCGTCAACGTCTCGGCGTTCAACGTCGGCATTGCCGTCGGCCCGTGGCTTTCCGGCGTGGCGCTGACCGCGGGTCTGGGCTATCCGTCAGTTCCGTGGATCGGCGCCGGTCTCGGCGTGGTTGCGGTGTTGTTGCTGGTCGTGGACATCCTGCTGAGCCGTTCACCGCGCCGCGTACCCGAGCCGGTCGGCACAGCCGAGGCCGAAGTGGCCGCGTGCCGATGACATCCGGAATAACCCCGATGCGGCGGGCGTTGGCCACAGCGTGACTGATGCCGAACTGAGCCCGACTGAATGGGTACGCGAACAGACCCAACGCATTCTCGAACAGGGCACCACCGATGGTGTCCAGGTGCTGGACCGCCCGATCGTGCTGTTCACCACGACCGGCGCCAAGTCCGGCAAGAAGCGTTACGTCCCGCTGATGCGGGTGGAAGAAAACGGCAAGTACGCGATGGTCGCGTCGAAGGGTGGCGATCCCAAGCACCCGTCGTGGTACTTCAATGTCAAGGCCAATCCGACGGTCAGCGTCCAGGACGGCGACAAGGTTCTCCCCGACCGCACCGCCCGCGAACTCGAGGGCGAGGAGCGTGAGCACTGGTGGAAGCTCGCCGTCGAGGCCTACCCGCCGTACGCGGAGTACCAGACCAAGACCGACCGGCTCATCCCCGTGTTCATCGTCGAATAGCACCGTCGAATAACACGGTCGAATAAGACCGAAGACATGCGAAAAGTGGTCCGGACAGTCCGGACCACTTTTTCGTCAGGAGTCGAAATCGGTGCTGGTGGTGAGGTCTTCCCACTTGTCGATCTCCGCGGCACGTGCCTGCGCGACGCGGCGGTAGGCCGACAGCGCATCGGAACCGAGCAGCAGAAACGCAGGCGGCTCAGGCGATTCGACGGCCTTGAGGATCGCGGCGGCCGCCCTGACCGGATCCCCGGGCTGCGTGCCGTGCACCCGGTCGTGTTCCTTGCGACGCTTGCCCGCGGTGTCGGCGTAGTCGTCGATCACCGTGGTCGACTGGGTCAGCGACCGCCCGGCGAAGTCGGTGCGGAACCCGCCGGGCTCGACGACGGTGACCGAGATGCCCAGCGGGGCGAGTTCGGTGTGCAGGGACCCGCTGAGTCCCTCGACCGCGGCCTTGGCGGCCGCGTAGTACCCGGACCCGGGCGGGGTGATCTGCGCCCCGATCGACGAGATGTTGACGATGGCACCGCGCCTGCGCGCTCGCATGCCCGGCAGCACTGCCTTGATGGTGGCGACCGTGCCGAAGATGTGGGTGTCGAAAAGCGTGCGGACGTCGGCGTCGTCGCCTTCCTCGACCGCCGCGCGGTAGCCGTAGCCGGCGTTGTTCACCAGCACGTCGACGCCACCGAACCGCTCCTCGGCCTGCTGCACGGCCGCGGTGACCTGCTCGGGCCGGGTGACGTCGAGCGCCGCCGCGACCACACGGTCCGGTGCGGACTCGGCGATGTCGCTCACCGCGGCGACGTCACGGGCCGTGACCACCAGATTGTGGCCCGCCGCGGCCACTGCCTGGGCGAGCGTGCGCCCGATTCCTGTGGAGCATCCGGTGATCAGCCATGTGGTCATGTCCTCACCCTAACGAATTCAGCCTCGCGGGATCATTGCGGCGGGCGGCCGCCGAGACTTCTGGTGATCTGCTCGGCATAGCCGACGACGAGGTCGACCCACTGCTCGCACTTCTCCAGCGGCATGCGGACCGTGGGGCCGCTGACCGTGAGTGCGCCGAGAATGTCACCGGCAGAATCGAATACGGGTGCCGAGAGCCCGGATGCCGAATCTTCACGCTCCCCGGTGGTGATCGCGTATCCGTCGGCCTTCGCCTTGGCGATCAGCCCCGCCAGTTCGTCGGCGCTGGTGACGGTGCCCTCGGTCATGGGTTCCAGCGGCGCGCCGAGGATGCGTTCTGCCAGCTCGGGATTCCACGCCAACAACACTCGTGAGGCCGAACCCACATGCAGCGGTATGACTTTGCCGACGTACATGTGCCTGCGCAGGGCCTGGTGGGTCTCCGCGACCGCGACACATACGCGGAAGTTCTGTTCGACGGTGAAAAAGCATGCCGTCTCACCGATCTTGTCGCGGATCTCTTTGAGCACCGGGGTGACGATCGCGAGCACGTCGAGGTCCTTGCGTGCGGTGGCGGCCCAATAGGACATGCGGATGCCGACGCGGATCTGCTCGCCGACGCGGTCCAGCATGCCCTGAGCCACCATGTTGCTGACCAGTCGCTGCACGGTCGAGGTCGGCAGGCCGGTGGCCTGCTGGATCTCCCCGAGCGTCATCGCGGGGCGCGCCAGGGTGAACGCGTTGAGGATTTCGACGATCTTGGTCAGCACCAGCAGCGTCTGCTGCTTGCCGGAATCCCCGTCTCCCTTTGCCATGGCGCAAATCTACCGGTCAGCTACCGATCACCCACCGGAATGCGTCGGCCTTGGACCGCGCGCCCTGCGCGGCCTTGGACCGGTTCGGCTCCCCCAACTCGGCCAGGATCTTCTCCGACAGGCGCACCAGCGATTCGAACGCCGTCGGGGTGAGCCAGTCCGGGCGCAGCGCGAACAACAGGTCCTCACTGGAGGTGTTGCCACTCGCGCCGGGTGCGAACGGGCAGCCGCCCAGGCCGCCGAGCGAGCCGTCGACCATCGTCGCGCCCGCGTCGATGGCCGCGAGCGTGTTGGCCACCCCGAGCCCCCACGTGTCGTGGCCGTGAAAGACGATGCGCCGCTCGGGGTTCACCGGATGCAGACCGTGGATGAGTTCACCGACCTGCGTGGGGATCGCCTGGCCGATCGTGTCACACACCACCACGTCGACCGCTCCGGCGGTCCGCGGGTCGGCGGCGATCCCCCACACTCGCCGCGGATCGACGAGCCCCTCGAACGGGCAGGTGAACGCCGTGGCGATGCACAGTTGGATGTCACCGCCCGCCTCGTCGGCGATCCGGATCGCGTCGGGCATCGCCGCGACGCTGGTCTCGGTGTCGCGTCCGATGTTGGCCTTGTTGTGTGAGTCCGACGCCGACAGGCAGTACTGGAACTTGCGCGCGCCTGCCGCGGCGGCCTTCTCGACATGCCGCGGGGTGGCCACCCAGATCCAGCATCGCTGAAGCTCCTCGGGCGTCAGCGCGGCCACGACGTCGAGGGTGTCGGCGAGGGTGGGCACCAGATCGGCGCGCGCCATCGACCCGATCTCCAGTGCGGGTACGCCGATGCGCAGCAGTTCGCGGACCACCTCGATCTTGAGCTCGGTCGGCAGTGTCTTGGCGGTCAGTTGCAACCCGTCGCGCAGGGTGACGTCGCGCAGTTCGGCGCGCGGGGTGTAGGGACTGGGTTCCCGAACGGTCATGTCAGATCCTCGATTTCGTCATCGGCGAGGCCCAGCAGCGTCGACAGCACCTCGTGGGTGTGCTCACCGAGGTCGGGCCCCACGTTGCGGATCGGCAGCGACGCGCCGCCGATGACCGGGACGATTCCCGGGAAGCCGACCGGTTGCGGTTCGTTCCCGCCGGTGTCGACGTCGAAGTGCTGGATCATGTTTCGCGCCTCGTACTGCTGGTCTTGGCAGATGTCGGCCGCGGTGTAGATCGGCCCGGACGGCACACCCGCCTCGTCGAGCAGTTTGAGCGCCTCGTCGCGGGTGTGCCGACTCGTCCACGCCGAGATCGCCTCGTCGAGTTCGTCGCGGCGGGCCCAGCGTCCGGCGTTGGTCTGCAGGTCGGGATCGTCGGCGAGATCGGGCCGACCGATGATGCGCATGTAACGCTGGTAGATCGCATCGCCGTTGCCCGCGACGATGATGCTGGTGCCGTCGGCGCACGGATAGGCGTTGCTGGGCGCGATGCCTTCCATGCGGCCGCCGACCCGTCGGCGCTGCACGCCGTAGGCCAGGTAGTCGGGGATCAACGATTCCATCACCGACAGGATCGACTCGTTGAGTGCGACGTCGATGATGCGTTGCGGTAGTGGAATTTTGGCGCGTTCACGTTGGAACAGCGCCATCACCGTGCCGAACGCCGCGTAGATGCCCGCGATCGAGTCGCCGATCGACACCCCGGTGCGTACCGGCGGGCGGTCGGGGTCGCCGACCAGTTCGCGTAGGCCGCCGTACGCCTCGGCGACCGCGGCGAACCCCGGCCGCTCCGACATCGGCCCGGTCTGGCCGAACGCCGAGATCCGCGTGATCACCAGGTTTGGGTTCGCCTCGTCGATGCGTTCCGGTCCCAGACCCCACTTCTCGAGGGTGCCCGGTCGGAAGTTCTCCAACAGCACGTCGCAGTGCCGCAGCAGCTCGAGCACGATCTCGCGGCCGCGCTCGGTCTTCAGGTCGAGCACGATCGACTTCTTGTTGCGATTGATGGTGCGGTACAGCATCGAGGTGCTGCCCGCGTAGAGGCGCCAGTTGCGCAGTTCGTCGCCGGTGCCGGGGCGTTCGACCTTGATGACCTCGGCGCCGAAGTCGGCGAGCATGCGGCCCGCGGTCGGGGCGGCGATGTAGTTGCCGAGTTCGAGTACACGCACCCCGGCCAGTGGACGAATCTGGTTGTCACTCATGTATTTCCTCGTATCAGAAGAGCAGGCTTGCCGGCAGCAGGAGCAGGATCGCGACGACGGAGGCCACCGACACGCCCACGGTGACGGTCTTGAGGGCACCGCGGGTGGACTGCCCCATCAGCGACTGCAGCAGCCAGAAGGTGTTGCTGGTGACGTGCACGGCGAACAGCGAACCGGCGCCTGCGGCCAGGGCGATCAGCACCGGGTCCAGCCCGATGATCGGCGCGACCGGGGCGAGGATGCCCGCCGAGGTGATCGCCGAGATCGTGACCGATCCGACGGCCACATGCAGCGCCGCGGCGATGAGCCACACCACGAGCAGCGGTGCCGCGGTGCTGGCGGTGAAGTACTCGCCGAGGATGTCGCCCAGGCCGGCGGCCTTGATCGTGGCGGCGAGGGATCCGCCGACCCCGGTCAGGATCAGGATCTGTCCGCTCTCCTTGAACCCCGTGGCGATGGCGGTCTCGATCGCCTTGGTGCCCTGGACCCGGCGGCCGACGAAGCTGGTGCCGATGAGGCCGATCAGCAAGGCGATCACCGGCGATGAGATGAATTTGACGACGGGGAGGTCGATTTCGGCCGCGTCGAGGATCGCGCCGGTGGCGATCAGCACCAGCGATGCCAGCATGGGGCCGAACAGGAGCAGCAGCGGCGCCTCGGTTGCGGTGTCGCTCTTGGGTTTCACGGTCGTCGTGGCGGTGGCCGACGCACCGGCGGGCGCCGCGGCCGCGGGCGCCGACCCGTCGGCGGGCGCACCCGTGACGTCGGACCCGTTGGTGCCGTCGGCGTCGCCGGCAGCGCCCGCCTCCACGGCGGGTTCGGCGCCGATGAACGGTTGTTCGTCACGTGCAGAATCCCAAAAGCCGTGGTTGAACAGGAACGACATGATGGCCACCGAGATCGCCACGGTCGGGATCACCAGGCACAGCCCGAACAGCAGCATCTTGCCGAGCGGCACACCCAGCAGGCCTGCGAGCGCGAGCGCGCCCACGCCCGGCACGGTCAGCACGATGCCGCACTCCAGGCCGATCGCCATGGCCGCGGCCATTCGCGCGGTGCCGTTCTTCCCGATCCGGGCGGCGAGGTTGCGGGCCAGTGGCGCCGAAATGACAAGCAGCACATCGAGAAAGATCGATTGCAGGGCGGTGGCAATCGTCAACGACATCGCGTACGGCATCCGCTTGGCGCCGAACCACCGCAGCAGTGTCTCCACCAGTCGCTGGATCGCGCCGGTCTGCTGCAGGATCGCCCCCATCAGCACACCGAACGCGATCAACAACCCGACCTCGGCCATGATGTCGCCGAAACCCGTGGTGATGGCCTCGATGGTCTTCTCGACACCCAATCCGACGGCCAGGCCGAGGTATGCGGACCCGACCACGAGCGAGACCACTGGGTTGAATCTGAACCTCACGATCATCACGACCACCGCGAGGATTGCGACCGCAGTGTTGATCACTATGGCGGTTTCTGACATGAGCGGAACTCCTAGGACAGCTGATGGCGGTCAGCGGGCTCGCACCTTTGTGGTGCGCGTCACGGCTACACCCACATTATGAGCATGAACCCACGATGTAAACAAGACCCTGGCCGCACAATGCCCCCGCGACCGCATCAGACCAGGTGACGCCGGTGACTCAGCCGCGGCCGTAGAACGGCATCTCGCGGGCCATCACGGTCAGTGACGGCACCGCGACCTCCAGGGGCAGTTCCACGAGGTGGGCCACGGCATTGGCCACGTGCACCACATCGAAGGTGGGTTCGGCCGCCAGCGTTCCGTCGGCCTGCACGGTCTGGTGACCGAATCCCGCCGTCATGGCGGTGGCGGCATTGCCGATGTCGATCTGCGTCACGCAGATGTCGACGCTGCGCAGGTCCAGCAACATCGACGCCGTCAGACCGCTGATGGCGTGCTTGGTGACGGTGTACGCCAGGCTCTTGGGACGCGGCCGGTGCGCCGAGAGCGAACCGTTGTTGATGATCCGGCCGCCCCGCGGCAGCTGTTCGGCCATGATGCGCGCGGCCTCGCGCGCGCAGAACACCGAACCGTCGACGTTGGTGCGCCAGGTGCGCTCCCATTCCGCGTCGTCGATTTCGGCGACCGACGCCGACGGCCCGAACACACCGGCGTTGTTGAACAGCACGTCGACGCGTCCGAAGGTCGCCACCGCATCGGCGAACAGGGCGCGCACCGAGGCCGGATCGGTCACGTCGACCGGCATCACCCGCGCATTGAGGCGACCCTGCGCGGCGTCACGAAGCGCGTCCGGTCTCCGACCGGCGAGCACCACATGATGGCCCGCGTCCAACAACACCCGGGCGGTCGCCTGGCCGATCCCACTGCCGGCACCGGTGATGATCACGACTTTCTGCACGGGCGCCATTGTCGCCCGTGGGCGCAGCCGGGGCGGTCCGACCCGCACAAAACCACCGCGCCTCACAGCGTCGATGGCCTCACTGGAATGCCGACATATTGGGCGCTTTGTTCCGCAAATACCGATCTAGTACGCTCATATTTCCGTAGACGCGGATTTTCCGCATGAGCGAGGGGCCAGCTGTGTCGTTGATCCGCATCAAAGACGCCGCGGCACTGCTGGGCGTCAGCGACGACACGGTGCGCCGCTGGATCGAGGGCGGTGCGCTACCGGCGACCAAGGACGACGCGGGCCGCAAGGTCATCGCAGGCGACGTGCTCGCCGCGTTCGCGCAGGCTCATGCCGCACCCCCACCCGACCCGACCGGCATCGCGAGTTCGGCCCGCAACCGGTTCGTCGGACTCGTCACGAAGGTGACCGCCGACGCGGTGATGGCCGAGGTGCAGATGCAGTGCGGACCATTCCAGGTCGTGTCGCTCATGAGCAGTGAGTCGGTGGCATCGCTGGGCCTCGAGCCGGGCAAGGTCGCGGTGGCGGTCGTGAAGGCGACGACGGTGATCGTCGAAACACCAGGAGGTAGTTCATGATTCGGGCGGCGAGCGCACTGTTGGGCCTGCTACTGCTCGCCGGGTGTTCGTCGCCACCCGAAAACGACGCCCGCCTCACGGTCTTCGCGGCCGCGTCGCTCAAGTCGACGTTCACCGAGTTGGGCAAGCAATTCGAGCAAGCCAATCCGGGTACCACGGTCGACTTCAACTTCGCCGGCTCGTCGGACCTCGTCACGCAGCTCACGCAGGGCGCGCCTGCCGATGTGTTCGCATCGGCCGACACCAAGAACATGACCAAGGCGGTCGACGCGGGACTCGTCGACGGTGATCCCGTCGACTTCGCGACCAACACGCTGACGATCGTGACGGCACCGGGAAACCCCAAGGGCATCACGTCTTTTGCCGACCTGACCAAACCGGGCGTCACGGTGGTCGTGTGTGCCCCGCAGGTGCCCTGTGGATCGGCCGCCGAGCAGGTCGAGAAGTCCACGGGCGTGACCCTGTCCCCGGTCAGCGAGGAATCCGCCGTCACTGACGTGCTGGGAAAGGTGACATCCGGTCAGGCCGACGCGGGCCTGGTGTACGTGACCGACGCCAAAGGCGCGGGCGACGCCGTGACGGCCGTCGCGTTCCCGGAGGCCGCGGGTGCGGTGAACACCTATCCCGTCGCGACGCTGAAGAGTTCGACCGACGCCGAGATGGCTCAGCGGTTCGTCGATCTGGTGGTCAGCCCCGAGGGCCGCAAGGTGTTGTCCGAGGCGGGTTTCGCGACACCGTGAGAACGCGGACCGGCGACCCGGTGCAGGTCGGGTTGCCGACTTGGATCTTCCTGCCCGCCACGATCGGCGCGCTGTTCGTCGTCATCCCGCTGGTCGCGATCCTGCTGAAGATCGACTGGACGCAGTTCGTCTCGCTGATCACGTCGGCATCGTCACGCGCCGCGCTGTTGTTGAGCCTGAAGACCTCTGCTGCCAGCACCGCGGTGTGCGTGGTGCTCGGCGTCCCGATGGCGGTCGTGCTGGCGCGTGCGCGTTTCCGCGGCCGTTCCGTCCTGCGCGCCCTGGTCCTGCTGCCACTGGTGCTGCCTCCCGTGGTCGGCGGAATCGCGCTGCTCTACACGTTCGGCCGGATGGGTCTGGTGGGCCACTACCTCGACATGGCAGGCGTGCGGATCGCGTTCACGACAACCGCGGTGGTGCTGGCACAGTCGTTCGTGTCGCTGCCGTTTCTGGTCGTGAGCTTGGAAGGCGCGTTGCGCTCGGCGGGTGAGCGGTACGAGACGATCGCCGCGACGCTCGGTGCCCGGCCCACGACCGTGCTGCGCACGGTGACCCTGCCGCTCGTGGTGCCCGGGATGCTGTCCGGCGCGGTGCTGGCGTTCGCCCGCTCGCTAGGCGAATTCGGTGCGACGCTCACCTTCGCCGGATCCCTGCAAGGAGTCACCCGTACGCTGCCGCTGGAGATCTATCTGCAGCGAGAAACCGATCCCGATGCGGCCGTGGCACTTTCGCTCGTGCTGATCGTGGTGGCCGCCGTCATCGTGATCGCATCGGCGTCGCGCAAACTGGCGGGTCCGCTATGACCGGTCTGCACGTGCGCGCACGGGTCCATGCGCGCGACGTGGACGTCGACCTCACCGTCGACGAGGGCCAGGTGGTTGCGGTTCTGGGGCCCAACGGAGCTGGGAAGTCGACGCTGCTGGCCCTGATCGCCGGCCTGTTGCGCCCCGACGAGGGCCGCATCGTCATCGGTGACACCACCGTCGCCGACACCTCCGCGGGCACCTTCGTGCCGCCCCACTCGCGGGGTGTGGCGATGCTCGCGCAGGACCCGTTGTTGTTCCCCCACATGACCGTGGCCGCGAACGTGGCCTACGCACCGCGCTGCAAGGGACACGGCCGGTCCGGCGCCCGGTCGGTCGCTCAGCGCTGGTTACGCGCCGTGGGTGCCGAGGATCTCGCCGAGCGCAGACCGTCAGCGCTGTCGGGCGGTCAGGCGCAACGGATCGCGCTGGCCCGGGCGCTGGCCGCCGACCCCAAGGTGCTGCTGCTCGATGAACCGATGTCGGCACTCGACGTCAACGCCGCCCCGGCAATGCGTCGACTGCTGCGCGACATGCTCGCGGCCGAGCATCGGACCGCCGTCATCGTCACCCACGATCTGCTCGATGCGTTGGCGATCGCCAACTCGGTGATCGTCGTCGAGAACGGCCGCATCGTTCAGAGCGGCCCGGTCCGAGAGGTGCTGGCCGCGCCGCGCAGCGCGTTCGCCGCCCGCATCGCCGGGACCAACCTGGTGTCGGGTACGGTCACCGCACCGGGTGTCCTCCAGACACTTTGGGACACCGTGATTTCGGGCACCGGCGACACACCGGTCGGCACCTCTGCGGTCGCGTTGTTCACCCCGGCGGCGGTGTCGGTGCACCTCGACGTACCGCATGCCAGTCCCCGCAACGTGATCGCCGTGACGATCGCCGAGATGGACGTCCACGGCAGCACGGTCCGTATCCGCGGTGCCGATCAACCCGACGGCAGCGCCGGACTGAGCGCCGACGTCACCGCGGCCGCCGCGGCCGATCTCGACCTCGCCCCCGGCCGCCGGGTGTATTTCGTGGTCAAGGCCCAGGAGGTCGCGATCCATCCGGCGCTCACACCGTAGTCACCGTCATAGTCATGCCATAGTCACCGGGCGACCATGCCCGCGGACAGGTCGATGTCGGCCCCGCACAGCCCGGGCATGTGCAGCATGGCGATGGCGGCGGCGGCGACTTCCTCTTCGGTCACCATCCGGCGTAACGCCGCACGGCCGACGAAGGCGTCGCGTGCCTCGTCTTCGCTGATGCCAAGGGTTCTCGCCTCGAGGGCGAAGTTGCGGTCCATCCGTGGCCCCTCGACCGGGCCGGGTGAAAGCGTGTTGACGTTGACTCCCTGCGGACCTACCTCGAACGCGAGTGTGCTGGTCAGTCCGATCACGGCCATCTTCGACGCGGTGTAGGGCGTACGCCGCGGCAATGGACGCTTACCGCTGACCGACGCGACGTTGATGATGTCGCCGCGACCCTGCGCGGTCATGGCGGGCAGGAACTCCCGACACATCAGGTACACGCCACGCACGTTCACGGCGAACACCTCATCCCACTCGTCGGGGTGGATATCGGTGAGCGCCGCCACCGGCCCGGCGACACCGGCGTTGTTGACGAGGATCGAAATGTCCTCGTCGGACAGGGTCACGCCGAGTTCCGCCACCGCTTCTGGATCGGAGGTGTCGCAGTCGACCCAGCGCGCCGCGACACCGATCTCCCCGGCGACCGTCGCCAGGGGTTCACGCCGACGTCCGACCAGGACCACGCGAGCACCGTTGCGGGCCAGTGCCAGAGCGATCGCCCTGCCCAGACCGTTGCCCGCGCCGGTGATCAACGCGGTGCGTCCGGCGATGCGCGATGCCGCGGTTTCGGTCGGAATCACCGCGAAGCCGCCGCGTCGGCGGGCACCCAGCCAAATGTGTCGCCACCGAACTTCATCGCCCTGATGTCCCCGGATCGGGCATGGCCCTCGAACGATTCCACCCGCGCCGCTCGGCCACAGAGACGTCCGAGGGATGCGCTCGCCGCGGCACTGCGCACCTCCTGGTAGGTGACGGTCTTGAGGTACTTGCCGACCCACAGCCCGCCGGTGTAGCGGGCCGCACCCCGGGTGGGCAGGGTGTGGTTGGTGCCGATCACCTTGTCGCCGTACGAGACACAGGTGCCCTCGCCGAGGAAGAGCGCGCCGTAGTTGGTCATGCTGGTCAACGCGCGGCGCGGATCGGCCGTCAGGATCTGCACATGCTCGAACGCGTACCGGTCGCCCAGGGCGAACGCTTCCTCGATGTCGTCGACGACGGCGATCTCACCGTGGTTGCGCCAAGCGGGTTCGGCGAAGTCGCGTGTCGGCATGTCGGGCAGGAGCCGGTCGATCAGTTCGGCAACCCGCTCGGCGAGTGCGCGTGAGGTCGTGATGAGCACGGCGGGTGAGTCCGGTCCGTGTTCGGCCTGGCTCAGCAGATCGACGGCGACCACGAACGGATCGGCGGATTCGTCGGCGATGACCAGGATCTCGGTGGGGCCGGCGAACAGGTCGATGCCCACCTGCCCGAAGAGCTGGCGCTTGGCCTCGGCGACATAGGCGTTGCCGGGACCGGCCAGCAGATCCACCTTGCCGATCGTCTCGGTGCCGATCGCCATCGCAGCCACAGCCTGGGTTCCGCCCAGAATGTTGATCTCGTCGGCGCCCGCGAGATGCAGGGCCGCGACCGTTGCCGCGGGAATCTGACCGTGGATCGGCGGTGTGCAGGCGGTCACCCGTTCGACGCCCGCCACCTTCGCGGTGACCACGGTCATGTGCGCCGACGCCACCAGTGGATAGCGGCCGCCGGGTACGTAGGCTCCGGCCGCCGCGACGGGAATGTTGCGTTGCCCCAGGAAGACACCCGGTTCGGTCTCGGCCTCGAAGTCCAGGATCGAGTCGCGCTGACGCTGGGCGAAGTCGCGGACCCTCCCCTGGACCGCACGGATGTCGTCGAGCGCTTGCGCCGGGACACTCGCGACGATCCGCTCGATCTCTTCGGCGTCGAGGGCGAACGACTCGGGCGACCAGTTGTCGAATTTCGCCGAATATTCCCGGACGGCCTCGTCGCCGCGCGCGGTGACGTCGGAGATCACCTTCGCCACAATCTCTTTCACCGAAGCGTCGCGTTTCTCGTTGACTTCGGTGGGCGTGGCCCTCTTGAGGTAGTCGGTCATCTGGCACTCCTTCCTGTGCAGGCCCCACGGTGGGTCGCATACGTATACTTGTCAACTGCGGGTTTGGCGAGCGGAGTCCTCATATGTCGCGTAGAGCTGTGACCAGCTTCGATGTCGCGAAGTTGGCGGGAGTGTCTCAGCCGACGGTGTCACGCGCGTTGCGTAATCTGCCCGGCACGTCACCCGAGACCCGTGAGCGCGTGTTGGCCGCCGCGCTGGAGTTGAACTACATCCCGAGCGCGTCTGGACGCACGCTGTCGACCAGGACAACCCAGCGGGTGGCGATCGTCGCCGAGGAGCTGACCAATCCGTTCTATTCGGAACTGGTTGAGCCGCTCCGAAATACACTGAGTGAACACGGATACCGCGCAGTTCTGGTGACCGACCGCGCCGACGATCCGGTGACCGTCGACGCACTGGCCGACGGGTCCTACGACGGCGTGCTGTTGTGCACCGTCACGCGGCGCTCGACGCTGCCACGCGATCTCACCGAGCGGGGCATCGCACATGTTCTGGTCAATCGGATTCTCGACGTGCCCGAGTCAGGCAGTTGCAGTTTCGACAATGTCGCCGGCGGACGCCTGGTGGGCGAGTTCCTCTGCCAACTCGGCCACCAGCGGATCGGCGCGCTGCACGGCACCGTGGACAACTCAACCGCACGAGACCGCGCCCTGGGCCTGCGAAATGGGTTGCGCGCCCATGGGCTCCACGTACGCCGGACCGATCTCCGTCGCGTGCCGTTCAGTTACGCCGCGGGGTATCAGGGGGCGCTCGAACTCCTGGACCGGCCAGACCGGCCGTCGGCGCTGTTCTGCGGCAACGACGTCATCGCCATCGGCGCGCTCTCGGCCGCAAAATCGTTGGGTATCAGGGTGCCCGAAGATCTGACCATCGTGGGATTCGACGACATCGGTGCCGCGGGCTGGGGAACCGTGGACCTGACGACCGTGAACTGCGACCGCGACGAACTGGCCCGCGAATCGGTGGAACTACTGTTGCGCGCGATCGGCGGAGCCGAGCCCGAGCAGCATGTCATCGCCCCCACCGGACTGGTCCGGCGCGGTACCCACGGCCGGCGGATACGTTGAGTGGGCTCGACACCCACCCTCAGGGCTGGGATATCCGCGCGACCGCGGGGTCGGCACGAGTCGTCAGCCATCGCGAAGCAATGGCTGCCAGGACGTAGAGCGTGGCGAAAATCCATACCACGCCGGCGATTCCCACCAGTGGCCGGAATATGGCTACAACGGCCGGCCCGACAAAGGCAGCCAGTCCTGATCCGAGGTTCAGCATGGCCAATGCACTGCCGGTGTCCCCGCTGGGCGCCATGGCCGGCATAAGCGCCGACAAGGGAACGAATCCGGCGAGCGCCAATCCGTACAGGCAGCCACAGATCGCCGCGATCGAGAAGTTGCTGCCCGCTGTGAGTGGTCCGTAGTACATCAGAAGGGTTGCCGCGGCGCACCCGAGCGCCCCGACGTAGGTGACAGTGCGTCGCCACCCGAGACGGTGGGCGAGAAACCCGACTGCGACGTTGCCCACGAGGTTGGCCACGAAGATCAAGGTGTTGAGCAGAAGCCAGCGTGACGAACTGAAGCCGAGGCTTTCGAAGAAGAACGGCAGGAAGACGAAGAATCCGAACATCGCGGCGGCGTTGACGATCTTGACGCCGAGTCCGACGGCGATTTTCGGCTCGCGCCAGCAGATGGTGAGGCCATCGAGGAGATTTCTGGCACCCGCAGTCGCGGACAGCGGCCTCGAGCCGGTGCGCTCGCGCACGGCGAAAGAGCCCAGAGCGCCACCGATGATCACCAACGCCAGTGAGAGCCAGAGAGTTCCGTGGGCACCTATGAATGGGATGCTGAAGCTCGCGATGAGTGATCCCAGCGTGGGCAGACCTGCGACGAACACGAACCAGAACCATCCGAGCGCCGGTGACAACCGGTCGGACGGCGTCGCGGCGACGACCCACACCAGAAATCCGTAGGCGAACAACGGGTAACCCAGACCACGGATCGAGTACAGCAGGATCATGGCGGCGGGACCAGTGGTGAGACCGACGGTGAGAAAGAGGATTTCGAAGACGATCCAGATCGCCGCGCCGGCACGCATCACCGCACGCGGCCCGTACATCGTCGACAGCGTGCCCGAGAGCCAGGACCCGATTGCGACCGCGGCTCCGTAGATTGCGATCGCCGTTTCGGCGGTGCCGCGGGAGGATCCCGGTTGTTCACCGAGAAACGTTGCGATGTAGCCGGTCTCGATGCCGTCACCGATCATGAATACCAGCACGGCCAGGAATCCCCAGGCCAGTGGTCGAGGTATCCCGATGCGGGTGAGCCGTGACGACGGCACGGCCGGGTCGCTGACCGCGGCGATGATGTCCATTTGTATCTCCTTTGTTTCAAGGCGAGTGATGATCAGATGGCGAGATAACCGCCGTCGATGACCAGTTCTGCGCCGGTCATGAAGCTCGATTCGTCGCAGGCCAGAAAGAGGGCACCGAACGCGAGCTCACGCGGATCGGCCGCGCGACCCATGGGTGTCGCGTCGAAGACCTTCTTGGTGACCGCAGGGTCTTGGCCGGCGATCAAAGGCGTGTCCACCAAACCGGGATGCAGCGAGTTGACCCGGATGTTGTCGGCGGCGTAGGTAACGGCAGCGTTCTTGCTCAAGGTCCGTACCGCGCCCTTGGCGGCCTGGTAGGCCGATACGCCCACAGCGCCAACGTTGCCCCAGATGGACGACAGGTTGACGATGGATCCGCCGCCGCGTTCGCGCATGTGCGGGATGACCGCACGCATACCGTAAAAGGTTCCGGTGAGGTCCACGTCGAGTACCGTGCGCCAGGCGTCGAGACTGATCTCGGCGACACCGTCATAGGAGTGCACCACTCCGGCGTTGTTCACCAGGACATCGATCGTGCCGTGCGCGGCGACGATCTCCGCCACCACCTGGTTCCACTCCCGCAGTTGTGTGACGTCGAGTCTGCGCCACCGAATGGTCTCTCCCACCGGACTTTCAGTGATATCCGTGGCATAGACGACAGCCCCGTGCTCGGCGAACATGTCGGCAATGGCCCGCCCGATGCCTTGAGCGGCGCCGGTGACGATGGCGATTTTTCCTTCCAGGCGCATGGTCCTTGACTCCTTTGTCGGTAGGCGCGCCGCATCACCGCTCGGTGCGGCGGGCAACAAGCGCGAGCGTGAGACTTTCCGGTGCCGCTGAGACATCGCATCGGCGTGCCGGTGCCTAAGTTCTACGACGGTGAGTTCGAAGTGTCAATGACTATTCGTATATTCGCTTATTTTCGAAAAAAATGGGCTATGGTGCTGATATGACCGCAATCCGCCACATCCGGGTTCATGCAGACGATCTGGCCCCTCACGAATCACGCTGCGGGACGTACCGCGCATGATCGTGCACTCGGTGAGCTTTCGGTGGCACGCGGGCATCACGGCCGAGCAGATCGCGGCATTGACGGTCGCCCTGACAGCACTCCCGAGCCAGATTCCCGTGTTGTTGTCCTACCGTTTCGGACCCGATCTCGGCCTGCGCGAGGGAAACGCCGACTACGCGGTGGTCGCATTGCTGCGGAACCCACGAGACGTCGACACCTACCTGGACCATCCCGCTCACATCGAAGTCATGCGGCAGTACACGCGGGTGATGGCGGCAGAGCGGTCCGCGGTGCAGTTCACCGTTCACGAGGAGGATCTCGATCGATGACCGAAGCTGATATGCAATACTTCGCCACCCAAATCCGGGGCAGCGGACCGGGATTGCTGCTGTCACACGGCGGTGGCGGCGGCATCGATCTCAACTTCGGTCCGATCCTGCCGGTTCTGGCCGACCACTTCACCGTTGTGGGACCGGATTTTCCGGGTTCAGGAACCACACCGCGCAGTACGAGCCCGCTGACGCTCGACGGGCTCGCCGACGGATTGGTCGCCAGCGCGAACTCAGCAGGTCTCGACCGGTTCTCATTGGTCGGATATTCGATGGGCACGTCGGTCGCCATCCGCACCGCTGCGCGCCACCCAGACCGCGTGGACAAGATGGTGCTCATCGCCGGGTTCGCACGGCCCGACAGCTATCTGCGGCTCGCACTCGACCTGTGGGAGGAGATGCTCGCCAGCAGACCGGAAGTCCTCGCGAAGTTTCCTTCTGACCCTTGGCGGCGGTGATCAGATGGTGTGCGGACTCGACAGTGCAGAGGTCGACGAACTCGTGACAACGATGGCCGAGAGCGTCCCGGCAGGCACAGCCGATCACGTCGCCTTGGCGAAGACGATCGATGTGCGGGCAGACCTACCGCGGATCGAGACGTCGACGCTGGTGATCAAGACGACCCTGGACCGCCTTGCGACGCCGGCACATTCCGATGAGCTGGCCGCCGCCATACCGCGCGCTCGAATGGTCGAGCTGGACTGTGGTCATTCGGTCGCCGCCGAGCGCCCGGGACGGCTTGCGCAGCTGATCCTCGATCATCTCACCGATTAGCGCCAGCGCCCGACCGACGGAAAACTCCTGCGAGTCAATGTGACTCGCAGGAGTTCGTGCATCAGGCGCCGGCGGCCTCGGTTGAAACCTTGTGTATCGCGTCAGCCAGAAGCGCTCCCACATCGTCGGGATCGAGTTGGTCAAGGTGATCGGAGAACACCTCGGGACCGACCGATCGAGGCGCCTGGTTCGACAGTATGGCGGCCATGATGCCGACGACGTCCAACTGCCCTTGGCCGGGCAGATCCCGCAGGTGCGTCGTCTCATAGGTGGGATCGTGATTCAGGGATCGGGCCGACCCGTCGGCGACCTGGATACCGAGGGGAAACGATTGAGCTGCAGCCGTGAGCGCCCCGAAGTCTGGCAGCCCTCGGGCGAAATGCCAAGTGTCCACCATGATTCCAGTGTTTTCACACCCTGCCTCTGCCACGACGGCGCGTGCGGTGTGGATGTCCGGGATACCCCAGAACGGCATGAATTCAAGGTCGACGTGCGCACCATGGGCCTGCGCACGCCTGGCCAATGCACCGAAGCCCTCGACCATTTCACCGAAACTCACTGCACCGCCGTCGAATACGCCAACGGCAAGGATCGAGGTGATCTCGAACTGCTCGACGAGGGCAAAACAGTCGTCCATCGAGTAATCGAAGCGTGCGCGAAGCGCGGCGTCAGCGGTGCGAGGAACCCGGATGGGCACCCAACCGGTGACGGTGTCGAGGTAGTCGAGACGCACACCGTGATCGGCGGCCATGCTGCGGGCCGCCGCAACTCCCCCGCACTGTTCGGCCGCAGACAGAAGCGCCGCCGGGGTGAGACCCAGATGGCCGAATCCGCCGGCCACGGCGGCGCGCAGTTGCCCCGGGAAGTCGTGCGTGCGCACGTTTGCCTCCCATAGGACCAGGTCACATCCGTCCAGAACTGCCACAGCCGTCCACTCCTTTTGCGCCGAATCATGGTCGAAGTACAAGCGCGGCCCATCCACGTCGGGCCGCACCGCGAATCATATGCGAGACAGTAGCAGTTTTTCGAAAATTTGTTGACAGATCGAAACTATCGCTGTTATACCTATGACGTGGCTCACGCCACTTCGCCTCCCGGAATGTGAGCCGTGGCAACCCATCTGAAGTTGCCGCCGCCGGGCCGAACAACACTGCGACTGGAGTGCCGTGTCTGTACGCCTTGATCTTGATCTGGCCGACTACCTGATCCTCTCTCTGTTCCTGATCACAACCGTCATCGTCGGCATCGCAAGTCGCCGCAGGGTCACAACGAGCGTCGACCAATTGCTGGCGGGGCGCGCCATGCCGGCGTGGATAGCCGGAATCGCCTTCATCGCAGCCGATCTCGGCGCCGTCGAAATTCTCGGCATGGCGGCCAACGGTGCGGAGTACGGAATGATGACCGTGCACTACTACTGGCTGGCCGGCGTTCCCGCAATGGTCTTCCTCGGCATCATGATGATGCCCTTCTACTACCGCTCGAAGGCGCGATCGGTGCCCGAGTTCCTGCGGTTACGATTCAACAAGCCGACCCAGGGACTCAACGCGGTGATCTTCTCGATCGCTCAGGTTCTGATCGCCGGGGTGAATCTCTATGCTCTTGCGCTCATCATGCGCGCGCTGCTCGGATGGGACCTCACCGCCTCGATCTTGGTATCGAGCCTGTTCGTGTTGACCTATCTCACGGTGGGAGGGCTCACGGCAGCCATCTACAACGAAGTGCTGCAGTTCTTCATCATCCTGGCGGGGCTCGTCCCGATCACCGTCATCGGGCTGCTGTCGGTCGGTGGCCTCGACGGGTTGTTCGCCAGAGTGCGTGATTCCACGCATCTGGGCACCGCCGGCACCACAACATGGTCAGGAGTCGGACTGGGCGCGGCCGAGAACAACTCCATGCATACCAACGTCATCGCACTCGTATTCGGGCTCGGCTTCGTCGCCTCTTTCGGCTACTTCACCACCAATTTCCCGCAGGTGCAACGTGCGATGGCCGCACGGAACACGACCGCCGCTCGACGGGCACCCATCATCGGGGCCTTCCCCAAACTTCTCTTTCCGTTCTTGACCGTCATCCCCGGCTTGATCGCGCTTGTACTCATTCCGCAACTAGGCGTTGCAGGTGGCAGTGATTACAACAACGCTCTGCCGGCGTTGATGCAGAAGTTTCTGCCGAACGGCGTACTCGGGATCGCCGTGACCGGCCTCCTCGCGTCGTTCATGGCCGGAATGGCAGCCAACATCAGCAGTTTCTGCACGGTCATCACCTACGACATCACGCAGACCTACCTGGTCAAGAACAGACCGGACCACTTCTACCTCACCGTCGCACGCATCGCCCCGGTGGGCGGCGTCGCCTTGGCGATCGGTACCGCGTTCATCGCGGCCAGCTACAGCAACATCATGAACTATCTGCAGAACCTGTTCGCGGTGTTCAAACGCACCGCTGTTCGCGACCTTCATCATTGCGTTGTTCTGGCGTCGGATGACACCGTGGGCGGGATTCTGGAGCCTGCTCAGCGGCTCACTCGCGGCCGGCAGCGCCTACTTGCTGTACACGTTCGGCGTTCTTGATTTCGGTACTCCCATCAATGCGTCCTTCTGGAATGCCGCCATCGCCTTCATCGCGTCAGCCGTAGCCGCCGTTGCTGTGTCAGTGGTGACCCGACCGAAACCGGCAGCAGAGCTGGAAGGGCTCGTGTGGCGAAAAGGTATGTCGCTCAGTGACGGTGCGCCAGGCGAACAGGTGTACGCGTCGGATGCCTCGAAACTGTTCACCCCGGTGGCGCTCGGTGCCGCTGCGCTCGCCGGATGCGTCGGTCTCTACCTGGTGATGTGAGGAACAACAATGACGACAACAGATTCAGCACCTTCGGCGTCGACCACGAAACAACGCGGCTTCTGGCAGCACGCGGCCGATATCCGTTCTGTCACTGGCGTTCTCTTCGCCTGCTACGGTGCGATACTCACGATTCGCGGCGCGCTGGCGACCGATGCCGCGATCGCTCAGGCCGAGGGCGTCAACATCAACCTCTGGACGGGACTTGCGATGCTCGTGTTCGCGACGGTGTGCTTGTACTTCGCCTTCGCCCGAGAACAGCACACACCATTGTCATCCGAGTAGTCAGATCTGCCCCGGCGGATCGGGAGATTGCCGATCCGCACGACTACCGGACCGGACATGCCCGGCGGCGACGGATATCAAGCGGGAGAGGACAGCAGCACGTTGGTGGTGCGCTCGATGTGGGCGGTCAACAGATCGCACGCGAGGTCGGGATCCCGACCGACCGCAGCGTCGAGAATCGCCCGATGTTCTGCAGCGATGTCACGCTTGCGGTCGTGTCGGGGGGCCGACCACTGCCGATAGAGCTCGGCGGAATCACGCAATGCGCTGGCAGTGGCCAGGATTCGCCGGTTCGGACAGCCATCGAGCAGTGCCTGGTGAAACGCCGCATGCGCAAGCACCCAGTCATCGTTGAAGCGGTCCGGATCGGCGGTCGCATACATCGGTGTGCGTTCCATGCGGTGATGCGCTGCCACCACCTTCGACTCCCACGCGAGGTCCCCCCGATTGACCGCGTAACGCAGTGCGAGCACTTCGATCTCACAGCGCGCCTCGGTCAGATCGCTCAGATCTTCCGACGAGATCGCCACGACGCGGAATCCCCGCTTCGGTTCGGCGACCACCAGTTCCTGTTCGCTGAGCCGCTGCAACGCCTCTCTGATCGCGCCGATGCTGCAGTCGTACCGATCCACCAAGGCCGCAAAACCCAGGCGCGACCCGGGGGCAAGCCGGCCCGCCAGGATGTCAGCCCGCAACGCCTGGTAGACCCGCGCCGTAGGGCCCATGCCATCCAAGACCTCACCGGTGGTCGCCGTCATCGCCGCCCCTCGTTCAACGTTTGCAGCACACCGCCATGGTACCCGAAACGAAAGAACTGCGAACTTTCGAAAATTGGTTGACTTTTCATTCTGTCGATGTGATCGTCGTAGGCGGGCCGTCCGGCCCCTGCCTCTCTCACAACACCACACGATCAGGAAGAACTGGTGTCATGCGCTTGATCAATCTCGACGGTCGGATCCACCTCGTCACCGGCGACGGCGTGGTCGACATAGCCAAAGCGTCAGAACAACGCTTTGGCCCCGATCCGCAGGATGTGTACGCGCAGTGGGAGGCATTTCGCGAATGGGCGCGCACCGCGACACCGCTCGAACCGTCCGCACGCGTCGGGACCATCGGGTCCCCGGCACCGCTGCCGCGGCAGGTCTTCGCCGTCGGCCTCAACTACGACGACCACGCCACCGAGGCCGGGCTCACCAAGCCCGAGCATCCGGTGATCTTCACGAAGTTCGTCTCGTCGATCACCGGGCCGTCCGAAACCGTCCGGCTGCCGGCGGGTTCGGTGGACTGGGAGGTCGAGTTGGTCGTGGTGATGGGTCGCGGCGGCCGGAACATCCCGCAGGACCGTGCGTGGGACTTCGTCGCAGGGGTGTCGGTGGGTCAGGACCTCTCCGAGCGTGATCTGCAGCTCGCGGGCCCCGCCCCGCAGTTCAGCCTCGCCAAGTCGCACGCCGGGTTCTCCCCGATCGGACCCGAGTTGGTGACGCTCGACGAACTGCCCGACCCCGACGATCTGGAACTGGGCGCCGAGATCAACGGTGAGACCGTCCAGCACGCCCGCACCTCGCAGCTGATCTTCCCGGTGCCGGTGCTCATCGCCTACCTGTCGGCCACCGTCGAGCTCTATCCGGGCGACGTCATCTTCACCGGAACACCGTCCGGCGTCGGTATGGGACGGACCCCGCAGCGATTCCTGACCCCCGGCGACGAACTCCGCACCTACATCACCGGCGTCGGCGAGTTCACCCAGCGGTTCAAGGCGGGCCCGGACCGCGACGACGTGTCCACGGCGGCAGCGGCACGGAGCTGAAAGTGGCTCTGCACCGACTCGACTCAATCGTGCTTGGGGTACCGGATCTGGCGTCGGCCAGTAGCTTCTACGAGGACTTCGGGCTGATCCCCCACGACGGACACCGCTTCGCCAGCACCGAGGGCGGCGTCCAACTCGAACTGGTGGTCTCCGCGCGGCGCCGGCTCGTCTCGGCACGGTTCGCGGTCGACGATGACGACGACCTACTTCGGGTGGCGCACGAACTCAGCCGACTGGAGTTCACGGCCACACTGCCAGAACCCGGAAGGTTGCGCACCGTCGAGCCGACGACGGGCGCCGAGATCGAATTGATCACCGCTCCGCGCCTACACCAAACTCCTTACCCCGCACCGCCGGTGAACGCACCAGGACGCTTCGACCGCGTCGACGCCCGCGCCGAGGGCATCATGGTCACCGACCGGGTACGGCCCCGACGACTCGGCCACATCGTGATCGGATCCCCCGACTACGACACCGCATTCGCGTTCTTCGTCAGTGGACTCGGCTTCAAGGTCAGCGATCTGGCGAAGGGTCACGGCGCATTCCTCCGGTGCTCTACCGATCACCACAACGTCCTCATCCAACGCGCTCCTGTGCCGTTCCTGCACCACAGCAGTTGGCAGGTCGACGATGTCGATGCAATCGGTCGAGGCGCAATGGCGCTGCTGGAGGATCACCCCGAACGCCACGTCTGGGGACTCGGTCGCCACTACGCCGGCTCGAACTTCTTCTGGTACTTCAAAGACCCGGCCAACAATTTCGCCGAGTACCACAGCGACATGGATTGCATCGTCGACGACGCCTTGTGGACGCCCGAGGAACTCGAAGGCGCCAAGGGGCTCTACGAGTGGGGGCCGCCCCCGCCGGCCTCCTTCATCCACCCGGAGGACCTGGCCGAGCACATGATCAGCGAACACAGCGGCTGACGCTTCTTCCCCTTGCGTCGATTTCTGCGCGAGGGTCGTGACTGTCGTGAAATCACGACCCTCATGCAGAAATCGCGCGCACGCGAGCCAACGGTGATCCCACACCATTTCTACCGTCAATGTGACGGCGCACACTTTAATTTGCCGGAATCTGTACGGCTGTATTCAACCTCACACCGAAAAATTTGCGTTACACAGAATTAACAAGCAGGATTGAGGCGTTCCACTAAACGGGTGATCCCCGACCTGTGGACGCCAGACAAACCAAAAGTCCCCGCAATCCGGGGCACTTGACGAGGAGTGAGAGAAATGGCCTTCGCGCAGTTCCGCGCCAACCTGAAGCGCGCCAACAGCCGGCGGCGTTTGTACGCAAAGATCAACGCGCTCCCCGATTCGACCGTGCGCGAAGAGTTGCTTGCGATTGCTCAGCGCCACGAATCCGAGGACCGCTGACAAAACGGATCCGAATTCCAGAGCGGGTGCCTGACAGGCCCGGCTTTGTTGTTATTTCGGCGAATTCAATCGCCGCTCATCCGCGATACCGCTGCACCAGGTTCGCGTAGTCGTCGAGCTTGCGCAGCGATTCGTCGGTGGGCAGCGTCGGCAGCAGCACCGCGATCTGACCGAACCCGAGTTCGTCGACCGCGCTCCAGTACTGCGGGTCCGCCGGCGTGCCGAACTGGGCGAGCGGCACGTCGTGACCGGCCCCGTCGCGCATCTGCGTGACGAGGTTGCCCAAGAAATCGACCGGCAGCGGGTTGGAGATCCAACCCGCGTCATGGCGGATCACCCGCTTGACGGTGGCCGCGGACGCACCGCCGATATAGATCGGTGGGTGCGGCTTCTGCACCGGCTTGGGTCGCATATACGACGACTCGATGTCGACGTACTTGCCGTGATACTCGGCAGGCTCGTCGGTCCACAACGCCTTGATCGCCTCGATCTGTTCGTCGAGCAGGCGGCCGCGCGTCTTCGGGTCGGTCCCGTGGTTGCGCATCTCCTCCAGATTCCAGCCGGCGCCGACGCCGAACACGAACCGCCCGTTGGAGATCAGGTCGACGCTCGCACCTTCCTTGGCGGTGTGCACGACATCGCGCTGGATCAGCAGGGCCACACCGGTGAACAACTCGATGGTGCTGGTCACCGCAGCGGCCGCGGCCAGCGTGACGAACGGGTCGAGGGTGCGGTAATACATCGCGGGCAACTCGCCCCCACCCGGGTAGGCCGACTCGCGGCTGGTCGGGATGTGCGAGTGTTCAGCGATCACCAGTGAGTCAAAGCCGCGTTCCTCGATCGCGCGCGCAAGCGTCACCGGGTCGATGGTGTCATCGTTGACGAAGGTCGAGATGCCGATTTTCATGCGTATCCCCTGCCAGTTGAGCACTGATGAGTCGCCCGCTCACCACAGGCTATTACCCCTACCTGGATTCTCGGGGCTCGTCGGCGTCGGCTACACCAATGGGGCGGTCATCGGGCAGGTAACCTCCGGGTCGATGCACACCACGAGACGATGACGACGACGACGGATCGGCGCGGCACGCGGCCGGCACGGACCACCGGTGTTCCCACCGACCCCGACCGCACCGTTGATCTACGCCGGCTGAGGGGGCTGGGCGCGGTCGTCGCGCTGACCGCGATGGTGATCGCGGCGGTGCTGCAGTCCCTGGGCACGGTGGTCATCGGCCGCCTCGCCGCCAACCCGGTCGGGACCACCGTGGCGGTCCTCGCCGGCTGTCTGCTGGGCTACGCGGTGCTCGACACGGCCGGCCGCACCATCTGGGCGAGTGTCTCCGACCGCGCCGAGGGAAAACTGCGACGCGATCTGCTGTCGGTTGCGCTGAACCAACCGCTGCACCGGCTTTCGGAACAGGCCGTCGGCGAAATCCTCGACCGCGTCGACGACGACACGCATGAGGTCGGCGCATTGGTGCGTGGGCAGTTGTGGGATTCGATGCGGACCGTCGTCTCGATCGTGCCGATGTGGATCGTCGCGGGTCTCACGTGGTGGCCGGCGTGGATCGTCTTCCCGGTCGTCGCACCGGTGACCGTGTTCGCCATCCGCCCCCTGCTGCGCGAGTTGAGCGAACGCAAGGTCGCCGAAGAACGCGCGTGGACCGATCACGCCGCGGCCATGGAGGAGGGCATCGCGGCGCGCGACGATCTGCGCACCAGCCTCGGCCAGGCTTATCTGCTGCGGCGGTGCGCCGAACTGTCGCGTGAGATCCAGCGGCGTTTCGGTGCCGTGGTGGCAATCGAATCGCGGGTCACGACCCGTGCGGGCGGACTGTTGCACGCCTTCCTCGGTGGCGTCGTCATCGCGGGTGTCGCGCTGGTGAGCGGCGGCGGACTCGGCGTCGCGCAGTTGGTCACGCTGTTTCTGGTCAGCGCGACCCTGGTCAACGAAATCGCCCAGCTGGCACGCCAATTGCCCGAGCTGCAGGCCGGAATGGGGGCGGTCATCCGGCTGCGACAGCTCGCGGCCGGCGAGGCCGAGGCCACGGGCGGGCAACCGGTGCCGCACGGACCTGTCGACATCGAGTTCCGGAATCTTCATTTCACCTACGCCGAAAGCGGTTTCACGCTCGACGGCATCGATCTGCGTGTGCCTGCCGGTGCCACGTGTGCCTTCGTGGGACGAACCGGATCAGGCAAATCGACGCTGGCGTCGCTGGTCTCGCGGGCGGTCGACCCGCAGCGCGGCTCGGTGTTCCTGGGCGGGGTCGATGTCGTCGACATCGACCTGCACCAGTTGCGGGCCGCCGTCGGGGTGCTCACCCAACGCACCGAGATCCTGGCGGGCACGCTCGCCGAGAACATCGCGCTGTTCGCCGATCTGCCGCGTGAGCGCGTGCGGGACGCGGTCGCCGAACTGGAGCTCACCGACTGGGTGGACAGCCTGCCCGCCGGTCTGGACACCCTGCTCGGCCCCGGCGGAACCACCCTGTCGGCCGGCGAAGAGCAGCTTGTCGCGTTCGCGCGACTGCTCGTGCGGAATGTGCGCGTGGTCGTGCTCGACGAGGCCACCGCGCGCATGGATCCGCACACCGAGGCGCGCGTGGTGCGGGCCGCGGACCGGTTGCTCACCGGACGCACCGGAATCCTCATCGCGCACCGGCTTTCGACGGTCGCCCGCGCCGATCAGATCGTGGTCCTGGACCGCGGACACATCGTGGAGCAGGGTCCGCGCAGCGAACTGCAGGCCCGGCCAGGACCGTTCCGTCGGCTTCTCGACTCCGCGGGGGTGCACCACGGCGCCACCGCGACGCCCGAACCCGACGGTGCGGTCGGCGGCGCCCGACGGCAGGGCCCGCCACCGGAGCAACCCGACATCGACGGCGGCCCTGGCCTGTTGCGCGGTATCGCCCACATGGTGCGGACGTACCCCACCTGGGGTCTGCTCGGCGCGTCGCTGTTCATGCTGACCGGCCTGATCGGTGCGACGGGTGCGCTCAGCAGCTTCCTGTGGGGACACGTCGTGCAAGAGCTGACCGACGGCCACACGCCGGTGGTGTTCGCCGTCGCGGTCGTCGTGAGCATCGTCTCGGAGCCGTTCATGCTGGCGTGGGCGGTGCGCCGGTTCCTGCCGTGGTGGTCGGCGTGCTCGCTGCGCATCCGCATGACGGTGCTCGACGCGCAGACACGTCAACATCGTCTCCCCCGCACGCCGCCAGGCGAGGTGATGTCGCGCGTCCTCGATTCCGACCGGTTCCTGCGGTACGCCGACCGCTGCAACGACGTCGTGGCCGGTCTGGTCATCGTGGTGATCGCGTCGTTGTTGGGCGGCACGGTGATCGCGGGTGTCATCCTGCTGGCGGTGATGGTCGCCGCGGCGACGACGTCGGTGGCGGGCCGGCCGCTGGCGGGACGATCGGCGGCCGCCGCGTCGGCCACGCGTGCCGACTTCGGCCGCGCACTGGTGTCGGCGCTGGAGTGTGTGCGGACGGTCAAACTGGCCGCCGCCACCGGTGACGTGCACGCCCACCTCGACCGGGTCGACGGTGACCGAGTCGGCGCCGCGGTGCGCGAGCATCGTGTGCAGTCGGTGCTTTTCGGCGTTCCCGTGGTGATGGTGCAGTTGGGCGTGGTCGCGGCGTGGCTGGTGTATCTGCTGCACGGTTGGAACCTCGCGACGGCGCTGCTGGTTTCCGGCGCGGTCGCCGGATTCGACTACTTCGGCAGCGTGGCCGGCGCGGTGATCACCGAAGCGCCCGGTACCCGCGCGTGGCAGCAGGCCACGAGCCGTTTCGCAGGCGGTGCAGACCTGATGGACGTGCCTGCCGGGGTCGATGTGGTGACCGGGGCGGCTCCCCCACCGCCCCCGCCGTCGCGAACACCGTTGCAACGCCTGGAACTTCGTGACCTGACGGCGGTGCACGACGACGGGACGCGCGGCGTGGGCGGCGTCGACCTCACCCTGCAGGCCGGTGAACTGGTGCTCCTGCTCGGCCAGGTCGGGTCGGGCAAGTCGAGCCTGCTCTCGGCGCTGTGCGGCCTGGTCGGCCACACCGGGCAGATCCGGTGGAACGGTGTCGAAGTCGACGATCCCCAGATCTTCCTGCGTCCCGGCCGGGTGGCCCACGTGGCGCAGGTGCCTCGGGTGCTGTCGGGTTCGTTCGCCGACAACATCCGGCTCGACCACCGCCGCGAGATCGATCGGGCCATCGCCGATGCGCGCCTGGATCAGGACATCGCCGAGGCGGGCGGTGCCGACGCCCTCGTCGGCCACCGCGGAGTGCGGCTGTCCGGCGGGCAGGTGCAGCGGCTCGCGCTCGCGCGGGCCCTGGCGGTCGAACCGGAATTGCTTCTCGCCGATGATATTTCCAGCGCCGTGGACGCCACCACCGAGGTCGAGCTGTGGGCGCGGCTGCGTGCACGCGGGGTCACCGTGCTCGGGGCCTCGTCGAAGCGGGCCGCGCTGGCGCAAGCCGACCGTGTTGTCGTCCTCGTCGACGGTGAGATCGCCGCTTCCGGAACGTGGGCCGATCTCGCACCGACGTGGAGTCACCTGGCCGGTTGACACAGGTTCTACAGAAAATTGTCTATATTCGAACCGTGAAACCGACGGCCGACCGCAAGCGCACCCCACCGCTTCGGCTCAGCGACCTCGCGGCTGCCCACGTGCGTGAGCTCATCGTGTCGGGTCAGCTCCGCGCCGGTGAGTTCATCCGGCCTGAGACGGTGGCCGACGAACTCGGCATCAGCGCCACCCCGGCGCGTGAGGGGCTTCTGCTCCTGCAGACCGAGGGTTTCCTCACCGTCGAGCCTCGGCGCGGCTTCTCGGTGACCGCCTTGTCCAGCGAGGACATTCGCGACGTCTATGACGCGCAGGCCCTGCTGGGCGGCGAGCTGACGGCACGCGCCGCGGACCTGATCACGCCTGAATTGGTGGCAGAGCTCGAACGGGTTCAGTCCGACCTGGAACAGGCAGCTGCGGCAAAGGATTACGACGCCGTCGAACGCCTCAACCACCATTTCCACCAGACGATCTACCGGCTGGCCGGATCCCGGAAGATCCGGTGGTTGATCAAGGCAACGTTGCCCTATGCCCCGCGGAAGTTCTTCGCCGCGGTCGAAGGGTGGCCAGAGGCGTCGGCGCACGATCACCGCGCGATCATCGAGCATCTGCGCTCCGGCGACGCCGAGGCCGCCAGAGAGGCCATGGCGCAACACATCCGGCGCGCGGGTACCCTGCTGGCCGAGCACCTCGCCGCGAGCGGAACACTGGGCTGAACCGCTTGGTCCGGTGAGTCCGACGGCGTTCAGATGTCGAGACCCCCGCGCGCGACGAGTTGTTTGGCGATCACGTTGCGCTGGATCTCGTTGGTGCCCTCCCCGACGATCATCAGCGGTGCGTCACGGAAATACCGTTCGACGTCGTACTCGGTGGAATAGCCGTACCCGCCGTGTACGCGAACGGCATCGAGAGCGATCTGCATCGCCGTCTCGGACGCGAACAACTTGGCCATGCCGGCCTCCATGTCGCAGCGCTGTCCCGAGTCGAACTTCTCGGCCGCACTGAGCAACAGCGACCGCGCCGCGAAGAGCTTGGTTCCCATGTCGGCCAACATGTTTCCGACGGACTGATGTTGCCAGATCGGCTTGCCGAAGCTCTCCCGCTCCTGGGAGTACCGCAGCGCGTCCTCGAACGCCGCACGGGCCACGCCGGTGGCTCGGGCCGCGACCTGCAACCGGCCCACCTCAAGGCCTTTCATCATCTGCGCGAACCCGCGCCCCTCCTCGTCACCGAGCAGCGAGGAGACCGGAACCCGGGCGTCGGTGAAGTTGAGCTCGCAGCTCTCCACACCCTTGTAGCCGAGCTTCGGCAGATCCCTGGACACGTCGAAACCAGGAACCTTCTCCACCAGCAGAATCGACACGCCCTTGTGTGCCGGTTGCGCCTGCGGATCGGTCTTGCACAGAAGCGCCACCAGGTCTGAGCGCCGCGCGTTCGAGATCCAGGTCTTGCTTCCGTTGATCACGTACTCGTCGCCGTCCCGACGCGCCACGGTGCGCATGGCCTGCAGGTCGGATCCACCGCCCGGTTCGGTGAGCGCCATCGTGGCCCGCAGTTCGCCGGTGGCCATGCGTGGCAGATACTTCTGTTTCTGCTCCTCGGTGCCGAACAGCAACAGCAATTTGGACACCACCGTGTGGCCGCCCATGGCGCCGGCCAGGCTCATCCAGCCCCGGGCCAGTTCCTCGGCCACCTGGACATAACAGGGCATCGACACCGCCCCGAACCCGTACGGCTCCGGGATCGCGAGCCCGAAGACGCCGATCTCCTTCATCGTCTCGATCAGTTCTTCGGGATAGGTGTTGGCGTGCTCCAACTCCCGGACCACCGGCTTGACCTGCTTCTCGACGAACTCGTGAACCGTCTTGACGATGGTTTCCTCTTCGGCAGTCAGCGCCATGTCCTCGCTCCGTTCTCTATAGAAAATATTCTATGGATGAGTTTGATCGGAATGCAACGCCTCGACGTACCGATGCCTTCGGCCACGCACCCGCCGCGGCGGCCACGACCCGAGGACTACGGATTTTCCGTGGTCCCTGGCCACTCCCCTAGGTGCCATCGTCTTGCACATGAAGGACGTCTTGATACTCGGTGGAGGATTCGCCGGCGTCTGGAGCGCGGCGGGCGCGGTCCGACTGACTCGGTCCGTGGGTGACACGGACCTGCGCGTGCGACTGATCAGCAACGGCAACGACTTGGTGGTCCGCCCGCGACTCTACGAGCCCAATCCCGACAAGATGCGCATCGGCCTCGACCGCCTGCTCGGCCCCATCGGCGTCAACCGCATCAATGCTCGCGTCGAGTCCATCGACGTCGATGCCCGGCGCGTCACCGCGATCGTCGAGAAAGGCGGTCCGGAAGCGAAAGCGATGAAGCAGGCCATCAACACCCAGTGGATCTACCCACCCGCCGATTCCGCTGAGCAGCTGCTGGCCGAGGCCGGCCAGTTCAGCAACGGCGCCTGACCGAGGAGAAACAGGTGAGCACCACCACCCGCGTCGTGGTCGTCGGCGGCGGATACGCCGGGGTCCTGGCCGCCAACCGGCTGTGCCAACGCGCCGACATCGACGTCACCATGGTGAACCCGCGGCCGCAGTTCGTCGAACGAATCCGCCTGCACCAGTTGGTCGCCGGCAACGACGACGCCATCGAGGACTATTCGGCGGTACTGGCCGACTCGGTGAAACTCGCGGTCGACTGCGCCGTACGTATCGACGCCGGTGTGCGGAAGCTGCGCCTGGCATCCGGCAGCAGCCTCGACTACGACTACCTGATCTATGCCGTCGGCAGCACCGCCCCGGTGCCGGCATCGGTGCCCGGCGCCGCTGAGTTCGCCTACCCGTTGGGCGAATTCGAGTCCGCGAATCGCCTGGCCGCACGACTGGCCGACGTTCCGCTGCAAGCGCCGATCGTCGTGGTCGGTGGCGGTCTGACGGGCATCGAGGCCGCCGCCGAATTCGCCGAGGCGGGCCGTAGCGTCACCCTGGTCACCGGCGCCCTCGGCCCGTCATTGGCCAAGGGTGGACGCAGATCGGTGGCCAACCGCCTGACGAAGTTGGGCGTCACCGTGCTCGACAACGCCACGGTCACACGCGTCGAAAAGGACGGAATCCTCCTGCGCGACGGCACGAGAATACCGAGTACAGCCACGGTGTGGACCGCCGGCTTCGGCGTGCCTACGCTGGCCGCTGACAGCGGTCTGCGTACCGACCGGCTCGGCCGGCTACTCACCGACGAAACCCTCACCAGCGTCGACGATCCGACGATCATCGCCGCCGGCGATGCGGCATCTCCCTCGGGGGTTCCGTTGCGAATGAGCTGCCAGCTCGCCATGCCCCTGGGATCCCACGCCGCCGACACCCTCCTGGCGCGCCTCGACGGCAGGAAGCCGAAGGACCTCAATCCGGCCTCGGTTGGTCAGTGCATCAGCCTGGGCCGCCATGCCGGCACCATCCAGATGGCGCACTTCAATGACGAGGCCCTGCCGATGCATATCGGCGGTCGCCTCGCCGCCACGATCAAGGAATCGGTGTGCAAGGGCACGGTGTCGTTCCTGGCCAAGGAAGCCCGCAAACCGGGCAGCTACTTCTGGCCCAGAGGCGGTCAGCGACAGAAGAATTTGACGAAAGGGAATTTCAGTGTCTGATGTAATGGAAAAACTGATGTCGGCGATGACCGTCATCCAGTCGGTCAAGCCGCCCCACGTTCCCGAGGGCGCGGACGCGATGACCGCGATCATCGAATGGGGCCCCGGCGACAAAGGCGCGCCGCCGCATCGTCATCCCGGCGGTCCGTGTTTCGGTTACGTCCTCGAAGGCGAGATGCTCTTCGAGCTCGAAGGCGAAGCGCCGCGGGTCATCAAGGCCGGTGAAGCGTTCTGGGAGCCGGGCGGTGACGTCATCCACTACTCCGACGGCAACAACCGCGACGACATCCCGCTGCGGTTTTTGGTGACCATGCTCTGCCAGCCGGGTGTGGACATGTTCGTCCTCGTCGACGACGCAGAACTCGAAGCCCGCAAAGACCGCCGCTTCCAACAGGGACAGCGATGAAGATCACCGTGGTTGGCGCCACCGGCCAGATCGGCGCGCAAGTCGTCGAGTTGCTCACGGCCGCAGGACATCACGTGATCGCGGCGTCCCGGTCCCCTGGCGTGGATGCCGTCGTGCTCCGGTCGCGCTGAGGTGCGAGTGCGCCTCGGAGAACCTGCATCGGGAAGACGCGCCTGACGTTCGGCGGCGCGTCTCTCCCGGTGCTCGCACCGCCCCGGGACGGCTCAGTGCGCCTTGTGCTGCCCGGCGCGGGCGCGCAGCACGTTCTTCTGGATCTTTCCCGTCGAGGTCTTCGGCAGCCGGTCGAACACCATCGTGCGCGGAACCTTGAAACCGGCGAGATGCTCCCGCAGGAACCAAGTCAGCTCATCGAACGTCACGTCGGACCCGTCACGCGGCGTGATGAACGCGACCGGCACCTCGCCCCACTTCTCGTCCGGCACACCGACAACCGCCGATTCCACCACCTCGGGGTGGCTGTCGATGACCTTCTCGATCTCGACCGACGCGATGTTCTCACCGCCGGAGATGATGATGTCCTTTGCCCTGTCCATGATTTCGACATAACCGTCGGGATGCATGACGGCGAGGTCACCGGTCAGGAAGTACCCGTTTCGGGTGGCGGCCGCCGTGGCGGCGTCGTCGTTGTAGTAACCGAGCATGACGTCGTTGCCGCGGGCCGCGATCTCCCCGATCGTGGAACCGTCGCGCGGCACGTCGGCACCGTCGGTGTCCATCACCCGCAACGGGTTGGCGATGATGTTGCCCACGCCTTGTCTGGCCCGCAGCTTCGCCACTTCGTCCGGCGGCAACTCGTCCCACTGCGGCTGCCACACATTCACCGCGACGGGCCCGTACGTCTCGGTCAATCCGTAGAGATGGGTGACGTCGAAACCCAGTGGCGTGAGACGAGCGAGCAGCGCCGGCGACGGCGGCGCACCGCCGGTGTCGACATGCACCCGCGCGGCCAGTGGTTGTGCCGAGGGGTCCTCGGCGATCATCGTCAACACCGTTGGCGCCGCGCTGAAATGGGTGATTCCGCCGGCGCGCAGCAACCGCCAGATCTCGGCCGAGTCGATCTGGCGCAGACACACGTGGGTGCCCCCTGCCGCGCCGACCGCCCAGGTGAAACACCAACCGTTGCAGTGGAACATCGGCAACGTCCACAGATAGCCGGTCGAGGGGTCGAGGCGGGTGTGGTAGGCCATCGCGACTGCCTGCAGATAGGCACCGCGATGGTGGTACATCACCCCTTTGGGTCGGCCGGTGGTCCCCGAGGTGTAGTTGATGGCGAGCAGCTCGCGTTCGTCGACCTCGAGCCGATCCCGCGCCGACGCCACATCTGGCAGCCACGCATCGAATTCGTCGCCCTCGATCACCACATCGATCCCGGCATCGGCGGCCAGTTCACGGGCGCGATCCCCGAATTCGCGGGTGGCCACCAGCAGCCGGGCGTCGGAATGCCCGATGATGTACTGCATCTCCTCGAATGCCAACCGGGTGTTGAGCGGAACCAACACCGCCGCACGGGCCGGCACCGCGTGATGTAGCGCCAACATGATGTGGCTGTTGGTGCACAGCGCGGCCACCCGGTCCCCGCGCTGCACTCCCGAGGAAGCCAAGGCCGAGGTGAGGAGATCACATCGATGGGCAAACTCCGCGTAGGTCAGTCTCAGCTCACCGTCGATGACGGCGAGACGATCGGGAAATGCCTGGGCAGACCGCTGCAGGAGGCTGGTCGGCGACAACGCGGCGAAGGTGAAATCGGCCATCCTTGGACCGTACCGCTGTCGGTGAACGGCGTGGTCACGATCACGTGACGCATCCGCACAGCCGCGGCCGCGCACAATCCGGCCGCTGCAGGAGACATCGCGAATTTCTCGGTGCTGCAACCGTTTTCACACACCTGTCGGTATCTTGCCTGCCGGGTGTCTTTCTCGTCGTCGTTTCACTAAGCTCGACCCTGTCGTCCGATCAGCGCATGAAAGGACTCATGACGTGAGAATCGTCAAACGCGTGCAACCACCCGCGGGGTTGAGCCGGTTGCTGTTCCGGGCACCGATCGCGATGTTCCGGGCCAATCTCGGGTGGTTGTTCGGCAACCGAATCCTGCTGCTGCACCACATCGGCCGGGTGACCGGCAAAAACCGCGAAGTGGTGCTCGAAGTCGTCGAACACGACCCACAGACCGGTGCATACACCGTCGCCTCGGGATGGGGTTCCGCAGCCGCCTGGTACCGCAACGTGCTCGCCAAACCCCAAGTCACGATCGAGGCCGGGCGGCGCACCATCGCGGTGACGGCCGTGCCCCTGAGCCAGGCCGAAGGCGCCGACATCTTCGCCCGCTACGCCATGCGCCACCGGATCCTCGCGCGCTACCTGCTGCCCCGGTTGATGGGGTTCTCCGTCGACGGATCTCTCGACGACTTCCGCGCCGCCGGCGAGCAGATACCGTTCATCCGGTTCATTCCCCGGGTGCCGGGATGAAAATCGCCATCAGCGGCGCCGGCATCGCCGGCCCCTGCCTGGCGTATTGGCTGACCCGCGCGGGCCACGAACCTACGCTGATCGAAGCGGCCCCGCACCTGCGGACCGGCGGGTACGTCGTCGACTTCTGGGGTCTCGGCTACCAGGTCGCCTGCCGCATGGGGATCGAGTCGACCATCCGGGATCTCGGGTATGACGTCCGCTCGATCCGTTCGGCCACGTCTGGCAGTCGGATCCGCGCGAACCTGGACACCGCGGGGATACGCCGCGCCACCCAGGACAAGTTCACCAGCCTGCCGCGCGGCGACCTCGCCGCGGTCATCTACTCCACCATCGCAGATGACGTGGAAACGGTGTTCAGCGACAGCATCTGCACGATCACCGAGCATGACAGCGGAGTCTCGGTCGGTCTGCTCAGCGGGGCACAGCGCGATTTCGACCTGGTCGTCGGGGCCGACGGACTGCATTCCCAGGTGCGTCGTCTGGTGTTCGACGACGACGCCGACGCCGAGCACCACCTGGGTTGCCTGGTCGCCGCTGCGGTCGTCAAGGGCTATCGGCCTCGCGACGAGCTGGTCTACATGACCTACAGCACACCGGGACACAGCGTGGGCAGATTCACCCTGCGGGGCGACCGGACCCTCTTCCTATTCGTGCTGCGCAGCGACCACACCACGGTGCCCGAATCGACCGAAGCACGAATTGCACTGTTGGATACCGAGTTCAGCGGTGCCGGCTGGGAATGCGCGCGCATCATCGAAGCACTGGGTGAGGTCGAGGACCTGTATCTCGATGTGGTCAGCCAGATCCGTATCGACCGCTGGTCACAGGGCAGGACGGTGCTCGTCGGGGACGCCGCGGCATGCATATCCCTGCTCGGCGGCGAAGGCACCGGACTGGCGATGACCGAGGCCTACGTTCTCGCCGGGGAACTGGCCACCCACACCGATCACCGGGACGCGTTCGCCGCCTACGAATCCGCATTGCGGCCACTCGTCGCCGACAAGCAGGCGGCCGCTCGCAGGTACCTGTCGGTGTTCGTCCCGAACTCGAAGCCGGGCATCATCTTCCGCGACCTCTGCATGCGCGCCATGAACACCGCGCCAAAAAGCGAGCGCCTGCTGGCGCGTGCCTTCTCAGATGACTTCGAACTCCCCGGGTACTCCTTTGATTGTGCCTGAGGAAGACTCCCGTCGAATCACCGAAAGCGGCTTGCGCAGCCGCTGTCGGGACCGCTTTCGATCTCGGCGGTGATGTCCACTGAACGCTTCAGCGCGGTGCGCCCGTCCTTTCGGGACTTGACGACGGCCGGAACGACAGTCACCCCGAACCTGTTGCTCCAGTGACCTTCAGTAAATGTTCGACGGGCGGACCATGCCCTCGGCGAGGTCACCGAAGCCCGGGGCCATGATCGCGCCGGGTTGACCGACAATTTCCTCCACAACCGCGGTCTCGGTGGTGATCAGCAGCGCGGCGATCGAGGCGGCGCTCTCCAGTGCGGCGCGGGTCACCTTGAACGGGTCGATGATTCCTTCCTCGAACATGTCGCCGTACTCACCGGTGAGTGCGTTGAAGCCGTGCCCGAGCGGTAGGTCGGCGACAACGTCGACGACGTCGTCGCCTTCGAAGCCGGCGTTGATGGCGATCCAGCGCAACGGCTCGGCCAGTGCACGGCGCACCACGTCCCGGCCGATCGCCTCATCGCCCACGAGTTCGAGGGTGTCCAGTGCCCGGTGCGCCTGAGCGAGGGCGGTGCCGCCACCCGAGACGATGCCCGCTTCCAGTGCAGCCCTGGTCGCCGCGAGCGCGTCCTCCACGCGGAGCATTCGCTCCTTCAGTTCGACACTCGTGGCCCCACCGACGCGGATCACCGCCACCCGTCCCGTCAGCCGGGCGATCCGCAGGTCGAGTATGTCCCGATCGGCGTCGAGCCTGGCCCGCTCCCGCTGCGCCTCCAGTTGCGCGACGCGTGCGTCGACGAGGTTCTGCAGTCCGTGCGGGCCGACGATGGTGGTGTCGTTCTCGGTGGCCGTGAGACGGTCGCAGGATCCCAGGTGCTCGCGGGTCACCTCGCCGAGTTCGATGCCGGTGTCCTTGGCGATGACGTGCCCGTTGAGGGCAACGGCCAGATCCTCGAGTTCGGCGACCCGGCGGTGCCCGAAGCCGGGGGCACGCACGACCACGGACCGCATGGTCTTGTGCATGTTCCCGCCGACCAGCAGCTGCAGGGCCGGCCCGTCGACATCCTCGGCGATCACCACGAGCGGTCGGTCGGCGCGCTTGGCCACCTCAAGGGTGGGCATGATCTCCTGCACCTGACTGATCTTCTTGTTGGTCAACAGGATCAGCGGATTGTCCAGTACCGCCTCCATGCGCTCGGGGTCGGTCACCATGTAGCCGGAGGTGTAGCCGTGATCGAACTCGATGCCGTCGACGACGTCCACCGCCATTCCCAGGGTGTCGCTCTCCTCGGTCGTGACCACGCCGGACTTGCCGACGTGCTCGACGGCGGCCGCGATGACATCGCCGATCGCCTCGTCGTCACTGGCCGCGAGCGCGGCGATGCGACGCAGGTCGGCGCTGCTGCCGACCTCCACGCTGTGGCTACGCAGGGATTCGACGACCACCGGTACGGTGCGCTCGATGCCGCGGCGCACACGCATCGGGTTGGCCCCGGCGTCAACGGCCTCCAGCCCCTCTCGGACCATCGCCTGTGCCAGCACGGTGGCGGTGGTGGTGCCGTCGCCGACCACCCCGTTGGTTTTCATCGCCACCTCCTTCACCAACTGCGCGCCCATGTTGGCGAAGGGATCACGCAATTGGATCTCCCTGGCGATGGTCACGCCGTCGTTGGTGATGGTGGGGGGACCGGTCAGTTTCTCCAGGATGGCGTTGCGCCCCTTGGGGCCGAGCGTGACCTTCACCGCATCGGCGAGGGCGTTGACACCTTGTTCGAGACGAGCGCGAGCATCGGAGTTGAATCGCAGTTCTTTGGCCATGGTCTTGAATCCTTTCGAGCGGGCGGTATCAGGGGACGAGGATCGCGCGGCCGCGAACGTTGCCGTTGTCGAGATCGGTGATCGCGGACTGGAAGTCGTCCAGGGCGTACTTCTGCGTGTGCAAGTTGACCGCTCCGCGGGCGGCCAATGCCATGAGCTCGCACAGGTCGTTGTAGGAGCCGACGAGGTTGCCGATGAAGTTGATCTCGGTGGAGATCACGTCGATCGTGGGCACGTTGATGTTCTCGCCGTACCCCACCACGTGGTAGTCACCGGCCCTGCGCAACATGGCGATCCCCTCGCTGGTTGCGCCTCCTTCGCCGACGAAGTCGACCACGGTCTCGGCGCCGTGTCCGCCGGTGAGGTCGAGCACCTGCTCTACCTGGCTGCCGTCGGCGAGCACGGAACGGTCGGCGCCGATCGCCTCGGCGAGCTTGAGTGCCTCCGGATTGCGGTCAACGACGATGATTTCGGCCGGTGACAGCGCCTTGAGCACCTGAATCCCGATGTGGCCCAGGCCTCCTGCCCCGATGACGACCACTCGGTCCCGGGGCGTCAGTCTGCGGGCGGCCTTGGCGGCGGCGTGATACGCCGTCAGGCCGGCATCGGCCAGGGCCGCGACATCGGCCGGTTCCAGTGCATCGTCGATCTTGACCACGCTGCGTGCGGAGGTCTTGAGGTATTCCGCATACCCGCCGTTGGTGTCGATTCCCGGAAACGTGTTCGACTCGCAGTGGACGTCATCTCCGGAACGGCAGGCACGACACAGCCCGCACGTGATCAGCGGGTGGACGATCACCTTGTCGCCTTCGACGACGTTGGTGACCGCAGACCCGACGGATTCAACCCAACCGGCGTTTTCGTGGCCGATCGTATAGGGCAGTCGCACCTGCGACTTCTCGGCCCACTGGCCTTCGAGGATGTGCAGGTCGGTCCGACACACACCGGCACCGCCGATCTTGACCACGACGTCGAACGGTCCTGTCGGCGTGGGCTTCTCCACATCGGCCATTTCCAGGTTCTGGTGGTAGCCCACCACCTGCACAGCTCTCATCGCCTGCTCCTTCTGGTTCTGATGTTGGTCACGACGGGCACAGCGCCCGCGGGTTCGTCGTCGGAGTACCGTGTGGCCAGCAGGCCCCGGCAGAAATGCGCGTTGCCTTCCATCGAGATCCGTACCGACCGAGCGAAACGCAGCCGCAGCGGAACCGCCTCGGGCCCAATGGGCTTACCGTCGTCGTCGACGAGAACCTTGCTGTTGGGGCAACTGCTCAAGCCGATGGTGAACCGGCGCCGCAGCAGCGCGGCCTTCGCTTTGCCCTCGGGCAGATCACGCAACAGCAGATGGCCGATCTGCTCGACGTCCATCGGTGTCTGGCGCAGCAGTGACGCGATCGCGCGTTCCATCGCGGCCGCATGTGCCTTGCGCCAGAACACCTCTCGGAGTTCGTCGAGGCTGTCTTCGGCTTCCACACCGAAGGTGCCGACATAGCCTGCGTCGGCGGCGAGGCCGGCGTTGATCTTGTCACTGTCGTGATGGTCGTCCAGCAGCACCCGCACCTGCCCTACGTCGTCGAGTTCGCGTAACGCATCCAGAGCGTCCGACGCCATCAGATAGGCGAAGTTCGGGGAGCAGAACGCCGTCGGCAACCGCAGATGCACGGTGATCCCCTCATCATCGACGACCACCGAGCGCACGAATCCGAGATCGGTGATCGGTTCGTCGAGCTCGGGATCGGTCACCGTCGCCAGCGCGTCGAGGATCTCCGTCTCGACGGAGATCACAGCGGCACTCATATCGACACGCTCTCCTTGGCACCGGCGGCCACCTCCACCGTGTCCTGCCCGGGTGTCGGCAACTGCAGTTCGGCGGGCACGTCGATGTTGTACAGCGATGCGGCGTTGAGGCCCAGGATCTTTCGCTTCTGCTCCGTGGTGATCTGGGTGTACTCGCCGAGCATGTCCTCAGGAATCTGGAAGTCGACGAACTTCTCGATGAGCCACTTCGGCGTCCACAGCGCGTAGTCGCTGGAGAACAGGATCTTGTCCTCGCCGATCCAGTACAAGAGTTCGCCGATGATCTGGGCGAAGTAGCGCGGCCTTGTGTGGATGAACGGGATGGCAACGGCCAGACCGCCATAGACGTTGGACTCCTGGGTGGCGATCCAGCAGAAGTCCTCCAGCCGAGGCAGCCCGACGTGTTCGACGACGAAGTTCAGCTCCAGGTAGTCGGTGGCCACCTTGTCGATGTCGGCCACGTCGAACGCGTCACGGTCCAATGGCCGGATGGTGGGGCCCTTGTGAACGTGAATGTTCTTGATACCCAGTTCGATTGCCTCTTCCAGGTATCGCCGCGACCACGGCTCGTCGAGCTTGTAGCCGCGCGAGTCACCGTGCCATTCAGCGGTGTAGAGTTTGACGCCCTGCAGGCCCATCCGTTCCGCGTCACGACGCAGTTGCTCCAGGCCGGTCTCGCCGTGGCGGGGGTCGTAGGCGTGGTTGTAGGTGAGTTTTCCGGGGTGGCGTTGCGTGAGTGCGAACGCCTCCTCGGTCTGGCCGAACCCGGTGACGTAGAAGTCGCTGAGCAGCGTGGCCTGGAAGATCGCATGGTCGACGTAACCGTCGACGAACAGGTCCTTCATCAGCCGGTCGGCGCCGTAGTAGGTGTAGGTGTCGTAGTCCCACACCTCGTCTTCGGGGCTGAGGTTGCGGTGATAGTCGTAGAAGCAGTCGATGAACTGCCTGCCGTGCACGTTCTTGTGGTTGGAGGCGCGTCCGTCCCACAGGTGAACATGCCCGTCCACGATGAAGTACTGCTGGCCGTCTTTTTCGTACATCACGAAGTCCTTGCTGGGGTTGGGCTGGTTGGCTGTTCGAGGTGCGAGCTACTGGGCGGTGAGGTCGAAGCCGATGTACTCGGCGGCATCCTCGGGGCTGGCGAACAGCATCGTCTTGTCGTCGAGATGAACCATGCGGCCGTAGTGGGTCGAACTGATCTCCTCGAAGATCGAACCGTCGAACTCCTCGCCGAGGGCCTCGGTGAGTTCGTCGTAGTCGAAGCTCAGCAGTTTGACGCCGTCGACGCGGATCATCGATGGGTACTCGGTGAGTTCAACACCTTCCTTGGCACCCATCACCTCGGCGACGACGCGACCGATGGGGGTGTTCATCAGGGTGACGCCGCACTTGTTGGAAAACTCGGTGGCCGCGCCGAATTGCATACTGCTCATTTGTTCAACTCCTCGGGGACGTCGAGATCGATTTCTGCCAGCAGGGCTGAGAACTTCTCCTTCGCCGCCTCCAGGCTGGAGGCGAAGGTGACGGCTTTGTCGGCGGGAGCCGACCAGATCGGTTGCAGCGCATGTGCGGCGTCGAGGCAACGTGGCACCCAGACACCCAGCCACTCGGCGAACAGCGCCTTGTTCGCCTCCCCGTGCTCAGGGTCACGGGTCAGCAGCCGGAACAGGTTGCGGGTGTAGTTGAGGTCGCGGTCGTAGTCGTGCTCGCCGGTGCCCACTATCGTCGGCGTGATGTAGTCGCCGTTGCGCGCGGCGATCTGCATGATCAGTTCGGTGCGGAACAGCGAACCGACCAGCTGTTCGAACACGATGTTGGTGGCGAACAGCAGCTGACACCAATCCCCCACCGCCGTCAGTTCTTCCACGACCCTACGGGTCGGCTGCCATTCCGGCGCCTCCTGCCAGACGGCCCTGTGGGCACTGCCGTCGAATGCGTCGGCGGCCTCGGAAAGGTCGAGGTTGAACAGCGCGAGGTCCTGGGCGAACCGCATCTTGTGCGCGGCGTTCACCGCGACCGCGGTGTTGATCATGTTGGTCGGTCCCGACCGCTGGATGGACGTGAAAACGTGCAGCGCCAGACCGTTCTCGGCGTGCATCCACGCTCCGACATGGCGTTCGATGAAGGTCAACCACGCCGAATTCCAGCCGTCGTAGACGCGGGCGCGTTTGGCGTTCTTCAGGCACAACTCGACCTGACGCACGACCGCGGCGTTGTTGCGGTAGATGGTCTGGTTCCACTCCTCGTTGGGGTCGAGGAAGGCATGCCAATTCGACGACTTGGCCGTGGTCCAGTCTTTCGGGTAACCGCCAGGTCCGTTTCCGAACCCGTAGATCCAGCCCTGTGTCAGGTGACGCTCGGGATCGGGTTGGACGTCGACGGTGACGTCTTCGTACATCGTCGCGCGCAGCTTGGCCGGCGTGAAGTACGAGTAACTGCGGCTCTTGGAACTCGGAAACACCTTGGCCCCGGCTTCGGAGTCGGTGAACTCGATCTTGGGAAAGCTGCGTTCTCTTGGCTTTTCAGGGGCTGACATCGGACGTTCCTTTCGGGTGGGCTGCTACTGGTCGAAGATCGGGCTGGTGAAGCTGTCGTAGAACACCTGGTCTTTGGGTACGGAGTTGGCGTCGAGGAACGTCAACGCGGCGTCGACCATCGGTGGCGGGCCACACAGGTACACCTCGGTCTTGGCGACGGCGGTCTCGTACCGCGCCACGACGTCGGTGACCATGCCCTCCTCCACCGTGACCGTGCCGGGCACCTCCCCCTCCGCAGACTCCGAGAGGCACGCGACGAACTGGAAGTCCTTGATCCCCTTGCCCAGTTCGACGATCTCGTCGAGGTAGAACAGGTCGGCCGCGGTGCGTGCCCCGTAGTAGAACCTCGCAGGCCTGCTGTTCTCGGTCTCGTTCATGTGCCGAAGCAGGCTCAGGATCGGCGCCATACCCGCGCCGCCCCCGATGCACACGACGGGCAGCACGTGTCCGTCCTTGAGGGTGAACGATCCGTAGGGGCCCGTGAGCGCGATCTCGTCGCCGACCTGGATGTGGCCGTCGAGCAGGGCCGAGAACTTCCCGCCGGGATACTTCTTGATGAGGAATTCGACCTCGTCGCCACACGACTGCGTGGTCGCCATGGAGAACGACCGATGCTCCTCGGTGCCGGGGATGTGAAGGTCGGCGTACTGGCCGGGCTTGAAATCGAACTTGCCCGGCTCGATCGGCTTCAGCCGCAGCGACACGATGTCACGGGTCTTGGGTTCGACCGCCAGCACTTCGGTGCGCACGTCCTGGATCGGGATGCCGCCGAGAAGCTCGTCCTCATCGAAATTGAGCAGCTCGATGGTGCAGTCGCTGAACGCATGTGACCGGCACAGCAGGACGAAGCCCTCATCCACTTCGGCGTCGTTGCACGCGAAGGTGGAGTAGCTCTCCATCTGGATCTCGCCGTCGAGCACGTAGGACTTGCAAGCCGAGCACCGACCCTCCCGGCAGCCGTGCATCAGGTGGATGCCCTGGCGAAAGGCGGCATCGAGAATGTTCTCGTCCTCGCGGACATCCATTTCGATGTCCACGGGTTCGAAGTTGATCTTGTGGGAATCCGCCATGGCGGTGCCTCCTGACTGCGATGTGAACAGGGTTGATCACGGTGGGCGGCACCGGAGAGACAGGTGCCGCCCACCGTGGGTTCTCAGGCCGGAACCCCGCCGGCGCGGTACGCCGCGACGTGTGCGTTGCGCTCGTCGTCGGTCATCTGGTTCAGCAGCACGTTGGGGCTGTTGAAGGTGTTGCCGCGCACGTCGTCGAGAGTCCACATCTTCTGCGGATCCAGATCCAGGTGCGGTTGCCCGACGAGGGTCTTCCCGTCGTCGCGGACGTAGCCGAGATCGGTCACGATATCGGCAAGGTCCTTGCCGTGGTGCAGGGTCTCCCACTCGCGGAAACCGGTGAGCCGTCCCATGTTCGGGGTCTCTCTGCCCTCGTATTCACCCCGGAACGCGACCGCGTCGGTCCAGTAGCACGTTTCGGAGCAGTACGTCCTCCACTGGCCGTCGACCTTTTCGACGATCATGTCCTCGCGGATCAACGCGGGCACCATGCAGGTCCAGCACCGGTGCGGGTACTGGTACCCGACCTCTTCGAATGCGATCGGCTTGTTGCGGCCCGGATAGGCGAGCCGGTTGTAGTTCTCCCACCACTTGCCGAACTTGTTGTACCAGCCCGGGTACTTGTGCTCGAACCACTCGAAGTCGGTGTCGGTCATGGTGTCGATGCGCCAGTAGTTCACCGGCCAACCGGTGGCGAAGAATCGGGCCACCTCGTGCACGTAGCCCTTCTCGACGATGCGCTTCCACGCCTCCTCCACCAGGTCGTGCGGAATCGTCAAACCGTACTTCTCCAGCGGCAGAAGGTAACTGCGGTAGTAGTCGTCGTAGATCCACCGGCGCCACATCTCGGCGTAGCTCTCCCGGTCCTTGCGGCGGTCCTTGGTGCCGTACTCGATGAACGTTCCGATCGCGGCGTCGACCACGCAGTGGTTGTTCCACCAGGCGTAACGCAGGTCGCGTTCGAGCAGCGGCCGGTTGCGTTCGTCGGCGAGCGCCATCAGCAGGATCGAGTAGCCGTTGGAGATGTGCCGGGACTCGTCGGACTGCACCGAGTGGAACACCGTCGGCAGCAGGTAGTCACCGTTGGCGGCCGCCTCGTCGGGCATCGCCACGAAAAGGGTGTTGGTGAAAGCGGTCTCGGCGACCACGGTGAGGTAGATGTTCGCGGCGGTGATCGCGTCACCGGTGATGAAGCCCTCGCCGAACTGCCGTCCGATTGTGCCCGCGTAGTTGTTCGCGAACGCCTTCTCCGTCATGTCGAAGCCGGCCGGGTCGATGTAGTTGTTCATGTAGAGCTTCTTGAGGTTCATCTGGATCGTCGAGTGCCGGACCTCGTCGATCATCTGCACGGCCAGGCCGTTGTGGATCTCGGGGTTCGGCACGGCGTCGATGGCCATCGGCATCGCGCGGGCCGCAGAGATCTCGGGGAACGGAATGATCGACAGGAACAACTTCTGCCACTCCAGCCAGCGCTGCTGGACCTGGCGGAACATGTTCCCGCGGATGGCGCCGTCCATCGCGCCGTAAACGCGGTTGTCCTTCTCCTCTTCCATGGAGAAGTAGGAGCGCATGATCTGCTTGAGCGGATCCTTCTTCGGCGCCTTTTCGAACGTGTAGTCGGTGCCGAAACGAGTCGCCGGCGTGGCGAACGTCGGCTCCCAGGTCAGTTCGCTTATCTTGGCATGCGCCTTGGTCAGGCTTTGTCTGCTCAACGTGAGCCTCCTGATAGTTGGGCCATCTGATAGTTGGGCCATCCGCCGGGTTCGGGGACGATGCGCCACTGATGTAACCGTGTGATGCAATCCACATGCGTCTCACTCTGAGACTCAGGTCACAGCAACTTCGTTTCGGCAGGCTCCGGAACGGGGATTCTCAAATTGAGACGCTGCGGTCATCGGGTGCCCCTAGGCTGCAGATACCGCCCATGCAAAGCCGAGGCCACCATGGTCAAACACGCCGACACACCTGTTGATGCAGAGCACGCCCGTGAGCAATTCCTGTCCACCGGCGCCCTGCGACCGGATGCCGTTGCCTCGAGCGTGCTCAACTCCTGGCAGCGCTCACGCGAACTGCACGTCCATCCCGATCGCGTCGAGTTGCCCTATTTGCGCGATCCGGACACGGACACGCCTCTCATGCACGCGGCCGCCCCCGTGCTGCGACGCATCGCCGAGGATCTCTCCGATCAGGCGGTAAGTGTGGTGCTCACGTCGCCGGACGGCTTGGTGCTGGACCGCATCGCGGCCGACACCGAGTTCGAACGGATACTCGATGACGTGCGCCTGGCCCGCGGGTACAGCTACGCCGAGGAGTTCGCGGGTACCAACGGCATCGGCACCGCACTGGAAACCGGCCGGCCGGCCTTCATCCGAGGCAGCGAACACTACGTCGGCACGCTGGGCAAGCTGGCCTGCGCGGGTTCACCCATCCGCGAACCCGTCACGCGCCGGATCCTTGGCGTCATCGACCTGACCTGCTGGGCCCGGCAGGCCGATCCGTTGCTCTTCGTTCTCGCCAAGAGCGCAGGCAGCCAGATCGAGGACCGCCTTCGGGCCATGAACAACGAGACCGAAACCGCTCTCCTCGACGCGTATCTGAAGCAGAGCCGCCGTTATCCCGGCGGGGTGCTCGCGATCGGCGGGGACGTCGTGCTGATGAATCGCTACCTTCGCCAGGCACTGGACGCCGCCGACCAGACCGTGCTGCTGGACCACGCTGCCGAGCTGACCAGATCCTCGTTCACCTCGACGACGGTGGCCCATCTACCCAGCGGTGCGTCGGTGAAGATCTCGGCAGCCGAACGCATCATCGTCGGCGTCCGAAGCGACAGCGTGGTCTTCCACGTCTCCGTGCACGTGGCCGACAGTGTTCCGGTCCGGGGATCCCAACACATTCCGCGCCTTGCCGGACGGAGCAGTTCGTTCCGCCGCAGCGCCCAGCAGGTGGAACGCTGCTACCGCGACCGCGAATGGGTCGTCATCGAGGGCGAACGAGGTTCCGGGAGGACATATCTGGGGTCCTCGGTGGCGCATTTCGTCACCCCCGAACGCGCGGTAACCGTACTGCGCATCGGCGACTTCGACTGTCCAGAGAGCTTCGTCGCAGCCTTCGAATCCGAGACCGATTCCGCCGACTTCGCGGTGATCGTCGCCGATGTCGACGAACTGCCCGACGAGGTACTGAACCCGTTGGCAGCCGTCATCCAGACCCGCGCCGGCCGCGGCTGGATCGCCGCGACCACCAGCACCGAACGCGACTCGCAATTGGTGGACCTGCTCCTGCTGCCCTTCTTCACCCACACCGTCACGGTGCCCGCGCTACGTCACCGAATCGAGGACCTCCAAGAGTTGGTTCCGATGCTTCTCAACGAACTGAGCCGTGGAGAAGCACGCATGGACGGTGAAGCCATGCGGCAGTTGGCCAAGTTGCCGTGGCCCGGCAACGTCGCCCAGCTGCGCCATGTGCTGACCGAGACGCTGCGCCGCCAACGGTCCGGGGTGATCGGCGTCGACAAGCTACCCGCCGAATGCCGGTCGGTCACCCGGCGCAAACTCACGCGCCTGGAGGCGATGGAACGCGACGCGATCGTGCGCAGTTTGTCGGAGAACGACGGCAACAAGGCCGAAGCCGCAGCGGCTCTGGGGATGTCACGAGCGACCATCTACCGCAAGATCAAGGACTACGGCATCGCCTGAGCACCAGAACGCCACAATGAGAACGGCCCCCGGAGTTTCCTCCGAGGGCCGTTCTACCTGGTAGCGGGGACAGGATTCGAACCTGCGACCTCTGGGTTATGAGCCCAGCGAGCTACCGAGCTGCTCCACCCCGCGTTGGTGAATACCAGGTTACCGGGGCCCTGAGCGCAGATCCAAATCGTATGGTCAGAGAGGGTTTCTGCGGCGAATAGGTCGGGTTCAGGCCGTGAACCGCACCACCTGACCGCACCGGTACACCCCGGCCGGGTCGTAGCGTTCGGCGAGCGCGGCCAGCCAGTGCAGGGTGTCCTCGTCGTACACCCGCGCGGCACGCCCGGCGTCGTCAGACGGTGCGAAGTTGGGCAACTGCCCGCCGGTCGACCACGGCGCCAGCGCACCGACCAGCGCCGCGCCGTGCGCGCGCACGGTGTCGGCGATCGGCGGCGCCAGGACTCCGATGGCGGTGACGCCGAATCCGGCGTCGCGGTGGCAGAACGCGCTGCGGTGCCGCGGCTCACGCGCCAAAGCCCCGCCGAACAGGCGTACTTCGACGATCGTCTGCACCGGCGGAGAATCCGGACCGGCCGCCGACAGCAGGACATCGACCGCTTCCGGCGCCAGTTCCCGCAGCGCCGTGTGGCTTTCGTAACACGGCATGGGATCCACCGGATCGGCGTGGACACCGCCGATGGCGGCGTAGGGATACACCGCGACGGTGTCCAGCAGCGGCGTGGCAACCGAACGCATGGGAGCCAGCAGACGTTCGGCGCGGGCGAAGTCACCGACGGCGGTGTAGCGCACCGCAACCGTGAGCTTGCCCGCCAATGGCTCCGGCACGCCGGGAAGCGGCGGTAGGTGCTGCAACGCGACGGACGTGTTGACGCTCTCGGGCAGGCCCACGCACCAGGCCCGCCACGCGTGCAGCACCGCCGCAGCGTCGGCCCCGTCGAAAATGACTGCACCGCCGTAGAACTCGGGGATGGGTGGCAGGTCGATCTCGACGGAGGTGACGATGCCCAGTGTCGCCTTTCCGCCTCGCAGCCCCCAGAACAGCTCCGCGTTCTCCTCGGGCGTCGCACGCAGCAGTTCCCCTGTGCCGGTGACCAACTCGAAGGACCGCACGTGGTCGGCAGAAAGGCCCACGGTGCGCACCAGCGGGCCGACGCCGCCGCCCGTGAGGTATCCGACCACACCCACATTGGGTGACGATCCGCACAGCGGCGCCAGACCGTGCGGTGCGGCCGCGTCGATGACGTGCTGCCACTTGGCGCCGGCGGCCACCCGCGCGGTGCGGGTGGTGGGGTCGACGGTGCACCCGGTCATACCCGAAGTCACCACCAGGATGGTGTCGCCTGCGACGTGCAGCGCGCCGTGCCCGGTGGCCTGCACGGTGACCCGCAGCCCCCGCGACGCCGCATATCGCACGGTGTTGGCGACGTCGTAGGCCGAGGTGGCCAGCACCACGGCGGCGGGCTTCACCTCGGCGGCCACGTTCCACGGGGTGGCGCGCTCGTAGCCGGCTTCGCCCGGCAGCGCCACGGGGGCCACGACGTGCGCGCGCAGGCCGTCGAGGGCGTCGGTGAGGCCCGCGGTGCCGTTCGGGAGGTCGGTCAGGGTCATCGGAGTCCTTCCAAGGTTCATGACAGTGGTGACGCGGTTGAGTGGCAAAAGCATCACCGCGACCACTTGGCGATCCCTTGGCGCGGGCCTCAAGAATGCGATTGGACCGCGAAAAACCCAGGTCAGACGAGTTCTCGGGCCTGGGCGGCGATACCGCGCATGCCCATCGCCTCGGCGTCCGCGGCGAGCTTGGCGGCGGCTTGGCGCCGGGCAGGCCCGTCCTCGTCGCACTGACAGGCCAGCAGCGCACAGCGCAGCAGGGTGGGATTGCCACCGGTGCGACGGGCGAGGTCCTCGGCCTTGGCCAGGTCTTCGAGAGCCCGGGCCCGGTCCCCGCGCAGCGCGTGTAACCGGGCGGTCGCGAGCGCCACCGGTCCGGCGTGGCCGACCTGCCCGATCAGCGCGACGCGATCGGTGAACGGTCCGAGCGCAGCCAGCAACGGTTCGACGTACTCACCGAGCCCGTAATCGGCAGCCAGGTGCGCCATCCAGGCGGCCTCGCCGAGGTTCGTCCAGATGTGCCCGCGTTCGGTACTGACCCAGTTCTGCAATCGCGTGGCGGCCGCGGCGCGGGGGCCGCGTTCGATGGTCAGCAGGGCGACGTGCACCACCGCCTCCATGCCTTTCCCACCCCGTTCGATGTCGGCGGCGGTGACCCCGAACCCGGTCGGAACCGGTCCACCGACCTCACGGAGCAAGGTCACTTCGGCCAACAGACCGCTTCCCGCACCGTAGAGTTCGGTCTGCTCGTGCACGTGCGCCGCGATCGCGTGGTGACGCCGGGCCTCCTCGAAATCTCCGCGCCATGTCGCCAGAACCGCTTCCATCCACCGCAATTGGGCACGCAGAACGGGAAGTTGCAGCTCCTCGCTACCCGCGACGCCGGCCCGCAGGTGGCGCTCAGTCAGCTCGATGTCGGCCAGCAGCATCGCCGCCATCGTCGCCACCGAATGGGCGATCACCGCGTCCTCACGAGATCTGCTGTGCTGCAACGCCTCCAGCCGCGCGGCCCACTCGAAGATCTCATGGCTGCGTTCGTTGACACCGGAGTACGTGATGAGCCGGCCCATCAGCGCATCGGCGAGCACATCGGGGTCCTCGGTGCGTTCGGCGAGCTGCTCGGCGCGTTCGAGGTGGCCGGCGGCCACCGCGGGATCGGGGTGGTAGCAGCACCCGACGCCCAGCGCCGCGAGCACCCGCGCCCCGGCCGCCGGGTGGTCGGTGGCCATGTCCGCGGCGCGTTGCAACAATGTCAACAGTGCACCCGGATCGTCACCGGGGGCCAGCCATGGCCATCCCCCACTGGACCGCAACAGCACGCTGGCGACCAGACCCGCGGTGTCGGCGCGCTCGTTGCGCAACGCCTCGGTGAGGTGGCGCTCCACGTAGCCCAGCACCGTGCGGCCCCGGCCCGCGCGTGAATGTGCTTCGAGCATCGCAACAGTGAGCGCGTCGCGTTCGGCGTCGCTCCGGGACGCGGCGGGCACCCGGTCATAGGCGTCGAGCGCGGCCTGCCACCATCCCGCCGCGATGTCCGAGCTCCACCGTTGGGTGGCCGCCTCGGCCGCGAGTCGGCAGGCCGCCACCACCTCCACCGGGTCGACCAACGGCTGGGCGGCCACCAGGTGCTGTGCCCGGCGGGTGACCGCGTCCTCAGATGGGTTGCCCGCCAAAACCTGGGCCACCTGGGCGTGCAGTCGCTGACGACGTAGCGCGGGCAGACCGGCCATCAGATGGTCGCGCAACAGCCCGTGGGCGAACGCGTAGCCGTCGCCGGTGTGGGCACCGACCACGATGCGCTCGTCGGCCGCGGCGTCCAAATGGTCGGCCAGCGTGTCGAAGTCGATTTTCGCAACCCGCGCCAGCACGGGCACCACATCGGCGTCGATCGGGTCACCGATCACCGCCGCGACCCGCAGCACCGCGAGCACCCCCGGGTCGAGTCCGGCGAGGCGTCGGTCGAGCACCGACTTGACCGCCACCGGAATCTCGCCGCGCTCGGCGCGCGGCAGGCGGGCGTACTCGGAGACGAAGAACGGATTTCCACCGGTACGTTCGGCCAGAATCTGCGCCTCGGCGTCGTCGACGACATCCTCGGAGATCTGATTAGCCAGTGCCGCAACATCATTGCGTGACAGGGACGACAGCGCCAGGTGTCGGTTACCGTCACCGCGCGCCACGGTCGCCAGCAGACGCGCAACCTCGGAGGTGTGGTCGACATCGCGCACCGTGAGCACCATCGCCACCGGATGGTCACGCAGCGTGCCTGCGATGTAGGCCAGGCAACTCGCCGAGGTCGAATCCGCCCACTGCACATCGTCGATCACCACGACCGCGGTTCTGCTCGTCGACTCCAACAGGGCCTGCACACGCTCGTAGACCTGGAAGCGGGCCGTGTCGGGGTCGGCGTGGGTCGGCACCTCGAGGACCTCGTCGGCGTCGGCGCCCAACGCGCGGACGAGTTGTCGCATCGGCCACCACGGCGGCGTCGAACGCTCGTCGGGACAGGACACCCACACCACCTCGGTGCCGCACCGGTCGGCGATCTCCTCGGCGAGCCTGGTCTTGCCGATCCCGGGCGGCCCGGACAGCACCAGCCAGCGGGTCTCCCCCGCCGCGACGTCGGCGAGAAGGTCGGTCGCGACGGCGAGTTCGCGGCCGCGCCCGACGAGCAGTCCGCGCTGGGTGCCCGGTCCGGGCACCGGCGGGGCCGGCGCGGCCGGGGTGTGCACCTCCTCGGCCCCGGTCCATTCCGGGGACCTGGGCCACGCGGCGAGTTCGGGTGCCTGGCGCAGGATCGCGGTCTGCAGCTCCCGCAGCTCGGTGCCCGGGACGAGTCCCAGCTCGTCGTCGAGCAGTTGCGCATGGCGGGTGTAGGTGTCCAGCGCCTCCGGCGTCCGGCCCGCGCGGTACAACGTCAGCATGTGCAACCAGCAGGCACGGTCGGAAAGCGGTTCGGCAGAACGCAGTTGGGTGACCGCGGCCAGCGCCGTCGACACCCGCCCGAGGGCCAGCAGCGCGGTGATCCGGTGGTCCACGCACTCGCTGCGCAGTTCGGCGGCGCGGGCGGCATCCTCGTGCACCCACTCCTCGTCACGCAGATCCTCGAGGAACGGACCTCGCCACAGCGCGAGTGCCTCGTCGGCGGCGGTCAGCGCATCGCCCCAGCGGCCCTCCTCCACGGCCTGTGCGGCGAGTGCACAGCCCGCGGTGAACTGCGCGAGATCCACCGCCTCGGAGGGCACGTCGAGGTAGTAGCCGGGAGGCTGGCGCACGATCGGCGAGGCCACCTGCGCGGCGTCGGATCCGTCACGCAGGGCGCGGCGCAGGTTGGAGATGTAGGCCTGCAGGCTGGCCGTGGCGCTCGCGGGCGGATCGTCACCCCAGACCGCGTCGATCAGACGATCGACCGACACGACGCGGCCCTGCGCCAGCAGCAGCATCGCCAGGACTGCCCGTTGTTTCGGCGCGCCGATGTCCACCGGCGTGCCGGAACGCACCACCTGCAGTGGCCCGAGCAAACGATATTGCACCGACGCAGCTTAAATGTCCGCGCCCAGTTACGGCGAGGATCAGCCTCGCGTCTTCTGTGGCGTGCACACGCCCTCGAAATCCTTGCCTATCCGCGCCGCGCGTCGTGAGGCCGAGCAGACACAAACCTGCCACTTTTCGCGTGAAAAGCGGCAGGTTTGTGTCTGCTCGCGAGAGGCTACTTCGCGTCGTCGTACTTGTTCATCGCGTCATTGAGGCGTTGCAACGCCTCACCGTATTCGGCGAAGTTGCCGCTGCGCTGTGCCTCCTGCGCGGCAGTGAGCGCCGACTCCAGATCCTGCAGCGCTTCAGCCTTGGCCTGCGAGAGCTGCACGGGCCCAGTCGGTGTCGCCGCCGCGGGAGGTGGCGGCGCCTGCGCCGGGCGGCCGTCGGCATTGGCCGCCGGCGGCGGTGACGCGGCGGGCTGCTGCCCGGTCGGCGCGGACGCCGCCTGCGCGGGCCTGCCGTCGGCCGGGGCCACGTTGGTGGCGGTGGCGCCGGCACCCGGACCGAACAGCTCGGTCAGGGCGTCGCTGACCGTCGGGCCGTAGCCGACTCGGTCGTTGTACAACATCGCCACACGGATGAGTCGCGGGTAGGACGATGCGGCATCGCTGGCGCCCGGCGAGGCGTAGACCGGTGCGACATAGAGCAGACCGCCGTCGGCCACCGGCAGCGTCAGCAGATTGCCCCAGCGGATGCGGTTCTGGTTGTCGCGGCCGATCACACCCAGGTCCTGGCTGACCGCGGTGTCGGTACTGATCGCGTTGAACGCCAGCTTGGGACCGTTCACCTGACCGGGGATGGTCAGCACTGTGAGCTTGCCGTAGGTCTCGGGGTCCGAGCTGGCACTCACATACGCCGCCAGGAAGTCACGCTGGAAGCGGTTCAGCGCGCTGGTCAGCTGGAACGACGACGAATTGTCGTTCTTCACAAGGTCTTTCGCCACGATGTAGTACGGCGGCTGGAAGCTGCTTGCGGTCGGGTTGGGATCCAGCGGCACGTCCCAGAAGTCCTGCGCCGAGAAGAACGTCACGGGGTTGTCCACGTGATACTTGGCGAGCAGGGCGCGCTGCACCTTGAACAGGTCCTCGGGGTAGCGCAGATGCGCCTGCAGTTCCGGGGTGATGTCCGCCTTGGGCTTGACCGTGCCGGGGAACACCGACATCCACGCCTTGAGCACCGGATCGTTCTCGTCCTGCGCGTACAGGGTGACCGTGCCGTCGTAGGCGTCGACGGTGGCCTTCACCGAGTTGCGGATGTAGGACACCTTCTTGTCCGGCGCCAACCGGTTGACCGCCACCTCGTTGGAGTCGGCGGTCGCGCTCGACAGCGTCGTCAACTCCGAGTACGGGTAGTTGTCCAGCGTGGTGTAGCCGTCGACGATCCAGACCATCCGCTTGTTGACGATGGCCGGGTACACGCTGGTGTCGGTGGTCAGCCACGGCGCGACGGCCTCGACGCGCTCGGCCGGGTCACGGTTGAACAGGATCTTGCTGTTCTCGCCGATCACGTTGGAGAACAGGAAGTTCCGCTCGGCGAACTTCGCGGCGAACACGCTGCGGTTCAGCCAGTTGCCGATCGGCACACCGCCCCTGCCGGTGTAGGTGTAGTTCTTGGTCTCGGTGTTGGTCTCGTAGTCGTACTCGCGGTCGGTGTCGCCGGTCTTGCCGACGATCGCGTAGTCGGCGGGCGTGTTCGAGATGACCGGACCGAAGTAGATGCGCGGCTGATCCAGCGGCGCGGGTCCTGGCGAGATCACGCTGCCGTTGGCGCCGACCACGCTGGCCAGGAACTCCGGGTAGCCGCCGTTCTGGTTGGGGTCGTTGGCCACACCGCGCACGGTGTTGGCCGGTGAGGCGATGAACCCGTTGCCGTGCGTGTACACGCTGTGCCGGTTGATCCAGTCGCGCTGGTTGTCGATCAACCGGTCCGGGTTGAGCTCACGCGCGGCCACCACGTAGTCACGCAGATTGCCGCTCTGATCGACGTAGCGGTCGATGGACAGCTGATCCGGGAAGAAGTAGAAGTTCTTGCCCTGCTGGAACTGGGTGAACGCCGGGCTGACGATCGTCGGGTCGAGCAGGCGGATGTTCGATGTGGTCGCCCGGTCGGCGGCGACCTGCGCCGCGGTGGTCTGACCGGTGTTCTCGTAGTTGCGGTACGTCACGGTCTCGTCGGTGAGCCCGTAGGCATTGCGGGTGGCCGCGATACTGCGGCTGATGTACTCGGCTTCCTTCTGCGCGGCGTTCGGCTTGACGCTGAACTGCTCGACGATCAGCGGCCAGCCCGCACCCACCACCAGCGAGCTGAGCAACAGCAGCGCCACGCCGATGGCCGGGATCCGCAAATCCCGCAGCACGAGTGCGGAGAACACCGCCACCGCGCAGATCACCGCGATCGCGAGCATGATCAGCTTCGCCGGCAGCACCGCGTTGATGTCGGTGTAGCCCGCGCCGGTGAACGGTTTGGCGGAGCGGTCGTTGCTGAGCAGTTCGTAGCGGTCCAGCCAGTAAGCGAACGCCTTGAGCAGGATGAGCGTGCCCGCGAGGCTGATCAGTTGGATGCGCGCGGCGCGGCTGAGCGCACCCACCCGCCCGGTCAGGCGGATGCCGCCGAACAGGTAGTGGCCCAACAGGTTCGCGACGAACGCCAGGAACGTCGCCACGAACAGGTAGGTCAGCACCAGGCGGTAGAACGGCAGATCGAACGCGTAGAACCCGAGATCCTTGCCGAACTCGGGGTCGGTGATGCCGAAGTCGCCGCCGTGCAAGAACAGCTGGATCTTCACCCAGTAGCTCTGCGCGACGATGCCGGACAGCAGACCGATGAACACCGGGATGCCGATCCCGAACAGGCGCAGCCGCGCCATGACCGTCGTGCGGTACCGGGCCACCGGATCGTTGGGGCCCGCGGTCGGGACGAACACCGGACGCGTTCGGTACGCCAGTGCCAGACCGGCGAACACGATGGCCCCGATCACCACCGCCACGACGACGAACACGATCAGCCGCGTGGCCAGCACGGTCGTGAACACCGAGCGGTATCCCAGCTCGCCGAACCACAGCCAGTCGACGTAGGTGTCGACGAGCCGCGGTCCGAGCAGCAACAGCAGCACCACCACCAGCGCCAGCGCGATCAAGACCCGACTACGTCGCGTCAGCTTCGGCATCCTTGCCGTCGGCCGCATACCCACTCGTCAACTCCAGTCTCAGGTTCGGCGAATTCGGGACTGCCCAGGTGCGATGCCCGATTTCGTACAACTCTAGTCACTCGGCTGTGATAGGCGGCTCAGCATCGAGGTGGTTCGCCACCAGCGGAAATCGTCTTCAGCGCGGCGACCGCACCTTCGAGGGTTTCGACCTTCACCAGCCCGAGCCCGTCCTGTGGCGCCGAGCGTGCCTCGGTGCAGTTGTCTGCAGGAACCAGGAACTCCTCGGCGCCCGCCTCCTTGGCGGCCAGCATCTTGTGGGTGATGCCGCCGATGGATCCCACCTTGCCGTCGCCGGTGATGGTGCCGGTGCCCGCGATGAACTTGCCGTCGTTCAGATCGCCGGTGGTCAGCTTGTCGACGACGGCGAGGCTGAACATCAGACCCGCCGACGGCCCGCCGATGTTGGCGAGGTTGAACTCGATGTCGAACGGCGCCCACGGCGCGTCGAGCACGGCGATGCCCAGGTAGCCGTAGTCCCGGTCCGGGTTGTCGCCGAGGGTGATGGTGGCCTCCCCCGGCGGGGCATTCTTGCGGCGGTAGTCGATGACGAGTTTGTCGCCGGGCTTGGTCGCCTTGAGCAGCGCCTGGAACTCGTCGAGGTTGGCCACGGGCTTGCCGTTGACGCCGTCGATCGCATCGCCGTCCTGCAGCTTGCCCACCGAAGGACCGGGATCGGTGACGCTCTGCACCGTCACCGCCATGGGATACTTGAGGTAGGACAGCGCGGCGTACTCGGCGCTGTCCTCGGAGTTCTTGAAGTCGGCCGTGTTCGCCTCGTCGATCTCGTCCTTGGACTTGTCCGGCGGATACACCAGGTCGCGCGGCACGAGTTGTTCGCGGCCCGACATCCACAGGGTGAGCGCCTGCCCGAGGGTCAGACCGTCACGCTGCGACACCGTGGTCATGTTGAGATGCCCCGACGTCGGATGGACCGTCACGTCCGGTCCTTCGATGTCGACTACCTCTTTGCCGTCGACCTCGCCGAGGGTGTTGAACGTCGGACCCGGGCCGAGGGAGACGAAGGGCACCTGAACCACCGACAGCAGCACGCCGAACGCCACGACCGGCACCAACGCGACGAGCAGCGTCAAAATCCGCCTGTTCACGCCGTTCACAGTAAAGGTTGCACCGGAGTGCCGGCTGACCGTGCTGTTCCGGGTCGAATCGGGGCGTTCACTGAGAGCGTGACCCGCGCCGGTACACGGCTGCGGTGTCATGGGTACCGTTGCAGTTATGGCTGACCTGCCCTTCGGCTTCTCCGCCGGGGACGACCCCGACCGAGACAAGAACAAGAAGGACCCCGACTCCGGGTCCGGCTCCGGCACCCCCGGATCGGACCCGTTCGGCCTGGGCATGGGCGGAGCCGGCTTCGATGTCGGCGACCTCGGGCAGATCTTCACCAAGCTCGGGGAAATGTTCAGCGGAGCCGGCAGCGCGATGGCCGGCGGTAAGCAGTCCGGCCCGGTCAACTACGACCTGGCCCGGCAGCTGGCCAACAGCTCGATCGGGTTCGTCGCACCGGTGCCGGAGAAGACCGTCGGCGCGGTCGCCGACGCGGTCCGGCTCGCCGAGACCTGGCTGGACGGCGTGACGCCGCTGCCCGCGGGCAGTACCCGGGCCGTGGCCTGGACCCCCAGCGACTGGCTCGACAACACCATGGACACCTGGAAGCGGTTGTGTGACCCGGTCGCCGAGCAGGTGTCGACGATGTGGACGGCAGCGCTGCCCGAGGAGGCCAAGTCCATGGCGGGCCCGCTGCTGGCGATGATGACGCAGATGGGCGGCATGGCGTTCGGCTCACAACTGGGTCAGGCGCTGGGCAAGCTCTCCCGAGAAGTGTTGACCTCTACCGATATCGGGCTTCCGTTGGGCCCCAAGGGCGTCGCCGCGCTGATGCCCGAGGCCATCGACTCGTTCGCCGAGGGGCTGGAGCGTCCCCGCAGCGAGATCCTGACGTTCCTGGCGGCCCGCGAGGCGGCGCACCACCGGCTGTTCAGCCACGTGCCGTGGCTGTCGAGCCAGCTGCTCGGTGCGGTCGAGGCCTTCGCCAAGGGCATGAAGGTCGACATGTCCGGCATCGAGGACTTCGCCCGCGGGTTCAACCCCGCGTCGCTGAGCGACCCGTCGGAAATGGAACAGCTGCTCAACCAGGGCATCTTCGAGCCCAAGGCCACGCCCGAGCAGGAGGCCGCGCTGGAACGCCTCGAGACGCTGCTGGCGCTCATCGAGGGCTGGGTGCAGACCGTCGTCACCGGCGCGCTGGGCGACCGCATCCCCGGAACCTCGGCGATGTCGGAGACCCTGCGTCGCCGTCGCGCCACCGGCGGGCCTGCCGAGCAGACCTTCGCCACGCTCGTCGGTCTCGAACTGCGGCCCCGCAAGATGCGGGAAGCCGCCGCGCTGTGGGAGCGGCTCACCGAGGCCGTCGGCGCCGACGCGCGCGACAGCGTGTGGCAGCACCCCGACCTGTTGCCCAGTTCATCCGATCTCGACGAGCCCGCCGGGTTCATCGACCGCATGATCGGCGGCGACACGAGCGGGATCGACGAGGCCATCGATCAGGCGATCGCCGACCTGCAGAAGAACGATCCCGATGAGGGCAAGGGCGACGGCGGTCCCGAGAACCCCGGAGACTCCGGCAGGTCCTGAACCGACCCCCCTGTGGATAACTGAAATTCGGCACCCGCGGGTCATGGCAGGGTCGATCCATGACTGCGCGGTACGCCCTCACTCCCGGTAGGCCGGTGCTGCTGCGGCCCGACGGCGCGGTGCAAATTGGATGGGATCCGCGCACCGCTGTGCGGGTCCGACCGCCCGACGGCATGACGCTGACGCAGCTGACCGATCTGCTGCACACCCTGCAGACCGGCCGCAGCCGCGACGAGTTGCACTCGGCCACTGCGCAATTCGGCGGTCGCACCGTCGTCGACGACGTCCTCGACGCCCTGGACTCCGCAGGCGTGCTGGTGCGCCAACCCGGCAAACCCGCACGCACCGCCACCATCCGCATCCACGGCCGCGGACCACTGTCGGAACTGCTGGCCGGCGCGCTGCGCCGCTCAGGCGCGCGACTGCAGCACAGCACCGAGGCACACGCCGCACCGCGGCCCGGCACCGACCTCGTCGTGCTCGCCGACGAACTCGTCACCGAACCACGCCTCGTGCGCGAACTGCACCGCGGCCGCATCGCCCACCTTCCGGTACGCGTGCGCGACGGAACCGGACTCGTCGGCCCGCTCGTCATCCCCGGAGTGACCAGCTGCCTGCACTGTGCCGACCTGCACCGCACGGACCGCGACGCGGCGTGGCCGGCGTTGGCCGCACAGCTGCGCGGAACCGTCGGCAGCGCAACCCGCGCAACGATCCTGGCCACCGCTGCGCTCGCGCTGCGGCAGGTTGACCTGGTCATCCGCGCCGTCGGCGGCACGACCGGACCGGAGGATCCGCCGCAGCCGCCCGCGACCCTGGACACCACGATCGAGCTGACCGGCGACGGCTACACGCTGGGTTTCCGCCGCTGGTCACGGCACCCGGAATGCCGATGTTGAAAACAGATGTTGCCAGTTGGTTGCGGGGTATTCGGCTGAGTCGTGGATGATGGTCTGGTGTCTGACATCAAACGGGGAAGCGTGGCCCGCAACGCGAAGCTCGCCGGACTCGCCGGCGGCATGGCCGGCCGGGCTGCACTGGGCTTCGGCAAACGCCTTACCGGCAAGTCGAGGGATGAAGTCACTGCAGAACTGATGGACAAGGCCGCTCAGCAATTGTTCACCGTGCTCGGTGAGCTCAAAGGCGGCGCGATGAAGGTGGGCCAGGCACTGTCGGTGATGGAAGCCGCCATCCCCGAGCAGTACGGCAAGCCGTACCGCGAGGCACTCACCAAACTCCAGAAAGACGCTCCCCCGCTGCCTGCCGCCAAGGTGCACCGCGTGCTCGATGGACAGCTGGGCACCAAATGGCGCGACCGGTTCACATCGTTCGACGACAAGCCCGTGGCCTCGGCCAGCATCGGTCAGGTGCACAAGGGTGTGTGGTCCGACGGCCGCGAGGTCGCCGTCAAGATCCAGTACCCCGGCGCCGACGAGGCGCTGCGCGCAGACCTCAAGACCATCCAAAGACTGGTCGGCGTGTTCAAGCAACTCGCCCCCGGTGCGGACATCCAGGGCGTCGTCGACGAACTGACCGAGCGCACCGAGATGGAGCTGGACTACCGGCTGGAAGCCGACAACCAACGCGCGTTCGCCAAGGCGTACCGCAACGACCCGCACTTCGCGGTGCCCGCCGTCATCGCGAGCGCACCCAAAGTGGTGATCTCCGAATGGATGGAAGGCATTCCGATGTCGGTGATCATCCGCGAGGGCACCCCCGAGCACCGCGACCTGATGGGCACCCGGCTGACCGAACTGACCTTCGGGGCACCGGCGCGACTGGAGATGATGCACGGCGACGCGCATCCCGGGAACTTCATGCTGTTGGCCGACGGACGCATGGGCGTCATCGACTTCGGTGCGGTGGCACCGCTTCCCGGCGGGTTCCCGCGGTCGCTGGGCGAGACGATCCGGCTCGCCCGCGACAAGAACTACGACGAACTCCTGCCGACGATGGAACGCGCAGGCTTCCTGCAGAAGGGCCAACAGGTGTCGGTCGGAGAGGTCGAGGACATGCTGCGCCAGTACGTCGAACCGATCAAAGTCGACGTGTTCCACTACAACCGCAAATGGCTGCAGAGGATGGCCGCCGGCCAGATGGACAACTCCGTCGCGCAGATCAAGATGGCGCGCAGCCTCGATCTGCCGGCCAACCTGGCGATCCCACTGCGCGTGATCGCCTCGACGGTCGCCATCTGCTGCCAGCTCGACGCCCACGTTCCGGTGAAAGCCATTGCCACCGAACTGGTTCCGGGTTTCGCCGAGGAAGCTGCGTAGGACCTGTTCAAAAACAACGGGCCACAAGCACAATGACGGCACCGAGTGCGTGACGCACTCGGTGCCGTTGTGTTGGTGCCGGAAACGGCGGTGACTCAGGCCGCGGCCGGGTTGCCGGCATCCTTACGCGGACGTCCACGCGGACGCTTGCGCGCGACAATGCTTCCGCGGTCGAGGATCTCGCCACCCCAGACACCCCACGGCTCCTGCCGCTCCAGCGCGGCGGTCAGGCACTGCACACGGATCGGGCATTCCGCGCACAGGGCCTTGGCCCGCTCCAGGTCGCCAGGGTTCTCGGCGAACCACAGATCCGGGTCACCGACATGGCACGGCACAGCCGGTATTCGATTCTCGCATGTCACCGGCGCGACGCCCGTGGTCGGAGCAGTCATCGCAATGGACATGTGTGTTTCCCCCTGCATCTGGTCGAAGTTGGTCGGTGATCGTCTGAGCTGGTGGATCCTGCGACCAGTTTTCTCGGGGAGTCCGACAAAAATGGCCACGGATCCGGGGTGCGGGTCCGTGGCCTTCTCGGCTGGTGTGAAGCCTCTACCTAAGTGGGGCTCCAATCCACGGACGCGCGTGTCGCGGCGGCGGCGGTGCGGCGGCGCTTGGGCTGCAGCGAAATGGCAGCGGTGACCGGCCAACCGGCGGCGACGGCGTGAGCGGCATGCGTGAACGGCGGCAGATGAGCCGGCATGACAGCCGACGGGTGAGCCACCGATACAACGGAAGGAATGGTTTTGGGCATGCCCGCCATCGCGACCTCGCTCACGTAGAAGTTGCTGATCATTTCGCGGACACCCCCTTACCGTCTCGTCGCCAGAGTTATGTTCTTGAGGCTAAAGCCTAGCAGCCGAATCGCACAACCTATTTTCTACCTGCGGTTTTGGCATGATCTTTACGAATCGTGGCGGTTGGCCCGCCCCCGGACGAGCGCCACCACATCCTCGCCGTACTGCTCGAGTTTGCGTGCCCCGATGCCGGGGATGGCGACCAGCGCGGCGTCATCGGTGGGCAGCGTCTCGGCGATCGCCATCAAAGTGGTGTCCGTGAACACCACGTACGCAGGCACTTTCATCTCCTTCGAGACCCGCAGCCGCCACTCCTTGAGCTCGGCGAGCAGATCCTCGTCGAGATTGGACGGGCAGGTCTCGCAGCGCCGCAACATGATCGCCTGCGGTGTGGTCAACGCCGCGTTGCAGACACGGCAGCGCGGCGCGGGCCCACGCTGGCGGCGGGGCCGGTCCGGACCCGACGTCGACGCCTCGGTCTGCGGCGCGATGCCGTTGAGGAATCGCGACGGACGCCGGCCCTGCCGCCCGCCGGGTGTGCGGGCCAGCGCCCAACTGAGCGCCAGGTGCACCCGGGCCCGGGTGACCCCGACGTAGAGCAGCCTGCGCTCCTCCTCCACCGGTTCACTGTCGGGACCGTGAGCGAGCGCGTGCGAGATGGGCAGCGTGCCGTCGGCCAGGCCGACGAGGAACACCGCGTCCCACTCCAGCCCCTTCGCCGCATGCAGCGACGCCAGCGTCACGCCCTGCACGACCGGTGGGTGCCGCGCGTCGGCGCGGTGACGCAGTTCGGACACCAGCGCCCGCAGATCCAACTCGGGCCGCAGCGCGACCTCCTCCTCGACGAGTTCGGCGAGCGCGACCAGCGCCTCCCACCGCTCCCTGGCCCGAATACCCGCGGGCGGCTGCGCCGTCAGCCCCAGCGGCTCCAGCAGTTCCCGGACGAAGACGGCGAGGTCCGGGATCTCCACATCACGTTCGGCGGCGCGCTGCAACGCCACCAGCGACTGACGGATCTCCTGGCGGCTGAAGAACCCTTCCCCGCCGCGCACCTGGAACGCGATTCCGGCCTCGGTGAGCGCCTCCTCGTACACCTCCGACTGGGCGTTGATGCGGTACAGGACGGCGATTTCGGCCGGCGCAGTTCCCGCTCCGATCAACTTCTCGATCGCCTTGGCCACACCTTTGGCCTCGGCGACCTCGTCGGGGTACTCGGTGAACGTCGGCTTCGGGCCGGGATCGCGCTGGCCGACCAGATGCAGCTTGCTGCCCGCCATCCGCCCGCGCGCCGCGGCGATCACCCGGTTGGCCAGCGACACCACCTGCGGCGTGGAGCGATAGTCGCGTTCCAGGCGCACCACCGCGGCGTCGGGGAAACGCCGCGAGAAGTCCAGCAGGTAGCGCGGCGTGGCGCCGGTGAACGAGTAGATGGTCTGGTTGGCGTCGCCCACGACGGTCAGATCGTCACGATCACCCAGCCAGGCGTCGAGCACGCGCTGCTGCAGCGGGGTCACGTCCTGGTATTCGTCGACGACGAAGCAGCGGTACCGGTCGCGGAACTCCTGGGCGACCGCGGCGTCGTTCTCGATGGCCGCCGCCGTGTGCAACAGCAGATCGTCGAAATCGAGCAGCGCCGATCCGTCGCGGCGCGCCTTGAGCGCCTCGTAACCGGCGTAGACCGCGGCGACCTTCTGCGCGTCGAACGGGATGTCGCGTCCCACTTTTCCGACCGCGGCGCCGTACGCCTCGGGCGTGATCAAAGATGCCTTGGCCCATTCGATTTCGCCGGCGAGGTCACGCACGTCGTCGGTGCTGGGCTGCAAACCCGCCCGGTTGGCGGCCTGGGCGACGACGGAGAACTTGCTGTCGAGCAGTTCCCATCCGGTGTCGCCGACGAGGCGCGGCCAGAAATACTGCAACTGTCTGCGCGCGGCCGCGTGGAAGGTCACGGCCTGCACCGCACCGGTCGGCACCCCGGTCTGCTGACCGAGCGCCCGCAACCGGCCCCGCATCTCCCCCGCCGCACGCGCGGTGAACGTCACCGCGAGCACCTGGCCTGCCGCGACGTGGCCGCTCGCCACCAGGTGCGCGATGCGCCGCGTGATGGTGCGGGTCTTGCCGGTACCGGCCCCGGCCAGCACACAGACCGGCCCGCGGGGAGCCAGCACCGCCTCCCGCTGTTCGTCGTCCAGATCGTCCAAGGTTGGGCTGGGGGCCTCCAACGGCATGCCGACCATGATGTCAGGAGCGCCCGACAAGGCCGAACACCGACGACACTCGGTCGTCGGTGTTCAGCCGTCGGTGTTCAGCTCGGGCCCTCAAATCAGGAACGTCGCGCCTTCTCGGCCTCGGCCCACTCCTCGATCTGGTCGGCTTCGACGATCTTCTCGGCCGCTTCGACCCGAGTGTCCTGCGCATCGGCCAGCTTGGCCCGCGCGGCCTTGGTCTTGGCCTGCTCCGCGGTGTTGATCACCTCGTCCTTGCGCTGCTTGGCGGTCTGCACCACCTGCTTACGCTTGGCGGCCACCTCGTCGGACTTCTCCTTGGCGGCCTCGGCGCGCTTGCGGCTCGTCTGGTCGGCGGCCCTCTTGCGCTGCAGCGCCGTCGACCGGGCCTGCTTGACGGTCTGCTCGCGATCGGCGTGCGCCTCGACTAAGTCCTCGGACGCCTCGGCCTGTGCTTCCTGGAACTCGGCATCGGCCTGGCGGGTGTTGCGGGTGGCCTCGGCTTCGAGTTGGACCGCCCGCTGCAGCGCATTGCTGCGCTCGACGAGCGCCGAGCCACGCTCGGCCAGGTCCGCGGCGCCCAGCACGCCACCGACGGTCGCGTCGAGCTTGCCGAACGAACGCTCATAGGCCAGGCGGGCCGGGGTCTCCGGGTCCAGCCGCGTCATCACCTGATCCTCGATCAGTTGCAGCGGCAGCCGAGCCACCTGGTACTGCAGCCGCAGTACGGCGATCGGTATGTCTGTGATCCTCATGTGGACTCCTAGTTCTCGTGACCGGGCAGGTCGGCTTCTTCGGTCAACTTCTCGGCTTCCTGCCGCATGCGGTCGGCGCGGGCCCGCACGTCCGCGGACTCCTTGACCGCGTCCTGGTGGTCAGCGGCGGCCTCGGCGGCCTCCCGATGGGCCACCGTCACATCGGAACGCTCCGCGGCGTTGGCGAGCTGGACCTCACGCTGGGCGTCGAGGTCGGCCTGCGCCTTCTGACGTTCGGCATCGCGCTGCGCGGCGAGTTCGGCATCGCGTTTCTCGGCGGCCTGCTGCGCGCGGACGTCGTTCTCCACGGCCGCGGCGTCGGTGGCGACGGCCGCACGCTTCTGCGCGCCGTCGGCCTTGGCCTGCGCCTCCTCGGCGCGGGCCTGGCGTGCCTCCGCGTCGGCGACGGCCGCCGCGCGGCCTGCCTCCCGCCGCTCCTTGGCCTGCGTCTTCTCCAACTGGCCCTCGGCGGTCAACGAGTCGTTGCCGGTGACAGCGCCGACGACCTCCTTGGCGGTGCCCTTCACCGAGTCGATGAAGCTCTTGCGCGCCTGGTCAGACTTGCTGTGCTGGGTCATCCCTTTTCCCCTTCGGCATCAACCGCAGCTCGTTTGAACATGCGGATCTGGCCTCTGGGGTTCCACGTCGGAGCCGCGGCTAATCCGATCGGCGGGCATTGTGACGTGCGCCACTGGCCTTCGGGAGTAGCTTCGGCCGGCTATCGATCTGAACTATCGACCCTGGAAGACCGGCGTCCTCTTCTCCCGGAACGCGGCGACGGCCTCGGCCGAATCCTGCGTGGACTGCACCACGGCCTGCTCGGCGGCGACCATGGACAACGACGTCATGAAGTCGACGCGCTCACCGTTGCGCACCAAGCGCTTGATCGCGCGGATCGCCACCGGCGGCCCCGCCGCCAACTGCCTGCACAGCGATGACACGGCCTCGGGGAACTCGTCAGGAGAGTGCACCGACAGCACCAGACCGAGCGCCAACGCCTCGTCGGCCTCGACGAACCGTCCGGTCCACAACAGTTCCAGGGCCCGCGCCTGCCCGACGATCCTGGGCAGCAGATGGGCGCCACCGTCACCGGGGATCAACCCGACCCGGACGTACCCTTCGGAGAACCGCGCCCGCGTCGAGGCCAACCGCAGATCGCACGCCAGCGCCATGTCCATGCCCGCTCCGACCGCGACACCGTCGACCGCGGCGATCAGCGGTTTGTCGAGATCCTGTGCGGCGGCCGCGACCCGGTGCACGCGGTCCTGCAGAACCTGCTGGCGGCCCAAAGTTGTCGTGATCTCCGCGAAGTCGTCGAGATCCACACCGCTGCAGAACGATCCCTGTGCACCGGTGACCAGGACGACGCGCACGTCGGGATCGGTGCGGGCTTCACGCAGGGCCGCGGCCCACGCGTCGAGCATTTCCAGGGTGAAGGCGTTCTTGCGGTGGGGGCGGTTGAGCAGGATGGTGCCGATACCGTCGGCGACGGTGTATTCGAGGTCAGCCATTTCGTGTATGTCCCTTCAGACTGCGGAGGTGTCGCGCGAGGCGGGTTCGTTCTCAACGGGTTCCGTGGCGGGCTTGATCAGCTCGACATCGCGTGTCTCGCGCATCAGCAGGTACGTCGCCAGAGAGATGGCCGCGCACACCGAGACATAGATGAAGTATCAGGGCTCATGACCCTCATCCCGCAGTGCCAGGGCGACATACGAAGCCGTGCCGCCGAAGACCGCCTGGGCGATGTTGTAGGGAATGGCCACTCCCACCGTGCGGACCTCGGTCGGGAACAACTCGGCTTTCACCACCGCGTTGACCGATGAATAGCCCGCGACGAAGAGCAGCCCGACCAGCGTGTAGATCAGGCACCACAGCCAGGTCGGCTGATTTTGCATGCCCTGCAGGATCGGGTACGTGAACAACGTTGTGCCCAGCCCGAAGAAGATCAGCACCGGCCGGCGACCGACCTTGTCGGAGATGTAGCCGCCCAGCGGCAGCAGGAACAGGAACACCACCAGCGCGATGAAGTTGACACGCGCCGCGTCTTCCTTGGACAGGCCCACGCTGTTGACCAGATAGCTCGACAGGTACGTGGTGTACGTGTAGTACGCGACCGACCCGCCGAGGGTGAGGGTGAGCACCACGAACGCGGCCTTGCGGTGACGCCACACCTCAGCGAGGGTCCCGCGGCGATTTTCCGAGTCCTGCTTTTCCGCCGTCGAATACGCGTCGGTTTCGTGCATTCCGCGGCGCAGGTAGAACACCGCGACGGCGGCGACCGCACCGATGACGAACGGGATGCGCCATCCCCAGTCCTGCAACTGCTGGTCATCGAGGAACAACTGCAGGATCACCAACAGCGACACACCGGCGATCTGGCCGAGTGTGACCGAGACGTACTGGAAACTTCCTCCCAGCCCACGCCATTTCTTCTTCGACACCTCGGTCAGATAGGCCGCCGAGGTGGCATACTCACCGCCCACCGAGAGTCCTTGCAGGATCCGTGCGACGACGAGCATGGCCGCACCGACATAGCCCGCGGTGCCGTGGTTGGGCGCGATCGCGATGAGCAGCGCGCTGAACGACATCATCGTGACCGTGATGGTCAGACCGGCCTTGCGCCCGCTGCGGTCACTCAACCGTCCCAAGAGCCAGCCGCCGACGGGCCGGGCAAGGAAGCCGACCGCGAAAATCGCTGCGGTGTTGAGCAGTTGGGCGGTGGTGTCCCCCTTGGGAAAGAACTGTCCGGCGAAGTAGATGGCGAACGTGGTGTAGACGAACCAGTCGTACCACTCGATCATGTTGCCGATGGACCCGGCGATCACCATTCGGAAGTAATAGCCGCGCGAGTGCTGCGGTTCAACAGAAGTCGTCATGCGAGGGATCCTTCCGGGCGGGTCGCGGTGACCAGGGCCCACAGGCCCTCTGACCCCGCGGCGGTGGCGAAATCGGTGAGTACGTCGTCCCAGTACTGCACGGAGCCGAACTCCGAACGCCAGGCCAGGGCGGGTTTGGTGAACTCGTGCAGCCGGTGCTCGCGGGTGGTCCCGATCGCGCCGTGTACCTGATGGGCGTTACGCACCACGGTCGACGCGGCGTGACCCACGCACGAACGGGCCACCGCTACCGCGAATTCCAAACTGTCCGAGGACCAGTCGGTGCGAATGGCCTCGGCGAGCGCACCGTCGGTCGCGGCGCGGGCCAGCGCGGCCTCGGCGGCGATGTCGGCCACGAGGTTCTGCACGGCCTGGAACTTCGCCAACGGCCTGCGGAACTGGAACCTTTCGGTCGTGTGCGTCACCGACGACTCCAGGATGCGGTCCAGGACGGCGCACACCTGGATGGCGCGCACCAGCGCGGCCCGCAACCTGAACTGCCGGATCACCGCGTCGGACACCGATGTTCCGTCGAGCGCGTCGACGTCGGCGACGACGTCGTCGCGCGGTTCACCCGCGGTGTTGACGCCGGGCGTGACCGACAGCGCCGCCACGTCGACATCGGCCACCCGGTGGCCGGTCCCGTCGCGCCAGAGCACCACCACGCGCTGCGACACCGAGGCCCACGGAACTTTCCGCGCCCGACCGCTGTCGTCGAGCAGACATGCGGTGCGGCGCAGTTGGTCTGAGCCGTCGAGGGGCAGCCCGGCGGTCTCCACCAGCCAGCAGGCCAGCAGATCGTGCTCGGCCAGCGGCGCACTCACGCCGTGCCAGGCCGCGACGCGCAGCAGTTCGGCGGCCTCGGGCCAGCCCGCGCCGCTGCCGCCGGATTCCTCGGACCCGGTGAGCCGCACCAGGCCGAGTTCGCCCAGCTGCCGCCACAATTCGTCGAGGCCGGCGACTCCGGCGTCACCCGGCTCGAAACGTTCACGATGGGCCGCGAACACCCCGGACATCATGTCGACCAGTGCCTGGTCGACGGCCGGTGCAGGCCCAGCAGACGTGCTCATCAGCGCATCCCCAATCCCCGCGCGATGACGCCGCGCAGAACTTCGTTGGTACCGCCGCGCAGGGTGAACCCGGGGCGTTGGACGACGGCGTCGGCGAGCATCGTGCGGTATTCCTCGTCGTCGGTCTCGCCGAGCAGGTCGGCGAAATCCGCGATGTCACCTTCTGTGGTGGTGCCGAGCACCTTGACGACGGCCGCTGCGGTGTCGGCGGGTTCGTGACGTTCGAGCGCCCCGGCGACCGCCGTCGACATCTGATGAAGACCCGCGATGCGTGCGACGTACCGGCCGAGGTCGGTGTGCCGGGGCAGCGCGCCGTCGGCCATGTGGCCGGCCACGTCCGCGAGCAGCGGGAAGGTGGACAGGAACCGTTCCGGCCCACTGCGTTCGAAGCTCAGCTCCGAGGTCACCTGCTGCCAGCCGTCGCCGATGGTGCCGAACACCATGTCGTCGGGCACAAAGGCCTCGTCGAGGATGACCTCGTTGAAGTGGTGCTTGCCGTTCATCGAAATGATGGGACGGATGTCGACGCCCTCGCCGCGCAGGTCGACGATGAACTGGCTCAGCCCGTCGTGACGATGCGCGGGATCCACCGGCGACGTGCGGGCCAGGCAGATGAAGGCGTGCGCCAGATGCGCACCCGAGGTCCACACCTTGGTGCCGGTGATCCGCCAACCGCCGTCGACCCGCACGGCCTTGGTACGCACACTCGCCAGGTCCGAGCCCGAGTCCGGTTCGCTCATGCCGATACCGAAGTAGCATTCGCCTCTTGCGATCGCGGGCAGGAACTTACGCTTCTGCACCTCGGTGCCGTACTTCAGCAGCGACGGCACGATCTGGCGATCGGCGATCCAGTGCGCCCCGACCGGTGCGCCCGCAGCCAGCAGTTCCTCGGTGACGACGAACCGCTCCTGGTGGCTTCGACCGTGCCCGCCGTACTCGACCGGAACGGTCATGCCGAGCCAGCCACGCGCGGCGAGCGCCCGGCTGAAGTCCTCGTCCCAACCGGTCAGCCAGCTGTCGGCGTAGCGGTCGATCTTCCCGGCCGCCTGCTGCTCGGCGACGAATTGCCTTACTTCCCAGCGCAATTCGTCGAGCTCATGCGGATCGCCGGCCACCGGCGGTACGAGCCTGGTCATGTTCGCTCCGTTCACAGTGTTTTCTCCGATTCCGCCAAGGACACCGTGCGCACGGCCCCCGCATCGATCAGACCGGCGATCTGGTCCTCCGAATAACCCATGGCGGTGAGGATTTCGGTGGTGTTCTCTCCGAGCAGAGGCGCGTGACGCGACAGCGAGACCGGGGTCCGCGACATCGCGAAGGGGGTTCGGGTGGCGTAGTACTCCCCCTCGGTGGGGTGGTCCTGCTTGGTGAGCAGTTCCTGGCCTACAACGTAGTCGTCGGTGTGCGCCTCGGCGAGGTCCAGCAGATCCGCGGCGGGGATGCCGTGGGACTTGCACAGTGCGAGCCACTCGGCGGTGGTCCGCTGCGGGGCCACCTCGCGCACCGCGGTGAGCAACTCACCCATGTGCCGGTGCCGGTCATCGACCGTGGCGTAGCGGGGGTTGTCGACCATGTCGGGGCGTCCGGCCGCGGTGAAGAAGTCGCGCCAGTTCTGCGCCGAGTACGGCATGATGCAGATCCAGCCGTCGGCGGTACGGTGCGGCACCCGCTCCGGGGTGAGCACGCGCGTCCAGCCGAACCGGCCCTCGGCGGGGGCGAAGGTGTGTCCTCCGAGGTGCTCAACCAGGTTGAACGAGATCATGGTGTCGACCATCGGGACATCGACCGCTTGGCCGCGACCGGTCATCTTCTTCTCCATCGCGGCGGCCAAGATCGCGATGACGATGTAGAGCGCGACGACCTTGTCAGCGATGACGTAGGGCGCGTAGCGCGGCGCGCCGTCGATGAGTTCGGACAGTCTCGCGGCACCGGACGCGGCCTGGACGATGTCGTCGTAGGCGGGATGGTCGCGGTATTCGGTCTGCGATCCATACGCCTGGGCGGTGCAGAGAATCAGGCCGGGGTTGATCTCGGACAACCGCTCGTAGGTGATCCCCAGCTTCTCGCGGGACCGCGGCCGCAGATTGGTGACGAGTACGTCGGCGTCACGCACCAGGTCGTCGAGCACCCGCCGGCCGTCGGGGCTGCCGAGGTCGACCGCGATGCTGCGCTTGTTGCGCTGCAGGTTCATGGTCAGCGCGCCCATGCCCTCATGCCTGCGGGCGCCGATACCCCGGCTCATGTCGCCGTCGAGGCTCTCGACCTTGATGACGTCGGCCCCGAGATCGGCCAGCGTCGCGGTCGCGAACGGACCCATGATCACCGTCGTCAGGTCGATCACCCGCAGGCCTGTCAGGGCACCTGGTGTGACGTGCATCGGGGCTTCCTTTCCATGTGAGGTGCAGCACCGGGCATGACTATGGCAGCTCGCGCAGGTTTACGCAATATCGGATTGACTTACGTATATATGCAAAATGTGAACTCGTACGATTACCGTCGTCCGCCACGAGAGGTCAGCCAGTGCCCCAGCCATCCGACGCCAAGCCCCGAGCCCGGCACCGCACCGTCGACCGGATCGCCGAGATCCTTGAGTTCGCGGCCCGCTCACACGACGGCACCACCCTCAGCGAGATCGCCAAACACCTTGGCGCACCGGTGAGTTCCGTTCAGAGTCTGGTCAACGGCCTGGTTGCGACCGGCTACCTGGACGAGCACAACCGCCGGTACGTGCTGGGCAGCGCCCCATATCTGTTGAACCGGATGGCCGGACGCGAACCTGTCTCGACGGTGACCCATGCCGATCTGCAGACCATCCACGAGCGGTCCGGGCTGACCACCGTGCTCTCGATCGCGGTAGGGCCCAACATCTTCTACGTCGACTACTGCTCGTCGGATCCGCGATTCGCCTATCTCGCCGAGAACTACGTGCAGCGGTCACTGATCCGCACCTCGGCGGGTTGGGTTCTTCTCGCCGGCATGGAGAAACGCGACCAGTGGGCCTACCTTCGCGGCGTCGACGAGGACGAACGCCCCCTGATCGACCGGTTCTTCGCCATGCTCCCCGACATCGAGCAGACCGGCATCTGCGCCGCACCTAACGCGTCCGAGCGGGGCGACGGCATTTCGATCGCGGTGCACGAAAACGACAAAACCGTTGCCGCGGTGGGCATCATCTCCACCAACGAGGAGATCTCGTCACGTCGCGACGAACTGGCGGGCGTTCTGCGCGAGAGCGCCCGGCAGTGGTCGGAGCGGCCGACGGTGTGACCAGGACGTCGGCATACCGAGCCGCTGAGTTACGTTGTGCACACTATGACTACTGCTTCCAGCGAACTCATCATGTACAGCACTACATGGTGCGGCTACTGCTCGCGCCTCAAGACCGCCCTCAAGGCCGAAGGGATTCCCTACACCGAGGTCGACATCGAGGGCGATCCTGCCGCAGCTGAGTTCGTCGGTTCGGTCAACGGCGGCAACCACGTGGTGCCGACGGTCAAGTTTCCCGACGGGTCCACCCTGACCAACCCGACCATCAAGCAGGTCAAGGCCAAGCTCGGCTGACACAGCGGCTCAGTCGAGGCTCAGTCGAGCGCGGCCCACGACTCGATGATCTCGCGGGCGATCGAGATCGAACCGGGTAGCAGCAGCCGCGACGACGAACTGCTGTTCCAGTCGCCCTGGTCGAGCGCCCGCCGGATCTCGTCGCGGGTGAACCACGCGGCCTCGGCGATCTCGCCGTCGTTGTAGGCGAACGGCTGCTCGGGATCGCCGATCGCGTGGAACCCGACCATCAGCGAGCGCGGGAACGGCCACGGTTGACTGCCGAGGTACTGCACGTCGGTGACCGTCAGCCCGACCTCCTCGGCGATCTCGCGCTGCACGCACGTCTCGAACGACTCGCCGGCCTCCACGAAACCCGCCAGGATCGAGAACAGCCGCTCCGGCCACGCCGTCTGACGTGCCAGTACCGCGCGGTCGTGCCCGTCGTGCACCAGACAGATGATGGCGGGGTCGATACGGGGGAACTCCTCGTGGCCGGTGAGCGGGTTGACCCGGGACCAGCCCCCCTTGGCGGGCCGGGTGGGTGCCCCGTCGATCGCGCTGAAGCGTGCGTTGTCGTGCCAGTTCAGCAGCGCCGAGGCGGTCGCCACCAACTGGGCACTGGTGTCGTCGAAGATCTGCCCGGCCCGACGCAGATCGAGCACCTCGGTCCCCAGGTCGGAATCCTCGGGAGCTTCCAGGTCGGCACGCACCGCCCACACATGTCTGCCGTCCTGCAGACGGCCCAGGAACACCGCGTGCTCCGGCGGCCGGTCTGCGATCTCGTCGGCCTTGCCCAGCAACACCTGCCCGTTGGCGATCAGCACCTGGTTGCGGCGATCGACGCGCAGCAACAGCGCGTCGGGCCACCCGGCCAGCGCGGCGTCGACGTCGGTGCGCAGGGTGTCGGCGCGGTCGGCGCCGACCCGGGACAGCAGCGGGACGTTGCGCAGCCCGAACGTGCGGTGGTCGGTCATCGTTCGGCGTCCGCGCTACGGATGTAGAGCAGGCGGTCGCCGGCTTCGAGCGCGTCGACCGCGGGGTCGTCGACCCGGACCAGGCGACCCTCACGCACCACACCGAGCACGATGTCGTGCAGATGGCGCGGCGAGCCACCCTCCTCCTTCGGGCTGACCTCCCGTTCGGCGATCGCGAACCCGGCGTCGGGGGTCAGCAGATCCTCCATCATCTCGACCACGCTGGGGGTCTGCGTGGCGATGCCAAGCAGTCGGCCCGCGGTCTCCGAGGACACCACCGTCGAATCCGCGCCCGACTGCCGCAGCAGGTGCTGGTTCTCGGCCTCGCGCGCCGCGGCGATGATCTTCGCCTTGGGGGCCAGCTCCCGCGCGGTCAGCGTCACCAGCACCGCGCTCGCGTCGTCGTCGGTGGCGACGATGATCGCCTTGGCGTGCTGGGCACTCGCGAGCCGGAGGATGTCGGACTTCGTCGCGTCACCGTGCACGGTGACCAACCCGGCACCTTTCGCCCGCTCCAGCGCGGCGGCGTTCTCGTCGACGACGACGATGTCGGCCGGTGCGACGTCATCTCCGACCATGGCCGCCACCGCCGTACGACCCTTGGTGCCGTATCCGATCACCACGGTGTGGTTGCGCACTTTGCTCCTCCATCGCTGGATTTTCAGCGCCTGCCGCGACTGGGTGGTCAGCGTTTCCACCGTTGTACCGATGAGGACGATCAGGAACGCCACCCGCAGCGGCGTGATGACCAGGACGTTGACCAGGCGCGCGGACTCGGTGTACGGCGTGATGTCGCCGTAGCCGGTCGTCGACAACGAGACCGTCGCGTAGTAGAGGCAGTCCAGGAACGACAGCGGATTGCTCGCGTCCGGGGTGTCGCTGATGTCACGGTAGCCGTCCCGGTCCAGGTAGACGATCAGCACCGCCGCGAACAGCGCCGCGGCGGCGTAGAGCACGCGCATCGCAATCTTGCGGCCGGGGCTGACGAACGGTTCGGGAATCCGCAGCACGTCGACGAGCGCGGCGTCTGGCCGCGAGGTCAGATTCGGGTCGATGGCGGCGAGGCGGCGCCGCAACCTGCCTTTAGCCACGTGTCATCCAGGACAGCCGGCCAGAGTTTGCCTGGACCGATCCGAGCAGTCGCACGCCACAATGTAACCATGACCGCACCCACGCCCGCGCAGATCACCGCCGCCCCGCAAGCCCGTCGCCTCGCGGCGATGCTGTTCGGCATCGGGACGCTGCACTTCGTCGCGCCCAAGCCGTTCGATTCGATCGTCCCCGCCGAACTGCCGGGGTCGGCACGGTTCTACACCTACGCCTCCGGTGTCGGTGAACTCGCGACCGGCGCCCTGCTCGCCTCGGCGCGCACCCGCAAACTGGGCGCCCTGGCCGCGGTGGCGTTGTTCATCTCGGTGTTCCCGGCGAACGTCAACATGGTCCGGTTGTGGTGGAACAAGCCGTGGCCGCTGCGGCTCGGCGCGATCGCGCGGCTGCCACTGCAGATCCCGATGATCATGACCGCGCTCAAGGTGTACCGCAACTCCTGACCGCTGCCCGCGGCACACTCCAGAAGAGTGCCGCCGCAGCCTGATTCGGGCGTCCCGACGAAGTTTGGCAAGGCTATCGTTGCTGGTGTCGCGCGTTGGGCTTGGCTACCTTCACAACGTGGACAGATCCGCCCATGCCGCAGAGCCACACATCGGTTCGGTCGCATCGAGACTCAACTGGTTGCGGGCCGGCGTCCTGGGAGCCAACGACGGGATCGTCTCCACCGTGGGCATCGTCGTCGGCGTCGCCGCCGCGACCGCGTCGCGGGAGCCGATCCTGACCGCGGGCATCGCCGGCCTGGCCGCCGGTGCGGTGTCGATGGCCCTCGGCGAATACGTCTCGGTGAGCACCCAGCGCGACACCGAACGCGCACTGCTCAACGAGGAACGACGGGAACTGCGCGACGACCCGGAAGCCGAGCTGGCCGAACTCGCGGCGATCTACGAAGGCAAAGGGCTGTCACCGGCCACCGCGCGCGCCGTCGCCGAGGAACTCAGCGACCATGACGCGTTCGCCGCGCACGCCGAGATCGAACTGGGTATCGACCCCACCGAACTGACCAACCCGTGGCAGGCGGCGATGTCCTCGGCGTTGGCCTTCACCACCGGCGCGTTGCTGCCGTTGATCGCGATCCTGGTGCCCCCGACCACCGCCCGCGTGCCGGTGACCGTGGCGGCGGTGCTGCTCGCCCTCATCCTCACCGGCGCCGTGTCCGCCGGTCTGGGTGGTGCACCGAAGGGCCGCGCGGTGCTGCGCAACATGATCGGCGGTGGCCTGGCGCTCGCGATCACATATGCGATCGGTCTGCTGGTCGGGACCGCGGTCACCTGACTTGGCCACCGCCGGTGCGCGTTCCCCATCCACCATCCCGATTCGGCAAGGAGCACCGTGACAGTCATCAACGGCATGCCGGCCCACGTCCTGCTCGTCCACGCTCTGGTGATCCTGGCACCGCTCACCGCGGTGCTGGAGATCGTGTGCGCCCTGTGGCCCGCGGTGCGGCGCGGCCACATGTTGTGGCTGACGGTGATCCTCGCGGCCGTGGTGGCGGTGTTGACGCCGATCACCACCGAGGCCGGCGAATGGCTCTACGACCAGTCTCCCGGCCACGCGCCCGTACTCGAACAGCACGCCGAACTCGGCGACACCATGATCTACGTCGCCGTGGCCCTTCTGGTCGCCGCGCTGGCGCTGGTCGCGCTGTGGTTCGCCGAGCGCCGCGACAACGCCCGCATGCTGTTCCGCGTCGGCGTCGCGGTGGTGGCGGTACTGGTCGGCATCGGCGCGATCATCCAGGTGTACCGCATCGGGGACGCCGGGGCGCGCGCGGTGTGGGGTTCGGAGATCACCGCGACCGGTCAGTTTTCGTCCGCGGCCGACGGGTCGACGGCCGGCGTGGCGAGCAACTTCACGAGTTCGTCTGCGTCGGGCAGGGTCTCGGGGATGACGGTCTGACCGGACCGCACATAGTGGAACGCCGCCCGCACCGATTCGGGTGGGCAGCCCCGCAGCGCGGCCCACGCGAGCCGGTACACCGCGAGCTGAACCGCCGCATGCTCCTTGGCTTCCGGTGTGTCCGGCGGGTCACCGGTCTTCCAGTCCAGAACCGTGGTGGTGCCGTCGGGTTCGGCGAACACCGCGTCGATGCGGCCCCGCACCACGGTGTCGTCGAGGACCATGTCGAACGGCACCTCGACCTCCACCGGGGTGCGCGCCGCCCACGGGGATTGGATGAACGCGTCCTGCAGTTCGGCCAGGCTCTGCTCGGTGGCCCGCCCGCTGTCACTGTCCACCGCACCGGGCAGATCGTCGAGGTCGAACAACCGTTCGGCGTGGAAGAAGCGCTGCACCCACTCGTGAAAAGTGGTGCCCAGCAAGGCATGTGGATCGGGTCGTTGCGGCAGCCTGCGGCGTAGCCGCGCCAGCGCGGCCTTCGGGTCACGGCTGAGCTCGACCAGTGTGCTCACCGACAGCTGACCGGGCAGTTCGGCGTCCACCTGCTGCGGTCCGCGCTCCCGTTCGGCCAGCAGCGCATCGACGTCGGCCGCCCAGCCCTCCTGATCGGCATCGGCGGTGACCTCACCGGACATGGCCGCGGCGACCAGCGCCGCACCACGGTGCACATCGTCATCGGCGGTCGCCACCGGCGGCCACAGCGCCTCCACCACCTGATCCCGCAACGGATTGACCTCCCCTGGCGCGGGATCCGGTGCCCACTGCTCGATCTCGCCGCACGGCGTGCCCGCCGCGGCAGCCTCGTCGATGATGGTCTTCACCTCGCACAGGAACTCCGACGGCCCACGCGGCTTGCTCTCGGTGGCGCCCCAGTGGTGCCCGGACAGCAGCAGCGTGTCCTCGGCGCGGGTGATCGCGACGTACAGCAGCCGGCGTTCCTCGTCCACCCGCCGCTGGTCGAGGCTTTTCTTGTGGTCGGAAATCTTGTCGGAGAGGATCTTTCGATCGTAGATGTCGGAGGTGTCCAGCACCGGGACGCCGATCTCGGACTCGGTGGCACGGTCACCGCGCAGCAGCGGCGGCAGATCGGAGGCGTCGGTGAGCCAGGTCCGCGCCTGCGCGGTCGACGGGAACACCCGGCCGCTGAGATGCGGCACCGCCACCACCTGCCATTCGAGCCCCTTGGCCGCGTGCACCGTGAGGATCTGCACCCGGTCGTTCGACACCGTGAGTTCGGCAGGGGCCAAACCGTTCTCGACCTCGACGGCGGCATCCAGATACGCCAGCAGCGCCGACACCGACGCGCCTGCGCGGCCGGCGAAATCGGCCACCAGATCGCTGAACCGGTCCAGGTTCTCGGTGCCCGACCATCCCGCGGCCACCGGACGGGCCGCTCGGGCTTCGGCGTCCAGGCCCAGCACCCGGCGCACCTCGGCGACCAGTTCCGGCAGCGGATGGCCCAGATGTGCCCGCAGCATCGTGAGTTCACGTCCCAGCGCGACGATGCGTTCGTATCCGGCGGGCGAATATTGTTCGGGGTCACCGGGATCGCAGATCGCATCGGCCAGGCACGCGGTGTCGGCGTCGGGCGCGGCCTGCGCGACGATGTCGGCGGTGCTCAGCTCACCTTTCGGCCGGTCGTCGAGTTCGACGGCCCTGCGCCACAACGCGGTGATGTCGCGGGCACCGAACCGCCACCGCGGACCGACGAGGATCCGCATCACGGCGGAACCGGCCGTGGGGTCGGCCACCAGTCGCAGCATCGCCACCAGGTCGGCCACCTCGGGCACCGCGAGCAGCCCGGCGACCCCGACCACCTCGACGGGCACACCACGCGCGGTGAGCGCCTCGGCCATCGGCGCGGCGTCGGCGTTGCGACGCACCAACACCGCGGCGGTGGGTGGGGCCTCGCCGCGTCCGATGGCGCCGTGGTAGGCGCGGGCCAGATGATCGGCCACCCAATCACGTTCGGCTGTCACGTTGTTGAGCAGGGCACAGCGGATCGTGCCCGGTTGCGCGTCGGGCCGGGGCCGTAGCGCGCGGACGGACACCGAGCGGCGGCGGGCCTCTGCCGAGACCGCATTGGCGACGTGCAGTGTGCTGGGCGGGTTCCGCCAACTCGTCCTCAGCTCCAGCGTGGGCGCGGGGGTGCCGTCGGAGTACGGGAAGTCGGTGGTGAACCGCGGCAAGTTGGTCGCCGAGGCCCCGCGCCAGCCGTAGATCGACTGGATCGGATCCCCCACCGCGGTGAGCGCGAGACCGTCGTCGGCTCCGCCGCCGAACAACGACGACAACGCGACGCGCTGGGCGTGGCCGGTGTCCTGGTACTCATCGAGCAGCACAACCCGAAAGCGCTGCCGCAGTTGCACACCCACCTGGGGAAACCGGGCCGCCAGCCGCGCGGCCGCGGCCATCTGCATGCCGAAGTCCATGGCCTTCTCGGCCCGCATCCGCTGGTGCAGCGCGTCGATGAGCGGAACGAGTTCGGTGCGTTCGGTCTGCGTGGCCAGCATGCGCAGCAGCCACTGGCTGGGCCCGCGGTCACGTTGATATGGCCCCGGCGGCAAGGTGTGGACGAGCCGTTCCAACTCGACGTGCGTGTCGCGCAGCTGGTCGGTGTCCACCAGATGCTCCGCGAGCGCCCCCGAGAGCCGCAGCACCATCGCGGTGACCGCCGCGGGGGTTTTCTCGGTGTCGAGCCGACCCGGATGCGCGCACACCACGTCGTAGGCCAGTTGCCACAGCTCGGTCTCGCTGAGCAGCCGGGTGTCGGGTTCGACCGGCAGCAGCAGGCCGTGCTCACGCAGCAGGGTGCCTGCGAACGCGTGGTAGGTGCTGACCGTCGCGGACTCGTCGGCCGCGCCCGGGTCCGGTGCCAGTCCGGCACCGGCGAGGCGCGCCAGGCGGGTGCGCACCCGGCGCAGCAGCTGGCCCGCGGCCTTGCGCGTGAACGTCAGGCCGAGCACCTGCGACGGCGTGGCGAAACCGTTGGCCACCAACCACACCACGCGTGCGGCCATGGTCTCGGTCTTGCCTGCACCGGCGCCTGCGATCACCACAAGCGGGCCCGGCGGTGCGGCGATCACCGCGGCCTGCTCGTCGGTGGGTGGGAACAGGCCGAGGGCAGCCGAGAGTTCGGCCGGGCTGTATCGGGCCTGCACGACCGGCGATGCTACCTGCGTCACGGGCGCTCCCTACTCCCCTGGGCCGGGCAGCTGGAGCGCACCGGGCAGTTGGCGCACCCGCTGTTGACCCGCGCGACGAACTGCGGACCGGCCGTCGCGGCGGCGGCCCCACCGACCGTCTCGAGCCAGTCGGCGCGTTTGTCCGGGGTGAGCGGATCCTGCTCGCGTTCGGTGGCGCCTGCCGCGCCGGCCTTGCCGAGATAGACCAGCTTGCCGCCGCCGGGCTCGTCGCCGTGGTCGAGCAAGCCTGCGGCGACGGCGAGTTGGTACATCGCTAGCTGCGCGTGGTTTTGCGCGTCGTCCTTGGTCACCGGGCTCTTGCCGGTCTTGAGGTCCACCACCACGAGGCGGCCTGCCTCGTCGCGCTCCAGCCGGTCCAACCGGCCGCGGACCTTGACGCCGGGCGTGTTCTCTCCGGGTTCGACGACGATGCCCTCGACGGGGATCTCGGTGGCGACCTCGGTGAGCTGCCTGCGGGTGTCCTCGCGCCAGCGGGTGAAGGTCTCCAGCATGGCGCGGTGGCGGGCGAGCTCGTTGTCCGCGTACCACCGTGCGTCGAACGGCAGTTCGGCCCACACCTTTTCGAGCTCGTTGACCAGCTGGCTCTCGGTCCTGCCCGGTTCGGAGACCAGCGCGTGCACCAGCGAACCCACGGTCGAGCGCACGTCGCGCCCGTCGTCGCCGCCGTGGCGCTCCAGCAGCCAGCGCAGCGGGCAGTCGGTGAGCATCTGCAGCGTCGACGGCGACAGGGTGACCACGTGGCCGGGCTCAGTCCACAGCGGTTCATCGGTGCTCATCGGGGTCATGGCATGCCATTGCGCGGGATCCGCACCGGGCACCCCAGCGGCCGCCAACCGGGCCAGTTGTGTTGCCGCGCAGGCACGTGCGTCGTCGTCGACCGCGCCGTCGGGTGCGCACACCACCGCACGCAGCCTGCCGACGAGCGCCGACGGGGCGAGCACCCGCGGGGCGACCAGCGGCGGCTCGGCCACCGGTTCGGTGGCCCACGCGGCGACCTCGGCGCAGAACGGTGACGGCAACAGGGATTCGTCGCCGGTGTCGCTGTCGACGGCGGTGATCAACAGCCGCGACCGCGCCCGCCCCATCGCCGCCATCAGCAGGCGGCGCTCCTCGGCCACCAGCGGGGCCCGCGTCGACACCGTCTGACCGGCGATGTCGGCCACCCCGTCGAGCACGTCGACCAGATGCTGTGTGCCCAGCACCCCGCCGCGCGGAATCATGTTGGGCCACAGTCCTTCCTGCAGGCCGGCGATCACCACGAAATCCCATTCACCCGACAGCGCGCCGTGGGCGCTGAACACCGCGACGGCCTCGGTGGGTGTGGTCGACTCGGCCGTGGCCACCGCGGCGCCCAGCCGGCTGAAATGGTCGACCAGGCCGCGCAGCGACGCCCCCGCCGTGCGGTTGACGTACTGGTCGGCGACGTCGAACAGCGTCGTGACCGCGTCGAGGTCGCGGTCGGCCTGTGCGCCGACGCTGCCGCCCCGCTCGCTGGCCGCCAGCCACCGGCGCTGCAACCCGCTGGCGTGCCAGGTCTGCCACAGCGTGTAGCGCGGGTCGGCGCCGGAGGCGTCGCTGCGGCGTGCGGCGGTCAGCACCGCCCGCAGCCGGCGCAGCGGCCGCGCGTGTTCGGCCGACAGTCCCTTGGGCTCGTGCTCGATCGCGTCGACCAGCAGGTCCCCGAAATCCCGTGGCGGCTGGGAGCCGTCGATGCGACGCAGCGCGCGGCGCAACTGGCGCAGGGTGACCGGGTCGACGCGGCCGATCGGGCCGGTGAGCAACTGCACCGCGCTGTCGGCGTCGAGGTGACCAGCCGCGGTCACCTCGAGCACCGTCAACAATGCCGCGGGCGCGGCGTGCTGGGCGACCGGCACATCGGAGCCGTTCTCCTGCACCGGCACACCGGCCACGGTCAAGGCACGGGCCAGTGCGATGCCGACCCGCGGCACCGACCGCACGATCACCGCCATCTGCGACCAGGGCACACCGTCGACCAGGTGCGCGCGGCGCAGCGCGTCGGCGATCATGGTGCCCTCGGCGTGGGTCGAGGCGGCCAGGCGCACCGTGACCGTGCCCTCACGCTCCGGGTTGCCCGTCCAGTGCCGCGTCTCGCCGACGCCGGGCAGGCGTCGCCCGAGACCGGTGATGGCCGACGCGATCTCGGGGGCGCAGCGGTGCGACTGCGTCAATGTGACCGACGGGTGGGTGTCGTCGCGCAGCAGCACCGGATCGGCTCCGCGGTAGCCGAACACCGACTGGTCGGGGTCACCGGCGATGACGGTGAGCCCGGTGCCCGCGGCCAGTGCCCGTACCAGCCGCGCGGCCTGCGGGTCGAGGTGCTGCGCATCGTCGACCAGCAGCAGCTTGATGCGGTTGCGCTCGGTGTCGAGCAGTTCGTCGTCGGCACCCAGGGCCTCGAGCGCTGCGCCGACCAGCTCGGCGGCGCCCAGGGCCGGGACGGTGGCCTGCGGCGCGGCCATGCCGACGGCCGAGCGCAGCAGCATGATCTGCTCGTAGGCCTGCGCGAAACGCCCCGCGGCCAGCCACTCGGGACGCTTCGCGCTGCGCCCGAGCCGTTGCAGCGCAACCGGATCCACGCCGCGCTCGGTGCAGCGCGCCATCAGGTCGCGCAGCTCGGTGGCGAAACCGGCGGTGGTCAGGGCCGGCCACAGCTGTTCGGGCCAGCCGACCAGCGAACGGTGCCCGTCCTCCAGGTCACCGGCCAGCAGCTCACGGATGATGCCGTCCTGTTCGGCGCTGGTGATCAGGCGCGGCGGCGGATCCCCGTTGCGCTGGGCGGCCAGCCGCAGCACCGCGAACGCGTACGAGTGCACGGTGCGCACGAGCGGTTCACGGACCACACCGACGGTGCCTGCACCGAGCAGCCGCGCGGTGACCGCGGCCCGCGCGGCGGTGCGCAGGCGCGCCGAACCGGTCAGCAGAAGAACCGATTCCGGGTCGACACCGGCGAGGATGTGGGCGACCGCGGTGTCGACCAGCAGCGAGCTCTTGCCCGTCCCCGGGCCGCCCAGCAGGCGCACCACACCGCTGCTGCCCGGCTCCAGGAGGGCGGCGGCGGTCTGCGACGCGGACTCGACGTGGTGTGCGGTCATGGGGGAAATGACACCAGAGGGCACCGACAAGTAGCGGAGCGGATTGGAGCGAAGGCCCCGACAAGTAGCGGAGCGGAACCTGGCAGCATCAGTGGAATGTCAACCGACGTGCTGCATGTCCAACGTTACGGTCCCCCGGGCGCACCCCGGGTGCTGCTGATCCACGGTCTGACCGGTCACGGTCAACGCTGGCAGACCCTGGCCACCAGATATCTGCCCGAGGTGTCGATTCTCGCCCCCGATCTGATCGGCCACGGCCGGTCCTCGTGGGCGGCGCCATGGACGATCGACGCCAACGTCGCCGCCCTCGCCTCCCTACTGGATCGTCCGACGATCGTGGTGGGGCATTCGTTCGGCGGCGCCTTGGCGCTGAATCTGAGTGCCGCCCATCCGGATCTGGTGAGCGGTCTGGTGCTGCTCGACCCGGCGATCGGGCTGGACGGCGAGTGGATGCGCGAGGTCGCCGACGACATGCTGGCCTCGCCGGACTATCCGGACCGCGAGGAGGCCCGCCTGGACAAGGTCAACGGGTCGTGGGGCGAGGTGGATGCCGCCGAGGTCGAACGTGAACTCGACGAACACCTGGTCGAGGTGGGCGACGGGCGCGTCGGCTGGCGGATCAGCATCCCGGCCGCGTTGTCGTACTGGAGTGAGCTCGCGCGCCCGATTGTCCTGCCGCCCAAACCGATACCCACGGTCCTGGTGCGGGCGAAACGCTGCCGTCCACCGTACGTGTCCGACGCGCTGATCCACGGGTTGACCGAGCGGCTGGGCCCGAAGTTCACGCTTGTGGACTGGGACTGTGACCACATGGTGCCCCAGGCCAAGCCCGCCGAGACCGCCGAGCTGATCCGCCAACAGCTCGGCTGAACATGGCGCGCGTCACCGAGGAGCAGGTGGAGGCGGTCCGCGCGCTGGTCGCGGCGATCCCGCCGGGCAGGGTGTCCACCTACGGCGACATCGCCGAGGTGGTCGGGCTCTCCAGTGCGCGCATCGTCGGCTGGGTGATGCGGACCGATTCCTCGGACCTGCCGTGGCATCGGGTGGTTCCCGCGTCGGGGCGGCCCGCTGCGCATCTGGCCACCCGCCAACTCGAACGTCTGCGCGCCGAGGGCGTTCTGGCGACCGACGGCCGTATCCCGTTGCGCGAGTACCGCCACATTTTCTAGCGCGAGCAGACGCATAACTGCTCTTTTCGGCATGAAAACAGGCAGTTTTGCGTCTGCTCGCGCTAGAAAGGTGCCCCCCTAGAGGATCAGGCGGACCAACGACGCCGTGCGGGCAAGGCCGGGGAAGGCCGCCGCGGTGGAACGCGGATGCAGCGCATGCACGGCGAGCCGGAACATCAACGCCCGCAACAGCATCTGCGGCCACTCCGGCAGCGAGTCCCAGCGCTCGATGAGGCCGTCGTCGGCATCACCCCATGACAACGCGTCGACCACGACGACACCGGCCGCCCAGGACGCCGGGCGCCAGTAGGGCGTGATGTCGGTGATGCCCGGCGCGGCGGCACCGGCGAAAAGCACTGTGCCGTAAAGGTCCCCGTGCACGAGCTGGCTGGCGCTCTTGGTGGGCTTGCGTAGCGTCGCGAGCTGGTTGATGAGCTCGATGGACCGCTGGCCGTCCGCGGAACCCGGTGCCACCCTGGCGCCCTGCGGCAGCGAGTGCAGCGGGCGTTCCTCCCACGCGGCACGGTCGGCGGCGATGAACACGTCGACGTCGGCCCACGGCGCGACGGGCGGTTGGGTCAGGAAACGGGGCCGCTCGAGCTTGGCCGTGGCCTCGTGCAGGCGCACGGCCGCCGAGACGACTTCGTCGTGCCGCGGTTCGGGTGTCCCGGCGACGAACGTGTCGGCGCGCCAACCCGCGACGACATAACGTCCGTCGGTGGACCGCACCGGCCGCGCCAGGCGGACACCGTCGACGAACAACGTCTCCCGGACCTTCGCCGACCACGCCGCCCTGGCGTGATCGGCGACCATCGACAACACAACTTCGCCGCAGCGCCAGCCACCCTCCCAGCTTGCGCCGAGCGGTACCGGGCGCACCCCGGACAGGCCGAACGCCGCCAGCACATGCTCCGGCGGTCGTTCCACACTCACACGCTCAGCCTAAGCGGTGAGCCCGCAAACCAGCCGTCAGTACATGACCATGTCGGGCTCGAGCTGTTTCCCCCACGCCACGATGCCGCCCTGCAGGTGCATCGCATCGGAGAACCCGGCCTTCTTGGCGATCGCCAGAACCTCGGCCGAGCGGACGCCGGTCTTGCAGTAGAACACCGGCGTGCGGTCGGTCGGCAGCTTGGCCAACGCCGCGCCGGACTCGAAGGTCGGTTTGGGGATCAGCTCGGCACCCTCGATGTGATTGATATCCCACTCGACGCGCTCGCGGACGTCGATCAGCGCCAACGGCTTTCCGGAATCCAACAGCTCCTTGAGCTCGTGCGGGGTGACCGTGGCATCGGCGGCCGCAGCGGCCGCCTCGTCGGAGACGACGCCGCAGAACGCCTCGTAGTCGATGAGTTCGGTGATCTTCGGCGTCGACGGATCCTTGCGGATACGGATCGTGCGGTAGGTCATGTCGAGCGCGTCGTACACCATCAGCCGCCCCAGCAGCGGTTCGCCGATGCCGGTGATGAGCTTGATCGCCTCGGTGCCCATCACCGATGCGATCGACGAGCACAGGATGCCCAGCACGCCGCCCTCGGCGCACGACGGCACCATTCCCGGTGGCGGTGGCTCGGGGTAGAGGTCGCGATAATTGAGGCCCAGCCCGTCGGGGGCGTCCTCCCAGAACACCGACACCTGCCCCTCGAACCGGTAGATCGAACCCCACACGTAGGGCTTGCCCGCGAGCACGGCCGCGTCGTTGACCAGGTACCGGGTGGCGAAGTTGTCGGTGCCGTCGAGGATCAGGTCGTACTGGGCGAACAGGTCAACGGCGTTGTCCGGTTCCAGCCGGAACTCGTGCAGGTTGACCTTGACCAGCGGGTTGATCTCGGCGATCGAGTCACGCGCACTCTGCGCCTTGGACCGCCCGATGTCGGACTGGCCGTGGATGATCTGACGCTGCAGGTTGGATTCGTCGACGACGTCGAACTCGACGATGCCGATGGTGCCGACACCCGCGGCCGCCAGGTACAGCAGTGTGGGCGAGCCGAGACCACCCGCACCGATCACCAGGACCTTGGCGTTCTTGAGCCGTTTCTGCCCATCCAATCCCAGGTCGGGAATGATCAAGTGCCGGCTGTAGCGCCCCACCTCCTCCCTGGTGAGCTCGGCGGCCGGCTCAACCAGTGGCGGTAACGACACATCCAAATTCGCGGACACCGTATCTCCTCAAGTCCGAAACCCTGCTCGTACCCACAACGGTAATCCGACCCCCAGGCTTCCCGGCACCCGCGGGCCATCTCACCGCGGTTCTGTGAGCGCAGCCGAATCACCGCCCGGCGCGAGGAGGCGGCCGGCTCAGGCGATGGGATACGGCCAGGGGTTGAAGCGGCAGGTCAGGCCGTCACCCTGCACGGTTTCGGGGTCGAACTTGGCCGCGTCGTTGTTGGACGTGGAGAACGTCTGCTGCATCATGATCGGCGCGAGATCGCCGTTGCCGGGGCACGCCTCGTGGCGCTGGTAGCCGATCGCATGCCCGACCTCGTGGTTGATGACGTACTGCCGGTAGGAGCCGATGTCGCCCTGGAACGGCACGGCGCCGCGCACCCAACGCGCCTCGTTGATGAAGACCCTGGCCTCGTTGCCGTTGTAGGACGGGTTGTAGCAGGACGCCTCCAACTGGATGTCGTAGCCACAGCCGTCGCGCACGGTCATCGGCGAGGTGAGCGACACCCGGAAGTCCGGATTCACCCCGCTGCCCGCATCGACGCGGGTGAACGCGAACAGACCGTTGTGGGTCCAGCTCTTGGGGTTGGCGAGGGTCTCGTCAACCATGCGGGCGAAGCCTTCGTCGCCGCCGAAGGATGTGGTGTCCAGGCCGTCCTCCACCTCGACGGTGTAGGTGAACGACTTGGTGGTGCCCTCGCCGATCTTCGGGGTGGTGCCGGGCACGATGTGCCAGGTCTTGGCGCCGGCCTCGGTGAACGGCCCACCCGCGGGCAGGATGCCGGTGGGCAGGTTGGCGTCGAACTGCGTAAGCCCCTTCGGCGGGGCGCCGATGATCGCGGTGCCGACGTCGAGGGTCGGCGGGCCCTGCACCGGGCCCTCGGTTTCTGCCGCGGGCGGCGGCGCCGCCGTGCCGGTGACGGTCTGGTAGACGACCACCACTGTGAGCACGATCAGCACCGGAAGGGCATAGGCCCGCCAGCCGTAGGTGGAGACGAACCGCCCGAGCCAGGTCTGTTTGCGCCAGCGCTGATGCTCATCCCGGTTGGACCGCACGCGCCCGGACTCGACCGCGACCGGATCACGTTGTGCGCGCAGCGGCTCCCGCCATTCGTTGCGCAGCGCCGGGACATGGCCACCCCCGCGACGTCCCGGGTCGTAGGTCACCGAACCAGGATGGCACAGCCAACTGTGTGACCAGCGCCCGTGCGCCCGCTCTGTGACCGCGCCGGTGTCATTTCGCAATACGGCCGCGTCGCAATTCGGCCGCAGCGGGAACGCGGCAACCCGCGCCACCGTGGCAAGCCCGGTGGCCACGTTTCGCACGGCGACGGGCAACGGTAGTAATGTCGACCCGATGAGCCACTGGGCGAACATGCCCCAAGTGCGCCAGAGCAATACAGATTGAGGACTTGATGAGCGATCTCGCCAACACCGCCGAGAGGAGAGGCGAAAAGCGGCAGGCAGGTGGTAACCGTCGCGGTAACCGTCTCCCTCGCGATGAGCGGCGGGGTCAGTTGCTGATCGCCGCGAGCGAGGTCTTTGTCGACCGCGGCTACCACGCCGCCGGTATGGACGAGATCGCCGATCGCGCAGGCGTCAGTAAACCGGTTCTCTACCAACACTTTTCGTCGAAGCTGGAGCTGTACCTTGCGGTGCTGCAGCGGCACGTCGACAATCTGGTCTCCGGGGTGCGCCAGGCGCTGCGCACCACGACCGACAACCGGCAGCGACTGCGTGCCGCCGTCGAGGCGTTCTTCGATTTCATCGAGCACGACGGCCAGGGCTACCGGTTGATCTTCGAGAACGACTACGTCACCGAACCCCAGGTCGCCGCGCAGGTGAAGGTGGCCACCGAGGCGTGCACCGACGCGGTGTTCGATCTGATCAGCCGGGATTCGGGTCTTGAGGCGCATCGCGCCAGGATGATCGCCGTCGGCCTGGTGGCCATCAGCGTCGATTCGGCGCGTTACTGGCTCAACAACGAGAAGCCGATCGACAAGGATTCGGCCGTGGAGGGCACGGTGCAGTTCGCCTGGGGCGGACTGTCACACGTGCCGCTCACGCGCTCCTAGAACCGCGTCTCAGGCGGATTCCACCGTCACGCCGAAGCCGACCCGGCGCACGTCGGCGGCACCGATCTCGACATAGGCGATCTTCGCGGTCTGCACCAGGAAGCGACGGCCCTTCTCGTCGGTCAGCGCGAGCACACCGGTTCCCGAGGAGAGGGCATCGGTGAACTGCTGCTCCACCTCGCTCGGCGACTGCGCGCTGTTGAAGGTCAGCTCACGCGGGCTGTCCGTGACACCGATCTTGACCTCCACGCTGGACCCCTTCTCTATCTTCTCTGCTTGGACTGCGTGTCCGTTTCCCTCAGCAGGCTAGTGGACGCGGGCACCCCGGTGCGCCCTGGTGCCGCCGCATCGAGTTCGCGCTCAGCGAAGCCGCCCCGGGACGCGGCGACCAGGGCGTGGTCACACCGCGATCCGGCGCCGAGATCGCGTCCATTTCCGGCCCGTGTCCGCCGCGAGATCCGCTGCGACCGAACCGAAGCCGGACCGTGACCAACACGCAGGCCGGTCAACCTCATCTGCCACATCCGCCTCAGTAGCATCGGCAGCGACATTGGACGAGACGACTGGGATAGCCGCATGACCAGGCCTTATTCGCCGTATGACGCCGCAACGACCGAACGCTTCGGGGATCACGCACCCGAGCCCGGCAGCTACCAGAGCCCCTACAGCCGCGGATACGACCGCGATCACGGGTACGGAACCGGTTACGACCGCGGGCGGTACACGGGCGACTACCAGGACTACGACCAGTACGTCCGCTCCGACAATGGCTACGACGGTGGTTACGACGATGGGTATGACGGAGATCGTGACGACCCCGACATCGAGTTCTACGAGGAACCCCTCGACCGGCGCTGGATCTGGGTGGCCGGTGTGGCCGGCGCGATCCTGCTGGTCGCGGTCATCTGCACCGTGGTGATCCTGGGCGGCGGGGACAGCGGTTCGGTGTCGGCCACCGTGGCGGCCCCGACGCAGACCAGCCAGCCGGCCACCACCGCTCCTCAGGACGCGTCGTCGACGCCGCGGCCGGTGCCGCCGGTGGCCCCGTCCCTGTCGCCGGAGACCGTCACGACGGTCACGCCGAGCCCGACGGCACCCTCGGCCACCGCCGAGCCGACGCCCGTCGCGCCGCCCGCACCGGCCGCTCCCGCACCGGCCGTCAACCCCCGGGCCGTGACCTACCAGGTGACCGGCAACCGGCAGCTCATCGACCTGGTGACGATCGTGTACACCGACGAGCGCGGCGCGCTGCAGACCGACATCAACGTCGCGCTGCCGTGGACCAAGACCGTGGTGCTCGATCCGGGTGTCGAGCTCAAGTCGGTGACCGCCACCAGCGTCGCGGGTCAGCTCAACTGCGCGATCACCGACGCGGCAGGCAACGTGCTCGTCGCACAGGCCAACAACACGATGATCGCGACCTGCACGCAGTGACCGGTCAGGCCAGGCCGAGCTCCCGCATGCGGTGCTGGTGGGTCTCCTGCAACCGGCCGAAGAACTCGGCCAGCTGCGTGAGACCTTCACCACTTGAGATGACGAGATCCGCCAGTTCGTCGTGATCGGCCAGCACGTACTGGGCCTGCGTGACGGCCTCACCGAGCAGCCGACGCGCCCACAGCGCCAACCGGTGCCGCTGACGATCGCTGGCGGTCACCGCGGCCTGGACCTCGGCGACGACGAACTGCGAATGCCCGGTCTCCGACAGCACCGCGCGCACCACCGAGGCCACCTCCTCGGGCAGCGCGTGCGAGATCTCCAGATAGAAGTCCGCGGCGAGAGCGTCGCCGATGTAGGTCTTCACCAACGCCTCCAGCCACGTGCTGGGGGTGGTCATCCGGTGATAGTTGTCGAGTGCGGGGGCGTACTTCGTCATCGCGTCGACGACGTCAACTCCCCTGTGCTGCAACGCATCTCGAAGCACTTCGAAATGACCCATCTCGGCGGCGGCCATGCTGGCCATGTTGATCCGGCCGCGCAGATTCGGTGCCATACGGGCTTCGTCGGTGAGCCGGTAGAACGCGGCGACCTCGCCGTAGGCGAGCACCGCAAACAACTCGTTGACCCCCCGATGGTCGGCGGTCACGCCTGAGGCGACCGGGTCGGCGATCCCTTCGGCGGCGGGCTGTGGCGCATTCATGGGGCCAACTGTAGACGCCCAACCAGGCGGTCACCCGAACGGCAAATCGTGCTTATCAGGTAGACCAGCTACAATGGTCTGTGGTAACGGCTTCGAGCCGACCGCTGAGTACCATCTGGGTGCCTGGTGAGCCGCCCGAAACCGCTACCAGGAAATGTGCGTGCACGCAGTTGGCCCGCCCTACGCGCAGGGCCCACGGATCGGCAGCGCCGCTCTACCGGGCGAACCCGACCGTTTCACAGTCGAAACTCGTGTGCGCTGGATGCCCCCATGAGGTTTGACAGTGAAAGGCTACCTCCACCGCATATGACGCAACTCAATCTCTCGTTTGCCGATCTCGGCGTCCGCGACGAAATCGTCCGCGCACTTGCAGAGAACGGCATTGAGCACCCCTTTGCCATTCAAGAACTCACCCTGCCCCTGGCCCTGGCCGGCGACGACCTGATCGGTCAGGCCCGCACCGGCATGGGCAAGACCTACGCCTTCGGTGTGCCCCTGCTGCACCGGGTCAGCTCCGACGAGAACCGGCCGCTGACCGGCGCGCCGCGCGCCCTGGTCGTGGTGCCGACCCGCGAGCTCTGCCTGCAGGTCTACAACGACCTGGCCGGCGCCGCGAAGTACCTGCCCACCGGTGACGGCCGCAAGTTCACGGTGACGTCGATCTACGGCGGGCGCCCCTACGAACCGCAGATCGAGGCACTACGCAAGGGCGTCGACGTGGTCGTCGGCACCCCCGGCCGCCTGCTCGACCTCGCCCAGCAGGGTCACCTGCAGCTGGGCGGGCTGTCGGTCCTGGTCCTCGACGAGGCCGACGAGATGCTCGACCTGGGTTTTCTGCCGGACATCGAGCGCATCCTGCAGCTGACCCCGGATTCGCGCCAGGCAATGCTGTTCTCGGCGACCATGCCGGACCCGATCATCACGCTGGCCCGTACGTTCATGAACCAGCCGACGCACATCCGCGCGGAGGCCCCGCATTCGGCCGCCACCCACGACACCACCGCGCAGTTCGTCTACCGGGCGCACGCGCTGGACAAGGTCGAGCTGGTGAGCCGCATCCTGCAGGCCCGCGGACGCGGCGCGACCATGGTGTTCACCCGCACCAAGCGCACCGCGCAGAAGGTGTCCGACGAGCTCGCCGAGCGCGGCTTCAAGGTCGGCGCGGTCCACGGTGACCTGGGCCAGGGTGCCCGTGAGAAGGCTCTCAAGTCGTTCCGGACCGGCGCGATCGACGTGCTGGTGGCCACCGATGTCGCGGCCCGCGGTATCGACATCGACGACGTCACCCACGTCGTCAACTACCAGTGCCCCGAGGACGAGCAGGCCTACGTGCACCGCATCGGCCGCACGGGCCGCGCCGGCAAGACCGGTGTCGCGGTCACGCTGGTCGACTGGGACGAGCTGACCCGCTGGGAAACGATCGACAAGGCGCTCAACCTGGGCAATCCGGATCCGGCCGAGACGTACTCGAGCTCGCCGCACATCTACGCCGACCTCGACATCCCCACCGATGCCACCGGCTCCGTCGGCAAGCCGCATCGCGAGAAGCGCGCCACCAAGTCCGCCGACGAGGACGAGCACCGGATCTCGTCGGCCGATCGCCCGGCCCGCACCCGCACCCGGGTGCGGCGGCGCACCCGCGGCGGCAAGCCGCTCACGGGTCATCCGGAATCTCATCCCGAGTCCCATCCGGAGTCCGCGACCACCGAGGACACCGATGCCGCACCGGCCACCGAGTCCGAGGCCGGCGAGCACGGCCCGCGGCGTCGTCGTCGCCGTCGTCCGCGCAAGACCGAAACTGCCACCGCGGGCTGACCGACCCGTCACCCGATGGTCAAACCCGAGCGCCGCGCCCGCGGCGACATCGTCGCGGCCGCACTCATCGTCGTCGTCGTCACCGTCGCGGCCGGCCTCATCTGGTGGACCAGTGACGCGCGGGCGACGCTGAGCCGGCCCGCCGCCACACCGGTCCCCTATCTGACCCCCGCCACCGAGGTGCCCGCGGGTCTGCACGAGATGTGGACCGCCGCGAGTCCCAAGACGACCGCCCCGGTGATCGCAGGCGGCGCCGTCGTGACCGGCGACGGACGCACGGTCGACGGCCGCGACCCGATCAGCGGCGCGGTGCTGTGGAGCTATGCCCGTGACGCCGAGCTGTGCGGCGTCACCTCGGTGTACTCCTACGCCGTCGCCGTCTACCCCGACGTGCGCGGCTGCGGCCAGGTGAGCACCATCGACGGCAGGACCGGGATGCGCGGGCCGTCCCGCACGGCCTTCGCCGATCCCGAGGTGAAACTCTCCACCGACGGCGTCACCGTGCTCTCGGCCGGGGACAGCCGGCTCGAGCTGTGGCGCTCGGACATGGTGCGGATGCTGTCCTACGGCGCGCTCGACGCGCGGATCAAACCCGACGTCCCGGCGTCGCCGGTGTGCCGGCAGCTCTCGGCGGCGGCCAGTACCTCGGCGGTGTCGGTGATCGAGTCCTGCCCCAAGACCGACGAGGTCCGGCTGACGCTGCTGCGGCCCGCCGACGAGGAGGACACCCCCGACCTGCGCTACGTCGAATTGCCCGGGGTCACCGACGAGTCCGGTGCGCAGGTGATCGCGGTGTCGGACACGACGACCGCGATCTACCTGCCCACCCCGCAACCCAAGGTCGACATCATCGACGAGACCGGCGCGACGGTGGCCAGCACGATGTTGCCGAAACCTGCTGCGCCGCAAGCGACCACGACGCGCGCCGGTGACCTGGTCACGTGGTGGACGGGCGACTCGGTGATGGTGTTCGACGCCGCCGGGCTCCGGTACCGCTACACCGTCAGCCCGGCGGGCCCGCATGCGCCGGTCGGGCCCGCGACCGCGATGGCGGGCCGGTTGCTGGTACCCGTCGACGACGGCTACGACGTGTTCGATCCGGCGACCGGCACCGGGGACCGGCACATCTCGCTGCCGCGCCAGCCGAGCGTGTCGCCCGTCGTTCCCGCCGTGGCCGGGTCGATCGTGCTGGAGCAGCGCGGTACCGACCTGGTGGCCCTGGGTGCGGCGTAGGCGCTCGACCGTCAGCCGAGGTCGATGACGACGACGGTGGTGTTGTCACTGCCTCCGGCGTCGTTGGCGACCTCGACGAGCCGACGCACCGCCGTCTGCGGATCCGGGGCCGTCGCGGCGTCGACGATCAACGCCTCATCCGCCGCCGCGAACAGGCCGTCGCTGCTGATCAGCAACCGGTCCCCCGGCGCGCAGTCGATCCCGAACACGTCCGGGCTGATGTGCGCACCGATGCCGAGCGCGCGGGTCAGCAGGTGCCGTTGCGGGTGCCACCTGGCCTCATCGCGGGTGATCTCCCCGATCCGCACCAGTTCACCCGCCACGCTGTGATCGTCGGTGAGCTGCTCCATGCGCCCGTCCCGGATCCGGTACAGCGGCGAATCACCGATGTTGACCGCGAGCGGACCACCCTGCTCGGGCGTGAAGACGGCCACCGCGGTGAGCGTCGTGCCCGACACCGTCGGCTCGTCGCCCAGCATCTCGAAGACCAGCAGATTGGCCTGCGCGACCGCCTGCAGCAGGCCGTCACGGTCGGGCGCTGCGGCGAACCCGGCCGCCAACGCGTGCAGCGCGGCCGCGCTGGCATGGTGGCCACGCACCCCGAAGCCGTCGGCGATCGCGTAGAGGATGCCGTCGGCCAGACACGCGTCCTGGTTGTTCTCCCGCACCGGCCCCTGGTCGGTGGCCGTGGCCGCACTCAACACCGATGCCATGGGCACTGCGAACCTTTATCCGACCTCGGGGGTGAACGTGGGCATCTTCCTGCCGGACTTCCAGTGCCGCAGCAGCGCGTCGGCGAACTCGCGGTAGGCGAGCGAGCCTTTGCTCTTGCGCCCGGCCAGCACCGAGGATCCCGATGCACTGGCCTCCGCGAACCGCACGGTGCGCGGAATCGGCGGGGCCAGCACGGGAAGCTCGTAGCGATCGGCGACGTCGAGCAGGACGTCACGGCTGTGCGTGGTGCGTGCGTCATACAGCGTCGGCAGTGCACCCAGCAGTTTCAGCTCCGGGTTGGTGATCTGCTGCACATCGGAGATCGTCCGCAGGAACTGGCCCACACCCCGGTGGGCCAGCGTTTCACACTGCAACGGCACGATCACGTCGTGCGCGGCGGTCAGACCGTTCAGCGTGAGCACCCCGAGCGAGGGCGGGCAGTCGATGATGACGACGTCGAATCCGGGGTCGGACTCGGTTTCCAGTTTCGCCAGCGCCCGCTTGAGCGCGTACTCCCGCCCGGCCCGCATCAGCAGCATGGCCTCGGCGCCCGCCAGGTCGATATTGGCCGGTAGCAGCGTCATGCCCTCCTCGGTGCGCACCAGCGCGGCACCGGGCTCCACCTCCCCGAGCAGCACCTCGTGCACCGACACCGGCAGCTTGTCGGGATCGTGACCCAGCGAGAACGTCAGACAGCCCTGCGGGTCCAGATCGACGAGCAGTACGCGACGGCCGTGCTCGGTGAGCGCGGCGCCCAGAGACGCAACCGTCGTCGTCTTGGCTACCCCACCCTTTTGATTGGCGACCGCTAATACTCGCGTCACAGGCCCCATCCAAGCACGCTCCGGGCGGCCGTGGCCTCCCGTGCGGCAGAATCGCCGGTGTGAGCGTCCAGCAGCACCGCCTCATCTTGCTCCGACACGGCGAGACCGAATGGTCCGCCGACGGCAGGCACACCGGCCGCACCGACCTCGATCTCACCGAGGCCGGCCGTGAGCAGGCCAAACTGGCCGCCGAGCCGCTCGCCGAACTGCAACTGCGCGACCCACTGGTGTGCAGCAGCCCGCGCCGACGCGCGGTGACCACCGCCGAGCTGGCCGGACTTTCCGTCGCCGAAGAGCTTGACCTGCTGGCGGAGTGGGATTACGGCGACTACGAAGGCCTCACCACGGCGCAGATCCGCCAGACCGAGCCGGACTGGCTGGTGTGGACCCACGGCTGCCCCGGCGGCGAGAGCGTCGAGCAGGTCGGTGAGCGCGCCGACCGGGCCGTGGCGTTGGCGCTGGAACATCTGGCGGATCGGGACGTGGTGTTCGTCGGGCACGGCCACTTCTCCCGCGCTGTGCTCACCCGCTGGGCGGAACTCCCTGTGTCGCAAGGTATTCGGATTTCGATGGTGCCCGCGTCGATCGGGGTGTGCGGGTTCGAGCACGGTGCCAGGCAGATCGCCGCACTCGGGCTGACCGGTCACCCCAACCCGTGTCTGCCGCAATGACCGCGCCGTCGTTCGCCTTCGCAGGCCCGTCCGGTGTGCTGATCGGCGAGGGTGTGCGGACCGGGTACGCCACGATCGCCGCCGCCCGGTCGGCGCTGAGCAGCGGCGAGGCGGACCTCGTGGTGGGGGCGCTGCCGTTCGATCTGTCCGCCCCGGCCGCGTTGCACACCCCCGTCCACGCTCACGTCGCCGACGCGGTGCCGGACTGGCCGGTAGGGCCCGCTCCGGTGCTGCGGACGCGGGAGACGTTGCCGTCGAGTGCGCTGCACCGCGAACGGGTCGCCGAGGCGGTGCGCCGGTTGCGCGACCCCGACAACCCGCTGGACAAGGTCGTGCTGGCCCGCGCACTGCGGTTGACCGCCGAAACCGCATGGGACCCAAGGGCGGTGCTGCGCCGACTGGCCGACGCGGATCCCGCGGCCACGGTGTACCTGGCCGATCTGAGCCCGGCCGGCGATCCCCACACCGGCACCGTGCTGGTGGGCGCGAGCCCCGAGTTGCTCGTCGCCCGCGACGGCGACGAGGTGATCTGCCAACCGTTCGCCGGTTCGGCTCCGCGCTCATCCGATCCGGAGACCGACCGGGCGAACGCCGCGGCGCTGGCCGCCTCGGGCAAGAACCGCCACGAGCACGAACTGGTGGTCGACGTGATGCGCAAAGCGCTCGACCCGCTGTGCGTCGACCTGCAGATCGCCGCACAACCCGAACTGCACGCCACCGACGCGCTGTGGCACCTGAGCACCCCGGTCCGCGGCCGGTTGCGCGACAAGGACGTCACCGCAATCGATCTCGCGGTCGCACTGCACCCAACCCCGGCCGTCGGCGGCGTCCCCGCCGACCTGGCCGCCGACGTCATCACCGAGATCGAAGGTGACCGGGGTTTCTACGCGGGTGCCGTCGGCTGGTGCGACGACGCGGGCAACGGCCGCTGGGTGGTGTCGATCCGGTGCGCGGTCCTGTCCGCCGACCGTCGCGTCGCGCTCGCCAACGCGGGTGGGGGGATCGTCGCAGAATCCGATCCCGACGACGAAGTCGACGAGACCACAACCAAATTCCGAACCATACTGACAGGGCTGGGAGTGCGATGAGTGAACTGATCCGCAGGGCCCGGCCGGGCGACGAGGTCGAGATCACCGCGATGATCCGTGAACTCGCCGAGTTCGAACATGCCTCCGACGAGTGCACCGTCACCGAAGAGCAGTTGCACACAGCGCTTTTCGGTGACAAACCGGTTGCATACGCACACGTCGTCGAGGTCGACGGTCAGGCGGCGGCGACCGCGGTGTGGTTTCTGAACTTCTCGACGTGGGACGGCGTCGCCGGGATCTACCTGGAGGACCTGTTCGTGCGCCCGGCGTTCCGCCGCCGCGGCATCGCGCGAAAACTGTTGTCGACGCTGGCGCGTGAGTGCGTCGACAACGGGTACAGCCGGCTGCAGTGGGCGGTGCTCAACTGGAACGTCAACGCGATCGCGCTGTACGACGAGGTCGGCGGCAAGCCCCAGACCGAATGGACCACCTACCGGGTGTCCGGACCGGAACTCGGCGCGCTCGCCGCGCAGTGACGCGGCTCAGTCGCGGTGCCCGAGCCACTCCACCGTCGACGGCGTGAACAGCAGCACCAGCGTGCCGAGCGCCAACAGGCCCAGCAGCACGCCGTAGACGACGTGGTGTGAGGTGATGACGTACCACGCCACCGGCAACAGCAGCAGGTTGGCCATCACGGCAATGCCTCGGCCCCAACGCCTTCCGGTGACCAACGCCCATCCGCCGGCCAGGACACCACCGCCGATCAGGATGAACCACACCGCGGTGCCCCAGCCGTTGACGATGTGCTGATCGGCGCCGGCCATCGCACGCACCACCAGCACGACGGCCACCACGAGCGCCGCGACACCCTCTGCGGCGGTGAGGAGACCGGCATAACGCACACCGGGTGGCTGGACCATCACACCCGCCCCACCAGGTACCGCACCGCGTACTCGTAACCGGCCGCCCCGGCACCGCAGATCACCATCTCGGCCACGGCCGACACGTACGAGTGGTGCCGGAACTCCTCGCGACGGTGGATGTTGCTCAGGTGCACCTCGGCGACCGGGAGTTCGACCGAGGTCAGCGCGTCCGGGATCGCCACCGAGGTGTGGCTGTAGGCACCGGGATTGATGATGATGCCCGCACAGTCGGTGCGCGCGGCGTGGATGGCGTCGATCAGGCCACCCTCGTGATTGCTCTGCACGGCGCGCACCTCGAACCCGAACTCGGCGGCCAGCGCGGTCACCGACCGTTCGATGTCGGCCAGCGTCGTGGAGCCGTAGATCTCGGGCTGCCGGGTGCCGAGCAGGTTCAGGTTCGGCCCGTTCACGAGCAGCAATCGGCGTTCGGTCACCTCCGTACGGTACCGACGCACCGGCGTGGGCAGTGTATGGACGCCCGGACCGAGCGTCGGGCCGCGGCTGGAAAACTGGCGGCATGCCGAACGGTGAGCGTTGTCCGTGTGACAGCGGTGCGGATTACGACCAGTGCTGCGGGCCGCTGCACCGCGGCGAGCGGGCCGCCGACACCGCGCTGGCCCTGATGCGGTCGCGCTACAGCGCGTTCGCCGTCGGCGACCGGGCGTACCTGCTGTCCAGTTGGCATCGGGCGAACCGCCCGAACGACCTGGCGCTCGACGACGCCGTGGTCTGGCGGCGCCTGCAGATCGTCGACACCGAGGCGGGCGGGCGTGACGATGCCCACGGTGTCGTGGAGTTCCGCGCCCAGTACCTGGCCCGTGGGCGTCGCCACATCCTGCACGAACGCAGCCGTTTCGCGCGGGTCGACGGGGCGTGGGTCTATGTGGACGGGGATCTGTCGGACTGATTCGTCGGGCCGCACCCCGATAGGCTGATCCCCCGTGCGCGCTGTGCTGATCGTCAATCCGAATGCGACCTCGACGACCGCGGCGGGGCGTGACCTGCTGGCACACGCGTTGGAGAGCCGGGTCAGCCTGACCGTGGCCCATACCGACCACCGTGGTCACGCGATCGAGATCGCACGCGACGCCGCCCGTGACGGGGTGGACGTGCTGATCGTGCACGGCGGTGACGGCACGGTGAACGAGGTGGTCAACGGCGTGCTCGGTAAATGCGGCACCCGGCCCGACGCGGATTGCGCGCCCGCGGTGTCGGTGGTGCCGGGCGGTTCGGCGAACGTGTTCGCCCGCGCACTCGGAATCAGCCCGGACCCGATCGAAGCCACCAATCAACTCGTCGACCTGCTCAGCGACTACCGCAACGGCAACGAATGGCGCCGCATCGGCCTGATGGACTGCGGCGAACGCTGGGGGGTGTTCACCGCAGGCATGGGCGTCGACGGCGACGTCGTCGCCGCGGTCGAGGCGCAGCGGGCCAAGGGCCGCAAGGTGACGGCGGGCCGGTACATCCGGGTGGCGGTGCGCGAGGTGCTCGCGAGCGTGCGCAAGGAGCCCACCCTGACGCTGCACCTGCCCGGCAGGCAACCGGTGCCGGGCGTGCATTTCGCGTTCGTGTCGAACTCCAGCCCGTGGACGTATGCCAATACGCGCCCGGTGTGGACGAACCCGGACACCACGTTCGAAACGGGTCTCGGGGTGTTTGCGACAACCAGCATGAGCGTGTGGTCGAACCTGCGTCTGGTGCGCCAGATGATCTCGCGGAAACCGCGCATCGAGGCGAAGCATCTGATCCGTGATGACGACGTGCCGACGGTCACAGTGACAAGCGACACGGCTGTGGCGTGCCAGATCGACGGGGATTACGTTGGCCTGCGGGAAACCATGACGTTCACGGCCGTTCCGGAGGCGCTGAAGGTGGTCGCCCCGCCGTGCTCACGGCCCTGACCTGCGCCGACGCATATCACACGCTATATTCAGGGCGCAGATGGGTATCACTGTAGTACAACGGAATGAGCGGTCGGGTAACCGGCCGGGGTAGTGACATTGCCCACGTGTTAACTCACTGGTATTGACATCTGTCGAGCGTGTGAAAACATCAGATGCAACAGTGCAGAAACATTTGTGTGCACGCGTTAACAGCCGAGAAAAAATTCGCGCGCTTTGCCGCGCGCCCGATTAGGAGTTAGATCACATGGATTGGCGCCACAAGGCGGTCTGTCGCGACGAGGATCCGGAGCTGTTCTTCCCGGTGGGGAACAGCGGGCCGGCCCTCGCCCAGATCGCCGACGCAAAGCTGGTGTGCAACCGGTGCCCGGTGACCACCGAATGCCTGAGCTGGGCTTTGGAGTCGGGCCAGGACGCCGGCGTGTGGGGCGGCATGAGCGAGGACGAGCGTCGTGCACTCAAGCGTCGCAACGCGCGCACCAAGGCACGCACCGGAGTCTGAGCTCTCAGGTCTTCCAAACAGTTAGGCCCCGGCGGAATTCGCCGGGGCCTAACGCATTTCTGGACAATTTCAATGGTGAATTCACGTAATCGTGATCACATTTCGAATTGACGTCGCCGCATAATGGCTCACCGGCACTGATTGCCATCATTCAATGGCGCATCGGTGGCACATCTGTGGCCCGCGCTGCGGCGAAGACGATCGCTACTGGGTGCCGCGGCTGCGCCGGCCGATCGGCACCCGCAACACCACGTCGGTGCCGCCGGTCGGCACGTCGTGCATGCCCAGAGAGCCGTCCAGTTCCGCCGTCACGAGCGTTCTGACGATCTGCAGGCCCAACCGGTCGGACTTCTCCAAACTGAAGCCCTGGGGCAGACCACGGCCGTCGTCGTGCACCACGACGTCGAGCCAGCGCGCCGAGCGGTCGGCCTTGATCGTCACGCAGCCCTGTTCGGTCTTCGCGTCGAAGGCATGCTCGATGGCGTTCTGCACGAGTTCGGTGATGACCATGATCAGCGCCGTGGCGCGGTCGGCGTCGAGCACCCCGAGATTGCCGACACGGTTGATCCGGATCGGGGTGTCCACCGAGGCGACGTCGTTCATGATCGGCAGGATGCGGTCCACCACCTGGTCGAGGTTGACCTCCTCGTCGACCGACATCGACAACGCGTCGTGCACCAGCGCGATCGAGGTGACCCGGCGCACCGATTCGATCAGCGCCTCGCGGGCCTCCACATTGCCGGTGCGGCGCGCCTGCAGCCGCAGCAGCGCGGCGACGGTCTGCAGGTTGTTCTTCACCCGGTGGTGGATCTCCCGGATCGTGGCGTCCTTGCTCAACAACGCCCGGTCGCGGCGCTTGACCTCGGTGACGTCGCGGATCAGCACCGCGGCGCCGAGTGACCTGCCGCCCGCGACCAAGGGCAACGTGCGCAGCAGGATCGCCGCGCCGTTGGCGTCGACCTCCATGCGCATGCTGGAGCCACCGGTCAACGAGTCACGGATGTGGTTGGCCAGTTCCTGCGCCTCGAACGGGTCGGAGATCAGCGGACGTGTGATCGCCACCAGGTTGTGGCCGTCCAGCTCGGAGTTCAGGCCCATGCGGTGGTAGGCCGAGATGGCGTTGGGGCTCGCGAACACGACGTCGCCGACCTCGTTGAGCCGGATGAACCCGTCGCCGACGCGGGGGCTGGACCGCGACATCGCGATATCGCCGATGTTCGGGAAGGTGCCCTCGGCCAGCATGTGCAGCAGATCGTTGGCGCAGTCGAGATAGGCGCCCTCGAGCGGGCTGGTCAGCCTGCGCTCCGCGAGCGCGGTCTGGTGCGTCAGCACCGCGACCACCTGGCCGCGGTGGCGCACCGGCACCGCCTCGACATCGAGACCCGGCCTGGTGTGCGAGTTCTGCCCGGCCTCGTCGCTGCCGCCGCGGCCGATCGAGCCGGACTCGAACGCGGTGGACACCACGGGCAGGTCGTCGGGACCGGCGAGCGTACCCACGGCATCGGCCAGCAGGACCGTCGGTGCGGTGTTGGGACGGATCTGCGCGACGCACACCAGCACACCGTCGTCGCGGCGCACCCACATCAGGTAATCGGCGAACGACAGGTCCGCCAGCATCTGCCACTCCCCGACCACCGCATGCAGGTGGTCGACGGCAGAACCGGGCAGCATGGTGTGCTCGGCGAGCAGGTCACCGAGGGTGGACATCAGCAGGCCCCGTCATGGCGGCTGCTCGCGCACACCGCGTGCACGCAAGTCCTCACCGCAGAATTCTCTCGGATCAGTCGATGACGGCGATGAGATCGCCGGCCTGGATCACGTCGCCCTCGGACACGTTGACCTTGGTGACCGTGCCCGCCACCTCGGCGAGCACCGGAATCTCCATCTTCATCGACTCCAGCAGCACCAGGGTGTCCCCTTCGCCGATCTGATCGCCCTCATGAACCACGACCTCGAGCACGCTGGCCACGATCTCGGCGCGAACATCTTCGGCCATCTTCACCCCACTCCACTCTCCGGTGCTTTTCGGACTAATCGAACCACAACCCCGGGTGGACAGTGCTGTCGCCGGGGCATGAGACACTAGAGAGCAAGCTCTAAACGTCTGGAGGGATCATCATGGCCAAGCGTGGTCGCAAGAAGCGGGACCGCAAGCACTCGAAGGCTAACCACGGCAAGCGTCCCAACGCCTGACCTGGCTGTCTTCTAGCCCCGGATGATTGTGGTGCGGCTGATCTGGATTCGCAGCCGCTCACGCAAGCTGTCCGGGGCTTTTTCACCGCTGCACTTGGTGGCGATCAGCCGCTTGACCCGCTCCTCGATCCCGTAATGCCGCAGACAGGCCGGGCACTCTTCGAGGTGGTGCTTGAGCTTGTCGCGCGTCTCGGCGGTGCATTCGCCGTCGAGCAGCGTCCAGACCTCGGCGATCACCGCAGCGCACTCGGGATGCTCGGGATCGATCGGGCCGAGCGGCGGCGACCAGCGCTCGTCGTCGCGTTCGGTCTCGCTCATGACGTCACCTCCTCGGGCTGCGGACCGCGGATGAACCCGCGATCCCTGGCCACACCGGCCAACAGGTCGCGCAGCTGCCTACGGCCGCGGTGCAGACGGGACATCACGGTCCCGATCGGCGTATCCATGATCTCGGCGATCTCCTTGTACGGGAACCCTTCGACGTCGGCGTAGTACACCGCCATCCGGAACTCTTCTGGAAGAGCTTGCAGGGCCGCCTTGATCTCGGTATCCGGAAGCGCCTCGAGCGCCTCCACCTCGGCCGAACGCAGACCCGTCGACGAGTGCTCGGCGTTGGACGCGAGCTGCCAATCGGTGATCTCGTCGGTCGGATACTCCGACGGTTGCCGCTGCTTCTTGCGGTAGCTGTTGATGTAGGTGTTGGTCAGGATGCGGTAGAGCCAGGCCTTGAGGTTCGTGCCTTCGCGGAACGAGCGGAAGCCGGCGTAGGCCTTCACCATGGTTTCCTGCAGGAGGTCCTCGGCGTCTGCCGGGTTACGGGTCATCCGCAGTGCGCCGCCGTAGAGCTGGTCCAGCAACGGGATGGCGTCGCGTTCGAACCGGGCGGTGAGCTCGGCATCGGTCTCTTCGCGCTCTGGCGGCGTCTCGGGTTCGACCCGGTCGACGTCAGTCATCGTGGGAAACACCTTCCCTTCTATTACGGCACCACCAAACTGCCCTCGATCCCATCCGGCATCGACCGGACGTTCCAGGCATACGGTAGGCACCAAAATCCCTCCTTGATCCTAGAGCCTGCTACCGACAAATGACCCCGCTGCGGCGTGAGCTGCGCGGCTAGCTCCAATAACAGCACGCAGGGGCCTCAGTGTTCCCGTCCGTCACTTCCGGTCACCAGCGACGACCGCCCGGACGCTGACTACGCTGACCGCGTGGCACGCGCAGCAACTCCGGCCATCGCGGCACTGCTCGCCGCAGGCATCGAACACGACGTGGTGCGGTACCACCACGACCCCCGCAACGACTCGTTCGGCGCCGAGGCCGTCGCCGAGCTCGCCGCCGACGGCTACGTGGCCGAGCAGGTGTTCAAGACGCTGGTGATCGCGCTGCCGAAAGGGCTCGCCGTCGCCGTGGTCCCGGTGCCCACCAAGGTCTCGCTCAAGGCCGCGGCCGCCGCGCTGGGCGTGTCCAAGGCCGAGATGGCCGACCCGGCGGCGGCGCAGCGGTCGACCGGCTACGTCGTCGGGGGGATCTCCCCGCTGGGTCAGCGCAAGCCGCTGCCCACCGTGATCGACTCCTCGGCGCTGCTGTTCGACAAGGTGCTGTGCAGTGCGGGCAAACGCGGGTGGGACATCGCGCTCGCCCCGGCCGACCTGATCCGCGCGACCAACGCGGTCACCGCCGAGATCGCAGCGGGCGGCTGAACGCGCCTGAAGCTCAGGCGTCGGCGGCCTGGTTCACATCGGAGGGGTGCCGGGCCAGCGGCGTGACGTGAATGTCCATGTACGGAAACAGCGGCAGCGCCGAGATCAGGGTGTGCAGTTCGTCGTTGGACTCGACGTCGAAGGTCGAGAAGGCCGCATACTCCCCCACGATGCGCCAGATGTGCGGCCACTTGCCGGACCGCTGCAGCTGCTGCGAATACGCCTTCTCCCGCGCCACGAGGTGAGCGAGGGTGTCGGGGTCCATGTCGTGGGGCAGCCGGACGTCCATCCGTACGTGAAAGAGCATGGCCGTCCTGCCTTCCCGGTCCAGGGCGTCATCCGGGGCGTCGTAACGCACCTTCCCGCTGCCGTCGGCTGGGGCTGCGGGCCGAACCCGCCGAGCGCACCGTACCGCACCCGCACGTGTCCGCCTGCGACATCCGCCGCCCGCCTCATTTCCGTCTGGGAAACCTGTCGCTGTCGCAATCCGTGATTTACACCGCCGCCGAACCCGCGTTGCATGGTCTTGACGCGCAGAAAGGCGGTTCACATGACGATCAGCGGGGCCGAGCGGGCGGAGCTTGCCGCCGCGGTCCGGGAGCTGCTGCAGGGCCAATGCACCGAGCACCACGTACGGCAGACGATCAGCAGCGGCGACGGATACGACCCCGAGTTGTGGCGCAAGCTCGCCGCACAGGGCGTGACCGGGCTGTTGATCGACCCCGAGTACGGCGGCGTCGGCCTGGGCGCCCTCGAGCTCGAGGCCGTGGCCGAGGAGACCGGCGCGGCGCTGCTGCCCGCGCCGTTCATCGGCAGCGCCGTGCTGGCCACGGCGCTCATCGACTCGGCAGGCACCGCCGAGGACAAGCAGCGCCTGCTGCCCGGCCTGGCCGAGGGCACCTCGATCGCCACGGTCGCGCTGACCGGGGCCCGAGGCACGTGGGCGCAGGAGGGCGTCGCGGTCCGTGCGACCGAGGGCTCCGACGACTACACCCTGAGCGGCAACGCGCACTACGTGCTGAGCGGTCAGATCGCCGACATCATCCTCGTGGTGGCCCGCACCGACACAAGTGCCGTGGGCGGCGTCGGTGTCTTCGAGGTCGCCCCGGACGCCGCAGGCCTGACCCGCACCGCGGCAACGGTTTTCGATCCATCGGTACGGTTGTCGACGTTCACCTTCGAGGACACCCCGGCGCGCCGGATCGGCACCGCAGGCTGGGACGCCGTGAGCCACGCACTCGACCTCGCGGTGATCGCGCTGGCCGGTGAGCAGGTCGGCGGAACCCGCCGCATCTTCGACATCACGGTCGACTACCTCAAGACCCGCATCCAGTTCGGCCGCGCCATCGGCAGCTTCCAGGCGCTCAAGCACATGGCGGCCGATCTGCTGGTGCAGGTCGAATCGTCGACGTCGGCCGCGCGGCACGCCGCTGCCTTGAAGGCCGCGGGCACCGAAGAAGCCGCGGGCGCGATCGCGCTGGCCGGCTTCTTCTGCGCCGAGGCGTACAACACCACGGCCATGCAGGCCATCCAGATGCACGGCGGCATCGGGTTCACCTGGGAGCATCCCGCGCATCTGTTCGTGCGCCGGGCGCGCACCGGCCTGCAACTGTTCGGCGGGTCGACTCGGCACCGCGAGCGCTACCTGACCGCGAAAGGCGCCTGACATGACCGACGAACTGCCCACCCCGGAGAATCTGGCGACCGAGGTGCGGGGGTGGCTCGCCCAAAACTGGAAAGGGCTGCCGAAGCCGACCGATCCCTGGGTCAGCTCGCCGGAGCGCATCGCCTGGCTGGAGAAGGTGGTCGACGCAGGCTACGCCGTGCCGACCTACCCGAAGCAGTGGTGGGGCCGGGCATACCCGCACAAGCTCGCCTCGGTGATCGAGCAGGAATTCCGGGCCGTGCGCGCCCCGGGTTCCCGCCTGGACAAGTACAGCATCCCGGCCAACACCATCCTGATGTTCGGCGAAGACACCATCAAGCGAAACCTGCTGTACGAGTTCCTCACCGAGCGCTCGCGCACGTGCCTGCTCTACAGCGAGCCCGGCGCGGGCTCGGATCTCGCGAGCGTGCGCACCACGGCGGTGCGCGACGGCAACGAGTGGGTGGTCAACGGGCAGAAGGTGTGGACCTCGGGCGCCGCGACGAGCGAGTACGCGCTGCTGATCGCCCGCACCGACTGGGACGCCCCCAAGCACAAGGGCCTGAGCTTCTTCGTCATCCCGATGAAGCAGCCCGGCATCGAGGTACGTCCGCTCGTGCAGATCACCGGCGAGTCGCACTTCAACGAGGTGTTCATCACCGATGCACGCGTGTCGAACGAGTACCTGGTCGGCGGCGAGGGCAACGGCTGGCGCGTCCTGCAAACCGCGCTGGCCTACGAGCGTTCGATCATGGGTGACAGCGGACGCGGATCGCGCAACAGATCCAAGGCCGACAACCTCGTCGAACTGGCACGCGAACACGACCGTCTGGACGATCCGGCGATCCGCAAGGAGCTGGCGAACGTGCTGGCACTGCGCGAACTCAACCGCCTGAACAATGCCCGCGCGAAAGCCGCTGCGGAACAGGGCACGTCGAGCTCGATCATGTCGCTGGGCAAACTCGCGATGTCGAACATCCTGCATTCGGAGGCGCGGCTGAAGACCGAGATCATCGGTGCCGAGGCGCTTCTGGCCGGTCCTGACAACCCGGAAGCCGACGACATCAACTTCCTGACGCTCAATGCGTTCTTCACCTCGATCGGTGGCGGCACGGATCAGGTGCAGCGCAACATCATCGGCGAACGCGTCCTCGGCCTGCCGAAGGAACCCGAAGTCGACCGGGACATCCCGTTCCGCGAAGCCCGCCGGAGCTGACGGACATGACGAGCACCGACACCTACGATCCGCCCCTGTCCGGTGTCCGGGTCGTCGATCTGTCGTCCGGCCCGATCACCGCGGTCGGGCGTCTGCTCGCCGATCTCGGCGCGCGGGTGACGCCGGTCAACCTGGCCGGGGTGACCGAGACGGATGCGACGGTGGGACCGCACATCGGGTCGACCCCGGTGGGCACCGCCATCAACCGATTGGGCCTGACCACGCTCGACATCGACGCCTCGACGGCCGACGGTGCCCGCCGGTGGCAGCAACTGCTGGCCGGCGCCGCCATCCTCATCGAGAACACCCGTCCCGGTTCGGATGCCGAGAAGACGTTGGCGGTCAGGCAGATTCACGCCGACCACCCGTCGCTGGTGATCCTGTCGATCAGCGACTTCGGTCGCGACTCCGACTACCGCAGGTGGCAGGCCACCACGCCGGTGCTGCACGCGCTGACCAGTGAGCTGTCGCGCTCGGGTATCCCGGGTCGCGAACCGCTGGTCCCGCCTGCCCCGCAGCTGCCCTATCACGTGGCCGCCGCCCAGGCCGCGGTGCTGACCATGAGTGTGTACCTCGACCGGCTGCGCACCGGCACAGGCGATCTCATCGACTTCGCGGTCCTCGACGGGGCGATGCAGACACTCGACCCTCCGTTCGGCACGCCGGGCACCGGATCGGCCGGTGTGCCGCTCAGTGAACAGCGGCGGAACTGGGCGGCCGAACGGCAGCGCTACCCGATCGTGCGCTGCAAGGACGGCTACGTACGGATCTGCGTGTTGGCGAAACGCCAGTGGCAGGGCATGTTCACCTGGCTGGGAAAGCCGGAAGAATACGCTGACCCCAAGTTCAACAGCCTCATCGAGCGCTTCAAGTCGCCGACGCTGCTGCAGGCGATCGAGAAGTTCTGCGCCGACAAGACCCGCGCCGAGTTGGAGACCGAGGGACAGCGACACGGTGTGCCCACCGCTGCCGTGCTCACGCTGACCGAGGCGCTGGACACCGAACAGGTCAAAAACCGTGGTTTCTTCCGCGAGGTGCAACTCGCCGACGGGCTCACCGCACCGGTGCCGGTGGGTGTCTGCGAGGTGGACGGCCACCGCGCCGGCGCGCTCACCGCACCGCCGGACACGCCCGCGTGTCCCGCGGGTGCACCGGTCCTGGCCGGCCGTGCGCGCCGCAGTGAAGGCCTTCCGCTGCAAGGGATTCGGGTGCTCGATCTCGGGGTGATCGTCGTCGGTGCGGACACCGGTCGGTTGTTCGCCGACCTCGGTGCCGAGGTCATCAAGATAGAGAATTCGGCATTCCCCGACGGCCTCCGCGGCAGGCTCAACATGATGTCGCAGACCTACGCCTCGGGTCAGCGCAACAAACGCTCGATCGGCATCGACCTGCGATCCGATGAGGGCCGCGCGCTCGCGCACCGGCTCGCCGAGGACGCCGACGTGGTGCTGACGAACTTCAAACCCGGTGTCGCGCAGTCCCTCGGCATGGATTTCGCGACGTTGGCGAAGGTGAATCCCGGCATCGTGGTGGTCGACAGTTCGGCGTTCGGCCCGACCGGTCCCTGGGCCAGGCGGTTGGGCTACGGACCGCTGGTGCGGGCCGCGGCCGGATTCACCGACCTGTGGGTGTACCCGGACGCACCTGGCGAGTTCTGCGACACCGTCACGGTGTACCCCGACCACGTCGCGGCGCGCATCGGCGCGCTCACCGCCCTGACGCTGTTGCTGCGCCGTGAACGCACAGGCACCGGCGGCGCGGTCAGCGTCGCACAGTCCGAGGTGATGCTGAGCCATCTCGCGAGCGAGATCGCCGCGGCCGTGCTGCAACGCCAGGGCCACCAGCGGTCCGGCGAACCGGTCCACGACGCGCCGTGGGGCCTGTTCCCCGCCGAGGGCGACGACTCATGGGTGGCGGTGACGGTTCGCGACACCGCCGACTGGCTCGCGCTGTGCGCGGTGATCGGCCGGGAAGACCTCGGAGCCGACGGCGCCTTGCGCACGCGGGCCGGTCGCGACGCCTGCCGCGCGCGCATCGACGAGGCGGTCCGGGCGTGGACGTCGGTGCGTACCGCGGCGGCGGCGATGGAGCGGCTGCAGCACGCCGGCGTGCCCGCCGGTGCCGTACTGCACGCCGCGGAGGTCCCCGACTTCGGCTACTACGTGCAGCGCCGTGCCTTCCGCGAGGAGCTGCACCCGCGCGCCACCGAGCCGTTCATGATGGAGAACGTCCAGATCCACTCCGACCGCGTGGCCGACCCGCCGCTGGGCCAGGCCCCGCTGCTGGGTGAGCAGACCCGCGCGATCGCCGCGGAACTGCTCGGCCTGTCCGACGCCGAGATCGACGAGCTCATCGAGCGTGGGGTGCTGGAGGTGGCTCAGGAGGTGGTGACGGCCGAACGGTGAGGTCTGCGGGTACTTCGGGGACGTCTCGTACGATTCGGGGATCACAGCCACCACGAATCGCCGGAACTGACCGCATGGAGATCGACTTCACCCGACTCAGGTACTTCGTCGCGGTCGCCGAAGAGCTGCACTTCAAACGTGCGGCCGACCGGTTGATGATCACGCCTCCTCCGCTCTCCAAGCAGATCAAGTTGTTGGAGAAGGAGCTCGGCGGGCAGTTGTTCGAACGCGACTATCACCGGGTGCGGCTGACCCCGCTCGGCGAGCAGCTGCTCTGCCCGGCGCGGGACATCCTGGCCCGCGTCGAGGACCTGAAGGCGACTGCGACGCGGATCACCCAGGCCGTCGCCCCGGTACGGGTCGGCGTCACGGCGTACGCGCCGTCGGACTTTCTGGCGCGGCTGGAGAAGGCGGTCGCCGGCCTGGCGGTGCCGACGCAGTTCAGCGTCCCCGGATCGGCCGCCGAGGTCACCGCCAAACTGGTGTCGGGTCATCTCGACATCGGGCTGATCCATCTGCCCTCGGCAGACAAGCGGCTGCGTCACCGGGTGGTGGCGCGGTACCAGGGCGCGATCGCGGTCCGGTTCGACGATCCGTTGGCCGCCAACGACACCGTGGCGATCGAGGAACTGCGCGACCGCGAGGTCGTGATCGATTTCGCGCGGCCCAACCCGGTGGTGCTCGCAGGCCTGACGCGGGGTCTCAACTCCAAGGGCGTCACCAAGATCGTGCGCACCGTCAACCAGCTCGGAGGCGAACTGGAGATGGCGACCCAGGTGTTCAACCGCCACCTGGTCGCGATCGTCACCTACGCGCCCGAATCGATGATCGGACGCATCTTCTCCCCGCCGGAGTTCAAGCTGATCCCCATCGACGAGGCGACGTGGGCGCCCGCGCTGATCGCGCTCGCATGGGCACCGGATCGTCTGGCGGACCGTCGCTTCCGGCAGACTCCGCGCCCCGCCCAGGTCGAGGCCCTGGTCGGTGAGCTCGAACGCGCCGTGGCGCCTCGGGAGGGGTGTATGCGAAGCTCGGGAGCCGGTCACGCGCGGAGTTAGCTGCGCTTCGGAGATGAGCTGCGGCCCGGTAAGGTGAGCCCCGTGATTGGGCGGATCATGGGTGTCGGCGCGGGGGTGTTCGCCGCTGCGGCGGTGCTGACCGGCGCGCTGACGGCGCAGGCCCCGGGCCCGGCGGTCGAGCTCGCCGACGACACCGATGCGCTCGCCGCCGGTGACGGTGCCCTGGCCGACGGCCAGGCCTTCTCCCCCTTCGACCTGCAGCAACCGGCGATCGCCAAACTCGATCCGCGGTTGCTGGCGGCCGTGCAGAACGCCGCGAACGCCGCGGCGGCCGAGGGCATCACCATGACCGTCACCTCGGGTTGGCGCTCACCGCAGTTCCAGCAGAAACTGCTCGACGATGCGGTTACGACCTACGGCAGCGTCGCGGCGGCGCGTGAATACGTACAGACCCCCACGGCCTCGCGGCATGTCAGCGGCGAGGCCGTGGACATCGGCGGCACGGGCGCCGACGGGTGGCTGATCGCCAACGGGCCGCGGTTCGGCCTGTGCCAGATCTACGCCAACGAAGCCTGGCACTTCGAACTCGTCGCCGATCCGCTCGGCAACTGCCCGCCGCTGCTGCCCAACGCCGCCGGCTGATCCGCTACACCAGGCTGCCGACCCTGCCGTCCACCAGCGGCGCGTCGGTGTTGGCCGCGACATCGTCGAATTTCACCCCCGGTGCGAGTTCGACGACCCGGAAGCCGTCGCCCGTGACGTCGAAGACCCCGAGGTCGGTGATCACCCGGCTCACAACGGCTTTGCCGGTGAGCGGCAACGTGCACGACGAGACAAGCTTCGCCGCACCGGATTTCGCGACGTGGTCCATCAGCACGATGACGCGGCGGGCGCCGCTCACCAAATCCATCGCGCCGCCCATGCCCTTGACCATCGAGCCGGGCACCATCCAGTTGGCCAGGTCACCGTTGGCCGCGACCTGCATCCCGCCTAGTACGGCGACGTCGACGTGACCGCCGCGGATCATCGCGAAACTCGTTGCCGAGTCGAAGTACGACGCACCGGCGACCACCGACACCGTCTGCTTGCCCGCGTTGATCAGGTCGGGGTCGACCTCGTCGTCGTACGGGAACGGCCCGACGCCGAGGATGCCGTTCTCCGAATGCAGGGTGACATCCGAACCGGCGGGCAGGTGGTCCGGGATCAGTGTGGGCAGCCCGATCCCGAGGTTGACGTAGTCACCGTCGCGCAGTTCGGCCGCGGCACGGGCCGCCATGTCGTCGCGGTTCCAGCTCATCGGGTGACCTCCTCGGTGACCGGCCGCGGCCGGGTGGTGCGTTTCTCGATGTCCTTGTGCGCGGCCTGTTCCGGGGTGAGCGCCACGACGCGGTCGGTGAAGATGCCGGGCAGGTGGATCTCGTCGGGGTGCAGCTCGCCGACCTCGACGACCTGTTCGGCCTCGACCACGGTGACCCGGCCCGCCATGGCCGCGGGTGGATTGAAATTGCGTGCGGCGGCGTGGAACTTGCAGTTGCCCGCCTTGTCGACGACCGCGGCGCGCACCAGCGCGTAGTCGGTCACGATGGACTCCTCGAGCACCATGTCGGTGCCGTTGAAGTTGCGGACCTCCTTGGCCGGTGACACCAGGGCGACACTGCCGTCGGGGTGATAGCGCCACGGCAGGCCGCCCTCGGCGACCAGGGTTCCGACGCCGGTCGGGGTGAAGAACGCGCCGATGCCGCTGCCGCCTGCCCGCATCCGCTCGGCCAGCGTGCCCTGCGGGGTGAGTTCGACGGTGAGTTCACCGGACAGGTACTGACGCGCGAACTCCTTGTTCTCCCCGACGTAGGACGCGATGACGCGGCTGATCCTGCCGGCCTCCAACAGCAGACCCAGACCCGCGCCGTCCACCCCGCAGTTGTTGGAGACGATGGTGAGGTCGTCGGCACCCTGTTGCAGCAGCGCTTCGATGAGAAACCAAGGGATACCGGCCAATCCGAATCCGCCGACGGCGATGCTCGCGCCGGGGGGAACGTCGGCGACGGCTTCGCCTGCCGAGCCGACGACCTTGTCGATGGTCATGACTGCTCCGTTTCGAGATGGTCGAGAAGGGTGGGGGTGATGGCGGCGGACTGCTCGACGTTGGCCAGGTGCGCGGCCTGGGCGATCTGCACCAGGCGGGCGTCGGGCAGGCCGGCGGCGATCTCGGCGAGCCGGTCAAGTGGCGTTGCGGGATCATCGGTTCCGGCGATGGCCAGTGTCGGTGCGGTGATCCGGGTGAGGTCGTCCCGAAGGTCGAGCGCGGCGATGGCCTCGCAACTCGCGGCGTAGCCCTCGGCAGGCGTCGCGGCGACCATCTGCTCGTACGCGGACCTGCGGTCGGGATGGGCGGTGCAGAATTCGGGGGTGAACCACCGCGCCACAACGGATTCCGCGACGGCGCCGGTGCCGTGGGCGCGCACAGTCGCGGCCCGCTCGGTCCACCCCGACGTCGGCGGCAGATGCGTTGCGGTGCACAGCAGCGCGAGCCGGTCGACGCGTTCGGGGTGGCGGGCGGCCACCCGCATGGCGGTCATGCCCCCCAACGACAGACCGACCAGGTGGGCGCGCTCGATTCCGAGTGTGTCCAGCAGCGCGACGAGATCGTCGGCGAGGTCGTCGATGGTGTAAGGGCCCTCGGGCACCGGGGACTGTCCGTGCCCGCGGGTGTCGTACCGCACGACGCGGTAGTGCTCCTCGAACGCGGCCAGTTGCGGATCCCACATGCGGTGCGTCGACCCCAGGGAGTTGGAGAACACCACAGCCGGGCCGTCGGGCCTGCCGGTGACGACGTGGTGGACCGGCACCGCGGCGTTGCTCATCGGACCGCCTCGAACACCGCGGCGAGCCCCTGGCCTCCGCCGATGCACATGGTCTCCAGCACGTAGCGGGCATCGCGGCGGAGCGCCTCGTGCGCCGCGGTGGCGAGGATGCGCGCACCGGTCGCGCCGATCGGGTGGCCCAGCGAGATGCCGGATCCATTGGGGTTGAGCCGGTCGTCGAGCGGGTCGACCTTCCATTCGGCGAGCACCGCGAGCACCTGAGCGGCGAACGCCTCGTTGAGTTCGATCAGGTCCACCTCGTCGAGCGTGATACCGGCCCGCTGCAGCGCGGCTTCGCTGGCGGTGACCGGTCCGATGCCCATCGTCTCGGGCGCGCATCCGGTAACCGCCCACGATTTGAGCGCCAACATCGGTGTGAGCCCGCGTTTTTCGGCCTCCACGCGGGTGGTCACGACGCACATGGCCGCGCCGTCGTTCTGCCCGGAGGCGTTGCCCGCGGTCACGGTGGCCTCGGCGTCGACCTTGCCGCGGACCGGGCGCAGCGCTGCCAGCGTCTCGATGTCGATGTCGGCGCGGGGATGCTCGTCGCGGTCGACGACGGTGTCGGGTCTGCCGCGCCTGCCCGGGACGGTGACCGGGACGAGTTCGTCGGCGAAGCGGCCCGCGTCGTGCGCGGCGACCGCACGCCGATGGGAACGCGCCGCGAGTTCGTCCTGTTCGGTGCGGCCGATGCCGTACTCGCGACGCAGGTTCTCGGCGGTCTCGATCATGCCTCCGGCGATCGGATGGCTTGCGCCACCGGCGGTTTCCCGCGCCCTGTCCAGCCGGTCCTGCAGCGTCACGCCGCCCTGGCGGACACCGGTGCGCAGGCCGAGCGCATAGTGCTCGACGTTGGACATCGACTCGGTCCCGCCTGCCACCACCACACCGGCCGCGCCGGTGGCGACCTGCCCGGCCGCGTACAGCACGGCCTGCAGGCCCGACCCGCAGCGCCGGTCGAGTTGCAGACCGGGAACCCCGGTGCCCAGCCCCGCGTCGAGTGCGGCGATGCGGCCGATGGCCGGCGCCTCACCGCTGGGGTAGCCGTGACCGAGGACGACGTCGTCGACATCGCCTTCGCCGAGTCCGGTCCGTGTCACCAACTCGCGCAGCGTCGCCGTGGCGAGGTCGACGGCGGTCAGCGCCGCCAGGGCGCCGCCCATCCGACCGACCGGGGTGCGGAGGGGATTGCAGATGACCACCTGGGAAGCGGACGCGTCAGAAGTCATGCCGTCAACGGTAGGGACCTGCACAGATATTGTGAAATACTCAGTTGATACCTATTGATATGCGAAAGGTCTCGATGGAGCTACGGCATCTGCGATACTTTCGCGCGGTCGGCGAGGAACTGCACTTCGGCCGCGCCGCCGAACGGCTGCACATCGCCCAGCCGCCGCTGTCCCAGCAGATCCGCCAACTCGAACGCGAACTCGGATGCGCCCTGCTCACCCGCACCACCCGCAGCGTCGGGCTGACCCCCGCCGGACACGTCTACCTGCAGCGCGCGGTCGAGATCCTCGACGCCGTCGACGCGGCGAACACCGAGGCCCGGCGGATCGCGGCGGGTGCGCAGGGCCGGGTGACCATCGGCTGCGTCGGAAGCGCCACCTACTCGCTGCTGCCCCAACTCGTGCGCGCCCTCGGCGAACGGCTGCCCGGGATCGAGGTGAGCGTGCGCGGTGAGATGCTCGCGCCCGCGCAGATCGACGCGCTGCGGTCCGGCCGAATCGACCTGGCGCTGCTGCGGCCGCCGGTGCACGACGAGGCGGTGGTGACCCACACCGTCCGCCGGGACGGTCTGGTGGTCGCGCTGCCCGCCGACCACCCGCTGGCCACCCGGGACGACCTAGCTGTGGCCGACCTGCGCGATGAGGACTTCGTGGTCCACACCGGGCACGGCCGGTCGGTGATGAGCAACCTCGTGGCGACAGTGTGCGCGGACGCCGGGTTCATCCCGCGGATCCGGCAGGAGGTTTCGGAGACCTCGACGCTGGTGACCCTGGTCGCGGCCGGGCTGGGGGTGGCGATCGTGCCCGATCCGACGACGGCGCTCGACATCGCCGGGGTACGTTACGTCCCGCTGCGGCCCGCCGGTCTCGGTGTCGACCTCGTCGCCGCCCACACGGCCGATTCACCGCTCATCGCCAACGTGCTCGACGTGCTTTCGACCCTCACCGGCGGGCTGAAGTCGTTCCCGCCGACCCGCCACGCCACTTAGGGTGGTCGGCATGGCACAGGCACCGTTGTCCGGCAAGACCATGTTCATCTCTGGCGCGAGCCGCGGTATCGGGCTGGCGATCGCCAAGCGGGCGGCCGCGGACGGCGCCAACATCGCGCTGATCGCCAAGACCGCCGAACCGCATCCCAAGCTCGAAGGCACCATCTACACCGCCGCCAAGGAGATCGAGGAGGCCGGCGGTCAGGCCCTGCCGATCGTGGGCGATGTGCGCGACGGTGATTCGGTGGCCGCCGCGGTGGCCAAGGCCGTCGACAAGTTCGGCGGCATCGACATCTGCGTGAACAACGCGTCGGCGATCAACCTCGGCTCGATCGAGGAGGTTCCGCTCAAGCGGTTCGACCTCATGAACGGCATCCAGATCCGCGGCACCTACGCGGTGTCGCAGGCCTGCATCCCGCACATGAAGGGCCGGGACAATCCGCACATCCTGACCCTGTCGCCGCCGATCCGGTTGGAACCCGAGTGGCTCAAACCGACCGCGTACATGATGGCGAAGTTCGGGATGACGTTGTGCGCGTTGGGGATCGCCGAGGAGATGCGCGAGCACGGCATCGCGTCCAACACGCTGTGGCCGCGCACCCTGGTCGCCACCGCCGCGGTGCAGAACCTGCTCGGTGGCGACGAGGCGATGGCCCGCGCCCGCAAACCGCAGGTGTACGCGGACGCGGCCTACGCGATCTTCACCAAACCGGCCCGCGAGTTCACCGGCAACACGTTGCTGTGCGAGGACGTGCTGCTGGATTCCGGCGTGACCGATCTGTCGGTCTACGACTGTGTGCCCGGTGGTGAACTCGGCGTCGACCTGTGGGTCGACTCCCCCAACCCGCCCGGCTACCCGGCCCGGTAACCGCCTGGCAGCGGAGGACTTTCGGCCATACTCGATCTCGTGCCCCAACCCAAGCCGACGAACTGGGCGGCCGGCCGCTACGAAGCCGTCGCCGAACGCATCGCTGCCATCGCCGACCAGGTCGTCGCCGCGGCCGGACGCCGCAGGCCGCTGGCCGGCGCCGACCTGGTCGACCTCGCCTGCGGCACCGGCAGCGCGGCCCTGGCGGCCGTGGCCGCCGACGCCCACGTGACGGGTGTGGACATCACACCCGAGTTGATCGACATCGCCAAGACCCGGCCCGGAGCCGATCGGGTCGCGTGGGTCGCCGCCGACGCCACGCGCACCGGCCTGCCCGACGGCGGGTTCGACGCGGCGGTGTCCAACATGGGCATCATCTTCGTCGAGCCGACGGGCCTGGTGGCCGAGGTCGCCCGACTGCTGCGCCCCGGTGCGGTCTTCGGCTTCTCGTCGTGGACGCGCGGCGGCGCCGATGGTGGCGAGAATCCGTTCTTCACGCCCGTCGTGGAGGTTCTCGGGCCGCCGCCTGCGACCGACTACACCCACGACCAGTGGGGTGACCGCGACATCGTGGCGCACCGGCTGGCCGCCGACTTCGACGGTGTCGTCATCGAATCGTCGGAACTCACTTGGAGTTTCGCCTCGGTCGCGGCGGCACTGGAGTTCCTGGAGTTCGAGTCGCCCGCGCACGTCAACCTGTTCCAGGGTCTCGGCGAGCCCGATCGCGACCGCCTGCGCGCCGGATTCGAAGCCGCCATGGGCAGGCACGTCGACAGCGCGGGCACCGTGTCGTTCGCCAGCCCCTACCTGGTGACGACGGCCGTACGGCGCTGACCGCGGATCACTTCGCCTGGTAGAGGATTCCGCGTGCGATCGCGTCGCGGACCTCGGGCAGCGCGGCCCCGGCGAGCGCACCGGCGTCCACACCGTGGTGGGCGGCCAGCAGGTCGATCAGCATGCGCAGCGGCACCTCGCCGCGGCATCCCGCGAGCAGTGCCCGCATCACCTCGTCGACACCGACCACCGCACCCGGGCCGCCGGGCCTGCGAACCGCAGCACCGACCTGCTGCCAACCGCCGGGCCCGGGCAGGAACTGTTCTTCGAGGAACACCGGCGCGGTGGACAACCGCGCGGCCAGCAGTTGTTCGTCGGAGGTGTCACGCAGGTAGGCCCGCCGCGCGAAGAACGCCTCGACCTCGGTTCCGGTGACGAATTCGTCGGCGCCGGTGATCTCTTCGAAGATCTGCTCGGGCGCTTCGTCACCCACCGGCGCGCGCAGCAGGATCAGGCCCATGCCGATGCCCGCGATGTCCTGTTCGGTGAACCAGTCCAGCCACCGCCCGCCGCGATGCGCGGCCTGCTGCGGCGTCTCGCCGGCGTCGGCGAGCCACAGCGAGATGTAGCTGATCGGGTCCGCCAGCTCGCGCTGCACCACCCAGGCGTGCAGCCCGGTGCCTGCCACCCAGCCCGAAACCCGGTCACGCCAGTCGGCGTCGCGCTCGACGATCCAGTTGGCCATGATGTGGGCCGTGCCGCCCGGGTTCAGGTGGTCGCGAACCTGCTCGATCAGCTTCTGGCACACGGTGTCTCCGGCCATCCCGGAGTCGCGGTAGATGTAATCTCGCGCGCCCGAGCCGACCACGAACGGCGGGTTGGACACGATCAGATCGAACCGCTCCCCCGCCACCGGCTCGAACAGGCTGCCCTGCCGCAGATCCCAGGACATCCCGTTGAGCCGGGCCGTCGCGGCGGCCAGTGCGAGTGCCCGCGCGTTGGTGTCGGTGGCGACGATGTGATTCGAGTGTGCGTCGAGGTGCAGGGCCTGAATCCCACATCCGGTGCCCAGGTCGAGCACGCGATCGGCCGGGGTCCGCATGACGGCGCGCGCCAACGAGATCGAGGCACCGCCGATACCGAGAACGTGGTCGTGGCGCAGCGGTGCGCTGCGCAGCACCGCGTCCTGATCGGAGACGACGAAGAAATCACGGGTGCCGTCGCTGTGCGGACGGATGTCAAGCGTCGCGCGCACCGCACCGTCGGCGGTCTCGTCGAGCACACCGTTGGCCACCAGTGCGTCGACTCCGGCCGTCGGGAACGCGGCCCCGACCGCATCGCGTGGTTCCTCGGTGCCGAGCAGGAACAGCCGCACCAAAGCCGCGAGACGTTGGCGCTGCGGGGTGCGTTGCGCGTGGCGTGCAGGGCCGGCCACCAGACCCCGCGCAGCAACGCGGCGTCGGCCTGTTCCCCTAGCAACTCGGCCACGCCGTCGACCGTGTAACCGGCCGAGGTGAAGTCGGCGCGGATCGCATCGATGACCGCGCCGTCGATCAGGCCGGTCAAAACAGCCCGGCCTGTTCGGGTTCGGGCTCGGCGGGTTCGATGAGTTCCGGTCCGTTGTTGCGGATGCTGTTGACCAGCCGCGACACCTCGCGCACCGCGATGCGGTCGAGGTCGCCGTGGCCGCGCAGCAGCCCCTCGTCGGTCGGCGCGTCCGGATCCAGCCACCGGTCCCAGTCCTCCCGGCTGATGCTCAGCGGCATGCGGTCGTGGATCTCGGCGAGCGGCCCGGCCGCGTCGGTGGTGATGATCGTGCAACTCAGCAGCGGCGGCTGATCCTTGGGCGCACCCTGCGGCCGCCACGTCGACCACAGCCCGGCCATGAATAACGGCTCACCGTCGGCGCCGTACATGAAGAACGGTGTCTTGCCGGCCTTCTTGCCGTCGGCCGCCGGGTTCGGCCGCCATTCGTACCAGCCGTCCATCGGGATCAGACACCGCTTGTTCTTGGCCGAAGCGCGGAACGCCGGCGATGTGGTCACCTTGTCGGCGCGGGCGTTGATCAGCAGCGGTCCCTTGTTGTCGGGGCTGCCGTCCTCGGCGGTCTTGACCCACGGCGGAATCAGACCCCACCGCATCGAACGCAGCCGCCGCGTGGACTCGTCCTCGGGTTCGGTGTGGCGTTTGACCACGCTGGTGATCGTCGTCGTGGGCGCGACGTTGTAGTTCGGGCCCGCCACATCCTTGTCGCCGGAGCCTGTCGAATTCGCCGAGGTCTCGTCGATGGCCTCGATCTTCTGGGCCAGCAGCGCCGGATCGGTGGTGACCGCAAAACGTCCACACATGCAACCCATGGTTGCAGAGTCGGGCGACACGGGTCGACGAGGCAGGATGAGGCAGGATGTAGCCGTGAGTGCACGTGCGGATGAGGAGCGGAAACCACACTGGGCGGCCCCGTCGGCGACGGTTCCCGTCGACGCGACGGTGACGGTGCCCGGGTCGAAATCGCTGACCAACCGCGCGCTGATCCTCGCGGCACTGGCGACCCCGCATGGCACCTCCACCATCAGCGGCGCGCTGCGCAGCCGCGACACCGACCTGATGATCGAGGCGATCCGCACCCTGGGCGTGCAGGTGGACATCTCCGACGACGACCCCAGCGAGCTGACCGTGCACGGCAGCATCGCCCCCGCCGCCGACGCCCGGGTGGACTGCGGACTGGCCGGGACCGTTCTGCGGTTCGTCCCGCCGGTGGCCGCGCTGAGCCGGGCGTCAGTCACCTTCGACGGCGACGAACAGGCCAGGTCGCGCCCGATCGCTCCGCTGCTCGACGGGCTGCGCCGCCTCGGGGTGAGCCTCGACGGCGACGGGCTGCCGTTCACGGTGCGCGGCACCGGCACGGTGTCCGGCGGCACCGTGGAGATCGACGCATCGAGCTCGTCGCAGTTCGTGTCGGGGCTGCTGCTGGCCGGGGCAGGCTTCGACAACGGCCTGACGATCCGGCACACCGGCAAGTCGGTGCCGTCGGCGCCGCACGTGGCGATGACCGTGGCGATGCTGCGCGACGCGGGTGTCGCGGTCGAGGATTCGGTGGCCAACCGCTGGCACGTCCATCCCGGCCCGATCGCGGCACGCTCGTGGAGCATCGAACCGGATTTGTCCAACGCGACGCCTTTCCTGGCCGCGGCACTGGTCACCGGCGGCACGGTCCGGATCGCGGGTTGGCCGACCGTCAGCATCCAGCCCGCGGGCACCATCCTGGAACTGCTCACCACGGTCGGCGGTTCGGTGCGTGAGGTCGACGGGCATCTCGAGGTCACCGGTGCCGGTGAATACGGCGGATTCGAGGCCGATCTGCACGACGTGGGTGAACTCGCGCCCACCGTCGCCGCGCTCGCGGCCCTGGCCAAGGACGGCTCGACGTCGCAGTTGCGGGGCATCGCGCATCTGCGTGGGCACGAGACCGACCGGCTCGCGGCGCTGACCGCCGAGATCAACGGCCTCGGCGGTGACTGCCGCGAGACCGACGACGGACTGCTGATCACGGCGCGGCCCCTGCACGGCGGCACGTGGCGGTCCTACGCCGATCACCGGATGGCCACGGCGGGCGCCATCATCGGACTGCGGGTGCCCGGCGTCGAGGTGGAGAACATCGAGACCACGGGCAAGACCCTGCCCGGTTTCCCGTTGATGTGGGTCGACATGCTGGCCGGCGAGGCAGGGGGGAACCAGCAGCGTTGAGTGCGCGGCGCTCCCTGAACTACGACGAGTCCGACGTCCGGATCCGGCCGGGTCGGGGCAGCCGCCCGCGCACCAAGAACCGCCCCGACCACGCCGACGCGCGGTCGGCCATGGTCGTCACCGTGGACCGTGGCCGCTGGGGCTGCGCGCTCGACCGCGACCCGGATCGCCTGGTGACCGCCATGCGCGCCCGCGAACTCGGCCGCACACCGATCGTGGTGGGCGACGACGTCGACGTGGTGGGTGACCTGTCGGGCCGGCCGGACACCCTGGCCCGCATCGTGCGGCGCGGTGAACGCCGAACTGTGTTGCGCCGCACCGCAGATGACACCGACCCGACCGAGCGGGTGGTGGTCGCCAACGCCGATCAGCTGTTGATCGTCGTGGCGCTGGCCGATCCCCCGCCGCGCACCGGTTTCGTCGAACGCGCACTGATCGCGGCGTACGCCGGTGGCCTCAAACCCGTTCTGTGCCTGACCAAATCGGACCTTGCGACGCCGGAGGGGTTCGCGGCGCAGTTCGCCGACCTCGACCTCACCATCGTCACGGCGGGACGCGACGACCCACTTGATGTGATCAAGCCGCTGCTGGTCGGACAGGTCACGGTGTTCCTCGGGCATTCCGGGGTCGGCAAGTCGACGCTGGTGAATCGCCTTATCCCAGAGGCGGATCGGGCCACCGGCGAGGTGTCTGGGGTCGGCAAGGGCAAGCACACCTCAACGCAGTCGGTGGCCCTGCCCCTCGACACTGGCGGTTGGGTGATCGACACGCCGGGTATCCGGTCCTTCGGCCTGGCCCACATCGAACCCGACGACGTCATCCTGTCGTTCTCCGATCTGGCCGACACCATCGAGGACTGTCCACGCGGGTGCGGGCACATGGGTCCGCCCGCCGATCCCGAGTGCGCGCTGGACACCCGCACCGGACCGGCCGCCGATCGCACCGCGGCCGCGCGCCGGCTGCTCGCGGTGTTGAAAGACACCCGCAAGGCCCTCAACAGCTGAACTGTCAGTGCTTGGCCGCGGCGGTATTGGCCTTCGCCTGATCGGCCTGTGCCTGCTGTTTCTGCTGTGCCGCTTCCTCTTTCGCCTGCTGGATCGCGGCTCGGCCCTCGGGGCTGGCGGCCGAGTTGCCAGGCGTCTTCGCGGTGGCGACGGCCGCGCTGCAGTTCAGATTGAGCAGCACCGTGTCGGTGACGGGCGAGAAGTCGTCACCCTTGATCCACGGGGCCTGTTCGGAACTGGTCACCACGCAGTCGTCGTCGTCGAGCGAATCACCCGAGCGTGTGGCGATCACGCCCTTCTCGCCGGCATCGCCGAGGGCCGACTCCACGTCCGAGTATTTCTGGCCTGCGTAATCGTCGGCGGCGGCGACACCGGTGGCCAGCATTCCGACCGGAACCGCGGCTGCCGCACTCAGGAGGCCCACGCCCAGGATCTTCCTCATCATGTCCTCCAACGGGTCGATGTCAGAGCCACAGATTAGGAACGCCGTCTGCCAGCGGCCTGGGAAAACGGCAACGGTTTTCTTGGAACCCGCCCGGTCGGAATGGATTCGGCGGCGTCGCGACAGCAAAAGACCGAGGGTGTGTCCGATATCGGACACACCCTCGGTGGTTGCGCTTGACGCCGGGCGTACCTAGGCGGCGCGCCTCGACCGATGCCAGCCGCGCACCGTCTCGATCGCGGTCTTCAGACCCCGGCGACGACCCGTCGCGGGATCGGTGACGCCGAATCCGTCGAGGTTCTCGAACATCCGCTCGCTGCGCGTCTCGGGCGCGTTGTCGGCGGTGTCCTTCAGGAACTGGTCCGGCAGAGACAGTTTCGCGATCGTACGCCACGTCTTGCCGTACTGGACCAGGAACGATCCGGTGGTGTAGGGCAGGTCGTATTTGTCGCACAGCGCGCGCACGCGGATCGAGATCTCGTGCAACCGGTTGCTCGGCAGATCCGGGTACAGGTGGTGCTCGATCTGGTGGCACAGGTTGCCGCTCATGAAGCGCAGCAGCCAGCCACCTTCGAAGTTGGCGCTGCCGAGCATCTGCCGCAGGTACCACTGGCCGCGGCTCTCGCCGACCATGTCCGTCTTGGTGAATTTCTCTGCGCCGTCAGGGAAATGGCCGCAGAAGATCACCGCGTTGGACCAGATGTTGCGGATGATGTTGGCAACCGCGTTGGCCTTGGCGGTCGACTTGAACGTCGCACCGGGCGACAGCGAGGTGATCGCCGGCCACGCCACGTAGTCCTTGAACACCTGCTGCCCGGCCTTGGTGCCGAACTCGCGCAACCGAATCAGTGTGGCGTTGCGGTCGTCGCGACCCTTGAAGATCTTGCCGACCTCCAGGTGCTGTAGCCCGACACCCCACTCGAAGAAGATGCACAGCATGGTGTTGTACAGCAGGTTGAGCAGGTTGTGCGGCTTCCACTTCTGGTCACGTGTGACCCGCAGCAGCCCGTAGCCCACATCGTCGTCCATGCCGAGGATGTTCGTGTACTTGTGGTGCATGAAGTTGTGCGTGAAGCGCCAGTGCTTGGACGCGCCGCTCATGTCCCACTCCCACGACGAGGAGTGGATCTCGGGATCGTTCATCCAATCCCACTGGCCGTGCATGACGTTGTGGCCGATCTCCATGTTCTCGATGATCTTGGCCACGCCCAGGGTCACCGTGCCGGCCCACCACGCCGAGCGACGTTTGCTCGCGGTCAACATCAACCGACCCGCCAGGTCCAGTGTCCGCTGGGCGGCGATCGTGCGGCGGATGTAACGCGCGTCGCGTTCACCGCGGGAATCCTCTATGTCCTGCCGGATGGCGTCCAGCTCGTGACCCAGGTTCTCGATATCGGCCTCGGTCAGATGCGCGAACGCCGGGACGTCGGTAACTGCCATTGGTAACCCTCCTTTCGCCTACCTACGCTACCGTAACCTACGGACCCGTAGGTTACCAAGCAGTAAAGTCTAAACATCGAGCACACAGTCGCCCGATGCGGCGGAAACGCACGTCTGGATACGGGTTCCCGCGTCGTGTTCTTCACCGGTCCTCAGATCGCGGACGTGTCCATCGACCAGGCCGACCACGCACGACTGGCAGATGCCCATGCGGCAGCCGAACGGCATCCGGATACCCGCCTCCTCGCCGGCCTCCATCAGAGATTTGGCGGCGTCGGCGTGCACGGCCTTACCGCTGCGCTCGAACGTCACCGTGCCGCCCTTGCCGTGCGGCGCGGCGCGCTTGACCGCGAACCGCTCCAGGTGCAGGCTGTCGCCCGCCCCTGCCGCCGTCCACACCCGCTCGGCATCAGCCAGCATGCCCTCGGGTCCGCACGCCCAAACCTGGCGCTCACGCCAGTCGGGAACCTCGTCGGCGATGCGGTTCAGATCCAGCCTGCCCTCGGTGCGCGTGCTGCGGATCCGCAGGCGGTAACCCGGGTGTGAACCCTCCAGCGCGGTCAGCTCCGAATGGAACATCACGTCGGATTCGGTTGGCGCGGAATGCAAATGGACGATGTCGGTGATCTGGTCGCGCCGGACCAGAGTGCGCAGCATCGACATCACCGGGGTGATCCCGGAGCCTGCGGTGAGGAACAGCACCGACGCGGGGGCCGGGTCGGGCATCACGAAGTTGCCCTGCGGCGCGGCGAGACGCACCACGGTGCCCGGTTCGAGCCCGCCCACGAGATGCGTCGACAGGAAGCCCTCCGGCATCGCCTTGACGGTGATGGTGATGGTCCGCGCCCTGCCCTTGGGATGCGCCGTCACCGGAGTCGAGGTCAGTGAGTACGAGCGCCACCGCCACCGTCCGTCGAGGAAGACGCCGATGCCGATGTACTGGCCGGGCTGATAGTCGAAGGAGAAGCCCCAACCGGGCTTGATCACCAATGTTGCCGAGTCTTCGGTCTCCCGACGCACCTCAAGGACGCGCCCTCGCAGTTCCCGCGCCGACCACAGAGGGTTGGCGAGTTGCAGGTAGTCATCGGGAAGCAGCGGTGTGGTGATCCGGGCCGCGAGCGTGCGCAGCGCGTGCCAGCCGGGCCGCTCGTCGGCGCCCGCCACGGTGGGACGAACCGTATCGGCAACATTGGCCGAGATCTTGATGTAGTTCTTGGCCACGCAACCTACGGTACCGTAACTTACGGTGTCGTAGCCAGCCCTGGCGCTATATCAGAGCAGTTCAAGAAGGAACGGCAACTCCTGCGAGGCGTACCACGCCAGGTCGTGATCCTGGGCGTCGCCGACGGTGAGTTCGGCGTCCTCGTCCCCCAGATCTGCCTCGTCGATGACATCCACCGCGGCCCGCACGGCAGGCTCGGCGTCTGCGTTGTCGACATAGACCGCGATCACCGAATCGATACCGACCGGCCCGGACAACCGCACCACGGCATCGTCGAGGTCCGGGCGCGGTTGGGCCTGCGGCACATCGGCCACGGCCACCGCGCGGCGGGGCGGAAGATCCGACTCGCCGCCGGTGGCCAGCAGCCTCAGCGACGCCAGGGCCGCGTCGCGCAGTGCAACCTCGGCGAGTTCGTCGTCATCGCCCTCGGCATACGCCTCGCGCAGGGTCGGGGTGACGGCGAACGCCGTCCCGTTGACGACGAGAAGCGACCGATCGGTGACGAGACGCTGCAACGCCGCCAGGGTCGTCGGGATGTATACGCGCACCCCGCGAGATTAGCCGCCCTTTGCAGCGCTGCCCGCGTCGTTGGCGTCCCCGGCGGTGTCTGCGGTGCCCTCACCGGCGTCGGCATCGGCCCGGTCGCCGTCACCGCCGTCGGCGTTGGGGTCCTTCTCCACGGCGATGACGAAGTCGTCGCCGTGCTGCGTGACACCCTGGACCACCGCCGAGTTCACGGCCTCCACCGCGTACTGCCGACGCACCACCATCGGGTCCCGACGCAGGTCCTTCACCAGCGAGACCGCCAGGCCCACCATCACCAGCACGAACGGCAACGCCGCGATGATCGTGATGGTCTGCAGACCGTTGAGCGCGTCTTCGCCGCCCACCAGCAGCATGACCGCGGCCACCGCGCCGGTGGCGACGCCCCAGAAGATCACCGTCGGGCGCGTCGGTTTGATCGTGCCGCGCTCGGACAGCGAACCCATCACGATCGACGCGGCGTCGGCACCGGAGACGAAGAAGATCGCGACCAGGACCATCACCAGGATGCTGGCGACCATCGCGATCGGGTACTGGTCGAGCAGACCGAACAACTGCTGTTCGACGCTGCCCTCACCCGCGAGATCCACCCCGTTCTGCTGTTCGCGGATCGCCGCGCCGCCGAACACGCAGAACCACACCAGCGACACCACGCTCGGCACCAGCAGCACACCCGCGATGAACTGCCGGATGGTGCGGCCGCGCGAGATGCGCGCGATGAACATGCCGACGAACGGGGTCCAGGAGATCCACCAGGCCCAGTAGAAGATCGTCCAGGACTGCAACCATTCGTTGACGTCGGCGCCCTCGGCCCCGGTGCGGGCCGACATCATCGCCAACTGCTCGACGTAACTGCCGACCGACGTGGGGATCAGGTTGAGCATGAAGATCGTCGGGCCCACCAAGAAGATGAACAGCGCCAGCACGACGGCCAACACCATGTTGATGTTCGACAACCACTGGATGCCGCGGGCGACACCCGATACCGCCGACAGCACGAAGGCGACTGTGAGCACCGCGATGATCACGACCAGGATGGTGTTGCCGACCCGGCCGATACCCGACACGATCTGCAGACCACTGCGGATCTGCAGGGCGCCCAGACCCAGCGAGGCTGCCGACCCGAACAGCGTGGCGAAGATCGCCAGCATGTCGATGACCTTGCCCCAGGGGCCGTTGGCCCGCTCTCCCAGCAGCGGCTCGAACGCCGCGCTGACCAGCTGCAACCGGCCCTTGCGGTAGACGCCGTAGGCGATGGCCAGACCCACGACGGCGTAGATGGCCCACGGGTGCAGAGTCCAGTGGAACAGCGTGGTCGCCATCGCGGTCTGCGCGGCGGCCGGGTCCCCCGGCTCACCCGTGCCTGGCGGCGGAGTGACGAAGTGCGACAACGGTTCTGACACTCCGAAGAACATCAGACCGATGCCCATGCCCGCGCTGAACATCATGGCCACCCACGACACCGTGCGGAACTCGGGTTCTTCGTCGTCGCGGCCGAGCGGGATGTTGCCGTAGCGGCTGACCGCCAGCCACGCCACGAACACCACGAATCCGGACGCGGTGAGCACGAACAGCCATCCGGTGCTGTTCATCACCCAGGACAGGGCGCCGGCCGAGGCCGATGCCAGCGAATCGGTGCTGAGGAACCCCCAGACGAGGAAGCCGATCGCGATGAGCGCCGTGACACCGAAGACCACCCGGTCGAGACCCTCGCGGCGTGTGTACGCCTTCTGCTCGACCGGTACGTCGAGCACGGGGTGCTGCGGCATATGCCGGGGGACAACGTCGCTGCCGACCGGCGATTTCAGAACTTTTTCGGTTTTCGTTACTTCGTTCGTGGACGTGTCAGATCTAACTTTTCGTATCTCAGCAGTCATGGTCGATTCATCACATCGCGAATAGGCAAACCAGGTCAAATTCCTGAACCGGTTTGCCAGAATTTACTTAGCCGCGTCTATCAATTCCTCCAGGGATTCGTCGAGCAGGCCCGGGAAAACGTCGACGTCGCTCATGGCGTCGCGGTCGGCGTTGATGCCGAAGTACAGCTTGCCGTCGTAGGAGGTCACACCTATCGCCAGCACCTGGTTGTGCAACAGCGGCGGCACCGCGTAGCTCTCGAGAAGCTTGGTGCCCGCCACGTACATCTGCTTCTGCGGACCCGGCACATTTGTGATCAACAGATTGAACAATCGTGCCGAAAAACCGGTCGCCACACGAATTCCCATCGCGTGCAGGGTCGGCGGCGCGAAACCCGAGAGTGTGACGATCGTGCGGGCGTCGACCAGGCTGGCCACCCGCGAGTTCGATTCGGTGGCGTGGGTGATGTGCGACAGGCGCACCACGGCGTTGCCCTCCCCCACCGGCAGATCGACGAGGAACGGCGAGACCTCGCTGATGGCCTGGCCAGGACCCGGCTGGTCGAGATCCGCGTCGGGATAGACCGACAGCGGCGCCATGGCCCGCACGGTCGTGCTCGGTGTCACCGGCTCGCCGCGGGACAGCAGCCAGTTGCGAAGCGCCCCGGAGATCACCGCCAGCACCACGTCGTTGATGTCGCAGTCGTAGCGGGCCCGCACCGTGCGGTAGTCGTCGAACTTGTGGTCGGTGACCGTGAACCGCCGGTTGCGCGACACCGTGGTGTTGAGCGGGCTGCTCGGGGCCGTGCCGCGCGCGACCGTGCGGACCGTCTCGGCGATCCGCCGCCCCACCGCGGCGAGCTCACCGGCGTTGGTGGCCACCTCGGTGACGGTGTCCCGCACCGCCGCGAGCTGGCTGGTGGGGCGGGTGATCCACTCCCCGACGGCGCCGAGCACCAGTTGGCGGTCGGTGGGTTCCCGCGCCGGGATCCAGATGTCCTCACCGAACTCGGGCGGTTTCGGGGTGCGGTCGGCGATCACGTGCCCGACCTCCACCGCCGTCATGCCGTTCACCAGCACCTGGTGGGACTTCGTGTAGATCGCGATGCGGTTCTTCGCCAGCCCCTCCACGAGGTACATCTCCCACAGCGGGCGGTTGCGGTCCAGGGGCCGCGACCCGAGGCGGGCCACCAGATCGTGCAACTGGGCGTCGCTGCCCGGGGACGGCAGCGCCGAGCGACGGATGTGATAAGTGATGTCGAATTCACGGTCGTCGATCCACACCGGGCGCGCCAGCCCCAGCGTCACCTCGCGCACCTTCTGGCGGTAGCGCGGGATCTGCGGCAGGCGTTGCTCGACGGTTTCCAGCAGGGTCTCGTAGGTCAGCCCGGCGCGGGGTTTCCGCAGGATCGACAGGGATCCGACGTACATCGGCGTCGCGGTGTTCTCCAAGTGGTAGAACGCTGCGTCGGACGCCGACAGCCTGGTCACCATTCGGCGCCAACCTCCCCTGTGGATCGCGTGAGACCCCGTCACGGTAACCGGCGATTCTGCGGGTGCGCATCACGGGCGCGTTCCGACCCCGTCACGTCGTGGGATCATTGACTCATCTGCACCTCTCCAGCAGATGTCGCCCTGTCCTGCCGACCGCTGGAGTTCTCCCGTGCACCCATCCGAAGCCGCCCCACCGACCGCCGACGATTCGCCGCAGGCATCCCGGATCATCGAACCGGTCGTCGACTACGAACCCCCGGTGCAGCCGGTGACGGCCGCACCGCCGTGCCCGGCCCCGACGGTGCTGCACCGGCACACGCCGCGCACGTTGCGCCTGGTGCCGCCACCGGTCGAGCAACGCCCGCACGACGGCGCCGGGCAGTTCGCCGCGGCCGCCCTGCGCCGCGTGCTGGAGGTCGTCGACCGGCGCAGATCGCCCGCGCAGTTGCGCACGGTGCTCAACCCGACGCTCATCGATGCCGTGGTGGCGCTGTCGCAGACGCGCCACGGTGCCCCGGCGAACCTGCGCCGGGTGCGGCTACGGGCAGCCGGCGACCACCGTCCGGGTGACCACGGCCTTGCGGCCGCGGCCGAGGTGTTCGCCACCTACACGCGCGGTCCGCGGGTGCGCGCCATCGCCGCGCGCGTCGAATTGCTGAGCGGCCGTTGGCAAGTCACCGCTCTGCAGATCGGTTAGCCCTTGCGGTGCGATCTCGCGGGCCTTTCGGCCTTCGCCTGCTTGCGCGCGGCCTCGCGGCGCTCGCGGCGCGAGCCGCCGGCCGGGGCGGCATGCCGCCCGCCGTTTCCGCTGCTGCGCTGCACCTGCGCGGTACCGTCCTCGGACGGACCGGTGTAGGTGAGCGGCGGCGCCTCGTCGTCGATCCCCTTGGCGCGCAGGGCCGGAGCGGGTTGCGGCTGGCGTTCCTTGGTGGCCACCTGACCCGAATCGGTCTTCGCCGTCGAATCGGACGCCTTTGCCGCGGCCGCGGCAGCGAAGTCCGACAGCGTGGGCGGCGGCGCCACCGGGGCGACCTGCGGCTGCTGCGGCGCGGCCTCCACCTGAACGTTGAACAGGAAGCCGACGCTCTCCTCCTTGAGCGCTTCGAGCATCCCGACGAACATGTCGTAGCCCTCGCGCTGGTACTCGACGAGCGGATCGCGCTGCGCCATCGCGCGCAGGCCGATGCCCTCCTTGAGGTAGTCCATCTCGTAGAGGTGCTCGCGCCACTTGCGATCGATCACGTTGAGCAGAACGTTGCGCTCGAGCTGCCGCATGGCGCCCGCACCCGCGATCTCCTCGATCTGCTTCTCCCGCTCGGCGTAGGCGCGCTCGGCGTCGGCGATCAGCGCGTCGAGCAGTTCCTCGCGGGTCAGCTCACCGGGCTCGCCGACCGCGTCGTTGTCGATGAGGTCGCGGTGGTCGATGCCGACCGGGTACAGCGTCTTGAGCGCGGTCCACAGCGTCTCCAGGTCCCAGTCCTCGGCGTAGCCCTCCGCGGTGGCGCCGTCGACGTACGCCGTGATGACGTCGACCAGCATCTTGTGGGCCTGCTCGGCGAGGTCCTCGCCTTCGAGGATGCGCCTGCGCTCGGCGTAGATGACCTTGCGCTGCTGGTTCATCACCTCGTCGTACTTGAGGACGTTCTTGCGGACCTCGAAGTTCTGCTGCTCGACCTGCGTCTGTGCGCTCTTGATGGCGCGGGAGACCATCTTGGCCTCGATCGGCACGTCGTCGGGCAGGTTGAGCCGCGTCAGCAGGGTCTCCAGCGTCGCGCCGTTGAACCGCCGCATCAACTCGTCGCCCAGCGAGAGGTAGAACCGCGACTCGCCGGGATCGCCCTGACGGCCGGAGCGGCCGCGCAGCTGGTTGTCGATACGACGGGACTCGTGGCGCTCGGTGCCGAGGACGTACAGACCGCCCGCGGCGATCACCTCCTCGGCCTCCTTGGCGCACTCCGCCTTGACCTGCGGAAGCACCTCGTGCCAGGCCGCCTCGTACTCGTCGGGCGTCTCGACCGGGTCGAGGCCGCGCTCACGCAGGCGCTTGTCGGCCAGGAAGTCGACGTTGCCGCCCAGCACGATGTCGGTACCGCGACCGGCCATGTTGGTGGCGACCGTGACCGCGCCGCGGCGGCCGGCCTCGGCGATGATGTTCGCCTCCTGCTCGTGGTACTTGGCGTTGAGCACGTTGTGCGGGACACGGCGCTTGGTCAGCAGCTTCGACAGGTATTCCGAGCGCTCCACGCTGGTGGTACCGATCAGCACCGGCTGCCCGTTGGCGTGCCGCTCGGCCACATCGTCGACCACGGCGAGGAACTTGGCCTCTTCGGTCTTGTAGATCAGGTCGGACTGGTCCTCCCGGATCATCGGCTTGTTCGTGGGGATCGGCACCACGCCCAGCTTGTAGATCTCGTGCAGCTCGGCGGCCTCGGTCTCGGCCGTACCGGTCATGCCGGACAGCTTGTCGTAGAGGCGGAAGTAGTTCTGCAGGGTGATCGTCGCGAGCGTCTGGTTCTCGGCCTTGATCTCGACGCGTTCCTTGGCCTCGATCGCCTGGTGCATGCCCTCGTTGTAGCGGCGGCCCATCAGCACGCGGCCGGTGAACTCGTCGACGATGAGCACCTCGCCGTTGCGGACGATGTAATCCTTGTCGCGCTGGAAGAGCTCCTTGGCCTTCAGCGCGTTGTTCAGGTAGCTCACCAGCGGCGAGTTGGCGGCCTCGTAGAGGTTGTCGATGCCGAGCTGGTCCTCGACGAACTCGACGCCGAGCTCATGCACACCGACGGTGCGTTTGCGCAGGTCGACCTCGTAGTGGACGTCCTTCTCCATCATCGGGACGATCCGGGCGAACTCGGTGTACCAGTGCGAGGCGCCGTCGGCCGGGCCAGAGATGATCAGCGGCGTACGGGCCTCGTCGATGAGGATCGAGTCGACCTCGTCGACGATGGCGAAGTTGTGGCCGCGCTGCACCATGTCCTCGACCGAGTGCGCCATGTTGTCGCGCAGGTAGTCGAAGCCGAACTCGTTGTTGGTGCCGTAGGTGATGTCGGCCGCGTAGGCGGCCCTGCGCTCGTCGGGGGTCATCCCGGAGAGGATGACCCCGACGTCGAGGCCCAGGAACCGGTGCACGCGCCCCATCCACTCGCTGTCGCGTTTGGCCAGGTAGTCGTTGACCGTGACGACGTGCACGCCCTTGCCGGACAGCGCGTTGAGGTAGGACGGGAGCACCGCGGTCAGGGTCTTGCCCTCACCGGTCTTCATCTCGGCGACGTTGCCGAAGTGCAGCGCCGCACCGCCCATCACCTGGACGTCGAAGTGGCGCTGGTTGAGCACCCGCCACGCGGCTTCCCGCGCGACGGCGAATGCCTCTGGCAGCACGTCGTCGAGTTCCTCGCCGTCGGCCACCCGCTTCTTGAACTCTTCGGTCTTGGCTCGCAGCTCGGCGTCAGAGAGCTTCTCGACGTCGTCGGACAAGGTGTCGACATAGTCAGCCACCTTCCTGAGGCGCTTGACCATGCGGCCTTCACCGAGACGGAGCAACTTCGACAGCACGCTATTTCCCCTGTGGGTTTCGATGGATCCCCGTGGGTGGGATCTCACGGGCTATTAGTCGAGTCCATCGTAGGTGACAGGTGGAACTGTCCGGCCTTGTCAGCCGCCGAACCGCCGCTTCGAGGCGGCTTAGAGGCGGGGTCGGGCACGGCCAGGCGACGCCACAGCCGCGAAATCGCACCCCGGGAAGTTCCGGAGTGCGACCTCGTCGAAGGCTGTTTGTGCTGGTCTACCCGTCAGGCCAGGCGGATCAGCCCGTAGTCGAACGCGTGACGGCGGTACACCACCGAGGGCTTGTCCGTCTCCTTGTCGTGGAACAGGAAGAAGTCGTGACCGACCAGTTCCATCTCGTAGAGCGCATCGTCGACCGTCATCGGTTTGGCAGGGTGTTCCTTGACCCGGACGATCCGGCCGGGTTCGTGATCGGCGACACCGTCGTTGTAACGGGCCTCGTCGTCGTCCCTGGACACCGCCAGGTCGAGCAGCGGGTCTTTCGCGGTGGCCTCGGCCAGCGATACCGGGGTCTTGTCGCCGTAGTGGATCTTGCGCCGATCCTTCGCGCGGCGGAGTCTGCTTTCGAGCTTGTCGACCGCTGACTCGAAAGCGGCGTAGAAGCTGTCGGCGCAGGCCTCGCCCCGAACGATGGGGCCGCGCCCTCGGGCGGTGATCTCGACGTGTTGACAGTTCTTGCGTTGACGGCGGTTGCGCTCGTGGTCAAGTTCTACGTCGAACAGATAGATTGTCTTGTCGAAACGCTCGAGGCGTGACAGCTTCTCTGAGACGTAGGTGCGGAAATGGTCGGGGACCTCGACGTTGCGCCCCTTGACGACGACCTCGGCATGAGGTCGTTCCGGGGCGGTGCCGGCAGTGCTCTCGCGAACGTCTTCGACGACCATCGTACGGCTTGAATCCAGCGATTGGCTTGACATACTTGGCAACTCGTTTCTCTCACACGTCGCACGCATCGCGTGCCGGGCTCTGACGAAACGCGCCGAAGGGCCATCGTTTTTTGCTCCGCCCACCGGCGCAAGGTGTCGAGTGACTCACCTCCTGCCATGTGACGGGCCGTGTACGGCGAAGGTGCGCTGTGGGAGCGCCGCGCCGTGAGGCTTCACGGGGTGTTGCTCCCGAAGGTAGCCGTGTTCACCCGTTCGTGCCAGTAATTCATGCCACCTGTTTTGTGTCGTTCATGATCGTTTGATACTTGGGCAATCAGCACCTGCGTCAGGCATGCGCGATCGCCAGCATCGCCGACACATCGACACCCGATTTCCGCAAAGTTCGTACCGATTCCGTTACGGTCGCCCCGGTGGTCACGACGTCGTCGACCAGCACGACATCACCTCCGGCGCCGTTGGTGAGGCGCCGCGCTCCGGCCTGGGTCAGGCGGATTCGGCCGGCGAGGTTGCGCTGGCGGTCACCGCCCGGGAGCCCCACCGAATCTCGCACCCAGGGCCGCAGTCGTAACGCCGGGATGGTGGTGACGCCGGGCAGTCCTGCCGTCGCCGACACCGCGATGCGGGTGACCGGATCACCACCGCGCCTGCGGGCCGCGCTGCGTCGCGTCGGAGCCGGGACGACGGTCAGCGGAGCAACCACGATGCCCCACGTCAGCAGCCGCTCCAACCCACAGTTCAGTGCATTTGCCAGCGGCGGCAGCAGATCCGCGCGGCCGTGCTCCTTGGCCGCCACGATGGCGCGCCTGCGCGCACCCGCGTAGCGGCCCAGGGCAAACACCGGGATGCCGGGGTCCGTGCGCGGGGTGATCAGATGTGGCTCGTCGTCGCGGACCGTCAACTCCCGTGCGCAGCGCGGGCACCATCGGGTCGACGCGGTGCCGCAGCCGCCGCATTCCAGCGGCAGGACCAGATCGAGCATGCCCGCAGTGTGCGCCGGGGCACCGACATGGATGATCGGATCAGCCCGGCAGGACGGGAAGTGAGCCCGGCACCATGAGCGGGTTGACTTCGACCCAGCCGGAGTTCTCCTCGTCGGCCGAGGCCGAAAGTTGCTTCACGCCACGCTGATCGGCGACATACACCGTGGACGGGTTGGCCGCCACGGTGGTCACCGGCATGACCAGATTGCGGCTCGCGGCGTCGGAGTTGACCCCGTCGAGGTTCACATAGGACACCGGGTGCTGCGGGTCGGTGCGGGTCACGACGATGTCGTCGCCGGTACGCCAGGACAACGACACCGCCGAGTTGCCGAGCCCGAAGCCGAGCCGGCGCGGGTACGTCAGCAGGAAACGCCCGTCCTGCGTCTGTTCGATCCCCGCGAGGATCACCTGACCTTCGATGACCATCGCCGCACGGGTGCCGTCACGCGACAGTTGCAGTTCGGTGATCGGCCCCGGGTAGCGGCTCGTCACGGCGCTGGAGTCCACCGGGATCCGGGCCGGCGTCCCCGATGCGTCCCGGATGGCACGCACCACGTTGATACCGTCGGCGACCACCCACACGGCCTGGTCCAGTGACCAACTCGGTCGCGACAGCGTGCGCCCCTCCATGGCCTGGACCGTGCCGCCGCCCAGCGGGCCGATCCACAGCGTCGCCGCTGGATCCGGTGCGCCCGGCGGGGCGACCACCGACGCGGCGTCCTGACCGTTGCGCGACACCGACGCCGAAACCTGGTGCGGCGCCGCACCGAACGCGCCTGGGACCCGCGGGGCGCGCTGTCCGTCCAGGGACACCAGCGATCCGTTCACGAGGGCGTGCAGGCCCGCCGCGGCGCCGGGTGCCGCACCGGGATCGGTGGCCGCGACGTCGGAGGTCTCCCAGCCGTCGGCGAACCGGTCGTCCAGCGGTGCCCCGTCGACGTTGATCACGTACGGACCCGCCACGCCCGCACGCGACAACGTCCAGATGAGCTGGGCGGCAAGCAATTGTCGGCTGTGAGGGTCGGAGGCCGAAAGATTCTCCAGATCGATGCGCGCGCCACCGTAGCCGCGGCCCACACCTGTCTTGCCGCCGTCCGCGCGGGTGACCGGACCGCGCAGCTTCAACGGCGGGTCCAGCAGGTTGCGCACCGACCGTTCCATCTCGGGACGCGGCCCGGAGATCAGTTTCGAGACCAGCTCGGTGGCAAGCTGATCCGGATCCGACACCGCCACGTAGCGGGGATCGGGCACCACGGTCGCGCCGGTCGGGTCGACGAAATAGAGGGTGTAGCGCTTGTAGGTGGACTGGAACTGCTGCCAATCCAGGAACACGCCGTTGGGCAACCGGTCGATGCGCCACCCGCCCGAGGTCTTGACGAGTTCGATGGGGCCGGGGTCGGGCAGCGCCCCCTCCCCCGTCTCGAACACACCGAGATCCGAAAGGGATCCGAGGATGTCGGCACGCATGCTCACCGAAACCCGGTCGGTGCTTCGGGTTTCGACGAACACCACCCGGTCGATCAACAGGGCGCTGCCCGCGTCGTCCCACGCGCTGGACGCGGATTCGGTGAGGAACTGCCGCGCCGCCAGGTGGCGGTTCGCGGGATCGGCCGTGGCTTTGAGGAATTCACGCAGCAGCACGTCCGGATCCATGTCCGGCGTCGGTTTCGGCAGGCTCGGCGGGGCCGGCCGCTCGACCGTGCCGATCGCCTGCGGGGAAGACGAGCTGGGGATCCCCGCGCAACCGGACACCAGTGTTACCAGACCGACGATCAACACCGTCAGCAGGCGTTTCACACGCTCTCCTCCGCTGCTTCCCGATCCTTGTTGGAACGGCGGCGCGGCGGCCGCTGCTCCGTGACAGGCTTGAGCGGCAACGGGCTCGTGGTCACCTTGTGACCACGCACCAGCGGCAGGGTCAGCCGGAAGCACGCGCCCTTGCCGGGTTCACCCCAGGCCTCCAGCCGTCCCTGGTGCAGGCGCGCGTCCTCGATGCTGATGGCCAGTCCCAGACCCGTGCCACCGGAGCGCCGCACGCGCGACGGATCGGAGCGCCAGAACCGGCTGAACACCAGCTTCTCCTCACCGGGGCGTAGGCCGACGCCGAAGTCGCGGACCGTGACGGCGACGGTGTCCTCGTCGGCGGCCATCCGGATCTGCACGGGCTTGCTCTCGGCGTGGTCGATGGCGTTGGCGATGAGGTTGCGCAGGATGCGTTCCACCCGGCGCGGATCCACCTCGGCGATGACCTCGTCCTCGGGCATGTCGAGGGTGAGCTCGACCTGCGCGTCGGCCGCGAGGTGCCCGACGTTGTCCAGTGCGCTGCGCACTGTCGACCGCAGATCCAGCGACTCGACCGACAGTTCGGCCACACCGGCGTCGTGGCGAGAGATCTCCAGCAGATCGGCCAGCAGCGTCTCGAACCGGTCGAGTTCGTTGACCATCAGCTCGGTCGACCGGCGCAGTGCGGGGTCCAGGTCCTCGCTGTGGTCGTAGATCAGATCCGCGGCCATGCGCACCGTCGTCAGCGGTGTGCGCAGTTCGTGGCTCACGTCGGAGGTGAAGCGGCGCTGCAGGTTACCGAACTCTTCGAGCTGCTGAATCTGGCGGGACAGGCTCTCGGCCATGTCGTTGAACGACACCGCGAGCCGCGCCATGTCGTCCTCACCGCGCACCGGCATCCGTTCGGTCAGATGTCCCTCGGCGAAGCGTTCGGCGATGCGCGACGCCGACCGCACCGGCTGCACGATCTGACGCGCGACCACCAACGCGATCGCCGCGAGCAGACCCAGCAACACCACACCGCCGGTCGCCATGGTGCCGCGAACCAGAGAGATGGTGCTCTCCTCGTTGTTCAACGGGAAGATCAGGTACAGCTCAAGATTCGGCACCGACGACGATGTCGGGCTGCCGACGATGAGCGCCGGACCCGAAAATCCCTCGGTCTGCACGGTCGCGTACTGGTAGCTGACCTGGCCGGCCTTGACGAAGTCACGCAACGCCTCGGGAATCTGCTGCACCGGTCCGGCCGCCGCGGCGGCCCGCGGCCCGTCGCCGGGCACGACGAGGACAGCGTCGAACGCGCCCGCCATGTCGGCTCGCACGTCGGCCTTGCGGTCCACCAGAGTGTTACGCGCCAACTCCAGGCTGCTCTCCAGCGAACGGGACTCCTCACCGCCCACGATGCCGCTGACGGTGTTGCGGGCCCGCTCCACCTCTTCGGTGGCAGCCCTGACCTTGACTTCCAGGATCCGGTCAGTGATCTGACTGGTCAGCACGAAACCGAGCACCAGGATCACGGCCATCGAGAGCCCGAGCGTCAGGGTGACCACCCGCAGTTGCAGGGAGCGTCGCCACACCAGCCCGAGCGCTCTGCCCAACGTCCCCAATCCGCGCACCAGTGGGCCGGAACCTCCCCAACGCCCACGTATGCGCCGCCTGGAGCCGAAGATCATCGGCACCGCTCCTCGTGCAAAGAACCCTTCGACTCGTCACGGCGCCGCGCTTCGTCGGCGTCTGTCACGGGGGTCCGGCCTTGTATCCCACTCCTCGAACGGTCAGGACCACCTGCGGGTTCTCCGGATCTTTCTCAACCTTCGCCCGCAACCGCTGGACATGCACGTTCACCAAACGGGTGTCGGCGGGGTGACGGTATCCCCACACCTGTTCGAGCAGCACATCCCGAGTAAACACCTGCCGTGGTTTGCGTGCCAGAGCCACCAGCAGGTCGAACTCCAGCGGTGTCAGCGAAATCTGCTCGCCCTGACGGGTCACCTTGTGCGCGGGCACGTCGATCTCGACATCGCCGATCGACAGCATCTCGGCGGGCTCGTCCTCGTTGCGGCGCAGCCGGGCGCGCACGCGGGCGACGAGCTCCTTCGGCTTGAACGGCTTCACCACATAGTCGTCGGCTCCGGATTCCAGGCCAAGCACCACGTCGACGGTGTCGGTCTTGGCGGTCAGCATGACGATCGGCACGCCGGAATCGGCGCGCAGCACACGGCACACATCGATGCCGTTCATCCCGGGCAGCATCAGGTCGAGCAGGACCAGGTCCGGCCTCAGCTCACGGACAGCGGTGAGTGCCTGGCTACCGTCGCCGATGACCGCGGTGTCGAAACCCTCACCGCGGAGAACGATGGTGAGCATCTCGGCCAGTGACGGGTCGTCATCGACGACAAGGATCCTTTGCCTCATGGTGTCCATGGTGTCACCAGATCGCCACAAAACTCGGCTACCACACGCGGGCGTTTCGCCTCAACCGCTGCTTAACCGGTCTGCCAGGGTCGCCGGGTCCACATCCGGCCCGGCCACCGCCCAGGAGCCGCCCCAGTCCGACGCCGCCAGCGCCGCGTACACCTCGCCCGTGCGCCGCTGCAGACCGTCGTCGCGCTCATAGACGTCCTTGGCGCGGTCGGCCTCGGTGTTCGCGCGGTGTTCGGCGCGCTGCGCCGCCAGTTCGGTCGGCACGTTCAGCAGCACCTGCCAGTCCGGCACCGGCAGGTGCAGGCGCCCGAACTCCAGGTCGCGCACCCACGCCACCACGTCCCCGTCCACGCCCTGATGCAGACGCGCCGCGCTGTACGCCGCGTTCGACGCCACATACCGATCCAGGATGACGACGTCATACGCGGCCTGCAGGTGCTCGATCTGATCCCGCGCGCCTGCCCGGTCCAACGCGAACAACGTCGCCATCGCGTACACGGAGTCCGCGAGGTCACCGTGACGGCCATGCAGCGCCTCGGCCGCCAGGTCCGCAGGCACCGACTGGTGGTACCGCGGGAACGCCAGGCTCGCCACCGACTTGTGGTTCGTCTCGAACGCCGCCCGCAGGCCGTTGGTCAGCGTGCGTTTGCCGGCGCCGTCGACGCCCTCTATCGCGATGAGCACACGGGCAGCGTAATTGGTGCGATCGGGGCCCAGCGAGCGCCGATAAACTCGTTTCGATTGTCGGCTGCCGTTCGAGGGGGGTATCGCTGTGGGGCAGTCGCTGGAAGTTGTCACATCCGATCTCCGCTCGGCCTCGGCCAAGCTCGCTGACGCCAGCCAACGCCTGCAGGACGGGTTGTCCGCCGTCGACCTCTCGGTCGGCCAGTTGCTCGGGTCCGGATGGAAGGGCGGCGCCGCGTCCGCGTACTCCGGTCAGTGGGACAAGTGGCACAACGGCGCGGGACAGGTGATCCGCGGCCTCCAGTCGATGTCGGAGTCCTTGAAGGTTTCGGCCGACAACTACAGCGCCACCGATCAACAAGCAGCAGGTGCGGTCGGCTCGTCGTTCCAACCGGGCGGCGGATCACCCGCGGGACCAACCGGTGCGTCGCCGGCGTCTGCTGTCTCGTCCGCGTCGGGTCAACCCGCCTCGGCGGCCCAGACGGGTGGCAGTACCGACGATCTCGCGGCAATGATGGGTCTCGGTGAGCCCGCGGCCCAGATCGGCGGCCAGTTGGCGGACGGCGCCGCCCAGGCGGCAGGCCAGTTGGCCGGCGGACTCACACAGGCCGCAGCCGCGGTCGCGCAAGGCGTGACGGGAATCGTCCAGGCCGCGCAATCTCAGCCGGGCACGGGAGCCTTGCCAGGAGAATCCGGTGCTGCGACCGGTGTCGAGCAGTCAGATGGGCAGGACGAACAGAAGCGGGACGACGAGAGTGGCGCCTCGGCCGATCCGGAGGGCGACGAGGGTGGCGCCTCGGCCGATCCATCGGGCATGTCGGCTCCTGTGGAGTCGGCTCCTGTGGAGTCGGCTCCTCCGCCGACGACCGGGAATCCGATGCGCTTCGGGAGGCGCAACGATGCCCAGTAGCGGTGGCGGGGCCCCTCTGGTGGTCGATTTCGGGCGGATGCAAGATGCGATCGCGCACATGGCGAGTTTCGAACGCGAGGTCACCAGTTGCCTGGAGGACATCGACCGGACCATGGCCTCGTTGCGGCAGTCGTGGCACGGCGAGGCGTCCGACGCCCAGGCCCAGGCACAAGCCCAGTGGCGAGAAGGCGCCGAACAGATGCGGGAAGCTCTGTCGCAGTTGCAGAAGATCGCCCAGACTGCGCGTTCGAATTACGCTGACGCCGTCGCCAAGAACTCCCAGATGTGGGATGCCTAGTGCCGTCGGACAGCGGTGGCGTCAGCGGCATACGGATTGAGGTCGACCCCCAGGTACTGATCCGCGCCGGGCAGAGCATGTCCTCACTCGGCAAGCAGTTGGACATGCTCATGGGAGCGCTCGGACCCATGTTGTCGAGCGGTATCGCCTCCGGCATCGATCTTGCCGGGCTCGCGATGGCGTTGGAATACGGGGATCTCGCGCAGCAGTTCTCCGACACTTTGGCCGGCGGCGCAAACACTTTCAAAGCTGTCGGCATCAAACTTCAGGCGAGCGGGCACAACTACGCCAACGCCGACGCGGTTTCCACCATCGGTGGGGGCAGCCCGACGGGCAGCGTGGACGGCGGATTCGAGGAAACCACGCCGGTTGACGCCAGGGACAGCCCGAGCCTCAGTGTCGTTCCGCCGCCGCCGTCGTGGTTCCTCGTGGCGAGTTTTCTCGGACCTACCGCCTGGCCGTCGGGGAACCCTTCGATGTTGCGTCTCACCGCGGCTCAGTGGAAGAACTTGGCTTCTGGATTCTCCGCCGTCTCCGACCAGGTCAGGGGGTCCAGGACAGCCGTATCGACGCAAAAGATCCCCGAAGCTTCGCAGGTCGCCGAGGCACACGCTGACCTGGCCGACGGTGTCGCAGACCTGGCCGACCAGGCCACGCAGATCGCCTCGACGTTGAACACGTTCGCCGACAACGTGCAGGACACGCAGGACGCGATACGGCGACTGCTCGATCGCGTATCGACGATCGATGGGATCGTCGACACCGTAAAGGGCATTTTCACCGGTGACGCGCTCGACATCATCAAAGAGGTCGTCGAGGACATCCGAACCCTCCTGGAGAACTTTCAGCGTCAGGTGAAGGCCGTCGGCACACTGCTGGAAGCGCTCAAGGGCGCGCTCAACGACACTGTCACGAAGTTCCAGAAATGGGCCGACAAGAACCTACGGGAAATTCTCGGCGACCAAGTCGGGGGCGCGATCTCCGACATCATCAAGTTCCAGACCGATCTGACCACCGGTGTACTCAGCGGCGTGATCAACACCGTGGCCGGAACGGTGGCATTCGCCGACCTGGACACCTGGAAGGGGTTGGGCGAGACGGCCCTGGCCGTCATCAAAGATCCGTCGTTGATCGACGATATCGGCATCGCAGCCGGCAAAGAGTTCTTGGCCTGGGACCAGTTGACCGGGGAGAACCCGGGACGCGGGATCGGCGAAGCGGGCTTCAACGTCGCGAGCCTGTTCTTCCCCGGCGGGCCGTTGGCCAAGGGCGGCACCGTGGCCAAAGGCGTCAACAAGGTCCGCAGGGCATTCGACGGAGCGGACTCTCCGTCCGTCGGTCTACCGGGGCGTCATGGTTTGGACGGCGACCTGTCGGTCACAGGGTCTCGCGTTTCCGAAGTGCCAGAGATCCGACAGGGCGGCATCCCGGATTCCGTCGTAAACCCGGTGCCGCCCAATCGAATTGATGCGCCATCCAGTCCGAACGGCCTCGAAGCCCCGGTCCGACCTCCTGATCCGCCCGGACCGACGACAAGCAACCCCGGCGGTGGCGCCCGCCCGCCCGGTGGCGGCGACGGTCCCCCACCCGATTCCCCACATCGCCCCGTCGGCCCCGCCGATCCCGGACCGACGCGTGCCGACTCACCACCACCACATGCGCCGAACACACCAGAGTCGCACCAATCGGCGTCCCCTTCCATCGGCGAGCCTGGGATTCGCGGCAATTCAGAGCCCGGCTATACGCCGCCCCCCGTCGACCCTTCGCCGCAGCACGCGCCCGAACCCGCCACGCCCGCAGCACAAAACGATGCTCCCCACACTCCGGCAGAGTCGAACCCGAAACCGATTCACGAATCCGCGGCGTCGGATGCGCCTGCATCCACGCACTCACCGGCACAACACATCGATGACACGTCGTCTACGGACAACTCTGCAATGCGGGCAGACGATAACTCCACATCGACCGACCACCACCGGCCGGGAATGAACGAGTCGCGCAGTTTGGCCGACCACCAAGCACATGGTTCTGCCGACCAGCAGCCAGCTCACACTCCGGCAGCCGACCATCCTGCCGAACACGACCGAAACTCTGTGGCAAACAGCGAGTCTCGGCAACCAGCTTATGTGGCGGCGGCTCACGACTCGCAACCTGCGATGGCGCCCATGATGTCACCGGGCATGGGCGGCGGACCTCCGCCGATGACTTCTCACACACCGGGGCCGGTACACGGTGGCGGCGAAAGTCATTCTCCCGCTGCCAAATCACCTGCGCCCGATACGTCCACGCGCGGTCCAGAGGCACGGCCTTCGCACATCGGATCGCCGGAAACCCCCAGGGCACAACAACCCACCGCGACCGGACCGGCGCCTGGGACCACGCCGTCTGCGCCGGCGCATCCGAGCGACCACATGACCGCGCATTCACTGGGACAGGCTGCTCACAACAAGGCCGAACCGGAGGCCCCGCGCCGCGATACCGGCAAGCATGACCCACTAGCACCACCCGGAACACATCAGCCGGGACATGAGTCGTCGCAGGCAGGACGGGGCCACCAACCGGAGGATCGAAGGAGCCCATCTGATGTCAAAAACCCGATACCACACGAATGGGGGCAGAGACCAGAACGAGGCAGCACGGACGGACACAACCACGAGACGTCAACGCAGTCGAACAAGCCAGCACGCGAGGCGGATCACAATGCCACCCACAGCGATGCGAGCCGCAACTCTGGCGCATCGCAAAGCATTGGAGTCAGTGCGAACCACCAAGTTCCGGATGCCACGGGCGCGCGTCATCCACAACACGACACTGGCGAACCTCCGGTTGATGAATCGCCGAACAGTCATGGACATTCGTCCGAGCGGAGCCCACAGAATCCGTTGCATTCGAGTGATCAGTCCGGTCCGGGTTGGGAACGCTTGCCAGACGAACCCATGGACCCGCAGTACGGCGAACCATTACCTGATCATTGGCCTTTCGATACGGACCCCGTAGACCCCGACCGGATCAATCCTGATGTCGCCAAGCTGATCACTGACCCCGACGCTCCATACGGCCGAGCGCCCGACGGTCACGCGTACACGAGACATCAATACGAGGAGCGTTTCAACAAACTCTCAGAGACTGGCAGCCATTGGCAGAATTTTCCATTGAACGACGGCGCCGTACCCGGCACGAAGGTCGCCTTCACAAGTTTTGATGAATACTGCAGAATTTTCGGCGACCAATTGGACCGCATCGGCAGTCCGGACGGAAAGTACCTGGGTGTAATGGAAAAAGGCGAGCATGCCCCGTGGGAGTCTCGCGCTATGCATGTAGAATCACTGAGCAAACCACTGCACACCTATAGGCTTTCATTCCTTCCTGAAGGCTGGAAGATCGAAGTTTCGCAGATCGCTCCGGGAGCCGGACAACCGGGTGGAGGAATCCAGTTGAGAGTACTCAACGAAAAAGGAAAGGCAATGCTCGTGGGAGACCTGGAGGAACTCGGAGTGCTGGAATGACCGACAACTTCACGTTATCCGACCCTCTGATTGAGTGTGCTACGCGGGCTGGATACGACGTCACCCAGGGAACTGGAACTTCCGATGGGCGGGCCATTCTTTCAACAAATCTCGGCGAGCTGCGCTACTTTGTCGAAAATACCGCCGACGGATGGACGACCGTCTCAGACTCGGACCGACTCGGACCAGAGAATTTTATCTTTGCGGGACGTTCGACAGACGTCACTGAACGGTATCTATTTACGAAACTAGGAGGAAGCGCCCGTGACAACCTGGGCGTTCCGAAATTGAAGTTCCCGATTTCTCGCGAGAAAGTCGCTGCTGGATACAGCATTGATAATAGCTGGTTCCGGGACGAGGAGTGTCTCGTTTTAGTGACCGCGTCGGATGCCGACATCGCAGTGAGCGGCGCCGGAACCTTGATGGGAACTCTGGAACTGGTTCGCCTTTCGTATCATATGAACCATTCCTTAGAGACCATTCTGTGTTCGTACTTCGATCCCAGCGGAAGCCCATTATTCGAGGATTTTCTAGCCGGCTAGTGTGACCTTAAGCTCGTTCTGGGGCTGCGCCACATGAAACGGCACTTCACGCAGGCACACCAATGTGATCGATCTGAACCGGTTCTCGATGCACTCAACGCGCACGGGATAAGCAAAAGCGAATTCATCGATTTAATCCAGAAACCGACGAGTTCACTGTCGCCAGCAGAACGCGATCTGCTCAGTGCTGTACGTGACAACCTCCCGGCCCCTGGCCGAGACACAGTGATGCAGAAAGTGATCCCTCCTGGCTTCTTCGATGAATCAGGTGCCTTCAAACAAAGTCGAGCCGACGATTACATCATGAGTCCGGGTCGTGGAGACGGGCACCTCACAACTCCAGACAAGTTCGACCCCGAGCAAGTAGGCGGCGCGGTGACTGTTGCATCAGACACATTTCGTCTATCGACTCCTGGAGACATCTACAAAGGGCCGCGTCTGGATTACGAGAACTCGCCGTACCTACCAGATGACCCGGGAACACACCTGATTAGATTCCAGTTGGACTACAGCTCCACGGGATGGTACGAGGTGCCGAGAAACGAGACGATGGGTGGCGATCCGATGTACAACCGATGGACCGATCCGTTCACTGGCAACGGTTTCACGAAGTCCGGCGACGAAATCGTTCCCGAGTACATGGCTTACAACGCGAGAATGCGAGAAGGTGCCGAGATGTGGGAAATTCTCGATGACGGCACACAGCGCCTAGTAGCTGTTCTGAAGGGTCATGAGTGGATACCGCAGGGGAACTGATGAATGAAGTGCCGGTAAGCAGAGCCTACGCAGAGTATCGAGGACAACGATTCCCGATCTTGTTCGGAGGTGACGACTGGATAGCAGTCCCCGCCGCGAACCCGAGCGATCTACCTGACGCCTTTGACTTCGGCGAATTCAGGAACAATAAGGGCGAATCGGAGCCACTTGCAAAATTACCCCTTTCCGCCGTCGACGACATCGTCGATGTTCGCGTGCGTGGAACCCTGCGGGGTCAGACAGTCTTGTTGACTGGACGCACCGAAGACGGCCGAATCAGTGCGTTCTGTCTTGGACCACCCGATATCGCGAAAATCGGATTGCAAGGCAGCCAGTACGACGGCTGGACTGGCTACATTGCTCCCGAAGAGTTGACAGACATCCGAGTAGAAGAGTCCCGCCGTGCCTGAATCGCTCGTGCTACAGAAGTTGTTGACGGGGGCGGTCGCGTCGGCGATCGTCGAGGATGGACTCGACCAAGTAGAAGGCTATGTCACATCAGCTGCGGAGGCCGCCCGGTTGAGCCCGGGAGAATTGTTGGCGGCGTATGGGATCGACGCAAATCCAGAGTTTGTCGATGTCGTGCGCTTCCACCCACCCCGCCTCGCGACGTTCAGCACACCGTCAAGCGATCAGCGGCCGTGGCAGACCTTTCCGAACGGCTTCCTTCTCGGCGACTCGCTCGCCCGGGTGTGGCACATGAGTCGTACCCGCTTTCCGTGGGGAGCTGAATACTGGCGCATCCGTTCTGACGGACAGCAGACACGTCTCTCTCACTACGGTGGCGCGGCCCGAGGATGGGCACGCGCCCAGCGATGGCGGCCACCCAGCCCCCTTGTTGGCACGCTCGCGAGATGGCGGGGCACTGAGTTCCTCGCGGACATAAGCGACGCTGACATCCAACTGACCGCAATCACCGATGCGGGACCACAAGGATTCGAGGAAGTCCGCCCGGGTGCGTGGACTGCCATTGCCCCATTTTCTGAATGCATTGTGTTCGAGCGGGTCTTCACCGCCGACCTAAAAGGCGTACCTGTACGCCTCTTACGGCACGGAGGCGGAAAAGCGCACGTTACGCTACTTTCGGACGACCCGGCGGCCGCCGAGCGAGTAGGAGCGTCACTAATCGAGCCTGCGGTTTACGAGGTAGTGGTCGAAGCCCGGCTCCTGAGAGATGTCACGGGAGTCGAGAATCAGGTGACATTGCAGTGAGTTGGCTCGGGAGTCCCCGCGGGGAAGCCAAGGAGCACACCATGCTGGAGCTGAGAACCAAGGAACAGGCACTGGCGTATCTGGCACAGATGTCGCCGACCGAGACGTTCGAGGTCCAGCCCTTCGAGAACGGATGGGTCTGCACGAAGGTTCTGACGCCGGAGCAGATCAGCTCCGGTCAGGCGGTGGGCTTGGCGCGGTTGGTAATCGACTCGGAAACCGCGAAAATTTACCAGTACCCGAGTTGGTCGACCGCGATGGTGGCACAGGCACACATGGCGTTCAAGCAGACCGGGATCAACCGGGCGGGCAAACAGATCTATCCGCATCAGTGGAAGGTCACAGTGCGGCGGATCAAGGAGGACCAGGAAACGATCGTCTATCAACTGACGGCGACGTCGTTGACCAGCCCACCCGAATCGACACGGGAGCACCAGTTGACGATCGAAAGGCAGGGGCACAGGTATTTCCCGACGGACCCATTGTCGAGCGCGGCGATGGTCCACGCGAAATGGGTGAGCCGTCAGAACCAGGGAGTGTGGCCGGAAACGGACACCAGTCACCGGTAACGCCAGACGATTCAGACGGCACCCTTCGACGTGTGCCGGACACACCCGCCAGCAATAGTGCAATTGCACGGGACGCAAGCGACCGTCACCTCGAGAACGGTCAAGTTCCGGAACAACGAGTGCCCCAGGCGCCCGATTCAGAAGCGCGTGGGACCAATGGCGTGTTCCCGGTGAATGAGTCCAACTGATCTGGCCCCGCCGTTTCGAGCCGTGGTCATGAGAGTTGAGGGATCGAATAGGTGGACGTCCAGAGCGTTTCGAACTCTGTGGGGCAGATATTACCGAGGTAGCTGTGTCGACGTTCGACGTTGTAGAAGTTGTCGATGTAATCGGCCATGGTGGCGAGTCCCCGTTTCTGAGTCCACCCGGTCTTGGAGTCGGGTTGGTGTGATCCAGATTCAGTTGATGCTGCAGGACATCGGGGTGTGGGTGCACCTGCAGACCGCAGCGTACTCGGCCGGTGTGCGGTAACCCAGGGCTGAATGTCGGTGTCGGTGGTTGTGGTCCTCCTTGAAGTCGCCGATGACCACGCGGGCCTCGAGCAGTGTGTTCCAGTGGTTGCGGTTGAGGCACTCCTTGCGTAGTCGGTTGTTGAACGATTCGATGTGTCCGTTGTTCCACGGCGTGCCCGGCGGGATGTAGGACATACCGACCCTACTGTCGCAGAACTGTTGCAGTGCTTGGGAAATGAACTCTGGACCATTGTCCATCCGCAGCGCCTTCGGTGGCCCGCCTGCTGCGGCGAACACCTTCTTGAGCTCGTCGACGACCCGGTCGGCAGTGATCGAGCGCTCGACGATGTTCAACAGCGACACCCGGGTGTGTTCGTCGATCATTGAGGCGATCTTGATGGCCTTGCCGTCGGTCGTGGAGTCGAACTGGAAGTCGATCGCCCACACCACATTCGGCGCGTCGGCCTCAATCGGTGGTATCGAGGACACCCCTGCCCGCTTACGCGGGCTGCGCACCCGCACCTGCAGTCCCTCCTCACGCCACAGGCGGTGGATCTTCTTCTTGTTGACCTCACGGCGCTCGTCGTAGCGCAACGCCGCCCAGGCACGCCGGAACCCATGGCACGGGATGTTTGGTGGCGTAGGAACGCAGCCAGGCCCGCATCTCGGCATCAGGATCGGCGGGGGTCTGCGACAATGGCAGGCGGCGGCAGGTGGAGCGGGCCAGCCCAACGGCTTTGCATGCCAGCCGTTCCGACATGCCCAACGTGGTGGTGAGCATGTCGACGGCGCGGCGCTTGGCAGCTGGGCTCAGAATTTTCCCTTCGCGACCTCCCGCAGTGCGTCTTTGACCAGCTCAGCCTCGGCGAGCAGTCGCTTGAGCCGGGCGTTCTGCTCGCGCAGTTCTTTGAGCTCTTTGGCGGCGTCGGTGTCCATGCCGCCGTAGGTACGGCGCCAGTTGTAGAGCGTTGCCGGCGACACCTCGAGTTCGGCGGCGATCTCCTCGCCGGTCTTGCCTGCCGCGGCCAACTCGTCTGCACGCCGTAGTTTGCGCACGATGTCCTCAGCGGAGTGCCGCTTCCGACCAGCCATTCGTTCATCGTCCCTTCTCGCCCGACATCGGGCTACAGGACTCTAAAACTGGTTTGATCTGGTCCCGCCGTTTCGAGCCGTGGTTATGAGAGTCGAGGGATCGAATAGGTGGACGTCCAGAGCGTTTCGAACTCTGTGGGGCAGATGTTACCGAGGTAGCTGTGGCGGCGTTCGACGTTGTAGAAGTTGTCGATGTAATCGGCCATGGCAGCGGCCAATTCGATGGTGGTGGACCAGCGTCGGGTGTTGAGCAACTCGACCTGCATCCGCGCCCAAAACGACTCCATGGCGGCGTTATCGAAGCAGTCGCCTACGGTGCCGAACGAGCTGAGCAGGCCCCATCGCCGGATGTTCTCCCCGAAGCTCCAGGAAGTGAACTGTGTGCCGTGATCGGCGTGTAGAACTGTTGGTCCGCTGCGCTTTCGGTGGTTGACGGCCATATTGACCGCGTTGTTAACCAGGGTGGTGTCGGCGGTGGTGGAGAACGTGCGGGCGACGATCACCCGTGAGAAGCAGTCCAGGATGGCACAGCAGTACACCTTGCCGTCACGGGCTGGGTGTTCGGTGATGTCGGTGCACCACAGCTCGTTAGGTCGGGTGGCGGTGAACCGCCGGTTGACCAGGTCGACAGGGGTGTCGACGCCGATCAGATTGGGTTTTCGGCGGCCTGGGCGCGGCAACCCATGTAAGCCGCGCTCGGACATGATCGAGTTGACCAATTTGTGGTTGACGTTCATGTCGTAGTCGGCCAGCAGCGCCGCGCGGACCCGGCGGCGACCGTAGGTGCCGCGAGAACGCTGGTGGATCTCGGTGATCGTATCGGCCACAATCAATCGCCGCACCTCACGGTCTGGTACCGGACGCCGCCTGTGGTACTGCAGTAGCGATCGCGTCAATCCCGTCACGCGGCACGATGATCGAGCTGAATGTCCGCGCGCGATCAGCCCTTCAACGATCCCGCGTCGGCGTTTTGGGGGCACCACCGCCTCTTCGTTGAACAGTTCGCACGCATCGCGAGTCAAGGCCAGTTCGGCCTCCAGCTCAGCGATCCGTTTATGGGCGGCTGCCAGCGCGTCGGCGTCCACACTCGGGGTGCCGTCGATGACTCCGGCGTCGATAAGCGCTTGGCGTTTCCACCGGAACAATGTTGCCTGGCAGATTCCCGTCTCAGCCGCGATGACGGCCACCGGCTCGCCCGATCGAAGTCGCGCGACGATTTGCCGGCGAACTGATGATGAGTACTGACGGGGCATGTGACCTCCTGCTGATCACTCTGCCCTCGACTCTCACAACAGTGGACCAACAACACGGGTACAGATCAGTTGGACTCATTCACCGGGAACACGCCAATGGCAGCGGCCAACTCGATGGTGGTGGACCAGCGTCGGGTGTTGAGCAACTCGACTTGCATCCGCGCCCAAAACGACTCCATGGCGGCATTGTCGAAGCAGTCGCCTACGGTGCCGAACGAGCTGAGCAAGCCCCACCGGCGGATGTTCTCCCCGAAGCTCCACGAGGTGAACTGCGTGCCATGATCGGCGTGCAGAACCGTTGGCCCACTGAGATTTCGGTGGTTGACGGCCATATTGACCGCGTTGTTAACCAGGGTGGTGTCGGCGGTGGTGGAGAACGTGCGGGCGACGATCATCCGCGAGAAGCAGTCCAGGATGGCACAGCAGTACACCTTGCCGTCACGGGCGGGGTGTTCGGTGATGTCGGTGCACCACAGCTCGTTAGGTCGGGTGGCGGTGAACCGCCGGTTGACCAGGTCGACAGGGGTGTCGACGCCGATCAGATTGGGTTTTCGGCGGCCTGGGCGCGGCAACCCATGTAAGCCGCGCTCGGACATGATCGAGTTGACCAATTTGTGGTTGACGTTCATGTCGTAGTCGGCCAGCAGCGCCGCGCGGACCCGTCGGCGACCGTAGGTGCCGCGAGAACGCTCGTGGATCTCGGTGATCGTATCGGCCACAATCAATCGCCGCACCTCACGGTCTGGTACCGGACGCCGCCTGTGGTACTGCAGTAGCGATCGCGTCAATCCCGTCACGCGGCACGATGATCGAGCTGAATGTCCGCGCGCGATCAGCCCTTCAACGATCCCGCGTCGGCGTTTTGGGGGCACCACCGCCTCTTCGTTGAACAGTCCGCACGCATCGCGAGTCAAGGCCAGTTCGGCCTCCAGCTCAGCGATCCGTTTATGGGCGGCTGCCAGCTCGTCGGCCTCCACACTCGGGGTGCCGTCGATGACTCCGGCGTCGATAAGCGCTTGGCGTTTCCACCGGAACAATGTTGCCTGGCAGATCCCCGTCTCAGCCGCGATGACGGCCACCGGCTCACCCGATCGAAGTCGCGCGACGATTTGCCGGCGAACTGATAATGAGTACTGACGGGGCATGTGACCTCCTGCTGATCACTCTGCCCTCGACTCTCACAACAGTGGACCAACAACACGGGTACAGATCAGGTGGACTCAGAAACGGGGACTCGCCACCGCGACCGCACGCAATCAAGGCCACGACGTCGCGCGGGCACAAGATATCGAGCCAGCCCACGTTGATCACGATTCTCGTCCCACAGGGCACGGCGATGGGCATACAGGAACGGACGACCCCGCCGGCGATGGCCAGCCGGCCCAGTTGGAACGAGAACTCCGCGACATGTCGCCTTGGGAGCGCGACCGTGTCGAAAGAGCAATCTCGCCAGACAAGTTGGTCCAAGATCTGATTAACGGAGGTTGCCCCACTGAGATGGCGACTTCTGCCGCCTCCAGTCCCTACGCCGGACTGACACCGCATGAGTTGCTTGCCAGCATTGGGATTTCGAGAAGCATGGGTGGAAATGGCCACCCCACGACGGATTCAAAAATGGCGTCTGGACCACCACAGACTATATACCCGAAGACCTATTTCTCGACCGCATTGGCCTTATAAACGACAAGGTGGGCGATTTTATGGGCGTAGAAGGAGATTCCTACCCTGGGCGCGCCCTGGCCCCAGGCACGAGCGGCGATTACAACGTGTTCAAAGGAACCGGAGCAACGATCCCCCCAGATTGGGAAGTCCGTTATGGAGATGTCGCTCCGGCTTTCGACCAGCCCGGAGGAGCTGTGCAGTGGGTGGTCGTCGACGAATACGGCGACACAATCAAAATCCATACCCTGGTGGAAGAAGGTATTCTCGAGCCAGTTTCGGGATCGTACTTTGACAGATGGATGGAGAGCAGAGGACGCAATGATGGATGAGAAGTCGTGGCCCGAAACAGGCAACCTTGCGATCTCAGAAGTCATCGACGAGTTGAACTACTGGCGGCGGATTCAACGCCATCTCGGACTGATCGAGTACGACGAGCCCGACTCGGACGGTAAGCGACTCTACTTCCGAAGCGGATACCAAGAGGGCCTCGACTGGAAGCACTGGAGGCAATACGGCGAATGGAGTGCATACATCATAGAGTCGACCAATGACGGGTGCTATCTAGTGAAGCACTCAACGAAGGGAGAACGCTCCGCCGACCGGGTTGAACGCGTACAGGCAGTGTTCACCCGGTTCGATGATGCCGGGAAATACATTGTCGGGCGTATGGGAAATGCGGTACGCGTCGATCTGGGTATGGAATCGGTAATCGTTCGATGGGAACACGACGGGGCGGATCCAAGACTAAAAATCGAGGACCCCACCGCAGATCAACTTCGGTTCATGAGTGATGTGTGCGCGGGCATAAAACCAGGGACATTCGAAAGGCACTTACGGCGATTTTCGCTGGTCGCAGATCCCGAGATCTACGCATTGCCCGTACCTTCTCAAATCCCAATGATGAATGTGATTCCACTTGAATTGGAAGATCTTCGACTCATACTAACCAAGGGGTTGCAGCTGACAACCTTCGAAAAGTAGTCGCCTCAAACCGCTGAGATAGAGGCGCCGCGGATCACATGCGGAGTGCGGCAAACAAGGTCGAGTAATTCGGTTCGCACTCACCGAACGAGAAGGGCGAGTCTGAGTCAGGAGAAATACCGACTTGGAATTGAAGCGCGTCGCAATCAATCTTTGGAACTTCACGCTCTACAAAGCTAACGACGGCTCGGCCGTCTTGAAGCTAGCATTCAGCGCGGGCGAGTACAAGATCGACATAAACGTTTTTTCGTCTTTGGTCAACTAAACGCTGTCGCCCCGATGGACGCATCCTTGAAAGACCTGGCCATGATATCCGACACCGATATCCCGACGTACCTTTTCAGCAGTTAGATCAAAGTGATGTGACCATCATAAAATGATCTTCACGTAAGTCACAGCAGCGTAAAGTTGACACAAACGACGCTGTCGCACAAGTACTATCCCGGCCAAAGTGTCACCGAGTTCGACCCGATCTACGGCGCGGAGCGTGCGTCGAGGCCCAGACGCAGGTGAGACACCTGCTCTGCGACCGCGTGCTCTGACATGCATCGGCGATTGCACGTACCCGATGCGTTGATGTCACTCCGGCAGTACCGAACTCACAGCTGGAAGGAAGTCGGTGTACTCCAATAGATTCGACCCGAGGGTCATCGCACAATCCAACGCGCGAGCCTGGGACATCGAAGTTGCCAACGGTCATTGGGCAACGACACCTCTGACCGACGACGAGTTCCACGAGGCGCAAAGCAAGGGATTTCCGGTGTCTCTGACCGGATTCCGGCCGATACCAGAGAGCTGGTTGGGTGACCTCTCCGGAAGACGCGTGTTGTGCATCGCGTGCGGCGGCGGACAACAGACAGTGCTGCTCGCTGCGCGAGGCGCTCTCGTCACCTCCTTGGAGAACTCTGCCCAACAGTTGCAGCGTGACATCGACACCTGCGCGAGGTTCGGTCTCACCGTGACGGCCGTCGAGGGCTCGATGGACAACATGCACATGCTGGAAACTTCGGATTTCGACATGGTGGTCCTGGGTGTCGGGGCTCAGTTCGTGGCCGACGTACGCCCGGTGTTCACACACGTGAGTCGTGTCCTCACCCAAGAAGGCTCCTTCATCGGGGCGTTCATGAACCCGGTCTGCTACGTGTTCGACTGGGCAGCGCAGGAAGCCGGCCAACTGAAGCTGAGGCACAAGGTGCCCTACTCCGATCTCACGTCGCTCCACGAGGAGGAACGCATGTCGCTCTTCGGGCCCGACGCACCGTTGGAATTCGGGCACAGCCTCGAGCAGATCCTCGGCGGACTGCTCGTCGAAGGCCTGCGAATCGACGGCTATCTCGAAGAGTTCAACGAGCGTGACGCGATAGGCGAGTATTTTCCGAGCTATTTCGCGGTGCGTGCGAGCCGATAAGCGATCGAATCACGTTGTGGCCGTCAGTGTCTGGTACCCCATACGAGGAATCCGGCCACCTAGTGCGGCGAATCAGCCGAAATGCCAGTTGCATCACGATCATTGCGTCGCACGTAGCCTGGCGTGAACCCTTCCTCGTCGACAATTAGATTGATCGAGGCGAGGTCGCACTCCTCGATATCATCGAACGCTATATCGGGCCGTAGCTCCGTGTGAAAGATGGGTCGCCCGTCGGCATCGTATCCGCCGTAGCCTTTGTCGGCATATTCATCCACATACTTGACAATGCCCATCGCGTCAGCGGCGCGACGCGCGTACCCCTCCCCACCGCCGGACCACACGATAATTTTTGTATTTTTCATGCTGGCAAGCGTTATCAGTAGGGTGCGTATTCTCTCATTCGCGACATAGGCGTCGGTGATTGTGTTGTTCCGCAATGTTCCATCAATGTCAAAGGCGATGGTGATCGTCCTCAATCTGCGCGTCTCCTTTATCTGCGGGCAATGCCGCACTGATGTTATCCGGAAGTTTCGGCCAGCTACATCAGAAGCATCGACGATCTGATCATCACGTGGAACGATTTTGGAAGCGCGACTAAGGCACGTGGCCCAAGCGTCGGTCGTGAAGCACAATGTGACAACGGAGACCACTTAAGGGTGGCGGGTCGACGTGGCGTCTGCTGCAGTCATCCGACCGAATCGCGTTGGACGGCTGGACGGCTGGACGGCTGGACTGGAACACTCTCCGGTCCTGAACGTCGCGACCGGGGGTGTCAGATGTTCTGTGTAGGTCCTAACGGAAGGATCGCAGGACGTGACGGATGGCAAGGACGTCGATGTGACGCTGGCTGAGGCGGGTTCCACGGTGGAGATGGCTGAGGCGTTGCGGGCCTCGGGGGCTGTCGATGATCTGCTGGCTCAGATCGACACTGGCGAGGTCGCCCTGACCGGTGAGGGTGGCTTGCTGCCCGGGCTGATCAAGCTGGCTTTGGAACGCGGCCTGGCCGCCGAGCTGACCGATCATCTGGGCTATGAGAAGGGCGACCCGGCCGGCCGATCGCTGCCCAATTCCCGCAACGGCAGTTCACCCAAGACGGTGGCCACCGAGGCCGGCCCGGTCCCGTTGGACGTTCCGCGCGATCGGGATGGCTCGTTCACCCCACGGCTGGTACCCAAGGGGCAGCGTCGTACCGGCGGGCTCGATGACATGATCATTTCACTGTATGCCGGCGGAATGACGTTGCGCGACATCCAATTTCACCTCCAGTCGACGATCGGTACCGAGGTGTCGCATGAGACGATCTCCAAGATCGTCGATGAGATCTCCGATGAGGTCCTGGCCTGGCAGCGTCGCCCGCTGGACCCGATCTACCCGGTGATCTACCTCGACGCGATCATCGTCAAGGTCAAAGACGGCGGCCACACCCGCAACAAGGCTGCTCACATCGCCGTGGGCGTGGATATGGCCGGGATCAAGCATGTCCTGGGGATCTGGGTCCAGCAGAACGAAGGGGCGGCGTTTTGGGCGGCGGTGTGCGCCGATCTGGCCAACCGCGGCATCCGCGACGTACTCATCGTGTGCTGCGACGGACTCACCGGCTTCCCGGAGGCGATCGCGGCGACCTGGTCACAAGCGGCGGTTCAGACATGTGTGGTGCATCTGATCCGCAACGCGCTGCGGTTCGTGTCCTACAGCGACCGCAAAGCCGTGGCCGCCGCACTCAAACCGGTCTACACCGCACCCGACGCCGAAGCCGCCCGGGCGGAATTGGATGCGTTCGCCGCCTCGGAGCTCGGCAAGAAAAACCCCACAGTGACCAAGGTATTCGAGCGGGCGTGGGAGCAGTTCATCCCGTTTCTGGCGTTCCCGCCCGAGTTGCGGCGGGTGATCTACACCACCAACTCGATCGAATCGCTGAACTACCAACTGCGCAAGGTCACCAAGAACCGCAGCCAGTTCCCCAACGACGCATCCGTCGTGAAACTGCTCTGGCTGGCCATCTGCAACATCGAAGACAAACGCGCCGCCGAGCGTGCAAAGGAACGCGGTCAGAAACGCTGCCGAACAGCCCCCGGACGCCTCGTCGAAGGCCAGGTCGTCACCAACTGGAAAAAGGCACTCGAACAACTCACCCTGGTCTACCCAGACCGCATCGAACGCTATCTGTAAGCACCACAACCGAAAGTTTCAGACAACCGATCTACACAGAAAACTTGACACGCTCCCGCGACCTGAGCGCCGGTGCACCTATCCTTCGACACCCCACTACGAGGACCTCACCATGATCGACAACGAAGAGCGCGCACGCATATTTTCCGCAGCAGCACGCGACACCGGCGACGGTCACGCCCGGATCAGGCTCTTCAGAGCCCTCGATGGTGTCACGCTGTACTACGTCGCTACCGAACAAGAGATTGACGGCACCCGTGTACTGTCCACCCGCGTACGCAGACTCGACGATGGCAGCTCCGCAATGGTGGTGTACACGTCACGGCGCCACCCCGATCTTCCCGACCGTTTCGTCGCCTCGCAATGGTCGAATATCCTGAAAGCGGCCTACGAGATCGTACGTCCGGATTGGCTTGTCGTCGCGAACATGAGAAATGAAACAGTTGCCATTGCTCGTGACCAGATCCCCGTCATCCTGGCAGACCTCTCCGTGCCGGTGGACGACCGGATGCCAAATCCAGTCGTGGTGGCGGACGACCTCGAGAACGTGATCTCGAAGGCCGTGCGCACGGCACCAGACGACTGGTACGAATCGGCAATCGTGCAGCTACGCGGACGAGAGTTGTTTCTGCATCTGAACGACGGAGCCAACGCCGGACAGCTGTCCATGGTGACGTCCTCGGCGGCGGGACGCGCTGGGTGGGTGTTGAGCTACACAACACGAACGCGCCCCGGCATCAGATACGGCGGCATCACCTGGGACGCTCTGGCAGACGTGATCAAGAACAACCCGGAAATTCCTGGGGTTCGGGTGGTCAACGAAGCTGACGACTGGATACTGCTCGGCCGCGACGCCTTCTTGCGGCTTTCTACCTCTACTCCGCCGGAGGACAACATGACCGGCACTAATATCGATGTGAGCCAAGCACTTACGCTCTACCTCAAACACTATCCGGGAAAAAACGACACCGAGTTCGACGCCTTCTACGGTGCCCGGACCGCACCGATTGCGAGAGAGCGAGTCCGTGCGCTTCTCGACGAAGCCATGAGTTTTCGTCCTGACTGGTCCCACATGACGCTCAATGACGCCGGCGACTTCGTCGAGGCAGAGATGCGTGCGAGACACCCTGAACTCTCCCCGGCAGCTCTCAAAAGTATTGGTAATTACTCCACGTACCTGATGCGCTGAGGACCGATTCGTGAAGCTGGTCGTGGCGAGCTGCGAGGTCAGACAGTCTCGTTGACGGGCGGACAGCCAACGGCCGATCCCTACGCTGCGCGAAGATCGGTTCGGAAGATAGCCAGTACGACGGGTGGACTGGGCACGTCCCTCCCGAAGAACTGACGGACATCCGGGTAGAAGAGTCCCGACGCGCCTGAACCACTGGTAGTGCAGACGGATGAAGCGAACCCCAAGTTGGCGTCAGTGCCTGGTGAACCACCTGAGCAGGGTCATCACGATGACGCCCGGCAACAGCAGACCGGCCAGCGTGCTGGTCACCACGTTGGGTCCCAGGACCGAAATGCCCAGACCGGCGAGCACCGCGAAAACCAAGAACAACATCCGGATTCCCAGCAGCTTGCGCTGCCCCAGCACGGCACGCAGAGCCGGCCCCGGCACCCGCCGCAGGATCCACACCAGGACGGCCACGAAACCGGCCGTGATCAAACCCGTGATGATCCGCGGAATGACCGTGGGCCGACCCTCGTCGTGTAGCGCCATCACCACGACCGCCGCCGCGAACAGGAACACCACGCACGTGTTCGCCAGCCGCAACCACTTCGTCAAGGCCGCACCGATGTTGTGCCGCGCCAACTCCCCTACCCCGGGGTCGAGTTGGCCGGCACCGACAAACCCGTCGATTGCGCCGCGGGTGTCCCCGCGTTGTAACCGGTTGACCGCCAGATTGTTCACCGCCGCCGCATTGTCGGGTCGCAGGCGCAGCGCCTCCCGGTAGTCAGCCTCGGCGGGACCCAACCAGTGCAGCGCCCGGTAGATGTCACCGCGCAACACCCACGTGTCCGATGCCGCCGGGTTCAGCCGCAGGGCCTCGTTGATCACCGTCAGCGCCTGCTGCGGCTGACCGGCGGACAACAGCAGGTTTGCGTACGCGTAATGGGCGAGGTAGACGTCGGGATGGTCGTTGACGGACTTCCACGCGACCTGTATGGCCTCACCGGTGCGTCCCTGACCGCTCAAGGCGAACGCGTAGATGCGCTTGGCGTGCTCGCTGTTCGGCGCTTTCGCCAATGCCGAATGAGCCGCCCAGGCCGCTCCTTGGTGATCGTTGAGTCCGAGCCGCGCCTGTGCGTAGCCCACGAGCAGTTCTGGATTGTCCGGGTCTTGGGCGAGCGCCGACCTCAGCACTTCTTCGGCCCGCGTGTAGTTGCCGGAATCGAAGTACGCCTGAGCCACATCTCGGGCGCCACCAGTTGTCGACGTCATCGGATCTTCCTGCGCCGCATGTAGTTCGCGAGATCATCGAAGGCGCCGTCGCGGTTGCCGAACTCCACCACATTGCGGGCGGTGTCGAACCACGCGCCGGCCGACGGGCGAATCTGCCCCAGGGCAGTGTCTATGTCATGCATCTGCACCGGTCGGACCTGACCGGTGCGCAACGAGTGCGACATGGCCAATTGCGTTGCGGTGTGGCAGACATGGGCGAGATCCGCTCCGGAGAAGCCGTCCGTGCGTTTGACAATGGCGGCCAGGTTGATGCCCTCGACCGGGCGGTCCTGCAGATGCAGACGCACGATCGCCGCCCGCGCATCAGGATCCGGCAGCGGCACGAAAATCATCCGGTCGAACCGGCCCGGACGCCGCAGGGCAACGTCGACATCCCACGGCGTATTCGTGGCTCCGAGAACGTACACCCCGTCGTTGGTCGATGTGGCCGAATCCATCTCCTCCAGCAGCGTGTTCACCACCGGACGCAGGCCGGAACCGCCGCCCAGGGCCGAGCGGCGATGCCCCAGCGCGTCGACCTCGTCGAAGAACAGCACACACGGCGCTTTGCGACGCGCGGTGTCGAACACCGCCCGGACAGCGCGTTCGCTCTCACCGAGCCACCGGCTGAGCACGTCGGCGATGCCCACCTGATAGAAGTTCGCGCCGAGCTCGCCGGACACGGCCTTGGCGATGAAGGTCTTGCCGCAACCCGGTGGGCCGTAGAGCAGCAGGCCGCCACGAGCCGAGAACTTGAACGCCTTCATCAGTTCGGGATTGCGGATGGGCCCGAGCAACGACAGCTCGAGCTGGGTTTTCACATCGGCCATCCCCGCGATATCCGAAAGGCGCACGCCGCTCGACCGCACGGCATCGAAGTCGTTCTCGTCCAACGCCTGCGGGGGTTCTTCGACAAACGCTGGCTTGACGATGTCGGCGACCTCCTGCTCGGCGGCCGACCAGTCGAACCGTTCGGGCGAAGACGGCGGTGAGGGTGACGGCGAAGATGCGAGCGCGGAGGTGCAGGTCTGCAGCAGGGCCACGGCACGGCTGTTGGTGGCATCGCGCGCCAACACCGCGCTGCAGTGCGTCAGCGCCTCGGCGTAGCGTTCGCGCTCCACCAGCAGGGTGGCCAGATGCAGCCGAAGCTCGGTCAACTCGGGGCTGCGCTCGACGGCCGCGTTCAACGCGTCGATGACGGCATCCTCAGCCATTTGCACCCCCCGTTGTTCGCTGTGGCGATCCTATCCGGGGAATCCGGTGGCGCACGACGCCAGATCACCGCACCACGATGGTGTGCTCACCACGTGCGACGAGTTCGCCGATGACCGGGGCCCCCGGGATCTCGCCCGCGATCAGCAGACCCCCGGAGGTCTGGGCATCGGCGAGCAGCAGCGCCTCGTCCTCTGACACCGCGGAGGCGTCGATATGCGGGCTCACCCAATCGAGGTTGCGCCGCGTCCCACCACTGACAAAGCCGGCCGCGAGCGCCTCCCGCGCTCCTTCCAGATAGGGCACGGCCTTCGAATCGATCACGGCCGTCACACCACTGGCCCGCGCCAGCTTGTGCAGATGCCCCAACAGGCCGAAACCCGTGACGTCCGTGGCGCATTCGACACCGGCGGCGAGAGCGGCCACCGAGGCGTCGGCGTTGAGTGTCGTCATGGCCTCGATCGCCTGCGGGAACACCTCCCCGGTGGATTTGTGCCTGCTGTTGAGTACGCCGACGCCGAGCGGCTTCGTCAGCGACAACGGCACGCCGGGCTTCCCGGAATCGTTGCGCAGCAGCCGCTTCGGGTCGGCGATGCCGGTGACGGCCAGACCGTACTTGGGTTCCGGATCGTCCACGCTGTGCCCACCCGCGAGATGGCAACCGGCGGCCGCACACACGTCGAGACCACCGCGCAGGGTCTCGGCCGCCAACTCGAACGGCAGGACATCGCGCGGCCACCCCAGCAGGTTCACCGCGACCACCGGTCGCCCGCCCATCGCGTAGACGTCCGACAGCGCGTTGGTCGCCGCGATACGACCCCAGTCGTACGCGTCGTCGACGACGGGTGTGAAGAAATCCGTCGTCGCGATCAAGGCGGTGTCGCCGTTGATCCGCACCGCGGCCGCGTCGTCGCCATCGTCGAGCCCGACGAGCAACTCACCGAGCGGATCCTTCGGGTCGGCGTGGGTCAGCCCGCGCACCACGTCCTCCAATTCGCCGGGCGGGATCTTGCAGGCACAGCCGCCACCATGGGCGTATTGGGTCAGTCGGTACGTCATGACGACCATGTTGCCTGTAATGATGGAGCGATGGGTCAGGGAGGCGTATCCGGTCTGGTGACCGGCGCGGTCTTCAAAATCGCTGAGCGGCAGTTTCTGCCGCTGGCGGGTTCGATTCCCGTCCGCCTCCGCCATCTTGCTCCTCGGACCTCCGCACCATGACCGACCCCCGCCGCCGGGTGCCCCGCACCGACACGCTGCTCGCCGATCCGCGCCTGGCCGCCGCCGAGCAGGCGCTGGGCCGCGCATTGGTGAAGTCGGTGATCGCCGATGCCCAGCAGCGAGCGCGCGCCGGTGAAATCCCGCCTGAGCGGGTCGCCGACGTCGCCGTTGCGGCCCTGCCGACCGGCGCGTCGAGCCTGCGTCCGGTCATCAACGCCACCGGCGTCGTCGTGCACACCAACCTGGGCCGGGCACCTCTTTCACGCGCCGCGATCGACGCCGTCGTCACCGCCAGCGGAGCCACCGACGTCGAATTCGACCTGGGGTCCGGCCGGCGCGCCCGGCGGGGTCGTGGCGCGCTGGGCGCGCTCGCCCGCGCGGTCCCCACCGCGGGCGGCGTCCACGTCGTGAACAACAACGCCGCGGCGCTGCTGCTCGCCGCGATGACGCTGGCGCCAGGCAAGGAGATGATCGTCAGCCGCGGTGAGCTGATCGAGATCGGCGACGGGTTCCGCCTGCCCGCGTTGATGGAGTCGACCGGGTCGCGCATCCGCGAGGTCGGCACCACCAATCGCACCCATCTGCGCGACTACGCCGACGCCATCGGGCCCGACACCGGTTTCGTGCTCAAGGTGCATCCGTCGAACTACTCCGTCAGCGGCTTCACGTCTTCGGTGCCGGTTCGTGAACTCGCCGGGCTCGACGCGCCGCTGGTCGTCGACATCGGGTCCGGCCTGCTGACGTCCCATCCGCTGCTGCCCGATGAACCCGATGCGACGACGATGCTGCGCGACGGCGCCGATCTGGTCACCGCGTCGGGCGACAAATTGCTCGGTGGCCCGCAGGCCGGCCTGCTGTTCGGTCGCGAGGACCTGATCGAGCGGCTACGACGGCATCCGGCGGCCCGTGCGCTGCGCGTCGACAAGTTGACGCTCGCCGCGCTGGAAGCGACGTTGACCGGTCCTCCCCCGCCGGTCGCGCAGGCGTTGACCGTCGACGTCGAATCATTGCGAGCGCGGGCCGGTCGCCTGGCCTCTCTGCTGCCGGTTGCGAAGGCCGTGGACTGCATCGCGGCCGTCGGCGGCGGCGGTGCCCCCGGCGTCGAATTGCCCAGCGCGGCGGTCAGCCTGCCCGAGGCGTATGCCGCGCCGCTGCGGGTGGGCAATCCCTCGGTCGTCGGGCGGCTGGAGAACGGACGCTGCCTGCTGGATCTGCGTACCGTCGCCCCCGAGGACGACGAGAAATTGGTCGAAGCTGTCCGATCATGTTCGTTGTAGCGACCGCCGGTCACGTCGACCACGGGAAATCGACTCTGGTGCACCGCCTCACCGGCATGTGGCCGGACCGTCTCGCCGAGGAGCAGCGCCGCGGACTCACGATCGATCTCGGCTTCGCGTGGACGACGATCGACGGCCGAGACATCGCTTTCGTCGACGTGCCAGGTCATGAGCGCTTCGTCGGCAACATGTTGGCCGGCGTCGGCCCGGTGCCCGCCGCGATGTTCGTGGTCGCGGCCACCGAAGGGTGGATGCCGCAGTCCGAGGAGCACTTCGCCGCACTCGAAGCGCTCGGCGTACAGCACGTGCTGGTCGTGATCAGCAAGGCCGACCTCGCCGATCCTTCCCGTACGATATCCGAAGTGCGCGAACGCATCACCGATGCGCCAGTGGCGCTGGGCACCGATCTGGACGCGGTGCGGGCCGGGCTGGCGAGGTTGGTTGATCAATTGCCCACTCCCCCATCTGATTCCGACGTGCGACTCTGGGTCGACCGCTCGTTCACCGTGCGCGGCGCCGGCACCGTGGTGACGGGAACCCTTGCGGCGGGGACCATCCGCGTGGGCGATCAGCTCGAACACAACGGTCGCCTGCTCACGGTGCGGGGGTTGCAGTCGCTCGGCCGGGATCGGAACGCGGTATCGGCGGTGGCTCGTGTCGCGGTGAATCTGCGTGGTGTCGACAGGGAAAGCGTCCGCCGCGGCGACGCGATCCGGACCCCGGGTGCATGGCTGGACACATCCGAGATCGACGTCGCGTTGCGCTCCGCAGGCAAGCTGCACCAACGGTTGACCCTGCACATCGGTTCTGCCGCGGTGCCGGTGCACGTGCGACCGCTCGGCGATGTCGGTGCCCGGCTGCGCCTCACGCGCGCGTTGCCGTTGCGGGTCGGCGACATCGGGTTGTTGAGAGATCCCGGTGCACACCACATCTCCGCCGGTGTCGAGGTGCTCGACGTGCGGCCCGCGCCACTGCGCCGACGCGGTGATGCCCGCGCCAGGGCCGCCGAACTCGCGACGGGTCGGGTGGCGCCTCCGGTCTGTGTTCGCGCAAACGAACTGCGCGCGATGGGTTTCGAAAATTCGGGTCTCCGAGTCGGCGAGTGGGTGGTGTCTTCAGACTGGTGGGCCGAGCGACGCCAGGTGGCGTTGGCGGCCGTGGATCGCTGGGCGGCCGAGCATGACATCGCGGCGGGCATGCCCTTCGAGACCCTGAGGCAGCAGGTCGGATTGCCTGTCGTCGACCTCGTTCCGGCGTTGCTCGACGGTACAGGTCTGCAACTTCGCGACGGGCTGGTGCAGCGGCCAGGGGTTGACCTGCCGCCACGTGTGGACAAGGCCGTGCAGACCGTGCGGGAGTGGCTTGCGGCCGAACCGTTCCGCGCGCCAGAGGCCGCTGAACTCGCCGAATTGAAGCTGGGTCCCAAGGAGCTCGCCGCCGCGGTGCGTGCGGGTCGGCTCACCCGGATCGCCGAGGGGGTCGTGCTCGGGCCTGATGCCTTCGACCGTGCCGCGGAGGTTCTCGCCGGCTTGCCGCAGCCGTTCACCGTCGCCGAGGCCAAGCGCGCATTGAACACCACTCGGCGCGTGGCGGTCCCGTTGCTCGAACAGCTCGACGCGCGCGGGGCCACCACCCGTGCGGACGACGGGACTCGTACCGTCTCCGACCGTGGTGCCGGTGACGCCGATCAGGTTGGCTGACAGTCTGTTTCGTCATCGTCGTCTGCCTCTCGTTTCTTGGTGTCGTTGGTGGTGGTGTCGGTGAGGAGTTTTTTGGGGTGGTGGTAGGTGTTGGTGCGGTGTTGGCCGCGGTCGAGGAGTTTGGGTGGGGTCCATTCGCATTGGCCGTGGTGGTTGATGCGGGTGGTCCATTTGTTGGGTTGGTCGCCGACGAGGCGGTTGTCGCTGGGGCAGGCCAGGGCCAGCGCGTCGGCGTTGGTGAGGCCGCCGTTGGCGTAGTCGGTGGTGGCGTGGTGGGCTTGGCAGCGGTAGCCGTTGGCGGTGCATCCGGGGCGGGTGCAGCCGCGGTCGCGTCCCCAGATCGCCAGGCGTTGCCCGGCGGTGGCGGTGCGGCGGGCCCGGCCGAGGTAGAGCGGGATGCCGGTGTGTTGGTCGTAGACGGCCAGGTAGTGGTAGGCCTGGGCGGCGAGTCGGATGAGGTCGGCGATGGGCAGTTTGGTGCCGCCGGCGCTGATCGCCACGCCGGCGGCGTTGTGGAGTTCTTGCAGGGTGGTGGTGATGAGCATGGTGGCGGGCAGGCCGTTGATCTGGCCGAGGGTCTTGCTGGCGAGTACACGTTTGCCGACGGTGAGTAGTGCGTCGTGTAGGCGTTGGGGGGCGGTGCGGTCGTCGGTGTTGATTTGGTGTTGGCTGGGGGTGCCGGAGGTACACGGGGTGTCCTCGGCGGGGTTGCACATGCCGGGGGCGGCGAGTTTTTCTTCGATGGGTTCGAAGGTGGCTTTGAATTCGGCGGTGACATATCCGGACAGGCGAAATGACCCGTCGGGTTGTTGGGGTCCGAAGCTGATGCCGCGCCGTGTGGTGGTGATGTCGTCGCATGGGGCGGGGCCGTCTTGGTTGAGCAGGTACAGCGCCTCGGTGACGGCTTGGCGCACGGTTTCGGGGTCGGCCCCGACGGCTCCGGCCACGAGCTGTTTTTCCGCCTGGCGTTGCTGCTCGGTGGACACCCAGTGGGGGCATGTGTCGAAGAATTTGAACAGTTCGGTGACGTGGTCGTCGGTCAGCTGACCAGCGGTCTGGGCGGCGGCCATGTACTGGCGTTTGGGTGCCAGTTGTTCGCCGGTCAGCGACACGCGTGGGCCGAGTTCGGTGGCGTCGGTGCAGCGGCGGCGGGCTTGTTTGGCGGAGATGCCGAGGCGGGTGGCCATGACCTGGGGCCAGAATTTCGCCCCGATCGCGGCGGGGGTGGTTTGTTCGGCCAGGGCGGCGATGGCCTTGTGTTCGACGGCCGGGATGCGGTTGCGGGCATCCTGCAAACCCGCGCAGATGTCGAGCAGCTCTGCTTCGGACAGCGTGGCGAACGGTAGGGCGAGCAGGTCGTCGATCGCGGCGGTCAATGCCGCGATGACTGTCTGCACGTCCGTCGTCATGATTCGAACACTAGTTCGGTGCACTGACAGAAATGCCCTGTGTGTGACGGGTGTGATCAATGGGTTCGGATTGGTCAAAGGTACTTCTACACAGGCGAACCCGGGATCAGCACTGGGCGCACACTCACGCTCGGTGAGCGTGCGTCCAGTGCCGACGACACACCGGGAAACGACCCGCAAACACGCACACTCGCGGTGCAAGGTGACGCACACTCGCGGGGCAAGTCGCGGTGCAAGGTGTGGTGCAAGGTGATGGGGAACCGGGCGAACTCCCAGGCGCCATCCAGCAGACGATGGTTTGATCGTCAGCAGACGGGTAGGAGGACGGTATGGACTTCCGGAAGTTGATCGAGTCGTGGCCGGTGTACCGGCAGATCACCGGCGCCGACCAGCTGGGGCGCGGAAAGGCCGCGCAGTCGAAGCGCTCCCTGACCCTGACACCGCGCACCGCCGACGCCGATCACATCGCTCATTCGGTGTGCCCGTTCTGCGCCGTCGGCTGCGCACAGAAGGTGTACGTCAAGGACGGCAAGGTCACCCAGATCGAGGGCAACCCGGACAGCCCGATCTCGCGGGGCCGGCTGTGCCCGAAGGGCTCGGCGAGCAAGCAGCTCGTCACCGGCCCGCAACGTCTGACCAAGATCAAGTACCGGGCACCGTACGCCACCGAATGGCAGGAGCTCGACCTCGAGACGGCCATGCAGATGGTCGCCGACCGGGTCCTCGATGCGCGCGAGAAGGGTTGGCAGCAGTTCGACGCCGACCGCAACACGCTGCGCCGCACGATGGGCATCGCGAGCCTCGGCGGCGCGACGCTGGACAACGAAGAGAACTATCTGATCAAGAAACTCTTCACCGCCCTTGGGGCCTTACAGATCGAGAACCAGGCGCGTATTTGACACAGCGCCACGGTTCCCGGTCTGGGAGCCTCCTTCGGTCGCGGCGGGGCGACGGATTATCAGCAGGACCTCGTCAACTCCGACTTCATCGTCATCATGGGCAGCAACATGGCCGAGGCCCATCCGGTCGGGTTCCAGTGGGTGATGGAGGCCAAGTCGCGGGGCACCGAGGTGGTGCACATCGACCCGCGGTTCACCCGTACCAGCGCACTGGCGGACCGCCATGTGCCGCTGCGCGCCGGCAGTGACATCGCGTTCCTGGGCGGGGTGATCAACTACATCCTGTCCAACGAGCTCGATTTCCGGGAGTACGTCACGGCGTACACGAACGCGTCGTTCATCGTCGACGAGAACTTCAAGGACGCCGAGGATCTCGACGGGCTGTTCTCGGGCTACGACGGGCAGACCGCGTCCTACGATTCGTCGACGTGGCAGTACGAGCGCACCGACGCCGAGGAGAGCGGCGCCGACGCCAAGGAACGGTCGGTGCCCTACCAGTCGGGTTCCGGCGGTCCGCCGGTGGAGGGCGCGGCCGGTGACATCCCGAATGATCCGACGCTGCAACACCCTCGGTGCGTGTACCAGATCCTCAAGCGGCACTACGCCCGCTACACCCCGGAGATGGTCGAGCGGGTGTGCGGCGTGCCTGCCGAGCAGTTCCTCGAGATCGCCCGCAAGTGGACCGAGAACTCCAACCGCGAGCGCACCACCGCCCTGGTGTACAGCGTCGGATGGACCCAGCACACACTGGGTGCGCAGTTCATCCGTGCCGGGTCGATCATCCAGTTGCTGCTGGGCAACATCGGCAGGCCCGGCGGCGGCGTGTTCGCCCTGCGGGGCCACGCCAGCATCCAGGGTTCGACGGATGTGCCGACGTTGTTCAACCTGCTGCCCGGCTACCTGGCGATGCCGCACGCAGGCCAACAGACGCTGGCCGACTACCTCGACGACATCATCAGCCACAACCAGAAGGGCTTCTGGCACAACGCCGATGCCTACATGGTGTCGCTGCTCAAGGAGTACTGGGGCGACAACGCCACGCCCGACAACGACTTCTGCTTCGACTATCTCCCCCGCATCAACGGCGACCACGGCACCTACCGCACGGTCATGGACATGGTCGACGGCAAGGTGTTCGGCTATTTCCTGCTGGGCCAGAACCCGGCGGTCGGGTCGGCGCACGGACGCCTGCAGCGTCTGGGCATGGCCAACCTGGACTGGCTCGTGGTGCGCGACCTCGTCGAGATCGAGAGCGCCACGTTCTGGAAGGACGGACCCGAGGTCGAGACCGGCGAGATCACGCCGCAGACCTGCCGCACCGAGGTGTTCCTGTTTCCCGCCGCGTCGCACGTCGAGAAGGCGGGGACGTTCACCCAGACCCAGCGCATGCTGCAGTGGCGCGAGCAGGCCGTCGAACCTCCCGGCGACGCCCGCAGCGAACTGTGGTTCTTCTACCACCTGGGCCGTATCCTGCGCGAAAAGCTCGCCGGCTCAACCAATGAGCGTGACCGGCCGTTGCTCGACCTGTGGTGGGACTATGAACTCGACGGCGACGAGCCGTCGGGCGAGGACGTGCTGCGCCGGATCAACGGCGTCGATCTCACCACCGGCCGGGCCGTCGACAACTATCTGTCCCTCAAGGCCGACGGCACCACCGCGTGCGGATGCTGGATCTACAGCGGCGTGTACGCGGGCGATGTGAACCAGGCCGCGCGGCGCACACCACACACCGAGCTGGGCCCCTACGACAACGAGTGGGGCTGGACCTGGCCGATGAACCGGCGGGTGCTGTACAACCGTGCATCGGCCGATCCGCAGGGCCGCCCGTGGAGCGAGCGCAAGAAACTCGTGTGGTGGGACCCGGAGAAGGGTGAGTGGACGGGTTACGACGTTCCCGACTTCGAGAAGAACAAGCCACCCGACTACCGGCCGCGCCCGGGCGCTGTCGGTGTCGAGGCGCTGCGCGGCGACGACGCCTTCGTGATGCAGGCCGACGGCAAGGCGTGGTTGTTCGCGCCGAGCGGGGTGGCCGACGGCCCGTTGCCGACGCACTATGAACCACACGAGTCGCCGGTGCGCAACCCGATGTACCGCCAGCAGGCCAACCCGGCGCGCAAAGTGTATGGGCGAGAAGACAATCCGTCCAACCCGTCGTGGCCGGACGCGCACGGCGAGGTGTTCCCGTTCGTGTTCACCACGGCCCGGTTGACCGAGCATCACACCGCAGGCGGCATGAGCCGTCAACTGCCGTACCTGGCGGAGTTGCAGCCCGCGCTGTTCGTCGAGGTGTCCCCCGACCTCGCGCGGTTGCGCGGCCTGCAGCACATGGAGTGGGCGCACGTCGTCACCAGCCGGGCCGCCGTGGACGCACGGGTGTTCGTGACCGACCGGATGCGTCCGCTGCGCGTCGAAAACCATGTGGTGCACCAGATCTGGATGCCGTACCACTGGGGCAACGTCGGCCTCGTCGACGGTGACGTGGTGAACGATCTGCTCGGGGTCGTCGCGGATCCCAACGTGTTCATCCAGGAGAGCAAGGTCGCGACGTGTGACATCCAGCCGGGACGGCGCCCGCGCGGGCCCGAACTGCTCGAGTATCTGCGCGACTATCGCCAGCGCGCGCAGATCACCACGAAGACGGGTACCCAACTGGACACCACACAGGATTCTGGGCACCACACCGAGGAGTCGCCATGAGCGAGAACCGCCGCAACAGTTTCTACGGCCCGCTCCACGACCCTGCCGCGGACGCCGGATACGACGAGGACCATCCGCAACGCGTGGGGTTTTTCACCGATACCTCGGTGTGCATCGGCTGCAAGGCGTGCGAGGTCGCGTGCAAGGAGTGGAACGGTGTCCCCGTCTCAGGAGAGGGGGACGGGTTCAACCTGCTCGGCATGTCGTTCGACAACACCGGCAACCTCGGTGCGAACTCGTGGCGGCACGTCGCGTTCATCGAGCAGCCCGCACCCAGACCGGCCCGGGAACCCGAGGATCTCGGCATGCCGGGCTTCGAACGTCCGGGCGATTCGACGGGCGCCGAGACGCGCCAGGACTTCCGCTGGTTGATGGCCTCGGACGTGTGCAAGCACTGCACGCACGCGGGCTGCCTCGACGTCTGTCCGACCGGTGCGCTGTTCCGCACCGAGTTCGGCACTGTGGTTGTGCAGCAGGACATCTGCAACGGTTGCGGCTACTGCGTGTCCGGTTGCCCGTACGGCGTGATCGAACGGCGCGAAGGCGACGGCCGGGCCTGGAAGTGCACGCTGTGCTACGACCGGTTGCACGACGGCCTGGAACCGGCGTGCGCGAAGGCGTGCCCCACCGACTCCATCCAGTTCGGCGTGCTCGACGAACTGCGTGACCGCGCCGCCCGACGCGTGCAAGAACTGCACGAGCGCGGCGTGACCGAGGCCCGGCTGTACGGGCACGACCCCAACGACGGCGTGGGCGGCGACGGTGCGTTCTTCCTGCTGCTCGACGAGCCCGAGGTGTACGGTCTGCCGCCGGATCCCGTGGTTCCCACCCGCGATGCGGGGGCGATGTGGCGGTACGCCGGCATGGCGGCCGGCGCCCTGGTGGGGGTTGCGGTGTCGGCGTTTCTGGGGCGACGAACATGAAGGAGCGGCCATGAAGGAGCTGCGCAGCGACACCGACGCGGCGGACATGCACGCCAAGACCCGACACCGCCGGGGCGGCCGCGACGACATGGCCGTTCCCCCAGCCGAATTCCGGTCCTACTACGGGCGCCAGATCCTCAAGACACCGGTGTGGAACTGGATGATCGCGGCGTATCTGTTCAGCGGTGGGCTCTCGGCTGGTTCGGCACTGCTGGCCGCGGGCGCCGATCTCACCGGACGGCCGCAGCTGCGCAAGGTGTCGCGGATCGGAGCGCTGGTGAGCCTGCTGGCGAGCATGTACTTCCTGGTCGGCGATCTGGGCCGGCCCGAACGGTTCCACCACATGCTGCGTGTCGCCAAGCCGAGCTCGCCGATGAGCATGGGCACCTGGATCCTCAGCGGCTACGGTCCCGGCGCAGGCGCCGCGGCGGTGGCCGAGTTGATGCCGCGGCGGCTGCGCCGCGGCCGACTCGGCCGGCTGCTCGGCTGGGCGGCGCGGCCCGCCGGATTGGAGGCGGCCGCGGTCGCGCCGGGCGTCGCGTCGTACACCGCGGTGTTGTTGTCGCAGACGGCGGTTCCCGCCTGGCGTGAAGCACACCCGTATCTGCCGTTCATCTTCACCGGATCCGCCGCGGCCAGCGGCGCCGGCCTCGGCATGATGCTGGCACCGGTGTCGGAAAGCGCGCCTGCACGCCGGATGGCGGTGGCGGGCGCGGCGATCGAGGTGGTGGCGTCGCGCACGATGGAGCGTCGACTCGGCCTGGTCGGTGAGGCGTACACCACCGGCAGGCCGCACACGCTGCGCAAGTGGTCGGAGATCCTCACCGTCGGCGGCGCGATCGGCGCGGTGGTGTCGGGACGTCGGCGGTGGGCGGTCGCGGCCTCGGGGGCCGCGCTGCTCGCAGGCAGTGCGCTGCAACGGTTCGGCGTGTTCGAAGCCGGTGTGCAGTCGACGCGCGACCCCAAATATGTAGTGGTTCCCCAGCGCGAACGGCTCGACGCCGGACGCCCGGCCCGAGGTGACCAGCGGTAGCTTTCACGGCATGCCGATCGACTCGCCGCTGCTGCTCATCCTGGATCTGGTGGGTACGTTCGCGTTCGCGTTGAACGGCGCGCTGACCGCCGTCCGCGCCGAGCGGCTCGACATCTTCGGCGTCATCACGCTCGGCATGTTCACCGGTCTCGGTGGCGGCACCATCCGCGATGTGCTGCTCGACGCGCTGCCGCCCGCCACGTTCGTCGACTGGCGGTATCTCGCGCTGGCCTCCGGCGGCGGACTCATCGCGTTCATCCTCAGCCGCAAGCTCGAGGGCCTGTCGATGACCATCACGGTGCTCGATGCCGTCGGGTTGAGCGTGTTCGCGGTGCTCGCCGCCTACAAGGCGCTCGATCTGGGATTCGGTGTGCCACAGGCGATGATCGTCGGCACCGTCACCGCCGTCGGTGGCGGCACCATTCGCGACGTGATGATCGGCCGCATACCCACGGTGCTGCGCAGCGAGTTGTACGCCATCCCGGCACTGATCGCCGCGGGGATCGCCGCGGCCGGATACAGCTTCGGCCTGCGCGGCACCGCCGCGGCCCTGAGCGCGGCGGCGGTGTGCTTCGTCATCCGGATGGTCGGCGTGCGGTTCGACCTGCACGCGCCGCGCCCGCCCGGGTTGCGCTGACAAGATCGGCCGGACGCGAAAGTCCCCGGAACCCAAGGGCTCCGGGGACTTTCGCGATGGTCGGACTACCGGAACTCAGTAGCGGTAGTGCTCGGGCTTGTACGGGCCCTCGACGTCGACGCCGATGTACTCGGCCTGCTCCTTGGTGAGCTTGGTCAGCGAGCCACCGAGCGCCTGGACGTGGATGCGGGCGACCTTCTCGTCGAGATGCTTGGCGAGGCGGTACACCGCGTTGTCGTACTCGTCGTTCTTGGTCCACAGCTCGATCTGGGCGATCACCTGGTTCGAGAAGCTGTTGCTCATCACGAACGAGGGGTGACCGGTGGCGTTGCCGAGGTTGAGCAGACGCCCCTCGCTCAGCACGATGATCGACTTGCCGCCGTCGAAGACCCACTGGTCGACCTGCGGCTTGATGTTGATCTTCTTGGCGCCCGAACGCTCGAGGGCGGCCATGTCGATCTCGTTGTCGAAGTGGCCGATGTTGCCCAGGATCGCCTGGTCCTTCATGGCCTTCATGTGGTCGAGGGTGATGATGTCCTTGTTGCCGGTCGCGGTGATCACGATGTCGGCCTCGCCGATCGCCTCCTCGACGGTGCGCACATCGAAGCCGTCCATCAGCGCCTGCAGCGCATTGATCGGGTCGACCTCGGTGACCGAGACCCGCGCGCCCTGACCGGCCAGCGACTCCGCGCAGCCCTTGCCGACGTCGCCGTAGCCGCAGATCAGCACCTTCTTGCCGCCGATGAGCACGTCGGTGCCGCGGTTGATGCCGTCGATCAGCGAGTGCCGCGTGCCGTACTTGTTGTCGAACTTGCTCTTGGTGACAGAGTCGTTGACGTTGATCGCCGGGAACGGCAGCTCACCGGCCGCCTCGAACTGGTACAGCCGCAGCACACCGGTGGTGGTCTCCTCGGTGACACCCTTGACCGACTCGGCGATCTTCGTCCACTTGGTCTTGTCCTCCTCGAAGCGCTTGCGCAGCACCCCGAGGAACACCTTCCACTCCGCCGGGTCGTCATCCTCGGCGGGCGGCACGACACCGGCCTTCTCGTACTGCGCGCCGCGCAGGACCATCATGGTGGCGTCGCCGCCGTCGTCGAGGATCATGTTGGCGGGCTCACCCTCCCAGGTGAGCATCTGCTCGGCGGCCCACCAGTACTCCTCCAGGGTCTCGCCCTTCCAGGCGAAGACCGAGACGCCCTTGGGCTCCTCGGGGGTTCCGTTGGGGCCGACGACCACCGCGGCGGCGGCGTGGTCCTGGGTGGAGAAGATGTTGCAGGACGCCCATCGCACCTCCGCACCGAGGCTGGCCAGAGTTTCGATGAGCACGGCGGTCTGCACGGTCATGTGCAGCGACCCGGAGATACGTGCGCCCTTGAGCGGCTGCACGTCGTGGTATTCGCGGCGCAGCGCCATCAAGCCGGGCATCTCGTGCTCGGCGAGGCGGATCTCCTTGCGGCCGAAGTCCGCCAGCGAGAGATCGGCGACCTTGTAGTCGATGCCGTTGCGGACATCGGCCTTCAGTTCGGTCATGTATAGAGCCCCTTTTTTCGTTCGTCATTGCCTTTGAACGCATGATCGCCTGCCGCGGCGGGCCGCGTGCACGCTCATGCCGACATCCCAAAGCCTGCGGGCTCGCGGGACAGGCGCTACGGCGTTCGGACAGGGCGTGGCGCTCTGACAGCTATGGGGTGTCGATAACACCGTATCGCTCGGCGAACGGAGACATGAGCCGGGCCAGATCACGGGCCACGTCGTGGTCGGCTTCCGGAGGCATCGAGACGTAGCTCATGGCCAGTCGGACGATGGCGCGGGCCAGCACTCCGGCGTCCTCGTCGCTCGACCGGATCCAGCTGCTCTGGAACGTGTCCTGCAACCGAGCCGAGCTGCGGGTGATGATGGGCCCGCTGCCGGTGGTGATGATCTGCAGCAGATCGGGCTTCGCCGCACCGGTGAGCAGGGAGATCACCAGCGGGTCGGCCGCCGAGTCGGCGAAGAACGCGCGGAAGCCCTCCAGGAAGGCCGCGTAGACGTCGCCGACGTTGTTGTTGATCGCGTCGTCGACCGCGTCGACCAGGCGGTCGGCCAGGCGCATGGCGTATCCCTCGGCCAGCCCCTGGCGAGACCCGAACTCGTTGTAGATCGTCTGCCTGCTGACGCCCGCGGCCTGCGCCACGTGCGACAGCGTGATGGCCGACCAGTCCCGGGTGAGCAGCAGATCACGCATGCCGTCGAGAATCGAGTCGCGCAGCAGCACGCGCGACGCCTCGGCATACGGCATTCGCTGCTTGGCCCTGGGACGACTCACACGCGCGACAATATCGCTTTCCGTCGTCCCGTTCCGTTCACCACGCACGCCTAAGCGCCGGAGGCGGGCATGATCACAGCCCGGTCATGACGACGGTCATGACCCCGGTCAAGACCGGGACACCTCGACCATGTCGAAATCGGACTTTGCCGCGCCGCAGTCCGGGCAACTCCAGTCGTCGGGGATGTCCTCCCAGCGGGTGCCCGGCGCGATGCCGTCCTCGGGCCAGCCCTTGGCCTCGTCGTACTCGAACCCGCACTGCACGCACACAAACAGCCGGTACTCGTTCACCTGTTCACCTCATTCGTCGTCGGTACGGGCTCGAAGTCGATCTTCTCGCGCACCCCGCAGTCGGGGCAGCACCAGTCGTCGGGAACGGCGTCCCATGCGGTGCCGGGCGGGAAGCCTTCCCGCGCGGCACCTTGCGCCTCGTCGTAGACGTAGTCGCAAACCGGGCACCGGTAGCTGCTCATGCCGCCACCTCCGGACGTCGGTACCGGGCCAGCACCGCCTCACGCCTGCGCGGGTGGATGTTGACCCGGGTGACGTCACCGTCATAATGCTCCAGCACGCGGTGGTCCATGACGCGCCGCCACAGCGGCGGGAAGTAGGTCAGCGCGATCATCGAGGCGTAGCCGCTGGGCAGGTTGGGGGCGCCGTCCATGCTGCGCAGCGTCTGGTAGCGCCGCGTCGGGTTGGCATGGTGATCGCTGTGCCGCTGCAGGTGGTACAGGAACAGGTTGGTCACGATGTGGTCGGAGTTCCAGCTGTGCTCGGGCGAGCACCGCTCGTAGCGGCCGCTCGGGGTCTTCTGCCGCAGCAGGCCGTAGTGCTCCAGGTAGTTCACGGTCTCCAGCAGCGTGAAGCCGAAGACCGCCGAGATGACGATGTAGGGGATCAACTCCGGGCCGAAAACCGCGACGAGCACGCCGTAGAACACGACCGACATCGCCCACGCGTTGAGCACGTCGTTGGACCAGTGCCACCTGCTCTTGCCCGCCCGCTCCAGACGCTTGGCCTCCAGTTCCCACGACGACCGCAGGCTGCCCCACACGCTGCGCGGCAGGAACTCCCAGAACGTCTCGCCGAAGCGCGCCGACGCGGGATCCTCCGGTGTGGCCACCCGCACGTGGTGGCCCCGGTTGTGCTCGATGTAGAAGTGGCCGTACCAGGTCTGCGCCAGCGTGATCTTGGACAGCCAGCGTTCCAGTGAGTCCTTCTTGTGCCCGAGTTCGTGGGCGGTGTTGATGCCGACCCCGCCGAGCACGCCGACCGACAGCGCCAGGCCGATCTTGGCCGGCCAGCCCAGCCCACCGTCGAAGCCCAGCCAGCTCAGGTCCGACGCGGTGAACAGGTAGGCCCCGACGATCACGCTCGCGTACTGGAACGGGATGTAGGCGTAGGTGCACCAGCGGTAGTACCTGTCGTTCTCCAGGCGCTCCATCACCTCATCGGGAGGGTTCTGCCCGTCGGGACCGAATCGCAGGTCGAGCAACGGCAGCAGCACGTACAGCAGGATCGGGCCGATCCAGAACGGGATCTGCGCCGCGGCGTGCCAGCCCGCGTTGTTGAGCGCCCACACGGGGGGCAGCATCACGAACAGCGCGGTCGGGGCGATGAGCCCCATGAGCCACAGATACCGCTTCTTGTCGCGCCACTGCTCGACGTCGGACACGGCCGACGGGTCGATTTCTGCCACCACGACATGCCTCCTTCTGTGAGTGCGATCACCGCAACACCTTGACTATATGCGTGCGTTTGTCTCATGTCTAGACACAGAAGCATGTTTTGTAAACGACCCTCGGCCGTGTCGGACACACCGTCCCGTCCAGGCGAAAAATGAATCAGGCCGCGGTTTGGCTGTCCCGGGTGGCGAGGACCGAATTCCTGCGGCCGTAGAGGAAGTAGATGGCGACGCCGATCGCCATCCATACGAGGAACCGGATCCAGGTCAGGCCGGTCAGGTTGAGCATGAGCCACACGCACGCCAGGATCGCCGCGATCGGCAGCACCGGCACGAACGGTGCACGGAAGCCACGTGGCAGGTCCGGGCGGGTGCGACGCAGGACCAGGACGCCCGCCGAGACCAGGACGAAGGCGAACAACGTGCCGATGTTCACCATCTCCTCGAGCTTGCCGATCGGGAACACCGACGCCGCGACCGCGACGACGGCACCCACGATGAGCGTGGTCCGCACCGGCGTCCCGTGCGGGCCCGTCCTGGCCAACTGCCGCGGCATCAGGCCGTCCCGCGACATCGCGAACAGCACCCGGGTCTGCCCGAGCATGAGCACGATCACCACCGTGGTGAGCCCGGCGAGCGCGCCGATCGAGATGACCTTGGCCGCCCAGTCCACGCCGTTCTCGGCGAACGCCGTCGCCAGGTTGGCCGATTCGCCGTTGGCGCTCTTGAGGTCGCGGTAGGACACCATGCCGGACAGTACGAACGACACCGCGACGTAGAGCACCGTCACGATGGCCAGCGATCCGAGGATGCCGCGCGGAACGTCGCGCTGCGGGTTGCGGGTCTCCTCGGCCGTGGTGGCGACGATGTCGAAACCGATGAACGCGAAGAACACGATGGAGGCGCCGGCCAGCAACCCGTACCAGCCGTAGTGGCTGCCTTCGGCGCCGGTGAGCAAGGAAAACAGCGACTGCTCGGCCCCGGTGCCGCCACCGCTGCCGTCACCGGACTCGGCGGGCGGGATGAACGGCGTGTAGTTCTCGGCCTTGATGTAGAACGCCCCGACGAACACCACCAACAGGACCACCGACACCTTGATGACGGTGATGACGAGGCTGACCATCGCCGAGAGCTTGGTGCCGCTCGCCAGCAACACCGTGACCACCGCGATGATCAGCAGCGCGCCCCAGTCCAGGGTCAGGCCCCCACCGATCGGCATGATCCCGCCGCCGAAGTTGAACACCGTCCCCAGATAACTCGACCAACCCTTGGCCACCACCGCGGCGGCGACCGCGAACTCCAGGATCAGGTCCCAGCCGATGATCCACGCGATGAACTCTCCGAAAGTTGCGTAGGAAAACGTATAGGCGCTTCCGGCAACCGGCACCGTCGATGCGAACTCGGCGTAGCACAGCGCCGCGAGACCACATGCCACGGCCGCGATCAGAAACGAGATCGAAATCGCCGGACCGGTGAGATTGCCTGCGGTGGAAGCGGTGATGGTGAAGATGCCTGCACCGATGACCACCGAGACGCCGAAGACCGTGAGGTCCCACCAGGTGAGGTCCTTGCGCAGGCGGGTGGTCGGCTCATCGGTGTCAGCAATCGACTGCTCAACAGATTTGGTACGCCACCGTGTCGTCATAGTTTTCGTTGCCTCTCGTTTTCCGCCCGGCTCACGTCATGTTCCCATTACCGTGGCAGTCGATGAGTACGACTCTGGAACATTCCCCCACCCATGTCATCGTGATCGGCGGCAGTGTCGCCGGTATGTGCGCGGCTCGCGTGCTCTCCGAACATTTCGACCGTGTCACGGTGTACGAGCGTGACGAGCTGCCCACCGAACCGGTGAACCGGAGCGCGGTACCGCAGGGACAGCATGTGCATCTGCTCATGGCCCGTGGCGCACAGGAACTTGAGGCGATATTCCCGGGCATGCTCGACGACATGGCGCGCGCCGGGGTGCCGGTGGTGCGCAACCAGCCGGAGTCGATCCACTTCACCGCGGGCGGTCACCTCCTCGGTACCGGCCAGACCCTCGAATCGAACTTCACCGCATATGTCCCCACCCGCGGTCGACTGGAATGGCAGATCCGCGAACGGGTGCTCGCGCTGCCCACGGTCTCGGTGCTGCGCGGCGGGATCTCGAGTCCCCAGTTCGACGCGGCGACGCAACGGGTCACCGGCGTGGTTCTCGACACCGGAGAGACCGTCGCGGGCGATCTCGTGGTCGACGCGTCCGGACGTGGCAGCCGGCTTCCGGTGTGGTTGGAGGAGTGGGGATTCGAGCGTCCCCGGGAGGATTCGGTCAAGATCGGTGTGACGTACGCGTCGCACCGGGTACGCATCCCCGAGGGCCTGATGGCCGAGAAGATGGTGCTGGTGAGCGCCTCCCACGACGAGGGTCTGGGCATGGGCATGCTGTTCCACGAGGACGGCGTCTGGACGGTCACCGCGTTCGGGGTCGCCAAGTCCGAACCCCCGAAGGACCTCGCGGGGATCTTGGCCCAGGCCGACACCATGCTCCCGCCGCACATCAGCGCGGCGCTGCGGGCTGGGGAACCGGTGGGCGAGATGAATTTTCACAAATACCCGGTGGCCAAGTGGCGCCGCTACGACAAGATGCAGCGGTGGCCGGAGGGCATCCTGCCGTTCGGTGACGCGGTCGCCAGCCTCAACCCCACCTACGGTCAGGGCGTGACGATGACGGCGCTGCAGGCCGCCAATCTGCGATCCGTGCTGTCGGCCGGTAAACAGGACCTCGTCTCGCGCCTGGCGGATCGCACCGCGCGGACGACATTTCCGGTGTGGCTGATGAACGCCGTCGCCGACCACATCGCCCATGGCGCCGAGGGCCCCAAACGGTGGTGGTACCGGCCGCTGTACAACCTGTTCGACCAGTTCCTCGGTGCCGCCGAGACGGATCCAGTTCTGGCGGAATGGTTTCTGCGACGCACCAGCCTGCTCGACAGCCTCTACCTCGCCCCGTCGCCTCGGGTGGTCGGGCGGGCGATCCGGCACAACGCCGGGTTGTGGCTCGCCGAACGCACCAATCGCACGGCCCGTCGCAAGAGCCTCGCCTCCGCCGGTTGACCCGCGGACCTGCTGGTCTGGCCGGGCGACTAGATCCCGACGGTCACCCGGAACATGGCGGCGGGCAGTTCGGCAGTCAACCGGATCGGGCCGTCGTCGGCGGCCACCCACGCCGCCTCACCGCGGTTCAGTTCCAGTTGCCCGGTCTTGGCGTGCACCGTCGCCGAACCCTCGGTGCACAGCAGCATCTGTGGTCCGTCGTGGCGCGAGTGCGCGTCGATCTCGTGCCCGAGGTGTTCGCCGTCGAGTCGCAGCACCGACACCGCGAACTCCGGCGCAGGCGTCTGGTACACGAGTTCCTTTGCGTCTTCGACGATCTCGGGCCGCAGACGGTCCTCCGGCGTCGGCGTGAAGTCCAGCACGCGCAGCAGTTCCGGCACGTCGACGTGCTTGGGGGTCAACCCGCCGCGCAGCACGTTGTCGGAGTTCGCCATGACCTCGACACCGACGCCGTGCAGGTAGGCGTGCAGGTTGCCCGCGGGCAGGTACAACCCCTGCCCCGGCTGCAGCACGATCCGGTTGAGCAACAGGGAGGCGAGCACGCCCGCGTCACCTGGGTACCGCTCGCCGAGCTCCAGGACGGTCTTGGCCTCGGCCGCGAAAGTCTTTTCCCCAGAACGGATGTAGTTGATCGCGCCGTCGAGCACCGCGGGCACCAGCACATCGAGGTCGGGTTGGGGTGCGGTGATCCAGGTGGTGAACAGCGCCCGCAGACCGTCTGCGTCCGACTGGTCGGACAGCAGGTTGATGTAGGGGTCGAGGTCGGAGACGGCCAGCGTACGCATCAACTCGACGGTGCGCGCGACCGGCCGGAACCCGGCCAGGGCGTGAAATTCCTCAAGCGCGACAAGCAATTCCGGCTTGTGGCTGCGGTCGCGGTAATTGCGCACCGGCGACGAGATCGGGATCTCCAGGCGGTTCTCCCGGTCGAACCCCTCTTTCGCCTGCTCGGCGCTGGGATGCGCCTGCAGCGACAACGGCTCGTCCGCGGCGAGCACCTTCACCAGGAACGGGAGCGCATCTCCGAAGCGGGCGACCGCAACACCGCCGAGTTGCCCCTCGGGATCCTCGGCCACCGCCTCCAGCAGCGACCTTTCCCCGTCGTCGGTCTGCAGCCACGCCGGGTCGGCGGGATGTGCACCGAACCACAACTCGGCCTCGGGATGGACTGTGGGACTTGGCCTGCCCGTGAAGTCGGCAATGGCGGTACGCGAACCCCAGGCATAGGTCCGCACCGCTCCCCGTAGCAGATGCACTCGTTAACCTCGAACCAATTTCGAATAGACGGCTGCCATCTCCAGTCGCACAGCCAGTATCGCCACTTGTTGTTCCGGACGCCCCGCGGGCAGCGTGGTTCCTGCGGAATCCGGTACGTCGTCCGCGCTGATCGTCGAGATGTCGTCGAACCCGCCGATGCGCGCGGCCACCGTCTGGCGCTCGGCGTCGGTGGTCAGCACGAATGTCCGCAGCCGGTTGGGCAGCGGCCCGTCGATCTCCTCGTCGTGGAACAGCGACCGCTCACCGATCTCGCCGCGCGCACCGCTGCCGAGGGTGGCGAGCACATCGGAGAGTCCGACGGCCGACACCACTTGCCCGGCGATCCGCAGCATCATGGTGGCGCCGTGGCGGGCCAGCGCCAGGGTCGCCGCGGTGTCGCCCGCCAGCACCACGTCGGTGCCCGCCATGCGCTCCACCAGGGTCTTGGCCGCATTGGTGAACAGGTCCCGAGCGGCGCTGTTGCGCAACGCCTCGGCGTCCAATTCGTCGGCCAGTGCCGCCAGATCGACGTGCGGGTCGCGGCTGCGGTCGTGGTTGATCATGTACAGCGCGGCCAGGCCCACGGCGAGGTAGCGGACGAAAGCGAAGTCGTCGGGAACCCACAGCCGCGGCTCGACGACTACGGCGCGCCCGGCCGAGACGTCGCGCAGCGGACCCTCGTACGGCGCGGCCACGACGACGCTGGCGCCGCGGCGGACACCCACCGCCGCCGCGTTGACGAGTGCCGGATCGCCCGGGTCGTCTCCGGCCACCACCAGGACGTCGAGTGCGCCGATCCACGGCGGGGCCTCGGCCGCGAGCACGATCGGCGCGGCCGCCGACGGGCCGATGGTGGCCGCGAGCACCGCGCCGGCATGCTCGGCCGTCCCGCGGTTGGCGACCCAGATGACGGTGCGCGGCGGGTCGTCGGCGCGCAACCGGTCGAACAGTCCCTCGTCGAGTGCGGCCGCGGTCGCCCGCACCTGCGCTCCGGCCATCGCCGCCGCCCGCAACAGCCCTCCGCGATCGGCGGCGAGCAGTCCGTCTCCGTCGTCGAGGTCCACGGCGGCGCCCAGCGCGTTCACGTCACCGCCTCGTTCACCGTCCCGTTCACGGACTTGCTCTCGTTGGTGGCGCGGATGAGGTTGGCGATCCGGTCGACGACCGTCTGCACCTCCTCGGCGGTGCGCGCCTCGACGTTGAGCCGAAGCAGCGGTTCGGTGTTGGAGCTGCGCAGGTTGAACCAACAGTCGTCGCCGAGGTCCACGGTGACGCCGTCGAGGTGGTCGATCGAGTGGATCGCCGGACCGTAGGACTTGAGCACCGCCTCCACGCACGCCGACGCGTCGCTGACGGTGAAGTTGATCTCGCCGGACGCCTCGTAGCGCTGGTAGTCGGCCATGATCTCCGACAGCGGGCGGTCCTGTTCGCCGAGCGCGGCCAGCACGTGCAGGGCCGCGAGCATTCCCGAGTCGGCGCCCCAGAAGTCGCGGAAGTAGTAGTGGGCAGAGTGCTCGCCGCCGAATATCGCGCTGGTCTCGGCCATCAACGTCTTGATGTAGGAGTGCCCCACCCGGGCGCGCACCGGGGTACCGCCGCGTTCGGTGACGAGTTCGGGCACCGCGCGCGAGGTGATGAGGTTGTGGATGATCGTCGCGCCGATCTCGCGGGTGAGTTCGCGTCCCGCGACCAGAGCCGTCACCGCCGACGGTGAGACCGGGCGGCCGAGTTCGTCGACGACGAAGCAGCGGTCGGCGTCGCCGTCGAACGCGAGCCCGATGTCGGCGCCCGACTCGACGACGAAGCGCTGCAGGTCGACCAGGTTGGCCGGGTCCAGCGGGTTGGCCTCGTGGTTGGGGAAGGTGCCGTCGAGTTCGAAGTACAGCGGCAGGACGGTCGCCCCTGGGATGGGCCCCAGCACGGCGGGCGTGGTGTGCCCGGCCATGCCGTTGCCCGCGTCGACGGCGATGCGCAGCGGGCGGGACCCGCCGAGATCCACCAGGGAGCGCAGGAATTCGCCGTAGTCGGCGAGTACGTCGCGGTCGGCGACGCTGCCACGAGGACCGTCGTGGGCCGGCACGCCGCCGATGACCTCTTCGGCGATCACGGCGAGCCCGGTGTCCTTGCCGACCGGCTTAGCGCCGGCGCGGCACAGCTTGATGCCGTTGTAGGTCGCGGGGTTGTGGCTCGCGGTGAACATCGCACCGGGGCAGTCCAACAACCCTGACGCGAAGTAGAGCTGATCGGTCGAGGACAGACCGATCCGGACCACGTCGAGGCCCTGCGCAATCACCCCGTCGGCGAAAGCCGACGCCAGCGCGGGCGAGCTCGATCGCATGTCGTGGCCGATCGCCACCCGGCCGGCGCCTTCGCCGCGGACCAACCGGGCAAACGCACCGCCGACATCGGCGACGAAGGGCTCGTCCAGCTCGGAGCCGACCAGGCCGCGGACGTCATAGGCCTTGATGACACCGTGAACAGCCGCTGCTGGCCGAGACATAGAACTCCTTGTGAAACGGGATCGTTGGCGCCAGCCTAACCGCCTGGCGACATCTCCGGGTTCACTACTCCGGCGTCGTGCGCCGTCGGATCCCACGAGCTCTCAGTACGCCGAACCGGGCACGTCGCTGATCAGTCGGTGGGGTCGGGCAACACCCGCAAGTGGCCGCGTCGCCGACCGTTGGACTCGGGCTGCCGCAACGGCGGCGCGATCACCGCGCCACCGCCGGTGCCGGTCGCCGGATCGGAGAATCCGGCCACGACGCCGTTGACCGGACCGGCTCCCGTGCGTCCTTCGCGTACCGCGTCGGCCAGGGCGACGAGATCGTCCTCATCGGGGTGCGTCGGCAGCGGTCCGGCGTGGCGGACCAGCTCCCACCCCTTGGGGGCGGTGATCCGGCTGGCGTGGCCCACGCACAGATCCCAGGAGTGAGGTTCGGAAACCGTGGCCAACGGCCCGACGACGGCCGTGGAGTCTGAGTAGACGAAGGTCAGCGTCGCCACGGCATAGTGCGGGCACCCGGGCCGGCAGCAGCGACGGGGAACATTCACGCACCAGAGATTATCTTGGCCGATCGCCGGGCGCCGCCGGACACGCGCAGCCGCGGATCGCCGATCCCGAACCGTTACGATCATGACCGTGGCTCGGCTGAACCATCGGCGTTCGCGTCGCGGGCGCGAAATCCGCGGACCGCTGCTTCCGCGATCGGTTCCGGGGTGGCGCAGCCGCGCCGAGCGCTTCGACATGGCGGTACTCGAGGCCTACGAGCCGATCGAGCGTCGATGGTCGTCGAGGATCAGCGCACTCGATGTGGCTGTCGACGAGATTCCGCGGATGACCCCCAAGGATCCGGACAGTGTGCAGTGGCCACCGGAGGTGGTGGCGGACGGTCCGATCGCACTGGCGCGGTTGATACCGGCGGGGGTGGACGTCAGGGGGAATTCGACCCGGGCGCGAATCGTGTTGTTCCGCAAGCCCATCGAGCGCCGGGTCAAAGGATCCGATGAGCTGGCTGATCTACTGCATGAAATCCTGGTGGCGCAGGTGGCCACCTATCTGGGCGTCGAACCGTCGGTCATCGACCCGACGATCGACGACGAGTAGCGCGGGCGGCACGTCGCGAGCGGTGCGGCCGCGCCGCGCGTCTAGATGATGCCGCGCTTGAGGCGTCTGCGCTCGCGCTCGGACAGACCGCCCCAGATGCCGAAGCGCTCATCGTGTGCGAGCGCGTATTCCAGGCACGCGTCCCGAACTTCGCACCCCTGGCAGATGCGCTTGGCCTCTCGGGTAGACCCACCCTTCTCCGGGAAGAACGCCTCAGGGTCGGTTTGCGCGCACAGGGCACGCTCCTGCCATTGGTCGTCTTCGGGTTCCGGAGCAACATCAAACGAATCTGGCACCAGACTCAGTTGAGGACGTCCAGATGCCCCCGTCGGTGTCGATCCGGTGTCGATGTGCGGTGCATGGTCTACCGAGCCGAACAGTCGGCCGTCGAACCGGACTACACGATCGAAATCGCCGCTCTCATAAGACATATCCCCCGCCTCCTCACTCGGTCTCGTAGATCCTCAGTGGAGCCCCACTATTGTGATATGCGGCCATCATTCGAACAGTTGATCGAATCTCGGTCCGCGACACCGGAATCGGTCACCAACCGAAAAATGACACTGCTGTGATTACACACGTGTTAGCTGTCGGGGTCAAGCTCCAGGGCACGAATTCATACCATCTCGTGATCTCAATCCGGCGCGTCGCGACATCGGCGTGTCCTGCTCGTGACGACGTCGTTTCCGTCCGGACCGTCCGAAGGCCTAGGGTCGGACGTTGTGAAGATCACCGTTCTGGTCGGCGGAGTCGGCGGCGCACGGTTTTTGCTGGGCGTGCAGAACCTGCTGGGTCTCGGCTCCTTCGCCGACGGCCCCAGCAAGCATGAACTCACGGCTGTCGTCAACATCGGAGACGACGCATGGATGCACGGCGTTCGCATCTGTCCAGACCTCGACACCTGCATGTACACCCTCGGCGGCGGAATCGACCCCGAGCGCGGCTGGGGCCACCGCAACGAAACCTGGAACGCCAAGGAGGAACTCACGGCCTACGGCGTGCAGCCCGACTGGTTCGGCCTGGGCGACCGCGACCTGGCAACCCACCTGGTACGTAGCCAGATGCTGCGCGCCGGCTACCCCCTTTCCCAGGTGACCGAGGCGCTCTGCAAACGCTGGCAGCCGGGCGCGCGGTTGCTGCCCGCGAGCGACGAGCGCAGCGAGACCCATGTCGTGGTCACCGATCCCACCGACGGCGAGCGGCGTGCGATCCACTTCCAGGAGTGGTGGGTGCGTTATCGGGCAAAGATCCCCACGCACAGTTTTGCGTACGTCGGTGCAGAACAGGCAACAGCCGGACCGGGCGTTCTGGAAGCCATCGGCCAGGCCGACATCGTGTTGCTGGCGCCGTCGAACCCCGTCGTCAGCATCGGCCCCATCCTGCAGATACCCGGCATCCGCGGCGCGCTGCGCTCCACCGCGGCCCCGGTGATCGGTTACTCCCCCATCATCGCCGGAAAACCGTTGCGCGGCATGGCCGATGAATGTCTCAAGGTGATCGGCGTGGAAGCGACGTCACAGGCCGTCGGAGAATACTTCGGTGCGCGTTCGGGCACCGGGCTGCTCGACGGGTGGCTCGTGCACGAGGGTGACCACGCCGAGATCGAGGCAGTGAAGGTGAAAGCGGTCCCACTGCTGATGACCGATCCCGAGGCCACCGCGGCGATGGTGCGCGCCGGTCTCGACCTCGCCGAGGTGTCCCTGTGAACGCCGAGCACGGTTCGGCCGACCGGGTCGAGATCCTGCCGGTTCCCGGCCTGCCGGAGTTCCGGCCCGGCGACGACCTCGTCGGTGCGCTCGCCGCTGCGGCGCCGTGGCTGCGGGACGGCGACGTGCTCGTGGTCACCAGCAAGGTGGTCTCGAAATGTGAGGGCCGCATCGTGGCCGCGCCGTCCGATCCCGAGGAACGGGACGCCCTGCGACGCAAACTCATCGACGACGAGGCCGTGCGCGTCCTGGCCCGCAAGGGCCGCACCCTGATCACCGAGAACGCGATCGGCCTCATCCAGGCCGCCGCCGGGGTCGACGGTTCCAATGTCGGCTCCACCGAACTGGCGCTGCTGCCGGTCGACCCGGACGGCAGCGCGGCCGCGCTGCGCGAGGGGTTGCGTGAGCGGCTCGGCGTCAGCGTCGGCGTCGTCATCACCGACACCATGGGCCGGGCGTGGCGCACCGGGCAGACCGACTTCGCCATCGGCGCAGCGGGTCTGACCGTGCTGCACGGGTACGCCGGTTCCCGCGACCGCCACGGCAACGAGCTGGTGGTCACCGAGGTCGCCGTCGCCGACGAGATCGCCGCGGCCGCCGATCTGGTCAAGGGCAAGCTCACCGCGATACCGGCCGCGGTCGTCCGCGGGCTGCGACTGCCCGACGACGGGTCCAACGCCCACCGGCTGCTGCGCTCCGGCGAGGACGACCTGTTCTGGCTCGGCACCGCCGAGGCCATCGAACTGGGCCGCAGGCAGGCCCAGCTGCTGCGCCGCTCGGTGCGCCGGTTCAGCGCCGAGCCGGTCCCGCACGACGCCATCGAAGCCGCCGTCTCCGAGGCGCTCACCGCGCCCGCGCCGCACCACACCCGACCCGTGCGCTTCGTGTGGGTGCAGAGCCCCGAGACCCGCACGCGTCTGCTGGACCGCATGAGGGAACAGTGGCGGGCCGACCTCACCGCCGACGGCCTCGCCGCCGACGCCGTCGAGCGCCGGGTGGCGCGCGGGCAGATCCTCTACGACGCGCCGGAAGTGGTGATCCCGTTTTCGGTTCCCGACGGCGCGCACAGCTATCCCGACACGGCCCGCACCGAGGCCGAGCACACCATGTTCACCGTGGCGGTCGGCGCGGCCGTACAAGGCCTGCTGGTTGCCCTCGCGGTGCGCGACATCGGCAGCTGCTGGATCGGCTCGACGATCTTCGCCGCGGATCTGGTCCGCGCCGAACTCGAGCTGCCTGATGACTGGGAACCCTTGGGCGCCATTGCGATCGGCTATCCCGAAGAGGCACCACACCCACTGCGGCCACGCGATCCGGTGGCCACCGACGAACTGCTGGTGCGCAAGTGAGCCTGCACGATTCGGCCACGCGACTGCTGACCGACTGGCAGCCACCGGATCCCGCGCAGGACTCGTTGCGCCATGCGGTGCTGTCGTTTCTGGCGGCCCGGTCCGACGCGTGCCTGCGCACCTGCGTGCCCGGCCACATCACCGCGTCGGCACTGGTTCTGGACCACACCGGAACACATACGCTGCTGACTCTGCACCCGCGCTTCGGGCGCTGGCTGCAACTCGGCGGGCACTGTGAAGACACCGATCCCGACGTCCACGCCGCCGCACTGCGCGAGGCCACCGAGGAATCCGGTATCGCGGGGCTGGCGATCGAGAAGAATCTGGCCGCGCTGCACGTGCACCCGGTCACCTGCTCGCTCGGGGTGCCGACCCGCCACCTCGACATGCAATTTTTGGTGCACGCCCCCGAGGGCGCCGAAATCGCCTGCAGCGACGAATCGTTGGACCTGCGGTGGTGGCCCCTCGACGCACTGCCCGAGGGCACCGACTTCGGCCTCGACCAACTCGCCCGGGCGGCACAGGCCGCGACTCGTTAAGCCTCAGACGTCGGTCGAGTAGCGGATACCGCCGTCGGGAATCGTCACACCGGGCCACACCCGGGCGCCACGCAGCAGTTCGCAGCGCGCGCCGATGTCGGCGCCGTCGCCGATCACGCCGTCGCGGATGAGCGCGCGGGGCCCGATGCGGGCGCCGAAGCCGATGATCGAGCGTTCGATCACCGCGCCCGCCCCCACCCGGACACCGTCGAAGATCACCGCACCGTCGAGACGCGCGCCCGCGCCGATCTCGGCGCCGCGGCCCACCACGGTGCCGCCGATCAGCAGGGCACCCGGGGCGACACCCGCGCCGTCGTGCACCAGCGACTCACCGCGGTGGCCGTTGAGCGCCGGCGAGCCGGCGATACCGCGCACCAGGTCGGCCGAACCGCGGACGAAGTCCTCCGGGGTGCCCATGTCCCGCCAGTAGGAGGTGTCGACGTGGCCGTAGAGGCGCAGACCGTCGGCCAGCAGGCCCGGGAACACCTCGCGCTCCACCGACAGCGCGCGGCCTTTCGGCAGGCGGGCGATGACCTCCCGCTTGAACACGTAGCAGCCCGCGTTGATCTGGTCGGTCGGCGGATCCTGGGTCTTCTCCAGGAACGCGGTGACCCGGCCGTCGGCGTCGGTCGGCACACACCCGAATGCGCGGGGATCACCGACGCGCACCAGGTGCAGGGTCACGTCGGCGTCGTTGGCGTCGTGCGTCGCCAGGATCGCGCCCAGATCTGCGCACGAGAGCACGTCGCCGTTGAACACCATCACGGTGTCGTTGCGCAGTCTGTCGGCGACGTTGGCGATTGCACCGCCGGTGCCCAAAGCCTCGGCCTCCGTGACGTAGTCGATCTCCAGACCCAGCTTGGAGCCGTCACCGAACTCGGCCTCGAACACCTCGGCCTTGTACGACGTGCCCATCACGACGTGCCTGATCCCGGCCGCGGCGATGCGCGACAGCAGGTGGGTCAGGAACGGCAGCCCCGCGGTGGGCAGCATCGGCTTGGGTGCCGAAAGGGTCAGAGGGCGAAGCCGTGTGCCCTGCCCGCCGACGAGAATGACGGCGTCCACCTGTGCAGGTTCGGTCATCGCTACGCCCCCTTGTCCGCTCGCTTGCGCCGGGAGTTTCCGACCACCAACCCGGCCCGTACCGCCAACGCACCCCGGATAGCCCACCGTAACGGGGCCTGCCAGGTCGCGGGGTAGCGATCAGCCAGAAAAGTGTAGGTACTGCGATGATGTGCGGCCAAATTGCGGGCCGGGTCCCGCCCGGTCGAATGGCCCTTGTGGTGCAGCACTTCCGCCGATGGCACGTAGATGTTGGCCCACCCCGCGCGGTCCAGCCGGTCGCCGAGGTCGACGTCCTCCATGTACATGAAGTACCGCTCGTCGAAGCCGCCGATTTCATCAAATGCATTGCGGCGCAACAACAAACACGACCCGGACAGCCATCCGACGGGCCGCTCGGTCGGCTCCTCGCGGTCCTGCCGGTAGGCCGCCGTCCACGGATTGTTCTTCCAGAACGGGCCGATCACGGCGTGCAGGCCGCCGCGGACCAGGCTCGGCTGGTGCCGCGCCGACGGGTAGACCGCACCGTCGGGGTCACGGATCAGCGGCCCGAACGCACCGGCGTGCGGCCAGCGGTCGGACGCCTCCAGCAGAAGGTCGATCGAGTTCGGGCCCCACTGCACATCTGGGTTGGCCACCACGAGGAAGTCCGTGCCCTCGCATCCGGACAGCTGCGACACGGCCCGGTTGACCGCGCTTCCGTAGCCCAGATTGGCGCCGGTGCGCAGCAGGCGCACGTTCGGGTACCGCTGCTCGGCCTCCTCCGGCGCGCCGTCGGTGGAACCGTTGTCCGCCATGATCACCGTCACCGGGCGATCGGTCGCCAGCGACAGAGACGACAGGAACCGGTCCAAGTGGGGGCCCGGCGAATATGTCACCGTCACGACCACCAGGGGGCGGGCATCGTCCTTCGTCACGGCGTAGAGGGTAGCGGGCCGTCGGCGGTGGCCCCCACCTCCGCAGCCACCGCGGCGTGCAGGGCCTCCCGCCAATCCCGCAACGGGGTCAGACCGGCCTGTGCCGACCGCTCCGACGACAGAACCGTGTAGTTGGGGCGCGGTGCCGGACGCGGATGCCGGTCGCTGCCGACGGGTCGCACCCGCTCCGGATCGGCGCCGACCGCCTCGAACGTCGCCCGCGCCTGCTCGAACCGGCTGCATGACCCCGCGTTGGCGGCATGCAGGATGCCGGGCTCGACGTCCCCCGTCGACGATCTCCAGCAGCGCAGCCACCAGGTCACCGGTATAGGTCGGTGAACCGACCTGATCGGCCACGACGTCCACCTGGCCGTCACCGGCGGCCAGCCTGCGCATGGTCGCGACGAAGTCCGACCCGTCGCCGCCGCGGTACACCCAGGCGGTGCGCACGACGTACGCGTCAGGCTTGGCCGCCAGCACGGCCCGCTCACCGTCCAGCTTGGTGCGCCCGTAGACGTTGATGGGCCCGGTCTCGTCGTCGACCTCGTACGGCGCGTTGCGGTCACCGCCACCGAATACATAGTCGGTGGAGATGTGGATGAGGCCGGCGCCGACCGCCGCGCACGCCCCGGCGAGGTTGCCCGGACCCACCGCGTTGACCGCGTGGGCGCGTTCCGGCTCGCCCTCGGCCTTGTCGACCTGCGTATATGCCGCGCAGTTGACCACCACGTCGCCGTTCGCGACGAATCGCCGCACCGCGTCCTCGTCGGTGATATCACACTGCGACGACGTCAGGGCGAGCACATTGTGCCCCTTCGCGGCGGCCTGAGCAGCCAAAACGCGCCCAACCATGCCTCCGGCCCCGGTGATGACGATCCGTTGCACCATGGTGTCGAGTCTGGCACGCCGGTGATCGTTACCCGGCTCACGTCCGGTCCGCCAGTAGCCTGGGCTCGTGCCCATCCCGTTGATCAGGACCATTGCTGTGGCCGCAGCGTCGGCCGTGGTGCTCGGAACAGGGGTGGCCTGGACCCAGGTCCGGTCGTTCGAATCCGGTATCAACCACATCAGCTCGTCCGCGCTCGGCGAGGGCGGCGAGGACGGCGCGATCGACATCCTGCTGGTCGGCATCGACAGCCGCACCGACGCTCACGGCAACCCGCTGTCCCCGGAGGAACTCGCGACGCTGCGGGCCGGCGACGACGTGTCGACCAACACCGACACCATCATCCTGGTCCGCATCCCCAACAACGGGACGTCGGCGACCGCGATCTCCATCCCCCGCGACTCCTATGTCGAGGCCCCGGGGTGGGGGAAGATGAAGATCAACGGCGTCTTCGGCGACGTCAAGCTCGACCGCATGAAGCAACTCGTCGAGGTCGAGGGCGAGGACCCGGCGGTCGCCGAGCCCGAGGCCACCGAGGCCGGCCGCGAGATGCTCATCCAGACCGTCGCCAACCTCACCGGCGTCACCGTCGACCACTACGCCGAGATCGGCCTGCTGGGCTTCGCCCTCATCACCGACGCGCTCGGCGGCGTCAACGTGTGCCTGAACCAGCCCGTGTACGAACCCCTTTCGGGTGCCGACTTCCAGGCCGGCTGGCAGAAGCTCAACGGCCCACAGGCGTTGAGCTTCGTGCGCCAGCGCCACGGCCTGCCCCGCGGCGACCTGGACCGCGTCACCCGCCAGCAGGCATTCATGGCTTCCCTTGCCCACGAGGCCATCTCGAGCAAGACGCTGTCGAGTCCCGCGACGCTGGGGCGGATCCAGGACGCCGTGCAGCGTTCGGTGGTGATCTCCGATGGTTGGGACATCATGGACTTCGTCAGCCAGCTGCAGAACCTCGCCGGTGGCAACGTCGCGTTCGCGACCATCCCGATCCTGCGTGAGGACGGTTGGAGCGACGACGGCATGCAGAGCGTCGTGCGGGTCGACCCGCAGCAGGTCCGCGACTGGGTGACGAGCCTGCTGCAGGACCAGGACGAGGGTAAGACCGAGGAGCTCGCCTACTCGCCGGCCAAGACCACCGTCGAGGTGCTCAACGGCACCGACATCAACGGCCTGGCCGCCTCGGTGTCGCAGGTGCTCACCCAGAAGGGGTTCACCCCGGGCGACACCGGCAACCACGAGGGCGGGCCGGTGGCCGGCAGCCAGGTGCTCGCGGCCAAGTCCGACGATCTCGGCGCCCAGGAGGTCGCGAAGGATCTCGGCGGGCTGCCGGTGCACGAGGATTCGTCGGTCCCGGCCGGATCGGTGCGCGTGGTGCTCGGTGACGACTACACCGGGCCCGGCTCCGGCCTGGACGGCAGCGGCACGACGCTGGACTCGGCGGATCCCGCCGCGTCGGCGAGCGATCTCGGCGACTCCGGTGACGGCTCCGAGACACCACCGCCGCCGTCGCCGATCCTCACCGCGGGTTCCAACGACCCGCAGTGCGTGAACTGACGCGTCAGGAATGAGCGAACAATGAGCAGCGAGCTATGAGCACAGTCAGCGCTGCCGTGCTGGACCCGCTGTTGGGGGCGGATCCGGCCGGACCGCGGATCACCTATTACGACGACGCCACCGGCGAACGGATCGAACTGTCCGCCGTGACCCTGGCGAACTGGGCTGCCAAGACCGCCAACCTGTTACGCGACGAACTCGGGGCCGGTCCGGGGACCCGCGTCGCGGTGCTGCTGCCCGCGCACTGGCAGACCGCGGCGGTGCTGTTCGGCATCTGGTGGATCGGCGCCGAGGTCGTGCTGGAGGGTGGTCCCGACCAGCACGCCGACATCGCCCTGTGCACCCGCGGCCGCCTCGACGAGGCCGACGGCACGGTGTCCGGCGGCGAGGTCGCGGTGCTCTCGCTCGACCCGTTCGGCAAGCCGGCCGCCGATCTGCCGGTGGGCGTCACCGACTACGCGACCTCGGTGCGGGTGCACGGCGATCAGATCGTGCCCGAGCGCCACCCGGGGCAGGCGCTGGCCGGACTGTCCGTCGACGAGGTTCTCGTGGCGGCCCGAAATGCCGCTGCCGCAAGCGGTTTCACTGCCGCCGATCGGGTGCTGTCCACGGCGTCGTGGAACACCCCGGACGAGCTGATCGCCAATCTGCTCGCGGTGTTCGTCGCGGGCGCATCGCTCGTGCAGGTCGCCAATCCCGATCCGGCCGCCCAGGAGCGCCGCAGGCAGACCGAGAAGGTCACGCGCGGTTAGCTTTTCCTGCCGAGCAGACGCAAAACTGCGCTTTTTCACCCCAATGTGCGCAATTTTGTGTCTGCTCGCGAGAGGTCACGCGGGGCGCAGATGTGTCACGTCGCCTGCGGCCACGGTGATGCGCTCACCCTCGGAGTCGATGAGCAGACGGCCGGATTCGTCGACGTCGATCGCCTGACCCAGCAGCCGTCGATCTCCCGGCAACAGCACCTGTACCGATGTTCCCAACGTGGCACTGCGCTGTCGGTAGTCGTCGAGCAGGCCCGGGTCTGCTCCCCCGGTCTCGCGCCAGCGGGTTATCCGGTCGGCCAGCCGGCCGAGGAACTCGGCGAGCAGTGCGGTGCGGTCCACGGTCGCCACGCCGAGCATGGTCAGCGACGTCGCGACGGGATCGGGCACCTCATCGGCCGTCAGGGACACGTTGAGCCCGGTTCCGATCACCACCGCCTGCGTGGGCGCGGCGACCTCGGCGAGGATTCCCGCGAGTTTTCCGGTGCCGACCAGAACGTCGTTGGGCCATTTCAGCTTCGCCGTCACACCGGTGACCGTCGCCACGGCGTCGATCACGGCGACTCCGGTGGCAAGGGGCAACAGGCCCCAGGCCGACGACGGCACACCGTCGGTCTGCACGCCCGCCGAGACCGCGATCTGGGACCGCGGCGGGGCCGACCACTGCCTGCCGTTGCGGCCGCGGCCCGCGCTCTGATACTCGGCGGCCAGGACCACACCGCCGATGTCCTCACCGGATCTCGCACGCGCCAACAGATCTGCGTTGGTCGAGCCGGTCTCGGCGACCACATCGAAGCGGCGCCACCCCCCGCGAGGTCGCACGACCGCGGAACGGATGGCGTCGGCGTCGAGGGCCGTGCGCTCGGTATCGCTGTTCACGTCCCGCAGCGTACTGCCGAAGGTCAGCGCAGTAGGGCGCGGCTCATGACCACGCGCTGGATCTGGTTGGTGCCCTCATAGATCTGGGTGATCTTGGCATCACGCATCATCCGCTCGACCGGGAAATCCTGGGTATAACCCGCACCGCCGAACAACTGCACCGCATCGGTGGTGACCTCCATCGCGATATCGGAGGCCAAACACTTACTCGCCGCCGAAATGAAACCCAAGTTGCCCTCGCCCCGCTCGGCACGCGCCGCGGCGTGATACACCATCAACCGCGCCGACTCCACCTTCATCGCCATATCGGCCAACATGAACTGCACCGCCTGAAAATCACTGATCGACTTGCCGAACTGCTTGCGATCCTTGGTATAGGCGATCGCCGCATCCAACGCCCCCTGAGCAATCCCCACCGCCTGCGCCCCGATCGTCGGCCGCGTGTGATCCAACGTCGCCAACGCCGTCTTGAACCCCGCACCCGGCTCCCCGACGATCCGATCCCCCGGAATCCGACAATCCTCGAAATACAACTCCGTGGTCGGCGACCCCTTGATCCCCAACTTGCGCTCCTTGGGGCCCACGGTGAACCCCTCATCGTCCTTGTGCACCATGAACGCCGAGATCCCGTTGGCGCCCTTGTCCGGATCGGTCACCGCCATCACCGTGTACCACGACGACCTGCCCCCATTGGTGATCCAACACTTGGTGCCGTTGAGCACCCAATCCTCCCCATCGGCCCGAGCCCGGGTACGCATCCCCGCCGCATCACTGCCGGCCTCGCGCTCCGACAACGCATACGACGCCATCGCCCCACCCACCAGATCGGGCAGCACCTTCTTCTGCAAATCCTCCGAACCACGCAGGATCAACCCCATGGTGCCCAACTTGTTCACCGCCGGAATCAGCGACGCCGAGGCATCCACCCGGGCCACCTCCTCGATCACGATGCACGCCGCCACCGAATCCGCACCCTGCCCACCGAACTCCTCGGGCACATGCACCGCATTGAACCCCGAGGCGATCAACGCATCCAACGCCTCCTGCGGAAACCGCGCCTGCTCATCCACCTCCGCCGCAAACGGAGCAATCTCCTTCTCCGCCAACCCACGAATCGCCGCCCGCAACTCCTGATGCTCCTCAGGCAACTGAAACAGGTCGAAAGACGGATTGCCGCCCCATGCAGCCATCATGGCCTCCTTGCTACTCGCTGGTAACTTTACTCCGCCACATCCGGCGCGAAGACGTGACCCGGCGCAGATTCTCAGGAACTCGTAAGGGTTGTGCCGCCGTGTCGGCGGGATTGTTCAGTACGTTGCTAGAAGTGCGGGTTTACGTGATCGCGTCGTCAATGCGAAACCAGGCCGTCTGCGATTGCGGATGGAGCGGCAAGCGTCGCTGGCTTCACGGCAGCGCTGTTCTCGACGCGAGCGTCCACGGAGGTCAGACCGGACATCTGCCGACGAGCACGCCGATGCTCGACGGTTGTCGAGACGACGCGCAGACCCCGCGGCCGGGGTCCTGAACCCGGTTTCTAGTCGCCACCCATGAGGCGCTTCTGCAGCGCCGCGTCCTTCTCCAGGACCATGGCCTGCAGATCCGCTTGGAACTTCGTCATGCGGGCCCGCAGCTGCGGATCGGCGGCCCCGAGGATCCGCACCGCCAGCAGGCCGGCGTTGCGGGCGCCGCCGATCGACACCGTCGCCACCGGGACCCCGGCCGGCATCTGCACGATCGACAGCAGTGAGTCGAGTCCGTCGAGGCGCGCCAGCGGCACCGGCACACCGATGACGGGCAGCGGGGTCGCCGACGCGACCATGCCGGGCAGATGCGCGGCGCCGCCTGCGCCCGCGATGATCACCTCGATGCCGCGGTCGGCGGCGTTCTCGGCGTAGTCGAGCATCCGGCCGGGTGTGCGGTGCGCCGAGACCACACCGACCTCGAACGGCACCTCGAATTCGGCCAGCGCCTCGGCCGCGTCGGCCATCACCGACCAGTCGCTGTCGCTGCCCATGATCAGCCCAACGCGGGGGCTCTTGCTCATTGCGCGTCCGTTCCGTGTTCGTTCCAGTTGTCGGTCCACTGGGCGTGCGAGAGCCAGTGGGAGGCCCGGTTGGCGCGCTCGCGCACGGCTGCCACGTCCTCGCCGGGCTTGCCGACAAGGTTGACATGGCCCAGCTTGCGACCCGGTCGCTCCCCCTTGCCGTACATGTGCACCTTGGCGTCGGGCATGCGCGCGAACAGGTGGTGGATGCGTTCGTCGAGGCTCATCGTGGGTGTCTCGGGTGCGCCGAGCACGTTGGACATCACGATCACGTCGGCCCGCGCGGAGGTCTCCCCCAGCGGATAGTCGAGCACCGCGCGCAGATGCTGCTCGAACTGGCTGGTGACCGAGCCGTCCATGGTCCAGTGCCCGGAGTTGTGCGGGCGCATGGCAAGTTCGTTGACCAGGATCCGGCCGTCGGTGGTCTCGAACAGCTCCACCGCCAGCACGCCGATCACGCCGAGTTCGGCGGCCAGGCGCAGACCCAACCGCTGTGCGCCCGCGGCGAGTTCGTCGGACAGGTCGGGTGCGGGGGCGATGACCTCGACGCAGATGCCGTCACGCTGCACGGTCTGCACCACGGGCCACGCCGAGCCCTGGCCGAATGCCGAGCGGGCGACAAGCGCGGACAGTTCGCGACGCATCGTGACGCGTTCCTCGATCAGGATCGGCACGCCGTCGGACAGGTACTTCGCGGCGACCTCTCTGGCCTCCTCCGGCGTGTCGAGGAGCACAACACCGCGGCCGTCGTAGCCGCCCCGGATGGTCTTGACCACCGCGGCACCATCGATCTCGCGGCTGAACTTCTCGGCCTCCTCGGGCGTGGTGACCTCGATGAATCGCGGGATGGGCGCGCCAAGGTCGGCCAGGCGCCTGCGCATCACCAGCTTGTCCTGCGCGTGCACCAGCGCCTCGGGCGGTGGGGCGACCGTCACCCCGTCGGCAACCAGTTTGTCGAGGTGTTCGGTGGGCACGTGTTCGTGGTCGAAGGTCACGACGGTCGCGCCCCTGGCGACTTTCACCAGCGCGTCGTAGTCGGTGTGCGAGCCCAGCACGATGTCGGGGCTGACCTGCGCCGCCGGGTCGGCCGGGTCGACGGCCAGCACCCGCAGCGTCTGCCCCAGCGCGATCGCCGCCTGGTGGGTCATCCGCGCCAACTGACCGCCGCCGATCATCGCGACGACGGGAACGTGGGAAGAACTGGTTTGAGAAGCGCGCGGCACGTCAACCATGTTGGCATGACCCGCGCTGTATACACGATTCCGCATCGGTGCATGCGTTTCCGTACACTGGCTAATCGTGTCCTTCGCTGATGCAACGATCTCGCGTCTACCGCGGTTCATCCGGCCGTTCGCCGAACGGCACCATGAGCTGATCAAATTCGCGATCGTTGGAGCCACGACGTTCGTGATCGACTCAGCGATCTTCTACACGCTCAAGCTGACCGTCCTTGAGCCCAAGCCGGTCACCGCCAAGATCATCGCAGGCATCGTGGCGGTCATCGCCTCCTACATCCTGAATCGGGAGTGGAGCTTCCGTGACCGGGGTGGCCGTGAGCGACACCACGAGGCCTTCCTGTTCTTCGCGGTCAGCGGCGTGGGCGTGCTGTTGTCCATGGCGCCACTGTGGATCTCGAGTTACGTGCTGATGCTGCGCGTACCCGAGGTGTCGCTGACCACGGAGAACATCGCCGACTTCATCTCGGCCTACATCATCGGCAACCTGCTGCAGATGGCGTTCCGGTTCTGGGCATTCCGGCGGTTCGTCTTCCCCGACGAGTTCGCCCGCAATCCCGACAAGGCGCTCGAATCCACTCTCACCGGCGGCGGCATCGCCGAAGCGCTCGAAGACGAGTACGAGGCGCACCACGGCTCCGACAATGCCGGTGACAACGTCGTGGACAATGTGGTGACCCCGATGCGCCGGTCAGGTGGTCGCCGGGCGATGCGTCAACTCGGTGACTCGTCGGATCCGAGGGTGTCGAAGACCTCGTGATAGAGCAGGGTGTGAACCTGCTCGACGCGCGGGATGTCGTAGAACTCAAGCGGATCCTGGCTCGCTGATTCGATGATCAGGGTGCCGGTCCGCAGGATGCGGTCGGACAATCCGTGCCGGAACTCCACGCTGTTGATCCGGGCCAGCGGGATGTCGATACCGCTTCGGGTCAACAACCCGTGACGGAACATCACCCGGCGGTCGGTGATCACGAAATGCGTTGTCAACCACGTCAGGAATGGCCACAGGGTGAGCCACCCGACGATGACGAGCCAGATCGCCAGGATCACCAACGAGACCACCAGCGTGGCGGTCGGATCCCAAGCGAGTGAGTTGACGTAGGCGGCACCGAAACTGGCCACCGCGGTGGCCAGGATCAGGACGAAGACCGGACCGATCAGCCGCTTCCAGTGCGGATGGCGGTGCAGGACCACCTGCTCGTCGGCAGCCAACACGTTGTCGGGATATCCCACGTGGGGAGTGTAGCCAGAGCACGGCTGCACCAGCGGTCAATGCCGCGACGGGTGGTCCCCCCGGACAAGTGCACCGATGCCCGCGCGGGCGGTCGCGACCTCCTCGGGGCGCCCGACCCCGATCCCGAACACCAATGTCTGGTCGCCGCCTGCGGCACGTGCGGGCACGAGCATGACGGCGGTGGCGGGCTCGGGCCGCATGTACCGTCGGCTCCACGTCTTCTCGTCGATGCTGTCGATCGCACCCTCGTAGACGGTGATCGCGGTCTCGGTGCCGTTCAGCCGGGCGCGCACAGTCGTGCTGTGGTAGGTCTCGATACGCCAGTCGCTCGGGATGAGAAGCGTGGTGGCGCCGGGCGATCTGCCGGACCTCCACATGTCCACGATCAGCAGACCGCCACCTGCGAGCGCGCTGACGATGCGGGTGCACGTTCCTGCGGTGGTCGAGATCGTTCCGCCGATGCTCTCGACAGGCAGTTGTGCCTGCACCGCCTCAGGAATCGGCGCCGCGTGGTTGAGCTTGCCCACCTTGAAGCAGCCGGCGTACTCCACCGGTTCGACGTCACGGAATCGAGGGCCGTTGTGACTGGCCGCCGAGCGCTCGTAGATCCGTTGCGGCCCAGTGGAGTACTGCGATGTTCCCGGATCGACGATCAGTCGGTTGCCGTCCACGTCGACCTCGATCGCGAGGAAGTCGGCGTGTCCGTGCCCGGGGTTCCAGCGCGGTCCGATCTCGCCCGCATCCAGGATCGCGTCGACCGACCCGGAGCTCAGCCGGAAGTACCCGGCCTCCGGTAGGGACGGCGGAAGCCTCACACCTTCGGTGCACAGGAGTGTTGCCGGGGCCGGCACCTCATCGAGCCAGCTGTCGTTGAACAGCGCGATGTCGCCGTCTCGGTGGGTCAGAAAGAGCCAAGCGCCGGTCGCGGCGCCGGCCCGTTCCTGCGCCAATGTCCGGGTGGCGGAGGACAGGAAGGGGCACGCGGCGAAAATCTGCAGCGACATCACCGTGAGGCCCTGGTACATCGCCGACCGCTCGATCTGCATCCCGTCGGCGAGAACGGTGGCGTCGATGATGCGCCGAACGTCGCGGTCGAGTCGCCGGGCGCGGGAACGCGAGATCGAACCCGCCGCCAGATGGTAGAGGCACAGGGCGGCGAGGTTGCGTTCTGTGTGATTGTTCCGGAGGTCGTGTTCGATGTTGCGCCAGAGGAACGCGGCATCCTGACGCGCGAACTGTTGGAATTCCGAACGTGTCCCGGCGTCGAGACTTCCTGTGGTCGATCCGATCGAGAGACCGCTCAGCACGGCGAGCAGCCGATGCGATGCGCCGTACGGGGACCAGTGCACCGAGAAGACACCGGGCGCGGCGAAAGACCTTGCGTGAGCGAAGCTCTTGAGCAGAGCACGTGCCGTCTGGTGGCCGGCCGGATCCGTGCCCGCCAGCAGCGAATGCAGAACTTCGAGCTGGCACAACTTCATTCGCCACAGATGGTGGTCATTCTCCTCTGGCAGCTCGTAGGCCCAGTCGATCCCGGCGATCGACCCGAAGTCGACCGTCCGGCCCAGCAGGGTGAACCGTCCCTCACCCGCGTCACGTATGTCCAGCTCGGAGTGCTGATAGAAGCGGCCGATGAAAGACGCGAGCTCCGGCGGGATCCGGTCGGCCGAAGCGGGCAATGGTAGGCGGTCGGCGGTTTTTTCGACCATCCGGGCATAGCGGTCCGGAAGTGCGGGCACCACACGGTTTCTCAGCAGACGCTTGGTCTGGTGTACCGCCATCTGCGGGGTGAGGCGCGCAGCGGCGCGCAGTGTCGTGTGCAGGGTCAAGATGAATCCCGTCGGGCGAACTCGGTCGAGATGGGGACTCAGCGGCCCCGGTAGAAGAGCACCTCACGGAAGGTCCGCAGGATGATCTTGATATCGAGCCAGAGCGACCAGTTCTCGATGTAGAAGTTGTCATACCGCGCCCGGTCGGCGATCGAGGTGTCTCCTCGCAGCCCGCTGACCTGAGCCAGGCCGGTGAGGCCGACAGGCACACGGTGCCGGTGCGCGTACCCGTCGTACTGGTCGGAGAACTGCTCGACGAAATGTGGACGCTCCGGCCTCGGACCGACCAGCGTCATGTCGCCCCGAAGGATGTTCCAGAGCTGGGGCAGTTCGTCGATGGATGTGGCGCGCAGGAAACGCCCGACGGGGCCGACGCGATTGTCGTTCGCCACACTCCACTGCGTCTGCGACTCCGTTTCGTCGACGGGCCGCATGGAACGGAACTTCAACACGTGGAAATGCCTGCCGCCGCGGCCGACTCGCACCTGGCGGAAGATGACGCCGGGGCCGCCCTCGACCCGCACTGCCAGCGCTGCCGTTGCCAGGACGGGAGACAGCAGAACCAGTGCGGTCGCCGCGACCAGAATGTCGAATGCGCGTTTGATGGCCCTGGTCGGGCCGTAGAGCTTCGGATTGCGGATCCTCATCACCGGGATCGATCCGATGTGGTCGGCGGCTCCGGTCAGCATGTGGAAGTGGTGAAGTCGCGGCACGATGAGCAGCTCGACGTTGTGGCAGGTCGGAGTCCGCACGGCGTCCATCAGGGACTGCTCGTCGAAATTGCCGTCGGCGATCAGGACGTGGTCTGAGCCCGTGGTCAGGACCGCCACGTCCAGATCGGAAAGCCTTCCCAGCCGCGGGATCCCGTTGAGCGCAGGCGGGTCGTTGTCATCGACGAAGCCGACCAGTCGAAGTCCGTACTCGCGGTGTTCGGACAGTATTCGCGCGACCTCGGCCGCCACCGCTCCGCTGCCGATGAGGATGGTCCGATGCTGGGCGATATCCCGGCTTCGGGCCATCGCTGTCAACCGGGTGGTCACGATCCGGCCGACGATCACGAGCGCCACTGACTGGCAGGCGGTTTCGAGGAAGGTGAGGACCGCGATCTTCTGGTGCAGCTGCAGGATGATCCCCGCGACCGTCGCGACGGACACCAGCAGCCTGCCGAGGACCGACGGGAGTTCGTCGAGAAGGCTGGGGTGCAGTCGTGCGGTGTAACGTCGGCCTCCGGTGAGCAGCAGGACCGCGAGCACCGCCATGGTGAATACCGAATTCACCTGGGGTGGGCGCCACAGCAGCGGAGCCACCATCATGGCGAAATCGACCACGGGGACGACCATCCAGGCCCGCACGTGACCCAGCGGCCCCACCTGGGTGGGCGCGTGACCGGAGAGCAGCCCATCGACGGTGTCGTCGTTGACCTTTGAGCCTGCCGCGCCGAGGCGGCCTTGGTCACCGACGGAAACTGGTGTACCGATGACCTCAGCCATGGTTCTCCTCTGCAGCTTGGCAATCTCGAATGTGAGACATATTCGGGTTCGACGGGTGAAAGCCCGGTGAGTGAAATATTAGCGCCGGCGAAAACTGTTTGCACAGCAACGCATCAAATCGATTTCCCTGCGCCATCGGGGGTGGTGCGACGCCGACCGCCGAACGGTTTCTCCGGATGCCGACGGCAAGGGCGGCATAGACTCTGCTCGTCGGTCCCCCGCGGTTTTGCCAACGTTCGACCGCCATGCGTGCCAGCGACGCCGAAGGGGTGCCGCCATCTCGGGCAACGGCGGGGTCCCGACGAGAAAATGACCGTATGCGAGCACTATTGGAAGGTCTGGCACCCTGAACACGCTGTTTGTCTGCACCGGGAACATCTGCAGGTCCCCCACCGCGGAGAGGCTGGCCTCGGCCGGCGCCGCGCGCTTGGGCATCCATGACCTCACGGTGTCCAGCGCCGGGATTCGCGCCGTGGTGGGCCATCCCATCCACCACCATGCCGCCGCAGTTCTGGAAAGCTTGGGTGGCAATCCAAATATGTTTGCTGCACGGCGTTTGACGCGGGATATCGCCATGGCCGCCGACTTGATCCTGACCATGACGCGCGGGCAACGGGACACGGTTCTCACAATTGCCCCGCAGGCGCTTCGACGAACCTTCACCCTGGGCGAGGCAGCCCTGTTGGCCTCCGACCCGAATCTGACGAGCGTGGCGGAGCTGGCGGCTGCCCGGCCTCGGCTCCCGGCGCGGCAAGTGCCGGAGGTTCCCGACCCGTTGGGCAAGGACGTCGACTTTTTCATGACCGTGGGCGCACAGATCGCCGAACTGTTGCAGCCGGTGCTGAGATTCTGTGCACGCATCGGCGACGTACCGGCACCCTGACCGGTTGCGGTCCTGGTGAGCAGGCGATTTCGCCGCTCGGAAGTTCACATCGATTCCCATGCTCGCTACCCGATGTCCACGGGGCGGGGAGCGGTGACCCGCTGCGACAGGCTTTCGGCGCCCCACTCGGGGTTGGCGATATGGACAACCTGGGTCTCGCGCCTGTTCGTCGTGTACAGGCCCCAGTGCGGGTAACCCAGGATGCTCCGTCCCGAGCCATCGCGCAGATCGTCGTAGTAACCGATCGGGGTGTCTTCATCGACAACCTGTTCACCGTTGATCCAAGCGTTCAGATGCCCCGCCTCACCGAAGGCCGCCTTCAGGGTTATGTAGGTCTCCGCGCCTTCGGCGGGCACATCCGATGCGAAATGCGTGACGGACATCCCGTTTTCGGCAGCGCTGGGGTCTGCTGCCTGGTCCCCGTACAGCCGTGCCGACGAGCAGGTCCGCACCGTCAGTTGGGAGTTGGCGACATCGACGAAGAGCACGGGGGTTCGCCCGACGTCTCGGTCCACACTGTGCCACTGGTGGACGATGCCTCGCCCCGCCGTGGAAAGCCCTGGGATGCTTCCCAGTACGAGACAGAAGGACGCCCACATGGTCCCCTCGCCCACACCGTCCTGTTGGCGGGCGACGAGCTCACTGCGACGACTGCCGCTGGCGGAATCATACGGCCCGGCAAAGTCGTCGGCCCGCACCTCGAATCGGAAGACGTCCGGACCCGGCATGGTCAACGACGCAGGCCGGCCCGCCTGGCGCATCACCTTGCCGTCGACACCGAGGTGGAACTCGTGGTCGGTGTCCACGTAGTCCCCGCGTCCGACGTCCGCGAGCGTCCACGTCGAGAGCATGTCCGCCACACCGGAGTAAGCGGGGTCCTTGAGCGCCTGTACCGGCAGGGCGTAGCTCCCATCTCTGAGCAATGCCGGGACCGGACAATCTGCACCGCCGGCACCACAGATCATTGCCCGGATGTTCACCGCCTCATCCCGGGGGCCGACGAGCGCACGACCGGCCGACGGGGCAGCGCACGCTTCCAGACCGGTCGGTAGCAGTGCAGCACCTGCGGCCACCGCCGCACCGGAAGCGGCGTGCTTGAGAAACCGTCTACGGTCCACCATCACGTACCCCGGTCGAAAACGAGTGTGCGCATGAGTGTTCCTTCACCCGGACGTTCACGGTGCGGCATGCGCGGCCATCATCGACTCGATCACCGGCGTTATCCGCTGCGCCATGTACGCGTGCCCCTCGTTGGTGGGATGCACCCCGTCCGTTCCAATGAGGTCAGGTCTGTCGACGAACCAGCCGTCCGCCAGCGGATCGATGAACCGTGCGTGCAGGCTCTCGGCCCGGTCCTGCAGGATGTCGCGCGCACGCTGGACGTACCGTGGCGGGTTCGCATCCACCCATGGCGGGCCGATCACGATCAGTTGCGCTCCCGGAGCGGCGATCTCGGCATTCACCAGCGCCGTGCACGTCGCGTGGGCCAAGTCGCCTTCCGACGCGCGTGAATCGTTGCGTGAACCGAAGAACACCACCATTGCGTCATCGGGCCTGACAGTCGTGGCCACCTTGTCTGCGAACACGTCACCTCGATTGCCCGGCGTGACGTAGCCGCTGCCGCCTTCCGCGCCCAGGTCGATGGCCACGTCGTATCCCCGAGCACGGAGGTCCCGTTCGACGACCGCCGTCCAGCGATGTTGTCCGGTCCCGCCCTGAGGGCTGCCGTTCGTGTAGGAGTCACCGATCACGGCCACGCGCTGCGGCGCGCCCGGCACCGGCACCGGTGGTGTCGAACGCGGCGGCGGAAGACAGGCGTACGGCTGATAGGTCGTGTCGACACTCGCGGCCGTCTGTGTGGTCGAGCACGCACCGACCATCACCATGAGCCCGGCGGCTGCGAACACGGCCAATTGCCTGGCCACCGAGCGGCAGACACTACCGGAGCCATCAAGGCGAGTCATGCGTGAACCTCTACTTTCACATGGATTCTTCGGTCGGATTCTCATGAGGCCGGATGCCCTCCGAATCGCTTGCGCAGGCCGCGCAAGCGTTTGGTCGTCAACCGGTAGGCGATGTCGGAGACGACGACCGTTCCGATGAGCGCAAGTCCGATCGCCCAACCGCGACTCGGCAACACGGCCAGCAGAATCGCGAGCAGCGGGAAGTGCCACAGGTACATCTCGTAGCTGATCTTCCCGAGATGCGATATGACGCGGGTTTCGAGTGTCCTCCGCAACCATCCGTAGTTGGGCATGAAGATCGCGCCGACGAAGAAGACACCGATCGCCAGGCTCTGAAACGAGTATTTCCAAGCGATTTCGTAAGCCTGAGACCAGTGGACCATCGAGGCCAGCATGAGAGCCGCTCCGCCCCATACCAACACGTGCCCCCACACAGCCTTGGCCGGAAGACGCAGCCAACCGTAGTCGAGGAGCAGCGTCAGCAACACACCCGCGGCGATCGAGTCGAGCCTGGTCACGGTGAAGTGGTAGTTGAATTGATCCGCCAGGGGCAGGGGCATCGCCGCGTACACCCACACCCGCAGGATCAACGGCGCAATCATCGCGACCACCATTGCGACCACGCGCGATCGGCGCGATCGGAACAGCAGCAGGACCGCGGGCAGCAGGAGATAGAAATGCTCCTCCACGGCGAGGCTCCACAGCGGCTCGATCGCCGGATATCCCTCGTTCCAGCCCCATGCCATGGCACCGAACTTGACGATGTTCCCCAGGTAGGCGAACGACAGGATGATCTGCACCGGCGAGAACTGAGCCGGGTACAGAACGTACAGGACGGGCACACAGACAATGCCCATGAGGAACAACGGAGGCAACAACCTGATGAAGCGACGGATGTAGAAGGGTTTGAGCGCTAGCGCCCGGTGGAATCGTTTCTCCTCGGCCAGCAGCAGTCGGCTGATCAGGAATCCGCTGATGAAGAAGAAGATCGATACGCCGAATCCGCCCGGAAGCACCGGGACGATCTCGAAATGCCGTATCACGACGATGAGGACGACGAGCAACCGCAATCCGTCCAGCCCGTACACGTAACCGTAGGCCGCGCACGGGTTGTTCGTCGCACTGTTCGTCGCACCGATCCGACTTTTCTGCCTCAACATGGTCGGGCAACCTCTTCCAGAGCCCGTCCGCGTGTTCGGAAGTGCGGGCTCATCATCACTCCCACGAGCACCCAGAAAAGCGGCCAGCCGGCCGGGAAGCTGTTGAACCAGCTCACGAAGAGAATTGCCACGGCGATCGCCCGATACGGAATCTGCGAGCGAATCGCAAAGGCGAACAGCATCACGAGATAGATCACGCCCATGATGCCGAGGTCGAAGACGATCACCGCGAACTGCGAAACCGGGGACTGGCTCAAGGTCAAGGGCACCGCATCTGCGTAGTAGCCGGTCAGACCCAGAAGGTCGCCGACTGCGTACCGCTGGTAGACCTGAGTCGCCTCGTTGACGAAAGCCCCTGCGCCGTAACCTCCCAGGTCCGAATCCAGCAGGCCGAACCAGCCGACCACGTTGTGCGCGACGCGGTACGACACCGTGGTGTCCATCAACTCCATCGGAGACCGGATCGCGGTGCTGAGCAGATCGATCCCGCGCACACCGCTGGAGGTCAGCGAGTCCAGCACGACGATCGTGGGAATCGCCACCACCGCGGTGAGCACCACCCGACCGGCGATTCCGTAGTGGGCGGACGAGTGTGTCACAAGGTAGAGCACGCCGATCAGTGCCAGCGCGAGGTAGCCGGACCCGGACTGCGACAGCAGGGTGGCGGCGACGGCCGCCAGCAGTGGCCACCGCTGTGCCCGGGCGCCCTCCTCCTTGAGCCGCCGCCTCGTGATCATGCACAGCACGACGATGAACGCCATGGTGAAACCGAAGTCGGTCGCTTCCGGGGCCAGGCTCGACGTACCACGCGCTGCGGATCGCACCACGGTCGGCACCAACGGCGTGACGATCGCGAAGTACAAGCCCTCACTGACGTAACGCAATACGGCGAACGCCAGCCAGAGCGGAATGCTGAATTTGAGTGCGCGCCACAAGGTGGCCGGTGTGAGGTACTGGCAGGCCAGGAAGATGCCTGCGCTCAGCAGAAATGCCGCGGATCGCCGCAAATAGGTCTGCAGGTCGAATCCCTCGCCGCCGTAGACGTCGAGCATGAACCAGACCGCAAACGCAAGCAGGAGCCATTGCATGCCCGTGACACGCAGGCCGCTCGTCACCGCCTTGCCCGCGACCCACAGCCAGGCGAGCAGTGCCGCCCACGGCTGCACCTGCGACGGAGCCGACAACGGACCGAAGTTGAGGTAGGGCAGCAGGCACAGTATCGCGACGATCACCAGGGACGTGCGCGAAGACAGTGCGGTGTACGGCTTTTCCATCGGCTGCAATGCGCGCGTGGCGGATGTCAGCTGCGGCGCCCTCACGAGATCTGCCCCGCCAGCGCACGTCGACGCGGTGATCCGGTCGTCGTCGGATGCAGCCACATCCCCCACTTCCACCGGACCACGGCGACCATCGCGCCGAAGATCGCCAACGTGTAGCCGACCTGCACCCACGCCATCGCGATCACACCGTGCCGTGCGGCCACCAGCAGGGCGACGAGCATCACCGGCAGTACGACACCGAAGATCGTCAGAACCCAGTTCTCGTGGCCGGTCATCTTGAGGACCTCGTCGACGGGTCCGGCGAACGCCTCGATCGCCACGGCGATCAGCAAGATGGTCAACAAGGGTGCGGCAGCAGCGAAATCGGGTCCGAAGGCCAGCTCGATCAGCGGGCGGCCGAACACGGCGCTGATGACGAGCGCCACGCCCGCGATGCCGAGGGTGACGGTGGCCAGTCGTCCACAGATCGACTTGATCCCGTCGCGGTCCTGCTGCTCGGCGGCGCGCACGATCGTCGGCCGGACGGCGAAGCGAACCGCCGCGGTCACGGCGCCGACCGCGACGGCGAGCCTGCCCGCGGTACCCAGGTATCCCGCCTCGACGGGTGACACCACCACACCGGCGATGAACGTGGGCAGCCAGAGCCCGAGGCCGTACAGGGCGCGAGCCGCCGACAGGCGGATCCCGATTCGGGTCATGCGGCGGATCAAGCCGAGATCGGGCCGGTTCGGCTTCACCCGCCGCAGCACCACACCGACGGCCAGCGCGGCAACGGCCAGGGATGCCGCGGACGTCGCAAGGGCCACACCGCCGAACGTGGGGTGCGTGGCGACCACCACGTACGGGACGGCACTGAGCGCCAGACTGAGGTTGACGGCCGGATAGAAGAAGAAGGCCCCCAGGTTCTGGAAGCCGCATCCGAGCAACATCTGAGCGGCGTTGAACATCAACCCGTTCGCGACGAAGAACGACGTCATGAAGGCGATGACCGTGACGTCCACGTCACCGGGCCACAGCCGTGCCAGCGCGAACCCCAGCACTGCGACGATGCCCGCGCCGGCCACGGCCGCCAACACGGTCGCCCCCGCGAGCGGGCCCGCGGGACGGATATCACCATGCCGCACCAGCTTCGGCGCCTCCCGGACGAAGGCCTCCGAGATGCCGAATCCCAGCAGGAAATACGTCGGCAGGACCGCGCTGAGCACCAGCATGTACCGGCCGTAGTCGTCGGCATCCAGGCGTCGCGCCAGTACCAGCAGGATGACGAACTGCAGCACTATCCCGCTGTATCGCAGCGCAACGGTCAACAGCATCGAACACTCACCGCCGGTTCATCCGACACGGCTTTCGACATCGCGCGGGATCTTCTTCGCGCTCAACGCATCCCGGAACTCGCCTTCGAGGTCCAGGAAGTGCTTCTCCCAGGTCCAGTTCGCCAGGACGTAGTCGCGGGCGGCGGTGCCCAGATCCGCGGCGGCCGCCGGGTCCTCCAGCAGGCGGATCACCGCGGCTGCGAACGCATCCGGGTCGTCGGCGACGACAAGCGCGCCGCGCGGGGCACGGATGCCCTCGTTGGCGATGGATGAGGCCACGACGGCCTTTCCGCAGGCCATGTATTCGATGAGCTTGTTCTGCATACCGCCGGCCGCCAGCATGGGATTGACGCACACCTGGGCGGAACGGATGAGCACGCCGACATCGGGAACCGTTCCGGTCACCCAGAGGCCGTCATGTCCGTCGAGCTCGAGTATCGCCGGCGCCGGGTCGCGGCCCTGTATCACGAACGTGGCGTCGGGTCTCGCCGCCCGCACGGTGGGCCAGACGTTCTCGACGAACCACAGCACCGCCTGCACATTGGGCGGATACAGCATCGACCCCGAGAAGATCACCCGCCCCGGCACCACTTCACTCGGCTGGGCGACGACGAACTTGTCGGTGTCGGTCCCGTGGGCGCCGTAGACCCAGTTGTCGATCTCCGGCCGGCCATGGACGCGGCACTGCTCCTTGACCGCTTCGACGTCGGCGGGTCCGATCAGCACCGACCTGTCGAAGCCCTGCCAGACGTGTGACTCATAACGGCCCATCAGCGCCGTCTCCACCCGGTACACCAGGCGCTTGAGCCTGCTGCGTTCGTTACGCGCCATCCGTTTGGTGTTGAGCGTCTGCGAAAGTTGCAGCGCGAGAAACGAAACCGTGCGCGGCATCGACCTGATCGAACGGGGGACCGCCGGCGCGGTGCGCGGGTAGTAGCAGTAGACGACGTCGTACTCGCCCGCGGCGACAGCGGCGGCCAGTTCCCGACGCAGTTTGGTGTTCCGGAAGATGCTCACCTGCAGCGGGGTCAACGTGACCGCACCCAGGATCAGACCGAGGAGTTTGGTGCGCCATGGCTGCTCATAGACCCGCACCGTGCGGCAACTGTTCTGCAGCCAGGCGCGCTGCTCGTCACCGAGACTTCCGTCCACCGCGAGCGTGTACAGATCCACACTGTGGCCGCGGGCGGCCAGGAAACTGAGCAGGTGCGCGACGGTCATCTGGTCCCCGCGCATCATCGGGAACGGCAACCGGCTGTACACCACGGCGATCCGCAGCGGGTTCGACGATGGCGCGCATGTCATCGCACGTGGCAGCTGAACCGCATCCACCCCATGTCCCTTACTGTTACTTCTCGACACGACACGGCCCTTCTATGCCAACCGGTTGATGTCGATGACCCGAACCGCCGTGAGCGTGTACCGGTCGGCGCAACTGCGGGTATCGATCACCAGATCCCACGCGGTGTTCTCGACCACGTCCTGACCGACGAGGAGTTGGCGGATGAACGGCGAGTTCGACAACACGCCGAGGTTCTGGCCCATCAGATTCTGCGGCTCGATGTGCGGGTCGAAGATCGAGAGCTGGTATCCGGCGGTGATGAGCATGCGGGCCAGATCGACGTTCGGGCTCTCCCGCAGATCGTCGCTGTCGCCCTTGAACGCGATGCCCAGCAGCAGAACTCGCGCACCATGCGCGAGTCCGCGGGTGACATGGTCGTACAGAAAACTCTTGTGTGACTCGTTGGAGACCAGCAACGAATCGATGAGGTGGGTGAATCCGCCGCAGGTACGGGAGATGTGCTGAAGCGCCCGGACGTCCTTGGGCAGGCAGGACCCGCCGAACGCGCCACCCGGCCGCAGATAGGTCGGCGAGATGTTGAGCTTGGTGTCCGAGACGAAGATCTTGTGCACCTCGGCGGCGCTGATCCCCAGTTTGGCGCAGACACGGCCGATCTCGTTGGCGAAGACCGTCTTCACCGCGTGGAAGGTGTTGTCCACGAACTTGGTGATCTCGCTCTCGCGGTACCGCACGTAGAACACCGGCGCGTGCAGGTCGGCGTTGATCTTGTCCAGCGTGGCGCAGGGCTGCCCGTCGCGGGTGCCGACCACGATCTTCGGCGGCGAGAAGTAGTCGTCGACCGCGGTGGACTCCCTCAGGAACTCCGGGTAGTACACCAACTCGACCCGGTCGATCTCGTCGCCGAGTCCCACCTCGAAGATCGGCCGGATCAGTTCGTCCATGGTTCCCGGGCGCACCGTCGACCGGTAGGCGACCGTGGGGGCGCAATCCGGGACGGCCCTGATCATTTCGGCAAGCTGCCTGGACACTTCGGCGATGAAGGTCATGTTGTGTGAGCCGTCCACGGCGCTGGGCGTGCCGACACACACGACGATCAGATCGCTGTCGACGACCGCGGGGGTCACCGACGCGGTCGCGGTGATCAGACCTTTGCGGGCGGCCTCGGCGATCATGTCGCCGACGCCCGGTTCGGTCACCGGCGAGCGGCCCGACAGCACCGCATCGACCTTCGTCGGGTTCGGGTCGACACCGATGACCTCATGGCCCTGGCCGGCCAGACACGCCATTGCCGTGATGCCGACGTAACCCAGTCCTAGAACTGCGATCTTCATATGTACTCCTCAAGTTCTGGGTTGGCAGAAGCCAAAGCTCACACCGCACGCCGATGTCCGGCAATCCGCTCGGCCGCTTGTCGATTCGGCCGATCAGTTCAGTTCTGCGCTGCGGGCGCTTCCTGCGCTCCGTAGTAGCTGTAGTCGAATCCGTAAGGGCCGTCGCGCTTCGACGGCACCAGCGTGAGTACAGCGCCCAGCGGTTTGCGCCCCACGTCGCTGAGGGAACGGACCGAATGAGCCAATTGGTCGCGCTTGGTCGACCCGAATCGGACAACCATCAGCGCACCGTCTGCCGCCACCGACAGGATCGCGGCATCTGTCACCGCCAGCAGTGGCGACGAATCGACGATCACGAAATCGAACTCGGCACGCAGTTCGTCCAGGAGCGTCTTGGCGGCGCGGGATCCGAGAAGCTCACTGGGATTGGGCGGTGACACGCCCGCGGCCAGCACGGACAACCCTTCGAAGCGGGTTTCCTGCAGGGCCTCCGACAGCGACGCTCCACCGCTGAGCACCGTGCTGAAACCGACGGTCCCGATGAGACCGAGGTAGCCGTGGATCGCGGGGCGGCGAAGATCGCCGTCCACCAGGGCGACCCGGCTGCCGTTCTCCGCGAGCGCCAGGGCGAGGTTGATCGAGGTGGTCGATTTGCCCTCGCCGGAAACCGAACTCGTTATGACGATCACCCGCGGCGGGTCGTCGACCGACAGGAACTGCAGGTTCATCCGAAGCGCCCGGAAGGACTCCGCGATGGGCGAGTGATCGGCGCCGAACGAGATCGCCGGCTCGCTTCGCCGCTTCTTGTCCAGCGGGATGCTTCCGACCACGCCGACACCGGCGCTGCTCTCGACCGTGTCCCTGGTCTTGACGGTGTTGTCGAGAACCTCGCGCAGGACGGCGGCCCCGACTCCGAGCAACACGCCCAGGCCCAGACCGAAAGCAAGCAGTTGCTTCTTTCTGGGCTCGATCGGCAGATCCGGAACCGTCGCCCGCTGCTCCACGATCACGCGGGCATTGGGAGGACCTCCGGCCGTGGTCGATTCCAACTCCGAGACCATGGCCACGAACTCGTCCGACAGGGCGTTGGCGATGTCCCGTGCCCGCGTAGGCGACTCGTCGCGAACCTGGACACTGATCAGCACGGTGCCCGACTTCGCTTTCGCGATGACGTTCTTGCGCAGTGTTTCGGCGTCGATGTCCAGGTCGAGCCGGTCGATCGTGCGTTGTGCCAACGTGCGTCCCATGACCAATTCGGTGTAGGACATCACGCGGTCCTGCGAGAGCCGGTTGCCCTGGTACAGATCCGACGCCGACATGCCCGCCGAGGTCGACACGAACAATCTCGTCGTCGCCTGGTAGACGGGTTTGGTCGTCAGGATCAGGACGACGGCGACCAGAACTCCGATGAGCGCCGCGGCGCACACGGTGATCCATCGCGCCCGAACGACTTTCAGGAAGTATTCGAGAGTCATCGATCAACGACCCCCGAACATTGCGGGACCGAGACCTTCGGGACGACGTCGTCGACCAAGGGTTGGACGGGGACCCGCGCCGCGCCCGCTGCCGTCGGCTCCGACAGCCGGAACTGCAGTTCACCGGACTTGGTGGGCGGAATCGCCACCTGAATCTCGAACCCAGGATGCCCGCGTTCGGTGCTCGTGATCACCGGCGTTCGCTGCCCATTTGCCGTGGCGCTCACCAGGTTCGCCCCCTGGGTCGCCAGCAGGCGCACCGAGGTCACCATGGTTCCATCGGGCAGCACCACCGGAGTGCCCTGTTTGAGACCCATCGCTCCGGACACATAGCGCGGCAGAGACGAATTCTGGCCCAACGTGTTCGTGAGGCGCACGGTGATGGTCGACAGCCTGGTGGCGTCCGAGCATCCGTCCGCGACGTATTCGATCTCCCTGGTCAGGTAGTAATCGAGCTTGTTGCCCGCCAGGTTGTTGACGACCACCTCCGCGTACGGCGCGGGGTCGCCGGGGATCGTGTGCGCGAGCGGCGTGCGTTCCAGCAGCCCCTGCTCCTGCGGGTTTGCGCTCCAGACCGCGATACGGCGCTCGCCGGCCGCCTTGCCCAGCGCGTCCAGTAGCTTCCTGGGGGACTCCACCGGCTGGGCCATCTTCTTCACGACGGCGTTGGCGATGTCCTGCAGGTAACGTTTGCGCGCCGGCTGATCATCGGGGAACCGCTGATACGCAGTCGATTCCGTCAGCTCCACCACATTGGAGCTGTTGATCTTCTCACCGTCGGGCAACGTGACCGGCCCGACCGCACCCAGGATGTAACTCAGCGCCACCGGGTCGATCGCGATCACACCGTCGACGTCCACCCCGGTCTGCTGCGCCCACATGGACTTCCAGATCTGCGCGGCGTACGGGAAGTGTGAACTCAGGTTGCTGTTGCGAAAATCGGTTGTCGGGTTGGTGAACCCGTACTGGTCGTTGTACTCGGCGCCCAGATCGATGGGAGTGAATTGCTTGTCGAGTTCGGTGTTGGCACCCAATTCGTCGACGGTGAACTTGCCGTTGTCGAAATGCAGTACGCCGAATCCGCCGAGCAGTCCACCGGTCCCCCGCGCCTCGGCATTGGTCTGAAATCCCATGAAATAGTCGCGCGGGCCGTCGGCACCCATCATCGGCGGCACGAGTTGGGCTGCCAGAGAGGTATTCCCGAGCATCTCGGCCAATTCCGCCGTCTGATTCTGAAGCGATGTCCGCGCATCGCCGACCGCGTTGACGAACGCGGGCTCGGAGATCGCGGCGGCGTCGACGTCGAGTCGGGCGGCGCTGCCTGCGATCGAACTCAGTTCGGGCTGTTTGGCGCGCAGCAGTTCGACGTCGAGGCGGCCGTCGCGCATCAGGTCGTTCGGCGACATCACCGCCCCCACCTGCGCAACGGGCGTCAGCACGTCGGTGGCCAGCCCCAGCACCACATCGGAGATCTCACGTGTGGTCTCCAGCGGACTGCCCAGCCACGGCACCGACGCGGCGATGGCCCACGGCCATGAATGCGTCGCTTCGTGTGCCGCCGCGGCCTGGTTGTGGGTGCGGCCGGCGGCCTGCACAGCGCCTTCGCTATCCCCTTGCAGTACTGCGTCTTTCACCTGCTGGGCACTGTCGCGGGCATGTTCGAGGGCCGATTTGGCCTCGACCATCCGGATTCCCAGCCATGCGGCGAAGCCGGCAGCCAGTGCCACGAAGGCGATGGCGACGAGGGCCACCGGCCGTCGACGCCAGAACCGCGGCCCATCGTCGTGGGCGACGGATTCGTCTTCACCGAAGGGGCCTGGCCCGGACTGGCGACGCAATGAAAATGACACTGACTTGCTTTCGATTACTCAGCCAGCACCCCTTCGGGTGCGCAGCGGACGACGCAGTCGGGGCCCGTTCGGGCCCCGGCTGAAGAACTACGCGTGGACGGCCTCTAGCAGCCTCTGCTCAGGGTCACCTTCACCGACCCGTAGGGACCGATTTTGACGCCGGCACCCATGAAGCACGCCTGGAAATTCCAGTTCGCGGTCCATTGTTTCCAGGCATCCTCGAGAAATCCCGGAATGAATGCGAGGGCCTGGAATTCCAAGACCAGGAAAGGCGCGGGCGGATTTGGATTCGCGGCGCCGAACCACCAGAAATTGGTGTCCTGCGGGAATTGCCCATCGAGCACATGGGTCACCGGCGCAAGTGGCGCCGGTGCGGCAACATCGGCCTGCGCCGCCACCGCCGGAGTCAAGATCGCCACTGCCGCGACAGCCGCAACTCCGGCCTGAAACTTCGTGGCAACATTCGGCAAATTTCCAGTTTTGACAGTCGACATGATGACGCCCTCCCCAGTCGGATATTGAGGAGAAGATTCTCAGACTCCGGCCGCCATGTCAAACCGAAACATCGCAGGTCAGAGGGCCATTTTTTAGGGTTGTCATGATCGTAAATTTGGCAAACTCTCAGGTTTTCGGACTCGGAATCGGTACAACCATCGCTACAACCAGCTAACGCCGATCGCGCGCTTGCACGAGGACGTCGCTAATCGATGCGGTGGTCACGATCCCAGCAATGACAAGATCGATCGTGAGCACCGGTGAAAATCGCTCAGATCTGCGGTAATCGGATCAAATGCACCGGCGACACACACCACAGCATCTTCGGGACCGGCCGTGGGCAAATCACGAAACCGGCGCACGCCAGGCGAGCCGATGAAATCGGATTTCACACCCGCCTCCCCCACCGGCCCGGTAGCAGCAAAAGTTGACATATGTTCATTCAGCCGGGCCCACACTCGTCGGCAGACACCAAACGCCTTGTCGCAAAACGAGAAACGCTATGTGACGTACGTCTCATCGACGGCCCGATGGCGCGGTAAACGGGGGTTTTTCGGCCGTGCGGCCACGATCGAGCGGTTGGATCACCCGGCGACTCAACCCGATCCGCACCAGATCAGGTCCGCCCCGGGTGTGCGCCGCGCGCGGCGGCGGCACACGATGCGGTTCGCGACGCCGCAGGTCCACGCGGCGCGGACGGTGACACGGAACACGCGACCGGGGCCTCTCTTAGACGCGTCTTAAGGAAGCGGATAGCATCGTCTCCCATGACGAGCGTTACCGAGCCGTCCGCCGAGCATCAGGTGGACATCCACACCACTGCAGGCAAGCTGGCCGACCTGAAGCGACGGACCGAGGAGACGCTGCACCCCGTCGGCGAAGCCGCCGTCGACAAGGTGCACGCCAAGGGCAAGTTGACGGCCCGTGAGCGCATCTACGCGCTCCTCGACGAGGGCTCGTTCGTCGAACTCGACGCGCTCGCGCGGCATCGCAGCACGAACTTCGGTCTGGAGAAGAACCGCCCGCTGGGCGACGGTGTCGTCACCGGTTACGGCACCATCGACGGCCGCGACGTCTGCATCTTCAGCCAGGACGCCACGGTCTTCGGCGGCAGCCTCGGTGAGGTCTACGGCGAGAAGATCGTCAAGGTCCAGGAACTGGCCATCAAGACCGGCCGCCCGCTGATCGGCATCAACGACGGTGCAGGCGCCCGGATCCAGGAAGGTGTGGTCTCCCTCGGCCTGTACAGCCGGATCTTCCACAACAACATCAAGGCATCCGGCGTCATCCCCCAGATCTCGCTGATCATGGGCGCCGCCGCGGGTGGTCACGTGTACTCCCCCGCGCTCACCGACTTCGTCATCATGGTCGACCAGACCAGCCAGATGTTCATCACCGGCCCCGACGTCATCAAGACCGTCACCGGCGAGGACGTCACCATGGAGGAGCTCGGCGGCGCCCACACCCACATGGCCAAGTCGGGTACCGCCCACTATGTGGCCTCGGGCGAGCAGGACGCCTTCGAGTACGTGCGCGACCTGCTGAGCTACCTGCCGCCCAACAACTACGCCGAGCCGCCGCTGTACCCGGTGGCCATCCCCGAGGGCTCGATCGAGGAGACCCTCACCGAAGAGGACCTCGAGCTCGACACGCTGATCCCGGATTCGCCGAACCAGCCGTACGACATGCACGAGGTCATCACCCGCATCCTCGACGACGACGAGTTCCTCGAGGTGCAGGCCGGCTATGCGGGCAACATCGTCGTCGGCTTCGGCCGGGTCGAGGGTCGTCCCGTCGGCATCGTGGCCAACCAGCCCACCCAGTTCGCGGGCTGCCTCGACATCAACGCCTCGGAGAAGGCCGCGCGGTTCATCCGGACCTGCGACTGCTTCAACATCCCGATCGTCCTGCTGGTCGACGTTCCCGGCTTCCTGCCCGGCACCGACCAGGAGTACAACGGCATCATCCGCCGCGGCGCCAAGCTGCTGTACGCCTACGGCGAGGCGACGGTCGCCAAGGTCACCGTCATCACCCGCAAGTCCTACGGCGGCGCGTACTGCGTGATGGGCTCCAAGGACATGGGCGCCGACGTCGTGGTCGCCTGGCCGACGGCACAGATCGCCGTCATGGGCGCCTCGGGCGCGGTCGGCTTCGTCTACCGCCAGCAGCTCAAGGAGGCCGCGAAAAACGGCGAGGACGTGGACGCGTTGCGCCTGGAACTGCAGCAGACCTACGAGGACACGCTGGTCAACCCGTACATCGCCGCCGAGCGTGGTTATGTCGACGCGGTGATCCCGCCGTCGCACACGCGCGGCTACGTCGCCAACGCCCTGCGGCTGCTCGAACGCAAGATCGTGCAGATGCCGCCGAAGAAGCACGGGAACATTCCCCTGTGAGCGGCGCGAACAATTCAACGACAGTGAGCGGCGCGAACGATCCAACGACAGTGAGCGGCGCGAACAATTCAACGACAGTGAGCGGCGAGGTATCCGGCGTGCCGAACCCGGAAGCGACCGGCGTGAGCGCCGAGGCACCGGCCGACCACGAGGCGCACATCAAGGTGCTTCGCGGTCAGCCGACCGATGAGGAGATGGCCGCGTTGATGGCCGTTCTCGCGACCGCGGGCGGCGGATCGGCCGAGCCGGTGAAGAAGGAGCGCAACTTGTGGGGTCACCCGGTCGACAAGTTGCGGTATTCGATCTTCAGCTGGCAGCGGGTGACGTTGCTGGAACGGACCCACATGCGGCGGTGAGCCGCTCATGACCCGGGTTGTTCTGGGTTCCGCGTCGTCGGGCCGGCTGAGCGTGTTGCGCAACGCCGGTATCGAACCGCTCGTCGTGGTCTCGGATGTCGACGAGGACGCGATCATCGCCGCGCACCCGTCGGCTGCTCCGGATGAAATCGTCGCGGCATTGGCGTCGGCCAAGGCGGCCGAGGTCGTCACGCGCCTGCCGAATTCCGAGGTTGCCGACGCGGTCGTGATCGGCTGCGATTCGATGCTGCTTCTCGACGGGAAGTTGTGCGGCAAGCCCGGTTCGGCTCAGGCCGCGCGACGTCAGTGGCAGAGCATTGCCGGGCGGTCAGCGGATCTGCTCACCGGGCACTGCGTGATCCGGTTGCGCGACGGTGAGATCGTCGGCACTGTCACCGAAACATCTGGCACCACAGTGCATTTCGGCACCCCCTCGCCCGAGGATCTGACGGCGTATGTGCAAAGCGGCGAACCGCTCTGGGTGGCAGGCGCGTTCACGCTCGACGGGCTCGGCGGCTGGTTCATCGACCGGATCGAGGGCGATCCGTCCAACGTGATCGGGTTGAGTCTGCCTGTGCTGCGGGTGTTGTTCGCGCGCCTGGATGTCTCGATCGCGGACCTGTGGTGCACCAACGGCCGGTGAGCGAGCATCATCCGGCCGGCCACGACACGCTTTCGCGCAGAATGCGTGTCGTGATGCCCCGCTGACCCGACAGTGACCAAATTGCAACAAACTCGGTGGGGCGGCACGCCGCGTGCAAAGCTGTGAATTCGCTCACACCGCCTCGACACTGGGGCGATGCCGGTCGAAGAAACCATGTGGGACGTCCGCGTCGGGCGTGACATCGAAACGCATGACCTGGAGCGGCTGCGCGCCGCATTCGCCGATGTGATCGCCAAGCGACTCGCCCCCGGCAAACGCCTGCTGCGGGTCGTCACGTGGTGCCAGGACGGCGGCTCGCTGTTCCGCACCAAGTCCGGTCCGCGCCGCTACGCCGTGGCGTACGAGGTGGTGTTCACGGCCTGATCCGTCATCGCGGGGGCCGGTCGAGTTTCGGCACCGCATTGGCGGGTCCCGCGGGCACCAGCACGTTACCGTCCCGGTCGACGATGGGTGAGTCGGTCACCAGGCCCGCGCCCTGAGGGACCGCGATGCGGTCGGACCTAACCTCGTGTGTCGACGCGATGTCGCGGGTTGTGCACTTGTCCGACGCGGCGCTGTCCTTCTGCGGAACGTCGGGGGCCCAGAGCAATTCGACAGACAAGTGGGCAGGCGCCCCGTCCGCGGACCGTGCTCCGACCGACGTGACGCATTGCGCCAGCCCGCGCTTACCCGCGTAATTCCGAACCTCCAGATACCCGCTTCCAGGCGGTGCCAGGTAATACACCTCGGCCGGTCGTTGCGGTGCAGCCGGGTCCGACACATAGCCGATCACCGGCAGCGTGCCGCGCTTCTCGGGTGCCGGCGGCTGGTAGGCCTCGACCGCCGCCTTCCACTCGTCGCGCTGTTTGCGTTCGGCTTCGTGCTCTTTCCGGTCGCTTTCGGCCGACCACGCCAGCACCGCCAGCAAGATCGACGCCCCGATGACGAAGAGCCCGCTCAGCGACGTCATCGCATAGGACGCATCGCTGGGTTCGTTGGCCTCCGGATTCCGGTATTTCCACGACTCGGTCGCCCACCACAGCTTGCGCGGCCGCAGCAGGATGAACAGACCACCCGGAATCCCGACGATCAGAACCAGTATCGCGACTGCCACGGGTGGAGCCTAACTGGCTGTAGGTCGTGTCAAGACTGTTGGTGGGTGCAAGGCACCGACATCCGGGATGCGGGTGTTGTGGGTTCGTGTGTGGTGTCGGTGGCTGGCCAGGGACTGACCGGGGGGCCGGGCGCCCACGTTGACGTATGCGACCTCGGCAGGGGTCATCTGGCGTCGTTCGGGCTGCCTTGGAGGCGAAGGGTCGGGTGCCAAGTTAGACGCGGCGTAACCTGCGGAGGTCCGCCATAACGCCGGCGGCATCTGATCCGGCCCTTCGTCCCGTCTGTTCAGCGTGGCACTGCCGACGGGACTTGTGAAGGTGGGATTGAGGCTGGTCCTTTCGTCGATGGCGAGGTTGGTCAAACCCAGCGGGCCGGGTCGTAGGCGGTGTGGTCGCGCACCAAGGCGTGGGCGATGCGGTTGGCACGGTGGGCCAGCGCACAGGCGATGACCCCGCCACGTTTGCCGCGAGCTTTGAGTCCGCCGGCGTAAGCCTTGGCCGCCGGTTCGGTCAGCCATAGGCCGAGGCCGAGGTCGATCAAGGCGCGGCGCAAGGCCACGCTGCCCTCGCGACTGATGCCGCCGTCACGGCGTTTGTGGGCGGATTCGTACTGCATCGGTGAGAGTCCCGAGGCCCGGTAGATTTGTCGCGGGCCGGGCCAACGGGACGGATCACCCAGGGCTGCTGCGTAATTGGCTACTCGCACCACACCCCAACCCGGAACGGTGGTCAGGGTGGCGAACGGGCTGCGCGGCAACAGCACTGCCAACGCGGCCTCAGCGGCCTGGATCTGTGAATCTAGGTCGGCGAGCAGGTTCAGGTCGGCGGCCAGGATCTGGCGGGAGATCGCCGCGTCCCGGGTAGGCAGCGCATCGCGGGCTGCGGCGACCAGCCGCTCGGCGACGGGACGGCGCAGCTGCAGGTCGCGTGCCGCGGCGAAACGGATCAGCCGATTCACTCCGAGGGCGGCCAGCCGGCAGGGGTCGGAGAACTCCGCGGGAGCGTGTCAAGTTTTCTGTGTAGATCGGTTGTCTGAAACTTTCGGTTGTGGTGCTTACAGATAGCGTTCGATGCGGTCTGGGTAGACCAGGGTGAGTTGTTCGAGTGCCTTTTTCCAGTTGGTGACGACCTGGCCTTCGACGAGGCGTCCGGGGGCTGTTCGGCAGCGTTTCTGACCGCGTTCCTTTGCACGCTCGGCGGCGCGTTTGTCTTCGATGTTGCAGATGGCCAGCCAGAGCAGTTTCACGACGGATGCGTCGTTGGGGAACTGGCTGCGGTTCTTGGTGACCTTGCGCAGTTGGTAGTTCAGCGATTCGATCGAGTTGGTGGTGTAGATCACCCGCCGCAACTCGGGCGGGAACGCCAGAAACGGGATGAACTGCTCCCACGCCCGCTCGAATACCTTGGTCACTGTGGGGTTTTTCTTGCCGAGCTCCGAGGCGGCGAACGCATCCAATTCCGCCCGGGCGGCTTCGGCGTCGGGTGCGGTGTAGACCGGTTTGAGTGCGGCGGCCACGGCTTTGCGGTCGCTGTAGGACACGAACCGCAGCGCGTTGCGGATCAGATGCACCACACATGTCTGAACCGCCGCTTGTGACCAGGTCGCCGCGATCGCCTCCGGGAAGCCGGTGAGTCCGTCGCAGCACACGATGAGTACGTCGCGGATGCCGCGGTTGGCCAGATCGGCGCACACCGCCGCCCAAAACGCCGCCCCTTCGTTCTGCTGGACCCAGATCCCCAGGACATGCTTGATCCCGGCCATATCCACGCCCACGGCGATGTGAGCAGCCTTGTTGCGGGTGTGGCCGCCGTCTTTGACCTTGACGATGATCGCGTCGAGGTAGATCACCGGGTAGATCGGGTCCAGCGGGCGACGCTGCCAGGCCAGGACCTCATCGGAGATCTCATCGACGATCTTGGAGATCGTCTCATGCGACACCTCGGTACCGATCGTCGACTGGAGGTGAAATTGGATGTCGCGCAACGTCATTCCGCCGGCATACAGTGAAATGATCATGTCATCGAGCCCGCCGGTACGACGCTGCCCCTTGGGTACCAGCCGTGGGGTGAACGAGCCATCCCGATCGCGCGGAACGTCCAACGGGACCGGGCCGGCCTCGGTGGCCACCGTCTTGGGTGAACTGCCGTTGCGGGAATTGGGCAGCGATCGGCCGGCCGGGTCGCCCTTCTCATAGCCCAGATGATCGGTCAGCTCGGCGGCCAGGCCGCGTTCCAAAGCCAGCTTGATCAGCCCGGGCAGCAAGCCACCCTCACCGGTCAGGGCGACCTCGCCAGTGTCGATCTGAGCCAGCAGATCATCGACAGCCCCCGAGGCCCGCAACGCCTCAGCCATCTCCACCGTGGAACCCGCCTCAGCCAGCGTCACATCGACGTCCTTGCCATCCGTCACGTCCTGCGATCCTTCCGTTAGGACCTACACAGAACATCTGACACCCCCCTCCGCGGCGACCAGCCGGCCGATCTTGGTGGCCAACACATCCGGCAGCGCCAGGGTCAGCCCAGGAAACGCCCGATCCAGCTGCCCGAGCAACTGATTCTTTGTCGCCGTGCGCGTGGTGACCCGCCGGCTTCGGTGTCCCGCCCAGGCGCTGAGCTCGCCGATCACGACATCGCGGTCGGCGATGGCGCGCCCGCGCCCGGCCAGCGCCAGCTCGGTGATCGCCTCCAGATCGATCACGTCAGTCTTGATCCGGCGTCGGCCCTGCGCGCGGCGCTGCTCGGCGACATGGGCGGGATTGAGCTCCAACACCTCCCAGCCATCGGGCCAGCGGTGATCAAGCACTGGGCGGTGATAGTGGCCAGCAGCCTCCACTGCCACCTTGACCTGCCCCGACACCGGAACTGCCGCCATCACGCTCGCCGCCGCAGCACCCAAGCCTGAGCGGTTCATCGTGAACTCTGTCGGGCTGACCAGCAGATGACGTGCAGCATCGGTCACCGAAAACAAGGCCGAGGTCTTGCCCACATCAACAGCAACGACGATCGTGGACGACGTGACTGGAGCACACTGCACAGACACAAAACACCTCCGGGGTGTGTCAGGAGGTCCCACGTGCGACAACACGCGGACCCCACAAAGGATCAGTTACAGATCCCTTCCTGACACCTCCGGAGGCATTTGAGAAGGACCAACTCGATCTATATCAACGCCGCCGAACGGGGCATCCTTGCGGCAATTCGCGGCGGCGATCAGGTGGTTTCGCCCCACTGCCACGACAGCGTCGCCGGTCTCGGCGGTAGGCTCATGGTGTGTCGCTGCCTGCAGATCCCAGCCCCACTCTTGCCGAATACGCCCACCCGGAACGCCTGGTGACCGCCGATTGGCTCGCCAGTAACCTCGGTCGGCCCGGTCTGGCCATCGTCGAGTCCGACGAGGATGTCCTCCTCTACGACACCGGCCACATTCCCGGTGCGGTGAAGATCGACTGGCACACCGATCTCAACGACCCGCACGTGCGGGACTACATCAACGGCGAGCAGTTCGCCGCGTTGATGGACCGCAAGGGCATCAGCCGCGACGACACCGTCGTCATCTACGGCGACAAGAGCAATTGGTGGGCCGCCTACGCCCTCTGGGTTTTCACGCTGTTCGGTCACCCTGATGTGCGCCTGCTCGATGGTGGCCGCGACCTATGGGTCTCCCACGGTCGCGACACCACCCTCGACGTGCCGACGCGCCAGTCGAGCGGATACCCGGTGGTGGAGCGCAACGACGCGCCCATCCGCGCGTTCAAGGACGACGTGCTGGAGATCCTCGGCAAGCAACCGCTGATCGACGTCCGCTCGCCGCAGGAGTACACCGGCGAACGGACCCACATGCCGGACTATCCGGAGGAGGGCGCGTTGCGGGGTGGTCACATCCCCACCGCCAAATCCATCCCGTGGGCCAAGGCCGCGAAAGACAACGGCCAGTTCCGCAGCCGCACCGAGCTCGAGGAGCTCTACCGCTTCCTCAAGCCGTCCGACGACGGGACCCCGGAAACAGTGGTGTACTGCCGCATCGGCGAGCGGTCCAGCCACACCTGGTTCGTGCTGACGCACCTGCTCGGCTATCCGGGCGTCCGCAACTACGACGGTTCGTGGACCGAATGGGGCAACGCGGTGCGCGTGCCCGTGGCGGTCGGTCCGGATCCGGGTTCGGCACCATGACCATGCCGGCCGCCCTGGCCGAGGTGGTCTCGGACTTCCGGGAAATGGCCGGCCAGGACAAGCTGCAGCTGCTGCTGGAGTTCGCCAACGAACTGCCGCCGCTGCCCGCCCACCTCGAGGAGGCGGCGATGGAACCGGTACCCGAGTGCCAGTCACCGCTGTTCCTCGACGTCGACGCGTCGAACCCGGAGTCGGTGCGTCTGTACTTCAGCGCGCCCGCCGAGGCCCCGACCACACGGGGTTTCGCGGCGATCCTCGCGGCCGGTCTGGACGGGCAGCCCGCGGACGACATCCTCGCGGTGCCCGACGATTTCTACTCCGATCTCGGTCTGGCGGCGCTGATCAGTCCGTTGCGGCTGCGCGGCATGTCGGCGATGCTGACCAGGATCAAACGGCGGCTGCGCGCGGCCTGAGCCGCAAAACCATTGCACCGCAACGGCTTCGGCGCACACATACACATCCGTCGGCACCCCGGCCACCGCCATCGTCACCGCCTGCGTTCGGAAGCAGGCCGGAGCGGGTAGTCCAACGACACCCCGATGCGGATCAGAAAAATTCGACCATAAGGAAGGTCACAGTACAGTTGCAGCCGCACCGGCCAACGCAGCAGTTTCCGCTGGCCAGCGCCCGATCGGCGACCGAAAACCGCCACACCCAATGCATTACGACAGAACTTACCCACGGGTAACCGGCCCGCGTGGAACAGGCTCGATGCGCGGCGCATAAACTGCCCGCGATAGATTCTTAAAGACGTTTCTTAGAGAACTGCCGAGGAGGCACCGTGGCCAACCACGCCAGCTCAAAGATCTCCAAGGTGCTGGTCGCCAATCGCGGGGAGATCGCGGTCCGGGTGATCCGCGCCGCCAAGGACGCGGGATTGGCCAGCGTGGCCGTCTACGCCGAGCCCGACGCCGACGCACCGCACGTCCGCCTCGCCGACGAAGCCTTCGCGCTGGGTGGCCAGACCTCGGCCGAGTCCTACCTGGTCTTCGAGAAGATCCTCGACGCCGCGGAGAAGTCCGGCGCCAACGCCATCCATCCGGGCTACGGCTTCCTCTCCGAGAACGCCGACTTCGCCCAGGCCGTCATCGACGCCGGTTTGATCTGGATCGGGCCCAGCCCGCAGTCCATCCGTGACCTCGGCGACAAGGTGACCGCGCGGCACATCGCGGCGCGGGCCAAGGCCCCGCTGGTCCCCGGCACCCCGGATCCGGTCAAGAACGCCGACGAGGTCGTCGCGTTCGCCGAGGAGCACGGTGTCCCGGTGGCGATCAAGGCCGCGTTCGGCGGCGGCGGTCGCGGTATGAAGGTCGCCCGCACCATCGAGGAGATCCCCGAGCTGTACGAGTCGGCGGTCCGCGAGGCCGTCGCCGCGTTCGGCCGCGGCGAATGCTTCGTCGAGCGCTACCTGGACAAGCCGCGCCACGTCGAGGCCCAGGTCATCGCCGATCAGCACGGCAACGTCGTCGTCGCGGGCACCCGCGACTGCTCGCTGCAGCGTCGCTTCCAGAAGCTGGTGGAGGAAGCGCCCGCACCGTTCCTCACCGACGCGCAGCGCAAGGAGATCCACGAGTCCGCCAAGCGCATCTGCAAGGAGGCCGGTTACTACGGCGCGGGCACCGTCGAGTACCTGGTCGGCCAGGACGGATTGATCAGCTTCCTCGAGGTCAACACCCGCCTGCAGGTGGAGCACCCCGTCACCGAGGAGACCTCGGGTATCGACCTGGTGCGTCAGCAGTTCCGCATCGCCAACGGCGAGCCGCTGGACATCACCGAGGACCCGACGCCGCGCGGCCACTCCTTCGAGTTCCGCATCAACGGTGAGGACGCCGGCCGCGGCTTCCTGCCCGCGCCCGGCCCGGTCACCAAGTTCGTCGCCCCCACCGGCCCCGGCGTCCGCATGGACTCCGGCGTGGAGACCGGTTCGGTCATCGGCGGCCAGTTCGACTCGATGCTGGCGAAGCTGATCGTCACCGGCGCGACCCGCGAGGAGGCCCTCGAGCGCTCCCGCCGCGCGCTGGCCGAGTTCACCGTCGAGGGTTTGGCCACCGTCATCCCGTTCCACCGCGCCGTGGTGTCCGATCCCGCGTTCATCGGTGACGGCGAGAAGTTCGACGTGCACACCCGCTGGATCGAGACCGAGTGGGACAACACCGTCGAACCGTTCACCGGCGGCGACCCGATCGAGGAAGAGGACACCGTCCCGCGACAGACCGTGGTGGTCGAGGTCGGCGGGCGCCGGCTGGAGGTGTCGCTGCCCGGCGATCTCGCCATCGGTGGCGGCGGTGCCGCTGCCGCGGGCGTCCTCCGCAAGAAGCCGAAGGCGCGCAAGCGTGGCGGCGGCGGCGCCGCGGCCGCATCGGGTGACGCCGTGACCGCGCCGATGCAGGGCACCGTGGTCAAGGTCGCCGTCGAGGAGGGCCAGGAGGTCTCCGCGGGTGATCTCGTGGTGGTCCTGGAGGCCATGAAGATGGAGAACCCGGTCACCGCCCACAAGGACGGCACCATCACCGGTCTTGCCGTCGAGGCCGGTGCCGCCATCACGCAGGGCACCGTCATCGCCGAGATCAAGTAGGCCGCACCGGCCCGGACTTGAACGCCGAGGCTGTAGTTACCGTGGAATTGTGCGAGAGCACTCACCGGTAACTACAGCCTCGCGGCATTTGGAGCATCTGGGGCATCAGCGGTCCGGCCCATTCGAGAGGACACCATGGAACCTGTCGAGATCAATGCAGGCGCTTGGTATCTGCGTGCGCTGCGGGCCGACGATCTGATGGACGATCGCCCGGCACTGGCCGACCTCGGCAAGACCGACCCCGACCACGTCACCAGGCGTGAGGCGCAGTGGGCGTCCGACACGTGCTACTCGTGGGCGGTGTGTGAACCCACCACCGGCGAGATGCTCGCCGAGGTCACCCTCGACCCCGCCACGGCAGAGGTGCACAGCAGGGCCAGGACCGGGCATGCCGACGCCGCACGGATCGCCGAGGACTGCGTGCGTCGGTTCGCCGGGGCGATGCTTGGACTCACCCCGCACGAGTCGGGCAACTCCTCGGGCGCACCCGTCACGGACTGACGTCGATATCCGCCCCGGTGGCGAGATCCCCGCACTCCACGGCGACCACGTCGGTGCGCCCGCGCAGGAAGGGCCTGGCGCCCTCGTCGCCGTGCAGACTGCCCAGTAGCTCCGGCCAGTACGTGCGGGCGATCACCACGGGGTGCCCGGGCGTGCCGTCGTAGACCGCGCGCGCCAGGCCGGTCCCACCGGCCGCCGCGACCACCCGGGCGACGACACCACCACCGATGTCGGGGGTGTCGACGAGGTGCAGCGCGACCAGATCCGCGCCGGTCTGCTCGGCGGCCTCGATCCCGGTGCGCAGCGATGCCGACAACCCGTCGGACCAGTCGGTGGCCACCACCGCCCGCGCCGGCTCCGGTACGTCGACGACCGCCGCACCGAGCACGACGACGACGTGCGCACAGCCGCCGTCCACCAGGGCGCGCACCGCAGATTTCAGCCATTCACCTTCAGCGGCAAGGACTTTCGGCATGCCGAACCGCGTGCCTGCCCCGGCGGCGAGTACCACTCCTGCGACCACGGGACCCGGCGCCATGCCGCACCGTCACTGCAACTGGTCGCGCAGACGCGCCAACGACTTGGCCAGCAACCGCGATACATGCATCTGCGAGATGCCCACCCGCTCGGCGATCTGGGTCTGCGTCATCGACTCGAAGAACCGCAGCACCAGCACCGTGCGCTCCCGCTCCGGGAGGCTGGCCAGCAGCGGACGCAGCGACTCGCGGTTGTCGATCTGGTCGAGACCCATGTCGAGGTCGCCGAGTGTGTCGACGATCGCAGGCGCCTCTTCGTCACCCCCACCGCCGCTGTCGATGGAAAGCGTGTTGTACGAGCTGCCCGCGATGAGGCCTTCCACGACCTCTTCGCGGTCCATGTCGAGTTCCTGGGCGAGCTCCGAGGCCGTGGGGGCACGGCCCAACCGCTGCGACAGCTCGGCCGTCGCGGCCCCGAGCCGCAGGTGCAGTTCCTTGAGCCGCCGCGGCACCTTCACCGACCAACTGTTGTCACGGAAGTGCCTGCGGACCTCGCCCATGATGGTGGGCACCGCGAACGACACGAAGTCGGACCCGGCCTCGACGTCGAACCGGTTGACGGCATTCACCAGGCCCACGCGGGCCACCTGCACGAGGTCTTCGCGCGGTTCCCCTCGACCGTCGAACCGGCGCGCGATGTGATCGGCGAGCGGCAGGCACCGCTCGACGATCTTCTCGCGCTGGCGGACGTATCCCGGCGAACCCTCGGCCGCGGCCGCCAGCTCCCGGAACATGTCGAGAACGTCTGCGTATTCGGACGTCACCGCAGCAGGCTCGCTCGCCTCGTGGTCATGGTGATGCCGAACACCTGCCCGTCCTCGGGTCTGGTCCCGTCGGAGAAGGTGTTCACCTCATCGGTGAGCGAACTGAGCACGTGCCAGCTGAAGCTGCCGGGCTCGACGACGTTGCCACCGATGCACACCGTCGACGCGGAGATGACCACCGCATCGGGACCGGGATCCACCCGTAGGACGAGCGTCGCGTCAGGCACCGCCGACCTGATCAACGTCGTGCACGCCTCGTCGACCGCCAACCGCAGATCCGCGACGACGTCGAAATCGAGGTCTTCGAAGGTGGCGATCGCCGCCACCACCGTGCGCACCACCGCGAGGTTCTCCAACATCGCGGCGACGCGGATCTCGACCGACCGCTCGCCCCGAGCGGGTGTTTCCGCCATCTGACCTCCTGGAATTTGTGACCGACAGTACCTCAGCGGCGTAGGTGGATTCACCACAGCACTCCCTCTCCCGCTGCCGGATCACGCGGCCCGCGGTGCCAGGTCAACGCCGGGCCCGGGTTTCGCGCCGGTTCGCCTTCTCGATGGCGCTGACCAGATCGCTCTTGTTCATCGTGGAGCGGCCCGGGATGTCGAGGCGCCGGGCGATCTGCAGCAGGTGCGCCTTGCTGGCGTGGGCGTCGACGCCCTCGGCCGTCTGGCCTTTGGCGTCCGGCCCGCCGCCGCGGGCCCGCTGATCCGACGGGCCGCGACGCTTTTTGGGCTCCCAGTGATCGCCCACCTTCTCGTAGCTGTGTTTGAGCGCGGAGTAGGCGACCCGGTGGGCCCGCTCTCCCTCGCCGTACTCTTCGGCCGCCGCGTCGTGCGCCTTGGCAAAAGTCCGCTGGGCCTTGGCCTCCGACTTCTGCAGGGTGCTCGGCAGTTCGCTCTTCTTGGCCGTGCCCTGCCGGGTTGTCTTCGGCACTGTGACCACTTCCTCTCGGGTCCGACGTGAAAGTTTCTGTCGTTCGCTTGCGCTGTCCGCCCACCGGATGCCCAGCGTCAGCATCCGGGAAACCCGTGACCACCTCAGGTCATCATCGGCGCCAGCATGATGAACGCCATCGCGTACACCGCGGCGATGATCGCGATCACCACCGCCAATACCAGCGCGACGGAGATGAGAAGGCGCCTCAGGGTGTGCGGCGAACCGCCGTCCATATCCCGTGTGTACCCAGAATCACCCGGTTTGTACCCGCCTTGTACCAGCGTTCGGCGTCGGCGAAAACCGCGGCGACCGCGCGCGGGCGACCGCCAGCCTGCCGCAGTTGGCTCCGGTTGCCTTGCACCGCATGATATTTCGGCTTCCCCGCGACTCACATCGAAGGTGCCCGGGGTTCGAACAGACGAGCGCCACTTGGCGGAGCGATGCCCTTGATCAGCTCGACAAGCTGTAGCACTCGGTCTCCGCTACCTGGACGCCACGTCAACCACGCGTGCATCTCCGTACGTAATCGGCCGAGCGGGAGCCACCGCCAGGTCGGCGGGAGCCGGCGTGCCGCAGCCTCGCCGCAGAGGATGGCATCTGCATCCACTGCCATCGCGTTCGCATGCGCGCTGGTCGAGAATCGCGCGAACTCCCATCGGACCCGTGGACTCTCCGTCTCGATCTCACGGATGGCCTCATTGTGCTCCGGAGGAGTCTGTTCACGAGCGAAAGCAAGCACTCGCGCGTGATCAAGGTCCCGAGCCGCGACCTCTCCAAGGCCCTTCAGGCGACCTGACGGACCGATCGCGAGACCGAAGGGCTCAGCCCAAAGCAAGACGGACTGAACCTGATCCCCCGGCCGACGTGAGGAGACGGCGACATCGAGATCGCCACTCGCCACTGCACCGATGAGCTCCCCGCTCAGCATCTCGTCGATACGCAGAGTGACGTGTGGGGACTGTCCCTTGGATGCCTCGACAAGCTGCAAAAGCCAGTCGGCGTCGACAGTCGGTCCGACACCGAGGGATACCCGCTCGCGGGGCACCCCGCTCGCCACGACCTCACGGCTTGCATCGGCGAGTCGGACGATCTCCCGTGCATGTGCGACGAGGGCCCTCCCGGCGGGCGTTATCCGCATCCCGCGGGCATCCCGTTCGAACAGACGCTGGCCCAGTTGGCGCTCAAGATCGGTCATCTGCCTACCGAGGGACGGCTGTGCCACGTGCAGCCGCGCCGCGGCGCGTCCCAACGAGCCTTCTTCCACCACCACGAGGAAGTAACGAAGGTGTCTGAGTTCCATCGAACGCCCACCTTTCGATGCTTTTCAGGCATCTCTGCGGACCAAAACAAGTCTTGGCGCAGGCTACCTGATCCCTGGTTACATCTCGAAAGATCAACTGCTGGCGCAGCCACCACCGATAACTGAGGCGAGCCTCTACAGACCTCGAAAGCATCGCGATTGGCCGCGGTCAAAGACGATGGACAACGGAGCGACAATGGACAACGAAGTCATTGCCCGGCGCGTGTTTCGCGCCGGGATGATCGGCACCGCACTCGAGTGGTACGACTTCATCCTGTATGGCACGGCGAGCGCCTTGGTGTTCGCGACTGTCTTCTTCCCGAAAGAGGACCCCACCCTCGCCACGCTCGCGGCATTCGCCACCTTCGGCGTCGGATTCCTCGCGCGTCCACTCGGCGCCCTCGTATTCGGGCAGCTCGGCGATCGCATCGGCCGCAAGAAGGTACTGATCCTCACCCTCGTGATCATGGGTACTGCGAGCGCGTTGATGGGTGTGTTGCCCGGCTACGCCACGGTCGGGGCAAGTGCACCGCTGTTCCTGGTGGCGTTGCGGCTCGTCCAAGGCTTCGCCGCGGGCGCCGAATATGCCGGCGCCGGAACCATGGCGGTCGAGTTCGCGCCACCGGACCGCAAGGGAATCATGGGTGCTGCGCCCGGCATCGGCGCTGCGATCGGTTCGGTGCTGTCGGCGGTCGCCTTCACGATCCCCGCAGCCGTGATGTCAGATGATGCCTTCTTGCTTTGGGGCTGGCGAGTGCCCTTCGTTCTGAGCGTTGTGATGCTTGGCGTCGCCGTATACGTTCGCCGCAAAGTGCTTGAGGTGCCGGGCTTTGAATCGGACCGCCCCACCGGGGCGCGTCAGCTGCCGATCGTGGCTCTGATTCGTCAGTCGCCCCGCAATCTCATACTCGGCATCCTGGCGAGCTTCGGTCCGAACATCGGCTTCTACGTCCCTGTCGTGTTCGGCACCAGTTACGCCGCCCAGCACGGCGGTGTCACCGCGGCCGATCTCACGACGATCCACATCGTGGTTTACCTCGTCGGCATCGGCATCACCGTCCTCAGTGGGTTCCTGGCGGATCGCTGGACGAAGCGCGGGACGTTCATCCTCGGTGCGCTCATCACCGCGGTCGCGGCGCTTCCGTTCTTCTGGCTCATCGATTCGCAGAACCTTCCGCGGATCTGGGCTGCCTTCCTGCTGTTCTCGATCGGTTTCTACGTCATGGCCGGTGCGCAGGGAGCGTTGCTGGCGAGCCTGTTCACACGCCGGACGCGTTTCACCGGAGTAGCGGTCTCCCGCGAGTTCTCCGCTGCGATTGCCGGCGGGACGGCGCCCTTCATCGCCGCACTGCTCGTGGCGTGGGGTGGCCCGTTGTCGGTGTCCTGCTACGCGATTGCCCTTCTTGTCCTGTGTGCTCTCGCCGCGTACGGCACGGTGGCGCACGACGACTCCGAACAGGACGACTCCGCCTTGCTCAACCTGACTGCGCCGGTGCACAAGGAGGCGGTGTGACTGATTTCGTGATCGTGCACGGCAGTTGGCATGATGGCACCCTGCTCGAACCTGTCGCTGCCGCGATCCGCGGTCTCGGCCACCGCGCGTACGCGCCGACTGTGGCCGGACATGGGCACGGGGCCGACACCAACGTATCCATTGACGACGGTGTTCAGTCCGTCGTCGACTACTGCCGCACCCGTGACCTACATGAGATCGTGCTCGTCGGCCACAGTTTCGGCGGCACCATCATCGCAAGGGTCGCCGAGGAGATCCCGGATCGAATCACTCGGCTCATCTTCTGGAGCGCATTTGTGCCACGACCGGGTCACAGTGTCACCGACGAAGTCGAGCAACCGTCGATCCCTGCCGCCGAAAAGCACGCCCCGGCAACCGGATCGTCCGAGTCCCTGTCGCTACAGGTGTGGAGGGAGGTATTCGTTCCCGACGTCGAGCCAGAGCAAGCGGCGGCTTGGCATGCCCTCCTCTCCCCCGAGCCGCGCGGCCCGAAGACGGAACGACTCGACCTGCGGCGCTTCTATCGATCCAGTTTGCCGATGCACTACATCGATGCCGTCGACGACCGGGCGTTGCCTCGGGGGCTGGACCGAGAGGCCATGATCGAGCGGCTCGGAAACGTACGCGTTCACCGCGTTCGGGGCGGTCACGAGGTTCTCTTCACCGATCCGGAGCGCATTGCCGCCGTGATCGTCGAGGCGGGAGTGTCATGAGCCGCCGGTCCAATCGGGGTGCAGGCGAACAGGTCTGGATTGACGGCGGCACCGTCCCGGTCGCCGGTGAGTACGACGTCGTTGTCGTCGGCGGCGGTCCCTCGGGCGTCGCCGCTGCGATTGCGGCTGCTCGTGGCGGTGCTCGAACCGCTCTCATCGAACGTGCCGCCTTCCTCGGCGGCACGGCGACCGGAGCGATGGTCGCGAGCTTCATGGGCTTCTATTGGAAGGACCATCGGGTGGTCGGAGGTATCGGCTACGAACTGACTCAGCGCCTTGAGCATCGTGGAGCCTCGAGCGGTTTCAGGCGGTACGTACTCGCTGAAGCCAGCGACCAGTCGCTGGATGTCATCACCTTTCCGTTCGACCCAGAGACGCTCAAGATCGTGCTCGACGAGATGCTCGTCGAAGCAGGCGTACATCCGTACCTTCATGCGCAAGCGATCGCCGCATGGAAAGAAGACGGCGGCTGCGCCGGGGTCGTCTATCAAGGGGTGATCGGCCGAAAAGTTCTGCGCAGCAAAACGATCATCGACGCAAGCGCCAACGGCTCGATCGCAGTCTCAGCGGGGGCAGCACGTGAAGAAGCGCGGCAAGATCCTCGCCGGCGCCAGCCGATGACCCAAGTAGCACGGCTCGTCAACGTCGATGTCGCTCGATTCCGTCGCCTTCCGCAACCGGCCAAGCAGCAACTCGCGAGGCGCGGCCTCGAGCGCGGCGTACTCACGCAGAAGCTCCTGTCCGTGCTCAGCTCACCACACGGCGATGACGCGATCGTCCTGATGACACGCGTCTCCGAACGCGACGGCACTGATGAGCGGCAATTGGCACTGGCCGAGATCGAGGGCCGTCAGCTCGTGAGTCGACTCATCCCGTTCCTACGCGCAGAAGTGCCCGGCTTCGAAAACGCTCGTCTCGGCACGCTCGCATCGTGGATCGGGGTTCGAGAGACCTGGCGCGTCATCGGCGATTACGTCATCACCGGGGATGACGTCATCGCAGGCAACTCATTCGACGACGCAATAGCCCTGGGCGCCGGTCCACTCGACACGCACCACTCCGCAGGCGCCGGCCTGTCCCTCGCGGTTCCCGACCGTCCGTTTCAGATCCCGTACCGAGCACTACTGCCTCGCAACGTCGACGGGTTGATCACAACCGGCCGATGCGTGTCCGCGACCCGCGAAGGCATGGCCGGACTGCGGCACATGGGCACCGTCATGGCGATGGGCCAGGCCGCTGGGACCGCCGCTGCTCTCGCGGCCGGGCAGGGCGTACCTCCCCGTGCCTTGTCTCCGTCGGCGATCCAAGAGGCGCTCGTCCGGGACGGCGCCATCCCCACGGCAGCCGACGCCGTGCCCTTCACTGACCCTGTGACGGCCGCGCAGAGAACCCCTGCAACGTCGGAAGGAGGCGCAGCATGACCGACGTCCGCGCGTGGGAACTCGCCGTCTGGACAGTCGGTCAGGAGGACCGCAGGTGACCACGAGCCGCGTCGCACGCACCGTCAGTCCCGGCCGACTCACATTTGAGGACCGCAAGATCGCATCGCCGCACAGTGGCGAGGCCGTTGTGCGCATCGAGCACGTCACGCTCTGCGGCACCGACCTGCACATCTGGGAGGGTGAATACCTCAACCCGTTCCCCATCGTCCAGGGACACGAGGCCGCGGGGACCGTCGAGTCCGTCGCAGATCCGGCCGACGCCTCCATGACCGGAACGCGGGTCGTGATCTCCCCGGTGCGCTCGTGCGGAGACTGCCATGCCTGCCGCACCGGACGCGAAAACGTATGCGAACGCGTATCGGTGCTCGGATGTTACGAGGACGGCACGCTCGCGTCCCGAGTCGTCGTCCCGGTCTCGGCGCTACATCAGGTGCCAGATGCCGTGCCATCTGAACTGGCTCCCCTGAGCGAGCCTGCCAGCATTGCGCTGCAGGCAGTCCGGCGCGGACGGCCCGTTGCCGGCGAACTCGCTCTCGTGCTGGGCTGCGGACCAATCGGTCTCATCACGACCATGGCACTGCGTCAATCTGGTGTCGATGTCGTCGCGGTCGACACCATCGAGGAGCGCGCGAGATTCGCCGAGCGCTTCGGTGCAGTTGCGACCATCGCGCTGGCTCCGGGACAACGGTGTCCGTCGCACGAAGAGGTCGCCGATGCAGCCGGAAGCGACCCAGCACGGGCTGTCAGCCTCGTCATCGAGGCCACGGGGTCGCCCACGGCCCTCGCCTCCGCCATGGACGTCGTCGCCCATGCCGGCCGGGTCGTTGTCGTCGGAATCTCTGATCGGGATGTCACGCTGCCGCATCGAACCATCGCCTTCAAGGAGCTGGACGTCCTCGGTAGTCGCAACAGCGTCGGCCTGATCCCCGACGGTCTCGGCCTGATTGCTCAGAACCCGGCTGCGTTCAGAAGTCTCATCACGCATCGGTTCCCGTTCGATGAAACAGCGGATGCGCTGCGGACCCTCAGGACCGATACGGCACACGTTCGGAAGGTCCTGATCATGATGGGATCCGGGGTTCAGGACCATCGCACCGACCTCGCATCGACAGGGGCTGTGAGCTCCTCGGCGACGGTGCCGAGCATGGGATGAGCTCGCGGACCGCCATCGACGGGGCGGGCATGACGAACGCCCGGTAGGCACCGGTCGTCGCCGTCCGCGAAAACCGCGCCGACCGGTCGTCGGCGTTGCATGATCGACGGCATGCGCGCACACCACGAAAATCACGTCGGGGTCGCGCGCAACGAGACCGAGGCCGAGCGGCTGGACCGTAACTGGAACAACCTGCTGCAGGAACTGCGTGTGGTGCAGACCGGTGTGCAGCTACTGACGGGCCTGCTGCTGACCCTGCCGTTCCAGGAGAAGTTCGAGGTTCTCGACGCCACGATGCGCACGGTGTACCTCATCACCGTCGGCTGCTCGGCCGGATCCACCGCACTGCTCGTGGCGCCGGTTGCCATGCACCGCATGGTGTTTCGTCGGCACCGGATGAACCTCGTTGTGACCGCGGCGCACCGCTGCGCCTATGCCGGACTGCTGCTGCTCGGGTTCGCGATGGCGGGGGTGGTGCTGATCATCTTCGACACCGTCGCCAGCCGCCGCGCCGGCTTCATCGCGGGCGCGGTGGCGCTGATTGTGTTCGTGGGTTTCTGGATCGTCTGGCCGTTCGCGATGCGGTCCGGCACGCCCATGTCGGGTGCGTCCCGCAGGTCGACCGGCAGCTCGACCGGCAGCTCAACCGGCAGCTCAACCGGCACTGTCGCGCAGCGCCGCGAGTAGCGGCTTGGCGGCCTCGGCCAGGAACCGTTCCTGACTGTCACCGCCGATCTGGATCAGTGCGATGTCGGTGAAACCGGCCTGAAGGTACTCGTCCACGGCGGCGACGATTGCGTCGAGATCGGGACCGCACGGGATGGCCGATGCCACGTCTTCGGGCCGCACGAACTGTGTGGCGGCAGCGAATCCGGCCGGGGTGGGCAGGTCGGCGTTCACCGCCCAGCCGCCGGCGAACCACCGGAACTGGTCGTGCGCGCGGGCGATCGCGACATCCCGGTCAGGGTCCCAGCACACGGGTATCTGTCCGACGACCCGACCCTCGGGCAGAATGCCGGTGGCCTGGCGGCGCTTGCGCCAGTCCTCCACCACGGCCCCGTCCGGTGCGGCGTTGATCAGGTGGTCGGTCGCCACCGCGAGCTTCTCGACGGCCTTCTCGCCGGTCAGGGAGACACCGATGCCCACCGGCTCGTCGGGGACGTCCCAGATCCGCGCGGAGTCGACCTCGAAGAACTCACCACGGAAGTCGATCAAATCGCCGGTGAACAACTCCCGGATGATCTTGATGGCCTCGGCCAGCATGTCGAGGCGGCGTTCGACGGTCGGCCAGCCCTTTCCGACGACGTGTTCGTTGAGGTTCTCCCCGCTGCCCAACCCGAGCGTGAACCGTCCGTCGGACAGGATCTGGACGGTGGCGGCCTGCTGCGCCACCACGGCCGGGTGGTAGCGCATCGTCGGGCAGGTGACATACGAGTACAGGTGCGCCGATTCAGTGGCGTGGGCGACCGCCCCCAGCACGGCCCATGCGTTCGGGGCGTGCCCCTGGCTGGTCAGCCAGGGCGAGAAATGGTCGCTGCACACCTCGAAGTCGAATCCCACCTGTTCGGCGCCGACGGCGTAACGAACAAGATCTTTGGGGCCGCTCTGCTCTGTCATCAGCGTGTATCCGAACCTCGTCATGCAGTGCGGATACCCGTGCACAAAGCCGCGAAACTGGGTACCCGCCGCATATGACCGAAGCACAGATCGGACAGTCCGGGACATCGGGGAACGCCGCACGCAAGACGCGGATCTCGGCGACATGGGTGCTGGCGCTGCTCACGATTCCGGCCGCAGTCGCGGTGTTCCTGTATGGCATGGGCGCGGTGATGAGCATGGCCGGCTGCGCCGACGACGCGTGTGCGAACCAGGGGCCGGGTGAGTTCTGGTTCGGCGTGCTGTTCTACGGGGCGCCGGTGGTTCCGGTGGTGGTGATCGCGCTGACCGTTTTCGCCGCGCGCACCCGCCGCGGCATCCTGGTGCCGATCATCGGGCTGGCGCTGCTGGCGCTCGACTTCATCGTGTTGGCCGCCACCTTCTGAGACTGCTGTACCCGCGCGCCGATGCCTGCGGGCGACCGCATCGCCCGCAGGCACAACCCGGTGGGACCTAACTGCTGGGGCGCTGCCTCATCACGCCGGGATGCTCTGAGTACCAACGGTCTTCGATGCGCCGCACCCGCAGGTGCTCGAGTGCCAACCACAACGATCCGATGACGAACCCGGCGGCCGCGAGGCTCACCAGGGCCAGTCCCACATCGTGGTGGCTGGTGGCGAATGCGGCGAGGGAACCGACGAACGTCACCAGCGCCAGGCCGATCACGATCAGCGCGGGCATGATCATGTTGTCCTTCATCGACTCCCCGGCATGCGGCCGCGTCGTGCGGGCATGATCGACAGGATCCTTCGGGCCTTTCATGGCTGCTCCTTCCGCCATTGCTCCGCCCTGGCATTCGGGGCTGATTCCCACGGTAGAACGATTTGCGCCCGCAAGGGGCCGAACCGACGATGATCGAAGAAGGGCCCCGCCGACGCGCGGCGGGGCCCTGCTCGGGACGTGCGTGGATTGCGCTCAGTGGTTCCTGAGCATCTTCACCAGCTCGCTCTTGTTCTTGTCGGAATAGCCGCTGATCCCAAGTTCTTTCGCGCGGCTTCGCAGGTCGGATACCGTCCAGTCCTCGTAGGAGCCGGACTTGCCGCCCGAACGCCCCACGTTGGAACGCCCACGCGACGCGGCCGCATTGGAGATGCGCGCCGCCTTCTCCTTCGAATCACCTTGCTTACGCAGATCTTGATAGAGCTTTTCGTCCTTGATCGATGAGTTCGGCATCGTTCACCTCCTACACGTCGTCCTGTACGTCCTCGCGGTCTAATACCAGGCCCGGCGGCCACCGACCGGGCGCCCGATCGAGCCGAGCAGCCAGAACACCGCTCCGACAACCATCAAGATCACCCCGACCACCCATAGCCAGTAGACGTTGAGCACCAGGCCGAGAATGAGCAGAATCGCTCCGAGAACAATCATGAGGACCTCACTTAAGGTTGGCGATGACAGGCATCGCGCTGGGTTCGGGTAGGCGGCATTCGCCCACCTTCGGATTCACGCCGGCGTAGTTGAGCGGTCCGGCCAGCACAGTGAGCGCGATCTGGCCCGCTGTTGCGCAATCAGTTGTCCCGGTCTGGAAATAATCCCGCTGCCATGCGGCCAGAACGCCGATCAGCAACCAGATGAGAACGAGAGTTCCGAACAAGCCACCGAGTCTCATACGGTGCGGATACCCGGACACTTCGCACACCAAACAAACTCGGCGAACCGACGTGTCGGACCGCGGCCGCGCCGATACGCTCCGGTACTGGTCGATCCGGATTTGATTCCATCCGCCAGCAAACCTCGCTACGGAAATACGACTGCTTGCTTAGCGCGACTATCGGCACCATGTGCCGGCCTTCGCGGACACCGTCGGCGGCAACTCCACGTAACCGGAATGGCGCATGTTCGTCATGTTTCGGCAAACGAATGTTATTTCTGCGGCAACAACTTTCGCTCGTGCGGCAGCGCCCCGGACAGCCCGGTGGGGTGTAGCTGATGGTTTCATGAGAACCGTCGCAGAGCAATTGTCGGTGATCACGTTCTGGCGTAAAGTCCGACACAGGTTGAGTTCACAGCCGGCTGGAATCGTCATCGACGTGCAGGCCAGCACACCCTGCGCCCGGGGGCTTTGAGCGAGCAGAGCCTGAGTGACGTGACTGCAGTAAGAAACGTGTTTGTTCTACTGATGGAGTCACACATGCCCACTATCAGTGTTGCCAAGAGGTCCGCCTCTCAGCACGGAAGCCATGCGCGGCAACGCGCACAATTCACCACCCAGCATCTGAGTTCGTCGACCGTCGTCGTGACGGTTCACGGGGACCTGGATGCCGCCAACGCGGCCCGCTTCACCGAGTACGCCCTGAAGTCCATGCCGCAGAACGCCAGACTCATCTTCGATCTGACTGACGTGGCGTTCTTCGGAGCCGCGTGTTTCGCCACGTTGCACACGCTCAATGTGCGGTGCGCCGCGGCAGGCGTCGAGTGGGTGGTGGTGCCGAGCAAGGCCGTCGCGCGGGTGCTGCGCATCTGCGATCCCGATGCCGGGCTCACCACCGCGCCCGATGTGCCGTCGGCGTTGTCGCGCCGCAGCGATCAGCGCCCGCTGCAGCTGGTCACCGAGAACACCTAGCAGGAATCCACTCAGGCATCAGCCGTCGGCGGCCTCCTGCGGGTGGTCAGAAAGATCCCGAACACCCCGCGGGGCCGGTCCTGCTGTTCGGTCGAGTAGGTGCCCACCTCGTCGGTCAGTGCCGACAGCACACGTTCGCTGAAGCGGCCCAGGCCCGCGTCCTCGGCGTGGGAGAACTCCGCGGACGCATCGACGACGAGCCGGTGCGCATCGGCCACGATGTCGAGTGACACCATCGAATCCGCCGCGGCCGCATTGATCAGCACCGCGCAGGCTTCATCGACGGCGAGGCACAGATCGGCAACCGCGTCGCTGTCCAGTCCTTCGAATGTGGCGATCGCGCCGAGGATGTTGCGCAACGGCGCCAACATCGATTCACGCGCAGGCACCTGCACCACCACGCGACGCTGGTCACCGGTGTACGGCCCCGGCCCGCCGGGTAACCGCTCGGTATGAACGACCGTGAGCGGGGGACGCTGTGAGGACGGCAACCAGTGCGGATTGCCGCGCCGAGGGGGCGGCGAACGTTGTCACCTTCGCGCGCCCGGCGGCTCAGCTGTGTCACCCCTGTTGATTACCCCCGCCTGCGTGGGTGTCAAACGCCCCGTGGGCTGCTGACTCATGCGGTTGCGTCGAAGCGTGGTCGACGGGCCCGGGATCAGACGGATCCGCAGGGGCCGCGGCTTCAGCTATCAGAAGTCGAACGGGCAGAAGGTAACTGACCGGGCCGCGTTGCAACGCATCGAGGACCTGGTCATCCCGCCGGCCTGGAAGGCGGTGTGGATCTGCCCCTACCCCAGCGGCCACATCCAGGCGGTCGGCACCGACGTCGCGGGCCGAAGGCAGTACCTGTACCACCCGCAGTGGCAGCAGGAACGCAGCGAGGAGAAGTTCGACCGGGTACTGGAAATGTCTGCGGCACTTCAGAATTGGCGAGCAGCCCTGGCCGGCGATCTGCGCAGGCGGGGGCTGCGCCGCGACCGGGTGCTCGCGCTCGGACTGCGACTGCTCGACCTCGGATACTTCCGTGCGGGCGGTGAGAAGTACGCCGAGGAGAACAATTCGTTCGGCATCGCGACGCTGCAGTGCGAACACGTCAGTGTGGGCACCGACGGCGTGGAGTTCGACTATCCGGCGAAGAGCGGGGTGCGGCGCACCCTGCGTGTCGAGGACCCCGATGTGGTGCGTGCCGTGCGGGCGCTGCAGCGACAACGCGGGACGGGCGAACGGTTCCTGGCGTTCAAGGACACGAGCGACTGGGTCGAGGTGCGCGCCGAGGACCTCAATCTGCGGTTCAAGGAGATGGTCGGGGCGGACTACACGGTCAAGGATCTGCGTACCTGGCACGGCACCGTGCTCGCCGCAGAGGCGTTCGTCGACGCCGACCCGCCGGTCGACCCGAAGGTGATCAAGCGGGTGGAATCGGCGGTGATGCGCGAGGTCTCCGACGGACTGGGGAACACTCCGGCGGTTGCGCGCAGCGCCTACGTCGACCCCCGTGTGGTGCAGGCATACCGCAACGGGGTGACGATCGAGTCCGTGGTGCGGCGCGCGGCGCGAATCAGGTCGGCCGATGAACGCCAGGCGGTCCTGGATCGGGCGACGGCCCGGTTGATCAGGAAGATGGCCCGCGGCTGACGGTCAGAAACCCGCAGGCCGTCCGTTGCCCAGATACCTCAGACCGCCTGCGGTCACCACGTCGGGGTCGAGCAGGTTGCGGGTGTCCACCACCACCGCGCCGGGGGCCTGATCGGCGATCCTCGACCAGCTCAGTTCGCGGAACTCGGGCCACTCGGTGAACACCACGATGCCGTCGGCGTCCTTGGCCGCCAGATACGGATCGTCCACCGCGGCCACCGCGGCACGACGCAGTGCCTGGTGGTCGATCTTCTGCAGACGCGGGTCGTATCCGTTGATCTGGGCTCCGGTGCCTGCAAGCTCGCGGCACACCGCCAGTGCGGGCGAGTCACGGATGTCGCACGTCCCGGCCTTGAAGGTCAGGCCGAGCGCCGCGACGCGCGCCATGGCCAATGGTGCGCTGACGGTGCGCCGCAGTGTGCCGATGATCCGCGCCGCCTGCATGCTGTTGGTGGCGCAAGCCGAGGACACCTCGGGCAGGTCGACGCCGAAACGGCGCCCGGTGTGCAGGAGCGCCGAGGTGTCCTTGGGCAGACACGACCCGCCCCAGCCCGGGCCCGGCTGCAGGAAGTGCGGTCCGATGCGGACGTCGGCGCCCATGCACCGGACGACGTCGGTGATGTCGGCACCGGCGTGCGCGCACAGCCTAGCCAACGAGTTGGCGTACGAAACCTTGAGCGCCAGAAAGGCGTTGCTCGCATACTTGGCCAACTCCGCACTCTCGGGACTCATCCGCATCGCGGTTCTCCCGGCCGTCTCACCGTAGACCTGGGACACCAGCTCGGCCGCTGCCTCGTCGTCGGCTCCGATCAGGATGCGGTCCGGGTTGCGGAAGTCGTAGACAGCGTGGCTCTCACGCAGGAACTCCGGGTTCGACACCGCGTGGATGCCGCGCCCGCGCAACCGGTTTCCCACTTGGCGGGTGGTACCCACCGGCACGGTCGACTTCATCGCGAGCACCGCTCCATCGGGCAGCACCCCTGCGGCGCCCTCCACCACGGCGTCGACCGCGCGTAGATCCGCCGACCCGTCGTCGCCGCTCGGGGTGGGCACGCAGACGAACACCACCTGCCGATCCGCGAGCGCGCGGATGTCACTGCTGACGCGCAGCGTGTGCGCGCTCAAGCCGGCGTGCAACAGCTCCGCCAGCCCGGGTTCGTCGATGGGCGTCATGCCGGAGGACAACTGCCGCACCCGGGCCTCGTCGATGTCGACGCACACGGTGTCGTGCGCCCGCTCGGCCAGACACACCGCGGTGGTCAACCCCACGTAGCCGGCGCCGATCACGCCCACCCTCATGCCCGCACCCCCAACAACTCTCGGGCCGCGTCGAGTACCCGGGGCACCGTGATCAGCAACAACCCGCGGTGCGGTTCGTCGCCGTGCGGGTCGCCACGGTTCCCCGCCCACAACGCCGTGTGGGGTCCGCCCCGCGGACCCCACTTGCTGGGCGGGGTCGGACCGAACAGCAGCACCGATGGTGTGCCCGTCGCCGTCGCGACATGACCCACTCCGGTGTCGCCGCAGATCAGCAGCAGGCAGTTGCCGATCAGCGCCACCAGACCGAGGACGTCGAGCTTGCCTGCCAGCAGCGAGGATTCGGGCAGACCGGCCAGCTGCACCACCGAGCGGGCGAGCTCTGTCTCGCCGGCGTCGCCGGTGACCACCACATGGTGACCAGCGGCCCGCAGGGCGGCCGCCACCTCGGCGAACCGCTCGACCGGCCACCGGCGCGCGGGAAAGGCCGCGCCGGGGTGGATCACGACGACGCCGGAGAAATCGGGATGACCCGACGGTCTCGGCAGTGCGAGATCCTCTGCGTCGCAGGCGATGCCGTACCACTGCAGCAGGTGACACCAGCGGTCGACCTCGTGCAGGTCGGCCCGCCACGGCGGGCCGGGCAACTCCGGATGATCGCGGTGCCGGTGCGTCAGCAGGGCCTTCGGCCGCAGCGCCAGCAGGTCCGCGGTGCTCTGCGGTCCGCTGCCGTGCAGGTTGACCGCGAGGTCGGGTGGCCGCTGACCGGCTCGGGCGGCTCGGAGACTGCCCAGTCCGGCGGTGGCCCTGACCTCGGTGACCGCGCCGGAGAGCATGGCGAGATCGGCGAACCGCTGCGGGGTCGCCAAGGTGATGGCGGCATCCGGGAAGGCCCGGCGCAACCCGCGTAACGCCGGAATGCCGGTGAGCAGGTCGCCGAGTCCGAGCGCGCGCAGCACCACGATGTGCTCGACGGGCGAATCCCACTGAGCGCCAGGGCCTCTCACGGCCATGATGATTCGGTGGACGCGCAGACCACCAGTTCGCGGATCTCACACCCGGCCGGCTGGCACAGCGCGAACACCACCGTCTCGGCCACGTTCGCCGGATCGTTGAGTTTGGCGTCGGGCGGCGGTTTGTACTGCTCGTCGCGCCCGTCGAAGAACGCCGTGTGCATGCCGCCGGGAATCAACGTGGTCACACCGACCTCGCCCGCGAGTTCGGCGGCCAGTGCGCGGCTGAAGCCCACGACACCGAACTTCGAGGCGCAGTAGGCGGTCGCGTCGCTCACGGCCTTGATGCCCAGTGTCGATGCGCACGTGACGATGCGTCCCTTGCTCTTCTTCAGGTAGGGCAGCGCGGCGCGCACCACCGCCACGGTGCCGAGCAGGTTCACGTGGATCACCCGTTCCCAGTCCTTGACCGCGAGATCGGCGAGCTTGCCGCAGGCATCGGTGCCGCCCGCGGTGAACACACCGTCGACCACACCACCGACCTGTTCGGCAAGTGCGGTCACGGCGGTCTCGACGGCCTCGGTGTCGGCCAGGTCGACGCACCGGTACGGCACATCGGCCGTCGGGGTGTTGCGGTCGAGGACCAGTGGCGTCCCACCCCGGCGGACCACCGCGTCCACGGTGGCCGCGCCGAGGCCGGACGCACCGCCCGTGATGATCACGTTGCCGACGTCTCTCGTGCTCATGTGATTTCCCTCCGGTTCACGACCGCATCGCGGCGATCAGGTTCGACGTTGAATAGCCGGCCACGGTCGGCAGCAGGACCACTTCCCCACCGTGGCGGCGCACCACGGCCGCCTCCGGCAGATCCGCCTCGGTGTAGTCGCCGCCCTTGACCCACACATCCGGGCGCAGACGCTCGAGTTGCCGTTCGGGTGAGGACTCGTCGAAGATCACCACGGCATCGACACAGGCCAGGGCCGCGAGGACCCGCGCACGGTCGACGTCCGCCATCACCGGGCGGTCCTGACCTTTCAGTTCCCGCACCGACGAGTCCGAATTGATCAGCACCACAAGCGCATCCCCGAGTTGACGGGCCTGGTGCAGCAGGCGCACGTGACCGGTGTGCAGCAGGTCGAAACAGCCACCCGTGGCCACCAGGCGGCCGCCTCTGCCGCGCAACCGGTCACGCACCTCGACGATGTCGCCGATGATCGCGGTCGTCTCACCCGCGGCTCGCCGGTATCCGCCCGTCTCGGCCGGGCTCGACACCCCGACGGCGCCACCTGCGGCCACGAACCGGCTCGCGGCCTCGACGGCCGCGGTCACCGCGGGCAAAACGGCGTGGCCTTCGGCCAGGGCAAGCGTGGCGGCCACGGCGAACCGGTCACCGGCACCGCAGGTGTCGCACCGACCCGATCCCGCCGACGCGGTCGGCACCGCCACCTGTACGGTGCCGTCGTGCTCCGTGGCGACCAGCGCCCCGCGCGGGCCCATGGTCACGCACACCGCCTGCGCCTGCCACTGCCTGCGCAGCAGCTCGGCTGAGCGGCCCTGCGCCTCGGCCTCATTGGGCGTCACCAGTCGGCAGCCCGGCACCGGCGGCGCCCCGCGCGGATGTGGGTCCCACACCACCGGCACCCGCATCGTCAACTCACCCAGCACCTGACGGATGCCGCCGTGGGCCGCGACGCCGCGGCCGTAGTCGGCCACGCAGATCGCCCGCGCCCGCTGCAGCACGCCGGTCACCGCCGCGGGGAGGTCGCCGTCGGCCGCGGTGCCGTCGCCGTGGTCGAGGCGCAGCATCGACTGGCCCAGCGCACGGATCCTGGTCTTGCACACGGTGCTTCCGTGTAACGGCAACGGGACCACCGTGACACCTGCGCGCGCGAGCAGGTCGACCAGGCGTCGGCCGTCCTCGTCGTCGGCCAGTGCGGTGACCAGGACGACGTCGGGTTCGCCGCGGGCGGCGAGCACGGCCGCCAGGCCCGCACCGCCGGGGCGCTGCCACACCCGCTGCGCGTCGACCACGGGTACCGGAGCCTCGGGGCTGAGCCGGGTGGCGGTGCCTTCGACGTCGACGTCGAGCATGCAATCCCCGACGATCACCAGCGGATCACCGTTCATCACGCGCCCCCAACACTCCGCCTGCCTCGGGCAGCAGCACGCCGTCCAGCGCGATGCACAGCGCGTGCACCAGCAGCAGGTGGATCTCCTGGACGGTCGCGGTACTGGGCGCCTCCACACAGATCGCGTCGTCACACATCGCCGCCAACGGATTGGGCGCCGGTCCCGTCATGGCCCACGTCGTGAGCCCTTCTTCGTGGGCGGCCTTGACCGCTGCCAGCACGTTGGGACTGGTGCCGCTGGTGGACAGTGCCATCAGCACGTCACCGGGACGGCCGTGCGCGTGCACGCCCCGAGCGAAGATCTCCTCGGCCCCGTAGTCGTTGCAGATCGCCGTCAGCGCCGAGGTGTCGGCGTGTAACGCGATGGCCGACAACGGTATCCGCTCGTCGCGGAACCGGCCGACGAGTTCGGCGGTGAGGTGCTGCGCTTCGGCGGCGCTGCCGCCGTTGCCGCAGGCCAGCAGCCGGCCCCCGCCGGTCAGGATATCCGCCAGCCGGCTGCCCCACCGGGTCAGCCGGAACGTCTCGCCGTCGATGCGGGCCACCGCGTGCGCGAGTGCCGCGAGGTGGTCACCGATCGGGTTCAGCTGGGGCGCCGCGGCTGTCGACGAGTTCGTCGGCACGTTCACCGGAATGTTCATCGGATCTACCTCCCAATCGTTCGACCGCGTCCACCAGTTCGGTGTCGGTGATGCCGTCCAGGCACGGATGTCCCGGCACCGGGCACTTCCTGGCGCGGGTGTCGCGGCATGGCGCGTTCTGGTCGCCGAGCCGGATGACGTTGTGCGTGTATGGACTCCACTGCGACGCCGGCACCACCGGCGCGAACAACGAGACCACCGGAGCGGCGACCGCGGCGGCCAGGTGCGCCGGGCCGGTGTTGGGCACCACGACCACCTCGGCGTGCGCGAAGACGGTTCCCAACGTCGCCAGTGTCGTGGCGCCGCCGAGGTCGAGCGCGACGTCACCGGCGACCGCTGCGGTCAGGTGCCGTTCGTGTTCGTCGCCGGTGACCACCACACGGTGGCCCGCCGCGACGAGGGCGCGCACCATCGCGGCGCTGCGCGCGGGGCTCGGCATTCGGGCCGAGACCGCGGCGCCGGGGTGGAACACCACGAACGGATCGGGTCCGATCCGGGCCGCGAGCTCACCGGGCAGCTCCGGTGCCGTGCGCACCCGCAGCGACCCGTCGTCACCGTCGGGCAGCTCGAACCCCGCGGCCCGCGCCAGCGACAACGCGCGTTGTGGTTCCGGCACACCGGGTTCGACGGTATGACGGAGATTCAGCAGCGTCCCCGGATAATCCACGCTGATGGCGCCCACCCACGGCACTCCTGCCATCCGGCACACCAGGGCCAGCGGCAGCGGCGACTGGTGAAACGACGTGAAGATCAGCACGCGGTCGGGCACCAGGTCGCGCAACTGCTTGACCAACGCCTCGACGTGGTCGGCGGTGAGTTCGGGCGAGTCGAAATCCACCCAGGGCGCCTGCCACTCCAGGACATCGTCGACGCCGGGCAGCATCTCGGCCGCGGCACGGCCCCGCGGGCCTGCCAGGAACGTCACCGAATCATGGGCCGCCGCAACGGCGCGCACGGCAGGGCCGGTGATCAGCACATCACCTGCGCTGTCGAGTCGGGCCACCACCGCGCGGGTCATCGTGCCTCCCTGAGCACCATCGAAACGGCTTCGGTCAACGTCGAAGCCACCCGTGCCCGCTCACGCGCGTGGGAAACCTCTTCAGGCATGGTCTTTCCGGTCGGCACCAACACCGCGCGGGCCTGGGCGGACAGCGCGGCCTGCACGTCGCCGCCGGTGTCCCCGATCAGCACGCACCGGTCGGGTTGCACACCGAGCGCCTCGGCGGCGGCGAGAACCATGCCCGGTCGGGGTTTGCGGCAGTCGCAGCCGTCGCCGGTGTCGTGCACGCAGATCTGCCAGGAGTCGAACGGTCCGAGCAGTTCGTCGACGCGGGCATTGACCTGGGTCAGCTGTTCGGTGTCGATCAGTCCCTTGGCCACGCCGGACTGGTTGGTCACCACCGCGAGCAGGATCCCGCGGGACCGCAGGCGGTCGAGTGCCTCGTCGGCGCCGGTGACCGGGCGGACACCTCGCGGATCGTTGAGATACGGCACGTCCTCGATGATCGTGTCGTCCCGGTCGAGCAGCACCGCCAGTGGTGGATCACGGTGTGCGGCAAGGAAATCCCACTCCCCGCGCAGCCGGTGGTACACCGCGACCGGAGGGATCAGGATGCTGGTGGTCAGCATCCGCGCGGCTTCGCCCACCGTGCGCCGCCCGGACAGGAGCCGGCGCAGCGCGAATTCGGCGGTCAGCGCACACCACGCGATGCGACCCCACCGCGCGAGCCTGCCGCCCGGTGCGGCGAGGCCGACTGCTGCCGCGACCGTGGTGGCCAGGTGTGCGGGCAGGCGGCCCCGCCCCTCGCCGATCGCCGGACGCCAGCCCTTGCCGTACTTGCGGTGCAGCAGCGCGTCATCGCGGTTGCCGACCTGCGCACGTACGCTGCTCATCCACGTCGCGCGCGCCACGGGGTGCGTAGAACGACGCCCACCGCCCACGATCTTCCTGCCGGACAACGTGATCCGCAGCCCGAGATCGGAATCCTCGCGATAGGCGCGCGGAAAACGCTCGTCGAACCCCCCGACCTCGACCAGCGCCGACCGGCGGTAGGCCATGTCGGCGGTGATCCACTGCGCGGTCTGAAGCCTCTGGGTCCGCCGCTCGTCGTCGCAGACACGATGCCCGGGCGGTATCGGAACGCCGATGATCGCCTGTGATCCGGCGGCTCCGGCAGCATCGGCCGCCGCGAGATCCGCGGCCAGGGCCGCGGCCCATCCGGGGTCGGGACGCACGTCGTCGTCGAGGAAGCAGATCCAGCGCGCGGTACTGCGGCGCCACCCGGCGTTGCGTGCCGCGGCGGGTCCGCGGCCACCGCTGGAGACCACGGTGACCGCCAGGTTCGACGTGATCGACAGCGGCGGATCGGGTTTCGCGCGATCGTCGACGACGATCACCGCCCGCGACTCGACACCCGCGGTGCGCGCCAGCTCCTTCTCCAACGCCGCCAGCAGGACCTGCAGGGTCGGCCGCCCGATCGTGGGGATGACGACGGCGAAGTCCGGAGTCGCGGCAGCCCGGCTCAACGGGGCCTCCGCACCAGCAACGGTCCGATCGCCAACACGTCGATCGGTGCGCTGCCGAAGCACTCCAGGGCATCCCGCGGGCTGTCGACCATCGGCCTGCCCGCGGTGTTGCAGCTGGTGTTGACGATCACCGGCACACCGGTGCGTTCGGCGAATCGGCTGATCGTGGCGTGCAGCAACGCGTCGGAGCGGTCGACGGTCTGGATGCGCGCGGTGTTGTCGACGTGGGTGACCGCGGGGATCCGCGCCCGCCAGTGCGGCGCCACGTCGTGCACGAACAGCATGTACGGGCTGGGAAGCGGTCCGCCCGAGAATATCTCAGCGGCGGACTCGGCGAGCACCATGGGGGCGACGGGACGGAACTGTTCACGCCCCTTCACCGCGTTGAGCCGGTCGAGGTTGCGGGCGCGGCGCGGATCGGCGAGCAGCGACCGTCGGCCCAGCGCTCTGGGCCCGAATTCGGAGCGGCCCTGGAACCACCCGATGATCAGGTCGTCGGCGAGCGCGTCGCCGACAGCGGCGGCGAGATCACCGGGGCGTTCGAACGGCACCGCGGCCTCGGTGAGTGCCGCCTCGATCTCGTCGTCGGAGAAGCCGCGGCCCAGCGCAGCCGTCGGCATCGGGGCGATGGGTTCGCCCGCCTCGGCCGCCAGCGACAGCGCCGCGCCGAGCGCCGTGCCCGAGTCCCCCGCCGCGGGTTGCACCCACACGTCGCGGAAGCCTCCGCTGTTGTAGAGCTTGGAGTTCGCGACGCAGTTGAGGGCGACTCCCCCGGCCAGACAGAGGTTTTCGTGGTCGGTGCGGGTGCGCAGCCACCGCACGAGCTCGAGCAGGACCTCCTCGACGACGCGCTGCACGCTGCACGCCAGGTCGACCCGGTCATCCCACCCGGTCCCGAACTGCTCCCAGTCCACCGGTTCGGTGCGGAAACCGCCGTCGCCGGTGGCGTAGACGAGTTCACGGAACTGGTCGGCGAAGCGCGGCTTGCCGTAGGAGGCCATCGCCATGACCTTGTACTCGTCGCTGGACCGCTGGAACCCCAGATGCTGGGTCAGGTCCTCGTACAGCAGGCCGAGCGAATGCGGCAGTTCCTGTGCGGCGTGGATGTCGAGTTTGTTGTCGGTGTAGGCCCCGGCGAGCATGGATGTCCGCTCACCGCGCCCGTCGACCACCAGCACCGCGCAGTCGGGATGGGGCGAGGCCAGCGCGCTGGACGCGGCGTGCGCGACGTGGTGGCGGACGTAGCGCACCACGTCGGGATCCAGGCCGGGCAACGCCGATCGCAAGAAGCGCGGGGCCCGTTCGGCGTAGAGCGTGCGCAGGTATTCCCAGTCGCGGTCCAGGCCTGCCAGATCGGTGTCCTGCCCCTGCATCAGCCTGGGATCGTAGGAGTACCCGACCGCGTCGAGGTCCGACGGCGAGAGTCCGGCCTGCTGCAGGCACCACCGCGCCGATTGCACGGGCAACTCCCACGTGGAGAACGCGACCGCCTCCTTGCCGTGCTTGCGTCTGCTGAACCGTTCCTCCTCGGCCGCGGCGACGATCTGTCCGTCGACCACCAGCGCGGCGGCCGGGTCGTGGAACACCGCATTGATTCCCAGAATCCGCACGTGCTTCTCCTAACGTTGCTGGGCGGCGAACCATTTGATGGTCCTGGCGAGCCCCTCACGGCAACCCACCTTCGGCTGCCACCCCAGTTGCTCTCGGGCCGCGGTGATGTCGGGGCACCGCCGCTGCGGATCGTCCTCGCCGAGGGGCAGGAACTCGATGGACGATGCGCTTCCGGTCAGCTCCCGGATCAGCTCGGCGATCTCCAGCACGGTCAGCTCTTGGGGGTTGCCGATGTTGAGCGGTCCGGTGCAATCGGATTCGGCCAGCCCGACCAGCGCGTCGACGGTGTCGTCGACATAGCACAGCGACCGGGTCTGCCGTCCGGTGCCGTGCACCGTGATCGGCTGCCCCGCGAGGGCCTGCCTGCAGAACGTCGGCACGATACGTCCGTCGTCGCCGCGCATCCGCGGGCCGAAGGTGTTGAACAGGCGCGCGACGCCGATGTCGGCGCCCCTGGCCCGGCGGTAGGCGAAGGTCAGCGCTTCGGCGAACCGTTTCGCCTCGTCGTAGACGCTGCGCAACCCGACGGGATTGACGTTACCCCAATATGTTTCGCGTTGCGGATGTTCCAGCGGATCACCGTAGACCTCGCTGGTGGAGGTCAGGATGAGCCGTGCATTGCACCGTTCGGCGAAATCCAGCGCGTTGGCGGTGCCCACGGATCCGGTGCGCAACGTCTGCACCGGCATGCGCTGGTAGTCCACCGGTGAGGCAGGCGAGGCCAGGTGGAAAACGGTGTCCACGGCGGGCATGCCGGTCAGCGGCGCGCTGATGTCGTGTTGGACGAAGGTGAACCCGTCGCGGCCGTTCAGCAGGTCGACGGTGCTCGGTGCGCTGGTCGACAGGTCGTCGACACAGATCACCTCGCGGCCGTCGTCGAGCAGTCGTTCACACAGGTGGCCGCCGAGGAAGCCTCCTCCTCCGGTGACCAGGACACGTTTGCACTCATGCACGATGGTTTACCGATCCTCGTCGTGGGTAGCTCGCCGGGATATGGATGAGAGCACGCTGCGGCGCAGGTTGTCGTTCGTGATCGCCAGCCGCAACCGCGCGCCGGAGCTGGTCTCGGTGGTGCGGCGCCTGCTGGACACGACGCCGTGCCCGATCGTCGTGGTGGACAACGGATCCGACGACGACTCGGTGGCGGCCGTCGGCCGGGCAGCGGTCGGCGCCGAAGACCGGGTCACGGTGCTCGGCCTCGCGCGCAATCTCGGTGCGGTTGCGCGCAACGTCGGCGTCGCGGCGAGCGGCACCCCATACGTCGCCTTCTGTGACGACGATTCGTGGTGGGATTCGCAGGCCCCCGCGCGCGGTGCGGAGATCTTCGACCGCTATCCCAGCACCGCCGTACTCGCAGGCCGCACCGAGATCTGGCCGCAGCGGCGCGAGGATCCCCTCGTCGAGCAGTTGGCCAACAGTGCGCTGGGATGCAGCAACGACCTTCCCGGTCCCTCGATCCTGGGTTTCTTGGCCTGTTCGGCGATGGTGCGCAAGTCGGCGTTCGAGGCCGCGGGCGGGTTCAGCGGAATCCTGCACTTCCGCGGCGAAGAACGGCTTCTGGCACTGGACCTGGCCGCCCTGGGCTGGGATCTGTGCTACTGCGCGGAATTGACCGCCATCCATCAACCGTCGGTGCAGCGGCCGACCACCGCGGCGCAGGACGCCCGCAGCCTGCGCAACGACGTGCTCACCACCTGGCTGCGCCGGCCGGTTCGGCACTGCGTGCGGGCGACCGGGGCGCTGCTCGGGGCGGCCGTGCACGACACCGAGCACACCCGCGCGGCGGTCGAGGCCGTGCTCCGACTTCCCGCGGTGATCGCCCACCGCAGGCGCCTGCCTTCGACCGTCGAAAGCGCGCTCGCGGTGCTGGAGCGGGACGGTCGGCGCTGACGCAGTCATCCCAGCGACGCGCTCGGCGTGTCGGGCTGCTGGTACCCGGAAGGTCCGAGGCGGTCGTAGACCCGCAGGGTGTCCGCGGCGATGCGGTCCCATGTGTAGCGTGATCTGGCCCGGTCCCGCCCGGCCGCACCGAGGCTCTGGCGCAGGAACTCGTCGCGCAGCAGATCGTTGACGGCCTCGGCCACCCGGTCCGGCCGTTTCGGGGTCACCAGCCGGCCGGTCACGTCGTGCACCACGGTGTCGAGCATGCCGCCGACCGCGGACGCCACCACCGGGACACCGCACGCCATCGCCTCCAGCGGCACGATCCCGAACGGTTCGTACCACGGTGTGCACGCGACGACATCCGCCGACCGCAGCAGGGCCGGCATGTCCGAACGCGCAACCGCACCGTAGAGCTTCACGCGGTGCTCGACCCCGAGGCGGCGGGCCAGTTCCCGCAGCCTGCACGCCTCCGGATCGCTGTCCAACCCGGCCCGATCCGGTCCGCCGACGATGACCAGCTCGGTGTCGGGGATGGTCGGCAACGCGCGGATGACGATGTCGAAACCCTTTCTGGGCACGAATCTTCCGACGCTGACGATGCGATGCAGGCCAGTGCGTGCGGCCTTCGGGCCGTCCGGGCGGAACAGGTTCACGTCGACCCCGCACGGGACCACCGAGGTCTGCGACCGTGACCGACCAAGGCGCATCAACTCGAAGACCTCGTCGGTGCATGTGGCGGCCACCCAGGTGGCGCATCGCGCCACCATCGCTTCCAGTTTCAACCGGTCGGGCGGGCTGGTGTCCCTGGCACCCTGGTGCCGCCGCTTCACCACGCCCAGGGCGTGGAAGGTCTGCACCGCGGGCAGATTGAGGTGGCGGGCCGCGAGTTGGGTGGCGACGCCGGACATCCAGAAGTGGGCATGCACGACGTCCGGCCGGTCCTTGGCCCAGGTCCGGTCCAGATATCGCGCGAAATCGCCCATGTACTGGAGCAATTCGTCCTTGGGTATCGGCTCGGCCGGACCGGCCGGAACGTGGTGGACGCGGTATCCGTCGGGTGTGTCGATGCGTTCGAGTAGGTCGGGGTCGTCGCGCCGGGTGTAGACCGCCACCTCGTGACCACGCCGGCTCAGCGCGGCCGACAGCTCGGCGACGTGTACGTTCTGCCCTCCGGCGTCAACCCCGCCGAGCGCGGCCAGCGGACTGGCGTGCTCGGAAACCATCGCGATTTTCATTCACCACTCCTCCGGTCACCGGCAGTATTCGGCGATCAACCGGTCCCATTCGCGCAGGAACCGGTCGAGACCGAAATGGGCCAATGCGTGTTCGCGGGCCGCCTTGCCCGCGACCATCGCCGCGGACGGGTCGGCCACATACATCCCGAGCGCGGATGCCAGTTGCCCGACATCCGCACCCACCACACCTGCATCTGCGGGTATGGCCATCGGCGCCGCGGTCGAGGCCACCGCGACTATCGGCATGCCGACAAACATCGCCTCGATCAGGGACAGGCCAAGGGAGGTCCACCGCGCGGTGTGCAGGTAGACCCGCCGCCGCGCGACCTCGTGCAGGACGTGGGGATGCCCGACATCGCCGCGCCCGGTCACCGCGCCGAGTCTCCCGTCGCGGTTCAGATCGTCGGTGCCGATGCCCCAGACATCGATGGGAACGTGTGTGCTCAGATCGGTGAGCAGATCGGTGCCCACCGTTCGCCAGCGTCGCAGCGGTTCGTTGATCATCGTCGCCGCGGCACCGACCACGCCGCTGAACTGGTTGCCCGGATCGGCGATTCCGTGGGCGATGACCAGCGTCGGCGCGACGCCGTTGTCCCACATCAACCGGTTGTAGTCGGTCACGTGCACGATGGGGATGTCACGGCGCTCGGCGAGCGGGTGCACACTGCCGGTCGGATACGGTCGCGGTGCGTTGTGTTCGACATACACCGCGGGTATGTCGACGCCGGGGCGGCGCCCGAGAAAACGTGCCGCCAGTTCCAACTCTGCGGGCCGCTGCAGCACGACGAGGTCGATGTCTTCGTCCCGCAACCGATCCAGCGGGATTTCCTGTGCGGCAGGCCATTTCCGTCCGCACAGACCGCGCCCGTCAGCGTCGCCGTTCCCGTCGGCCGGGATGCCGACCGGAATCAGGTAGCGATGCCGGCCGGCGACGAACGATTCCATCCAGGAACCGTGCACGTGCCACGCCAAGATCGACCGGATCCGGTCTGCAGTCATGCGACCCGGCGTACCCGGGCACTCCTCTCTTAAACACGCGAAGAGTTTGATCGAGAACCACTCGGGTATCCGCTCGGCCATGGAGCGCCAAGACGTACCCGACGAGGTACCCGTCGCAGATGCCGTCGAACAGGAGCAGCCCGCCGTCCGGCCACCCATCGATGACGAGCGCGACGACGATGCAGTGTCCGGGGCCGACGGTCCTCCGCTGGAGGCCAGCGACGGTGACTGGCAGGAGCAACGCGAGACCGTTGAGTTCGACCCCGATGACGAAGTATCAGATCTCGAAAGCTAGGCAGGCGAAATACCCATGGAATCTTTTGAATCCGACGAATCCGGCGCGGGCGAGGATCCCAACGACCAGCACAACGTGATCTCCTATCCCGGCCGCACCGGGGAGATGGCCGACGAGCCGCACGACGAGATGGCCGATTATGTGGGCCGCGGACTCCTTGAGGGCAAGCGCGCGTTGATCACCGGCGGCGATTCCGGTATCGGACGTGCGGTGGCGGTGGCGTTCGCCAAGGAGGGCGCCGACGTCGCGATCGCCTATCTGGAGGAGCATGACGACGCCACCCACACCGCATCTCTGGTGGAAGCCGCCGGCCGTCGCTGCCTGCGCCTGCCGGGCGATCTGTCGGACGTCGAGCAGTGCCGGGCGATCGTGACGCGCACCGCCGGTGCGCTGGGCGGTCTCGACATCCTGGTCAACAACGTCGCGTATCAGCGGCCCACCGAGAAGTTCACCGAGATCAGCGACGAACAGTGGCGGCACACGTTCGCGGTGAACATCGACAGCTTCTTCTACGTCACCAAGGCCGCACTCGAGCACATCCCCGACGGGGGTGCGATCATCAACACCGCGTCGATCAACGGCTTGCGCGGCAACAAGACGCTGATCGACTACTCGGCCACCAAGGGCGCGGTCATCGCGCTCACCTACGCGCTGGCGCAGTCGCTCACCGAACGCCGGATCCGGGTCAACTGCGTCGCCCCCGGACCGGTGTGGACACCGCTTATCCCGGCCACCATGGATGCCGACCGCGTCGAATCCTTCGGTGAGCAAACACCGTACAACCGCGCGGCCCAACCCGACGAGATCGCGCCGTCGTACGTCTTCTTCGCCGCCGACCAACTGTCGTCGTACTACACCGGCGAGGTGCTCGCGCCGCTCGGCGGCGAGACGCTTCCCGGCTGAGCCGCAGGTGAGGCGCCGTGGCGTCGATGACAGACGCCGTCACCTCCGGAGGTTGTTGCCTGCCGTTGTGCTGATCGTCGCGCTGGGCCTGTTGCTCACCCGCTGCCCGAGCACCCGCGACGGGATGCCCGGCCAACTCGCGCAGGCCATGCAGGAGACCGTGGTCGCCGCCCGCAGCGGCGCCCTCGCGCTGGACCTGCGGATCCGCGACCGCACCACGCCCCAACTGGTGAGCGTGCAGATCTCCGATGCCAGGGACGAAGTTGTCAAGGCGTACAAGGGGATTGCCGATCTCGAAGCCGAAGATCCGGTGGACATCACCCGACAGCGGTTGCTGACGACGTCGATGACCGACATCATCGCGCGGCTCAACACCGCCTCGGCCCGGGTGCGGGAGGTCGTCGCCGCGCCCTCGCTGCCCCGGCTCCGCGACGACCTGACGGCGGCCGCCGACGCGCTCGAATCCGGATACCGCTGATGAAGCGGTTCTTCGCGGTCGCCCTCGGCATCCTCACCGCCATCGGCGGCTTCCTCGACATCGGTGACCTGGTCACCAACGCCGTGGTCGGATCGCGGTTCGGACTGGCGCTGGCGTGGGTGGTGGTGGTCGGCGTGGTGGGCATCTGCCTGTTCGCGCAGATGGCGGGCCGGGTGGCCGCGGTCAGCGGCCGGGCCACCTTCGAGATCATCCGCGAACGCCTCGGCCCGCGCACGGCCGCGGCCAACCTTGGTGCCTCGTTCCTGATCAACCTCATGACGCTGACCGCCGAGATCGGCGGTGTCGCCCTCGCGTTGCAACTGGCCACCGACGTCGGGCGGATGATGTGGATCCCGGTCGCGGCGCTGGCGGTGTGGATCGTGATCTGGCGGGTCAAGTTCACCGTCATGGAGAACACGGCGGGGCTGGTCGGGCTGTGCCTGATCGTGTTCGCCGTCAGTGTGTTCGCCCTGCACCCGAACTGGGGCGAGCTCACCGCTCAGGCGGTGCAGCCCACCATCGCAGAATCGGAATCCGCTGCCACCTACTGGTATTACGCCATCGCGCTCTTCGGCGCGGCGATGACACCGTACGAGGTGTTCTTCTTCTCCTCGGGTGCGGTCGAAGAGCATTGGACCACAAAGGATCTGGGTGTCTCGCGAATGAACGTCATGGTCGGTTTCCCGCTGGGCGGGGTGCTGTCCATCGCGATCGCGACGTGCGCGACGTTGGTTCTGCTGCCCGGCCAGATCGAGGTGACCTCACTGTCACAGGTGGTGATGCCCGTCGCCGAGGCCGGCGGCAAGCTCGCGTTGGCCTTCGTGATCATCGGCATCGTCGCCGCGACCTTCGGTGCGGCACTGGAGACCGCACTGTCGAGCGGATACACGCTGGCCCAGTTCCTCGGCTGGCCGTGGGGAAAGTTCCGCAGACCGGCCGAGGCCGCGCGATTCCACGTCGTGATGTTCGTGAGCATCGTCGTGGGGGTGGCGGTGCTGTTCACCGGCGTGGACCCGGTGCTGGTGACGGAGTACTCGGTGGTGTTCTCGGCGATCGCGCTGCCGTTGACCTATCTGCCCATCCTGATCGTCGCCAACGATCCGGAATACATGGGCGAGAACACGAACGGAAGGCTGACCAACATGCTCGGCTCCGGCTACCTGGTGATCATCCTGGCGGCCTCGCTGGCCGCGATACCGCTGATGATCGTGACGGGGGCCGGGCAGTGACCGGCGAGGCCACGCTGGACGCGCGGCTGCACCTGCTCGACCGTCAGTTGGTCGGCGACGACGACGCGCCGGTGGGCATCGTCGACGACCTCGAACTCGACGGCATCGAGATCGATGAACCCATCGCACCGGATACACCGGCGCCGCGCGTCACCTCGCTGCTGACCGGTCAGGTGGTGATCACCCGCATGCTCGGCGGTGCGCCGCCGCGGTCGCTGCTGCACGAGATCCCTTGGGATCTGGTGGCATCGATCGGCGTCACGGTGCGCCTGCGCCCCACCGACCGCCGCTTCGACGCGCACTGGGTGGAGCGCTGGCTGCGTGAGCATGTCGTCTCCCGCATTCCGGGAGGTCGCCATGCAGCTGAGTAGTCTTCTGGGACTCGAGGTGCTCGACGCGGGTCACCACCGGGTGGGAACGGTGATCGACGTCCGGCTCACGATCGACGGTCCGGCGACCGACAACCCGCCCTCGCCGCGGTTGACGGGCCTGGTGGTGAGCCCGCACACCGGGTCGTCGTATCTCGGCTACGAGCGGACCGGCATCAATGCGCCCGCCGTGATCGCGGCGATCGCGCGCTGGCGCCACCGCGGCACCTTTCTGGTCGCATGGGAGGACATCGCCCGCATCGGGGGCGACCGCGTCACCCTCCGCAGCGGGTTCGAGCGCCGTTCGCCGGCGCTACGCAGGTCGCGTTGACCGCCTTCGCCTCAGGGCCGGCTGTGGTGCACCTCGGGGTGTGCCGCGTTCCATTCCCGTTCCTTGCGGGTCACCCGTCGATGCTCGATCACCAGCCACGCACCACTGACCACGAACAGCAGCGCCGCGACGACCGCGAGGAGGATGCCGACCGTTTCGTGGCTGGTGCTGAACGCGAAGAGGCTGGAGACGAAGGACACGCCGCCGAGGAACAGCAGCACCAGTGCCGGAATGTTGGTGGTGTCCTTCAGCGTCTCACCGGCGTGCGGCCGTGTCGTTCGTGCATGGTCCACCGGGTCTTTCGCGGTGTCGCCCATTTCTGTTGCTCCTCTCGGCGGCGCCCAAATCATCTTCGGTCCTGACCGGGCAGGCCGGACTCGTCCAGGACTACCCCACGGCCGCCGCCGCGAAACGGGCCCGACCCGACGAGCACCGCGGCGGGCCCACCCGGCCCCGGCCGTAAGGTCGGGGATGTGTCGATGCGCGAACTCGTCGTTCTCGGTACCGCCAGTCAGGTGCCCACCCGGCTGCGCAATCACAACGGGTATCTGCTGCGCTGGGACGACGAGGGCTTCCTGTTCGACCCGGGTGAAGGCACGCAGCGGCAGATGCTGCTGGCCGGGGTGACCGCGAGTTCGGTCACGCACCTGTGCCTCACGCACTTTCACGGCGACCATTGCCTCGGTGTCCCCGGCGTCGTGCAGCGCATGGCGACCGATCACATCTCCCATCCGGTTCATGCGCACTATCCGGCGTCGGGTCAGGAGTTCTTCACCCGGCTCCGCAACGCCAGCCTGTTCCACGACGCCGTCGACATCCGGCAACGTCCGGTGCAGATGGACGGGCCGGTGGCGGTCGGTGCGTTCGGGACGCTCGAGGCGCGTCGGCTCGACCATTCCGTGGAGTCCATCGGCTACCGGCTGACCGAACGGGACTCCTGGCGGATGCGTCCGGACCTGCTGGCGCAGTACGGGATTCACGGTCCCGCGGTGGGCGTGCTGCAACGCGAGGGGATGATCCGCCTCGGCTCAGACGGGGGCCCGGCCGTGGTCCATCGCTGGCAGGTCGGCGAGCGCCGCGCGGGGCAGCGGTTCGCGTTCGTGATGGACACCCGGCTGTGCGACGCGGTGTACGCGCTCGCCGACGGCGCCGACATGCTGGTGATCGAGTCGACGTTTCTCAACCAGCACGCCGACCTCGCACTGCGTTACGGGCATCTGACCGCACGTCAGGCCGCGCGCGTCGCGGCCTCCTGCCACGTGCGCAAACTGGTGCTGACCCACTTCTCGCAACGTTACGGCGACACCCGCGGTCACTTCGAGGAGGCCGCCGAGGTATACGACGGTGACCTGGTGGTCGCCGATGACCTGCAGCGCATCTCCGTTCCGCGCCGCTCGGCCTGACCCGGCACCGTTCACATGGCCGGATCGACAGCCGCTGCCGCCACGGCGCGCTCGGCAGGCCGCAGCGAGAACTCCAGTCCCATCTGGTCGAACGTCATCGGCAGCGGCTCCCCCGGCGCGGGCCGCGGCGTCGACCTGAGCTCCAAGTGCACGCGGCTGAGCAGGTTGGCCGCCAACGTGCTCGTGGTGAACAGCACCAGATTGCGCCCGGGGCACTCGGCCGGGCCCGCCGAGAACGGCACCAGCTGCGGATACAGTTGGGCCCGCCCGTCGATCCAGATCTCCGGGACGAAATCGTGCGCGAAGGGCAGCATCTGATCGTCCCGGTGGAACGCGGGCGCGACGATCATCACGCCTGCGCCCGCGGCGACGGGGAAACGCTCGGCGCCTTCGCGCCAGTGCGTGTCCTCGGTGGTGTCGCGCAGGATGGTCGGCGTGGTCGGCCACAGCCGCACCGACTCCTGGACGCAGCCGCGCAGATAAGGCCGCAGCAGCGGACGGTTGGGCTCACCGGCATCCTCCAGCGCACGGGCGCGCTGCAGCGGATGGGTGGCCAGGACCGCCAGGGCCCGCAGCAGCGCCATACCGGCGGCGTCGAAGGCGAAGAGCCACTGCGGAATCTGCCCCACCGGGTCCACCGCCCCGCCCGCCGGAACGTCGGCGAGGGCGCTCACCAAGGTGCCCGGTTCGGGGTCCTCGGCGTATCGGTACAGATCCTCCAGGAACCGCGACCGCGCCCGGTGGTGCGGTAGCGCCAGAAACGACCAGTTGCCCGCGCGGCGCAGCCGCGCCAGCCGATCGGTGACGCCATGGTCATCGCGGGCCCGCTCCCCCAGCGTCAGCCGGCGGACCAACCGCCACCACGCCGCCATGAACTCGGCGGAATCCAGCCGACCGCTCGGCAGGGTCCCGGCGACCAGGGTGTCCGCCTCGGAGGTGATCTTGGCCGCGAAGGATTCCGCCAGTCGGTGCACCGCGGCACCCGAGTCGAGCGCCGCCTCGTTCACCGCGCGTCGCCGCTCGCGGATCTGGCCTCGGGAGATCAGGACACCGTGCGGCTGGAACCACTGCAGTGCCTTGCGCTTTTCCCGATTGGCCGGGTGGAACGGTTCGGGCGCCTGCGCGAGCACCGCACCGACGTCCTCGGGATCGGTCACCACCACGATCCGACGTCCCGGTATGACCAGTTCGACCGGTCCCCGGCCGAACCGGGTGCGCAGCCGGCGCATCCTGTTGACCGCGCGTTCGTCGGCCTGGATGCGCTCCAGCAGTCCCAGCACCGGACGGCGGCGCGCGATCACACCGGACGAGATCGCCGCAAAACCGAGATCGGCCAACACGGCAAGGGCCTCAACACCGTGCAATCGGTGTCCACCGTTTCTCATGGGCAGCGGTCTACCCGTGAGCCCAGGCGCCAAACATGGTGCTCAGCACGCCTGTCACGACGGTGCGAGGCGTTTCACCCGGAGGCAGCCGGGGTAGTCGAGCAGCAAGCCTGCGCAACGCGCGGCTGCCACGGCGAGGGAAGGATTTAGCAATGGCTACACCACACGCCACGGGTCCGGGTGTCAGGGCCGCACGGGTACCGCTGCAGTGGGCGGCGCTCATCGTCGGCGCGGTCTTCCTCCTGGTCGGCATCGCCGGCTTCATCCCTGGCATCACCACCAACTACGGCGACCTCTCGTTTGCCGGCCACCACTCCGAAGCCATGCTGCTCGGGATCTTCGCGGTCTCGGTGCTGCACAATCTGGTGCACCTGGCGTTCGGTGTCGCAGGCCTTGCGATGGCGCGCACGCCCGCCGCGGCCCGCGTCTACCTGATCGTCGGCGGCGCCATCTACGCCGTGCTGTGGCTCTACGGTCTGGTGATCGACCGGGCCAGTGCGGCCAACTTCGTGCCGCTGAACACCGCGGACAACTGGCTGCACTTCGCGTTGGCGGTCCTGATGATCGGGCTGGGTGTCGCACTGGGACGGCAGACCACATTGCGCGCGACCAACGGCGCGGGCACCGGAGCGCCCGGCACGCTCAACTGATCCGCAGTGTGCTCAAAAGTGTTCGCGGGCCGCTGTCCTCATTTCTGGATGCGGACGGCGGTCCGGAACTATTCTGGGCGCAGCTTCTTCGTTCTGTCCGCACGATCTCCACGAGACCTGCACGTGGCATCCGCATGAGGTGCCCACGACGTACAAGGCCGCGGAGCCAACTCGACCACACCGCCGCGGTTTCCGACACGACCAGGAGCAGCACAATCAATACACAGCAAAACGGCAGGCCTACACGTCGAGGCACGCCTGAATTCACGTTTACCGCAGGCCGAAATGGGAATTCCAGGGGCAATATGATGACATTCCCAACCACCCTGCAACCGCCGCTTCCCGACGCCCAGGGCCGCATATCGGCCGCGGTGATCTCCGAACTCAGAGGCCGCGCACCGCACAACCACCTCGAACCGGTGTGGGTGCCGCTGCGCGACGCCGATCCGCTCGGGTTGGACATCCAACTCGCGCTCTATGTCTGTTACGAACTGCACTACCGCGGATTCGACGGCGTCGACCCAGAGTGGGAGTGGAGCGCCGGGCTTCTGCACCTGCGCTCACAGCTCGAACGCGCGTTTCTCGCCGCGGTCCACAAGGAGGTCGGCCCCATCGACTCGGACGCCACGGCGGCAAGCGAGATGGAACGGCTGTCGGTCGAACCGGTCGACGGCACCGGCCCGTCGTACCACCTGCGCGACCATGGCACGTGGGAGCAGATGCGGGAGTACTTCGTGCACCGGTCGCTGTATCACCTCAAGGAGGGCGACCCGCACGCGTGGCTGATCCCCCGGATCGGCGGGCAGGCCAAGGCGTCATTCGTGGCGATCGAGTACGACGAGTACGGCGCCGGCCACGGCAACCATCTGCACCAGCAGCTGTTCGCCGACCTCATGGAGGCGGCCGATCTCGACAGCAGCTACCTCGGCTACATCGCCCACGTGCCCGCCGAGTCGCTGGCCCTGGTGAACCTGATGTCGATGTTCGGGCTGCACCGCAAGCTCCGTGGGGCCGCGGCCGGGCACTTCGCGGCAACCGAGATCACCTCATCGCCGGGTTCGCAGCGGCTCACCGCGGCGTTACGACGCCTCGACGCGCCCGAGCCGTGCGTGCGTTTCTACGCCGAGCACGTGGAGGCCGACGCCGTGCACGAGCAGGTGGTGCGGCTCAACGTGATCGGTGATCTCCTGGAACGCGAGCCGCAACTCGACGCCGACGTGGTGTTCGGCATCCGCGCGTTCGGCGCGCTGGAAGACCGCCTGGCCGACCACCTGATGAAGAACTGGTCGGCCGAGCGCAGCTCGCTGACCAGGCCGCTGGACGAGTAGCCGCACGAAACAGCCGTCATCACAGACTATTTCGCCCCCACCGTGACGGTGGGGGCGAAATCGTCTGTCGGGGGCCGGGTCTCACGCGGACCGCTTGGTGGCCTTGTAATTCTTGTCGGCGTGATTCTTGTCGGTCCTGTCGGCCCGGACGTGTTTGCGATGGCTGGTGTCGCACAACGGGTAGGTCTTGGACCGACGGCACGTGCACACCGCGACCATGAAGCGGTCCGACTCGATCTTGGAACCGTCGGGCATCTCGATGCAGACGGGACCTTCGACCAACATCGGACCGCGATCGGTGATCTGCACGGTCCGTCGCTGCGCGGTCATGGCTTGTCCGCTCGGATCACGACCAACACCTCATCGTCGCGATCATCGCGCAGTCGTCCGGTATCGCGCAACCACTGGGCCTGTGCGGTCACCACCGGACCCCACGGAATCGACTGCGTGACGACGATCTCGGTCTTGAGGCCACTCCAGCTCAGCCGGGCCAGCGACTCCTCGACACCCGAGAACTCCGATTGCACCAGGAACATCGAGCCGTCTTCGGCGAGCATCGCGCCTGCCACATCACACAGCGGGTCGAGGATCATCCGTCCGTCCGCGCCGCCGTCCCAAGCCGTCGCGGGCCCGGCCCACGGCGCCACGCTGGACGGATCCACCGCCGGGCTGGTGGGCACGTAGGGCGGGTTGCAGACGACGAGGTCGAACGGCTCCCAGTTGAGCGCTTCGTTCCAGGAGCCCAGTTCGACGTTGACCTCCACTCCCGCTGTCGCCGCGTTGGCCGAGGCGTATTGCACGGCGCGGGGGCAGATGTCGAGCGCGGTCACGTGTTCGGCGCCCAGGCGCGCGGCCGCGATCGCCACAACGCCGCTTCCGGTACACAGGTCCAGAACGCGGCGGCCGGGTACCTGGCCATAGCGTTCCAACGCATCGATGAGCAGTTGCGAGTCTTCTTGCGGACGGTAAACACCTTCGGCGGCGATTGCGAGCATCTGAGTCCTTTCGATCACCTGGCTCGTTTGGTACCCATCTGGCTGACCGGCAAACCTTTCCGACCTCGGGCGTTGTCCCGGAGATGACGTTTCGGTGCGCGGCGTACCGGGCATCCCGGTCCGTAGCGCGAAGACGCGTGACGTAACCACCCATCCAATTCGCGCACAGCGGAAGGCGGAAAGGTAGCCATGACCGAGAAGAACTCAGGACCTGAAGAAGGCATCAAGGGCGCCGTCGAAGACGTCAAGGGCAAGGCCAAGGAGGCCGTCGGCACCGTGACCGGCCGTGACGACATGATTCGGGAAGGCAAGGCCCAGCAGGACAAGGCCGATGCCCAGCAGGCCGCCGCCAAGAAGGAAGCCGAGGCCGAATCGGCCCGCGCCGGAGCCAAGGCGGCCGAGCAGCGTCAGGAAGCCGAGCAGCGGCCCTGATCTGCGACACCAAAGATGGCCCAGCCGAAATCGGCTGGGCCATCTTGTTTTTGCGCATCAGCTCGGGTTCTGGCGCACGATCCCGGGATGGTTTGCGTACCAACGCTCCTCGTTCTTGCGCACCCGGTAGTGCTCGGTGGCGAGCCAGATACCGCCCGCCAGTGCGCCGATCGCGGCGAGCCCCACCAGAATTCCGCCGACGTCCACATGGGCCGTCGCGAATGCCACCAGGCTGCCCACGAACACCACAAGCGCCGCGGCGATCAGACCGAGGCCGGGCAGGTTCCTGGCATCTTTCATCGTCTCGCCGGCATGCGGTCGCGTCGTTCGGGCATGGTCCACCGGTTCGTCAGCCATGTTCACTCCTTCGTCGTTCGCCGGATTGCTTCTCGCACAGCACGTTCACTCGTAGCGCGGATACGGCCCGCCGCGCAGCAGGTCTCGTGGGCGCCGTCCTCATTGCCCACCACGGCCACCAGCGCGACCTTGCCCGCCAACACGGGTCGACCGGCGTCGTCGGTGTTGGACAGTTCGGCATCGAGCCGCTCAAGCACGCGCTGGGTGATGCTCGACGGGTGACCGATCCACACCGGGGTGGCGATCAACAGGATGTCTGCGGCCAGGATGTTCTCGCGGATCTGCGGCCACTGGTCGGCGCCGCCCATGTCGGCCTCCACCCCGGGTTCGATCGTGTAGTCGGCGCACCGCAGGATTTCGATGCCCACCCCGGCCGCGCCCAGGTTCTCGCAGACGTGGCGAGCCATCAGCTCACTGCTCGACTCGGCCGGGCTGCGTTTGGAGACTGCACACCAGCGCCAGGGCGCGCAGCGTCGGCGCGGTCACGGGTGCCCCACTCAACCCACCGCCTCACGGTCGACCAGCTCGGAGTGTCCCGCCTTGCGCGCGCAGTGCGCGCAGCAGAACATCGTCCCGGCCGCTTCCAGACCATGTCCGAGGATCCGGCAGCCGCAGTGCGCACATTCGGGTGCGACGTGGGCGGCCGCGCACTCGATGCTGTCGAAGGCCTCGGTGTGGCCCTCCCAGCTCACCGTGAAAGCCTTGTCGTAATCGTTTCCGCAGGTGGCACAGATCGCCATTGCACATCTCCCGACTCGTCGCCGTTGCCACAGACGACTTCCCGGCGCCGCACCGGGTTAAACCCGGTGCGCGGGCGCGCGGGCGGCTCAGGTGTCGCCCCGAACCTCTAGCATCTGCGCTCGTGACCCGGACCAAGCTCTGTCTCGCCGCGGGCCTCGGGGCGGCGCTCACCGGTCATCTCGCCGGGGTCGGCCTGCCGTGGGCGGTGCTGATCGGTGTGCTGGTGCCGCTCGGGATCGCGGCGCTGCCGCGCTTCGTCGTCGCCGTGGTGAACGGTGCGCGCACCCCCGGCCCCAAGGAGAGCACCGCGGCCGACATGTCCGGGCTGGAGTTCGAGGATTACGTCGCGCGCATCGCGAGGTCGTGCGGCCTGCCGGTCATCATGACCCCGCTCAGTGGGGACTGGGGTGTCGACCTGATCGTGGGCCGTCGGCCACACCGCATCGCGATCCAGTGCAAGCGGCAGTCCCGCCCGGTCGGGGCGGGCGCGGTACAGGAGGTGGTCGCCGGAGCGCCGATGCAGGACTGCACCGCGACGATGGTGGTGTCCAACAACGGGTTCACGCCGGCGGCACGCAAACTCGCCGAGTTGCACGGATGCGAACTCGTCGGCGGTGACGACCTGCCGCGCCTGCGGTCGATCCTGCGCCGCGCCGCGGCGGACGGATCCCCGCCCTGATCGGGTTCAGCGTTGGCCGAGCACACCGCGCAGCACGTCGAGGCACGCGTCGATGTCCTCGCGCGTCACCGTGAGGGCTGGGCGGAACCGCACCGAATTCACCCCGCTCGGCAGCATGATGACGTGGTGGTCCCACAGCTTTCGGACCAGCGCGTCACGGTCCTCTGGCGTGGGCATGCTGAAGGCGCACATCAGTCCGCGGCCGCGCGGGTCGACGACCAGCCCGGGGAATCGCGTTGCCAGCGCGCGCAATTCGTCGAGCAGGTACGCACCGGTGTCACGGGCGTTCCGTAACAGATCGTCGCGCTCGATCACTTCGAGGATGCGGCGCGAGCGCACCATGTCGACCAGGTTGCCGCCCCAGGTCGAGTTGATCCGCGAACTCACGGCGAACACGTTGTCGCGCACCTCGTCCACCCGCCGCCCGGCCATGACGCCGCACACCTGCGTCTTCTTGCCGAACGAGACGACATCGGGCGTCACGCCCAGTTGCTGGTAGGCCCAGGGGGTTCCGGTGATGCCGCAGCCGGTCTGGACCTCGTCGAAGATCAGCAGCGCGTCGAACTCGTCGCACAGTTGCCGCATGGCCGCGAAGAACTCGGGCCGCAGGTGGCGGTCTCCGCCTTCACCCTGGATGGGTTCGGCGATGAAGCACGCGATGTCGTGCGGGTACGCCTCGAACGCGGCACGTGCCTGCCGCAGCGACTCGGCCTCCAGCGCGGCCAGGCCCGCATCGTCGAGGCCGGGCCGGACGTAGGGCGCGTCGATGCGCGGCCAGTCGAACTTCGGGAAACGGGCCACCTTGACCGGATCGGTGTTGGTCAGCGACAGCGTGTAGCCGCTGCGGCCGTGGAAGGCGCCCCGCAGGTGCAGCACCCTGGTGCCCAGTCCCGGGTCGATGCCGCGGGCCTCGTTGTGGCGGCTCTTCCAGTCGAACGCCACCTTGAGGGCGTTCTCGACCGCGAGCGCGCCGCCGTCGACGAAGAACAGATGCGGCAGCGCCGGGTCGCCGAGCACGCGGCGGAAGGTGTCGACGAAGCACGCCATCGGCACGCTGTAGATGTCGGAGTTGCTCGGCTTGTTCACCGCGGCCTGCGCCAGCTCGGCGCGGAACTCGGGATCGTCGGCCAGTGCCGGATGGTTCATGCCGAGCGCCGACGAGGCGAAGAAGGTGAACATGTCCAGGAACTGCTCGCCGGATCGCGCGTCGACCAGATGCGATCCCCTGGAATTCTCCAGGTCCAGCACGAAGTCGAAACCGTCGGCCAGGATGCTGCGGGCCAGCGTCTCCCGGACGAGTTCGGGCGCGAGGGTCTGCCCGGCGTCCAGCGAGTCGGGACCGGAGGCAGGCGTGTTCAGCAGAGCGGTCATGCCGCCAGATTAGCGCAATTTTTACGGTCTACACGACCCGAGACCGCAAGAGTTACGGAATGTAGTCCCGAGCTGTGTAAAATGTCTGCAAGATTATGGTGCTGCGGGTCCGGACGTTCGCCGCGGTCCTGATCCGCTGCAGCAAGTCCTCCAGTGCACGCGCAGAGGCCACACGGACCTGAAGGATGTAGCTCTCGTCGCCGGCCACCGAATGGCACGACTCGATTTCGGGGATGTGCTCGAGCCGGGCAGGCGCATCATCGGGTTGGGACGGATCGAGAGGAGTGATCGCGACGAACGCCGAGAGCATGTTGCCCAACGCTTCGGGGTTGATCCGTGCCGCATACCCGGTCACCACACCGCGGGACTCCAGACGCCGCACACGGGCCTGCACGGCCGACACCGACAGCCCGGCCGCCGCCGCCAGGTGCGCCAGCGTCGCCCGCCCGTCAGCCACGAGTTCGCGGACCAGAATCCGGTCGATCGCATCCAACGACTGTTCGTCCGGTTCGCCCATGGCCCGCACTGTAGCGGTTCACCCACCCAACCCGGCACTGCCGACCAGAGAGGCGCAACGATGACAGCGAATATCACATCAGACCAGGCTCAGGGCGCCGGCGTGGCCGGTCTCCCCACGGCCGACGAACTGCGGCAGCGGGTGCGTCGCGCGCTCGACGCGATCGGCGCGACCGCCGCGCTCGCCGAACCGGGCGGCGCATCCGACGGTGACCTGCACGCCAGCACACCCATCACCGGGGACGTGCTGTTCACCCTCCCCGGGCACACCGCAGAGGCGGCCGACGCGGCGATCGCCGAAGCCGCCCAGGCGTTTTCCGTGTGGCGGACCACGCCCGCCCCGGTGCGCGGTGCCCTGGTGGCGCGGCTGGGTCAACTGCTGGTCGAGCACAAGGCCGATCTGGCGACGCTGGTGACGGTCGAGGCGGGCAAGATCACCTCCGAGGCCCTCGGCGAGGTGCAGGAGATGATCGACATCTGCGAGTTCGCCGTCGGGTTGTCGCGCCAGCTGTACGGCCGCACGATCGCCTCGGAACGGCCGGGGCACCGGCTCATGGAGACCTGGCATCCGCTGGGCGTGGTCGGCGTGATCACCGCGTTCAACTTCCCGGTGGCGGTGTGGTCGTGGAACACCGCGATCGCGCTGGTGTGCGGGGACACCGTCGTGTGGAAGCCCTCGGAGCTCACGCCGCTGACCGCGATCGCCTGCCAGGCGCTGATCGAGCGGGCCGCCGCCGACGTCGGCGCGCCGGCCGCGGTGAGCCGGTTGGTGCAGGGTGGACGCGAGGTCGGCGAACGCCTCGTCGACGATCCCCGGGTGGCACTGGTCAGCGCGACCGGCTCGGTGCGGATGGGCCGGGAGGTCGGCCCGCGGGTGGCGTCCCGGTTCGGCAAGGTGCTGCTGGAACTCGGCGGCAACAACGCCGCCATCGTGACGCCGTCGGCCGACCTCGACCTCGCGGTCCGGGCGATCGTGTTCTCCGCCGCGGGCACCGCGGGCCAGCGGTGCACCACGCTGCGCAGGCTGATCGTGCACTCCTCGATCGCCGACGAGGTGGTGCGCCGTGTCGTGTCGGCCTACCAGAGCCTGCCGATCGGTGACCCGTCGGCCGACGCAACGCTGGTGGGTCCGTTGATCCACGCCCGCGCCTACCGCGACATGGTCGGCGCCCTCGAGCAGGCGCGCGCCGACGGCGCAACCGTGTACGGCGGTGAGCGTCACGAACTCGGCGACGAGGAGGGCGCGTTCTACGTGGCGCCAGCGGTCGCGGTGATGCCCGCGCAGACCGAGATCGTGCACACCGAGACCTTCGCCCCGATCCTCTATGTGCTCACCTACGATCGGCTCGATGAGGCCATCGCGCTCAACAACGGGGTGCCGCAAGGGCTTTCGTCGGCGATCTTCACCACCGACGTGCGGGAGGCCGAGCGGTTCATGGCGGCCGACGGTTCCGACTGCGGCATCGCCAACGTCAACATCGGCACGTCGGGCGCCGAGATCGGCGGGGCGTTCGGCGGCGAGAAGCACACCGGCGGTGGACGCGAATCGGGTTCGGACGCGTGGAAGGCCTACATGCGCCGCGCCACCAACACCGTCAACTACTCCTCGGAGTTGCCGCTGGCCCAGGGCGTGCATTTCGGATAGGCAACGCCTCTTGTAGAAAGTACGCATGGACATCGACGGCACCACCGCCGTGGTCACCGGCGGCGGATCGGGCATTGGCGCGGCCCTGGCCGAGGCGTTCGCGGCCGCAGGCGCCCGCGTCGTCGTCGCCGACCTCGACGAAACGGGTGCCGCGGGCACCGCGGAGCGGATCGGCTCGGCCGGCGGGTCCGCCGTGGCGGTGCGCGCGGACGCGACCGCCACGGCCGACATCGCCGCGCTCACCCGCACCGGGTTCGGCCCGGTCGACATCTACGTCGCCAACGCGGGGATCCTCGGCGTCACCGGCCTCGGCACCGACGAGGACTGGGACCGGATCCTCGCGGTGAACCTGCGCGCCCACGTCCGGGCCGCCGACGTCCTGGTGCCGCAATGGGTCTCGCGGGGCCGCGGATACTTCGTGTCCGTGGCCTCGGCCGCGGGCCTGCTCTCCCAGATCGGCGCGGCCGGGTACGCCGTCAGCAAGCACGCCGCCGTGGGGTTCGCCGAGTGGCTCGCGATCACCTACGGCGACGACGGCATCGGCGTGAGCTGTGTGTGCCCGCTCGGGGTCGACACGCCGTTGCTGCAGGCCGTGCGCCATTCGGCGGAAACCGATGCGCACGTGGGGGCCGAGTCGATCGTGCGGTCCGGGGATGTCATCTCACCGCAGGACGTGGCGGCCGTGACCGTCGAGGCCGTGCGGGCCGGGCAGTTCCTGGCGCTGCCGCACCCACACGTGCTCGACCTGTACCGCCGCAAGGGCTCCGACTACGACCACTGGATCGCGGGCATGCGGCGCTACCAGCGGTCACTGCGCGGCGGTGCCGTGCCCGGCACGTAGCGTCACCGGCGGCACATAGTCACCGAGCAGGGTGCGCTTCCACCACACGTGGTCGCGGCGCAGTTCGTCCCACGTGCTGTAGCGGTAGCGGTAGAGCCTGGCCCGCACATGACGCGGCGGGTGGTCCGGAAACGGGTTGGCGCGCAGCAACTTCAGCGTGCTGCGGTCCCCCTCGAGCAGCCGTTCCAAGAACGTCTGCAGCCACGGCTGGGCATAGGCGGGCGAGATCGCGGCGAACCACATCAACCAGTCGAGGCGCAGGTGGTACGGCGCGAACTGGCGCGGCAGGCGGCGCACATCGCCCGGTTTGCCCTTGAACTCGTACTCGCGCCAGGTCGTCTCGTCGGTGAGCGTCGCCTCGTCGGTGCCCTCGATCACCACCTCGTCACGGGTCCGCCCGACCACGCCGAACGCCCCGTACGAGTTCACCAGGTGATACCGGTTGTAGGACATGTTCATCCGCTGCCGCTTGGACACCAGGTTGCGCAGCGGCCAGAAGCTCAACGACACCACCAGTGCGGTGAACGCGACGACCGCGGCCACGTACCACACCGGCGGATCACCCGCCTCGGGCACGGCAGGCAGCGACACCACCGCGCCGATGACCGGATCGGACACCACACCGCATGCCAGCACGATCGTGATCCAGTTGAGCCACGCGAAGTTCCCGGACGCCACGAGCCACAACTGCGTGACGATCACGACGATCGCCGCGCCGCTCGCAACCGGTTGCGGAGCGAACAGGAAGAACGGAACCACAAGCTGCGCAAAGTGATTCCCCGCCACCTCGGCCCGGTGCAGCGGCTTGGGCAGGTGGTGGAAGAACCAGCTGAGCGGGCCGGGCATCGGCTGCGTCTCGTGGTGGTAGTACAGGCACGTCAGGTCGCGCCAGCAGCGGTCACCGCGCATCTTGATCATCCCGGCTCCGAACTCCACCCGGAACAGCAACCACCGCACCAGCCACAGCACCAGCAGCGGCGGCGCGACGTCGTCGTTGCCGAGGAAGACCGCCAGCGTCCCGGCCTCCAGCAGCAGCGACTCCCACCCGAACGAGTACCAGGCCTGACCCACGTTCGCGATCGACAGGTACAGCACCCACAGCAGTACCCACAGCAGCATCGCGGCCCACAGCGGCACCCGATCCCCCACCCCGAGCACCAGCGCCGCGGACACCGCGGCGCCGGTCCAGCAGACCGCGGCGAAGAACCCGTCGGAGTAGTGGAAGTGGAAGATGCTGGGGGAATTCTTGAACGAACTGCGGGCCAGGAACCGCGGGACCGGCAACAGACCCCGCCGGCCGAGGAGCGCCCGGAACTGCAGCGCCGCCGCGACGAACGCGACGACGTAGAGCGCCGCGATCCCCCGCTGCAGCACCTGCCGGGCCAGCCAGTATTCGGATGCCGTGAACCACTCCATGTGCGGACCTATACGTGCGCATCGTGCGAGGACAACCTGCCTGACCACCTGAAAGTACTCCGGACGGTCCCAGCCCAAACCCGGTTTCACCCCGGTGTTCGCCGGGTACGCAGGCCGCATGGCCGAGCGCGCGGACGACAGGTCCGAAGAAGATGTCGACAAGGACGAGAACGTCGCCACCTCGCGGGAGGGCGGGCGCTTCGTCGGCCGGGCCGCATCCGACGATTCCTTCGACGCCGAGCGCAGCGGCGCCGAGGCCAGAAGCCAGAGCAAGGACGACGACCGGTGATTTGGCCGGGCCGCGGACCCGGGCGTGCCGCACTTGTCGGTGCCCGGGTGCACCATGGCTAGATGACCACCACTGGGGCTGATCCGCTGGTCCGGTTCGGCGCGCTGACCCGGGAGTGGTTCACGACTGCGTTCGCCGCGCCGACACCGGCGCAGGCCGATGCCTGGTCGGCGATCTCCGAGGGCAACAACACCCTGGTCATCGCCCCGACCGGGTCGGGCAAGACACTTGCCGCGTTCCTGTGGGCGATCGACCGGCTGGCGCAGGAGTCGGGCGAGCCGCCCCGGACCGGCACGCAGGTGCTCTACGTCTCCCCGCTCAAGGCACTCGCGGTCGACGTCGAACGCAACCTGCGCACCCCGCTGACCGGTATCACGCGGGTCGCCGAACGCAACGGACTGCCCGCCCCGAAGATCACGGTGGGTGTGCGCTCCGGGGACACCCCACCGAATCAGCGCCGCGCGATGATCGCCGACCCCCCGGACATCCTGATCACGACGCCCGAGTCGCTGTTCCTCATGTTGACCTCGGCCGCCCGCGAGACGCTGACCTCGGTGCGCACGGTCATCGTCGACGAGGTGCACGCGGTGGCCGCGACCAAGCGCGGTGCACACCTGGCGCTGTCGCTGGAACGCCTCGATCAGTTGCTCGAGGCCCCCGCGCAACGCATCGGCCTGTCGGCCACGGTTCGTCCGCCCGAGGAGGTCGCCCGGTTCCTGTCCGGGCAGGCCCCCACCACGATCGTGTGCCCGCCCGCCGCCAAGACCTTCGACCTGTCGGTCCAGGTGCCGGTGCCCGACATGGCCAACCTGGAGAACAACTCGATCTGGCCCGATGTCGAGGAACAGATCGTCGACCTCGTCGAGGCCCACCGGTCGTCGATCGTGTTCGCCAACTCGCGGCGGCTGGCCGAGCGGCTCACCTCCCGGCTCAACGAGATCCACGCCGAGCGCAGCGGCATCGAACTGCCGGCCGGGCCCAATCCGCAGGTCGGCGGCGGCGCCCCGGCCCACCTGATGGGCAGCGGCCAGGCCAACGGAGCCCCACCGCTGCTGGCCCGGGCCCATCACGGCTCGGTCAGCAAGGAGCAGCGCGCCCAGGTCGAAGACGACCTCAAGAGCGGCAGGCTGCGGGCCGTCGTCGCGACGTCGAGCCTGGAACTGGGCATCGACATGGGCGCGGTCGATCTGGTGATCCAGGTCGAGGCGCCCCCGTCGGTGGCGAGCGGTCTGCAACGCGTCGGACGCGCCGGTCACCAGGTGGGCGAGATCTCGCAGGGGGTGCTGTTCCCCAAGCACCGTACCGACCTGATCGGATGCGCGGTGACCGTGCAGCGCATGCACAGCGGCGACATCGAAACCCTGCGGGTGCCCGCCAACCCGCTCGACGTGCTCGCCCAGCACACCGTCGCGGTCGCGGCCCTGGAGCCGGTCGACGCCGACGCGTGGTTCGACTCGGTGCGCCGCAGCGCACCGTTCGCGACGCTGCCGCGCAGCGCATTCGAGGCCACCCTCGACCTGCTGTCGGGCAAGTACCCCTCGACCGAGTTCGCCGAACTGCGGCCCCGCCTGGTCTACGACCGTGACACCGGCACACTCACCGCGCGGCCCGGCGCGCAGCGGCTCGCGGTGACCTCGGGCGGCGCGATCCCCGACCGCGGCATGTTCACCGTCTACCTGGCGTCGGAGAGCGAAAAGCCCTCCCGGGTGGGCGAACTCGACGAGGAGATGGTCTACGAATCGCGGCCGGGCGACGTGATCTCGCTGGGCGCCACGAGTTGGCGCATCACCGAGATCACGCACGACCGCGTGCTGGTCATCCCCGCGCCAGGGCAACCCGCACGTCTGCCGTTCTGGCGCGGCGACAGCGTGGGCCGCCCGGCCGAACTGGGTGCGGCGGTCGGCGCGTTCACCGGAGAACTCGCGAGCCTGGACCGCAAGGCGTTCGACAAGCGTTGCCAGGACATGGGTTTCGCCGGCTACGCGACCGAGAACCTACACCAGTTGCTGCGTGAACAACGCGAGGCCACCGGCGTGGTACCGAGCGACACCACGTTCGTCGTCGAACGCTTCCGCGACGAACTCGGCGACTGGCGGGTGATCCTGCACTCGCCGTACGGGCTGCGCGTGCACGGCCCGCTCGCGCTGGCCGTCGGCCGACGGCTGCGCGAACGGTACGGCATCGACGAGAAGCCGACGGCATCCGACGACGGCATCATCGTCCGGCTCCCCGACAGCGGTGACACCCCGCCCGGCGCAGATCTTTTCGTGTTCGACGCCGACGAGATCGAACCGATCGTCACCGCCGAGGTCGGCGGGTCGGCGCTGTTCGCGTCCCGGTTCCGCGAGTGTGCGGCCCGCGCGCTGCTGCTGCCCCGCCGGCATCCGGGCAAGCGTTCCCCGCTGTGGCACCAGCGGCAGCGGGCCGCGCAACTGCTCGACATCGCGCGCAAGTACCCGGACTTCCCGATCGTGCTGGAAGCCGTGCGGGAATGTCTGCAGGACGTCTACGACGTGCCCGCGCTCATCGAACTCATGCACAAGGTCGCCCAGCGGCGCCTGCGCGTGGTCGAGGTGGAGACCGCGACGCCGTCGCCGTTCGCGGTGTCGCTGCTGTTCGGCTACGTCGGTGCGTTCATGTACGAAGGTGACAGCCCGCTCGCCGAGCGGCGCGCGGCGGCGCTGGCGCTGGACACCGTGCTGCTGTCCGAACTGCTCGGTCGCGTCGAGCTGCGTGAGCTGCTCGATCCGGCCGTCGTCGCGTCGACCTCGGCACAGCTGCAACATCTGACGCCCGAGCGGGCCGCGCGCGACGCCGAGGGTGTCGCGGATCTGCTGCGCCTGCTGGGCCCGCTCACCGAGGCCGAGATCGCGCAACGCTGCACCGCCGACAACATCGGCGGCTGGCTCGACGGGTTGCACGCCGCGAAACGGGCGCTGCCGGTGACCTACGCCGGCCAGACCTGGTGGGCGGCCGTCGAGGACATCGGGCTGCTGCGCGACGGCATCGGCGTACCGGTCCCGGTGGGCGTGCCCGCCGCGTTCACCGGATCGGCCTCCGATCCGCTCGGTGATCTGATCGGCCGCTACGCGCGCACCCGCGGTCCGTTCAGCACCGAGCAGACCGCCGCCCGGTTCGGCCTCGGTGTCCGGGTCGCGTCGGATGTGTTGAGCCGCATGGCCGTCGACGGGCGGTTGGTCCGCGGCGAGTTCGTCGCCGACCTCGCCGGTGAGCAGTGGTGCGACGCCCAGGTGCTCAAGATCCTGCGGCGCCGGTCGCTGGCGGCGCTGCGCGCGCAGGTCGAACCGGTCAGCACCGACGCCTACGCACGGTTCCTTCCCGCCTGGCAGCATGTCGGGTCGACCGGCACCACGGGCGTCGACGGGCTCGCCACCGTGATCGAACAGCTTGCCGGCGTGCCGGTTCCGGCTTCGGCCGTGGAATCGCTGATCTTCCCGCAACGCGTCCGCGACTATCAGCCCGCGATGCTCGACGAACTGCTGGCCTCTGGCGAGGTCATGTGGTCGGGGGCAGGCCAGATCGGTGGCGGCGACGGGTGGATCGCGTTCCACCTCGCCGACTCCGCGCCGCTGACCCTGACACCGGGTGCCGAGATCGAGTTCACCGACACCCATCGCGCGATCATGGAGACCCTCGGCCACGGCGGCGCGTACTTCTTCCGCCAACTCACCGACGGGACCGTCGAGGGTACCGCGGGTCAGCAACTCAAACAGGCGTTGTGGGATCTGATCTGGGCCGGCTGGGTCACCGGCGACACCTTCGCACCGGTGCGTGCCGTGCTGTCGGGGCCGCGACGGTCCGGCACCCCCGCGCACCGGCAACGGCACCGCCCGCCGCGGTTGAGCCGCTACAGCGTCGCCCACGCCCAGACCCGCAGCACCGACCCGACCGTCTCGGGCCGCTGGTCGGCGGTGCCTGGCGCCGAACCCGATTCGACGGTGCGGGCCCACTTCCAGGCCGAGTTGCTGCTGGGTCGCCACGGTGTGCTCACCAAGGGCGCGGTGGGTGCCGAAGGGGTGCCGGGAAGGTTCGCGACGCTCTACAAGGTGCTCAGCGCGTTCGAGGACGCCGGCCGGTGTCAACGCGGCTATTTCGTCGAATCACTGGGCGGCGCCCAGTTCGCGGTCGCCTCGACGGTCGACCGTCTGCGCTCCTATCTGGACAACGTCGATCCCGAGCGGCCCGAGTACCACGCCGTGGTGCTCGCGGCGACGGATCCGGCCAACCCGTACGGCGCCGCGCTTGCCTGGCCGACGGATTCCGAGGCACACCGGCCGGGCCGCAAGGCCGGTGCCCTGGTGGTGCTGGTCGATGGGCGACTCGTGTGGTTCCTCGAACGCGGCGGCCGCTCGCTGCTGAGCTTCGGTGTCGATCCGGACGCGCAGCGGGCCGCCGCCGGGGCGCTGACCGATCTGGTGGGCGCCGGCCGGATCCCGTCGCTGCTCGTCGAACGGATCAACGGGGTGGCCGTGCTCGACCCCGATGTGGACGCCGAGCGTGCGGTGGTGCAGGACGCCCTGCTCGGTGCTGGGCTCTCGCGGACCCCGCGGGGGCTGAGGCTGCGCTGACGCGTGATCGACGGCAAAGGTTGGATTGACACATGCCCGAGGGCGACACCGTGTTCCACACCGCGACCGCGCTGCGCGGCGCGCTGGTGGGCAAGACACTGACACGATGTGACGTGCGGGTGCCGCGCTACGCCACGGTGGATCTGCGCGGCGCGGTCGTCGACGAGGTGCTCAGCCGGGGCAAGCATCTGTTCATCCGCGCCGGGGCGGCGAGCATCCACTCGCACCTGAAGATGGATGGCGCCTGGCGCATCGGGCCCACCAAGGTGGCCCCGCACCGCATCCGCATCGTCCTGGAGACCGCCGACAGCCGAGCCACCGGTATCGACCTGGGGATCCTGGAGATCCTCGACCGCGGCGCCGACATGGCCGCCGTCGCGCACCTGGGCCCCGACCTGCTCGGGCCGGACTGGGAACCACGGGTCGCCGCGGCCAATCTGGCGGCCGACCCGGACCGGCCGTTGGCATCGGCCCTGCTCGATCAACGCGTGATGGCGGGCATCGGCAACGTCTACTGCAACGAGTTGTGCTTCGTGTTCGGCCGGCTGCCCACCGCACCCGTCGGCACCCTCAAAGATCCGCTCCGCGTCGTACAACGCGCAAGGGACATGCTGTGGCTCAACCGTTCCCGCTGGAACCGCACCACCACCGGTGACACCCGCAACGGTCGCCAGCTGTGGGTGTACGGCCGCGCGGGCGAACCATGCCGGCGCTGCGGGACGCTGATCGAGACCGACCGCGGCGGCGAACGTGTCACCTACTGGTGCCCGGTGTGCCAGACCGCGTCCTGACAGTCGCGCATCGGGATAGGCGCATCGGGAAGGCCCATCGGAAATAGTCCGGACCCCGATCCGGGTTGGGCTTGGTATGAGCACAGTGGACGGTGACCTCTCGCAGTTCGGTCCCAACGCCCCCGGATATACCTGGATCTCCGCCGACGACGTGCCTGCCAAGGAGCCGTTTCCCGGTATCACCATCAAGCTGCTGTGGGAAGGCGACAACGGCGCCAAGGCCGCCATCACCGAGATCGCACCCGGCGCCGTCTGGGGCAACGAGGACCACCACAGCCCCGGACCGGAGGAGGTCTACGTCGTCTCGGGTGTGTTCAACGACGGCGTGAACGACTACCCGGCCGGTACCTTCCTGCATGCACCGGCCGGATCCTGGCACGTGCCGCAGTCGAAAGAAGGCTGCGTGTTGTTCCTCTTCTATCCCGAGGGCTGAGCGCCCTACGGGGCGATCACTCCAGATTGCAGCCTGGATCCGGCGCGCTGTCGGACGTGGGAGCACCCGCCGAATCGACGTAGGTCACCTCGAGCACAAGCGGTGTCGAACCCTCGTTGCGGCCGATGTGCACATGATCGGGGCCGGTGGGATCGGTGATCGGGGTGCCGGGGCCGAACACGCCGTCCCGTTTGCAGTTCGATTCGTAATGGGTGAGCACACCGGTCTTGACGATGCCGTAGACCAGACCCTGGTGGGTGTGCCACCCGGTGCTGCCACCCGCGGCGATCGTGATGTCGGTGACGATGTAGTCCTTGCCGTCGACGGTCTGCTTCGACAGAACCACGGCGTTGACGCCTTTCGGCGGGGTGGCGTGTGCGGTTGCCGCCGGGCCTGCCACCGATCCGGCCACGGCGATCAGCACCGCGAGCAGCACCGGGGCGCCAGGTTTGCCGAGCGCGGGCAGATCAAGCGTTGACAGCGTTCTCACAGAGGGCCTTTCGTGTCGGGCGGTCACGAGGTTCTTCCAGGAATGGAACGCCTGCGGAGAACGATCCGTTCACTCAGAGCACGGGCAGCAGCGCGCGTAACACCGCGCACGACGCGGCGGCGACCTCACCGGCGAACTGGTCGAATTCGAACCGCGAGTCCTCACCGGCCAGATCGGACAGTGCCCGGATGATCACCAGCCAATCCACCCCGAACGCCTCGGCGACCTGGGCCACGGCACCGCCCTCCATCTCGACCGCGCGGCCACCGAACTGGGCGTGCAGCCGGTCCCGCGTCGGTGCGCTGTGCAGGTACTGGTCACCGGAAAGGACTGTGCCGTAGGTGATCCGGGCCGCGGCGCCGTGGCCTCCTGCCCGCGCCGACAGCGGCGGTAGACGCAGACCCTCCAGCGCGGCCCTGACCTTGTCCAACAGCACCGGGTCGACGTCGTAGCCGAGTCGGTCGGTCGGGTTGATGAACGGCACGTGGCCGGCCTGATAGGTCTGCAGTCGTTCGTTGTCGATCAGGCCCGCATCGTGTTGGATCACGCGTTCGGCGACGATGACGTCGCCCACGCTCAACGCCGGGTCCAGGCCACCGGCCACACCCGAGAAAACGATTGCGCGACAACCGAAACCGTGGATCAGCAGGGTGGTCACCAGCGCGGCGTTGACTTTGCCCATGCCCGTTCCGGCAAGCACGACCTCGCGCCCGTCGAGTGTCCCGGTCTGGAAAATCGTGTGCGCGTGGTGAACAACGTCGCCGCTGCCGGTCGCTTCGCCCATCACGCGGTGGAGGTGGTCCAGTTCCTGCGGCAGCGCGCAGATCAAACCGATTGTCACAAACCGAATTATGCCCCGTCTCTCGGGAAGCATGCCCCGGGGAACGGTTTCACCCCCGGTCGACGTTGTCTTCTTCATGCGCTATCGAACCCTTGGCAGGCACACCGGCCTGCGCGTCTCGGAATACGCGCTGGGAACCGCGCGGTTCGGCGCACCGGAGCACACCGACGATGCCAGGGCAGTGTTCGGGGCATTCGTCGACCAGGGCGGCACAACGTTTGCCACGTCGAACATCTACCAGGATGGTCGGGCCGAGGCGCTGCTCGGTGAACTCATGGGCCGGGACCGCGACGACTACGTCGTGGTGACGAAGTATTCGGGGGCGTACCCGGGTGCCGGGGCGCCCCGCCCCGGAACCACCGGCAACAGCCGCAAGACAATGATCCGTTCGCTGGAAGCAAGTCTGCGCCGTCTCGGGACCGACTACGTCGACGTCTTCATGCCGCATTTTCCCGATCAGATCACTCCCGTCGAGGAGATCATGGCGGGCTTCGAAGACCTGGTCCGGTCCGGCAAGATCCGGTACGGCGGCTTCTCGAACTTCCCGGCCTGGCGCATCGCGGGCGCTGCCGTGCGGGCGGATCTGCTCGGAATGCCAAGGCCGATCTGTATCGAAACCGAGTACAGCCTGGCCGAGCGCACCGCCGACCGGGAGCTGTTGCCGATGGCCGAGGCGCACGGCCTGGGTGTTCTGCTCTACTCACCGCTGGCGGGTGGGCTGCTCACCGGCAAGTACCGCAGAGGTGAGACCGGTCGGCTCAGCGCCGCCGGCCGCGCGATCGAGAAGGACCTTCAGCAGACCGCGGTGATCGACGAGGTCCTTGCGATCGCACGCGAGACCGAACACACCGCCGCGGGAGTGTCCCTGGAATGGTTGCGCCACCGGGCCGCACTGGCCTCGACGGCGCTGATTCCGATCCTCGGACCGCGGATCGTCGAGCACCTGACCGAGTATCTGCAACCCGTCGACCTCGACATCCGCCACCACCAACGTCTGGACAAGGCGAGCGCGCCGCGCATGGGCGCTCCTCACGACGACGTGGCCGGCGCGCTGCTCAACGGCTACGACGGTGACCGGTCGCTTCTAGACGCACCGCGCGTGCCGCCGATCTGACGGGAATGCCGACGCGGGTCGCATCCGTTTCCCAACCCATGGACCTTGGTTTTCACATCCCGATCTTCGACATCGACGGCGGCACCACCGCGATCGCCGGCGAACTCGCCCGGGTCGGCGAGTCCGCCGAAGCCGCGGGCGCGAGCTGGCTGTCGTTCATGGACCACTATTTCCAGATCGAACCGACCGGCCTGCCCGCCGAGGCACACATGCTCGAGGGTTACACCACATTGGGTTATCTTGCCGCGCACACCAAGACGGTTCCGTTGGGCCTGCTGGTCACCGGCATCACCTACCGCCACCCCGGCCTGCTGGCAAAGATCGTCACCACGCTCGACGTGCTCTCCGGCGGTCGCGCGGTACTGGGTGTCGGCGCCGCGTGGTTCGAACGTGAACACGTCGGCCTCGGCGTGCCGTTCCCCCCGCTCGCCGAGCGCTTCGAACGGCTGGAGGAGACATTGCAGATCTGCGCGCAGATGTGGGATCCGGCCGACAACGGGCCCTACGACGGCACGCACTACCACCTGGCCGAGACGTTGTGTTCACCGCAGCCCATCAATCGGCCCAAGGTGATGATCGGCGGCAGCGGTGAGCGCAAGACGCTGCGCCTGGTGGCTCAGTACGGCGACGCGTGCAATCTGTTCGCCTCGTCGGTCGACGACGTCAGGCACAAGATCGACGTCCTCAAGCGGCACTGCGACACGGTCGGTCGCGACTTCGACGAGATCCGGGTGACGATCGCAGCCAACGACCCACGGCCGACCCCCGAGACCCGTGACGAATTCGTCCGCAGCATGGCCGATTACGCCAAGCTGGGTGTGCACATGGCGATCATCATGCCGACAACCGGGTCACCGGCGGCCTGGATCGACGCGATGGCGCCGGTGGTTCCCCAACTGGCCGAACTGGATTCGTAGTCAGCCGCAGTAGGTCGCGGTGGCGGCGCCGAGCGCCTGCTGATACAGCGGGTCGAGCGAGCGGGCGGCCGTCACCGCGGCACGCGCCGAGTCCAGTGCCTGCGCACAGCCACCGCCCTGCAGCACACCGCGCTGCGCGGCCATCTCGGCGACCATCTCGCGATTGAACCCGTCGATCGCTGCCCGTGGCGCCGCGAGATCCGGCGCGGAGGTCGGGGCGTGCGCCGGATCGAACTTCCACTGCGCGAAGCGCGTGTACTCCACACCCTCGGTGGCATGGATCTGGTGCTCGAACGCCCGACGCACGAAAGTCTCGTCGAGTCCGCGTTTTCTGGCGTCGGCGGCGACCGCGTCGAGCACCTGGTTCGCCCTGGCGCCGTCCTCGATGGATCCGCCGTTCACCCACTTCGAGGCCGAAACCGGATCAGCCGTCTGCAGTCGCTGCACCGCGATGTCGACCAGCCGGTACAGCGGACTCGCGTCGTCGGCGTGTGCCGGTGTGACGGCGCCGCAGGCCCCCAGGGCGGCGGTCACGAGCGCGATACCGAAGCGTTGCACGGCAATTCTCATCAGCGGGTTCCTGTCTGGGTCGGGTCGTGTGCTGGAGGGTGTGGCATCGGATGCGAGAGGGCCTGGCGCAGCAGGGCTTTCCCCCGGTGCAACCGCGACCCTACCGTGCCGACCGGGATGCCGAGCAGCACTGCGATCTCGGTGTTGCGGTAGTCGGCGATGCAGGCGTAGTAGACGATGTCACGCAGCTCCGGCGGCAACATCGCCAGCGCGACGCCCGCATCGCCGGGCAGCGACTGCAGAACCTCCGTCTCGGCCGAGTCCACCCAGCCCGTCGAGAGCACATCGACGCTTCCTCTCAGGTCGGCCATCTCGGCGCTGAGCTGCTCGCGGGGCCGACGTTGCGCCGAACGATGTCGATCGATCCACGCGTTGGACATGATCCGCGCGAGCCAGGCCTTGAGATGGTGTCCGTCGCGGTATCTCTCGAATGACATGTACGCCTTGAGCAGGGTTTCCTGGACGAGATCCTCGGCGTCGGCACGCTGATGTGTCAACCGGATGGCGTTGCGGATCAGGAAGTCCCGCACCGGCTCGGTCTCACGGACGAACCGCTCGTTGAGCGCGTTCGGACCGACCGAGGCGCCGGCACAGACCGTTGCAGTCATCGAAGCAATCTCCTTGATCGCTCGTGCGCAAGCTCTTCATGTGAAAGAGCCTTCAGATAGGTGGCAAGCCATGGGCGCCGTTGCCCGCTGGCTTGCGGTGTCGGCCGCGGCCGCTCGCGTCAGCAGGTACGCGACCGCGACGGGAGCAGGGTGGCCGCAAAGACATTCGCCGGATCCCAGCGGTCCTTGACGGCGAGGAGCCGCTGGGCGTTGGGCCCGTAGGCGGCGTCGGCCTGGTTCTGCTGGTCCGGGCCGATGAGATTCGGGTAACCGCCCGCGAGCGCATGAACCCCGAGTTCGTCGAAAAGCGACTGCGCCCAATGTCGGTGCCGCGCGGGGTCGCCGTGCGACGGCTCCCAGGCGGCGATGATCTCCACCACGAGGTGCGGCGTCCGCAGCCCGAAAGCGGTGTCGGCGGCCCCGACCCGGGTCGAGGCGCCGTGGAAGTGGTGCGTGGACAGCGCGCTCACCGGGCTCGTGCGGGCCGACCCCGCGGCCACCAGCGCGTCGATCACCCCGGGCGACAGGGTGTCGACGTTCACGGTGCGCAACGCATAGTGACGGCCTTGGGGTACCAGGTCGTCGAGTAGATGCAACTGGGCGCTCGGCGGCATCGGGTCGATCCGTTCGAACACCGGATTGCCGAGGCGGCGCACCTCTTTCACCCACCGTTCGGCCTCATCGGGGTCGCCGGCCCAGACCGGCGCCACGAACACCACCGGGGCGCCGTCGGCACCCGGGATCACGCCACACTGCAGGTTGAGGGCGTCGGGCAGCGACGGCAGCAGCGCGTCGTACCGGTGGAACACGTCGGGCGCCTGTTCCCACGGGAACATGAGCACCCCGGTGGTCAGGGTTGCGACCGGGTGCAGCCGCACCCGAAGTCGGGTCACCACACCGAAATTCCCGCCACCGCCGCGCAACGCCCAGAACAGCTCCGGCTCACTGGTGGCGCTCGCGGTGACCGACCGTCCGTCGGCGAGCACCACCTGCGCTTCGAGCAGGTTGTCGACACCGAGACCGGCGATCCCGTTGAGCGGCCCGTAGCCTCCGGCGAGGGTGAATCCGACAAACCCGACATCGCCGATGTTTCCCGCCGCCGCGGTCAATCCGTGCCGCTCGGCGGCGCGCACGACGTCGTCGGCGGTGGCACCGCCCTCGACGACCGCTTCGCGCGCAGCGGGATCCACGCGCACCTGCCGCATCCCCGCCAGGTCGACGACCAGACCGCCGTCGTTCAGCGCCCGCCCGGCGTAGTCGTGTCCGCCACCCCGCACGGTGAGCGGGATCTGTCGATCGTGTGCGAACCGCACGGCCGTCCGCACGTCGTCGGACGAGCGGGGACGCACCACTGCGGCGGGTCGCGCCGTCACCGCGCCGTTCCACAGGGTCACACCGTCGCGGTACTCCGATGAGCCGGGTCGGTGCACGCGTCCGGGAATGGACGTCGCAAGTTCGTCGAACACGGTTGGGTGCACTTCCAGCATCGCAACTCCCGATTGGAGGGTGGATTGACTCACTAGAGCCAGACTCTAATGATTCCAGTTTGCACCTGTTGACCGGAGATGGCCACCCGGCTCGTTACGCTGACGTCATGAGCGAACACCCAAGCGGGGCATCGCGGCGTGCCGAGTACGCAGAGCTGACACGGCGAGCAATCATCGAAGCCGCACGTGAACTGTTCGCACAGCGTGGATATGCGCGCACCAAGGTCGACGACATCGCGGCCCGCGCACGGGTCTCCCCGGCAACGGTTTACGCCGTTGCCGGAGGCAAGCAGGGACTGCTGCACACCCTGGTCGACGAGTGGACACAGGCACCGGAGGTGGCCGAAGCGTATGCGGCGATCAACGCCGCCGAGACCGCCGACGCGGTACTGGATCTCACCGCCGCCGCGGTGCGCCGCATGCGCGGCGACTGGGCCGACGTCATGCGGATCGTCCTGTCCACTGCGACACAGGACGACACCGCCGCCGAGAGACTCCGGGTGGCCACCGAGCGTTACCGGGCCGCCATGCACGTTGTCGCATTGCGACTCTGTGAACTCGATGCGCTCAAACCGGGAATCACCGTCAAGGATGCTGTGGATGTGCTGTGGTTCTTCTTCGGCTACACAGGGTTTTTCACGCTGCTCGACGACAACGGGTGGTCTGCCGAGAAGGCCGAACGTTGGCTTCGCGATGCCGCGGCGTCGAATCTGCTGCGCGGCGAATACATCGCGAAAAAATGACGTTTGAAGTTGCGATGAAACCTCGGACCTCCCCCACGTGGACCGCCACGCTCGACAGACTGACCGCCCTGCCCCGCGGTGAGCAGTACGCGGCGCTCACCGAACTGCGCGCCCGCCTGCAGCGCACCGAAACCGAGGCATGGAACACCACGTTCGGGCCCGACAGCCTCTACAACGCGTGGACCCGGCTGCCGTTCGTCGAATCGATCTACGTCCACAACCGTTCCGCGATCGCCGACGCGCTCGACGGGCGCACCGACTGGCGCGTGGTCGAGATCGGCGGCGGCAACGGCGCACTGTGGCAAGGTCTTCTGGAGTCCCTTCCCCCTGGCACGTTCACCCTGATCGACCCCAACCCGGACGCACACCAGGCCGTGCAGAAGCGACTCCCCGCCGGCGTCGACTTCCGCTCCGTGGTGGCACCTGTCGCGTCGGCCGCCATCCCGACCGCCGACGTCGTCGTCTGCAGCTTGACGTTGCATCACCACGCCGGCGAGAACGCCGCGCAACGCGCGGCGTACGCACTGGGCGGCGACGGCAAGGTCGAGATCCTGCGGCGCGTGGTCGAGGCGCTGCGGCCCCGATCAGGCATCGGGGTGCTCAACGAGGCGGACTGCTACAACGACATCGCGCTGCCACCCGGCGACGAGACACTCGTCGACCACTTCCTCGACGTGTACGTGCGACGTGCGGCACGCGCGGTGGCACAGGCCATCGACTCGGCGCCAACGGAATTCGCGTTGACCGAGGCATGGGAGGCGATCCTGCGGCACTGGTGTCTCGAACAGGTCGACTACGCCTTCGTCGGGCGAGAAGAACGCGACGTCTACGAACTCGACGTCGCCAGTTGGGAGCGACTGCTGCGGGAAGCGGGTGCCGACGACATCACGCATCGATACACCGACGCATGGAACCTGTTCGTGCAGTATCTGTTCCGATGAGCGAGTAGCCGATTCCGACGCTGGACGCGGTCGCGCGCGTGCCTGCACGACGATTCGGCGTCCGCACAACGGCGGTTTCAGTCGGTCCGCCGTCCGATCCTGGCGTGGATCAGATGCGGTCCCCGCGCCCGGATGGCGGCCTCGAACTGCCACGCCAATTCGTCTGTCGTGTCCGCGCTCGTCGCGGGAACACCGATACCCTCGGCCACGGCCGCGAAATCGATTGCCGGATTGCGCAGCTCGATCAGCGGGGCGGCCCGTTGCGGCATGTCACCGATGCGATCCGCCTCCCGTCGGATCGAGGCGTATCCGGCGTTGTCGAGAAGGACCACGGTGACATCGGCACGCTCGCGCGCCATCGTCCATAGCGCCGAGATCGTGTACATGGCGCTGCCGTCGGCCTGTAACGCGATGACCGGACGGTCGGGCGCGGCGATCGCTGCGCCCAGCGCGACCGGAAGTCCCTGCCCGATGGCGAGGCCGGTGATCCCCAGCGCGTCGTGGCGCGCCGCGCCGGGTGCCACTTCGGCGAACGCTCCCGCCGGCGACGGGTCACCCTCTGGCATGCTCGATCCCACCGGCCCCTCCGCTCACACGCTCTGTGTTGTGGAACGGCGCGCGACGCGGAAGCGTTCGCACGCCCCCGGCGTCGCGGATCGACCGTTCAGTGGGTGAGCACCGGTTCGGCTTGGCGCGTGGGTTCTTCGGGCCGCGCCGTGGCAGTCTCTTTCGCGTCCGGCGCGGGAATCTCGGGCCTGCTCCCCCACGGGAAGGCGAGCCGGACGATCTTGCGGACCACGGTGCCGAACTGCTTGTGCAGTGGGCCGCTGTTGTACGGCAGGCCGTAGCGTTGGCAGATCTCGCGCACCTCCGCGGAGATCTCGGCGTGCCGGTGTGCCGGGATATCCGGGAACAGGTGGTGCTCGATCTGGAACGACAGGTTGCCGGACAGGATGTGGAACAGCTTGCCGCCGGTGAGGTTCGCCGAACCCAGCAGCTGGCGGAAGTACCACCGGCCGCGGGACTCGTTCACGGTCTCCTCGACGGAGAACTCCTGGGTGCCGTCCGGGAAGTGCCCGCAGAAGATGATCATGAACGCCCACACGTTGCGGGTGAGATTGGCGGTGAGGTTGCCCGCGAACACCAGCGGCGCGAACGGACCGGCCAGCAACGGGAACGCCACGTAGTCCTTGACGGTCTGCGACTTGGTCTTGTGCCAGATCTCCCGCAGCACTTCGCGTTTGTCGGCGACGCTGATCTCCCCGGCGCGGATCCGCTCGGTCTCCAGTTCGTGCAGCGCGACGCCGTACTGGAACAGCACCATCAGCAGGAATGCGTACAGCGGGTTGCCCAGGAAATACGGGCTCCACCGCTGATCCGGGCTCATGCGCAGGATGCCGTACCCGATGTCGCGGTCCATGTCGACGATGTTGGTGTAGGTGTGGTGCATGTAGTTGTGAGAGTGCCGCCACTGGTCGGCCGGGCAGGCGGTGTCCCACTCGAATGTCTTGGAGGACAGGGCCGGATCCCCCATCCAGTCGTACTGCCCGTGCATCACGTTGTGGCCGATCTCCATGTTGTCGAGGATCTTGGACACCGCCAGCATCGCGGTGCCGGCGAACCAGAACGGCGGGAAGATGCTGGCGAACAGCAGCGCCCGGCCGCCCACCTCGAGGGTGCGCTGGGCCTTGATGACGTTGCGGATGTAGGTGGCGTCGCGCTCGCCGAGATCGGCGACCACGCGCTCACGGATGGCGTCGAGTTCGCGGCCGAACGCATCGGCCTGCTCGGGGGTCAGGGTGTAGGTGGGTGTGCTCATGGGAGTTCCCTTCCGTCGAATCTTCGGTTCACAAGCGCAGGTCGACATCGCCGACGGGTGCGGTGACGCAGATCTGGATGTCTTCGCTGTCGGTGCCGGAGACCGCACCGGTGATGAGGTTGCGCACGGCACCGCGGGTCTTGGTGCGGGTGCAGCTGTGGCAGATACCCATTCGGCATCCGCTCTGTGGGGTCAGACCGGCGGCCTCGGCCTGCACGAGCAGGGGTTGACCGTCGTCGCGCACCGCAACGGCGCTGTCGGTGAAGGTCACGGTGCCGCCGCTGGCGGTGGCGTCGAACGTGGGTGGGACGAAGCTCTCGGCCTGCACGTTGTCGCAGTGTTTTTGCACGGCTGCGACGAGATCGGGTGGGCCACAGACGTATACGGCGTCGGGCGGGTCGCCCAACAGCGCCGCTTCGAGGTGTGCGGGTCCGAAGCGTCCGGTCAGGTCGGTGCCCGCGTGGTCGCGGGTGTACCCGTGCAGCACCCGGACCCCTGGCATGGCGGCGCTGATGCGGTCGAGCTCATCGCGGTAGCACGCCTCGGTGGCGCTGCGCGCGTAGTGCAGGAACCCGATCTGTCCGGTGAACGCCTGTGCACGAAGCGTGCGCAGCATCGACAGCACCGGGGTGATCCCGCTGCCGCCCGAGACGAACAGGATGCGCCGCGGCGGCGGGTCCGGTAGGACGAAGTCGCCGCCGACGGAGTCCAGCCCCAGCACCATTCCCGGGTGGGCGTGTTCGCACAGGTACGTCGAGACCAGACCGCCGTCGTGGCGGCCGATGGTCAGTTCGATGGCCGCAGCGCCCGCGGCGCCTGCGGGCGAATAGCACCGCGTGCGTCGCCTGCCGTTGATCTCGACGGACAGGTTGATGTGCTGCCCGGCCCGGAAACCGCTGAACGCGTCGTTGGGTTCGAGGGTCAGGGTGACGCTGCGCGGCGTCTGCCGTCGCACCGCGACGACTCTGGCGCGTGCGTCGCGGCGCGTCCAGGTGGGCTCGACCAACTCGGTGTAGCGGTCGACACCGTGCGGGCCGGTCAACAGGTTGGCCAGCCGCGCGATGCGCGGGGTGGCCAGCAACCGCCTGCCGAATCCGGCCGCAGTCGTTTGAGTGAACATGTGTACACAGTGCGTGCGTTCTCTGGGGCGTGTCAACGATCAATTCGCTTTCTGTGCTACGGTTCACATCAGTGAACAGACGTACACCGAGTACCCGAACACGACGATCGGAAACATCGCGTTCGCGCGACACCCTGTCCCGCGAGGAGCGCAAGGAGGCCACCCGCCGGGCACTGATCGCCGCCGCGCTGAAGCTGTTGAAAGACCGCAGTTTCAGTGCGTTGAGCCTGCGTGAGGTCACCCGCGAGGCGGGTATCGTCCCGGCCGCCTTCTATCGGCACTTCGACTCGATGGACGCGCTGGGCCTGGTGCTCATCGACGAATCGTTCCGCTCGCTGCGCGACACGCTGCGCGGTGCCCGCACGGGACGACTCGATCCGCACCACGTCATCGAATCCTCGGCCGAGATCCTGACCGGCAGCTTCAACGAGCGTCGCGAGCACTGGCGGTTCATCGCCCGCGAACGGTCCGGCGGGGCGCCGGCGCTGCGCTACGCGATCCGCACCGAGATCCGGTTGATCACCTCCGAACTCGCGATCGACCTGGCCCGCTTCCCCGCGCTCAAGGACTGGAGCAGCGAGGACCTCAACATCCTGGCCAACCTGTTCGTCAACGCGATGATCTCGACGGCCGAAGCCCTCGAGGACGCCACCGACGCGCAGTCCATCGAGACCATCCACCGCACGGCGGTCAAACAGCTGCGGATGATCGCCGTCGGGGTCAACGGCTGGCGCAGCGCGGACTGAGCTACCGGTTTCGAACCCGCGTCGGCCGGTGGACCGTGTGCCCTCCGCCTCCCGGCCGACCCTGGTGTGATATTGGACTCGACTGCCCACCGCCGACTGGCATGTCAGGCGAGTCCGGTGCCAGCATGGGATACATGGTCGTAACACCCCCGAAACAAGGCTGGTGACAAGTGCCCGTCACGAGCCGGCGTCGATGGTGGGTGCTGCGTGCCCTCGGTAAGAATCCGCTCGTTCGGCGCACCGACCGCATCGAGGCGCTCGCCGTCGTTTTCGCGATCGTCGTCAGCGTCCTCGTCATCCCGTTCGTGATCTCGTTCAGCGACGAGGTGCACGCCGGTCAACTCCGCGAAGCCGCGACGCAGGCGCAGACGCGTAAGCAGATCCCGGCGACGGTGGTCAACGACAGCGAATCCGACGTCGAAGGCGCCAACGTCCGCATCGTCGGCATCACCTGGACCATCAACGGCGAGAAGCACACCGGCGCCCTGCGCCCGACCTCCAAGGTCCAGCCGGGCGATCAGGTCCAGATCTGGGTCGACCCGAAGGGTCAGCGTGTACCGCCGCCCATCTCCCCGACGACCGCAAGGGCGTACGCGACCGGTTCGGCCGTCGCCCTGTGGGCAGCCATCACCGTGCTGTGTGGGTTGCTGGCCGCTCTGACCCGCAAGGTGCTCGACCACCAGCGGGCGCACGCCTGGTCCGACGAGCTGTATCTGCTGCTGAACCACGGCGACGGCCGCACCAAGTGGTCCCGCTGAGTTCCGCTACGTACACGCACTCACGCTGACCCGCCGTCCGACGTTCGCGCACACGCTGACGTTCGGGGCCGGCGGCGGAGGCGGCGGCTCGGATGCCGGCGGTGGAGGCGGCGGCGGGGGCGGTGTGAGCGCGTCGTTGAGTTCCGAGAGCGGGTCGGCGCAGCCGCTGATGTCGACGTGCCTGCCGCCGACCGAACCGCAGACGGTGGCCTGCGCCGTCGGCACCGCGACGAATCCGGCGCCGACACACATCAGTGCTGCCGCGGCCACCAGCCACAGTTTCACCATCGCGCAACTCCTTGCTCTGCAGTCACACCATTTTGCGGTCCGGCGCACCAAAACGTTGACGATTGCGAAAATTAGCCGAGGGCGCGGCTGCTCACGAATTCCCGCCGCTGCCCGCTGACCGGGTCGTCGAACACCAGGCGCTGCGCCAGCAGCCGCAACGGGCGGCTGAAGTCGTCGGGCGCCACGTCGATCACGCTGGGATAGAACGGATCACCGGTGATCGGCAGGCCGATCGACGCCAGGTGCACCCGCAGTTGATGGGTGCGCCCGGTGCGCGGGGTCAGCCGGTACACCCCGGCGCCGAGCGCCTCGACATGGGTTTCGGCATTGGGCTCACCGGGTTCCTCGGTGGCCTGTAACCGCCCGCGGTGCTTGACGATCCGGCTACGCAGCGTCACCGGCAGGTCGACCGTTGCGGTGCCGTCGGAGTGCGCCAGGTACGTCTTCTGCACGTCGCCGCGCGCGAACATGGTTTGATACCGCCCGCGCAGTTCGCGCCGCGCCGTGAACAGCAGCACGCCCGCGGTCAGCCGGTCGAGGCGGTGCGCGGGTGCCAGTTCGGGCAGGTCGAGTTCCCGCCGCAACCGCACCAGCGCGGTCTGGGTGACGTGCCTGCCACGCGGCATCGTCGCCAGGAAGTGCGGCTTGTCGACGACGACGATGTCGTCGTCGCGGTACAGGACCGGGAGGTCGAACGGCACCACGACCTCGTCGGGCAGTTCGCGGTACAGGTACACATGGCTGCCCGCGGGCAGCACCGTCGACTCGTCGAGGACCGTGCCGTCGGCCGAGAAGACCTCACCGGCGCGGACTTTCCATCCCGCGCCGAAGCGCCGGTCGAGTTCGTCGACCAGTCGTCCGCCCTGGACCTGCAGACGCGCGGGACCGATCCCCTCGTGCCCCGGACGTTCCGGCAGGCCTTGCGGGGACCGTGCCCGGCGCCTCAATTGAGCGGTACCGGTTCGAGGATCTCGGCGCGGGCCTCCGGTGCGGCCTGGCGCAGGGCGTCGGCGGACTCGTCGTCGGGTTGCTGCTGCGAGCGCACCTCGGCGTCGACCCTGGCGGCGTAGGTGGCCACCTCGCGGTCGACGTCCTCGGCAGTCCAACCCAGCACCGGGGCAACCACTTCGGCGACCTCACGCGCACAGTCGACGCCGCGGTGCGGGTACTCGATCGAGATCCGCATGCGCCGGGCGAGGATGTCCTCGAGGTGCAGCGCGCCTTCCGCCGCGGCGGCGTAGGCGGCCTCGACCTTGAGGTACACCGGGGCCTCGGTGATCGGTTCGAGCAGTTCGGGTTTGCCGTCGGCGAGCGCGAGCACCTCACCGATCAGCGAGCCGTACCGGTCCAGCAGGTGCCGCACCCGGTACGGGTGCAGGCCGTACTGGCGGCCCACATGCTCGGTCTGGTTGATCAGCGCGAAGTAGCCGTCGGCGCCCATCAGCGGAACCTTCTCGGTGATCGACGGCGCCACCCGCGTCGGCACGAACTCCGCGGCCGCGTCGATCGCGTCGGCGGCCATCACGCGGTAGGTGGTGTACTTCCCGCCTGCGATCGCGACCAGACCCGGCGCCGGCACCGCGACCGCGTGCTCGCGCGACAGCTTGGACGTCTCCTCGCTCTCACCGGCCAGCAGCGGGCGCAGGCCCGCATACACCCCGTCGATGTCGTCCGGCGTCAACGGCGTGGCCAGCACGGTGTTGACATGGCCGAGGATGTAGTCGATATCGGCCTTGGTCGCGGCCGGATGCGCCAGATCGAGGTTCCAGTCGGTGTCGGTGGTGCCGATGATCCAGTGCGTGCCCCATGGGATCACGAACAGCACCGACTTCTCGGTGCGCAGGATGATCGCGACCTCGCTGACGACGCGGTCGCGCGGCACCACGATGTGCACGCCCTTGGAGGCCCGCACGCGAAAGCGTCCGCGCTGCTTGGACAACGCCTGGATCTCGTCGGTCCACACGCCCGTCGCGTTGACCACGACGTGTCCGTTGACCGAACCGACCGTGCCGTCTTCGGAGTCGCGCACCCGCACGCCGGTGACCCGGTCACCCTCGCGCAGCAGGGCAACCACCTGCGTCGAGGTGCGCACCACGGCGCCGTAGTGGGCCGCGGTCCGCGCCACGGTCATGGTGTGCCTGGCGTCGTCGACAACGGTGTCGTAGTAACGGATTCCACCGATCAGCGAACTGCGTTTGAGACCGGGAGCCAGGCGAAGCGCGCCGGCCTTGGTCAGATGCTTCTGCGCCGGAACCGATTTCGCGCCGCCCAACTGGTCGTAGAGGAAGATGCCCGCCGCGACGTAGGGCCGCTCCCACCACCGGTTGGTCAGCGGGAACAGGAACGGCAAGGGCTTCACCAGATGTGGCGCCAGCGTCGTCAGCGACAATTCGCGCTCGTGCAACGCCTCACGCACGAGCCCGAACTCGAGCTGCTCGAGATAACGCAGCCCGCCGTGGAACATCTTGCTGCTGCGGCTCGAGGTACCCGACGCCAGATCGCGCGCCTCCACCAGCGCGACCTTGAGCCCGCGGGTGGCCGCGTCGAGCGCAGCGCCGGCCCCGACGACACCGCCGCCGATGACGACGACGTCAAATTGCTGATTTCCGAGTTGCTCCCAGGCTTGCGCCCGTTGCTGTGGCCCGAGGAAGGTTTGCCCGTCGCCCGGAGCCGAGATCGGGACAGTCACGGTTCTCAGGCTACGTGGCACGCCTCAGATTTGCCGGTTGCCGGGCCGGTCAAACCCGATCAGTCCAGGTCGTCGTGCTGCATCAACTGGCGCGCGGCCTCGGTGATCGAGCCAGACAGCGACGGGTACACCGAGAACGTCTGCGCGAGTTCGGAGACCGGGATGCCGTTCTGCACCGCCAACGCGATCGGCAGGATCAGCTCCGATGCGATCGGCGCCACCACGACACCGCCGATCACCACACCCGTGGCCGGACGGCAGAAGATCTTCACGAAACCGTGGCTGAGGCTCGACATCTTGGCCCGCGCATTGGTCGCGAGCGGCAGCGTCAGGGTGCGGGCGGGCACCGAACCGTCGTCGATCTTGGCCTGCGGCACACCCACGGCGGCGATCTCGGGACGCGTGAACACCGCGGCGGCGACGGTGCGCAACCGGATCGGCGTCACCGCCTCCCCCAGCGCGTGGTACATCGCGATGCGGCCCTGCATCGCCGCCACCGACGCGAGCGGCAGCAATCCCGTGCAGTCACCGGCCGCGTAGATGCCCGGCACCTTGGTGCGCGAGACCCGGTCGACGTCGAGGTAGCCGCCCGGTCCGAGTTCGATGCCGACGCGCTCCAGGCCCAGCCCCGTGGTGTTGGGCACCGAGCCCACCGTCATCAGGGCGTGGCTGCCCTCGACCGTGCGGCCGTCCGTCATCGTCACCAGGACCCCGTCGGAGCCGGTGCGGGTGACCGATTCCGCACGGGCGTTCTTGACCAGCGTCACGCCGCGCTGCGCGAACACCTGCTCAAGGACCGCCGCCGCATCGGAGTCCTCGTGCGGCAGGATCTGATCGCGGCTGGCCACAACGGTCACCGTGACGCCCAGTTCGGTGTAGGCGTTGACGAACTCCGCACCCGTGACACCGGAACCGACGACCACAAGATGTTCGGGCAGGGTGTCGAGGTCATAGAGCTGACGCCAGTTGAGGATGCGCTCGCCGTCCGGCACGGCGTTCGGCAGCACCCGCGGGCTCGCGCCGGTGGCGATCAACACCACATCGGCGGTGAGCTGCTGCACCGTCCCGTCGTGCCCGGTCACCTTGATGCGGTGCTGGGCCATGCCCGGCACATCGTCGATCAGCTCGCCGCGGCCGGCGATCAGGGTGATGCCCTCGGTGCGCAGCCGGTCGGCGATGTCGCGGGACTGTGCCGCGGCCAGCGTCTTGACCCGCTCGTTGATCAGCGGCAGACCCACCTTGGCCTGGTCCAGATCGATCGAATAGCCCAGCTTCGGGGCGCGCCGCAGCTCGGTGCGCACGCCGGTCGCGGCGATGAACGACTTCGACGGGACGCAGTCCCACAGCACACACGCGCCACCGATGCCGTCACAGTCGACGACGGTGACATCTGCGACTTCCGGTCCACGGGCTGCGGCGACCAGGGCCGCCTCATAGCCGGCGGGGCCGCCGCCGACGATCACGATGCGCGTTACCACTGCACCAACCTAACCCGCGTTGCCCACTAAGCTGTCTTACCGTGCCGCTTTACGCCGCGTATGGATCCAACATGCATCCGGAGCAAATGCTCCAGCGCGCTCCCCATTCGCCCATGGCGGGAACCGGGTGGCTGCATGGGTGGCGGCTGACCTTCGGCGGTGAGGACATCGGCTGGGAAGGCGCGCTGGCCACCGTGGTCGAGGACCCGCTGTCCAAGGTCTTCGTCGTGCTCTACGACATGACCAAGGAAGATGAGGAGGCCCTCGACCGCTGGGAGGGAGCCGAGCTGGGGATCCACAAGAAGATCCGCTGCCGCGTCGACCGGCTGTCGTCGGACACCACCACCGATCCGGTTCTGGCGTGGCTGTATGTCGTCGACGCGTGGGAGGGCGGCCTGCCGTCGGCGCGGTACATCGGCGTGATGGCCGACGCCGCCGAGATCGCAGGCGCACCGCCGGAGTATGTGCACGACCTGCGGACCCGCCCGTCGCGCAACATCGGCCCGTAGCGTCTTCTTCAGCACCGCGTTCCCTAGCGCTGGCTGGCCCTAGCACCGCGACCGTGCGTGTCTGTCGCACGGCGCGCCGTCAATCGACAGCACTATGCGCACGCTCACGCGGCGCGAGCGAGACTCAACTGCCGATCGATGCGCCCAACTGTCTCCTGGGCACGCAACCGAACGTCCTCGGACACGAGCCCGAGCACACTCCAGCCGACCTCCATGAGGGCCGCCGCGCGTTGCCGGTCGTTGCGCAACGCCTCGGGATTGTTGTGCCAGTCCTCTCCGTCGTATTCGACGGCCACGCGACAGTCGGGCCAGGCGAAATCGAGGCGACGCAACTGGCCTCTTCCGTCGATCACCTCGTACTGCAGTTCGGGCATCGGTAGTCCCGCGTCGATCATCATCAGACGCGACTCGCTCTCCATCGGGGACTCGGCGCGCGGGTCGGCCAGTGCGATGAGGTTGCGTACCGCGACGATGCCCCGACGCCCGGCCTGATCCAGCGCGGCCCGCCACAGGTCGGTGCGGCTGCACGTCCCGCTGCGCAGGGCGGCGTCCAGCGTCGCCAATGCGCGCGGACGACGCAGGGCGCGGGCGACTTCCACCGCGGTCCACGCCGGCGAGGTGAGATACCGGGCGTCACCGTCGACTTCGACGACCGTCAGGGGTGCACCCTCACGCCGATGGACCACCAGGCCATCGACCGATCGCAACTGATGCCGCGGTGGGTTCAGCACATGCAGATCCATGGACCCTTCGGTGTCGAAACCGTGCATCGCGGCCGCAGTTGTCAGGCACGTCGCGACCCTGGTGCCCGCTGCCAGGTCGAGCCCGCGCAGCAACACCGGTTCCGTCGGCTCACCCAGGCAGTAGATGCCCGGCCAGATCCGTTCCAGCACGCCGTTTTTCAGTGCGGCTTCGAGGGTGTACCGCGTCACGAGGCCGAGGATCTGACCGCTGGTGGCCACGCCGCGTTGCAGATCGAGCAGACGCATCAACTGTGGGTTCATGCCAGTGATCGTCTGGCTCATGCGCGGCGGCGTCGGACACTTGTTGCGTGGCCTGTGGATGAATCGGCAACTGTGCACATTCACCCGCCGCGAGCGTGCGTGGAGTGCTGCGCAAATGCGGCGTTTCGGGCAGCAGACTCGCACGCTCGCGGTGCAAAGGGGGGTGCAAAGGGGGGTGCAAGGGGGGGAGCCGCTATTTACAGGCCGGCGGCGATGTGGTGGTAGACCGCGTTCCAGCGCATCTCGCGCTGGAAATCGCGGGGCGTGGTGTCCTCGTCGATCTGCAGCAGTTCGGTGCCGGTCATGGTCGCGAAGTCGTCGAGCGTGACCGACGACACCGCCGTGGTGAGCACCGTGTGGTGCGGACCGCCCGCCATGAGCCAGGCCTCCGTCGACGTCGACCACGACGGCTTGGGCTCCCACACCGCACACGCGACGGGAAGCTTCGGCAGCGGCGCGGACGGTTCGACGACCGTGACGTGGTTGGCCACCAACCTGAATCGGGAACCCATGTCGCAGATGCCGAGCACCACACCGGGACCCGGGGCCGCCGTGAAACGCAGCCGCACCGGGTCTTCGCGGTTGCCGATGCCCAGCGGATGCACCTCCAGGCTGGGCTTCTGACCCGCGATGCTCGGGCAGACCTCAAGCATGTGCGCGCCGAGGATGCGTTCGGATCCCGGTGTCAGGTCATAGGTGTAGTCCTCCATGAACGACGTGCCGCCGGGCAGTCCCACCCCCATGGTCTTGACCGTGCGCACCATCGCCGAGGTCTTCCAGTCCCCCTCGGCGCCGAAGCCGAAACCGTCGGCCATCAACCGCTGTACGGCCAGACCGGGCAGTTGCCGCAGATCGCCGAGGTCCTCGAAGTTCGTGGTGAACGCGCCGAAGCCGTCGGCCAGGAAGTGCCGCAGCCCCAGTTCGATGCGGGCCCCTTCGCGCAGCGACGCGTGCCGTTCACCGCCACGGCGCAGTTCCTCGGCCACCGCGTAGGTGTCCTCGTATTCCTGCACCAGCTTGTCGATCTCGGGATCGCCGACGTCGTACACGGCCTTGGCGAGATCGTTCACCGAGTAGGCGTTGACCGATACGCCGAAGTGGGATTCGGCCTCGACCTTGTCGCCCTCGGTGACCGCGACGCCACGCATGTTGTCGCCGAAGCGGGCGATGCGCAGGTTCCGCAACTCGGCCGCGCCGAGGGCGGCTCGCATCCAGGACCCGATCCGCGATGTGGTGCGGGGGTCGTCCACGTGCCCGGCAACGGTCGTGCGCGGCACCGACAACCGGGTCTGGATGTAACCGAACTCGCGGTCGCCGTGGGCGGCCTGGTTGAGGTTCATGAAATCCATGTCGATGGTGTCCCACGGGATTTCGACCCCGAACTGGGTGTGCAGGTGCAGCAGCGGCTTCTGCAGCGCACCCAGGCCGCGGATCCACATCTTGGCCGGCGAGAACGTGTGCATCCAGGTGATCACGCCCACGCACTGCGGGCTGGAACTCGCCTCGCGCAGCACATCGAGAATCGCCTCACTGGTGGTCACCACGGGCTTCCAGCGCACGGTCACGGGCAGGTCCGCGCAGGCGTCCAACCGCTCGGCCAGCGAGCGTGACTGCTCGGCGACCTGGTCCAGGATCTGCCGGCCGTACAAAGCCTGGCTGCCTGTGACGAACCAGATTTCCTCGTCGGTGAAGTGTTTTGTCACCGTCACCCTTCCTGACCGGTCTGCGGTTGCCCGTAGACGTTCTGATAGCGATCGAAAAGCCGGCGGACCGCGGCCGGGGGTATCACTTCGGGAGTCCCGAGTTGACGGCTGATGTGGACGGTCCGTGCGACGTCCTCGACCATCACCGCGGCCTTGACCGCGTCGCGCGCGTCCCGGCCGACCGTGAACGGTCCGTGGTTGCGCATCAGCACCGCGCGAGAGTTGCTGTGCCGCAACGTTTCGACGATGCCCCGGCCGATCGAGTCGTCACCGATCATCGCGAACGGACCCACCGGGATGTCACCGCCGAATTCGTCGGCGATCATCGTGAGCACGCACGGGATGGCCTCGCCGCGCGCGGCCCACGCCGTGGCGTAGGTCGAGTGGGTGTGCACCACGCCACCCACCTCGGGCATGTGCCGGTAGACGTAGGCGTGCGCCGCGGTGTCCGACGACGGCGCAAGGTCACCGTCGACGAGTTCACCGGTGAGGTCGCACACCACCATCTGCTCCGGCGTCATCGAGTCGTAGTCCACGCCAGAGGGTTTGATGATCATCAGGTCGCGGTCCGGGACCCGAGCGGACACGTTTCCCGCGGTCCAGATCACCAGCTCGTAGCGGGTGAGTTCGGCGTGCAGATCGCAGACCTGTTTGCGCAGTTGGCGGATCACCGCGTCGATCTCGGTCGTGACACTCATTGCGCCGACCCCACCGTCTCGCGGCGGGCGGCGTTGCTGCGCATCAGCCGCAGCCGCCGCATGAGCGGGTTGTTGCGGCCGAACCAGTCGTGCAGTTCGACGTAGTCGGCGTACAACGCGTTGTAGCGCACCATGTTCTCCGGGATCGGCGTGTAGGCGTTCTTCGTGCGGCCGCCCATACGTGCGGATGCCGTTGGCACGTCGCGGTATTCGCCGGCGGCCGCGGCCGCGTGGATCGCCGCGCCGAGAGCGGGGGCCTGCGCCGAGGTGACACACGACAGCGGCAGACCGGTGACGTCGGCATAGATCTGCATCAACAGCGGGTTCTTGATCAACCCGCCCGCCACGACGAGTTCCTCGACCGGGACGCCGCTGCGCTGGAACGTCTCCACGATCATCCGGGTACCGAACGCGGTGGCCTCCAGCAGCGCGCGGTACTGGTCGACGCACGTGGTGTCCAGCGTCTGCCCGACCATGATGCCCGACAGGTGGTGGTCCACCAGGACCGAGCGGTTGCCGCTGTGCCAGTCGAGCGCGACGAGTCCGTGCTCGCCGACCTCCTGCGCCGCCGCCAGATCCGACAGGTGTTCGTGCAGATTCATCCCCCGCCGGGCCGCCTCGATCGCATACTCCTGCGGCACACAGTTTTTGGTGAACCACGCGAAGATGTCACCGACCCCGGACTGCCCGGCCTCATAACCCCACAGTCCTTCGGTGATACCGCCGTCGACCACACCGCACATGCCGGGTACCTCGCGCAGGAACCGGCCGTTCATGACATGGCACGTCGAGGTGCCCATGATCGCGATCAGGCGTCCCGGTTCGGCCGCATCGGCGGCGGCCGCTGTCACGTGGGCGTCGATGTTGCCGACGGCCACCACGATTCCCTCGGGCAGGCCGGTCCACGCGGCGGCCTGCGCGGTCAGTGTGCCTGCCGCCTCGCCGAGCCTGCCGATGGGTTGTTCGATCTTGTCCTCGACGAACCTCGCGAAACCCGGGTTGAGTTCGGCGAGAAATGCCCGCGACGGATACTTGCCGTCCTGACGGATCGCCTTGTACCCCGCGGTGCTGATGTTGCGCACGTAGCGTCCGGTGAGCTGCCAGACGATCCAGTCGGCGCCCTCGACCCACCGGTCGATGGCCGCGTAGACCTCGGGGTCCTCCTCGAGGATCTGCAGGCCCTTCGCGAATTCCCATTCGCTGGAGATCAATCCGCCGTACCGCGGCAGCCACGGTTCGCCGCGCGCGGCCGCGAGTGCGTTGATGCGGTCGGCCTGTGGTTGCGCGGCGTGGTGGCGCCAGAGCTTGGCGTAGGCGTGCGGCCGGTCGGCGAATTCGTCGAGCTGACACAGTGGCGTGCCGTCGGCGGTGGCGGCGACCATGGTGCACGCCGTGAAATCCGTTCCGAGCCCGACCACGTCGGCCGGGTCGATACCGGCCTTGGTGACGGCCTCGGGGATCGCGAACCGGAGCACGTCGATGTAGTCGGCGGGGACCTGCAGCGCGTAGTCGGCGGGCAGTCGCACCTGCGGGTGGTCCGGGAGCGCTTCGGTGACGACGCCGTGCCGGTAGGTGTGCTCGGCCGAGCCCATCTCCGCGCCGTCGGCGACGCGGACGACGAGCGCGCGGCCCGACAGGGTGCCGAAATCGACACCGATCACGTATTTCGGCCCGGTCATTTGCGGAGTCCGTTCGAACGTTGCCCGCGCGGGGTGTTCACGTCGACGAGTGCCGGCCCACCTCGCCGCGTCGAGGCTGGTAAAGGCGCTGTGGTCTGAGTCACAAGCCAGAATGTTAACGATCACATTTGCGATTCGTCAACGGATTCATCGCGCCGGACACCCGCGGTCCGTTGGAGCGCATCCCCCGATGCAGATTGCGCTCAATCGCATGTTGATCTCCGGATTCTCCGCGGGGACGCCCTTGACCTCGATTTCTGTGAGCGTTAACATCACCAGCTGTGATCGGCGTCATAGCCGCCGTAGGCGAGTGGTTTCGCGCACGACGTGGGGCACCCGCCGGGGACATGACCACCACGGGCCGGCCACCGGCCGCGCCGTCGGACAAAGGAGTCGGCTTGTGAGGAAGATGTTTGCTGCGGCGATCGGCGTCGTCGCCGTCGCCGCAACGGTCAGCGCGTGCGGCAGCGGCAAGGCACCGGGCAACCAGGAGGCGGGGGCCCCCGATGGCGCCATCACCCTCGGCTTCGCCCAGGTGGGCGCCGAGAGCGGGTGGCGCACCGCCAACACCGAGTCGATCAAGAGCGCCGCGACCGAGGCGGGCGTCAACCTCAAGTTCGCCGACGCCAACGGCGAACAGGAAAAGCAGATCTCGGCGATCCGGTCGTTCATCCAGCAGGGCGTCGACGTGATCGCGTTCAGCCCCGTGGTGCGCACGGGCTGGGATGCGGTGCTGCAGGAGACCAAGAACGCAGGGATCCCGGTGATCCTCACCGACCGCGCCGTCGACACCCAGGACAAGGACGTCTACAAGACGTTCATAGGCGCCGACTTCATCGAGGAGGGCCGCCGCGCCGGACAGTGGGTGGCCGAGCAGTACACCTCGGCCACCGGCCCGGTGAACATCGTGCAACTCGAGGGGACCACCGGCGCCGACCCGGCGATCGACCGCAAAACCGGCTTCGCCGAGGGGATCTCGGCCAATCCCAACCTGAAGATCGTGGCCTCGCAGACCGGTGACTTCACGCGGTCGGGCGGCAAGCAGGTCATGGAGGCGTTCCTGAAGTCCACGCCGCAGATCGACGTGGTGTTCGCGCAGAACGACGATATGGGCCTCGGTGCCATGGAGGCCATCGAGGCCGCGGGCAAGAAGCCCGGCACCGACATCAAGATCGTGGCGGTCGACGCGACCCACGACGGCATGCAGGCACTCGCCGACGGCAAGTTCAACTACATCGTCGAGTGCAACCCCCTGCTCGGGCCCCAACTGATGGACCTGGCCAAGAAGGTCGCCGCGGGCGAACCCGTCCCGCCGCGCGTCGTGACCCCCGACGAGGCGTTCGACCAGGCGCAGGCGAAGGCGGCCCTGCCGACCCGGCAGTACTGATACATGAACACAGCAACCGCGGTGCAGCCGGTCGTCGAGATGCGTGGCATCAGCATCGAGTTCCCCGGCGTGAAAGCCCTTGACGGGGTGGACTTCCGGCTGCTCCCCGGTGAGGTGCACGCTCTGATGGGCGAGAACGGCGCGGGAAAGTCCACCCTGATCAAGGCGCTCACCGGGGTGTACGACATCGACGCCGGGTCCATCGTCGTCGACGGCACACCGTGCACCTTCACCGGACCGCGGCAGGCACAGGAGGCGGGCATCAGCACCGTCTACCAGGAGGTCAACCTGTGCCCCAACCTCACGGTGGGCGAGAACATCCTGCTGGGTCGCGAACCCAGGCGGTGGGGCCGCTGGGGCCACGTGGACTACCGCGCGCTCAACCGCCGGGCGCGGGAACTGCTCGCCGAACTCGAACTCGACATCGATCCGAGATCGCTGCTCGGGTCGCATCCCATCGCGATCCAGCAACTGGTCGCCATCGTCAGGGCCACCGCGGTGCACGCGCACGTGCTCGTGCTCGACGAACCGACGTCGAGCCTGGATGCCCGCGAGGTCGGTGAACTGTTCCGGGTCATCCGGCGGCTGCGCGACAGCGGCACCGCGATCCTGTTCGTCTCCCACTTCCTCGACCAGGTCTACGCGATATCCGACCGGATGACGGTGCTGCGCAACGGGACTCTCGTCGGCGAGTACCTGACCGCCGAACTGCCGAAAGCCGATCTCGTGGCCGCGATGCTCGGCCGTCAGCTCGACGTGCTCGACGAGGTCGCCGAGGTCGCCCAGGAGACGGTGCAGACCACGACCGGCGGCGACCGGGAAATCCTCATCCGCGCCGAGGAACTGGGCCGGGTTCCCGCCGTGCACCCGGTCACCCTCGACATCAGCCGCGGCGAGATCCTCGGTCTGGCCGGTCTTCTCGGGTCGGGGCGCACCGAACTGGCACGCCTGCTCTTCGGCGCCGACCGCGCCACCTCCGGCCACGTCGAGATCCACCGCCAGCGCGTCGCGTTTCGGACGCCGCGTTCGGCCATCGCGCACGGTTTCGCGTTCACGTCCGAGAACCGCAAGGACGAGGGTGTGGTGGGTGACCTGAGCGTGCGGGAGAACCTCGTGCTGGCCCTACAGGCCCGGCGGGGATTCGCCCGCCCGCTGTCGGCCAAGGTCAAGGACCAGTTGGTGACGAAATACCTCGACGCCCTTGATATCCGGCCGCGCAACCCCGACATCCTGCTGAAGAACCTCAGCGGCGGAAATCAGCAGAAGGTGCTGCTGGCCCGCTGGCTCATCACCGAACCGGACCTGTTCATCCTCGACGAGCCCACCAGGGGCATCGACGTGGGCGCCAAGGCCCAGATCCAGAAACTGGTCACCGAACTCGCCGGCGGCGGCATGGCGATCGTGTTCATCTCGGCCGAACTCGACGAGGTCACCCGCATCTCGACCCGCATCGCGGTGATGCGCGACCGCCACAACGTCGCCATGGTGGAGGCCGGGGCGTCGCCGACGAAGCTCACCGCGCTGATCGCGGGGACCTCGTCATGATCAGGACGCTCGCACGTACCCCACTGCTGTGGCCGGTGATCGCACTGATCGCGCTGCTGGCCCTCAACGCATTGCTGACCCCGGGCTTCTTGAGCGTGCGGGTGCAGGACGGTCATCTGTACGGCAGCGTGATCGACATCCTGCGCAACGGGGCACCCACGCTGCTCGTCGCGCTGGGCATGACGCTGGTCATCGCGTCGCGCGGGATCGACCTTTCGGTGGGTGCGGTGGTCGCGATCTCCGGTGCGCTGGCCTGCTCGCACATTGCCGCGGCCGACGACCCGGCCGGCGTCGGGACCGTGTTCTCGGCGTTGGGCATCGCGCTGCTGGTGTCCGCCGCGCTGGGCCTGTGGAACGGAATGCTGGTGGCGGCGCTGGGAATTCAGCCGATCATCGCCACCCTGGTGCTGATGACCGCGGGCCGCGGCATCGCGCTGTTCGTCACCGAGGGCCAGATCATCACCGTCACCAGTCCCCCGTTCAAGGTCCTGGGCGCGGGGTACTTCCTCGGCCTGCCGGTGGCGATCCTGGTGAGCCTCGCGGTGTTCGTGCTCATCGGCCTGCTCACCCGGCGCACCGCGTTGGGCACGCTGCTGGAAGCCGTCGGCATCAACCCCGAGGCCAGCCGGCTGGCGGGCGTGCGCAGCCGCACGATCGTGTTCGCGATCTACGTGTTCTGTGCGCTGTGCGCCGGGGTCGCGGGTCTGATGATCGCGTCGAACATCTCGGCGGCCGACGCCAACAACGCCGGCCTGTGGATCGAGATGGACGCGATCCTCGCGGTCGTCATCGGCGGCACCTCGCTGCTCGGCGGCCGCTACAGCCTGACCGGAACGGTGCTCGGCGCGTTGATCATCCAGACGCTCACCACCACGGTGTACACCGTCGGCATCCGGCCCGAGGTGACGCTGGTCTTCAAATCACTGGTGGTGGTCTCGGTCGTGCTGCTGCAGTCGGCGAAGTTCCGCGCCCTGTTCGGCCGACGACGCACCCGCCCACCCGTACCTTCCGCCGCGGTCGACACACCCGCGGCGGCGCCCGACCGACCGAAGGTGGCCCAGCGATGAGCGCACCGACCGCAACCGTGCCGCCACCCACCACCGACGCCGCTGGCGTGCTCGGTGCGCTGCGCCGTCACGCGCAGGGCCGCTTCGTCGGGCCGGTCGCGACGCTGGTGTTGTTCGTCGCGATGTTCGCCGGCGTGCTCGACCGGTACCAATTCGCCAGCCCGGCACAGGTTTTCCTCAATCTGTTCGTCGACAACGCCTATCTCATCGTCCTCGCGGTGGGCATGACGTTCGTGATCCTCACCGGCGGAATCGATCTGAGCGTCGGCTCGGTGGTGGCGCTGTCCACCGTGATCCTGGCCAAGACCCTCGCCCTGGGTTGGCCCGCGCCGGTCGCGCTCGTGACCGTGCTGCTCGTCGGCCCCGTGCTCGGGCTGGCCATGGGCCTGATCATCGAATACTTCGACGTACAACCGTTCGTCGCGACGCTGGCGGGCATGTTCCTGGCCCGCGGGATGTGCTACGTGGTGAGCGTCGACTCGATACCGATCAACGACCCGGTGCTGCGCACCCTCGGCCTGACCTACCTGTACCTCTACGACGACAAGTTCATCCGCTGGCCGGTGGTCATCGCGCTGGCCGTGGTCGCCTGTGCGATGTACGTCCTGCACCTCACGCGATTCGGCAGGACCGTGTACGCGATCGGCGGCAACCGCCAGTCGGCACAACTCATGGGCCTGCAGGCCGCACGCACCCGCGTGTCGGTGTACGTCATCAGCGGCTTCTGCGCGTCGCTCGCCGGGATCCTGCTGGCCGTGCAGAAACTGTCCGGCTACAGCCTCAACGGCGTCGGCCTCGAACTCGACGCGATCGCCGCGGCCGTCATCGGCGGGGTCATCCTCGCCGGCGGGGTCGGGTTCGTGGCGGGTGCGCTCGTGGGTGTCCTGGTGCTGGGCACCATCGAAACCTTCGTCACCGCAGAGAACCTCGATTCGTACTGGACACGCATCATGACCGGTGCCCTGCTGCTCGCCTTTGTGCTGGTGCAGCGGGTGTTGGTGCGGAAGCCCAAATGAGCCGCCGCGATAATGGCCTCATGACTCGCAAACCTGTGATGGCCGACGTCGCGCGTCTTGCCGGGGTCTCCCATCAGACGGTGTCGCGGGTGATCAACGGATCGGCGAGCATCCGCCCGGCCACCCGGCGCCGCGTCGAGGACGCCATCGCCCAACTGGGCTACCGGCCCAACACCGCCGCGCGCGCCCTGGTGACCAACCGCTCCGGCATCATCGGCATCATCGGGACCAACACCGGCCTGTACGGGCCGTCGAGCGTGCAGCGCGCGGTCGAGGAGGCCGCACACGAAGCCGGTTACTTCTCCAGTGCCGTACCGCTCGCGTCGGTCACCCACCAGGCGATCCGCGGCGCCGTCGAGCACCTGTCCCGGCTGGCGGTGGAGGCCATCGTGATGATCGCCGCGCAGCAGGACGCGCTCACCCTGGTGCAGTCGGAGGATTTCGGTGTCCCGGTCATCGTCGTCGAGGGCGACCTGTCCGGCGCCGGCCTGACCGTCGGTGTCGATCAGGTCGGTGCGGCCCGCAAGGCGACCCAACATCTCATCGACCTGGGCCACACCGCGATCGCCCACGTCAGCGGTCCGCCCAACTTCCCGGAGGCCGCGGGGCGCACCAAGGGCTACCTGGACGCGATGCTGGCCGCCCGCCTGGTGCCGCACCCCGACTGGCACGGCGACTGGAGCGCGGCGCGCGGGTACGAGATCGGCCGGCAGATCGCCGCGCAGCGTGAGATCACAGCGGTTTTCGTGGCCAACGACCAGATGGCCATCGGCGTGCTGCATGCGCTGCACGAGGCAGGCGTGCAGGTTCCGCACGACGTCAGCGTGGTCGGTTTCGACGACATCCCCGAGGCCGCCTACCTGATCCCGGCACTCACCACGATCCGTCAGGAGTTCGCGGCGGTCGGCCGCCGTGCCATCACCCTGGTCACCGCGCAGCTCTCGGGCGCCGAGACCGACACCTCGCTGCTGCCCGCCGACCTGATCGTCCGCTCCAGTACCGCCCCACCGCCCACGACGAAATGACTTCTCTTCCATGACATCTCACAAGAGGTTCCCGGTCGCCGGAATCCTGTTCGACAGCGACGGTGTGCTGGTGGACTCCCACGAGGCAGCCGCGGCCGCCTGGAATCACTGGGCCCGCACCTGGGCGCCCGGCTTCGACTTCCACCGCGACGCCCAGCACGGGCGCAGGCTGGCCGATGTGGTCGCCGAACTGGTCGGCGACGGCGACACCGCGCTCGCCACGCAGGTTCTCAGCGATCTGGAACTGGAACTGGCCACCGAGGTGCCCGCGATACCGGGTGCGGTGGGGCTGTTGTCGTCGAGCCCGGCGGACCGCTGGGCGGTGGTCACCTCGGGTGGACGCGAGATGGCCGCCGCCAGACTGAGATCCGCGGGCCTGCCCACACCCCGTGTGCTGGTGTCCGCCGACGACGTGAGCGCCGGGAAACCCGACCCCGAACCGTATCTGACCGGTGCGAGCCTGCTGGGCCTGGATCCGCGCACCTGCGCGGTGTTCGAGGACGCCCGGCTCGGCATCATGGCGGCCCGCGCGGCGGGCGTTGGGCTCGTGGTGGGTGTGGGTGCGCAGACGGTCGGTGAGGATGTCGACGTGAGCGTGGCCGATCTGTCCGGAATCGCTTTCGACGGACGCGATCTCACCATCGAGACCGACGCGGTTCTCCCCCGCTGAGTGCGCGGGCGGGGGTTGCAGCGACGTCCCCGCCCGCGCACGGTCTCAGCGCCCGCCCTTGCGCTTGTTGTAGACGTCGAATCCGACCGCCGCGAGCAGCACCAGTCCCTTGATCACCTGCTGGATGTCACTGCCGATGCCAAGGATCGACATGCCGTTGTTGAGCACACCGAGCACCAGACCACCCACGATGGCGCCGAACACGGTGCCGACACCGCCACTTGAGGACGCGCCACCGATGAATGCAGCGGCGATGGCCTCGAGTTCGAAGTTGATGCCTGCCTGCGGGGTCGCTGAGTTCAGGCGCGCCGCGAACAGCAGGCCTGCGATGGCGGCGAGCATGCCCATGTTGACGAACACCGCGAGCGTGACCCACCGGTTGCGGACACCGGAAAGCGCCGCGGCAGCGGGGTTCCCGCCGACGGCGTAGACCTGCCTGCCGAACACGGTGTTGCGCATCATGAACGCGTAGACCAGCGTGAGCACGACGAGGATGATCCCGACGATGGGGACGCCACGGTAGCTCGCCAGCAGCAGGGTCACCGCGCCGAGTGCGACGACGATTCCCGCGCACTTCGCCACGAACACCGGCACACCGGAGACCTCCTGGCCGTAGCGGATCTGTGAGCGTCGCCGCCGGAACTGCACCACCACCGCGGCGACCATGATGACCGCACCCAGGATCACCGTGGGCCAGTGGTAGAGCGCGTTGGTCCCCCACTCCGGCAGGAAGCCGCTGCTGACCTGTTCCAGTCCGCGCGGCATCGGCGCGATGGACTGCCCCTCCAGCAGGTACTGGGTGGCGCCGCGGAACACCAGCATTCCGCCGAGGGTCACGATGAACGACGGTATGCCGACAAACGCGATCCAGAAGCCCTGCCACGCACCGATCAGCGCGCCCGCGAGCACACAGATCGTCACCGCGACCGGCCACGGCATGTCGTTGCGCACCATCAGAACCGCCGACATCGCGCCGATGAACCCGGCGACGGATCCGACCGACAGGTCGATGTGGCCGTTGATGATCACGATGACCATCCCGATGGCGAGCACCAGGATGTAGCCGTTCTGCTGGATGATGTTGGTGACGTTGAGCGGCTTGAGCAGGATGCCGCCGGTCCACACCTGGAACAGCAGCACGATCGCGACCAGCGCCACCACCATCCCGGACTGCCGGACATGTGACACCAGATAGCCGGACAGCCGCGCACGCAGGCCGGGCGGCGTCGGTGGCGTGTCCGGTTGCGTGGTCGATGCGGGCGGCGAGTCCGCCTGGGCGGACCCGGGATTCACCGTGGAGGTCACTTAGACCCGTCCTTTCATCATGTATCGCATGAGGGTCTCCTGGGTGGCGTCGGCACGGGACACCTCGCCGGTGAGCCTGCCCTGGCTGAGCGTGTAGATGCGGTCACACAGCCCGAGCAACTCGGGCAGTTCGGAGGAGATGACGATGACGGCCTTACCGCGCGACGCCAGTTCGTTGATGATCGTGTAGATCTCGTACTTCGCGCCGACGTCGATGCCGCGCGTCGGTTCGTCGAGGATCAGCACGTCCGGATCGGTGAACAGCCACTTGCTGAGCACCACCTTCTGCTGGTTGCCGCCGGAGAGTTTCCCGGTGACGGCCGACACCGACGACGCTTTGATCCGCATCGACGCGCGGAACCGTTCACCCACACCGACTTCGCGGTGGTGATCGATCACCGAGCGGGTGCTGACCTTGCGCAGCGACGGCAGGGTGATGCTCTGGGCGATGCCGTCCATGAGGTTGAGACCCAGGTGCTTGCGGTCCTCGGTGGCGTAGGCGATGCCGTTGCGGATCGCCTCGGGCACCGTCCTGGTGCTGACCTCGCGGTCGCCCTTGAACACCTTGCCGCCGACGTACCGGCCGTAGGAGCGGCCGAACACGCTCATGGCCAACTCGGTCCGGCCCGCGCCCATCAACCCTGCGATGCCGACGATCTCGCCCGCGCGGACGTTCAGCGAGACGTCGTCGACCACCTTGCGCTGCTGGTCGATCGGGTGCAGCACCGTCCAGTTGGCCACGGCGAACGCGACATCGCCGATCTCGTGGTCGCCGCGCGGCGGAAAGCGGTGGGTCAGGTCGCGGCCCACCATGCCGCGCACGACGCGGTCCTCGGTGAGCTCGTCGTTCACCTCGATGGTCTCGATCGTGTGCCCGTCACGCAGGATCGTGATGGTGTCGGCGATCTGCATCACCTCGTTGAGCTTGTGCGAGATGATGATCGAGGTGATGCCGTGGTCGCGCAGATCGGAGATCAGCTCCAGCAGGTGACGGCTGTCGGAGTCGTTCAGCGCCGCCGTCGGCTCGTCGAGGATCAGCAGACGGACGTCTTTGGACAGCGCCTTGGCGATCTCGACGAGTTGCTGCTTGCCGACGCCGATGTCCGCGACGCGGGTCTGCGGGCTCTCGTGCAGACCGACCCGGTCCAGCAGCGCCTGCGCCTCGGTCAGCGTCCTGTCCCAACCGATCACACCGCGTCGGGCGAGTTCGTTGCCCAGGAAGACGTTCTCGGCGATGGACAGGTACGGCACCAGCGCGAGTTCCTGGTGGATGATCGCGATGCCGCACCGTTCGCTGCTGCGGATGTCCTTGAAGTCACACGGCTTTCCGTCGAAGAGGATCTCGCCGTCGTAGCTTCCGTGCGGGTACACCCCGCTGAGCACCTTCATCAGCGTCGACTTGCCCGCGCCGTTCTCACCGCAGATGGCGTGGATCGAGCCGGCCGTGACGGTCAGGTCGACCCCGGACAGCGCCTTGACCCCGGGGAATTCCTTGGTGATCCCCCGCATTTCGAGAAGCGCCGTCACTGGACCTGGGTCTCGGTGTAGTAGCCCGAATCGATCAACACCTGCTTGTAGTTGGACTTGTCGACGCTGACCGGGTCGAGCAGGTAGGACGGGACCACCTTGACCCCGTTGTCGTAGGTCTTGGTGTCGTTGACCTGAGGGGTTCCGCCGGTCAGCACGGCATCGGCTTCCTGCACAGCGGCTTTCGCGAGTTCCCGGGTGTCCTTGAACACGGTCTGCGTCTGCTCGCCGGCGACGATCGACTTCACCGACGCGAGCTCGGCGTCCTGCCCGGTGACGATCGGCAGCGGTTTGGCGGCGTTGCCGTAGCCTGCGCTCTTGAGCGCCGAGATCACGCCGCGGGAGATGCCGTCGTACGGGCTGAGCACGGCGTCCACCCGACCGGTCGTGTAGGCCTGGCTGAGCAGGTTGTCCATCCTCGACTGCGCGAGTCCGCCGTCCCACCGCAGCGTGGCGATCTGGTCGAACGTCGTCTGGCCGCTCTTGACCACCAGCTTGCCGCTGTCGATGTGCGGCTGCAGCACACTCATCGCGCCCTGGAAGAAGTAGGTGGCGTTGTTGTCGTCGGGCGAGCCGGCGAACAGTTCGAGGTTGAACGGACCCTTGCCATTGGCCACCCCGAGCGTGTCGATGATGTAGTTGCCCTGCAGCACACCGACTTTGAAGTTGTCGAACGTCGCGTAGTAGTCGACGTTGGGGGTGCCCTTGATCAACCGGTCGTAGCTGATCACCGGGATCTTCAGGTCGGCGGCGTGCTGCAGGGTGTTGGTCAGCGACGAACCGTCGATCGGGGCGATCACCAGGAGCTTGACGCCCTTGGTGATCATGTTCTCGATCTGCGAGACCTGGTTCTGCACGACGTCATCGCCGTACTGCAGGTCGGTGTCGTATCCGAGGGCCTTGAACTGGTCGACCATGTTCTGGCCGTCGGCGACCCACCGTTCGGAGGACTTGGTCGGCATGGCGATGCCCACCGTGCCCTTGGCGTCCCCGCCGCCACCTCCTGCCGATTCGGTGGACCGTCCACAACCGGACAGGGTCGCCACCATGGCCAGCGCCGCCAGCACCGCGGCCAGCCAGGTCAACTTGCGCATCAATCCTCCTAAGCGGGCCACAGTGATAAACGTCGGCGTCTACGTTTCTGACTGAACGTGGCGTACGAGCGGTCACGACGGGCCGGATATGTGAGCGTTAACATCCGCCGGTAAGTATGTGAGCCACTTCACTGGATTGTCAATGCGATCTTGCAGAAGTTGCCGGAGTTCAGCCTCTGAACAGCCTTTTCGAAGTCAACGACGCAGAGGTCGGCAACGCGGGATCAGCCGGGTTCGGACCCGCCAGCAAACCTCAGATGTGAGCATTAACATCCCGGCGTCGGCGGGCCGGGCAAAGCCGCGGCTTCTGACTATTGCCGCGCCGCGGCTTCTGACTACTGCCGCGCCGCGGCCTCTGCCTATTGCCGCGCCGCGGCTTCTGACTATTGCCGCGCCGCGGCGACGATATTGACCATCGTGCGCACCCCGACGCCGAGCGCACGCTCGTCGAGATCGAAGGTCGGCTGGTGCAGGTCCAGCTGCGGCCCCTGCCCGCTCCACACGCCGAGCCGGCCCATCGCGCCCGGCACCTCTTCGAGGTACCACGAGAAGTCCTCGCCGCCGCCGGACTGGTGGGTGTTGGCGAGCACATCCGGGCCGACGGCCTCGATCGCATGGGTGAGGATGCGCGTCGAGACGTCCTCGTTGACCACCGGCGGCACACCGCGCCGGTAGTTGAGGCTGTGCTCGATGTTCAGCGGGGCCAGCAGGGCCGTCACGGTCTCGTCGACGATGGCCTCCAGCGTCAACCAGGTGTCGCGACTCGCGGTGCGGATGGTGCCCGCGAGCGTGCCGATCTGCGGGATCGCGTTCGCCGCGACACCGGCGTTGACCGCACCCCACACCATCACGGTGTTGTGGCGCGGATCGATACGGCGCGACAACACCCCGGGCAGGCCGGTGATCAGCGTGCCCAGCCCGTACACCAGGTCCCCGGTCAGGTGTGGCCGCGATGTGTGGCCGCCCGGGGAGTGCAGGGTGATCTCGATGGAATCCGCGGCCGAGGTGATCGGACCCGACTTGGTGGCCACCCGTCCGACCCGCAACCGCGGGTCGCAGTGCAGCGCGAAGATCCGGGTGACGCCGTTGAGGGCACCTGCCGCGACGGCGTCGATGGCGCCGCCGGGCATCAGTTCCTCGGCGGCCTGGAAGATCAACCGCACCCCGACCGGCAGTTCCGGCGCCGAGGCCAACACCTTGGCCGCGCCCAGCAACACCGCGGTGTGCGCGTCGTGGCCGCAGGCGTGCGCGACGTTCGGCACCGTCGACGCGTACGGTGCGCCCGTCCGGTCGGCCATCGGCAAAGCGTCCATGTCGGCCCGCAACGCCACCCGCGGACCGTCCTCGGGGCCGAAGTCGCACGTGAGCCCGGTCCCACCGGGCAACACCTTGGGGTTCAGCCCGGCCTCGGCGAGGTGGCGCGCCACGAACTCGGTGGTCGCGAACTCCTGTCGTCCCAGCTCCGGGTGGGCATGGAGGTGCCTGCGCCAGCCCACCATCTCGTCGTAGTGTTCGGCGAGCCACCGCTCGGTGATCGCACCCAGGTCCGCTGTGCTCACGATCTCGCCCGCCGACTCTGCGCGGCGAGCACGCGGTCACGCTCGGCCGGCGTCTCGGCCAGCTGGACGACGGTGCGGGCCAACATGATCGCGCCGTCCACGACGGCCTGGTCGGCACTCGGCCCGGCCGCCGCGGCCGCGAAGGCCTGCTGGTGCAGCGACGCACCGCCCGAGTCGATGCCGATCACCGGGTGGATCCCCGGCATCAGCTGCGTGACATTGCCCATGTCCGTGCTGCCCAGCGGCACGCTCACCTCCATACTCTCCGGCAGTGGTTCGCGGCCCAGTCGCACCATCTCGGCACGCACGGTCTGCGCCAACCACGGATCCGGCCTCAGCTCGGCATAGGCCGGTGCGGTCTCGGACACCTCGTGCTCACAACCCGTGGCGAGCGCCCCGGCCGCGAAGCATCCGGCCATCCGGTCCTGCAGTTCGTGCAGCGCCGTCATCTCGGTGGCCCGCATCGTGTATCGCATTTCGGCGTGGCCGGGGATGATGTTGGCGGCCTGTCCCCCGTTCGTGACGATGCCGTGCACCATCTGCCCGGGAGCCAGCTGCTGGCGCAGCAGCCCGATCGCCACCTGCGCGACCGTCACCGCATCGGCGGCGTTGATGCCCAGATACGGGGCCACCGCGGCGTGCGATTCCCGCCCGGCGTAGCTCACGCTCACCTCGGTCAGCGCCAACGAGCGCGCCGCGGCGATGTCGACCGGGCCGGGATGCAGCATGACCGACGCGGCGATGTCGTCGAACACCCCGGCGTTGAGCAGCAACACCTTTCCGCCGCCGGTTTCCTCGGCGGGGGTACCGACGAGGACCACCGTGAGGTCGAGTGCGTCGGCGACCTCGGCGAGCGCAAGCGCGGTGCCGACCGCCGACGCCGCGATGATGTTGTGCCCGCACGCATGACCGATCTCGGGCAGCGCGTCGTACTCGGCGCACACACCGACCACCAGCGACCCGCTGCCGTAGGAGGCGCGGAACGCGGTGTCCAGGCCGCCGGCACCGGCGGTGATCTCGAACCCGCGCTCGGCCACGAGCGCCTGCGTCTTGGCGCAACTGCGATGCTCGGCGAACGCCAACTCGGGCTCGTCGTGGATCGCGTGCGACAGTTCGATCAGGTCGCCACGGCGCCGCCGCACCACGTCCTCGACGCTCAGCGCAGCGGTGGCAATGGACATCCTCGCAGTATCTCACTTGTGAAAAACGCCGGTTAAGCTCGCCTACCGTGACCGACCCGCATACCTCGAGCCAGGCCGCCGCGACCGCGATCGCCGACCGGACCGGCGTCGACGGGCACGATGTCGCGGTGGTCCTCGGCTCCGGTTGGGCCCCGGCGGTTGCCGAGCTGGGCGCCGCCGTCGGCGTCGTCGACATGGCCGACCTGCCCGGCTTCACCCCGCCCACGGCCGCGGGTCACGGCGGTCAGGTGCTGTCGGTCCGCATCGGCGACCACCGGGTGCTGGTGCTGGTGGGCCGCATCCACGCCTACGAAGGCCACGACCTCGCGCACGTCGTGCACCCGGTGCGCACCGCGGTGGCCACCGGTGTGCGCACGGTCGTGCTGACCAACGCCGCGGGCGGGCTGCGCCCGGAGTACACCGTGGGCCAACCGGTGCTGATCAGCGACCACCTCAACCTCACCGCCCGCTCACCGCTGGTGGGGGCGCAGTTCGTCGACCTGGTCGACGCGTACTCACCGCGCCTTCGCGGCGTCGCGCGCGAGTTCGACCCGTCGCTGGCCGAGGGCGTCTACGCCGGCCTGCCCGGACCGCACTATGAGACGCCCGCCGAGATCCGCATGCTGCGCACGCTCGGCGCCGATCTGGTCGGGATGTCGACGGTGCACGAGACCATCGCGGCCCGCGCGGCCGGGGCCGAGGTGCTCGCGGTGTCGCTGGTGACCAACCTCGCGGCCGGGATCACCGGCCAACCGCTCAGCCATGCCGAGGTGCTGCAGGCCGGGCGGGAGTCCGCCACGCGCATGGGCACACTGCTCGCCGAAGTGATCGCGCGCCTCTGACCGACCTCAGCCCACCAGGTACCGCTGCAACGTCGGCCCGATCCAGGCGATGACGTCGCCGCGGGACATGTCGACCAGCGGCGGAAACGCCAGCACATAACGGCACAACGCCATGCCGAGCACCTGCGAGGCCGCCAGGCTGGCCCGCACCGGGGCGTCCGGGGCGCCGCCGGTGAGCTTGGCGATCACCGGCGCGAGTTGCGCGGCGAAGATCGTGCGCATGCGCTCGGCGACGGCCTCGTTGGTGACGCCCGCGCGCAGCAGGATCAGCAGCGCCTCGTCGCGTTCCCACCGCTCCAGGAAATGCCCCGCCAGCCTCGCGCCGAGCTCCTCGTGCGGTACCAGCGACAGGTCGGGCAGTTCCAGATCGAATTCGGCCGCCGCCGCGAACAACCGCTCCTTGTTGCCGAAATAGCGCATCACCATCGACGGATCGATGTTCGCGTCGGCCGCGATCGCGCGGATGGTGGCGCGTTCGTAGCCGTCGGCGGCGAAGCGCTCGCGCGCCGCGGCCAGGATCACGTTCTTGGTCTCAGCTGCCGGTCGCCTCATGGTCAACAAGTGTAGGCCAACAGGTGTTGACATCCGCCATTTCCGAGCCTACCGTGATGTCAACAAGCGTTGGCCAACAGATGTTGACAAAGGAGTCGAAATGGCAATCGCAACCGATGTCCTGATCGTCGGGGCCGGACCGGTCGGCCTCACCGCCGCAATGGCGCTCACCCAGCAGGGACGCGACGTGACCGTCGTCGACGCCCAACCCGAGGGGGCCAACACGTCACGCGCCGCGGTGATCCACGCCCGCACCCTCGAACTGCTCGAGCCCTACGGCGTCGTCGACGACCTGGTGAACCGCGGCGTGCACACCCCGGCGTTCACCATCCGGGACCGCGACGACCTGCTCATCGAGGTGCCGTTCGGCCGGCTGCCCACGCCCTACCCGTACACGCTGATGATCTCCCAGGCCGACACCGAGGCGTTCCTGCTCAACCGTCTCGAGGCGCTCGGCGGCAAGGTGATCCGGCCTGCGACGGTGACCTCGATCGAGCAGTACGACACCCACGCGGTGGCCACCTTCGACGACGGGCAGCAGATCCGGGCGCGGTATGTCGTCGGCGCCGACGGGATGCACAGCACGGTGCGTGCGGCGGCCCGAATCCCGTTCAGCGGCAGCACCTATGCCGAATCGTTCGTACTGGCCGACGTCCGGCTGTCCGGCGGGATCCCCACCGACGAGGTCATCCTGTACTTCTCGCCCGCGGGTCTGGCGGTCGTCGCGCCGCTGCCCGACGGCGTCCACCGCATCGTCGCGACCGTCGATGCGCAGCAGGCGCCTGCCCATCCCGACGCGGCGTTCGTACAGCGACTGCTCGACGAGCGCGGCCCGCTCGCATCGCCCGCCGTGGTGCGGCAGGTGGAGTGGAGCTCGCGGTTCCGCGTCCACCACCGCATCGCGGATACGTTCCGCGCCAACCGGATCCTGCTCGCCGGCGACGCCGCGCACGTGCACTCCCCCGCAGGCGGGCAGGGTATGAACCTCGGCATCGAAGACGCCGTCACACTCGCCGAACACCTGTCGCGCGTGCTCGACGGTGCACCCGAGTCCGTGCTGGACGACTACGCACAAAGCCGCCGCCGCACCGCGCAGCGGATCGTCGCGGCGACCGGGCGGCTCACCTCCCTTGCCACCGCGTCGGCGCGAAAGCGCCCGGTACGCAACCGGATCATGCGCGCCGCAGGCACGCTGCCTGCCGTGCGGCAGGCACTGGCCTGGCGGCTGTCCGGCCTGGACCGGCGCTGAAACCCGCCCAGAAGACTGCACGAGACCCGGGAGGAAACATGAGACTCGTCAACGACACCCTGGCCACCCCGGTCCAGCTGACCACACCGACCGAGCACGGATTCATTGTCGTCGCAACCGAATTCGGCAGATGGGCCGGACCGTTCCCGGTGCCCTCGGGCACCCGTCGCCGCGCCCTGCGCCGCGCGGTCGACCTGACCGAGAAGCTGGCCCGCCGCGACGACGTCGTCGAGGCCACGGTGTTCCGCGCGGCGTTGCGTCCACCCGGTGAGGGGTCGGAACTGTTGGCCCGCGCGGGCGTTCGCCCGGCCCGCTACGACGTGGTGGTGCTGGTCCGCACGGACTCCACGAGCGCGGTCGACGCGGTGCGTGCCGACGCGGCCTTCGTCGAACTGGAATCCGTCCTGCGCCACCGCGCGCGGCACACCCACCGGATCGTCGCGGACAACGCCGCGCGCATCGCCGACGTCGACCACCGCCACGACCGGTGGTTTCTGTTCAACTATTTTTACTGCGACGACCTCGACACCGTCCTGGCCGTCTGGAAGTACACCGCCGGGTGGTTCCAGCGCCACACCGCACTGCCGGATTCGACGCTGCTGCGCCCGCTGCCCGGTGCGGCGACCGACTACAGCGTCGTCAGCGTCGTCAACCACGCGAGTTGGCCGACCCTGCGCACGTTCCTGCCGCGCCTGCTGTTCGACCGGACCTTCCGCACGTTCGTGCTGGCGAACTTCGCCGCCAACGGCGTCGCGGCGCAACCGATCATCTACCGGCGCGCCGGTGCCTCGTCGTCGAGGGCCTCGGCCTGACGGCCGGTGAGCCGGATCATCGTTCGGGCCAACAGGGGTGCGGTGAACAGCATCAGCAGCACCCGCAACACCTGCGCGGCGATCACGAACGTGACGTTGGAGCCGGTCTCCACGGCGGTCGCCAGCACGGCGTAGACACCGCCGGGACTCGTGGCGAGATAACCCTCCAGCTGCGTGACGCCGGTGACCTCGGCCAGCACCACGCCCAGCAGCGCGGTGGCCACGCCGAGCACCACGATCAGCAGCAGCGCCAGCGGCAGGATGCGGCCGATGGCCCGCAGCGATTCCCGGGTGAACGCCACACCGGCCTGCCAGCCGATCACCATGTACCCGGCCTGCACCAACACGGTGGGGACCGTGAGCCCGAACGACAGGCCGGTCAACTGCAACACCACGGTCAGGGCCAGCGGACCCAACAGGCCCGCACCCGGCATGCGCAGCAGCCGTCCGCCCACGGCACCGACGGTCACCAGGCCGACGAGCATCGCCAGACTCAGATACCAAGGCGCAGGATCGGTTTGCAGCGCGCCGGAGGAGGGATGGGACCGGTCGGCGTGGAACACCACGGTCACCACCAGCGGGATGGTGGCGGTCACAAGTGCGACACGCAGGTACTGCACCACCGAGACGACGCGGTCGTCGCCGCCGAGTTCCCGTGCGATCGCGACGAGGCCCGAGGCGCCACCCGCCACCAGGGCCAGCGATCCGGTGAGCGGAGAGACGTCACGGTGCAGACCCAGCAATGCGCCCGCGATGATGCTGATGACCAGTGTCGCGACCGCGACCCCCAGGACGATCGCCCAGTCCGGGCGCAGGGCGTCGACCGCGTCCTGGTGCACCATGGTGCCGATGTAGACACCCAACACGCCCTGGGCCACCGCGCCGGCCTGGCGCGGAACCCGCGCCGGAGCCAGGCCCGCGATCGCGAGCGCGACGCCAACCACGAGTGCGGCGAACAGGGCCGCGGACGGGACGTTGACGAGGTCGAGCGGCACAGTGACCGCGACCGTCACCACCAACAGCAGCAGCCATCTGAGCACCACGCGCGTCCACCGCGCCGTGCGCGTCGGTGTTCTGAGCGCGGGCGTCCTCAGCATGCCACCTCCCTCTCCACAAATCTAAGTCTAACCTTGCAAATCCTCCAAAAAGATCCACGACCGCTCCGGTGACAGAGCCTGATTACCAAGGTATAACTTGACTATGGCTAGTGTCACCATGGCTGGTGTCACCGCGATGGGAGCGGCAGCGGGCACCTCGGCGGCCACGGAACTGCGGGAATCGATGATGGCGGTGGCGCGGCAGATGCGCAGGCACCGTCCCGACCACGGCCTCACCCTGACCCAGATGGAGATCCTCGGCGAGGTGAGCCGATCGGGCACCACGACACCCGCCGAACTCGGCGCGCGGCTGCACGTGCGCACCCAGTCACTCACCGACAGCATCAACGAACTCGTCGGCCGGGGCCTCGTCGAACGGCGGCCCGACGCCAACGACCGCAGGCGTCAGCTCATCTCCCTCACGCCCGCCGGCGGCGAACTGCTCGAGGCCGACCGCGCCGAACGCGACGCCTGGTTGTACGACACCATGCGCGACAACCTGACCGAGCTCGAGTTCAATCTGCTGATGCTCCTCGCACCGGTCCTGCGCAAGCTTGCATACGCCGACGCCGGTGCGGGCACACTTGGCTCATGACGTCGACCGCGACAACAGCACAGGACTGGATCGCCCACGACCCTGACCCGCAGACGGCGGCCGAGCTGAGCGCCTGCAGCCCCGAGGAACTCGACCGCAGATTCAGTCACCCGCTGACGTTCGGCACCGCGGGACTGCGCGGCCCGCTGCGCGGCGGACCCGACGGCATGAACCTCGCCGTCGTCGTGCGCGCCACGTGGGCGGTGGCGCAGGTGCTCAAACGACGTGGCCTCGGCGGTTCCCAGGTGGTGGTGGGCCGCGACGCGCGGCACAAGTCCGACGAATTCGCGCTGGCGGCCGCCGAAGTGCTTGCCGCCGAAGGCTTCGAGGTGCTGCTGATGCTCGCGGCCGTGCCCACCCCCGTCGTCGCGTTCGCGGTGCGGCACATGCCCGCTGTGGCGGGCATCCAGATCACCGCGTCGCACAACCCGAAAACCGACAACGGTTACAAGGTGTTCCTCGACGGCGGGCTGCAGATCATCTCGCCCACCGACCACGAGATCGAGGAGGCCATCAGCCGCGCACCACACGCCGACCAGATCGCCCGGGCACCGGTCACCACGGGCGGCCTGGCCCAGATCAAGGCCTACCTGGAACGCGCCGCCCGGGTGCGCCGCAAATCCGATCCGGTGCGCGTCGCGCTCACCCCGCTGCACGGTGTGGGCGGTGAATTCGCGCTCGACGCAATGGCACTGGCCGGTATCGAAGACGTGCATGTGGTCGAGGCACAGTTCAACCCCGACCCGGAATTCCCCACCGTCGAGTTCCCCAACCCCGAAGAGCCAGGCGCCACCGACGATCTGCTCACCCTGGCCGCCGAGGTCGACGCCGAGATCGCCATCGCACTGGACCCCGACGCGGACCGGTGCGCAATCGGCATCCCCACCCCCGACGGCTGGCGCATGCTTTCCGGTGACGAAACCGGTTGGCTGCTGGGCGATTACATCCTTTCGCAGATCGAACCCGGGATGGTCAGCGAGTCGACCGTGGTGGCCAGCACCGTGGTCTCGTCGCGCATGCTGGCCGCCATCGCCGCCGCGCACGGCGCTCATCATGTCGAGACACTCACGGGCTTCAAATGGCTGGCCCGCGCGGGCTCGCCGGGCAGCACCCTGGTGTACGCCTACGAGGAGGCCATCGGGCACTGCGTCGACCCGTCGGCTGTGCGCGACAAGGACGGCATCACCGCCGCGATCCTTGCCTGCGATCTCGTTGCGGCGCTGCGCTATCAGGGACGCACCATGGTCGACGCGCTCGACGACCTGGCCCGTGCACACGGCGTGCACGTCACGCGCGCGGTGTCGCGCCAGGTGTCCGACGCCGACGAGGCGATGCGCCGCCTGCGCGCGCAACCACCCACCGAACTCGCCGGCTTCGCCGTCGGCGTCGAGGACCTCGACGAGCGCAGCGGTCAGCAGCGCACCGACGCACTGATCTTCGCCGGTGAAGACGGCGACACCGCGATCCGGGTCGTGGTACGCCCGTCCGGCACCGAGCCGAAGCTCAAGAGCTACATCGAGGTTCGCTGCGCACCCACCGACGATCTGGCCTCCGCCAGGCAGCGCGCCAACGCCATCGGCGACGAGTTGTGCCTGGCCGCAAAGGGCTGGTGAGCCGCTAGCGGGGGCCGAACTGACGGTCGCCCGCGTCGCCGAGACCCGGCACGATGTAGGCGATCTCGTTGAGGCCCTCGTCGACCGTCGCGGTGATCAGCCGCATGTTCGGCGCGACCGCCTCCAGCGCGGCGATGCCCTGCGGTGCGCACACCACGCACACCGCGGTGATGTCGACGGCGTTGCGGGCCTGCAGCAGGCCGATGGTGTGGGCCATCGAACCGCCCGTCGCCAGCATCGGGTCCAGCACGAACACCGACCGGTCGCTGAGATCCTCGGGCAGCGACGCCAGATACGGCGTCGGCTGATGGGTGGTCTCGTCCCGGGCCACACCCACGAAACCCACCTGGGCCTCGGGGATCAGGGCATGCGCCTGATCGACCATGCCCAGCCCCGCGCGCAGCACCGGCACCAGCAGCGGCGGATTGGCCAACCGCGAGCCCACGGTGTCGGTGACCGGTGTGCGCACCGGGACCCGCACGGTCGGTGCGTCCCGCGTCGCCTCGTACACCAGCATCAGGGTCAGGTCCCGCAACGCGGCCCGGAAGGCCGCGTTGTCGGTGCGTTCATCCCGCAGCGTGGTCAGGCGCGCAGCAGCCAGCGGGTGGTCGACGACGCGTACATCCATGCGCCGACCTTAACGTCCGGATAGCTCGGCGGTGAGCCCGGCGTTGTCCCAGAGATGACCCCAGTGATGAAGCTGAACGACCCCGCCAGGCAGATCGCCACCGCAGTGCTCGTCGTCGGCACCGGCGGATCGGGACTGCGCGCCGCGATCGAGCTGGCCGAGCACGGAGTCGACGTGCTGGTCGTCGGCAAACGTCCCAAGGCCGATGCGCACACCACGCTCGCCGCGGGCGGCATCAACGCGGCACTGGCCACGATGGACCCCGAGGACAGCTGGCAGCAGCACGCGGCCGACACCATCACCGAGAGCTATCTGCTCGCCGATCCGGTGACGGTGCAGACCGTGACCGAGCACGCCGCGGAGTCGATTGCCGACCTGGAGCGCTGGGGCATGGCGTTCGCGCGGGAACGCGACGGCCGCATCTCACAGCGCTTCTTCGGGGCCCACACCTACCGGCGGACCGCGTTCGCCGGTGACTACACCGGGCTGGAACTGCAACGCACCCTGGTCGGACGCGCCGCCGAACTCGACGTTCCGGTACTCGATTTCGTGTACATCACCCGGCTGCTGGTGCGCGACAACGTGGTATTCGGCGCGTACGGCTTCGATCTGCGCGACGGTACCCGCTACACCATCCACGCCGACGCGGTGATCCTCGCGTGCGGCGGCCACACCCGCATCTGGCGGCACACCTCGTCGCGGCGCGACGAGAACACCGGCGACGCGTTCCGGTTGGCCGTCCAGGCCGGCGGCCGCGTCCGCGATCCCGAGCTGGTGCAGTTCCACCCGTCGGGCCTGCTGGAACCGGAAGATTCGGCGGGAACCCTGGTTTCGGAAGCCGCCCGCGGTGAGGGCGGCATCCTGCGCAACGCACTCGGCGAACGCTTCATGGAACGCTACGACCCCGAGCGGATGGAACTGTCGACGCGTGACCGGGTGGCGCTGGCGGCCTACACCGAGATCAAGGCCGGGCGCGGCACCCCGCGTGGCGGCGTGTGGCTCGACGTGTCCCACCTGCCCCGCACGCAGATCATGCAGCGGCTGCCGCGGGTCTACGCCACGCTCATGGAGTTGCAGTTGCTCGACATCACCACCACGCCGATCGAGATCGCCCCGACCGCGCACTACTCGATGGGCGGGGTGTGGGTGCGCGCCGAGGACCACAGCACCGACGTGGTGGGGCTGTACGCGGTCGGTGAGGCCGCCAGCGGTCTGCACGGGGCCAACCGGCTCGGCGGCAACTCGCTGATCGAACTGCTGGTGTACGGCAAGATCGTGGGCCGGGCCGCCGCGGCGTACTCCAGTCGGCTGCTCGCCCATCAACGTTGTCCCGCAGCGATATCGGATGCCCGGGAGGAGATCGACGAGATGCTGTGCGCCCGCGGCTCCCAGACCGTGCGTTATCTGCAGCGCTCGGTGCGCAACCTCATGACCGAGCACGCCGGCGTGATCCGCGACGAGACCGGCCTGCGTACCGGGCTGCAGAAACTCGACGACATCGAGGCCCAGCTGTCCGACATCGCGGTCCATCCCGACATCGCGGGATTCCACGACCTCGCGCATGCATTCGATCTGAAGTCCGGAATCCTCGCGGCGCGTGCGACGCTGGAGGCCGCGCTGGAGCGCCGGGAGAGCAGGGGGTGCCACAACCGGTCCGATCACCCCGAGGTCGACGAGTCGTTGCGGGTCAACCTGGTGTGGTCGGGACCGGGCCGGATCGAGCGCGAGGCGATCGGCGAGATCCCCGATGACATCGCCGAACGCATGCGGGAGGTGTCGTCGGCAGGCAAGCTTGTCGAATAGCCGATCACCGCTGCTGCGCCGCAGCGATTTTCATCAGCTTGTCGGGCGCGAGTACCCACAACACTTGGTCGATCGCACCTTCGGACGCGGCGATCGTGAGAAACGCTGCCGCCGAACCGTTGTGCTGGATGAGCACCGCGGGCCTGCCGTTGGCGGTGATCCACCGCAGCGTGGTGCCCGGCCACAACCGGTTCCGGAACGCCCGGACGAACTTGGCGACCGTCGTACGCCCGGCCACCGGGATCTGCGCCGCGTTGCGTGCCCCGTTGCCGTCGGTGTAACTGACGACGTCCTCGGCGAGGATCTCTTCGAGTGCGTCGAGGTCACCACTGCGGGCCGCGTTGACGAACGCCCGCAACAGCCGGTCCTGGTCGGCATCGGACACCGGGGACACCCGCCGCGTCGTGAGGCGTTTGCGGGCGCGGCTCACCAGTTGCCTGGCGTTGGGCACCGACACCCCGACCGTCTCGGCGATCTGCTCGTACGGATAGTCGAACGCCTCCCGCAGGATGTAGGCGGCGCGTTCCGGCGGCGCGAGCCGTTCCAGCAGCATCAGCGTGGCGAGTTCGAGTGCCGCACCGCGCTCGGCGCCAAGCGCCGGGTCGGCGGTGGTGTCGACCGGTTCGGGAAGCCACGGTCCGATGTAGGTCTCGTGGCGAGCCCGGGCGGACTGCACCACGTTCAGGCAGATCCGCGTCACGATCGTCATCAGGAACGACGCCGGATCGGTCACCGCGGCACGGTCGGCGTCCTGCCACCGCAACCAGGTTTCCTGCACGGCGTCCTCGGCCTCGGCGACGGTGCCCATCATCCGGTAGGCGACACCGAACAGACGCGGTCGCACCCGCGAGAAGACCGCCTCCGCCTCGGGGAGATCCGTCCACGCCGGATTCGCCATGGCCGCAAGTCAAACACACCCGGCTGGATGGCCGCTGCGAGTGCCGTGACGCACCCCACTGTCGGCACCTGTCACAGACCACCGGGCCGTCTTGTCTACCTGATGACACGGAAGGTGGGACAACGGATGAGACGAGACGGCACGCGGCACCTGGTGGGACGGGCCACGGAACGCGGCGCGCTGCGACAGGTGTGTGCCGATCTGCGGGCCGGAACCGGCCGGGCCCTGGTGTTGCGCGGTGAACCCGGGATCGGCAAGACCGCGCTGCTCGATTTCATGGTCGACGAGTGTGCTGCCGATCTGCGCGTGGTGCGTATCACCGGGGTCGAATCCGACATGGACCTCGTCTATGCCGGTCTGCAGCAACTGTGCGCTCCGTTCACGCAGCACCTGCCGCGTTTGCCCGCGCTGCAGCGGCAGGCGTTGACCGTCGCCTTCGGCCTGGGGACCGGTGCGCAACCGGACCGCTTCCTGGTGGGGCTGGCGGTGCTCGAACTCCTGACGGCCGCGGCGGCCGAGAAACCCGTGCTGTGCATCGTCGACGACGCCCACCGGGTCGATCCGGCGTCGCTGCAGGCGCTGGCGTTTCTGGCGCGTCGGCTTCCGGATGCGCCGCTGGGCTTGCTGTTCGGGGTGCGCGGCACGACCGACCTGCCGGGTCTGCCCGAACTGACGGTCGATCGGCTGAGCAGCACCGAGGCCGGTGAGTTGTTCGACGCGCTGGTGCCGGGGCGCATCGACCCACGGGTGCGTGACCGGATCGTCGGCGAGACCCGCGGCAATCCCCGGGCCCTGCACGCCCTGCCCGCGTCGTTCTCCGCCGCCGAGATGGCGGGCGGTTTCGTCAACCCGCGGATCCGGATCGACCTGACCCATCCCGGTGTGGTCTCGGAGTTCGCCGAACCGACCCGGCGGCTGCTGCTGGCCGCCGCAACCGAACCGACCGGCGATCCGTTGCTGCTCATGCGCGCGGCGGAGATCCTGGCAATCCCGTTGCCCGCCATCGCGCCGGCCGAGGCCGCCGGTCTGGTCGAGATGGGGCCGCGCGTGTGGTTCCGCGATCCCTACTTGCGGACGGTGATCTACCGGACCGCGCCCCTCGAGGAACGCCGCGTGGTGCACCGTGCCCTCGCCGAAGCCACTGACGGAGCCTCGGATCCGGCCCGGCGAGCCTGGCACGCCGCCAATGCCGCGTCCGGACCCGACGAGTCGGTGGCCACCCAACTGCACGACGCCGTGGTGTCCGCGCACGCCGCAGGCGGCATCGTCGCCGCGGCGGCGTTCTGGGAGCGTGCCACCACCCTGACGGCCGATCCGGCCCGCCGCGGCGGCCGGGCACTCGCGGCCGCCGAAGCGAAATATCTTGCCGGTGCGAGCACTGCGGCGGTCGATCTGCTCGGCATCGCCGAGGCCGGGATTCTCGGTGATCTCGAGCGGGCGCGGGCGGCGCGGTTGCGCATCCTGCTGTGCCATGACCGCGGGACCGCGGGCCGGCTCGGCACGGAATCGGCCGTGGCGCTGCTCGACATCGCGCGCGCGCTCACCGCTGTCGACGCCCGAGCGGCCTGCGCCACCCATCTGGACGCACTCGCGGTCGCGATATCGGCGGGCCGACATGGTGAGGCCCATGTCCTCAAGGAAGCCGCCGATCACGCTCGGTCTGCTGCCGATCACGCTCCGGATCCGCAGCAGCCCACCGACCTGCTGCTCGACGGTCTGGCGACACGGATCGCGTGTGGGCCGTCGGCGATACCGGCGCTGCGAGGCGCCCTCGACGCACCGTTGTCCGTGTCATGGCCGGGGTCATGGCCGGGGTCATGGCCGACGCTTCCGATGCTGCTGCAGGTCGCTGCCCTGGAGTGCTGGGACGACGACGCGTGGCATGCGGTGTCCACGGTGTTGCTGGACCAGGTCACCGATGACGGTGCGCTCGGTATGCTGCCCGACGCGCTCGACCTGCGCGCCGGTCTGCACATCCACAGCGGCGAGTTCGATTCTGCCGAAGAGCTTCTCGCCGGGTCGTCGCGCCGGGGACTGCAGGCCGCGGTGCTGGCCGCGTGGCGCGGTGACGCCGCTGGGACCACACGCCTGGTCGAGGCCGTCACCGCGCACGGTCGCGGAGCGGGTCGCGCGGCAGGTGCGGCCGGGTATGCCGTGGCGGTGCTCAACAACGGGCTCGGACTCTACGAACAGGCGTTCGCCGCGGCCCAGCAGGCCTGCGAGTACGAGGATCTCGGGTTCTACGGCGGCACCCTCGTCGAGCTGATCGAGGCGGGCACGCGGTGCGGCCAGCGCGACTCGGCAGCCGAGGCCCTGCATCTGCTCGAGGAGCGGACGTCAGCGGCCGCGACCACATGGGCCGCCGCCGCGCTGGCCGGCGGCCGGGCACTGCTGTCAGGTCGCGGACGCGCCGAACGTCTGCACAAGGAGTCGATCGACCACTACGAGCGCACCCGGCTGACAGTGCAGGCCGCGCGGGCCAGGTTGCGGTACGGCGAGTGGCTGCGTCGCGCCAACCGACGGCCCGACGCGGTCCGCCAGCTCACCGCCGCCCACGAGGTGTTCCACCGGGTGGGCGCGCGGGCGTTCGCCGAGCGGGCGCGCCGCGAACTGGTCGCGGCGGGCCGCAAGACCCGCGCGGTGCCGGGCCGCCCCGGTGAGCAGCTCACCGCGCAGGAGGCCCAGATCGCCGGGCTCGCGGCGCGGGGCCTGACCAACCAGGAGATCGGCGCGCAGCTGTTCATCAGCCCCCACACCGTGGAATGGCATCTGCGCAAGGTGTTCGTCAAGCTCGGCATCACCTCACGCAGGCAGCTGCGCAGCCAGGGACCACGAACCACGGGTTTTCAAGGGTCCGCCACCGGCCCCGGTGGACAAGCCTGAAAAGGCAGTCCCAGAAAGCACTGCACACGAGCGAGATCGGGGATACCCATGACCTTGGCACCGGACCTGGAATCGGATGCCGAACTTGCCGCGCGGTTCATCCGCGACGCCATGCCGTACCGGCCCGCGCTGCTGCACACCGCGCGCAGGCTGGCCCGCACCGAGGCCGACGCCGAGGACCTGGTGCAGGACGCACTGATGAACGCCTACGTCGGGTTCCGCAGATTCCGGCCCGGCACCAACCTGCGCGCCTGGCTGTTCCGCATCATGCACAACCGGTGGATCAGCACGTACCGCATGACGCAGCGACGGCCGAACACCTTCTGTGTCGACGAGCTCACCGATGGTGATCTCGCGGCATACGCACTGCACTCGACGGCCGGATGGCGTTCGGCCGAGGACGAGGCGCTCGACACGATTCCCGACATACACCTGCGCACCGCGCTGGACGCATTGCCGGAAGGGTTCAGGACCGTGCTGTACTACGCCGACGTCGAAGGGTTCACCTATGCCGAAACCGCTGTGCTGATGGGGATTCCGGTGGGCACCGTGATGTCGCGGATCGCCAGGGCCCGCCAACGGTTGCGCGCCGCACTCAGCACCGAACAAACCGACACCATGCAGGCGCCCGCGGAATGCGCCGCCTGATCCACGGAAGGAAATGATGGAACTCAGCGGTTATCACGCATTGGTCACCGGAGGCACGGCAGGCATCGGCCTGGCGTGCGCGGACCTGCTGGCCCGGGAGGGCGCACAGGTGACCATCACCGGCCGCAATGCCGAGCGAGGCGCGGCCGCGGCCGCCGGACTCGGGGCGAACGTACGGTTCGTGCAGGCCGACCTGTCCGATCTGCGGTCCGTCAAAGCCCTTGCCGAGCAGTGCGATTCGTCCGACATCGTGGTCAACAACGCGGCGAGCTTCCCGGGTGCGCTCACCGTCGAGCAGGACATCGCCTCCTACGAGCGTACCTTCGACACCAATGTGCGTGGCACCTATTTCCTGGTGGCGCAACTGGTTCGGAGTATGTTCGCGCGCGGGCGCGGCAGCATCGTCAACGTCACGTCGATGGTCGCCTCCAAGGGCGTCGCGGGAGCGTCGACCTACAGCGCGTCCAAAGCCGCCGTCGAATCCCTCACCCGCACCTGGGCCGCCGAGTTCGGACCGCGCGGGGTCCGGGTCAACAGCGTCGCGCCCGGCCCGACCCGCACCGAGGGTGTCGAAGCCGAATGGGGCGACACCAACGAGCAATTGGGCAAGGCACTGCCCCTTGGCCGCACCGCACGGCCGGAGGAGATCGCGCACGCGGTGCTGTTCCTGTGCTCACCACGCGCGAGCTTCATCACCGGGTCAACCCTGCACGCCGACGGCGGCGGCGCGGCCGTTTGAGAGGAAACCACCATGTCCGACAACTCCCCCCGCAGCGATGCATGGAAGACCGCGATCACCGTCCTGCAAGAGGCCCAGCCGCCCGCCGTCCCCGACGGCGCCCACGCGATGACCATCTTCGTCGAATTCCCGCCCGGCGACCCCGGCACTCCCCCGCACCGCCACTCCGGGCCCGCGTTCGGATACGTGTTGGAGGGCGAGATGCTGTTCGAACTCGAGGGTGAACCGCCGCGCGTCGTGCGGGCCGGTGAGACGTTCTGGGAACCCGGCGGCGACGTCATCCACTACCAGGACGGCAACAACCGCGCCGACGTCCCGGTCCGGTTCACCGTGACGATGTTCTGCGCGCCCGACAAGCCCATGCTCGTCCTCGTCGACGACGACGAACTGGAAGCCCGCAAGGACCGTCGCGTCGCCGGCTGAAAAAATTCACCGGAACCGAACCGGGCCGGCGTGCGTCATACCGTCATGCTCGCTCTGTTCGCCGATACCGGAACCATCCGCGCGCACGGTGCCGCGTGCGACGCGCACACCGCCGACCTGGCTGCGCTGGGCGCGGTGCTGCAGTCGCTGCCGTCGCGGCTCGGCGCGCTCGGTCCTGCCGCCGACCGGTTCCTGGCCGTCTTCCGGGCGGCGTTGGATGATCATGCGAGATCCGTTGCCGCGCTGGGGGATCGAACTTCGCAGGCCGGTGTGACGGCGCAGCGCAACGCCGGATCCTACGAGGCGGCGGGGAATCAGGCCGCGGCGTTGTTGGCCTGACCATGCCCGGCGGACTGGTTCACACCCTGACCGCGCCGCTGCACGACCTGCGGGCGCTGGTGGGTCCCGGCTGGACCGCGACCGATGCTCCGGTGACCGCGCTCGCCGATGCGCGCACGGTGCTGACCGACATCGCCGCGGCGGCCGAGTCGTCGTGGGCGCGGGTCGAAGACGGGTGGGCCGGCTCGGCGGCCGTCGCGGCGGGCGGGTTCACCGCCGCCACCGTGGCCACCGCGCGTGCGCTGGCCGATCGCGCCGACCTGCTCGGTGGCGTGGCGCGGGAGGCCGGGGCCGCGGTGGCACGCGCACAGGCCCGGTTGGACGCCATCATCGCGGGCTTCGAGCAGCGCGCGGCCGCACTCGAGCCCCGCCTCGACGAACCGGGCGTCGCCGAAGAGCTGCTGGCCGAGGCCCAGCAAGCCCTGCGTGAGGCGGTCGCCGTCATCGACGAACTGCGCGCCGAACTCGACCGGTCCTCCGCCGCGGTGACGGCGCCGCCTGCGGGGCTCGCCGGCACACCGGCCGGGTTCGCCGGCACACCGGCCGGGTTTTCGGTACCCGCGATGCGGGCGAGCGGGTGGTCACCCGCGGGCTCAGGTTCGGGCGCGGGACTGTCCCAGGCCCTGACCCCGGCGTTCTCGGCGCCCGGCGCCGGTCTGTCCGATCTGCGTGACCTCCCGGATGCCGCGACCTTCGGCGACGGTGTCGCGGTGCGCCTGCCCGACGGCACCGCCGCGCTGGCGCCGAATGCCGTGGCGGCCAGCGCCGTGCGGCATGCGCTGACCCAGCTCGGCGTGCCGTACCACTGGGGCGGCACCACACCCGGCGTCGGCCTCGACTGCAGCGGGCTCACCCAGTGGGCCTATCGCGAGGCCGGTCTGAACCTCCCGCGGCTGGCCCAGGAGCAGGACGTCGGCGCCGCGGTCGCCGCGAACGCGCTGCGGCCGGGGGACCTCGCGGTGTGGGACGGTCACGTCGCGATGATCGTGGGGCCGAACACCATGATCGAGGCGGGCGACCCCGTGCAGCTCTCCCCCATCCGCACCACCAACGCGGGCCAGGGGTTCCAGGGATTCTGGCGGCCCACCGGATGAGCTCCCCGTTCGACGTCACCATGGCTCGGGTGCGCCGCCAGCTGCGCACCCTGGAGGCGGCCACCGCGGGTCTGGCCGGGCTGGGCGCGTCCGAACACGACGAGGTCGCCTCCCGCAGACGACGCGTGCTCGACCGGCTGGTCACCGACTTCGAGGCCGGCGGGGATCAAAACGGCAGGCAACCTGACTGAGCATCAGGGGTACGCCATTAGGCTGTGCCGCATGGCTGCTGACATCGTGCCGGTCCGGCTTGGGCTGACCAAGGGCGACCTCTACACACTGTGGGCTCCGCGCTGGCGTGACGCCGGCGAAGAGTGGGAGGCATTTCTCGGTAAGGACGAGGACCTGTTCGCCTTCGAGACGGTGGCCGACCTGGTCGCATTCGTCCGCACCAACAGCGACAACGACCTCACCGACCACCCGGCGTGGGAGAAGCTGACCGAGGCCAACGCCCACCGGCTCGACCCGGCCGAGGACCGCCGGTACGACCTCGTCGGAGTGCCCGAGGTGGTCGCCGAGAAGCCGACCGAGGATGCCGTCGAGGCGCTGCGCGGGACACTGGCCGTCGCGGCGTCGATCGGTTCGGTGTGCGACCTGGCCGCCGTCAACAAGTTCTTCAACGGCAACCCGGTGCTGTCGAACGTGGGCGGCGGTATCGAGGCGTTCGGCGGGCGCGCCGGGCGCAAGCGCTGGGCCGAGATCGAGGCCGTGATCCTGCGCGGCTGGGACGGCGTGGTCGACGCGATCGACGAGATCGTCGCGATCCCCGAGGACATCGACGCCGCCGCGGTCAAGAAGGCCGAGGCCGAGCTCGACGAGCCCGCACCCGAGGAAGACGACGTCGCCGCAGACCAGGCCGCCGACGATGAGGCCCTCGACGAGGCCGACGACGACACAGACGACGACGCGGTCGACGAGGCCGAAGACGACGTGGTGCCGGTGGCCGCATCGGGCGGCGTGCTCGGCGGCGACGAGGACTTCTGGCTCAAGGTCGGTATCGACCCGGTGCGGATCATGACCGGCACGGGCACCTACTACACGCTGCGCTGCTACCTCGACGACCAGCCGGTGTTCCTGGGCCGCAACGGCCGCATCAGCGTCTTCCCGTCCGAGCGCACCCTGGCGCGCTACCTCGCCGACGAGCACGACCACGACCTGTCGGATCTCGCCACCTACGACGACATCCGCACCGCGGCCACCGACGGCTCGCTGCGCGTGGAGGTGACCGACGAGAACGTCTACGTGCTCAGCGGCATCGCCGACGACATCGCCGACGGACCCGAGGCGATCGACCGCGATCAGCTGGAGCTCGCGGTGGAGCTGCTGCGCGACGTCAGCGACTACTCCGAGGACAAGACCGTCGACGAGACGCTGAGCGCCGATCAGCCGCTCGGCGCGTTCGTCGCGCACATCCTCGAGCCCGACGACAACGACGCGCCAGAGGCCCCGTACGCCAAGGCCGTCGAGCAGTGGGAGTCACTCGTGCGGTTCGTCGAGTCCCGGCTGCGTCAGGAGTAGCGGACCACCGGCCGTCGATCATCGCGGCGGTCCGGGCCCGATATCGCCGCGCGCCGTTCGTCGACGCGCGGATGCGTTCGTCAACGCGTTCTCATGCGCCGCCGCGGTCTGCCGCCGTGGGCACGGTGCTCGCCCCGAGCGGGCACACCTCATCTGAATTTCTGAGTTACTACATAAAATTCTTGTGTTTTACAGATCGATGGCATCTGGTTCATCGTGGTCCTCATCACCATCGCGGGCTGACGGATTCCCCAGCCCAAATCCGGAGGTACCACATTGGCTGACATTCAGGCACCGACTGCCCCGATGCTGGAGCAGCACACGATCGGCTTCGTCCCGGCGTCCGATCGGCACGGCAAGGTGCGCGACCTGTTCACCCTGTGGTTCGGCACCAACATCGCGCCGCTGCCCATCGTCACCGGCGCGCTCGGGCCGAGCCTGTTCGGCCTGAACCTCTGGTGGAGCCTGATCGCGTTCGTCGTCGGACATGTGATCGGCGGGGCGCTGATGGCATTGCATTCCGCCCAGGGCCCACAGATGGGCATCCCCCAAATGATTCAGAGCCGCGGCCAGTTCGGCACCATGGGCGCGCTCATCATCGTCGTGATCGCCGCGGTCATGTATCTCGGCTTCTTCGCCTCGAACATCGTCCTGGCCGGCCAGTCGATCCACGGCATCGCCGGGGGCATCCCGGTGAACGCGGGCATCATCGCGGGCGCGGTCGGCTCGGCGGTCATCTGCATCATCGGATACCGATTGATCCACTTCCTGAACCGGATCGGGACATGGGTCCTGGGTATCGCGATCGCCGCCGGCTTCGTCGCCATCCTGACCTCCGATCTTCCCGCCGACTTCCTGACGCGTGGCGGGTTCAACTTCGCCGGCTGGCTGGCCACCGTGTCCCTCGGCGCGCTGTGGCAGATCGCCTTCGCCCCGTACGTATCCGACTACTCGCGCTACCTGCCGAAGAACGTGGGCGTGGCAGCGACGTTCTGGACCACCTATCTGGGCTGTGTGCTCGGATCCTTCCTGGCGTTCGCCTTCGGCGCCGTTGTCGCCTTGGCCGCTCCGGTCGGCATGGACACCATGGACGGCGTCAAGACCACCACCGGCGCGCTCGGCACAACGATGCTCGTGCTGTTCGTGCTCAGCGTCATCAGTCACAACGCGCTCAACCTCTACGGCGCGGTGCTGTCGATCATCACCAGTGTGCAGACCTTCCGCGCGCGTTGGATCCCGACGGCACAGGCCCGAGTGGTCCTGTCCGTGGTGATCCTCGTCGGCGCGTCGGTCGTCGCGATCGCGTTGTCGGCGGACTTCGTCTCACACTTCGTGAATCTCGTTGTGGCACTGTTGGTCGTGCTGGTGCCGTGGACGGCCATCAACCTCATCGACTTCTACATCGTGCACAAGGGGGTGTACGACCTCGAGTCGATCTTCCGGTTCGACGGCGGAATCTACGGCCGGTACAACCGTGCCGCCATCATCGCCTATGTGGTCGGCATCGTCGTTCAGATCCCTTTCATGGCAACGTCGTTGTACACCGGGCCGGTGGCCGACCACCTCGGTGGTGCCGATCTGTCCTGGCTTGCCGGCCTGATCGTCACCGGGCCGATCTACCTGTTGTTGGTGCACCGCACCACCGGACCCAACACCGCGGCCGGCTTGCGCACCGATACCGAAAAGATCGGCGGCACAAACCACCTGGCGACACAGCCCCAGGAGTGACCGGCATCGCGACCGGTTGACCTCCCGCACACGGCGCGGCCGCCTGCGGGCAGCGCCACGGCCAAGAGGATCTCCTCTTCAGATGAAGTACATCAAATATATGAGCTGTACAGATGCAGCGGGCGACTGAAACATGGAAGTAACAAACGAGCTTTTTCAAGCAGTGGAGGTTGGAATGTCGAGCCAAGAGACCGAGGTTCTCGTGGTCGGCGCGGGGCAGGCCGGTATCGCGATGAGCGAGCATCTCGGTCTGCACGGTGTGCCGCACCTCGTCCTCGAGCGCGACCGGATCGCCGAGCGCTGGCGCACCTGCCGGTGGGATTCCCTGGTGGCCAACGGACCCGCCTGGCACGACCGCTTTCCGGGCCAGGAGTTCAACATCGATCCCGACTCCTTCGCCGACAAGGAACAGGTCGCGGACTATTTCGTGTCCTACGCGGAGAAGATCGACGCGCCGATTCGCACCGGTGTCGAGGTGAGGTCGGTCCGGAAGAACCACGGCCGGGCGGGATTCCACGTCGAGACCTCCGAGGGAACCATCGAGGCCCGCTACGTCGTTGCGGCCACCGGCGCCTTCCAGAAGCCGGTCATTCCACCGGTCGTCCCCGACAGCGCAGGCATCCACCAGATCCACTCCAGTGCCTATCGCAACCCCCGGCAACTTCCGGACGGCGCCGTGCTGGTGATCGGGGCCGGGTCGTCCGGCGTCCAGATCGCCGACGAAATCCACCGGTCGGGGCGCCGGGTGTTCCTCGCCGTCGGCCCCCACGACCGGCCGCCCCGCAGCTATCGGGGACGTGACTTCTGTTGGTGGCTAGGGGTTCTCGGCAAGTGGGATATGGCCGCCCCGCCCCGCGGCGCCGAGCATGTGACCATCGCGGTGAGCGGAGCGCACGGCGGACACACGGTCGACTTCCGGTCGCTGGCCGCCGACGGGATCACGCTGCTCGGCATGGCGGGCCCGTTCGAGGACGGCGTCATGCGCTTCGCCGACGATCTGCGCACCAACATCGAAAAGGGTGACGCGAACTACCTTTCCATGCTCGATGAAGCCGACGCCTATGTCGGACGCAATGGGCTCGACCTGCCCGAGGAGCCGCAGGCGCGGGTTCTCGGCCCCGACCCCGAGTGCATGACCAACCCGATCCTCGAACTGGACTTGGCCGCCGCGGGCATCACCTCGATCATCTGGGCGGTCGGCTTCGCGTTCGACTACAGCTGGTTGCAGGTCGACACCTTCGACGAGAACGGCCGACCGATACACCAGCGCGGGGTGTCGGCCGAACCCGGCGTGTACTTCCTCGGTCTACCGTGGCAGTCGCGGCGCGGGTCCAGCTTCATCTGGGGCGTGTGGCATGACGCCAAATACCTTGCCGACCAGATCGCGATCCAACGCAGTTATCTCGCCCACAAGGGCGCCGAACTGACGAAAGCGGTGACCAGATGAGCACCCACACCCGGATCAGGCCCTTCAACACCAAGGACACCTATCCCGAGCAGAACCTCGACAACGACCTCTGCCAGGCAGTCGTCGCGGGCGGCGTGGTGTACCTGCGCGGCCAGATCGGCCAGGACCTCGACACCCGCGAGTCGGTGGGCATCGGCGACGTCGCAGCCCAGACCGAGAAGGCCATGAGCAACATCGCGATGCTGCTCGACGAGGCGGGTAGCTCCCTGCAAGACATCGTGAAGGTCACCGTGTACCTCACCGACATCCGCTACCGCGAAACCGTGTACCGGATCATGGGCCGCTGGCTCAAGGGCGTCTTCCCGGTCTCCACCGGCCTGGTCGTCGAGGCACTCGCCCGCCCGGAATGGCTCGTGGAAATCGATGCCACCGCGGTCATCAGCGAGGCGGAGAAATGACCTTCTCCCTGGTGGCGCGCGATGCGGCAACGGGCGCCTTCGGCATGGTGATCTGCTCGTCGAGTCCCGCGGTCGCATCCCGGTGCGCGCACGCGAGGGCCGGTGTCGGGGTCGTCGCCTCGCAGAACGTCACCAACCCGGCCCTCGGACCGCTCGTACTGGATTCGCTCGCCGCGGGCGCCGATGCCGACGCGGCCCTCAAAGCCGCGCTGGCCCGGGAACAATTCCCGGATTACCGGCAGGTGACCGTCGTCGACGCCCGCGGCAGCACCGCGGTGCATTCCGGGCCGAACAGTCTCGGCGTGCACACTCACCTCGAGGGCGATCAAGCGGTCGCTGCAGGCAATCTTCTCGCCGACGATTCGGTGATCACCCAGATGCTCAGCGGCTTTGCGAGCAGTGCGGCCGAGGCCTTCGAGGAGCGACTGCTCGACGGCCTGCGGGGCGCGCTGGCCGCGGGCGGCGAAGCGGGCCCCGTGCACTCCGCCGGAATGCTTGTGGTGGAGGATGTTCCGTGGCCCGTCACCGATCTTCGGGTCGACCACTCCGACGACCCGATCGGCGATCTCGCCGCGCTGTGGCGGTTGTGGCAGCCGCAGAAGAACGACTACCGCGTCCGTGGCATCGACCCGACGCAGGCCCCCTCCTACGGAGTCCCTGGTGACCAGTAGCGATACCGTCCTCGCCGCGGGCGTCGCAGCGGCCCATCCGACGCTGATCGAGTTGTCGCGCGATCTCTATGACCACCCCGAAACGGCATGGGAGGAAGTCCGTTCCGCGCGGCGGGTCGCCGGAGCGCTGTCGGACGGCGGATTCGACGTCGCCGAAGGCCACTGCGGCCTCGACACCGCGTTCACGGCCCGAACGGGCAGCGGTGACCTGCACATCGCACTGTGCGCCGAGTACGACGCGCTGCCCGGCCTCGGCCACGCGTGCGGTCACAATCTCATCTCCGCCATCACGGTGGGGGCTGCGCTCGCTCTCGCACCCATCGCCGATGATCTCGGCCTGGCGCTGACCGTGATCGGCACCCCGGCCGAAGAGGGCGGAGGCGGCAAGATCGAACTGCTCGAACGCGGCGGCTTCAGCGGCCAGCACGCGGCCGCGATGGTCCACCCCGGGCCGGTCGACGTGGCACGTGCCCGGCCGTTTGCGGTGTCGCACAGCCATATCGAATACCACGGCAAGTCCGCACACGCGGCCGCCTATCCGGAGCGGGGTGTGAACGCCGCCGACGCGTTCACCATCGCCCAGGTGGCGATCGGGCTGCTGCGTCAGCAGCTGCCGTCGTCGGTGCGCGTGCACGGCATGATGACCCGCGGCGGTGAAGCTCCCAACGCCATCGCCGAACGCACCGAGGGTCGGTGGTACGTGCGCGCCGAGACCCTGCGCCAACTGGCCGAGATCGAACCGAAGGTGATGCGCTGCTTCGAAGCCGGCGCGTTGGCGTCGGGCGCGGAGCTCACCGTGACACCGGAATCCAAGCCGTACGCGGAGTTTCGTACCGACGAGGAGCTGCTCGCGTGTTATGAGCGGCGCGCGACGGCAATCGGCAGGCAGTTCGCGTCGGGTCCCGACACCATGATGGCGCGGGCATCCACCGACATGGGCAACGTGTCGCAGGTCCTGCCCGCGATCCATCCCTACATCGGCATCGACTCGCTGCCCGCGGTCAACCACCAACCCGAATTCGCCGCGGCCACCGTCACTTCGGCGGCCGAGACGGCCATCGTGCAGGGTGCGCTGGCACTGGCGGGCACGGTCGTCGACGCGTGCACCGACAACCACATCCGCCGGCGACTGCTGAACAAGAAGTGAAAGCCGTGCACCCGACCCGCACCGAGCATGATCTGCTCGGGGAGCACGAGGTACCCGTCGACGTCTATTACGGTGTACACACCGCGCGTGCGCTGCTGAACTTCCCGATCAGCGGTGTGCCGATATCCCGCCATCCCGATCTGGTGGTCGCGCTCGCCTCGGTGAAACAGGCTGCCGCCATGGCCAATCGCCAGCTCGGTCAACTCGACGCAGCGATCGCCGAGGCGATCGTCAGCGCCTGCGTCGAGATCCGCGGCGGGGCTCTGCACGAGCAGTTCGTCGTCGACCAGATTCAGGGCGGGGCCGGCACGTCGACCAACATGAACGCCAACGAGGTGATCGCCAACCGTGCCTGCGAGCTGCTCGGCCACGAGCGCGGCTCCTACCACATCGTGCATCCCCTGGAACACGTCAACCTCGGACAGAGCACCAACGACGTCTACCCGACCGCGGTCAAGATCGCGCTGGGAACCGCGACCCGCACCCTCGAGCAGGCGCTGCGGGGCCTCGCCGATCACTGCAGCACCAAGTCGCTCGAATTCGCCGGCATGCTCAAACTCGGCCGCACGCAGCTGCAGGACGCGGTCCCGATGACCCTCGGTCAGGAGTTCGGCGCGTTCGCAGTGACCATCCTCGAAGACGCCGACCGGCTCGCCGAGGCGTCGACGCTCATCGCCGAGATCAACCTCGGCGGAACCGCCATCGGAACGGGGATCAACACCCATCCGGAGTATGCGGCGCTGGTCTGCGATCACCTCCGCACCATCACCGGCCTACCGCTCACCACCGCGAGCAACCTGGTGGAGGCGACCTCCGACGTGGGTGCGTTCGTGCAGCTGTCCGGTGTGGCCAAACGCAGTGCGGTGAAGCTGTCGAAGATCTGCAACGACCTTCGGCTGCTCTCGTCGGGCCCGCGGGCCGGTCTCGGCGAGATCAACCTGCCGTCGGTGCAGGCCGGGTCGAGCATCATGCCCGGCAAGGTGAATCCGGTCATCCCCGAAGTCGTCAACCAGGTCGCCTTCGAGGTGATCGGCAACGACCTCACCGTCACCATGGCCGCCGAGGCGGGACAATTGCAGCTCAACGCCTTCGAACCGATCATCGCCCGTGCCCTGCTGTCGTCGCTCAACCACCTGACCGCGGCGGTGCACGTGCTCGGTGAACGCTGCGTCGCGGGCATCACGGCCAACGCCGACCGCATGCGCGACGCCGTCCTGCAGTCGGCGTCTCTGGCCACCGCGCTCAACCCGGTGCTCGGCTACGAGGCAGCGACCGCCCTGGTCGCCGAAGCCATCGCCACCGGCGCTTCCATTCCCGAGCTGGTGCGCCGTTCGGCGCTGGTCGACGACGCGGTGCTGGCCCGGGTGCTCAGCCCCGAGAACCTCTGCGGACCCGGCGATCCCAGAGCCCGCTGAGTTCGTCAGCCCGCGCGATCGGCGAAGATTGCCCGGGCCGCGTCGGCCACTGCCCGTGCGCGGGCAGTGCTGCGCACCGACTGCAGTCTGGCCAGCACGATCGGCAGACCCGGCAGCTCGTCGCGGATCGGGACGACACTCACCTCGCCTCCGTCATAGGTTCCCCGATGCGCCGGGATCTGGTTGAGGATCGAGAAGCCGTGGCCGCGAGCGACCAATCCACGGACGGCCTCATAACTGGCCGAGCGGTACCGAATCCGCGGTGTCACACCGGCTTTGGCAAGCATCGACTCGAAATAGTCCCGGCTGTCGGGAAGATCGAGCAGCACCATCGGCTCTTCGGCCAGCTCGGTGAGCCGGATGGATCTGCGCTTGGCCAACCGGTGTGCGGGCGGCAACGCCACGTACGGCGCTGCGACACCGAGATACTCGGCGTCCACGCCGGCCCCCAGCCCGAGATCGTAGGTCAACGCCAGCTCCGCGGTGCCGTTGCGCAGCACAGTCCGGATCGCGTCGGCCGACGTCTCGATCACCTCGACCTCGAGATCGGGATGACGCGACCCCAGGTCGGACAGCAGCCGGGGCAGCACGAACGGGGTCAGGGTGACGAAGCACGCCAAACGCACCGTCCCGTGCACCCGGTCGACGCTTCCGCTGGCGCTGTCGAGGACTTCGTCCAAATGGGCCAGCAGCGCGCGGGTGTCCCGCAACATGTCCTCACCGGCTGCGGTCAAGGCCAAACCACGGGCGCGGTGGCGGATGAACAGCTGGGTGCCGATCTGCTGCTCGAGTTGACTGATGGCGGCCGAGACCGCCGACTGTGCGATGTGCAGCTCGTCGGCGGCCTTGGTCATGGACAGATAAGTGGCAGCTTTCACGAAGTACCGCAGCTGAGTGAGCGTGACGTCGGGACGTCTGCGCATGGTGGTACCCCTAACTGACTCCCCTTCTGGGTCGCGGGCTACCAGCATTACAGCTGCGCGGCTTCCTTACCAGCAACACCGTGCTCGGGCGGCGCGCCGATGCGACGCTCGGCACGCACCGGCCCGGCCCGCAGGTAACCCACCGCACCGAGGAGACCCAGTACCAGCAAGGTGCCGAGCGTGAACGCCTCGAAGGTCAGCTGGCTCACGCCCCACGTCTCGACGAAGTCGTAGTCGAGCCCGAACAGGCTCTCCAGCGTTCCCGGGAACACCGCCACCCAGGATCCGAATGCGACCCACGCGAAGCACAACGCACCCAGGGCACGGAATCCGGCATCACCGGTCGGAACCCGGAAGGGTCGCGGCACCTCGGGGAAGCGTGTGCGCAACCGCACCGCCGCGGGTATCGCGATGACGTAGCTGAGCAGGAACGTGGAGATCGAGATGCTGAGCACCACACCGAAGATCGCCGCGGAAGATCCGGTGACCTGCATGGCGACCAGGCAGAACACCGTTGCCACCACACCGGAGAGCAGGTTGACCCGCACCGGGGTACCCAGCCGCGGGTGGAACCGGCCGAAGAACCCGCCGAAGAACGCGCCGTCGGCCGCGGCCATGGCCTGCATGCGGTCGCTGATGATCATCCACGCCGAACCCTGCGTCATGAGCACGACCGCGAAGATCACACCGGTGACGGTCAACATCGCCGGCGCAGCCGAGCCGTAGACGCCGAAGACCGTCGCCACCGCCTCCATGAGGCCGCCGATGCCGGTGATCTGGTCGGCGGGCAACACGATGAGGATCGCGAAGATCGGCAGCAGATAGGCCGCCGCGGCGATGCCCGCCGACCGCGCGATCGCGAACGGGACGTCGCGGGCCGGGTTCTTCATCTCCCCCGCCGCGCTGTTGCCCGACTCGAAACCGAGGTAGGAGAAGAGCAGCAGTGGAGTCACGCCGAGCAGGCCGCCGATCGTCGGCGCGAAGTCACTTGCGGACAATCCCGCGACACCGTTGCGCAGCGCGTAGATCGCGGTCGTGACGAGAAAGACGGCCAGGAACGCGATCTTGAGGATCGCGCCGATGTTCGGAATCCATTTCCCGTGTTTGAGGCTGATGATCGCGGCCAGCACGGTCAGCCAGATGAACACCAGCTTGAACCCGTAATCGGCGAACGAGCCGTGCTCGAACGGCGTCACGTAGGTACTCCACGCCTCCGAGGCGATGAATGCCATCGACCCACCGACCCAGACCGGTTGGGTGACCCAGGTCAGCAGCGAGGCGATCGCCGCGGCGGGACGGCCGAAAGCCTTTCTGCACCAGACGTATACACCGCCCTCACCGGTGAATGCCGCGCCGGTCTCGGCAAAGATCAGCCCGTAGGGCACCAGGAAGAACACCGCGAGCACGAGGGCCCAGGTGAAGGTCTCTGCGCCGAAGCCGGAGACCTGCCCCAGCGTTTCGATCGAAACGACGGCCGCGACGATCAGGAAGACGATGTCGAGCCGGCCCAGGGTTTTCTTGAGATGTCTGACCTCGCGGTCGGCCTGCGCGGTCTGTGATTCCAGTTCAGATTCCACGACGCAACCTCTGTTCTTGGTGTGGATGTGATCGCCCCCACAGTGGCGCGTCGCCGCGCAGCTGTAAAACATCCTTTTCAGTCGTTTCACATCGGATTTTCCGATACACGAACCCCGGGGGATCGACCCGCCGGCGTTGCGGCGCAGCGATCGAGCCGATCCCCTGATCATCTCAGAAACAGATGCAAAAAAGCTGAAACCACTAGTTGACCACGGGTAGTCCGGACACAACGATGGCAGTACCCGCGTGACTCAGGTCACTGCGCAGCCCCGACATCGCCTGCAATCCCAGGAAGTGAGTCCATGCGAGACCCCCGCTATGACATCCTCTTCGAGCCCGTGCGGATCGGCCCGGTCACCGCGCGTAACCGCTTCTATCAAGTCCCGCACTGCAACGGGATGGGCTACCGCGATCCGTCCGGCGAGGCCTACATGCGCCGCGTCAAAGCCGAGGGCGGCTGGGCCGTGGTGTGCACCGAGCAGGTCGAGATCCACCCGACCTCCGACATCGGCCCGTTCATCGAATTACGCCTGTGGGACGACCAGGACATCCCCGCTGTGGCGCGCATCGCCGACAAAATCCACGAGGGCGGTGCGCTGGCCGGAATCGAGTTGGCGCACAACGGCTTGAACTCGCCCAACCTCATCAGCCGCGAAGCGCCGCTCGGACCGCAGAACCTGCCGGTCGTGTCGTGGAACTACGATCCCGTGCAGGCCCGCGAGATGACCAAGGCCGACATCGCCGACATGCGGTTCTGGCACCGCGAGGCGGTCCGCCGGTCCCTGCAGGCCTCGTACGACATCATCTACGTCTACGCCGGACACGCCATCGGCGGCCTTCACCATTTCCTGTCCCGCCGTTACAACAACCGCACCGACGAGTACGGCGGCAGCATCGAGAACCGCGCCCGTCTGCTGCGCGAGATCCTCGAAGACACCCGCGAGATGTGCGACGGCAAAGCCGCGGTGGCATGCCGCATCTCGGTCGACGAACTGCTCGGCGACGAAGGCATCACCCGCGCCGAGATCGAGGACGTCATCGGCATGCTCGGCGAGCACCCCGATCTGTGGGATTTCGTGCTGGGCAGCTGGGAGGACGATTCGGTCACGTCACGCTTCGGCCCCGAGGCCGAGCAGGAGCCCTACGTGCGCGGGCTCAAGGCCTTGACCACCAAACCGGTGGTGGGCGTGGGGCGCTTCACGTCGCCGGACATGATGGTCCACCAGGTCAAAACCGGTGTGCTCGATCTGATCGGCGCGGCCCGTCCTTCTATTGCCGACCCGTTCCTGCCCCGCAAGATCGAGCGCGGCGACCTCGAGGACATCCGCGAATGCATCGGCTGCAACATCTGCGTGTCCGGGGACTTCACCATGTCGCCGATCCGCTGCACCCAGAACCCGACCATGGGTGAGGAGTTCCGCCGCGGCTGGCATCCGGAGAAGATCCGACCCAAGGCCAGCGACTCCACGGTGCTGGTGGTCGGCGCCGGACCGGCTGGGCTGGAAGCCGCCCGCTCGCTGGGCAATCGCGGGTACGCCGTGAGCCTGGCAGAGGCCACCCGCACCCTCGGCGGCCGCGTCGCGCGCGAATCCAAGCTCCCCAGCCTGTCGGCGTGGATCCGGGTCGTCGACTACCGCGAACAGCAGCTGGCGAAACTCGACAATGTCGAGGTGTTCAAGCAGAGCGAAATGACCGCCGACGACATCATCGAGAACGACTTCAACCACGTTGTGGTCGCCACCGGCGCAGGTTGGCGTACCGACGGTGTGGGCCGCTGGCACACCAAACCACTCGAAATCGCTGAGGGTGCAGAGGTTCTGAGTCCGGACGACATCATGGCGGGCACCCGCCCACGCGGTCGACGCGTCGTGGTGTTCGACGACGACCACTACTACATGGGCGGGGTGATCGCCGAGTTGCTCGCCGCCGACGGACTCGACGTCGCTCTGATCACCCCCGCCGCCCACGTATCACAGTGGACCACCAACACTCTCGAAGTCGCGCGGATCCGCAAGCGCGTGATCCGAGCCGGCGTCGACGTGCGCACCAACACCGCGGTGACCGCCGTGACCGCCGACGGCGTGCGCACCGCATGCGTGTACACCGGCGACGAGAGCACTGTGAGCGCCGACTCCGTGGTCATGGTGACCGCCCGGCTCCCGCACGACGGCCTCTATCAGGAGCTGTTGAGCCGGAACCGCGAGTGGGCCGATGCCGGCCTGCGCAGCGTCCGCGCGATCGGCGACGCGTGGGCACCCGCCACCATCGCGGCGGCCGTCTGGTCGGGCCACCGTTACGCCGAAGAACTCGACGAGCCGCAGCCCTTGGGCCCCGTGCCCTATCTGCGCGAAACGCCCCAACTCGCAAGCGAACCCGTCATCTATCTGCCGATCACGCCGGTCCAGCCGGCAACCGTCTGAGGAGAACCCATGCCCGCGCTCATCCCGTGCGGCGCCGACGCCGTCGCCGCCATGACCCCCAGCGCCTATGTCACCGCCGAGAGCCTGCGCGAGGGTGATCCGGCCGAACACGAGGCCGTGCACCTGTCCAGCTGCGACGGCAGGTTCACCGTCGGATCGTGGCGCGCCGAACCCTATGCCGAGTTCATCGAGTGCTATCCCGGCGACGAATACACCCGGGTGCTGGAAGGCTCGATCACCCTCACCGGTGAGGACGGTGTCGCCCACACGTTCGGCCCAGGCGACTCGTTCACCCTGAGCAGGGGCTGGCGTGGTCACTACCGGGTGACCGAGCGACTGGTCAAGCAATTCGCGATCTACATCCCCTGAAGGGCAGGCACATGACGACACTCGACGACTGGACCCGCCTTGCCGGTGAGATCACCCCGCGCACCGAGGTTTTCATCGACGGTAAGTACCGGGCCGCCGCTTCCGGCGCCACCTTCGACTCGGTCAACCCCGCAACCGGTGAGCTGATCGCCCCGGTCGCCTCTGCCGACGCCACCGACGTCGACGCGGCCGTGGTCTCGGCTCGCTCGGCCTTCGAGGCGGGCTACTGGTCGCAGTCCTCGGCGACACACCGCAAACGGGTACTGCGGGAGTTGTCCGAACTCGTCCTGGCACACAGCGAGGAGCTCGCGCTGCTGGACTCGATCGACATGGGCAAGTTGGTCGCCGAGGCCCACACTGTCGACGTACCCTCGGCCGCCGAGCTTTTCGCGTTCTACGGTGAGGCCGTCGACAAACAGGGCGGTGAGATCGCGCCCACCGAACCCGGGAACCTCGCATTGGTGACGCGTGAACCGCTCGGTGTCGTCGGAGCCGTAACACCCTGGAACTTCCCGCTGGATCTCGCGGTGTGGAAGGTGGCGCCCGCTTTGGCGGCCGGTAACTCCGTCGTTTTGAAACCCGCTGAGCAGGCGCCGCTTTCGTCGATCAGGCTCGCCGAACTCGCAGTGGAGGCAGGTCTGCCCGAGGGGGTGCTCAACGTCGTTCCCGGTCTGGGGCCGACCGCCGGTGCGGCCCTGGGCCGCCACCCGGGTGTCGACGTCATCGCGTTCACCGGGTCGACCGAGACCGGAAAGCAGTTCCTGCGCTACGCTGCCGATTCCAATGCCAAGCAGGTGTGGCTTGAGTGCGGCGGCAAGAGCCCCAACCTGGTGTTCCCCGACGCCGACCTGGACGCCGCGGTGGACAAGGCGATCTTCGGGGCGTTCTACAACCAGGGCGCGGTGTGCTCGTCGAATTCCCGCCTGCTGCTCCACGAGTCGATCGCCGAAGAGTTCCTGGCCGAGTTGGTCAAGCGCACCGCCGACGTGCGCCCGGGCAATCCGCTGGACCCCGCATCAACCCTGGGCGCACTCGTCGACGAGAACCACACCCGCCGGGTGATCGGGTTCATCGACCGCGCTCGCCCCGACGGCGAGGTGCTCACCGGCGGCACGCGCGAAACCATCGACGGCCGTGGCTGTTACGTCACCCCCACGATCATCGCGAACCTGCCGTCGACCGCCGAGCTGGTGACCGAAGAGGTCTTCGGACCGGTGCTGGTCGTGCAGACGTTCGCCGATGAAGCCCAGGCGATCAGCATGGCCAACGACACCGTCTACGGTCTTGCGGCCTCGGTGTGGACGCGCGATCTGTCGCGTGCCCACCGGGTGTCGGCCGCGCTGCGCGCGGGCACCGTCTCGGTCAACACCGTGGACGCGCTGAGCCCGCAGACTCCGTTCGGCGGGTTCAAGCAGTCCGGATTCGGTCGCGACCTGTCCCTGCACGCGCTCGACAAGTACACCGGCCTGAAGACCACCTGGATCACACTCTGAGGGGTTATGCGCCAATCGGATTCGCAACCAGTCGGCAATCGCCGGGTAACCTCCTCGTAATCAGGAAAACCGATGAACGACGTCGGTAATGTGCATTTTGTGATGCGGCCGGCGACGCGAATACTCGGTCTGGTCGGAGTCGCACGCACCGGCAGAACGCCGCACTGTCCGCACGAGAAAGCACTCGCCACATGAACGACAAGACGCCGGTGCCCGCACCCGTGGAGCGCCGCACGATCGACCATGTCCCGGTCGACGAACGCGACGGCCGGGCCCGCGACCTGTTCACCGTCTGGTTCGGTTCGAACATCATGCTGCTGACCATCATCACCGGCGCACTCGCAACCACGGTGTTCGGCCTGCCCCTGTGGGCAGGCACGGCGGCGATCGTGTTGGGCAACGTGGTCGGCGGTGTGGTGATGGCACTGCACGCCGCACAGGGACCGCAGCTGGGCGTGCCCCAGATGTTGCAGACCCGTGCGCAGTTCGGCTCGTACGGCAGTCTGGTCGTGGTCGTGCTCGTGGTGTTCATGTACCTGGGCTTCTTCGCGTCCAACGCGGTTCTCGGGGGTCAGGCCTTGGCCAAGGTCACCGGGCTGCCCACCAACTGGTCCATCACCGCCATCGGCCTGGTCAGCGTGGTCGCCACAGTCGTCGGCTACCGGCTGATCCACCGCGTCACCGCGTTCCTGTCCGTCGTGGCGGGCGGGGCGCTCGCGATCGCGTTCGTCTGGATGATCGCGGTCAACGGGGTGCCAGCCGACACGTGGCATTCTGGTGGATTCACCTGGGCCGGTTTCATGGCCACCCTTTCGGTGGCCGCCCTTTGGCAGATCGCTTATGCGCCTTACGTTTCCGACTACACGCGATACATGCCCAAGGATACCGGCCGGCGGGCCGCGTTCTGGGGCACCTACGCCGGGTGCGTACTCGGTTCGGTGCTGCCCATGCTGCTCGGCGTGCTGGTGGGCGCCGCGCTGCCCACCGCCGACACCCTCGACGGGCTCTCAACGCTGACCCACGGGGTGAGTACCGGGGTGTTCGCGATCTTCGCGGTCGGGATTGCCGCCACCAACGCGATGAACCTCTACTGCGGCTCGCTGTCGACGATCACGGTGGGCCAGAACCTGTTTCCCCGCTGGCGACCCGCCGCGATGAGCCGCGCAACGACCGCAATGATCCTCTTCGTCGTCGCGATCATCCCGGCCTTGGTCAGCGCCGAGGACTTCCTGGCCAACTACGCGAACTTCCTGGCGCTGCTTCTGTGCGTGCTCATCCCGTGGACCGCGGTCAATCTCGTCGACTACTACCTGCTGCGGCACGGCGACTACGACATCGACTCGCTGTTCGAACGGGACGGCGGCCGGTACGGCACCTTCAACTGGGTCGCGATCGCGTGCTACTTCATCGGCATCGCAGTCCAGATCCCGTTCCTGTCGACGACCCTGTTCACCGGCTTCGCGGCCGCGGCCATCGGCGGCGTCGACATCTCCTGGATCGTCGGCCTGGCGATCATCTGCCCGTTGTACTACGCACTGATGAGATCGAAGGTGCCCGCACCGATGGCTCAGCCCGCGGTGGTGCAGGCATGAGCGACTATTTGATCGTCGGCGGCGGAACCGCCGGATGCATTGTGGCCTCACGCCTTTCCGAAGACCCCGCCGTCACGGTCACGGTGCTCGAGGCGGGTCCGTCGGACGTCGACGAGCCGCGCGCCCGCGACATCCGGCGGTGGGCACAGATGCTCGAAAGCGAATACGACCTGGACTACCGCAGCGTGCCACAGGAACGCGGCAACTCCGGTATCCGGCAAGCCAGGATGCGCATCCTCGGCGGCTGTTCGACGGCCAATACGATGATCACGTGGCGGCCACTCGAGGCCGATCTGGCGGAATGGGCAGCCCTCGGCGTGACCGGGTGGGATGCCGCGACAGTGCACCGCGCGTTCGACCGGCTGCTGGCTCCGGTGCAGCCGGTCGCCGACAAGGACCGCAACCCCTATGTCAGCGATGTCGTCGAATCCGCCCGGCGGGCCCTTGACCTTCCCGCCCGACGAGCCTGGAACTCCGATCCCGGTTTCGCGGCCACCGGGACCGGCGTCGGGTTCTTCGAGATCGGCTACACCCCCGAGAGCCACCTGCGGTCCTCCACATCGGTGCACTACCTACACGACGCCGTCGCCAACCGCGACAACCTCGTGGTCGAACACGGCAGGCAGGCCGAGCGACTGCTCATCGAGGGCGGCAGGGCGGTCGGGGTGATCACCCGCGACGACGACGGCAACCGGCACGAGTACCGCGCCGACCGCGAGGTGATCGTGTGCTGTGGGGCCATAGATTCACCTAAGCTGCTGCAGCTTTCGGGAATCGGCCCGGCCGATGTGCTGGCCGCCGCGGGCGTGGCCCAGTCGGTGGACGCACCGGGAGTCGGCGCCAACCTGATGGACCACGCCGAGGGGCTGATCGTATGGGAAGCCGGTGCCGACGTGCCCGACACCTGCGCGACGGGCTGGGATGCCGGTGCGGCGGTGCGCTTGTCCGACGACGGGCCGGCCCGACCCGACGTGCTGATGCACTTCCCGGTCGAGGCCGTCGCCGACCACGCCGTCGCCTACGGCGTGGCGATGCCCGAGCGGATCGTGTCGATCGCGCCGAACGTGGCCAAGCCGAACAGTCGTGGCCGGGTGTGGATCACCTCGGCCGACCCGACCGGCCTGCCCTCGATCGACTACCGGTATTTCACCGATGCCGACGGCCACGACGAAGCGGCGCTCATCGCCGGGATACGGCTGGCCCGCCGGATCGCCGGGACCGAGCCGATGTCGGACTGGCTGGTCCGCGAGGTGTTCCCGGGACCGCAGGCGCAGTCCGACGAGGAGCTGTCGGAGGCGCTGCGGGCCACCCATCAGACCGTGTACCACGTTTCGGGTACCTGCCGCATGGGCGCCGACGACGACCCGATGGCGGTGTGCGACTCGCGGCTGCGCGTCCGCGGGGTGCAGGGCCTTCGGGTCGTCGACGCGTCGGTGTTCCCCACCATCCCGTCGGTCAATCCCGTCGGCACCATCATGGCAGTGGCCGAGCACGCCAGCGCGCTGGTGCTCGCCGACCGTCAACCCGTCACCGCCTGAAAGCCGAATCATGTTCGCCGACCGCATCTTCACCAACGCCGCGGTATTCCAGGCCGGGACCGAGCCTGCCGACACCGTGGCCGTCAAAGGCGACAGCATCATCGACGTGAGCCGGGGCGTCGACCGCGCCATGGTCGGCGCCCGCACGGACATCGTCGATCTCGGTGGCGCGAGCCTGCTGCCCGGTTTCATCGACGCACATGCCCACCCGGTCGCCGCGGGCATGGCGGCGCTGCGCTGTGACCTGTCGGGTCTACCCCACCACCGCGAGGCCTATCTCGCGGCGATCGCCGACCATGCGGCCGCCCACCCCGACGAGGCCGTGATCGCCGGGGCGGGCTGGTACGGCGACGCCTTTCCGAACGGTTTCCCGACCCGCCACGACATCGACCCTGTCGTCGCCGAGCGGCCCGTGATCCTGACCAGCCACGACTATCACGGCGCCTGGGTCAACAGCCGGGCGCTGGAGTTGGCCGGAATCGACTCGCACACGGTCGATCCCGCCGGTGGCCGGATCGTCCGCGACGCTGACGGCGAACCCACCGGGGTGTTGCTGGACCGCGCCGGCGACACCGTCAACGCCCTCATCCCCGAGGTGACACCGGAATTCATGCGCCGCGCCCTTCTCGAGGCCCAGCGCCGGCTGCATTCCGTCGGGGTGACCGGCTGGCAGGACGCCGCCGTGGGGGCTGAGTTCTTCGGCCTCAAGGACAACTTCGACACCTACGTCGATGCCGACGCGGCCGGCGAACTCACCGCGCGGGTGGTCGGCGCGCTGTGGTGGGAGACCGAGCGCGGTGTCGAACAGCTCAGCGACCTGTGCGCACGACGCGATCGCACGGGACACACGCGGTTCACCGCCGGCATGGTCAAGGTCATGCAGGACGGCATCTGCGAGAACTGCACGGCCTCAATGCTCGCGCCCTACCGGGCCGTGGCCGGCGACGATACGGGCCAATCGTTCATCGACCCAGATGAGCTCCACAAGGTCACCGCCCTGCTGGCCGGTGAGCGGTTCGGCATCCACATGCACGCGGTCGGCGACCGAGCGGTGCGCGAATGCCTCGACGCCCTCGAACACGCCATCACCCAGCAGCCACAGTTCGACGGCCGCCACCAGATCGCCCATCTCGACGTGGTCGATCCGCAGGACATCCCGCGGTTCGGGCGGCTCGGGGTGATCGCCAACATCCAGGCGCTCTGGGCGCGCCGGGACAAGGAGATCCTCGAGCGCAAGCTTCCGCTGCTGGGACCCGAACGCGAACCGTGGCATTTTCCGTTCGCGTCGATCCAGCGCCACGGCGCGACCCTGGCCATGGGTAGCGACTGGCCGGTCACCGATCCGAATCCGCTCTGGGCAATCCACACGGCCGTGCACCGTACCGGCACGCCTGCCGACCCGCACGCAATCGGCGACGGCGTCCACGACATGCCCGTGCAACCGCAGGAAGCCATCACCCTGCCGTCGGCGATTTCCGCGTACACCGCGGGTTCGGCCTACGCCAACGGCCACGACCGCACCGGACGCATCGCCCACGGCATGCTGGCCGACCTCGTCGTCCTCGACCAGGACATTTTCACCGCTGACGACATCGCCGCGGTGCGCCCGGTAGAGACCATCGTCGGCGGCCAGACCGTCTACCGCGCCTCATGACGCCGCGCCCACCTCAGCCGACGAGCACTGCGTACCGCGGCTTGATCACCTCGTCGATGATGGCGAGGCGTTGGTCGAACGGGATGAACGCGGACTTCATCGCGTTGATGGTGAACCGCTCCAGGTCGGTCCAGCCGTAGCCGAACGCCTCGACCAGCCGGTGCATCTCCTGGCTCATGGTGGTGTCGCTCATCAACCGGTTGTCGGTGTTCACCGTGACCCGGAACCGCAGGCGTGCCAACCGGTCGAACGGATGCTCGGCGATGCTCGCGACCGCACCGGTCTGCACGTTGCTGCTCGGGCACATCTCCAGCGGAATCCGCTTGTCGCGCAACAGGGCCGCCAACCGGCCGAGCTGCTGGGTGCCGTCGGCGAGCTCGGTGATGTCGTCGACGATGCGCACCCCGTGGCCCAGCCGGTCGGCGCCGCAGAACGCGATGGCCTCATGGATCGACGGAAGGCCGAACGCCTCGCCGGCGTGGATGGTGAAGCGCGCGTTGTTGCTTCGCATGTACTCGAACGCGTCGAGATGCCGCGACGGCGGGTATCCGGCCTCGGCACCGGCGATGTCGAAGCCCACCACGCCCTTGTCCCGGAACCGGATCGCCAGTTCGGCGATCTCCCGTGACCGCGCGGCATGGCGCATCGCCGTCACCAGACAGCGCACGACGATCGTGCGTCCCGCCGCGGAGCACGACTTCTCGCCGTCGGCGAACCCGGCCAGGACCGCGTCGACCACATCGTCGAGCGACAGGCCGCCGTCAATGTGCAGTTCGGGTGCGAACCGGACCTCGGCGTACACGACATTGTCGGCGGCAAGGTCTTCCACGCATTCGAACGCCACACGATGCAGCGCCTCGGGTGTTTGCATGACCCCGACGGTGTGCGCGAACGGCTCCAGATAGCGCTCCAGCGATCCGCTGTGTGCCGCGGTGCGGAAGAACGTCGCCAATTCGTCGGCATCGGTGGCGGGAAGGTTGTCATAACCCGTTTCCCCGGCCAGATCGAGCACGGTGGCCGGGCGGAGACCGCCGTCGAGATGGTCGTGCAGCAGGGCCTTGGGGGCGTGGGTGATCTTCTCCAAACTCAGCGGCGTACTCATGCCTTCCATCATCCGGGTGAAACGCCGGCCCGTCCGTCGCTTGCCGCACACAGGCCGAGTCAGCACCGCGAGCGTGCGTGTCTGCGGGTCATTTGCCGGTGTGTCGTCGGCACTGGGCGCACGCTCGTCGACGATGAGCGTGCGGGCAGTGCTGATCCCGTGTTCGGCTGTGCGGCAATACCTTTGACCAATCTGAACCCATTGATCACACCCGTCACACACAGGGCATTTCTGTCGGTATATCGAACTAGTGTTCGAATCATGACGACGGACGTGCAGACAGTCATCGCGGCATTGACCGCCGCGATCGACGACCTGCTCGCCCTACCGTTCGCCACGCTGTCCGAAGCAGAGCTGCTCGACATCTGCGCGGGTTTGCAGGATGCCCGCAACCGCATCCCGGCCGTCGAACACAAGGCCATCGCCGCCCTGGCCGAACAAACCACCCCCGCCGCGATCGGGGCGAAATTCTGGCCCCAGGTCATGGCCACCCGCCTCGGCATCTCCGCCAAACAAGCCCGCCGCCGCTGCACCGACGCCACCGAACTCGGCCCACGCGTGTCGCTGACCGGCGAACAACTGGCACCCAAACGCCAGTACATGGCCGCCGCCCAGACCGCTGGTCAGCTGACCCCCGACCACGTCACCGAATTACTCAAGTTCTTCGACACATGCCCCCACTGGGTGTCCACCGAGCAGCAACGCCAGGCGGAAAAACAGCTCGTGGCCGGAGCCGTCGGGGCCGACCCCGAAACCGTGCGCCAAGCCGTCACCGAGGCGCTGTACCTGCTCAACCAAGACGGCCCCGCCCCATGCGACGACATCACCACCACACGGCGCGGCATCAGCTTCGGACCCCAACAACCCGACGGGTCATTTCGCCTGTCCGGATATGTCACCGCCGAATTCAAAGCCACCTTCGAACCCATCGAAGAAAAACTCGCCGCCCCCGGCATGTGCAACCCCGCCGAGGACACCCCGTGTACCTCCGGCACCCCCAGCCAACACCAAATCAACACCGACGACCGCACCGCCCCCCAACGCCTACACGACGCACTACTCACCGTCGGCAAACGTGTACTCGCCAGCAAGACCCTCGGCCAGATCAACGGCCTGCCCGCCACCATGCTCATCACCACCACCCTGCAAGAACTCCACAACGCCGCCGGCGTGGCGATCAGCGCCGGCGGCACCAAACTGCCCATCGCCGACCTCATCCGACTCGCCGCCCAGGCCTACCACTACCTGGCCGTCTACGACCAACACACCGGCATCCCGCTCTACCTCGGCCGGGCCCGCCGCACCGCCACCGCCGGGCAACGCCTGGCGATCTGGGGACGCGACCGCGGCTGCACCCGCCCCGGATGCACCGCCAACGGCTACCGCTGCCAAGCCCACCACGCCAACACCGACTACGCCAACGGCGGGCAGACCGACGCCGATGCCCTGGCCCTGGCCTGCCCCAGCGACAACCGCCTCGTCGGCGACCAACCCAACAAATGGACCACCCGCATCAACCACCACGGCCAATGCGAATGGACCCCACCCAAACTCCTCGACCGCGGCCAACACCGCACCAACACCTACCACCACCCCAAAAAACTCCTCACCGACACCACCACCAACGACACCAGCAGCGGCAACAACAACGACCGCCCTAACAGCGACCGCAAAAACCAAGAGACAGACGACGACGATCCCGGATAGCCAGCGCGGCTAGTCGACGCGGTCGATGATCAACGGCAGCTGTCGAGGTGCCGCGTCCTCGACGGTCCAGGCACCGTCGAGGACGCCGAGCGCGGCCGGCAGCCGATCGGCGGTGTCGGTGTAGAGCGTGAAGAGAGGTTCGCCCGCGGCGACGGGTTCGCCCGGTTTGCGGTGCAACCGCACTCCGGCACCGGACTGGACGGGCTCACCGGGCTGGGCACGACCGGCACCCAGACGCCAGGCCGCCATCGCCACACCCATCGCATCGATGTCCCCCATGACGCCGCCGCGGGGCGCGGTAACGGTCTCGGAGACCGAGCCGAGCGGCAGCGGTTGGCTCAGGTCGCCGCCCTGGGCGGCGACGAGGGCACGGAAGCGGTCCATGGCAGACCCGTCGCGCAGCGTGTCGGCGGGGTCGACGCCGTCGACGCCTGCCGCGTCGAGCATCTCGCGGGCCAACGCCAGCGTCAGCTCCACGACGTCGGCGGGCCCGCCACCGGCGAGCACGTCGAGGGACTCGGCGACCTCGACCGCATTGCCGACCGTGCGCCCGAGCGGCCGGTTCATGTCGGTGAGCAGCGCCCTGGTGGGCACGCCGTAGGAGTTGCCGAGCTCGACCATGGTGCGGGCGAGCTCGCGGGACTCCGCCTCGGCCTTGAGGAACGCGCCACGCCCGACCTTGACGTCGAGCACCAGCGCACGCGCCCCTTCGGCGAGCTTCTTGCTCATGATCGAGCTCGCGATCAACGGGAGGGACTCGGTGGTGGCGGTGACGTCGCGTAGTGCGTAGATCTTGCGATCGGCCGGCGCCAGCTCACCGGCCGCGAAGATCGCCGCGCCCACGTCGCAAAGCTGTTGACGTATCTGGCTTTTGGTCAATTCGGCAGTGAAGCCCGGGATCGCCTCGAGCTTGTCGAGGGTGCCCCCGGTGTGACCGAGTCCGCGTCCGGCGGCCTGGGGCACCGCGGCACCGCAGGCGATCACCACCGGCAGCAGCGGGATGGTGAGCTTGTCCCCGACACCGCCGGTCGAGTGTTTGTCGACCAAAGCCAAAGGCCTGCCGTCACGTTCAAGATCGGTGAAGTCGAACCGCTCCCCCGACTCCACCATGGCGGTGGTCCAGCTGGTGATCTCGCCCGGCGTCATGCCACGCAGGAAGATCGCCATGAGGAGCGCCGACATCTGTTCGTCGGCGACCCGGCCGTGGGTGTAGGCGTCGATCACCCAGTCGATGGCGGCGTCGGACAGCACACCGCCGTCGCGTTTGGTTCGGATGATGGTCGGCGCGTCGATACCCGGATCGTACTGACCCACGAACCTACTCGTCGGTAACCCAGCGGCGGCGCGCCGCGCGCCCGGAGCCCTTGAACCGCTTGACGTTAGCGCCGCTCAAGATCGTCGGGGCCGAACGCGTCCGGCAGCAGCTCGCGCAGCGGTCGCGGACCGTGCGGGTGATCGATGAGCAACTCGGGTCCGCCGTGTTCCAGCAACACCTGTCTGCAGCGTCCACACGGCATCAGCACGGCCCCGTCGGGACCCACACAGGACAGCGCGACGAGGCGTCCGCCACCCCCGGAATGCAGGGCGCAGACCACAGCGCACTCGGCACAGAGACCTAGGCCATATGAGACATTCTCCACATTGCATCCGGTGACTATTCGGGCATCGTCGACCAGAGCGGCGGCGCCGACCGGAAACCCCGAATATGGCGCATACGCGTGCCGAGAGACCGCAATTGCATTGTTGCGCAAGGCATTCCAATCGACGTCTGTGTTCATGTCGTTTTCACCGGCCCATTTCTGAATGCATTCCGAAAACCCCCGCTCAGCGCGCCGCGATTAGGATAGGTAAGCCTAACTTCGCCCTGGTTAACCCGCCAAACGGCTACACCGTAGTTCGTTCGGGTCTACAAATGGGATTAGAGTCGCCCCGATGGTTTGGGGCTAGTCGACAGACCGGTCCCAGACATCCACCGATGGCGTTGGAGGGACCGATGAGTACGCAGACGGAGGTACCGGCTCCGCAACCCAAGAAGACACGCCGGCGCACCCTTTATCGCGGTGATCCGGGGATGTGGTCTTGGGTCTTGCACCGCATTACCGGTGCCACGATTTTCTTTTTCCTTTTCGTCCATGTTCTCGATACCGCCCTGGTCCGCGTGAGCCCGCAGGCCTACAACGAGGTCATCGAGACCTACAAGACCCCGATCGTCGGCCTGATGGAAATCGGCCTGGTCGCCGCGGTGCTGTTCCACGCACTCAACGGCATCCGCGTCATCCTCATCGACTTCTGGGCGCAGGGCCCGCGGTACCAGCGACTGATGCTGGCCGTCATCGCAGGCATCTTCGCGGTGATCTTCATCGCAGCAGTGGGAGTTATCGGTATGCACATGGTGGAGCGGTTCCTGTGAGCGCGCCAGGGGCAGGCGAATCCCGCCTGGGGCGCCCGGCGCCCGTCATGGAACGTGAACACGATCGTCCGGCCGCGCTCGATCACCCGCGCGCCCCGCGCAGGCCTCGCGGCATCCCGTACTTCGAGAAGTACGCCTGGCTGTTCATGCGGTTCTCCGGTATCGCGCTGGTCTTCCTGGCGCTCGGCCACCTGTTCATCATGCTGATGTGGCAGGACGGCGTGTACCGGATCGATTTCAACTACGTCGCCCAGCGCTGGGCCTCGCCGTTCTGGCAGATCTGGGACATGGCACTGCTCTGGTTGGCAATGATCCACGGCGCCAACGGCATGCGCACCATCATCGGTGACTACGCCCGCAAGAACACCACGAAGTTCTGGCTGAACTCGCTTCTGCTGCTGGCGACCGGTTTCACGTTGGTGCTGGGCAGCTACGTGCTGGTCACCTTCGACGCGAACATTTCATAAAGGACGCAGGATGATTCAGGAACATCGCTACGACGTCGTCATCGTCGGCGCAGGCGGCGCGGGCATGCGGGCGGCAGTCGAGGCAGGCCCGCGGGTGCGCACCGCGGTGCTGACCAAGCTGTACCCCACGCGTAGCCACACCGGTGCAGCGCAGGGCGGCATGTGCGCCGCGCTCGCCAACGTCGAAGAGGACAACTGGGAGTGGCACACCTTCGACACCGTCAAAGGCGGCGACTACCTCGCCGACCAGGACGCCGTCGAGATCATGTGCAAGGAAGCCATCGACGCGGTCCTCGACCTCGAGAAGATGGGGATGCCGTTCAACCGCACCCCGGAGGGCCGCATCGACCAGCGCCGCTTCGGCGGGCACACCCGCGACCACGGCAAGGCCCCGGTGCGCCGCGCCTGCTACGCCGCCGACCGCACCGGCCACATGATCCTGCAGACGCTGTATCAGAACTGCGTCAAGCACGACGTGGAGTTCTTCAACGAGTTCTACGCACTCGACATCGCATTGACGGAGACCCCGGCGGGTCCGGTCGCCACCGGCGTCATCGCCTACGAGCTGGCCACCGGCGACATTCACATCTTCCACGCCAAGGCGATCGTGTTCGCCACGGGCGGGTCGGGCCGGATGTACAAGACCACCTCCAACGCCCACACCCTCACCGGTGACGGCCTCGGCATCGTCTTCCGCAAGGGACTTCCCTTGGAAGACATGGAGTTCCACCAGTTCCACCCGACGGGCCTGGCCGGACTGGGCATCCTGATCTCCGAGGCCGTGCGCGGCGAGGGCGGCCGGCTGCTCAACGGCGAGGGCGAGCGATTCATGGAGCGCTACGCGCCCACCATCGTCGACCTCGCGCCCCGCGACATCGTGGCCCGCTCGATGGTGCTGGAGGTCCTCGAGGGCCGCGGCGCAGGCCCGAACAAGGACTACGTCTACATCGACGTGCGCCACCTCGGTGAGGATGTGCTCGAGGCCAAGCTGCCCGACATCACCGAGTTCGCCCGCACCTACCTCGGCGTCGACCCGGTCAAGGAACTGGTGCCGGTGTACCCGACGTGCCACTACGTCATGGGCGGCATCCCCACCACCGTGCACGGGCAGGTGCTGCGCGACAACACCAACGTCATCCCCGGCCTGTACGCGGCCGGTGAGTGCGCGTGCGTGTCGGTGCACGGCGCCAACCGCCTCGGCACCAACTCGCTGCTGGACATCAACGTGTTCGGTCGCCGCGCCGGTATCGCCGCCGCCGAGTATGCGCAGAACCACAACTTCGTGGACATGCCAGAGAGCCCGGCCGAGATGGTGGTCAACTGGGTCGGCGACATCCTCTCCGAGCACGGCAACGAGCGCGTCGCCGACATCCGCGGGGCGCTGCAGCAGTCCATGGACAACAACGCCGCGGTGTTCCGCACCGAGGAGACGCTCAAGCAGGCGCTCACCGACATTCACGCGCTCAAGGAGCGTTACTCGCGAATCACGGTGCACGACAAGGGCAAGCGCTACAACAGCGATCTGCTGGAGGCCATCGAGCTCGGCTTCCTGCTCGAGCTCGCCGAGGTGACCGTCGTCGGGGCGCTCAACCGCAAGGAATCCCGCGGCGGACACGCGCGCGAGGACTACCCGAACCGCGACGACACCAACTACATGCGCCACACCATGGCCTACAAGCAGGGCACCGATCTGCTGTCCGACATCCGGCTGGACTACAAGCCCGTGGTCCAGACCCGGTACGAGCCGATGGAGCGGAAGTACTGATGACGATGAGCCGCTTGCGCGAAGAGAGTTCAAAATGAGTGCACCCGTCATAGACAAGCCGGAAGCCGGCGACCCCGAGCTGCCGCCCGTGCCCGAGGGTGCGGTGATGGTGACCCTCAAGATCGCCCGGTTCAACCCGGAGAACCCCGACGCCGCAGGCTGGCAGAGCTTCCGGGTTCCCTCCCTGCCGAGCGACCGTCTGCTCAACCTGCTGCACTACGTCAAGTGGTACCTCGACGGCACGCTGACGTTCCGCCGGTCGTGCGCGCACGGTGTGTGCGGATCCGACGCGATGCGGATCAACGGCGTCAACCGGTTGGCGTGCAAGGTTCTGATGCGCGACATGCTGCCGAAGAACCCCAACAAACAGCTCACCATCACCATCGAGCCGATCCGCGGCCTGCCCGTGGAGAAGGACCTCGTGGTGAACATGGAGCCGTTCTTCGACGCCTACCGTGCGGTCAAGCCGTTCCTGGTGACCAGCGGCAACCCGCCCACCAAGGAGCGCATCCAGAGCCCCACCGACCGGGCCCGCTACGACGACACCACCAAGTGCATCCTGTGCGCCTGCTGCACCACGAGCTGCCCGGTGTACTGGAGCGAGGGGTCGTACTTCGGCCCGGCCGCGATCGTCAACGCGCACCGGTTCATCTTCGATTCGCGTGACGAGGCGGCCGCCGAGCGCCTCGACATCCTCAACGAGGTCGACGGTGTGTGGCGCTGCCGCACGACGTTCAACTGCACCGAGGCCTGCCCGCGTGGCATCCAGGTGACCCAGGCGATCCAGGAGGTCAAGCGTGCTCTGATGTTCGCGCGCTGAGTTTCTCGCCCGAGTGTTGGCTTGTGTACCAAGATCCGCCCCGGATCTGGAACACAAGCCAACACTCGTTTTCGCGGTAGGAAGGCCGCGCTGTCACACATCGAGGCGCTGTCTCGTCTGACGGGTATGACCGAAACGACGAAGACCAGAATCGCTCCCCTGCCCCCGGAAAAGGCCGGACCGCTGACCCGGTTGATGTACCGCTTCGCCAAGCGGCGGTTCGGTGAGGTGCCAGAACCGTTCACGGTGGCGGCACACCATCCGCGCCTGCTGGTGGCCAATGTGGTGCACGAGGGCCTACTGCAGAGCGGGTCGAAGAAGCTGCCCGCCAGTGTGCGTGAGCTCGCCGTGTTCTGGACGGCCCGCACCGTCGGCTGTTCGTGGTGTGTGGACTTCGGCTCGATGCTGATGCGGTTGGAAAACCTGGACGTCGAGCGGCTCAAGTCGATCGACGACTACGCGACCTCACCGCTGTTCAGCGAGGACGAGCGCGCCGCGATCGCCTACGCCGGCGCGATGACCACCGACCCGCACACGGTCACCGACGAGCAGGTGGCCGATCTGCGTCGCCGCTTCGGTGACGACGGCGTGATCGAGCTGACCTACCAGATCGGTGTCGAGAACATGCGGGCCAGGATGTACTCGGCACTTGGCATCACCGAGCAGGGTTTCAGCTCGGGGGATGCGTGCCGGGTGCCGTGGGCCCAGCAGGGCTGATCTCGATGAAAGCCATTGTGATCCCGAAGGTTTGACTGCCCCGGTCGAGACTTCGCTCGAAAATCTTCATCGGCAGGCTCCAGTTGGCGGCGATCGCGGCGTCGGCGCGCGCCTGCTCGGACTCGGGCAGGACGCGCGCCACGCCCGCGACCACCGGGCCCGCGGGCCTGCCCCGCAGGTTGCACGGCACCACGATCACGTCGGGATTGTGCCGAATTCGGCGCACCTTGGCGGTGGAGGCGTCGGTGCGCAGGTACAGCTTGCCGTCTGCGACGCCGTGGTTGACCGGGCTCGGCACGGCCTGCCCCGACCGTTTGAACGTGACCAGCACGATCTGGCGGAACCGCTCGAAGCCGGCGAAGTCGGTGGCGGTCGGCTCACCGATGTCGAAGGCCTCGCGGTGACGCATTCTGTCCATGCCGCGGAACATGATCCGGCCGAAGGTCTGGCCCAGGTTGCCCGGATCGCCGGGCATCATGAGCGTCTGACCGCGGCGCCGAGGGGTGATCCGGTGAACTTGTCGGGGTTCGCGACATCCCATACCGCACAGACTTTTCCGTCGCGCACCGTCATCGCGGTGATGCGCGGCAGCAGTTCCGGGTAGCCGTCGACGGCAGGCGCACCGGGTGTGTAGGTGCCCAGCTCGCCGTTGATGTAGGCCATCTGCGCCCCGGCCAACCAGTTCGGCCCGTAGCGGCGGGCGAGCCCGAACAGGAACCGCGCCACCTTCTCGGGGCCGTGGATGACCCGCGGCGCCGTGGGCGCCTTGCGGTTGGAGTCGCCGGTGAACGTGACGTCGGGATGCAGCAGCCGCACCACACCGTCCATGTCGCCCGCGGCCAGTGCCGCCATCAACGCCCCGGCGACCTCGTTGTGGGTCGTGTCGTCGACCGGCGGCGGAGCGTCGGACACCGCGCGTCGCGCACGTGAGGCCAGTTGCCGCGCCGATGCGGCGCTGACCCCGAGCACGTCGGCGATGTCGCTGAACGGCAACCCGAACCCGTCGTGCAACACGAACGCCACGCGCTGGTCGGGGCTCAGGCGTTCGAGCACCACCATCGCCGCGAAGCGCGCGTCCTCCCCCGCCACCACGGCGTTCAACGGGTCGTTGCCGTCGATGCCGGTCACCACCGGCTCCGGCAGCCACTCGCCGTAGTAGGACTCGCGGCGGTGCGCGGCCGACCGCAACCGGTCCAGGCCGAGCCTGCTGACGACGGTGGTCAGCCAGGCCTGCAGGTTGTCGATGGGCGTCTGTGCGGCAGCCCACCTGATCCACGCCTCCTGCACGATGTCCTCGGCGTCGGCGTAGGTGCCCGTCAGCCGGTATGCGACCGCGAGGAGGTGCGGTCGCAGCGCCTCGAACTCGTCCGTCCGCGCGGCGGTGGTCACCCCTCGAGAGTAGCTACCGCTTGTTGAAGATGGTTCGGTGCCATTCTTTTTCGGCGACCCCGGTGATGTCGCTCATGACGTGCTTGATGGTGAGGTACTCCTCGAAGGAGTAGTCGCTCATGTCCTTGCCGAAGCCGGATGCGCCGACGCCGCCGTGCGGCATCTCGCTGATGATCGGGATGTGGTCGTTGATCCACACACAACCCGCGTTGATCTCGCGCGACGCCCGCTGCGCGCGGTACACGTCGCGGGTCCACGCCGAGGCGGCCAGGCCGTAGTCGGTGTCGTTGGCCTGGCGCAGCGCGTCGTCGTCGTCGGTGAACGAACGCACCGTCAGCACCGGGCCGAAGATCTCCTCGCGGTACACCTCGGAGGATTCGTCGACGTCGGCGATCAGCGTCGGGCGGTAGAAGGAGCCGGGCAGGTCGGGCGCGTCACCGCCGGTGACGATGCGTCCACCCTGCTGCGGCGCCCGCGCCACCATGCCTGCCACCTTGTCCCGGTGGGCATGGGTGATCAGCGGGCCCAGGTCGGTGTCGGGATCGTGCGGGTCGCCGACGACGATCTTGCCCATCACCTCGGCGACGCCCGCGACGAAGTCGTCGTAGAGCTCGCGCGCGACGATGGCCCGCGTCGCGGCCGTGCAGTCCTGGCCGGTGTTGATCAGCGCACCGGCGACGGCGCCCTGGACGGCGGCGTCGAGATCGGCGTCGGAGAACACCACGAACGGGGCCTTGCCGCCCAGCTCGAGCTGGGTGCGGTGGCCGTGCGCGGCCGCGGCGGCCATGACCTTGCGGCCGACGGCGGTTGATCCGGTGAACGTCACGACGTCGACGTCGCGGTGCCCGGCCAGCGCGGTGCCCACCTCCGCACCCGATCCGGTGACGACGTTGAACACGCCGTCGGGCAGGCCGGCCTCGGTGGCCAGCCGGGCCAGGGTCAAGGTGGTCAGCGGCGTGATCTCGGCCGGCTTGATCACCACCGAGCAGCCGGCGGCGAGGGCGGGGATCACCTTCCACACCGCCATCTGCAGCGGGTAGTTCCACGGGGTGATGGTCGCGACGACGCCGACGGCCTCGCGGCGGATGCTCGACGTGTGGTCGCCGGAGTACTCGGCGGTGGCCTTCCCTTCCAGGTGGCGGGCCGCGCCTGCGAAGAAGTCGATGTTGTCGACGCTGCCGGGCACGTCGAACTCGGTGGCCAGCCGCACGGGCTTGCCGGTCTGGCTGACCTCCTCGGAGATCAGTTCGTCGGCGTGCTCGTCGGCCAACTTGGCCAGCTTCGCCAGCACCGCTGAGCGCTCGGCCGGGGTGGCGCCGGCCCATCCGGGAAACGCGGCCCTGGCAGCGGCGACGGCGGTGTCCACGTCGGCCGCGGTGGCCAGGCTGTATTCGGCCACGGATTTGCCGGTTGCGGGATCGATGATCTGATGGGTTTCCCCGCTGGTGGCCACCGAGGCACCATTGATCCAACTGCTCGCGAGTTTTACTGCCACACTCATGGGCCAACGCTAACCGATCCGGTGCCGATTCGGCTATGCCAACCCTACGCAATCCCGCCGTCGAGGCACCCTCAGACAATCGAATTCATCGATACTGTTGCCCCAAACAACGGATTCCGTGCACAATCGTGGCATGACCAACCCCGATGGTCACGAGCTGGCATCCGTGCCACTGCGGGTGAACCATTCTCGTCCCGGCGCATTTCAGCTCGATGAGCTGTCCAAGGCAATCATCGAGAAGCTGCAGGCCGACGGCCGGCGGTCCTACGCGGGCATCGGCAAGGCCGTCGGCCTGTCCGAGGCCGCTGTGCGCCAGCGCGTGCAACGGATGGTCGACGCGGGTGTCATGCAGATCGTCGCCGTCACCGACCCGCTGCAGCTGGGCTTCGCCCGTCAGGCGATGATCGGGATCCGTTGTACGGGTGACACCACCAAGCTGGCCGACAAACTCGCCCAGATCGAATCCGTCGACTACGTGGTGCTGACCGCGGGCTCGTTCGACGCGATCGTCGAGGTCGTCTGCGAGGACGACGACAGCCTGCTGGAGCTACTCAACACCAGAATTCGCGCATTGCCGGGAGTGATATCCACCGAAACCCTCGTTTACTTGAAACTCGTTAAACAGCAATACAATTGGGGAACACGATGACAACCGCAGATATCACCGAAACGGCGCCGACGGATCTCGGCGCCAAGGCGAACCGGCACCTGTGGGGCCACTTCGCCCGCCATGGCGAAGGCATCACGCCGCCGATCATCACCCGCGGCGAGGGTGTGAAGATCTTCGACGACGCGGGCAAGAGCTACATCGACGGCCTGTCCGGGCTGTTCGTCGTCCAGGTCGGCCACGGCCGCAAGGAACTGGCCGAGGCCGCCGCCAAACAGGCCGAGAAGCTCTCGTTCTTCCCGCTGTGGTCCTATGCGACCCCGCCCGCCATCGAACTGGCCGAGCGGGTCGCGAGTTTCGCACCGGGTGATTTGAACCGCGTCTTCTTCACCACCGGCGGCGGCGAGGCCGTCGAGAGCGCGTGGAAGCTGGCCAAGCAGTACTTCAAGCTGACCGGCAAGCCCGGCAAGCACAAGGTCGTCTCGCGCGCGATCGCCTACCACGGCACGCCGCAGGGTGCGCTGGCGATCACCGGCATCCCGGCCTTCAAGGCGCCGTTCGAGCCGCTGACCCCCGGCGGGTTCCGCGCACCGAACACCAACTTCTACCGCGCACCGGCCGAATACGCGCACGACGAAAAGGCTTTCGGCCGTTACTGCGCCGATCGCATCGCCGAGGCCATCGAGTTCGAGGGCCCCGACACCGTCGCCGCGGTGTTCCTGGAACCCGTGCAGAACGCCGGTGGCTGCTTCCCGCCGCCGCCGGGATACTTCGAGCGGGTCCGCGAGATCTGCGACGAGTACGACGTGCTGCTGGTCTCCGACGAGGTGATCTGCGCCTACGGCCGCATCGGGTCGATGTTCGCGTGCAACGACTTCGGTTACGTACCGGACATCATCACCAGCGCCAAGGGCCTGACGTCGGGCTACTCGCCGCTGGGCGCGATGGTCGCCAGCGACCGGCTGTTCGAACCGTTCAACGACGGCAAGACCGTCTTCGGCCACGGCTACACCTTTGGCGGGCACCCGGTTTCGGCCGCGGTCGCCATGGCCAACCTGGACATCTTCGAGCGCGAGGGCATCAACGCCCACGTCAAGGAGATGGCGCCGGCCTTCCGCGCGACGCTGGAGAAGCTCTACGACCTGCCGATCGTCGGCGATGTGCGCGGTGAGGGTTTCTTCTACGGCATCGAGCTGGTGAAGGACAAGGCCACCAAGGAGACGTTCAACGACGAAGAGTCCGAGCGCCTGCTGCGCGGGTACCTCACCCCCGCCCTGTGGGAGGCCGGCCTGTACTGCCGTGCCGACGACCGTGGCGACCCGGTCGTCCAGCTCGCGCCGCCGCTGATCAGCGGCCAGGCCGAGTTCGACGCGATCTACGAGATCCTGCACAGCGTGCTCACCGAGGCAGGCAACCGCATGTAGCCCGTTCCTCATCTCGCGCGAAACGGCATTCCGGCAGGGAAAGTTCGAGTAACTCCCTGCCGGAATGCCGTTTCGGCGATTGGGAGGAATCACAAGTTTCACATGAGTCACAGCTGTCACAGCGTGGCGCGGCGGTTTCCCGGCGGATGTCGCTTAATCTTCGGTCACGATGGCGACCTTCCCGAGCACCCCCGAGCGCAGAGCAACCCGGCGCGCGGTGACCGCGTTCGCGGCACTGGCGATGCTGGTGGCGCCCTTGATGACACCCGGCGTGGCCGGTGCCGATCCCGGTGTGGACTGCCCGTACCGGGTGACGACGCCACCCGCGGTCGACGCGTCCGAGGAACCCAAGCCCGGCGAGGTCGCTCCGGGCCCACTGCCGGTGCCGCCCAAGACGATCGGCGGTGAGGCACTGTCCGGGTGCGGCGTGATCACCGCACCGGGAACGCCTCCGGTGCCCGAGGACGTCTCGGCCGAGGCGTGGATCGTCGCCGACATGGACACCGGCGACGTGATCGCCGCGCGCGACCCGCACGGACGTCACCGGCCCGCCAGCATCATCAAGGTCCTGACGGCCACCGCGGCGCTGAACGAACTCAACCTCAACAAACGCATCGCGGGCACGCAGGACGACGCCAACGCCGAGGGCACCCGCGTGGGCGTCGGCCCGGGCGGGCAGTACACGATCAACGACCTGCTGCACGGCCTGCTCATGCACTCCGGCAACGACGCCGCGCACGCACTGGCCATGCAGCTCGGCGGTTGGGACCCCGCGCTGCAGAAACTCAACACGCTCGCCGCCAAGCTCGGCGGCCGCGACACCAGGGCGGCCACGCCGTCGGGTCTCGACGGGCCGGGCATGAGCACGTCGGCCTACGACATGGCGCTGTTCTACCGGTATGCGTGGCAGCACCCGGCGTTCGCCGACATCGTCCACACCGAGAGCTACGACTTCCCCGGGCGCGACGGCGGCTCCTACCCGATCGAGAACGACAACAAGCTGCTCTACAACTACCCGGGCGCGCTGGGCGGCAAGACCGGTTACACCGACGACGCCGGGCAGACGTTCGTCGGCGCCGCCGAACGTGACGGACGACGGCTGCTCGTGGTGCTGCTCAAGGGAACCCGCGTGCCGATCGCCCCGTGGGAGCAGGCCGCACGCCTGCTCGACTACGGGTTCGCCGCTCCCCCGGGCACCAAGGTCGGAACGCTCGTCGACCCGGATCCGTCGCTCGCCCCGACGAAGGCCGAGGAACCCTCACCTGCACAGGCCGCGGCGGTGCTGCCGCCCGCCGACGCCATGCCGGTGCGCGTCGGGGTGGCCGTGGTGGGTGCGATCGTCGTGTTCATGCTGATTCTCGGTGCGCGCCAGCTCAATCAGCGCCCGCAGCACTAGCCGTCACGACCAGCGCCGCAGCAGGGCTTCGGCGCCCCAGCACAGCCGTGACACGGTCTCGGCGACGGTCAGCGGCTGCTTCACCATGCCGACGCCCTGCCCGGCGTTCACCGGTGTCGGCGCACCCGTGGAATCGGTCAGCACCCGTTCGGGGATGTCGGCGGGCCAGTGGTATCCGGCCCGGATGTCGAATTCGGCGGTGAGCGTGGTGTTCTCACCGCCGGCGGCGAGCAGTTGGTCGCGGGCTTGCGGCGGTGTCGACGCCTCGACGCACGTCGTGAACACCGTTCCCAGCCAGGCCGCCGCGGCACCTGCGGCCAGCACCGCGGCGAGCCCACGCGGCGAGGCGATCCCGCCCGCGGCGAGCACGGGCAGTTCGACCGCGTCGAGCACCTGGGTCAAAAGCGGCAGCGTTCCCAACGCGGGGCGGCCGTGCCCGCCGCCCTCGGCGCCGCGGGCCACGAGGACGTCGACGCCCGCGTCGGCCGCCTGCAACGCGTCACCGACCGTGGCGACCTGCGTCGCCACCGTCACACCCGCGTCGTGCGCGCGGGTCACCCACGCCCAGTCCGCCCCGAAGCTGACGCTCAACAGCGCGGGCTCGGCCGCCAGGGCGATGTCGAACAGGTCGGGGCACTCGGTCATCACCCAGTGCACCAGGCCGATCCCGAACGGCCGGCCCAGCCCCGCCAGGTCGGCGAGCTCGCCACGCAACTGGTCCGGCGTCGCCGAACTGCCCATGCCGATCATCCCAAGACCACCGGCGGCCGAGACCGCTGCGGCCAGGCGGCCTCCGGCCGCACCGCCCATCGGCGCGTTGACGATCGGGACCTCGATGCCCATCGCCTTCGTCCATGTCGTTGCCAGGCTCACAACCAGCGAGTTTACGGCGTTGTTACAATCGTGGTCGCCGGCACTCGGCACCGGACGAGGGGCGCCCGTACCCGGACAGCGACAAGACGGGCCGTCGGAGAGATATCAATGGCTTGGTTGATTCTTGTTGCCTCGGGTGTCCTGGAAGCGGTGTGGGCCTCCGCGTTGAGCAAGAGCGAGGCGTTCACCCGGCTCTGGCCGTCGGTGATCTTCGCCCTGAGCGCACCGACGTCGCTGCTCGGACTCGCCGTCGCGATGCGTTCGTTGCCGCCCGGGACCAGTTACGCGGTGTGGGTGGGCATCGGCGCGGCACTCACGGTCGCCTACGCGATGATCACCGGCGCCGAGTCGACGTCGGTCGCCAAGGTGCTGCTGATCCTCGGTGTGGTGGGCTGCGTCATCGGCCTGAAACTGGTCTCGCACTGAGCTACTGATTTACTGGCGGAATCGCAAGCGCGACAACCCGAATCCGCCCACCGCCCCGGCCGCCGCTGCGGTCAGCACCGCGGGCACCCCCGCGCCTTCGCGGACCTGCACACGGGTGGTGATCTGCACGGGTTCGGGCGGCAGCACCCGGGCGGCTTCGAGGTTCTCCTCGGCGGTCGCCGCCCACGCGGTGGCGAACAACACCAACCTCGCGGTGATGTAGGCGAACACCATCAGCCCGAGCACCGGACCGAACGTCGCTCCGGCCGGGCCGGTGATCACCGACTTGAGGTAGATCGACGCGACCTGCTTGAAGATCTCGAAGGCCACGGCCGCGAGCAGACCGGCGCGCACGCTGCTGCGGAAGCTGATCGACTCGCGCGGCAGCCGCGCGATCATCCAGGTGAACAGCAGCCACGACACGAACAGCGACATCAGCACCGACAGCACCCGCAGCAGCACCGACAGGGCCACCGAATCCGGCATGCCGACGCGGTTGAGCACGTTCTCGATCACCGTCGAACTGCCGAGCGCGGTCAGCGCGATCGTCACCGCGATCGCGACGAACGCCGACAGCAGCGCCAGCAGGTCCGACAGCTTGGTCTTGAGGAAGCCGGGTTTCTCGTCGCGGAACAGCCCCCACATCTGCGACAGCGCCTCGCGCAGGTTGGCCATCCAGCCCAACCCGGCCCACGCCGCGGCGGCCAGGCCTATCACGCCGACCGAGGTGCGCGAATCGATGGCCGAATCCATCAGTTGGACCAGCTGGGCTCCGAGGTCGCCGCTGACGGCCTGGCGGATCTTCTCCTCGACCTGGGCCATCAGCTCGGGCTGGCTGGCGAGCACGAACCCGCCGACGGCGAAGCCCACCATGAGCAGCGGGAACAACGCGAAGATCGTGAAGTAGGTGATGCCCGCTGCGTAGAAATCGCCTTTGCTGTCGTTGTAGCGCTCCTCGGCGCGCATGACATGGTCGAACCACGGCCATCTGGCTCTCAGCCGGTCCAGCACGCCGGGTTTGGCCGACTCTTCGGCGGGTTCGGGCATGCCACCTCCTGGCGGTTACGACGGTTGCGGTAGGAAACCTATCCGGTCGTATACCCGCTGCAGGGTCTTTGCAGACACTTCCGTGGCGCGTGCCGCGCCCGCGGCCAACACGGATTCGAGTTCGGCGCGGTCGGAGAGCAATTCGTCCACCCGGGTCTTGATCGGGGTGACGAATTCCACAACGGCCTCGGCGGTGTCCTTCTTGAGGTCGCCGTAACCGCGGCCGGCGTAGCCATCGACGAGCTTGTCGACGTCGGTGCCGGTGACCGCGGACTGGATCGTCAGCAGGTTCGAGATGCCCGGTTTGGCCTCGGGGTCGAACCTGATCTCGCGCTCGCTGTCGGTGACGGCCGAGCGGATCTTCTTTGCCGTGGCCTTGGGATCGTCGAGCAGGCTGATCAACCCGGCGTCGGTGGCGGCGGACTTGCTCATCTTCGCCGTCGGGTCCTGCAGGTCGTAGATCTTGGCGGTGGCCTTCGGGATCATCGCCTCGGGCACCACGAACGTGTCGGGGAAGCGCGCGTTGATCCGCTGGGCGACGTCGCGCGCCAACTCCAGGTGCTGACGCTGGTCCTCGCCGACCGGCACGACGTGGGTGTCGTAGAGCAGTACGTCGGCGGCCATCAGCACCGGGTAGGTGAACAACCCGACCGTGGTGGCGTCGGCGCCCTGCTTCTGCGACTTGTCCTTGAACTGCGTCATCCGCGACGCCTGACCGAACCCGGTGAAACAGCCCAGCACCCAAGCCAATTGGCAGTGCGCGGCGACATGGCTCTGCACGAACACGGTGCTGCGGGCCGGGTCGATGCCCAGCGCCAGGTACTGCGCGGCGGTCACCAGCGTCCGGCGGCGCAGCGTGTCGGGATCCTGCGGGACCGTGATGGCGTGCAGGTCGACGACGCAGAAGAACGCGTCGTAGTCGTCCTGCAACTGCGCCCAGTGCGTCACCGCGCCCAGCGCGTTGCCGAGATGCAGGGAGTCCGATGTGGGTTGGGCGCCGGAGAAGACGACGCGTTTGCTTGCGCTACTCATGGTCCCTCGATCTTTTCATGCCGCGTCGACCCGTTTCACCGAGCGTCACTCACCTGCCACCGGGTCAGCCGAACTCGACGGTGACCGGCGCGTGGTCGGACCAGCGCAGGGCGTAGGCCTGCGGCCGTTCGGTGCCCGCCGCCACGACGCGTTCCGCCAACCCCGGCGTGACCAGGTGGTAGTCGATGCGCCACCCGGCGTCGTTGTCGAACGCCTTGCCGCGCCACGACCACCACGAGTACGGGCCGGGCACGTCCCCGTGCACCTGCCGCACCACGTCGACCCATCCGGAGCTCAACAGCCCGCCGACCCACTGCCGCTCCTCGGGCAGGAAGCCGGACTTCTTGACGTTGCCCTTCCAGTTCTTGATGTCATTTTCGCCGTGCCCGATGTTCCAGTCGCCGCACACCAGCGCCTCCCGGTCGCCGGAGCGCAGCTGCGCCATGCGTCTGCCGACCGCGGCCATGAACCGTTCCTTCTCCAGCTGCCGCTCGGTCTCCGCTTCCCCGGTGGGGATGTAGACGCTGGCGACGGTGATACCCGCGGTGTCGACCTCGATCCAACGGCCGTGGGTCTCGAACTCCTCTGCGCCGCAACCGATCCTGATCGCATCGAACGGGGTACGGGACAGCACCGCGACGCCGTTGCGACCCTTGCGCTCCGACGGGGCCGAGGCGAGGTGCCACCCGTCGGCGATCGCGGGCTCCAGGGTGGCGGCCAGTTGATCGTCGTCGCAGCGGGTTTCCTGCATGCAGATCACGTCCGCGCGGGTCTCCTTGAGCCAGGCCAGCATGCCCAGGTTCTCGGTGGAGCGCTCCTTGCACGCCGCGCGGGCGCCGTTGACGTTGATGGTGGTGACGGTCAGAGTCTGCGCAAAAGCCACGGCCGAGACCCTACCGATCGGCTCCGACACCGCCGACGCCATCTTGCGGTACCGGCGGTATCACCTTAACCTCGGGCGTCATGGTTGAACGTGCACCCATCCACCTGGGCTCCCGCGACGGCAGCACCGAGCCGATCCTGCTGCTGCACCCGTTCCTGCTGTCGCAGAGCGTGTGGAAATACGTCGCCCCGCAGCTCGCCGAGACCGGGCGCTACGAGGTGTTCGCGCCCACCATGGCCGACCACAACGGCGGCCCGCGCGGCCCGCTGCTGCTCGACGTCGCGCACCTGGCCGACGACATCGAGCGCCGCCTCGACGACATCGGCTGGACCACCGCGCACATCGTCGGCAACTCGCTGGGCGGCTGGGTGGCCTTCGAACTGGAACGACGCGGGCGGGCGCGGACCGTCACCGGCATCGCACCCGCGGGCGGCTGGACCCGTTTCACGCCGGCCAAGTACGAGATCATCGCCAAGTTCGTCGCCGCGCTGCCGATCGTGCTGATCACCAAACTGCTGGGTCAGCGCGTACACCGGTTGCCGTTCACCCGCCAGATCTCCTACGTCGCGGTCGCCGCCACCGCCGATGCGCTCACCGACAGCGACCGGCGTGACCTCATCGACGACGTCGCACACTGCCCGGCCTATCACAAGCTGATGCTCAAATCGCTGACCACCGCGGGCCTGATGGAGCTGCCCAACTCGTGCACACCCACGCACCTGGTGATCTGCGAGAAGGACCGCGTACTCCCCCACCCGCGGTTCACCAGGCACTTCACCGAGAACCTGCCTGCCAACGCCGAGATCACCCATCTCGACCGGGTGGGCCACGTGCCGATGTTCGAGGCGCCGGGCCGCATCACCGACCTGATCACCGAGTTCGTCGACCGCCACACCGACCGGGGTCGCGCGGCGGGCTGACCGGCTCCGACATCAAAACGCGAAATTGCAAAGAGGGACAGAATCCGCGCGGATTCTGTCCCTCAGTGCGATCTGGGTGGTTACACGGTTTCCAGCGTCGTGTTGAACGTCTCGCTCGGACGCATCACCTCGGAGGTCTTGTCCGGGTCGGGGAAGTAGTAACCGCCGATGTCGACCGACTTGCCCTGCACCGAGTTCAGCTCGGAGACGATGGTCTCCTCCTGCTCGGCGAGCGCCTTGGCCAGCGGCGCGAAGTGCTCGGCCAACTCGGCGTCCTCGGTCTGCTCGGCCAGCGCCTGCGCCCAGAACAGCGCGAGGTAGAACTGGCTGCCGCGGTTGTCGAGCTCACCGGTGCGACGCGACGGGCTCTTGTTCTCCTCCAACAACTTTCCGGTCGCGGTGTCGAGCGCCTTGGCGAGCACCTTGGCCTTCGCGTTGTCGGTCTTCTCGCCCATGTCCTCCAGGCTGGCGCCGAGCGCCAGGAACTCACCGAGGGAATCCCACCGCAGGTGGTTCTCCTCGACGAGCTGGTGGACGTGCTTGGGCGCCGAGCCGCCCGCACCGGTCTCGTACAGACCGCCACCGGCCATCAGCGGCACGATCGACAGCATCTTGGCGCTCGTGCCGAGCTCGAGGATCGGGAACAGGTCGGTGAGGTAGTCGCGCAGGATGTTGCCGGTCGCGGCGATGGTGTCCTTGCCGCGGATGACCCGCTCCAGGGTGTACCGCATGGCCCACACCTGCGGCATGATCTGGATCGTCAGGCCCTCGGTGTCGTACTCCTTCAGGTACTCCTTGACCTTCTTGCGCAGCTCGACCTCGTGCGGGCGCTCGGTGTCCAGCCAGAACACCACCGGCATGCCGGACAGCCGCGCCCGCGTGACGGCCAGCTTGACCCAGTCGCGGATCGGGGCGTCCTTGACGATCGGCATGCGCCAGATGTCGCCCTCTTCGACGTTCTGGGTCAGCAGCACCTCACCGGTGTCGATGTCGACGATGTCGGCGACGCCGTCCTCGGGGATCTCGAACGTCTTGTCGTGACTGCCGTACTCCTCGGCCTGCTGGGCCATCAGGCCGACGTTCGGCACGGTGCCCATGGTGGTGGGATCGAACTGGCCGTGCGTCTTGCAGAAGTTGATCATCTCCTGGTAGATGCGGGAGAAGGTCGACTCCGGGTTGACGGCCTTGGTGTCCTTGGGGCGTCCGTCGGCGCCGTACATCTTGCCGCCGAGGCGGATCATCGCGGGCATCGACGCGTCGACGATGACGTCGGACGGCGAGTGGAAGTTCGAGATGCCCTTGGCCGAGTCCACCATCGCCAGCTCCGGCCGGTGCTCGTGGCAGCGGTGCAGGTCCTCGATGATCTCCTCCTGCAGCGAGGCGGGCAGCGACTTGATCTTGTCGTACAGGTCGGACAGACCGTTGTTGACGTTGACCCCGAGCTCGTCGAACAGCTTCTGGTGCTTGGCGAATGCGTCCTTGTAGAAGACCTTGACCGCATGCCCGAATACGATCGGGTGCGACACCTTCATCATGGTCGCCTTGACGTGCAGCGAGAACATGACGCCGGTCTTGTAGGCGTCCTCGATCTGCTCCTCGTAGAACTCGATGAGCGCCTTCTTGCTCATGTACATCGAGTCGATGATGTCGCCGGCATCGAGCTTGACCTCGGGCTTGAGGACGATCTCCTCGCCGCTGTCGGTCTTGAGCACCATCTTGACGCGACGGTCGCGGTCCAGCGTCAGCGACTTCTCGCCGTGGTAGAAGTCGCCGGTCTTCATGGTCGCGACGTGGGTGCGCGACGCCTGGCTCCACTCACCCATGCTGTGCGGGTGCTTGCGGGCGTACTCCTTGACCGCCTTGGGTGCGCGGCGATCCGAGTTGCCCTCGCGCAGGACCGGATTCACGGCGCTGCCGAGGACCCTGGCGTAGCGGTCCTTGATCTTCTTCTCGTCGTCGGTCTTCGGGTTGGCCGGGTAGTCCGGGATGTTGTAGCCCTTGCCCTGCAGCTCCTTGATGGCCGCGAGCAGCTGCGGCACCGAGGCGCTGATGTTGGGCAGCTTGATGATGTTGGCGGTGGGGTCCTGGGTCAGCGCGCCCAGCTCGGCCAGGTTGTCGGGAACCCGCTGTTCGTCGGTCAGGCGATCTCCGAACTCGGCCAGGATGCGGGCCGCCACCGAGATGTCGCTGGTCTTGACGTCGATGCCTGCCGCTTCGGCGAATTTGCGGATCACCGGCAAGAAGGCATAGGTCGCAAGCAGCGGCGCCTCGTCGGTCAGCGTGTAGATGATGGTCGGCTGCTGGGCGCTCATGGTTCCTCTCCGAACGTCACTGTCGGTCTTTTCTCGTCGGTAATGACCTTATCGCGCGGGCCGGTCACCCCGTCGGCCTCCGCGTCCGGACGAACCCGGTGGCACCGACTACGGGCGGTGGGATAGTCTCTATGGCGGTCATGAGCGCCAGCGACAAGCCCCGGCTTGCTGGCCGGCAACCCTCCAACCGCGGTGGGGTGCCCCGGGTGATGACCAGGTTGAGCGGCTGACGGATTCTTCCGGCCGGCTGCAAGGCAAGCGCGGGTCCGCCGGTTCGGGCCCCAGAGAGACAGGGAAACCTGATGGAGGCCAACCTTTTGGCGTTGTTCGTGAACTGTTCACATCCCCCTGGCGTGTGTCCGTGCCTGTGCACGCTCGGGCCCGGCTCGCCCTGAGACGTTCGGCCGTCCAGCAGCTTCCATCCCCCACATTTCGCCCCCGAACTCGCGGAGGAGACCCTTCATGACCAACCCCGATCCCACCGAGAACTGGTCGTTCGAGACCAAGCAGATCCACGCAGGTCAGTCGCCTGACGCCGCCACCCATGCCCGCGCCCTGCCGATCTACCAGACCACCTCGTACACCTTCGACGACACCGGCCACGCCGCGGCCCTGTTCGGCCTCGAGGTTCCCGGCAACATCTACACCCGCATCGGCAACCCCACCACCGACGTCGTCGAGCAGCGCATCGCCGCACTCGAGGGCGGCGTCGCCGCGCTGTTCCTGTCCTCGGGGCAGGCCGCCGAGACGTTCGCCATCCTCAACGTCGCAGGCGCCGGGGATCACGTCGTGTCCTCCCCGCGCCTGTACGGCGGCACCTACAACCTGCTGCACTACACCCTGCCCAAGCTCGGCATCGAGACCACGTTCGTGGAGAACCCCGACGACCTGGACTCGTGGCGCGCGGCGGTTCGGCCGAACACCAAGGCGTTCTTCGCCGAGACCATCTCCAACCCGCAGATCGATGTGCTCGACATCCCGAACGTGTCCGCGATCGCGCACGACAACGGGGTGCCGCTGATCGTCGACAACACGATCGCGACGCCGTATCTGGTCCAGCCGATCGCCCACGGCGCCGACATCGTCGTGCACTCGGCGACGAAGTACCTCGGCGGGCACGGTTCGGCGATCGCGGGGGTGATCGTGGACGGCGGCAGATTCGACTGGACCAACGGCAAGTTCCCCGGCTTCACCGAGCCGGATCCCAGCTACCACGGCGTGGTGTTCGCCGAGCTCGGCGCGCCCGCCTACGCCCTCAAGGCGCGCGTGCAGTTGCTGCGTGACCTGGGTTCGGCGGCCGCCCCGTTCAACGCGTTCCTCATCGCGCAGGGCCTGGAAACCCTGTCGCTGCGCGTCGAGCGCCACGTCGCGAATGCGCAGAAGGTCGCCGAGTTCCTGGAGAACCATCCCGATGTGACGTCGGTGAACTACGCGGGGCTGCCGTCGTCGCCGTGGTACGAGCTGGGCCGCAAGATCGCGCCGAAGGGCACCGGCGCGGTGCTCGCCTTCGAGCTGGCCGGCGGCCTGGAGGCCGGCAAGGCCTTCGTCAACGCGCTGACGCTGCACAGCCACGTCGCCAACATCGGTGACGTGCGCTCGCTGGTCATCCACCCGGCCTCCACGACGCACCAGCAGCTCACCGCCGAAGAGCAGCTGTCGACGGGTGTGACGCCGGGCCTGGTGCGCCTCGCGGTGGGCCTGGAAGGCATCGACGACATCATCGCCGACCTGGAGCAGGGCTTTGCCGCGGCGCGCCCGTTCAGCGGCGCGGTCCAGACCGCCCAGACGGTGTGACCCGGCGGGAAGAAATGCAGTGACGATCATCGAAGAACCTGCCACGGACACCGGGATGGCCACCGTGCCCCTGCCCGCCGAGGGCGAGATCGCCGTGGTGAACATCGGCGCGCTGGCCCTGGAGAACGGCACCGTCCTGCCGGACGTCTCCATCGCGGTCCAGCGGTGGGGTGAACTCGCGCCCGACCGCGACAACGTCGTGCTGGTCCTGCACGCGCTCACCGGCGACTCACACGTCACCGGCCCGGCGGGCAACGGCCACCCGACCGCGGGTTGGTGGGACGGCGTCGCGGGGCCGGGCGCCTCGATCGACACCGACCGTTGGTGCGCGATCGCGACGAACGTGCTCGGCGGCTGCCAGGGTTCGACCGGCCCCGGCTCGATCGCCCCGGACGGAAAGCCTTGGGGCTCACGGTTTCCGCAGATCACCATCCGCGACCAGGTGGAGGCCGACCGCGCCGCGCTGGCGGCGCTCGGCATCACCGAGCTCGCCGCGGTGGTCGGCGGGTCGATGGGCGGGGCGCGGGCGCTCGAGTGGCTGGTGAGCCACCCCGACGAGGTGCGTGCCGGTCTGGTGCTGGCGGTCGGCGCGCGGGCGACGGCCGACCAGATCGGCACCCAGAGCACCCAGGTGGCCGCGATCAAGGCCGATCCGGACTGGCAGGGCGGCGACTACTACGGCACCGGCCGCGCGCCCACCGAGGGCATGGAGATCGCCCGCCGGTTCGCGCACCTGACCTACCGAGGCGAAGCGGAGCTCGACGACCGCTTCGGCAACGCCGCCCAGGGCGACGAGGATCCCCTCACCGGGGGCCGCTACGCCGTGCAGAGCTACCTGGAGTACCAGGGCGGCAAGCTGGCCCGCCGGTTCGACCCCGGCACCTACGTGGTGCTCAGCGACGCGTTGTCCAACCATGATGTGGGACGTGGGCGCGGCGGCGTCGAGGCCGCCCTGCGCAGTTGTCCGGTACCGGTCGTGGTCGGTGGGATCACGTCGGACCGCTTGTACCCGATCCGTTTACAGCAGGAGCTCGCCGACCTGCTTCCCGGCTGTCAGGGCCTGGACGTGGTCGACTCGATCTACGGGCACGACGGCTTCCTGGTCGAGACCGAGTTGGTCGGCAAGCTCATACGCCGAGCATTGGAGCTTGCACAACGGTGACGTCCTCCGATTCCTCGAAGCAGAAACGCTCCCTGTCCTTCGGTTCCGAAGCGGCGGCCTACGAACGCGGCAGGCCCTCGTATCCGCCGGAGGCCATCGACTGGCTGCTTCCGGATGGTGCACACGACGTGCTGGACCTGGGCGCCGGAACCGGCAAGCTCACCACCCGGCTGGTGGAGCGGGGACTCAACGTCATCGCGGTCGATCCGCTCGCCGAGATGCTGGAGTTGTTGTCGACGTCGTTGCCCGACACCCCGGCCCTGCTCGGCACGGCCGAGGAAATCCCGTTGCCGGACAACAGCGTCGACGCGGTGCTGGTGGCGCAGGCGTGGCATTGGTTCGACCCCGAACTCGCGGTCAAGGAGGTCAGCCGGGTGCTGCGACCCGGCGGCCGACTGGGCCTGGTGTGGAACGTGCGGGACGAACGGCTGGGCTGGGTCAAGGATCTGGGCCGCATCATCGGTCACGAGGATCCGTTCAGCCATGAGGTCACGCTGCCCGCGCCGTTCGCCGACATCGAACGCCATCACGTGGAGTGGACGAGTTACCTGACGCCGCAGGCCCTCATCGATCTGGTGGCCTCGCGCAGCTACTGCATCACCTCACCCGAGCAGGTGCGCACCCGCACGCTCGGGCAGGTACGGGAACTGCTGGCGACCCACCCCGCGCTGGCGAACTCGAACGGCCTGGCGCTGCCGTATGTGACGGTGTGTATGCGGGCCACCCTGGTCTAGGTTCCGGCCCGCTCGAGCCCGGCGTGCTGGTCGCCGAACCAGCGCCCGAGCGCGCGACCCAACCGTTCGTGGTCGTCTCCGCTGGAATCGGTTGCGGCCCAGGCGACGTAACCGTCCGGGCGGATCAGCAGCGCAGGCGCGGGGCGGTCGGCTGCGGTGGCCGGGGTGACCAGGTCGACCCGGTCGCGCCAATCGAGCGCCGTCGCGGCGTATTCGCCGCCGTCGAGGTCGAGCAGCACGGGACGCCCCGCGCGCATCAGGTCGGCGAGGCGGCGGCCGTCGTCGAACACCATCTCGGGGGCCATAGACCCGGACAGCGGATGGGGATCCGCCACGTCATAGCGGACGTCTGCCCCGGCGAGCAGGTGTGCGATATGCGTCGCGCCCTCCGAGGTGGCGAGCAGCTCACCGAAAAGCGTTCGAAGCGCGTCGACCTCGGGCCCGCTCTGCAGCAGCGCGTGCTGCGCCATGGACTGCATCATCACGCGCTCACCGGCCGGGTGCCGCTCGCTGTGGTAGGTGTCGAGCAGCCCGGGTGGCGCCCAACCGTGCACCGCCGCGGCCAGTTTCCACCCGAGGTTCATGGCGTCCTGCATCCCGAGGTTGAGGCCGGGGCCACCCACCGCGGAGTGCACGTGCGCCGCATCGCCGATCAGGAACACGTTGCCGACGCGGTATCGCTCGGCCTGGCGGGTGTTCTGGCCGTTGATCCGCCGCAACGCATGCGGTCCCGGCCCGGTGGGCGGGGTGATCGGCACCTCGACACCGAGGATCCGTGTCACGCTGCCCTGCAGTTCGGCCACCGTCATCGCCGGTGCGTCATCGGGCAACAAGGTTGTGTACTCGATGGTGCCGATCATCGAGCGCCCCGGTTCGAACTCCATGTAGATGAGCACACCCCGGTCGAAGCGGTTGTGACCGAACGGGATCCGGCCGATGCCGGGGATGTCCAGCGCGCCGGGTACCCGCAGCCGGTCGGGGATGCTGACATGTGCGACGCGCGCGACCACCGGCGAGGTCACACCCGGGAACCCGATGCCCATGGTCTTTCTGACCATGCTGCGGCCTCCGTCCGCGCCGACCAGGTAAGTGGCGTCCAGGCGGTAAGCCCCTTGGGGCGATTCGACATCCAGCTCGACACCGCCGGGCTGGGTCGCGACGTCGGTCAGCGCGTGTCCCCATCGGATCTGAACGCCCAGGTCGCGCGCCCAGTCCGCGAGCCGGCGCACCACCTGCGGCTGTTTGATGAACATGCCGTACATCGGGTTGTCGACGACGCCGGTGAACGGCACGTGCATGCCGGCGAAGATGTAGCCGTTCAACGGCTGCGGCGGTGCGCCCGAACCGGTCAGCATCTGGTAGAGCCCGCGCATGTCGAGCGCGCGGTGCACCTGGCCGACGATGCCGTTGGCCCTCAGTTCCGGGCTGGGTCCGGTGAGCTGTTCGAGCACCACCGGACGCACCCCGGCCAGGGCCAGCTCACCGGCCAGCAGCAGGCCGTTGGGGCCGGCCCCGGCGATGACGACATCGGCCCGATCAGGTGTGTTCATCGCCCTGCCTCCGGCTCGGGAAGGCCCGCGGCGACGGCCGCGAAACCCTCACGCAGTAACGGCGTGAGCGGCACCGGCGGGTCGGCGTTGGCGTATTCGTCGATCGCGACGTCGCCCACCGCACGCACGACGGCCGCCACCAGGCGCGGATACCGGTCCTGCGGATCGGTACCGGTGCGCTCGGCGATCGCCACCACCCACTCGTCGAACATGCCCCGGAACGTGACGTCGCGGATCTCGGCGAGCATGAGCACCTTTCTGACCTCGACCAGTTGCGCACGGGTGGGCAGCGTGTCGTTCGTTCCGTAGACGTCGTCCAGGTCCTCTTGCAGCGGCGCGATCACGGCCTCGGCGATCGCGGTCCACAGCGGTTCGTCGGCGGGACGCTGCCGCAGGCGGTCGATGCTGCGCCGCATGCGTTCGGTCTGCCGGTACGCCAGGGCCTCGTACTTGCCGGTGAAATAGTTGTTGAACGTCCGAAGCGACACCCCGGCCATCTCGGCGATGTCCGCGCGGGTGACGTTCTCCAGTCCCCCACGCTCGAACATCAGGTTCAGCGCCGCGTCGCTCAGCGCCCGTCGGGTGTCCTGTTTCTTTCGTTCACGCAGTCCCACATGGGCCACGGTAACCACTTCTTGCCCACTGTGCAATATTTCCCGTCGGGCATATTTTCCGTTAATTCGTTTGAAGCCGGTACGCGAGGGTTCCTAGACTGGCCGCCATGTCGGTCACCTCAGCGATCCCGGTGGCGGCCTACCTGCGGCCCCGCACCGTCTAGCGGCGGATCCACTTCACAGACACTCCGCCGCGGCACCTGCACTTGCCCCTGCGATCGCGGAGAACCGTGTCCACCCCACATCACGGCCGGCACGAACTCGGCCAGAACTTCCTGTCCGATCGGCGCGTCATCGCCGATATCATCGAAATCGTCTCGCACACAAGCGGTCCCATCATCGAGATCGGGGCCGGTGACGGCGCGCTGACCCTGCCGTTGCAGCGGCTGGCCCGTCCGCTGACCGCCGTCGAGGTCGACGCGCGGCGCGCGCGGCGGTTGGCGCACCGCACCGCGAGATCCGCCGGGCCGCAATGCACCGAGGTCGTGGTCGCCGACGCCCTGCACCATCCGCTGCCGCACTCACCGCACGTGGTGGTGGGCAACCTGCCGTTCCACCTCACCACCGCGATCCTGCGCAGGCTGCTGCACAGTCCGGGCTGGACCACCGCCGTGCTGCTCGTGCAATGGGAGGTGGCCCGCAGGCGCGCCGCGGTCGGCGGCGCCACCATGATGACCGCACAATGGTGGCCGTGGTTCGAATTCGGGCTCGCCCGAAAGGTTTCCGCGGACAGCTTCCGCCCGCGCCCCGCGGTCGACGCGGGCCTGCTCACGGTCACACGGCGCACCCGGCCACTCGTCGACCCCGCCGACCGCGGGCGTTATCAGGCGCTGGTGCACCGGGTGTTCACCGGGCGCGGTCGCGGCATGGCGCTGATCGTTCGTCGGCTGCCCACGCCGGTGCCACGGAACTGGTTGCGGGCCAACGGAATCGCACCCGACGCGCTTCCCCGCCAATTGACCGCCGCGCAGTGGGCCGCGCTGTTCGAAGCGACGGTGCTAGCTGGTGCCCAGCGGATCGATCGTCCACGCGATGTAGAGCACGGCCGCGCTCACCGTCGCCGTCGTGGCGAAGTCGATCGCCCGGCTGCGCACCACGAGCAGCCCCGCCCGGTCGTCGGTCAACGCCAACCGCAACGCCGCCGCGGCCCCGACGCCGATCCCGATGACCAGTGCGCCGCGGCGCCAGTAACCGGCCACCACCAGGGCGAAGGCAGCGATGAAGATCAGGCCGACCACCAGGATCGGCCATTGACCGGCGAACACCTTACGGGCGAATTCCTTTGGCGTCACGCCAGTTTCGACTCTTCCGCTTCGACCACATTGGTCAGCAGGAAGGCCCGGGTCAGCGGGCCCACCCCGCCGGGGTTGGGCGACACGTGACCGGCGATCTCCCACACGTCGGGGGCGACGTCACCGGCCAGCTTGCCGTCGACCCGGCTCACGCCGACATCGACAACGGCCGCACCGGGTTTGACCATGTCCGCGGTGACCATGTGCGGCACACCTGCGGCCGCGATGAGGATGTCGGCCTGCCGGGTGAGCGACGGAAGGTCGCGGGTACCGGTGTGGCACAACGTGACGGTGGCGTTCTCCGAACGCCGGGTCAGCAGCAGCCCCATCGGCCTGCCGACGGTGACGCCGCGGCCGATGACCACGACGTGGGCACCGGCGATCGGCACGTCGAAGCGGCGCAGCAGGTGCACGATGCCGCGCGGCGTACACGGCAGCGCGGCCTGCTTGCCGAGGACGAGCCGGCCCAGGTTCGTCGGGTGCAGACCGTCGGCGTCCTTGGCCGGGTCGATGCGTTCCAGCGCCGCGTTCTCGTCGAGATGCTTGGGCAGCGGCAACTGCACGATGTAGCCGGTGCAGTCCGGGTTGGCGTTGAGCTCGTCGATCGTGTCGTCGAGCTGTTCCTGCGTGATGTCGGCGGGCAGATCCCGGCGGATCGAGTTGATACCCACTTTGGCGCAGTCGGAGTGCTTACCGCGCACGTACGCCTGCGAACCCGGATCGTCACCGACCAGCACCGTGCCGAGGCCCGGCGTGCGGCCCGCGGCGGTCAGCGCCGCGACCCGGTCCTTGAGGTCGACGAAGATCTCGTCGCGCGTGGTCTTTCCGTCCAGCGATATCGCACCCACGGGTGCCATTGTGTCAGGGACGGCGTGTCAGAGACGGCCCGGTGTCCGGTCCGCGAGCCGCCCTCCTGTGGCAAGCTCCACGGTATGAACACTGCGCCCAATGTGTTCACTGATGTTTTCAGTGAGGCGAAGCTCGGGCCCATCACGCTGCGCAACCGCATCATCAAGGCCGCGACGTTCGAGGCGTCGACGCCGGACGCCCTGGTCACCGAGGACCTGATCAACTACCACCGGCTGCCCGCGGCAGGCGGCGTCGGGATGACCACGGTGGCCTACTGTGCCGTGGCGCCCGGTGGCCGCACCGATGGCTGGCAGATCTGGATGCGGCCGCAGGCCGTGCCCGGGCTGCAGAAGCTCACCGAGGCCGTGCACGCCGAAGGGGCCGCGATCAGCGCCCAGATCGGGCACGCCGGACCGGTCGCGAACGCCAGGACCAACAAGGCCACGGCGCTGGCGCCGGTGCGGTTCTTCAACCCGCTGTCGATGCGTTTCGCCAAGAAGGCCACCATCGACGACATCCGGGAGGTCACGGCGGCCCACGCCGATGCCGCGCGCCTGGCCATCGACTCGGGGTTCGACGCCGTCGAGATCCACCTCGGCCACAACTACCTCGCCAGTTCGTTCCTGAGCCCGCTGATCAACCGTCGCACCGACGAGCTCGGCGGCTCGCTGTACAACCGTGCGAAGGTGGCCCGCGGTGTGGTGCGCGCGGTGCGCGACGCGGTCGACAAGGCCGGCGGCACCATCGCGGTGACGGCCAAACTGAACATGAGCGACGGCATCCGCGGTGGCATCTCGCTGGACGAGTCGCTGCAGACCGCCAAATGGCTCGAAGAGGACGGCGGCCTTGACGCGATCGAGTTGACCGCGGGCAGCTCACTGGTCAACCCGATGTACCTGTTCCGCGGCGACGCACCGGTCAAGGAGTTCGCCGGGGCGTTCAAACCGCCGATCAGCTGGGGCATGCGCACCGTGGGCAAGGGTTTCCTGCGCGAATACCCTTACCGCGAGGCGTATCTGCTGCGGGAGGCCAGGCAGTTCCGGGCCGAGCTGAAGATGCCGCTGATCCTGCTCGGCGGCATCACCAACCGCGACACCATGGACAAGGCCATGGCCGAGGGGTTCGAGTTCGTCGCGATGGGCCGCGCCCTGCTCGCCGAACCCGACCTGATCAACCGCATCGCCGCCGACGGGGACGCGCACTCCGTCAAATCGCTGTGCACCCATTGCAACAAGTGCATGCCGACGATTTACAGCCACACCCATTGCGTTCTCACCGGAGCACCCGACGCCCTCGTACGCTGACCGGTGATGCGGCTCAGCGATCCGGAGGTCACCTACCGCTACGTGCGCGTCAGCCTCGTGGCGCTGGCGGTGTTCCTGCTGGTGTCGCTGGGCATCACGTGGTGGCAGAGCTGCCCGCAGGGATCGATCAGCGCGTTCTTCTACACCCGCACCCACACGGTGTTCGTGGCCGCACTGGCCGCGATGGGTGTCTGTCTGATCGCCTACAAGGGCAGCCGGATCGGTGAGGACGCGCTGCTGAACTTCTCCGGGTTCATGGCGTTCGTGGTGGCGCTGATCCCGGCCGACGCCGAGGGGCTGTGCCGGCCCTGGCTGCCGACGGAGGCCGACCCGTTCGGCGCGGTCGCCAACAACATCACCGCGTTGTTCATCGCGACGGCCGCGGGCGCGGCGTTGTACCTGGGTCTGCAGCGCGGGCGCCGCGAGCAACCGCAACCGACGGCGTCGCCGGGCGCCTGCGCCGAGGCGGCCACACCGTGGAAGCGCGTGGCCACCGCACTGCTGAGCATCGAGAGGTGGCTTCCGGCGGGCCTGGTGGTGATCTCGTTCCTCGGCGCGTTGCTGATGCTGTGGCCCTGGTTCGCGCTGCGCGCACACGCATTCGCCGCCTCGGCCATGTTCCTGGCCATCACGCTGGTGGCGGTCTACCACGCGTGCTACGCGCGGGCCGCGGTGCGCCCGCACCGCGCGCGGTTCTACGCCACGGTCGCGGCGCTGATGTTGGCGACGGTGGTGCTGGCGATCGTGTTCCTGTTCACCCGCGTGCCGTACGGGGTGCTGACCGTCGAGATCATCCTGATCGTGCTGTTCGGCATCTTCTGGGGCGTACAGACCTGGGACGTCTGGGATTTCGACGACCGCTACCCCGCCGCGGCGGTGCCGGCCCTGGCCTCAGGACCGCAGGCCGGGTGAGCACTCAGCCCGCGGTGTAACCGTCGATTTGCAGCGCGGCACCGTCGCGGCGCAGCACCAGCACCGCACCGGGCACCGGCAGGAACCCGGCGACCGCGACGTTCATCGCGGTGTCCTGGGTCCGCCCGGTCTCCGCGCATGTCGTGCCGTCGAATGTGCGCAGGCCACCCAGCCGCTCGGCGACGACGAAGCTGTTCTCGAACGACACATAGGCCAGCCCGCGGCCCTCGCCGGGCACCTCGGTACGCACGCCGCGCACGTCGCCGGGCACCGTGCAACGCAGCCTGCCGTCACCGCCGAAGCGCGTGACGTCGCGGCCACCCTGCAGCCCGGTGGCGAGGAAGTCGTCGGACGGGCCGACCGACGGTTCGCCCGCGGCGTCGTCGGGCAGCGCGGTCACGGTGTCGTCGGCGACGTCGACGTACGACATCCCCGACAGCGCAGCGGTGGGTGCGCCACCGCCGGCGAACTGCATGAAGATGCCGTCCGCGTTGGCCGGGGTGGCGATGGCCATCAGGTCCTCGCCGCCACGCCGGACCTCGCGGTCCGACCGGGTCTGCCCGGTTTCCGGATCGAGCACGTACACCCGGATGGCCACATCCTCGCCGGACCGGCAGCGTGACACCGTCACCACCCAGTTGCGGGTGTCGGCCTCGCGGGGCGGGAACTCACACCGCTCGTCGGGGACGGGCACCGTCCACATGCGGGTGCCGGTGCGGGTGTCGTAGCGCGTCCACGCCCCGGCCTCGCGGACGATCGCGAACGGCGAGTTCAGGTTGAAGCCGGGCTGCTGCGACACCGCGTACACCAGTGCGGGGTCCATGCTCGACCACAGCTGCGCACCGGTCGTGGCGTCGAGGCCGACGAGTGCGTCGTCGACGAACAGCACGACCGTCTGGCCGTCGTCGAACACCCGCATCCCGGTGACCGCGACACCACCCGGGCCGGTGCGGTTGTAGTGCCAGCGTTCGGCGCCGTCGGCGCCGTACGCCGTGACCCGACCGGCGTGGTAGACCACGAATCCCGGACCGCCCGGTGCGATGGAGTAGGTGGGCTGGGGCGGGTTGTCCGTGAACGCATCGGGAACGTTCACGGTGAACGTGTGCTTGCCCAGTTCGGCGGGCAGCGCGGGAGCCTCGTCGGCCGCGGCCGTGGTCGCGTCGACGAAACGCGCATCGTCACCGGATCGCAATGCGCCGACGGTCACAACCGCGGACGCGACGACGGCGACCGCAGCGCCTGCCGCCACCAGCCGCACGTGCTCGCGCCGCACCCGCCGGAACGCGCTCGCGCCGAGCAACGTGGCAACGGCGCCGGCAACGCTGAGGAACCAGGCCGTCACGCCGAACGGCAGCGCCGAGGTGACCGGATAGTTGTCCATCACCACGCGGTAGTACTGCGGCAGACCCCGGGTGAAGAACGCGAAGAACAGCAACGCCGCCACCGCGGCCCACACCGCGGGTGCGCCGGGCCCGTAACGGTCGGTGCGACCTCGTCGGATGCTGTAGGCGATGGCCCCGAGCAGGATGACCGCCACGGCCGTCGTCGCAATCGCCAGACCGTTGGGCAGCGCCGCACCCCAGCGGTGCAGCCCGCTGGGGTACCAGTCCTGTTCGGCGATGCTGCGCGGTGAGACCAGCCGGCTCCACAGACCCAGCGCGGCGGCCCACACCAGCAACACCACCGCCGCGCCGGCGGACAGCGTCGCCACCGGCCGCGCCACGGTACGGATCCGTTCGGCTATCTCTTCGCGACCCACGCGGGCCATATTCACACGGAACCGTCGTGCGGGACGACACCGCTGCGGCGCAACGGTGTCCGCGCGAAGTACCGATAGAGTTGACCGCGATGAGCCGACCATCCCCACCTGCGCTGACCGTCCGGTACGAGGGGTCGACCCGTACCTTCGCTCCCGGCAGTGATGTCGTCATCGGACGCGATTTGCGTGCCGACGTCCGCATCGCCCACCCGCTGATCTCGCGTGCGCACCTCGTGCTGCGGTTCGACCAGGGGCGGTGGGTCGCGATCGACAACGGCAGCCTCAACGGTTTGTACGTCAACGGGCGGCGGGTGTCGTCGGTCGACGTGCAGGACGGTCAGGTCGTCAACATCGGCAACCCCGACGGTCCCCAGCTGACGTTCGAGGTCGGGCGCCACCAGGGCTCCGCAGGCCGCACCCCGACGGCCGCGGTGCCCGTCGCAGGTCACACCGGCACGTCGTGGCCCGCGCAGGCCCCGGCCGGCGGCAGGCAGCAGCCGTACACCCAGCCGCCGCGCACGGCGTATCCGCAGACCACCGGCACGCGGCAGCGGTACCCGTCGGCGCCGCAGCACGGGTACCCGAGCGGCCCGCAGGCCGGATATCCCAGCGGACCGCAGCACGGCTATCCGAGCGGACCGGCGACCGGCTACCCCACCAACGGACCGGTGAGCGCGCCGCAGTCCTACCAGTCCCAGCCGGTGCGCACACCCCCTCCCGCCCCGGCCAACTCGTCGCAGGCGCCGACGACCATGGGGCCCGCCGCAACGGCGCGCGGCACCGCCGAGCCCGCGGGCAACCTCGCGACGAGCATGCTCAAGATCCTGCGGCCCGGGCGCGGCGCTCCCGCCCCCGCAGGCGCGATCAAGATCGGCCGCGCGACCGACAACGACATCGTCATCCCCGACGTGCTGGCGTCGCGTCACCACGCGACGTTGGTCCCGCTGCCCGGCGGCACCGAGATCCGTGACGAGCGCAGCATCAACGGCACGTTCGTCAACGGCACCCGCGTCGACTCCGCGGTGCTGCACGACGGCGACGTCGTCACCATCGGCAACGTCGACCTGGTGTTCGCCGGCGGCACCCTGGTGCGCCGGTCCGAGACCGAGGCCGACACCCGCACCGGTGGGCTCGAGGTGCGCGGCCTGACGTGGACCATCGAGGGCAACAAGACCCTGCTGGACAACATCTCGATCGACGCGCGCCCCGGCACGCTGACCGCCGTCATCGGCCCGTCCGGTGCGGGCAAGTCGACGTTCGCCCGCCAGGTCGCCGGCTACACACATCCCACGAGCGGCACGATCAAATTCGAGGGCCACGACGTCCACGCCGAATACGCCTCGCTCCGAAGCCGTATCGGCATGGTCCCGCAGGACGACGTCGTGCACGGTCAGCTGACCGTGCGCCAGGCGCTGATGTACGCCGCCGAACTGCGACTGCCGCCGGACACCACCAAGGACGACCGCGAGCAGGTCGTCATGCAGGTGCTCGAAGAGCTGGAGATGACCAAACATCTCGACACCCGCGTCGACAAGCTCTCCGGGGGTCAGCGCAAGCGCGCCTCGGTGGCACTCGAGCTGCTGACCGGTCCGTCGCTGCTGATCCTCGACGAGCCCACCTCGGGTCTGGACCCGGCGCTGGACCGTCAGGTCATGACCATGCTGCGCCAGTTGGCCGACGCGGGCCGCGTGGTGCTGGTGGTCACGCACTCGCTGACCTACCTCGACGTGTGCGATCAGGTGCTGCTGCTGGCGCCCGGCGGCAAGACCGCGTTCTGCGGGCCGCCCAGCCAGATCGGTCCCGAACTCGGCACCACCAACTGGGCCGACATCTTCAGCACCGTCGCGGGCGACCCGGCCGAGGCCAACCGCCGCTACCTGGCGCGCACCCCTCCGGCCCCACCGGCCACGGCGTCGTCGGAGGCGCCGACCGATCTGGGCGCCCCGGCGAAAACCAGTCTGCGACGGCAGTTCTCCACGATCGGGCGAAGACAGCTGCGGCTGATCATCTCCGACCGCGGCTACTTCATCTTCCTGGCGCTGCTGCCGTTCATCATGGGCACACTGTCGCTGTCGGTGCCGGGCACCGTCGGGTTCGGCGTGCCCAACCCGATGGGCGACGCACCCAACGAACCCGGCCAGATCCTGGTGTTGCTCAACGTCGGTGCCATCTTCATGGGCACCGCGCTGACCATCCGCGACCTCATCGGCGAACGCGCGATCTTCCGACGCGAGCAGGCCGTCGGCCTGTCCACCACCGCCTATCTGCTGGCGAAGGTGTGCGTGTATTCGGTGTTCGCCGTGGTGCAGTCGGCGATCGTCACCGCCATCACCATCAGCGGTAAAGGCTGGGGCGAGGGCGCGGTGGAACGCGGCGTGGTGATCGGGAACCGCTCGCTGGAGTTGTTCCTCAGCATGGCCGCCACGACCGTGACCGCCGCGATGGTGGGCCTGGCCCTGTCGGCACTGGCCAAGACCAGCGAGCAGATCATGCCGCTGCTGGTCGTCGCGATCATGAGCCAGCTGGTGTTCTCCGGCGGCATGATCCCGGTGACCGGCCGCGTCGGCCTCGACCAGTTGTCCTGGATCACTCCGGCCCGTTGGGGTTTCGCGGCCTCGGCGTCCACGGTCGATCTGATCCGGCTCGTGCCGGGCCCGCTGACACCGAAGGATTCGCACTGGGAGCACACGGCGGGCACATGGTTGTTCGACATGGCCATGCTCGCCGTGCTGTCGGTGTTCTATGTGAGCTTCGTGCGCTGGAAGATCCGGTTGAAGGCCGGCTGACTTTTCTGCCGAGCAGACACAAAACTGCCCAATTTCGCGTGAAAACAGGCAATTTTGCGTCTGCTCGGCAGGGGAACTCAGCCACCGTGGACGTCGAGACCGTGCGCGGCGGCATAGGCGAGCCCCTGCTCGATGTCGATCTTCGCGCCGCGCACCTTCGCCGTCGTCCAGAACGTGGGGTCGACACGCGCGCCGCGCAGATCGGCCTCATCGAAGCGCGCCGCCTGCACCCGGGAGCCGGTCAGATCGGCCCTGCGCAGCACCGCTTTACGCAGATCCGCACCGACCAGGCCGACCTCGCGCAGGCGGCAGTCGGACAAATCCACACCGCGCAGATCGCAACCGCCGAGCACCGCGAGCGTGAAGTCCGACTCGACGACCCTGACCGGCCGGATCCGGCATTCGGTGAACACCGACCCTAGCAGGCTGCAGTTCGCGAACGTGCTGTGCCAGATGGTGGTGCGGCGAAATATGCAGTTGCGGAACGCCGATCCGTGATGCTCGGACTCCGACAGGTCGACGCCGCTGAAGTCGCATTCGGTGAACACGACGCGTTCGGTGCGGATGCGGCTCAGGTCCTCGTCGCCGAAGTCACGCCCGACGAACTCCTCGTCCGCCCACACCGTTTGGTCGCCGTCTGCCACGCCTCAGCCGGGCAGCGGGGTCAGCGTGCTCAGCGAGTACTCGGTGACCGCGATCAGCGCGGCCTTCGCCGAGTTGCGGTCGCGCGCGTCGACGGTGATCACCGGGATGTGCTCGGACAGCGCCAGGGCCTTACGCACGGCCTGGGTGGGATGCTTTGGCGCACCGTCGAACTCGTTGACCGCCACGATGAACGGCAGTTTACGTGCCTCGAAGAAGTCGACGGCGGCGAAGCTGTCCTGCAGCCGGCGCACGTCCACCAGGATGATCGCGCCGATGGCCCCGCGCACCAGGTCGTCCCACATGAACCAGAACCTGCGCTGTCCGGGCGTGCCGAACAGGTACAGCACCAGGTCCTCGGCGAGGGTGATCCGGCCGAAGTCCATCGCGACCGTGGTGGTGCGTTTGTCCGGTGTCCCCTCGAGCGGATCGATGCCCTCGGACACGTTGGTCACCAACGCCTCGGTCCGAAGCGGCATGATCTCCGACACCGCGCCGACGAACGTCGTCTTGCCGGCGCCGAATCCCCCGGAGATCACGATCTTCGTCGAAGCGGCCGAGCGCCTTTCAGAGTGCTCGTAGGCCACGCAGGGTCCTTCCTATCAGTTCGCGGCGTTCGTCGAAGCTCGCCGAATCCTCGAGGGTCGTGTGTACCCGTAGATAACCCTGCGTCACCAAGTCCCCGATCAGCACTCGCGCCACGCCGAGCGGGAGGGACAAATGTGCAGCGATCTCTGCCACCGACGGGCTGCCGGTGCATAACTCTACGATCTGTCCGCGCACATCGCGCCCTGGCCAGTGCGGCGCGTTGGGCGTGTCGAGCGTTTCGACCGGCGCCTCCAGCGGCAGATGGACCGGTGGCGCCGTGCGGCCCGCGGTCAGCGTGTACGGCCGCACGAGGTTGGGCTCGTCAGTGGGTTCGAGTTCGTTCACGGCTGTCCACGCTGTTTTCTCGGATCAGGACGGCTGAGGCGCCCGCCGCGACGACTGCACGACGGCGCCGACACGTTCGACGAGGATCGCCATCTCGTAGCCGATCTGGCCGATGTCGCAGGACCGGCCGGCCAGCGTGGCGAGGTTGGACCCGTCGCCCACCCGCATCAGCAGCAGGTACCCGTTCTCCATCTCGACCACCGACTGCAGCACGTGACCGCCGTCGAACAGTTGCGCTGCGCCGGTGGCGAGACTCGCCAGGCCGGAGGCCACCGCGGCGAGCTGGTCGGCGCGTTCGATCGGCATGTGCTCGCTGGCGGCCATCAGCAGGCCGTCGGCCGAGACCAGCACCGCGTGGGACACCCCGGACACCTCGCGGGCGAACTTCGACACCAACCAGTCCAGGGAATCGCGCTGGGTCGGGCGGGTCATTCGTTATCGGTTCCTCTGGTTTCACGGGCATGTGAGCGTCCGGCGTGCACGCCGCCGAAGTGGCTGCTGATGCTCGCGCGGACGGCCTCGGGATCGCGCGGCTTGAACGCCGCGAACATGCCGTTGTCAGCTTCGTCCGCAGATGCTACCGCCTCGGCACCGTCGTCGTTCCCGTGAGATTCGCCGTTGCGGCCGCCGTTGCGCGGGTCGTGCGCGTCGTGGTGGTGGCCGTTGGCGCCGTTGGTGAGGGCCGCGGTCACCCCACCGGGCACCAGGCGGGCGCCGGGGGTACGCATCGGCAGGCCTTCTGCGGTGTGCTGGTCCACCGGCGCATCCTGCGCGGCGGCCGCCACCGACCAGCCCTTCTCCCACACCGTCTGCCAGTCGAGGTCCGCGCTGCGGGCGTGGGTGGTCGGGTCGATCGCGAACTCCGACACCATCGACTGGTAGATCGAGTCGCCGGCGTCGGGGGCGGGCACACCCCGGCCGGCGTGCTGGTTTTCGGCGGGGCCTGCGGCGAAGAAGCCGGAGAAGGTGTCGGCAGCCCCGTTGGTATGGACCCCATTGGTATGGACGCCGTTGGTATGGACCCCATTGGTATGGACACCGTTGGTCTGGGCCCCGTTGCTCTGGGTCCCGTTGGTCTCGACCCGCGCCCGCGAGGCGAAGAACGACGACGTGTTCGTCGGCGCGCCGTTGGCCTGCGGCGCGGCCACCTGCGGTTCCTCTGGCTCGGGCCACTGCTGCGGCCACTCGCCCTGTGGTTCCTCGGCTGCCTGGGCCGGCTCGGGCCGGGCGAACGCCCCCGGCATCTCGGAGATGCCGGACGCACCCGGATTGCGTTGCGGCAGCAGTCCGCCCGCCAGATCGTCCTGCTGCTCGGAGTCGTACCCGGCGGTCACGAAGCGCGTGTCCAGCGACACCACCGTCGGATATCCGGGACCGGCCTCGACGGCGACGCCCTCGGGCTGCTCGACGGAGTCGACCATGGGTGTGCCCGCCGCAACGGCGCCGCCGACCAGCAGTTCGGCCGGGACGTACACCCCGGCGGTGGTGCCGGAACCGGGCTCGTCGGGGACGGTGCTGCGCAGCCGGACCACCAGGCCGTGCTGGTTGGCGAGGCGCCCGACCACGAACAGGCCCATGTGGCGCGCGGTGTACGGGTTGACCTCACCGCCGGACTTGAGCCGGATGTTGGCGACGCGCAGATCCGATTCGGTCATGCCGAGACCCACGTCGGCGACCTCGACGACCAGCGCGCCGTTGCCCGCGAGCACCGCCGACACCCGCACCTGCGAACTCGGCGGCGAGTATCGCAGCGCGTTGTCGAGCAACTCGGCGAGCAGGTGGATCAGGTCACCGGCGACGGAGCCGACCACATCGGCGTCGGCGACCTCGGAGGTGACGACGCGCGTGTAGTCCTCGACCTCGGAGGTCGCGGCGTTGATGATCGTCGCGATCTCCACGGGGGCACTCTGCTCGCGGGTGATCTTCGCACCCGAGAGCACCAGCAGGTTGGCGCCGTTGCGGCGCATGCGGGCCGCGAGGTGGTCGAGCCGGAACAGGCTCTCCAGGCGCTGGGGGTCGTCCTCGTTGCGTTCGAGGTCGTCGATGAGCGACAGCTGCTGGTCGACCAGCGACCGGCTGCGCCGCGACAGCGTCTCGAACATGTCGGAGACCTGCAGCTGCAGTTGGGCCTGCTCACCGGCGAGGAACACGGCCTGTTCGTGGAGTTCGTCGACGGCGTGGGCGACCTGACCGACCTCTTCGGAGGTGTGCACCGGCAGCGGCGTGATCGGCGCGGGTTCACCGCCGGCGCGGACGCGTTCGATCTCCTTTGCCAGATCCTCGTGGGCGACCTTGAGGGCGCTGTCGCGCAGCGTCCGCAGCGGGCGCACGAGCGAGCGGGCCACCAGCAACACGATGACCAGTGCGCTGATGACGGCGATCGCGACGAGGACGGCGTCGCGGATGGCGTCGTTGCGCGCATCGGCGGCCTCGGCCTCCACCGCGGCCGGGATGGCCGTGGTGGCGTCGTCGATGATCTGCTCGGCGATCCTGCTGGTGGTCTGCAGCGACGCCAATAGGTCCTGGTTGCCGACCAGCGGCACACCCGGGTTGGACATCATGGCCATCCGCTTGACCATCTCGGCGCGCAGCGTCGCGGCCTCTTCGGAGGCGCCGCCCAGCAGTTCCGTCAGCGCCGCAACCGTCGACGGCTCGGTGCCCGCCATCGTGATCATGGACGTCCGCAGCAACGGCTCGGGTTCGTCGCCGCCGCGGTTGACCATCATCTCCTGTATGGTCATCTGACCACGGGCGCCGATGGCCCGGCCCAGCGCCTCGATCTGGTCCTGCACCTGCTGGTCGTCGCTGTGCGCCGAGCCAGTGACGGCGGCCTCGGCGGTCAGCAGCAGCGGAGCGTAGTCGAGGATGCGCTGACGCAGATCGATCGTGTTCGCCATGGCGCCGTCGACGAGGGTCTGGCCCTTGTCGAGCAGACCGGCGACCGCCTGGCCGACATCGCCTGCGACATCGGTGGCGTCTACCCGGTCCTGCAGTTCGGACTTTCGCGATCCGAACTCGTCCATCGCGGCCTGCCCGTCGCCGCCTGTGGTGCTGGCGACGAGCACGCCTTCCATGGCGGCCATGTAATTGTTGATGTCCGGGATCAGTTCGGCGCGGTCGGCGGCGAGGCGGAGATCGGACGCTTCATGGACACTGGCGTAGATCCGCAGTCCACCGAATGTGGCGGCGAGGATCAGCGGGACGAGGACGATCGCGAACACTTTCCGGGTCACCGGCCAGTTCGCCGGCGACCAGCGGGACGGCCGCTTCACCGGGGGCGACGACGACGGCGCGAAGTCGACGAGCGTGCCATCTGCCTGTTTCAGCTGCGTGAAGGCGGTCATCGGCGCCCAACCGTGCTATCGGCGGCGCGGCCGCAGTTCAGTACTAGGGCGAGAGTCATAAGGCTTCCTGCTGTTTCCGCCCACGCTGGGACGGGCGTCAAACGCCTGGCAATTGGTCGAGTATGACAGCCACGCGCGAGCGTTTCCACAATTCTTACTGAACAGACAGAGTTCGTGACACAGCTGTAGCGCACTTGTGTGGTAATCGAGCAAAGCGCGTATTGATCGCTGCGGCGAAATGTGGTCCAGCGTGCGGTTTCCTGCGCGGATCGGGCTATGCGGGCGGCCGTACGATCATCGCGATGTTCAGGGTGATGTTCTTCTCGCCCCGGATCGCACCGAACACCGGTAACGCGATCCGGATGGTCGCGGCGACCGGATGCGAACTGCATCTGGTGCACCCGCTGGGATTCGATCTGTCCGAACCCAAACTGCGCCGCGCCGGGCTGGACTATCACGACCTGGCGTCGGTCACCGTGCACGACGATCTGCCGTCGGCCTGGGAGGCCCTGATGCCCGCACGGGTCTTCGCCTTCACCGCGCATGCGTCGACGCCGTTCACCGACATCGCCTATCGACCGGGCGACGTCCTGATGTTCGGGCCGGAACCGACCGGCCTGGACGAGCAGACGTTGGCCGACCCGCACATCACCGAGCAGATCCGCATCCCCATGCTGGCGGGACGGCGGTCGCTGAACCTGTCCAACGCGGCCGCCGTCGCCGCCTATGAGGCCTGGCGCCAGCACGGGTTCGCCGGCGCGGTGTGACCGGCGGCAGGGCGCGTCAGTTCACCAGGTGTCCCAGTGCGTGAACTGCTCGGCGGGCAGTCGCTTGGCCTTCTTGAAATCGGTGCCGATGGTGTAGGCGATCGGGAAGAGCCCCGCCTGCGAGTACTTGTCGAACGGGATGCCGAGCACCTCGGCGGCCTGCTTCTCCCCCTCGCCCAGCAGATGCAGCGTGGTCCACGCCGAGCCGAGCCCGCGGGAGCGCAGCGCGAGCATGAAGCTCCACACCGCGGGCAGCAGGGAACCCCAGAAAGATGCGCTCATCCCGGCCGGCGCACCGTCGGGGCGGCCCTCCAGGCACGGGATGAGCAGCACCGGCGCCTTCTCGAAGTTGTCGGTGAGGTAGCGCGCGGAATCCCTGACCTTCGACTGCTGCTCGTCGCGGATGTCGCCGCGCTCGGCGGCGGCCTGCGCGAGATACGGGATCGCGTTGGTGCGGTAGATGTCGGCCAGCGCCTTCTTCTTTGCCGCGTCCTCGACGAAAACCCATTGCCAGCCTTGGGCATTGGACCCGGTCGGCGCCTGTAGTGCGAGGTCGAGGCATTCCAGGATCACCTCGCGCGGCACCGGCTTTGCGAAATCCAGCCGTTTGCGCACCGATCGGGTCGTGGTGAGGAGTTCGTCAACGGACAGATTCAACGTCATGACGCGAGAGTACCCGCGCCGTTCGGTCACCCCCGGCGGCGAGAGCGTCAGCCCGCGTTCTCGGTGACGACGTCCTCGTCGTGCTGTGCGAAGTCGATGACCGACGCACCGTTCTCGCCGCGGTCGGCGTCGGGCAATCCGCCCAGTGCCGCAATGACTTCGCGGATCCTGGCGGCCTCGTCGTCGGTGGGCGTCGCACCTGCCTCGAGCTCGTCGAGCAGTCCGGGCCGCAGCCCGGCACCGTGGGCGACCTCGTCGGCCGACAGCATCGCGTGGATGCGCGTGACGTAGATCTGCTGGCCGAGGCTCGATCCCGGCGCCGCCGCCGCTAGCGCCATCAGCGAGTCGTACCGTTGCCGCACCCCGCTGAGCGCCGCGGCCACCCCGGGCGACGGACGCGGTGAGGACGCGGCCTCGGTCAGCGCCGAGCGCAGTTTCCGCAGGCCCGACAACACGATGTCGGCGCGCTTGTGGAACTTCTTGTCCTCGGGGAACGGCAGGGCGTCGATCGCCGCCGCGTACATGTGCATCGCCGCCTCGGACAGGTCGACGATGATCGATGAGTCAGCTTCCAGCGCTGCGTTCTGAGCCATGGCCCCCCAATTCTTGTGCGGTGTCGTGCAATGGCGTCGACGAGAGCGTAACCGCCGCGCGGCTGAGGCTCGCCGGACGGGGAGGTCTGGGTGTCCGGACGGTGCAATAGGCAACTGCCGGCGAGGCTTTGGATGCGGCTCTTCGGTCCGATCAGGCCGGCCTCCGGCTGATTCGAGAATTACTCAGGTCCTCTGAGGACTTTGAGTCTAACACCGGACCATCGCCAGATAAGGGGTACCTAATTCACAGATGTCACCGGAAGTCGCGGGAGCGTGAACCGACCCGCAGGTTCACCGCATCCATCCGGTCGGCCACGACGGTGACCGCGCCGGTGGCGTTCTGCACGATGCCGCGCACGATCAACGCGGGCGCAGTCTGTGCGACCTTGCGGTAACGCGACCACACCCCCGGGGCACACAGCACGTTGACCATGCCCTTCTCGTCTTCGAGGTTGATGAACGTCACGCCCTGCGCGGTGGCCGGGCGCTGACGGTGAGTCACGGCCCCGGCCACCAGGATTCGGGTTCCGTCGGCGAGATCCAGCAGTCGGTCGGTGGGGATGACGCCCAGGCCGTCCAGGTGCTTGCGCAGGTACTCGGTGGGATAGCTGTCCGGTGAGATCCCGGTGGCCCACACGTCGGCGGCCGACAGTTCCAACGCGCTCATTCCCGGCAGCGGCGGGATGTGTGTGGACGAGCCCACTCCAGGCAACCGGTCCGGCCGCTGCGTCGCGGCCGCACCCGCGGCCCACAGGCCTTCGCGCCGGGTGATCCCGAAACACCCCAGCGCCCCCGCGGTGGCCAACGCCTCAGTCTGCGGCACGGTGAGCTGCACCCGGCCGGTCAGGTCGAGCAGAGATGTGAACGGCCCATTGGCTTCCCGCTCGTCGACGATGCGTTGCGCCAGGTCGTCGCCGATGTGGCGGACACTGCCCAACCCCAACCGCACGTCCAGACCCCGATTCTCCAACCCGGCGTGAGCCAGGGCGGCGTTCACGTCGGGGCCGTGCACCGTCACGCCGTGGCGCCGCGCATCGGCGACCAGCGACTGCGGTGAGTAGAAACCCATGGGTTGGGCGCGCAGCAGCGCCGCGCAGAACGCCGCGGGGTGGTGCAGCTTGAACCACGACGAGTAGAACACCAGCGACGCGAAGCTCAGCGAATGACTTTCCGGGAAACCGAAATTCGCGAACGCCTCCAGCTTCTCGTAGATCCGGTCGGCCACCACGCCGGTGATGCCGTGCAGTTCGCGCATCCCGTCGTAGAACCGGCTGCGCAACCGCCGCATCTTCGTCGTCGAGCGTTTGGACCCCATGGCCCGGCGCAACTGATCGGCCTCGGCCGCGCTGAAACCCGCACAGTCGACCGCGAGTTGCATGAGTTGTTCCTGGAACAGCGGCACGCCCAGCGTCTTCTTCAGCGCGGGCTCCATCGACGGGTGGTCGTAGGTGACGGGTTCCAGACCGTTGCGCCGCTTGATGTACGGGTGCACCGAACCGCCCTGGATGGGCCCGGGCCGGATCAGGGCGACCTCGACCACCAGGTCGTAGAACTCGCGCGGTTTCAGCCGGGGCAGGGTGGCCATCTGCGCGCGCGACTCCACCTGGAACACCCCGACCGAATCGGCACGCTGCAGCATCTCGTAGACCGCCGGTTCGGACAGGTCCAGCTTGGCCAGGTCGACCTCGATGCCCTTGTGTTCGGCGACCAGGTCGATGGCGTAGTGCAACGCCGAGAGCATGCCGAGCCCCAGCAGGTCGAACTTGACCAGACCGATTGCCGCACAGTCGTCTTTGTCCCACTGCAGCACACTGCGGTTCTCCATGCGGGCCCACTCCACGGGGCACACGTCGGCGATCGGCCGGTCGCAGATGACCATGCCTCCGGAGTGGATCCCCATGTGGCGGGGCAGGTTCGCGATCTGGTTGGCCAATTCGATCACCTGCTCGGGGATCTCGGCCACATCCGGGGAGTCGGGTTTGCCGTCCCACCGGCTGAGGTGCTTGCTCCAGGCGTCCTGCTGCCCCTGGGAGAACCCCAGAGCCCGCGCCATGTCCCGGACCGCGCTGCGGCCACGGTAGGTGATGACGTTGGCCACCTGGGCCGCGTAGTCGCGGCCGTAGCGTTCGTAGACGTACTGGATGACGTTCTCGCGCAGGTCCGATTCGATGTCGATGTCGATGTCGGGTGGCCCGTCGCGGGCCGGCGACAGGAAGCGTTCGAACAGCAGATCGTTGGCGATCGGGTCGACGTTGGTGACGCCGAGCGCATAGCAGACCGCCGAGTTGGCGGCCGATCCCCGGCCCTGGCACAGGATGTTGTTGTCGCGGCAGAACTGCGTGATGTCGTGCACCACCAGGAAATAGCCGGGGAACGTCAACTGCTCGATGATCCTCAGTTCGTGCTCGATCTGCGCGTACGCCTTGGGTGCGCGTTCGGGCGGACCGTACCGCCGCGCTGCACCCGCCATCACCAGGTGGCGCAGCCAGCTGTCCTCGGTGTGCCCGTCCGGCACGTCGAACGGCGGCAACTGTGGCGCGATGAGCGCCAGCCCGAATGCACACTGCTCGCCGAGATCTGCTGCCGCGGTGACGAACTCGGGATCGAATAGGCGCGCCATCTCCTCCCCCGAGCGCAGATGCACCCCACCCAGCGGGGCCAGCCACCCCGCCGCGGTGTCGATCGAGTTCCTGGCGCGAATCGCGGCCATGGCCATGGCCAGCCGTCCCCGCGACGGTGTCGCGAAGTGCGCCGCGGTGGTGGCCACCACCCCGAGACCGAAGCGGGGCGCCAACTCGGCAAGGGCGGCGTTGCGTTCGTCGTCGCACGGCTGACCGTGGTGGGTGAGCTCGATGCTGACCCGGTCCACCCCGAACCGGTCCACCAGATCCGCCAGCGCGGCGGCCGCGGCATCCGGACCACCTTCCGACAGTGCCTGGCGGAGATGGCCTTTGCGGCATCCGGTGAGGATGTGCCAGTGCCCGCCCGCCGCCTCGGTCAGCTCGTCGAAGTCATAGCGGGGTTTGCCCTTCTCTCCCCCGGCCAGGTGCGCCTTGGCGATCTGCCGCGACAGCCGCCGGTACCCCTCGGGTCCGCGCGCCAGGACCAGCAGATGCGGGCCGGGCGGATCGGGTTGCTCGGTGCGCGCGACGTTTCCCAGGGACAGTTCGGCGCCGAACACCGTGGCCACGTCGAGTTCCCTGGCGGCCTCGGCGAACCGCACCACGCCGTAGAGCCCGTCATGGTCGGTCAGCGCGATGGCCCGCAGGTTCAGCCGGGCCGCTTCCTCCACGAGTTCCTCGGGCGTGCTCGCCCCGTCGAGGAAACTGTAGGCCGAATGCGCATGCAGTTCGGCGTACGGGACCGCAGACGTGGGCTTGGCGATCCGGTCCGGAGGCTCATAGGCGCCGCGCTTACGCGACCAGGCCGGGCTGTCCCCGCCGTCGCCCGGGGATTCCAGGGGCAGGCCGGAGCGGCGCGGCTTGCTCGTGAGCACGCGCTCCATCTCCGACCAGCTCGGCGGCCCGTTGTGCCAACCCACCCCACCAGTGTATCGAACATCTGTTCGATACACTGGATCAGCCCGGAACGTCCATCCGCTGGGTGCCCAGCACCGCGAGCAACCGCATGGCCTCCTCCGACGGCGATCCGGGCTCGGCGGTGTAGATCACCAGGCGCTGATCCCGGTCGGCGATGTCGAGCGCATCGCAGTTGACCGACACCGCGCCGACCACCGGATGCACGAATGTCTTGCACAGCATCGGCCGGTCGACGATATCGTGCGATTCCCACAGCCGCGCGAATTCCGCACTGCCGGTACGCAGTTCGTCGACGAGTTCCCTGGTCTCCGGATCGTCGGGGTACCGGGCCACCGCGGCCCTCAGGTGTTTGGCGCTGGTGCGGGCGAACTCGTCGACGTCGGAAACCCCGTACAGCCGTCGTCCGCCGGGCCCGTACGGTCCCAGGAACGCGCGCCGGATCAGGTTGCGGTCGCGGCGGCTCAGCGCCGAGAAGTCCTCCATCAACGCACATGCCAGGTCGTTCCAGGCCAGCACCTCGTTGGTCGCCGAAACCACGATCGCCGCGGCGTGCGGCAGTCGGTGCAGCAGGTCGAGGATGCTCTGGCGCACCGTCCGCGGCGGCCCCACCGGGCGTTGCGGCACGACGCCGGCCAGTTGATACAGGTGCGCTCGCTCGGCGTCGGGCAACCGCAGCGCGCGGGACAGACCCTCGAGCACCTCACGGGACGGATGCGGAGCGCGGGCCTGCTCCAGGCGGGTGTAGTACTCGGTCGAGATGAACGCCAGATGCGCGACCTCGTCGCGTCGCAGCCCGGGTGTGCGCCTGCGCGGCCCCAGCGGCAACCCCACCTCGGTGGGGCTGATCCGTTCCCGGCGGCTACGCAGGAACGCGCCGAGTTCACGCTTGTCCACGTCTTTCATTCTGCGGGCGTGGCGACGATGCCGCCGGTGCGTAGACAGGTACCGCCTGTACCTGGATACCTCGGTCGGCCGACCACAGGCTCGGGTCATGACGCAAACGACCACAGCGGGCCTGCTCGCCGACAAGATCGCTTTCATCACCGGTGCGGGACGCGGCATCGGTGCCGCCGCCGCGCGACTGTTCGCCGGCGAAGGCGCGACCGTGATGCTGGCGGCCCGCACCGAAGCACAACTCAAAACCGTCACCGAGCAGATCCGCGCCGACGGCGGCACCGCCGAATACGTGGTGTGCGACCTGGCCGACGGGGACAGCGTGCGCACCGCGGTCGACACCACCGTCGCCCGGTGGGGACGCCTCGACGTCGCGTTCAACAACGGTGCGACGATCCAGCCGCCCGGCCCGCTCGACGGGCTGCCCGAGACCGAACTGGACCGCATCTACGACGTCAACTTCAAGAGCGTGTGGCTGTCGATGACCGCCGAGGTCGCGGCGATCCGCGCCACCGCCAAGACCGGTGCCATCGTCAACACGTCGAGCATCGGCAGCCTGAAGGGCAACCCCGAGTTGCCGGCCTACGGCGCGATGAAGCGCGCCGTCAACAGCCTCACCGAATCCGCGGCGGTGACCTACGGACCGGAGGGCATCCGCGTCAACGCCATCGCGCCGGGAACCACGCTCACCGAGATGATCGACGAATGGGACACCGCCAGCCCCGGCACCATCGACCGGCTCAACGCCATCACGCCGCTGGGACGCGCGGCCGAACCCGCCGAGATCGCCGAGGCGGCGGCATGGCTGCTCAGTGACCGCGCGTCCTATGTCACCGGGGTGACGCTGCGGGTCGACGGCGGCACCTGGGTGTAGGTGCCACTGGTGCCGGTGTGACCCCAGGGAAGTTCATGATCACCTCGTGCTGCCGATCACGTGTCCGACCCCTACGATGCCTCTGGGCTGGGGATCGGTTGGGAAAGGACGGCAATGGGCTCTCACAGGGCGGCAACGAAGGCGGCCTCGACGAAGTACGCCGGTTATGTCGGTGGTGCCGCGGTGGCGTTGGGCGTCGGGGCGGCGATCGCCGTGGCCGGCCAGGGCACCGCGCAGGCCGACACCGACAGCGGTTCGGCGAAGGAGTCGAGCGCGGCGAGTTCGGGCGTCAACGCGGGCCCCAAGGCCGGTGACACCAAGTCCGACGCGAAGTCCGATACCAAATCCGGTGCGAAGTCCGGTGCGAAGTCCGGGACCAAGACCGAACGGCCCAAGCCGCTTTCGAAGGTCAGCGCGGGCGTGCAGAAGGCCGGCAAGGATGTCGAGAAGGCCGTCACGAAGGCCGTCAACACCGCGGCCGCCCGGGCCGAGAAAGCCGCCGCGGGCGCCGAGAAGGTCGGCGCTCACGTCAACGGTCAGATCACCAAGGCCGCGTCCACGGTGTCGAAGTCGGTCACCGACTCGCTCACCAAGCCGGTCATCAAGCCCGTGACCAAAGACGCGCTCAAAGACGCGGTCAAGGACTTCGAGGCCGAGCAGGTCGCGCGGCTCAAGGAGGTGTTCACCCCCAAGGAGGCGGCGGCACCCGAGCCCGAATCCGACAGCGCGCTTGACAAGACGCCGACGGTGCGGGCCGCTGGGCAGACCCAGGCCGACACGCAGGTCGATGCGGCGGCCGACCAACCGTGGAGCCCCAACCCGCTGCGGCCGGATGACCCTGACCCCACCGACTTCCCGGATGCGATCATGGATCTGCGCGACACCCTGCTGGGCGCGTCACCGGACTTCCTCGATCCCTTCGTCCGCGAGGCGACCGAGCAGATCTACCGGGGCAGCCAGATCGTGCCGTGGGTCAACGTGGTGATCCCGATCAGCAAGATCCTGCCGAACCTGGCCCCCGCCCTCGGTGAGGACATCGTCACCGCGCGCGATGCCCGCCAACTCATCATCACCGAGCTGATCAAGACCACCCCGCCGGGTTCGGCCCTGTACTACGGCTACGACATCGTCGCCGACCTGATCAATCTCGAAGGGCCCGCCGCCGAACTCAAGTACGGGGCGGTGGCCACGGTGTGGGACATCCTCGATCCGCTGCAGTTGGTGCACAACACCGGCAAGGCGGTCGGGATCGGCCAGGCCGCCGGATAGCCGCGTGCGTAACGTGGTGGCGCTCCTGAGCACAATTCAGCGCCACCACGTTACGAGCGCGAGCATCACTGTTTCAACGCAGGGGTGTTGCGCGACACCGTCTCTCCGCGGAAGAACTCGGGACTGCGGGTGCGCATCACCAGCATCAGCACCACGCCGAGCAGCAGGATGCCGAAGCCGATGTAGAACACCAGCCCGATACCGCCGAACTCGGCGCCGCTGCCGTTCTCCGGGTTCATGCTCTCCTTGAGCGAGAACACGAACACCGCGGCCAGCACCAGACCGCCGAGCAGTGGGAACACGAACTTGAACACGATGTTGTGCGCGTTGGTGAACAGCTCACGCCGGAAGAACCAGATGCACGCGAATGCGGTGATCCCGTAGTACCAGCAGATCATGATGCCCAGCGCGGCAATGGTGTCCAGCAGTGCGTACTCCGACAGCAGGCTCACCACGGTGTAGAACACCCCCGTCACGATCCCGGCGACCAGCGTGCTGAACGACGGCACGAGGAAGCGGGGATGCACGTGGGAGAACCGTTTCGGGAACGCCCCGTAGGCGCCCATCGCCAGCATCGCCCGGGCCGCGGGCAGAAACGTCGTCTGCAGGCTCGCGACCGAGGACGCCAACACCGCGAGGAACAGCAGCGGCCCACCCCAGCTGCCCAGCACCGGGTCGGCCAGGGCACCGAAGACGTTCTCGGAGTTCTCCGGATTGCCCAGTCCCAGACCGGTCTCGTCCACACCGGCGTACATCATCACCGCGACCGCGACCAGCAGGTAGGTCAGCAGGATCGTCGTCACGCACAACAGCCCGGCGCGGCCGGGCACCTTGGTGGGGTCCTTCGACTCCTCGCCGAGGGTCAGGCACGTGTCCCAACCCCAGAACGCGAAGATCGACCCGGTGACACCGATGACGAACGCGCCGAACGCCAGACCCGTGAACGGGTTGAACCAGTCGAGGTCGAATCCCAGTCCTGCGGGGGCGTTTCCGGCGCCGACATGGATCACCGCGGTGATCGCGAACGCCACCAACACCGTCATCTGAAATCCCACCAGCACGTACTGCACGTGCTCGCTGGTGGTGATACCGCGGCTGGAGATCCACGTCGCCAAGGCGATGAACACCAGCGTGGTGAGGATGTTGACGAGTTTGTTGTCGGCCAGGTCGGCGATCGAGGGGGTGTTGAGCACCCGCGCGATGAACAGGTAGAAGAACTCGACGGCGATGGCGGCCAGGTTCGACAACACGATGATGGTGGCGATCACCATGCCCCACCCGCACATCCACCCGACATACGGCCCGAACGCCTTGGTGGACCAGGTGAAGGACGCACCGCAGTCGGGTGCGCGCGAGTTCAGTTCGCGGTAGGCGTATGCGGTGAGGAACATCGGGATGAACCCGGCGATGAAGATCGCGGGCATCTTGAGCCCCACCGCCGCGACGATCAGTCCGATGCTCGCGGTGAGGGTGTATCCCGGTGCGACGGAGGAGATTCCCAGGATGGCACCGGAGAAGGTCCCGACCTTGCCCGCGGCCAGACCCTTGCCCACCAGGCCTGCGGACTCCTCGGCGAGTTCCAGGGCGTGGTAGGACTCGGACTCGGGGTCGGACCGGGTCATGACGGTTCCTCACCGTCCTTCAGTTCGTCGCGCGGCACCACGACCATCGGAACCTCCAGCACGCGCAGCATCTTAGCCGCGGTGTTGCCGAGGAAGATCCGCCTTGGTGCGCTCAACCGGCTCGATCCCACCATGATGACGTCGCCGTCGTGCCATTCCAACTGGCTCACGGCGTTCTCAACCGACGAGCCGCTGACGATCGTCGATGTCACCGGGAAACCCTCGGGCAGCTCACTTTTCGCGGCGTCGAGCGTCTTCTGCGCATGCTCGAGCGCGCGTTGACGCACGGCGTCGTCATCGGAGCGCAGGTGCCCGAAGACCGGGTCGAGCGCGACCAGCGACACCAGCCGCAGCGGGGTGCCTGCCGCCTTGCTGGCCGCAACCGCGGTCGCGAGCAGCCGGTCCGCGCCCTGACGCCGGCCGATGGCGCAGGTGACCTCACGGACCCGCTTGATCGCGGACTCGCGGGTTCCGCGCGGGGCCACCGCGACCGGCAGCGGCGACGAGTGCAGCAACTCGCTGACAACCGAACCGAGGGAGAACGCGCCGACCAGACCACCGCCGGATCCGCCGACGACGACCGCCACCGCGTCGAGGTGCTGGGCCAGGGCGATCAGGCCGTCGGTGAACGATTCGGCGAACGTCAGATGCCCGTGTGCCACAACGTCGTCGGGCACCCGCTTCAACGCGTCGTCGAGCCATTCCTGGGCCTGCCCCGCCAGCACCTCTTCATAACCGCCCTTGGGCATGCCCGGCGCCCTCGTGTCGGGCGGCAGCACGATGCACACCTCGACTTCGGCGTCGAGCGTTCGCGCGAATCGGATTCCAAGAGCCAACGCGTCAGCGCCACCCGGGGTGGCGAGATATCCAACGACAAGCTTCATCCGTCATCCACCAATCCCGCACGTCCTCCCGCGCGACCGTCGTGAATCGATCCTGTCAATCCGTGGGCACCCGTCGCGGTGATTTCGGTGAAATCGCGTCGAAGAGTCAGCGGCGGGCCGACGGTCGGCGCGCGCATGCGCCGACGCCCGGTTGACGTTTGCTCGATATCGGGCCACGATGGCTCGCATGCGCTATGTCGTTACCGGCGGTACCGGGTTTATCGGCCGACGAGTGGTGTCGCAGATCCTGGCCCGTGACGCCGCAGCCGAGGTGTGGGTGCTGGTCCGCCGCGAATCGCTCACCCGCTTCGAGCACCTCGCCCACGACTGGAGTGAGCGGGCGAAACCACTGGTAGGGGACCTCACCGCGGACAACCTTGGGCTCACCGACACCGACGTCACCGACCTCGGGGAGGTCACGCACGTGGTGCACTGTGCGGCGATCTACGACATCACCGTCGACGAGGCCGGGCAGCGTGCCGCCAACGTCGACGGCACCCGGGCGGTGGTTGCTCTTGCGCGTCGCCTCGGCGCCACGTTGCACCACGTCTCCTCGATCGCGGTCGCAGGCAACCACCGCGGCGTGTTCACCGAGGATGACTTCGACGTCGCGCAGGACCTGCCGACGCCGTACCACCAGACCAAGTTCGAGGCCGAGATGCTGGTGCGCGCGGCCACCGACGTGCCGCACCGGATCTACCGCCCCGCCGTGGTGGTGGGCGATTCGCGCACCGGCGAGATGGACAAGGCCGACGGGCCGTACTACTTCTTCGGCGTGCTGGCGCGTCTGGCGGCGCTGCCGAAATTCACGCCCATGGCCCTACCGGACACCGGGCGCACCAACGTCGTTCCGGTCGACTTCGTCGCCGAAGCGCTGGTCCACCTGATGCATGTCGAGGGCCGTGACGGGCAGACGTTCCACCTCACCTCGCCGAATACCGTTGGGCTGGTCGACATCTACCGCGGCGTCGCCGCGGCCGCGGGCCTGCCCCCGCTGCGCGCCACCCTGCCGCGCGCCACCGCGGCGCCGGTGCTCAACGTACGGGGACGCGCCAGAACCGTGCGCAACATGGTTGCGACGCAGCTCGGCATCCCCGGCGAGGTGTTCGACGTCGTCGAACTGCGACCGACGTTCACCGCGGACAACACCGACAGCGCGCTGCGCGGCACCGGGATCGCGGTGCCGGAATTCGCCTCGTACGCGCCGAAACTGTGGCGGTACTGGGCCGAGCACCTCGACCCGGACCGGGCCCGGCGAGACGATCCGGCGGGCCCGCTGGTCGGCAAACACGTCATCATCACGGGCGCGTCGAGCGGGATCGGCCGTGCCTCGGCCATCGCGGTCGCCGAGCGGGGCGCAGTCGTGTTCGCGCTGGCCCGCAACGGCGAGGCGCTCGACGAGCTGATCGCCGAGATCCGGGCCAACGGCGGGCAGGCACACGCGTTCACGTGTGATGTCACCGATTCGGCGTCGGTCGAGCACACCGTGAAGGACATCCTCGGCCGGTTCGATCACGTCGACTATCTGGTGAACAACGCCGGGCGCTCGATCCGCCGGTCCGTGGTGAACTCGACCGATCGGCTGCACGACTACGAACGCGTCATGGCGGTCAACTACTTCGGCGCGGTCCGCATGGTGCTGGCGCTGCTGCCGCACTGGCGTGAGCGCCGCTTCGGCCACGTGGTCAACGTGTCGAGCGCGGGAGTCCAGGCGCACACGCCCAGGTACAGCGCGTACCTGCCCAGCAAGGCCGCGCTGGACGCGTTCGCCGACGTGGTGTCCGGCGAAACCCTGTCCGACCACATCACTTTCACCAACATCCACATGCCGCTGGTGAAGACGCCGATGATCGCGCCGTCACGCAGGCTCAACCCGGTGCCGCCGATAAGCGCCGAGCATGCCGCGGCCATGGTGGTGCGGGGCCTGGTCGACAAGCCGCCGCGGATCGACACCCCGCTGGGCACATTCGCCGACTTCGGCACTTACCTCACGCCGCGGGTGGCGCGCCGTTTCCTGCACCAGCTCTACCTGGGGTATCCCGATTCGGCGGCCGCCCGCGGGCTGGCACCGGCCGAGCCCGGGCCGTCCGCCGCCTCACCGGAGCGCCGGCCGAAGCGGCCCACCCGAAGCCGCCGCGGCGTGCGCGTGCCGCGGGTGGTGGGGCGTCCGGTCCGGCGTGCCGTGCGGGCGCTGCCCGGGGTGCACTGGTAGTCGTCATTTGAGCGGGATGTCCGCCGCGGCCTATCGTTGGCGGCGTGTCACCGATGCCCGTGTTCGCCGATGTCGACACCGGTGTCGACGATGCGATGGCCCTCGCCTACCTGCTTGCCAGCTCCGACGCCGATCTGGTCGGCATCGCGTCGACCGCGGGAAACATTGGGGTGCAACAGGTCTGCATCAACAACCTGGGCTTGCTCGAGCTGTGCCGGGCACCCGGCATCCCGGTGTCGTGCGGCGCGGAGCAACCGCTCAAGGCCCCGCTGCGCACCGCCGAGGACACCCACGGCCCCCAGGGTCTCGGCTACGCCCGACTCCCGGCCACCGACCGCACGCTCACGACGTACGACGCGGCCGAGGCCTGGGTCCGTGCCGCGCACGCACATCCCGGTGAGCTGATCGGACTGGCCACCGGACCGCTGACCAACCTGGCCCTGGCCATGCGTGCCGAGCCCGCACTTCCCGCGCTGATGCGCCGACTGGTGATCATGGGCGGGGCGTTCGACTACAAGGGCAACACCACCCCGGTCGCGGAGTGGAACATCAGCGTCGACCCCGAGTCGGCCGCCGAGGTGTTCGGCGGGTGGGACGCCGCCTGGGGTGGCCGTGGGGACGATGCTGCGCCGGCCCACGTCCCGATCGTGCTCGGACTGAACCTCACCGAGAACGTCGCGATGACGCCGGCGCTGCTGAACCGGTTGGCGACGGCGGCCGGGTGCCCGTCGACGGCGATGAGTGTGCGGGATGAGCGCGGTACCCGGTCGACGGCGGCCAACCCGCTGATCCGTGTCCTCGAAGATGCGATGCGCTTCTACTTCGAGTTCCACTTCGACACCGGTGACGGCTACCTCGCGCACCTGCACGATCCGCTGGCGGCCGCGGTCGCGCTGGACCCCGAGTTGGTGCAGTGCAGGCAGACGACCGTCGACGTCGAACTCACCGGCACCCTGACCCGCGGGATGACGGTGGCCGACTGGCGCGGGCACTGGGGACGGCGACCCAACGCGCTCATCGGCCTGGAGGTCGACCCGACGGTGTTCTTCGACCGGTTCATCTCCCGAGTCGGCGCTTTCGCGCAGCGTCTCACTTCTCACTCATAGGCACCCTCCAGATACCACCGCCGCTGCCGGTAACACAGCAGCAGCGCCAGCGCGTCCTCACCGTCACCGAGCAGCACCTGCGCCCGCGCCGTACGACCCGTGCCGCGGTTCTCCGGATCCCACCACCGCTCGTCGACCGGCCATGGCCCGGCCCACCAGCGCAGGACTCCGTCGCGTCTTCCGGCACCTGACAGCCGCGACGGATCGGACGAGAACAGTCCCCGGCTGGTCACCCGAACCGGGTTGCCTTGTGCATCAAGCAGTTCCACCGGATCATCGAGCAGCACGGTCGGCGACGGCTCGGGCAGCTGACCGGGCCACGGCTGACGCGGGTCGGCCTGGGGCACCGGCTCGTCCCCCAGCGCGGTGAACGTGATGCGCTCCGCCGGGCCCCGCCCACCGCTGAGCACCGGCACCTGCACGGCCTCCGGCCCGAGCAGCCCCTGCACGCGCACCAGGGCGCGCCTGGCCCGCAGCCGGTCCTCTTCTCCGATACCGCCCCACAACGGCAACTGCAGCGCCGCCGACGACACCACCTCCACCGGCCGCAGCCGCAGCACCGTGATCGGCGCGCTGGGCCGGTCGCCGGTGCGACGGTTCAGCCAGCCGTCCAACTGCCAGCGCACCCGGTCGGCGGTGGCGTCCTCGGTCAGCGGTTCTGCGCATCGCCAGACCCGTTCCAGTTGTTCACCGTTGGCGGTGACCGCATGGATGGCCAGCCTGGTGCAGCCGACACCGGCCGCCTCCAGGCTGCGGTGCAGGGTGACCGCGAGTGAGCGTCCCGCGAAGGCCGCGGCGTCCACCCGCTCGATCGGTGGATCGCAATCCAGCACCGCGTCGAGTTCGGCGGCCGGGTCCCGTCCGGAGGGCGCCCGGGCCGGCTCACCGCGCGCGAACCGGTGGGCGACGACCGCGTCGTCGCCGAACCGCGAGGCCACATCGGTACGCGACAGCGCCGCGAACTGCCCCAGGGTGCGAATACCCATGCGCCACAACAGATCCGCCAGAGCGTCGCGATCCGGTGCGGCCAGTGCGGGTTCGGTGGCCAGCTGGCGGATGGACAGGTCGGACAGAAACGACGCGTCCTCCCCCGGCGCGATGATCCGTCCGGCCCTGGCCGCGAAGACCGCGGTGGACAGTTGATCGGCGATGCCGACCTGACACTCCACCCCGGTGGCCGCCACCGCATCCACGAGGCGTTCGGCCGCTGCGTCTTCGGATCCGAAGTACCGGGCCGCGCCGCGCACCGTCAACACCAACAGACCCGGCCGCAGCACCTCTGCACGCGGCACGAGCTCGTCGACCGCGGCGGTCACCCGCTCGAAATGTCTGGCGTCCCTGGCCGGATCCGCCGTCACGACATGCAGATCCGGGCAGCGGGCCTGCGCCTCCCGCCTGCGCAGACCCCGGCGCACCCCGACGGCACGCGCCGCAGCCGAACACGCGATGACCCGGTTGGCCAGCGTGACCGCGATCGGGGCAGTCGGCGGCAGACCCGCCGCACCGGCCGCGGCGACCGCGGGCCAGTCCATGCACCACAGGGCGAGCACCCGGGAACCCACGGGCATGGTCAACCGCCTACCGCACGTACCGGCCCGAGGGCCCGCCCCCTGCTGCGCATCGTCAACCGGACCCGGCCGATCCGGCCGCGACCCGGCGTCGGCTCACCCCGGCCCGCACCGGTCACCTCGTACCCACAGACCCTGGCCTCCAGCCGGGCCGATGACCCCTGCCAGTCCCCGTCGGCCACCAGCAGGGTGCAGCCTTTCTGCCGGGCCCGTGCCGTCATCACCCGCGTGCGACTCGGCGGGACCGAGCGCCCGCCCAACCCGAGCACCACCAGGTCCATGCCGTCCATGAGCACCGAGGCCACCTCGACGGGGTCGGCGCCCGGATCGGGGATGACCGCGAGACGGCTCAGGTCGGCCCCCATCTCGACCGCCGCCAGCAGCCCGGCATCGGGCTGGCCGATGATGACGGCGTGACCACCGGCAGCCGTCACCGCCGCGACCATGCCCAGCGTCAACGACCTGGCGCCTCTCGCGACCGCGACCGTCCCGCGCGGCAACGTCCTGGGCAACTGCTCCGGCGCGGCGTCGTCCTGCGGTTCGGGACCCGACAGCAAAGGTTCTACGGGTGAGATGAGATCATCGGACCTCGGCACCCCGCGATGCGCGGGACCCACCTTGGCCGACACCGACGCCATCTTGCGACGGAGATGTTCTACCTGCTCAGCGCGGGTCAGCCGGCGCACATCAAGGTCAGCCGCAGCTGTCACACCAGCACCTCCCACACCAGCAGAATCCGATCATGTTCGAATGTATGTTCGATTGCTCGAGTAAACACCGACCCACCGACACCGTCAAGCCGCCGATGACGCCCCGGCCACCACCCGGCCACCACCCGGCCACCACCTCCAGGGCGCCCTTTCGACGCCTCCCGGATGCCCCTGTCGACACTCAGATCACGAGCGGGAGTACAGCCAGCAACAATGCCCCTGCGCCTGTTTCCGCAGTACGTTAAAGTCAGTGCACCAGAAACCCGCTTCGGGATGGGACTGGGCCACGCTTTGCGTTGCAAAGAGTGGGAATCCACCACGCTTCACTGACGGATTCACCGAAGGCCAACTCTTGACAACCCGGGGGACAGTGAGGACACCCAGACCATGAAACAGTTGACCCGTCGGCTCACCGTCATTGCAGGCGGTGCGGCAGTCATCGGGATGATCTCGTTCACCGCGGCGTGCGGTACCGAGGAAGAAGCTCCCGAGACCACCACGCCGACCACCACCACGACGACGACCACGTCGCCGGCAGAAACCCCGGCCCCGCCGCCACCGGTCGAACCGACCGAGAAGTCGATCAACCCCACCGGCGGCAACCTGTTCACGCCTTCGGTGAAGGCGCCCGGTCCGCAGACCGCCATCCCGGGCAACCGCGAGAACACCGGATAGTCGACGCTCGACACCACTGACCTGAAGCCGCTGCAGTATGGCTGGTAAACGACGTCACGTCGGCGTATCCGTTCACAACACCGGCGGCTTCAGGCATTGGTACTCAAGGCATTGGTATACGCACTGGTCGCTGGTGCTGATCATGATCGGCGCACTGCTGGTCGCCGATTTTCGGATTGCATCGGGACCGGACGGGCACGGGCCGGCTGAGATAGCCGGCCCGTACGCTCATCTGCTCGCTGCCTCAACCGATCTCGGCCCCTCCGACAGCGGGCCCGTTCAGCTCACCGTGACCCTCGACGGGTCCCCCGACGCGTTGACGAGGTGGGCGCGCGAACACGGGCTTTCGGTACGGTGGCGCCCCGGTGACCGGTGGGCGATCGTCGAGGGCCCACCCGCCGCCATGGCCACCGCCTTCGAGGTGGACATCCACGACTACCGCGGCAGACGCGGTCAGGAGTTCTACGCCTCGCCGCAGCAGCCGTCGATTCCCGAACCGGTGCGCGCAGAGGTCACCGAGGTGGGCCGGATCCTCGGCTACACCCCGTACCGGATGAACATCCCCGACCTGCAGCACCTGCCCGCCGAGGTGCCCGACCGCGGGCTCACGCCGCAGTTGCTGCGCAACACCTACAACCTGCGCAGCCTGGCCGAACAGGGGTTCACCGGCAAGGGCCAGACGATCGTCATCTTCGCCTTCGACGGGTTCGATCAGGCCGATCTCGACACGTACGCAACCACATTCGGACTGCCCCGGTTCACCCCGATCCTGATCGGCGGACAGCCGAGCGCACCGCGCGGCGAAACCACCATGGATCTGCAGGTGGCCCACGCCATCGCCCCCGACGCCCAGAAGGTCGTTGTCAATGCCCGCCCCACCGTCCAGGGTGACGGCGCCTACGTGAAGATCGGGCAGATGCTCGAAGACGCCGACCGGCAGTTTCCCGGTGCGGTGTGGAGCTTTTCGATCGGCTGGGGCTGCGACAAGCTGATCACCGCGGCCGACCTCGCGCCCGTCCGCACGGCACTGGCCGCCGCACATGCCCGCGGCACCACCGCCTTCAACGCCAGCGGTGATCTCGCGGGCCTGGAATGCAAAGGCGGACAGGACTGGTCATCCGCGCCGGGGGACGACGACATCGGCCTGGATTCGGTCGCGTCGCTCCCGGAGATCACCGATGTCGGCGGTACCACGCTGTCCACCACGGCCGACGGCGCCTGGCTGGCCGAGCAGGCCTGGTTCGACGTCCCCCTGTCGCAGGGCACCGGCGGCGGCGTCTCGGCACTGTTCGACCGGCCCGCCTGGCAGCAGGGGCTCTCCGCCCCGGACGACGGCAGCGTGCAACGCAGGTTGACCCCCGACATCGCCGCGGTGGCCGATCCGTTCACGGGCGTGAAAATCGTTCTGAACAACCAGGTTCTGGTGGGTGGCGGCACATCCCAGGCCGCTCCGCTGTGGGCAGGTATCGCCGCGGTCATGAACCAGTACCTCATCGCCAACGGCGGCCGGGCGATCGGTGATCTCAACCCGATGCTGTACCAGATCGCACGTGGCGCACCGCTTCCGGCGTTCCGCGATGTCACGCTCGGCGGCAACGCCGTGGCCACCGCGGGACCCGGCTACGACCTGGTCACCGGCCTCGGCACCCCCGACACCGAGAACCTGGTGAAAAACCTTCTCGTGCTACAGAAGGCGAACCCATGACCCAACCACCCGATGACGGTGCCAACCCAGACGGTGCCAACCCGGATGCCAACCCGGACGAGGTTCCGGTGACCGAGTGCCGCGTCTGCAAGGTCGACGTGCCCAAGGGTAAGTACTGCGGCCTGTGCGGGGTCCACCTCGACAAGGAGCCCGGGGACGGCCCGGAGTGGTTGCGCGTCACCGCGTCCTGCGTCGCACCCGAAGAGCATCTGCTGAAGCCGGCGATCACCAGTTCGCTGTTCCCGCACCTGTCGCACCGGTCGCGCATCCCGTTCCGGATCGCGATGGCAGTGTTGGTGATCGCGCTGGTGGTGTGCGCGTATCTCCGGTTGCCCTCGGCGCTGATCGCGGTCGCCGCGCTCGGACTGCCGCTGTTGTTCCTCATCTACCTGCAGGAGTCCGACGCGTTCAGCGATCTGCCCAAGAGCACGCTGGTGTTGACGGCCGCGCTGGGCATCGCGCTCGGAATCGGCTGGGTGTTGCTCACCGGCACCATGATGGCCAGGTCCTATGGCGTGCCGCTGGGCTCGGGCATCACCGGATATCGGCTGCTGCGCAACGGACTCGGCGTCCCCATCGGCGGTCTGCTGCTGATGGTGGTGCCCGCGGTGGCCATCCGGCTGCTGCGGCCACCCACGCGGGAATCGCTGGACGGGTTCATGATCGGCGCGCTGGGCGCAACGGCGTTCACCGCGGCCGCCACGCTGACCCGGCTGGCTCCGCAGCTCACCACCGGCATGGTGGCCCGCAACCGGCCGATGTCCGGACTGTTCGTCGAGGCCGGCATCCGTGGTTTCGCCGTGCCGCTCACCGCGGCCGCCGTGGGCGGTCTGATCGGTGCGGCACTGTGGTTCACCCGCCCGCCGAGCAAGGTCCACCAGCATCCCGGCTATGTGCGGGCCGTGATGTTGGGATGCGGGCTCATCGTCGTCCTCGTCTATGCCGGCCTGGGGTTGATCGACGTCGCGCGGGTGCCGCAGTGGATCCAGTTGGCCGTGCATGTGGCGGTGGCGCTGGTGGCGATGTTCGCGCTGCGCGTCGGCCTGCACCTCGCGTTGCTGCACGAGGCCCACGACGAGATCGCCTCGGACAAGCCCATTCTCTGCCCGCGCTGCGGCCACGTGGTTCCGGACATGGCGTTCTGCGCGCACTGCGGTGCGGCCACGCACGCGTCGTCGCGGTCCTCCCGCAGCGAGCGGCGGGAGAACCGGCCGGTCCGGCAGCGGAGGGCCGACGCCGGATGACCACCACCACACCCACGGAGTTCTTCCCCGGGTACGCGGTGCCCAGGGGCACCTACCGGGCCGAACCGACACACAGGCCGTCGCTGTGGAAGGTGCTGGCCGTGCTGTGCACCGGCATCGCGATCGTCGGCGGTGTCCTGGCGTGGATCGCGAGTTCGGTGAGCAAGCCGCCCGCTCGATACATGTGCCCACCGGATTGCGGTGCACCACCGATGGGCGAACCGGTGGCCATCAACCCGGTGTTCACCGCACCCGACGGCAGCTTCTCGGTGTCGTACCCGATCGAAGGGTCGGCCTACAACATCTCGACCGACAACACCGGCGTCACCGCGGAGTTCACCGCAGGCGACGGCGGAATGCTGCAGTTGTTCAGCCAGCCCGCCGACGGCAGGTCCCCGCAGGAGATCGCCAACACCCTTGTCGGGAAAACCTTCCCGGACACCAAGACGGCCTATGAAATTCCCAACGCCATGGTCGGCTACCAGCCCGGCTACGGGCTCGTCGCCGACTGCTGGCCCCAGGGTGCGACGGCCAGTTACGCGCGCATGCGGGTGATCGTCATGGTGGCCATCAAGAACGACCTCGCCCTGATCGCCTCGGCGGTCGGACCGTTCCACGAATTCGGGCCGAACTTGGGTGCCAGCAAGCCCTCCGGGGCGAACCTGCAGCTCGCCCTCGACATGGGCAAGTACGTCAACAGTTTCCGCTGGCGCGGCGACCCACCCCGCTAGTTTCTTCGGCCGAGCAGACGCAAAACTGCCCTTTTTCGCGCGAAAATGAGCAGTTTTGCGTCTCAGTGTCAGTCTGGATTTTGCCGCGTTGCGGTGGTTGGGTCTGGATCATCTGGTGTCTGGCTCGTTTTGCGTCTGCCGCCCCGGGGGGGTTGGCGCTGAGCAGTAGTGCCGGCACCAGGTGTGAAGGACCGACCGGCGTGACTTGATAGGAGCGTGGCATCGCCCCGACTGAGAAGTGTCCGCCGGCCGGCCCGACCTCAACACACCTCTGTTCACTGGTGAAGGAGGCAACCACCATGGTTGTTGTTGGAGCCGATGTGCACAAGTCCAGCCACACCTTTGTCGCTGTCGACGAGGTCGGACGCAAACTGGGCAGCAAGACCGTGCGGGCGACCACCGCCGGGCACCGCGCCGCGATTGCGTGGGCACGCGAGGAGTTCGGCGGCGAGCTGGTCTGGGGCATCGAGGACTGCCGCAACATGTCCGCCCGCCTGGAACGTGATCTGCTCAGCGCAGGCCAGCAGGTGGTGCGGGTACCCACCAAACTGATGGCCGCGGTGCGCAAGTCCGCACGTAGCCGCGGCAAGTCCGATCCGATCGATGCGCTGGCGGTGGCCCGGGCGGTGCTGCGCGAACCGGACCTGCCCGTCGCCAGCCATGACCAGACCTCCCTGGAGCTCAAGCTGCTCACCGATCGCCGCGATGTGCTTGTCGCCCAACGCACCGCGGCGATCAACCGGCTGCGCTGGCATATCCACGACCTCGATCCCGAGCAGGCTGCCACGGTAGGTGCGCTTGACACCCTCAAGCATCAGCAGGCCCTGCAGGCCTGGCTGGCCGAGCCGACCGGGGTGCTCGCCGAAATCGCTCGAGCCGAGCTGGTCGACATCATCCGGCTAACCACCGAGATCAACGCCCTGGCCAAACGCCTGAGCGCCCGGGTCCAGCAGATCGCCCTGGCGCTGCTGGCGATTGAAGGGTGCGCGGAGTTAACCGCGGCCAAGATCGTCGCCGAAGCCGCCGGGATCGACCGGTTTCGCAGCGAACCGGCGTTCGCCGCTCACTGCGGGGTGGCCCCGATCCCGGCATGGTCGGGAGCCAGCGCCGGACAAATGCGCCTCAGCCGGGCTGGTAACCGTCAACTCAACGCGGCTTTTCACCGCATCGCGTTGACCCAGATCCGTATGCCCAACAGCCCCGGACACCAGTACTACCAACGCCTCCGAGAAGCCGGGAAAACCAAAGCCGCCGCCCTACGCTGCGTCAAACGCCGCATCGCCCGCCGCGTCTACCACGCCCTACGCCACGACACCGCACACCAAACCCCCAGTCAGCCGCCACAATCAGCAGCGGCTTGACATAGGAGCTACTGCTCGCGAGGGAAAATCACCCGCTGGTCAGCGGACCCCGGGGATAGTGGGCCACCATCCCGGCGCCGTCGGACCTCGGGTCCGATGCGGCCTGCATGGCACCGTCGTCGATGAACACCGCGTTGGCCTGCCCCATCGCCTCGGTGTGCACAGCCACCTCGACCACGCCAAGGCCACTGGCGTGCACAGATTCTCGGGCGCGCCCACCCAGATCAGCCTCCATCGCGACGGTGTCCGCGGTGGCGCCGTCGACCTGGGCACCGACGATGGCGCGAGGCGCTGACACCGCGGCCCGTGCCGACTCCCCTGCCACCGCGTGCAACAGGACCTGCGTCAGGATCTGCGGCTGCCCCTGGCCGCCCATTGTCGACAGCACATGCCGTACCGCGCCGTCACGGGTGGTCAGCACCGGCATGAGCGTGTGTGCCGGCCGTTTGCGCGGCGCGACCACATTCGGCGAGCCGGCATCCAACGAGAAACTGGTACCGCGATTGTGGAACAACACCCCCGTCTCGGGATCGATCAGACCAGAACCGAAGGCGTGATAGACGCTCTGGATCAAAGACACCGCGAAGCCGTCGGAATCGGCGGCCGCAACGCCCACGGTGTCGCCGTGGGGCACCGTGACCGGACCGGAATGCTCACCCAGCTCGGCGACCTCACCCAGCGCACCGTTGACCAGTCCATGCATGTCGATCTCGATCAGCCGCGGATCTCCGAGATGGCGCTCGCGCAGATGGTTGCCGTGATGGAAGATTCGCATCAGGGTCCCCATCTCGGTCCCGAGCGGATCCGCCACATCGCGTTCCTCGATCGCGCGCAACGCGCGCAACATCGTGAACCCGTGCGTGTTCGGTGGGCTGGTCGACACGGTCAGATCGCCGAATCGCGCCGACAGCGGTTCGGTGAACTCGGGCGTGAACTCCGCGAAATCAGCTGCTGTCAGGCAGGATCCGTGCTTTGCCAGATGTGCGAGCATGCTGTCGGCGATCGTGCCGACGTAGAACGCGTTGGGACCCTGCCGGCGCAGCGCCGCCAGCGTCGCGGCCAGAGCGGGCTGCACCAGCAGCTCGCCCGGCGTCAACATGCGTCCGCCGGGGCGGAACACGCGGCAGAAGTCCTCGGAGTCGACAAGGTCGGCGTTCTCCGGATCGGTGATGTGATGGGCCAGCGATTTCGACACCGCCACACCGCCTTGCGCCGCGCGCTGAGCCGGCGCGAGAGTCTGCGCCCAGGTGATCCTGGAACCCAGGCTGCGCAGCGCCTCCCAACCGCGTACACCACCGGGGACGGTCACCGAGTCGGCATTCCGCGCAGGCAACGACCGGCCGTGCCGGTTTCGCATCCGCTCGGCGGTCGCGGCCGCACCCGACCATCCGGATGCGTTGACGCACCGGATGGTTCCGTTCGGGATGCGCACGAGGGCGATGAGATCGCCACCCAGTGCGACATTGTGGGGGTAGACCACGGTGAGCACGGCTGCGGCGCTGATCGCGGCGTCGATTGCGTTGCCGCCTGCGGCGAAGGCCGCCATGCCGGCCTCGGTGGCCAGGGCATGCGGTGACGCCAATGCGCCGGTGAAAGTCGACACGGTGAAAGGGCTCCTAGCGGATGGTGGAGAGAAACGCCTTGGTGCGTTCGTGACGTGGGTTTGCGAAAAGCTCTGCCGGTGGCGCGTCTTCGATGATGCGCCCACCATCCATGACGATGATGCGGTCGGCGACCTCCCGCGCGAAGCGCATTTCGTGGGTCACCACCACCATCGTCATGTTCTCGGCGGCGAGTTCACGCATCACCGCGAGCACCTCACCGACCATCTCGACGTCCAGAGCGCTGGTCGGTTCGTCGAACAGCATCACCTTGGGACGCATGGCGAGTGCGCGGGCGATGGCCACCCGCTGCTGTTGCCCACCCGAGAGCTGACTCGGCCGGGCATTGGCTTTGTCGGCCAGACCCACCCGCTCCAGCAGGGCCAACGCGTCCTGTTCGGCTTTGCCCTTGGGGATACCGAGCACCCGCACAGGGGCGTTCCAGATGTTCTCGGCGGCGGTCATGTGCGGGAAAAGGTTGAAATGCTGGAAGACGAACCCGATCTCACGACGGCGCCGGGCGAGTTCGGCGGTGCCGACCTTGCGCTTGTCGGTCAAATTGCGGTGCCCGATCGGGACGCCGGCGATCAGGATCGTGCCGGTGTCAACCTCCTCCAGGTGGTTCAGCGACCTCAGCAGCGTGGTCTTGCCCGCACCCGACGGGCCGATGAGCACGACTACCTGTCCGCGCTGGACGTCCAGTGACACGTCGTCGAGGACTCTGCGGCCGCCGAGGGTGCAGGACACGTTGCGCACGGACACCACGGTCTCGGCGGTCGCCTCGGATGCGCTTGTCATGTTTTCCTTCAGCATGTCTCACCTGACCCCTGCGGGTTCCAACGGTGCGGCCGCTGCGCGCCGGGCACCCAGCAGGCGTTGGGTGATCGGGACGCGCTGCTCGATCCCGAGTTGTCGGGCCAGGCGGTTCTCGATGGCCGCCTGGATGAACGTCCAGACCGTGGTCAGCGCCAGGTAGTAGATGGCGGCGACGATGAAGATTTCGAAGGTATGGAACGTGGCGGAGCTGATCGACTGGGTGACGAGGAACATCTCGCTGACCCCGATGACGCTGAGCACGGACGTGGTCTTCATCAGCCCGTTGAACGAGTTCCCCAGGGGTGGCACCATGACCCGCAGCGCTTGGGGGACGATGATCCAGCGCATCACCTTGGCCGGTTTCATCCCCAGTGACGCGGCCGCCTCGAACTGCCCCTTGGACACCGAATCCAGCCCGGCACGGATGATCTCGGCGATATAGGCGCTTTCGTTGATCATCAACCCGATGATCGCGGCCTGCAGGGCCGCCTTCACCGACACTCCGAGAACCGAGACGTCATGGAACTGATAGAGGCCCGCGGCCGCCAGGCCCGTGTAGATCAGCACCAGTTGTACCAGGAGCGGGGTTCCGCGGATCACCCAGATGTACACCCCCGCAACCCATCGCACCGCCGACAGGCGCGATCGCCGCATCAGCGCCACGATCAGTCCCGCGACCGTGGCAAGCACCATCGCGACGATCGAGATCACGACCGTGAGCACCAACCCCTCGAGGAACGCGTCGCTGGGGGTCAGCAGGCTCTTCCAGAAGAATGTCCAGTCGAAGTTCATTGCACCGCAATCACTTCTGGATCGACAGTTCGCTTTGTCCCCACTGATCGAGGATCTTGTCGTACGTGCCGTCGGATTCGAGGGCTTCGAGCGCTTGCTGGATGGCGTCGTGCAGGGCGGTGTTCCCCTTCAGCGTCGCGGCGCCGATCTTGATGGTGCCGAACGGTTGGCCGGCCATCTGGATCTGTGCGCCGGTCTTGGTCTCGTAGTAGCCGATGGTCTCGGCGGTGTCGAGGTAGGCGTCGACCTGGCCGTTCTGCACTTGCTGTATCGACACGTCGGCGTGGTTGTTGCGGTTGATGTCGACCGGCGGCTTGCCCGCCGCGGTGCATTTGTCGGACTGTTCCTGCGACAGCACCTCGGCTGTCGTGCCCACGGCCACCATCACCTTCTTGCCGCAGAGACTGTCGTCCATCCCGGTGATCGCGGCGGGATGTGCCTTGGACACGGCGATGCCCGTGCCTGAGTAGACGTACGGGACGAAGTCGACCACCTTCTCCCGCTCTGGCTTGATGTAGAGCTGAGCCATGATCACGTCGCACTGCTTGGCCTGCAGTGTCGGGATGACGGCGGCGAACGCCGACTGCACGAACTCGGGCTTGAGACCGAGATTCGCCGCGATGGCCTTGCCCAGATCCACCTCACTGCCCACCAGGTCACCGCTTTCGTCGTGGTAGACGCTGGGTGGCGTGCCGTCGTTGGGGGCGCAGATCTTCAACGTGTCGGCGGTGAGGATTGCCGGTGGCGTCACCTTGGCGGGACCGGTCGGCGCGGGCGCGGCGCCCTCCGAAGAGGAGCACCCGGCCAGCGATCCGGCGAGCGACACTGCGGCGAAACCCACGGCAAGAACAGTGAGAGCGGTTTTCACGATTACCTCCGGATTGAACGGGCCGGACCTTCCCTATCGAACGATAGGCGCCTATCGGCCGATAGGCACCCGGAATGGAGGTAATTAACGACGAATTGACCTGAGAAATACTCCGGTCACCTGCAAGCGCCGCGACGCCGGGTCAACGACCAGCCGGCAAGACGCCCTTGACCAGGCGATTTTCGGTGATCGCCCGGATCCGCGGGAGGTCGGTCGGGTCCACCATGACGGCCCGCAGCACGAAATCAGCGGCCTGCAGAGGTCGCCGCACCCGCATCCGACCGGTAGGGCCGCCCTGCTCACGCAAGGCTTCGAACATCACGCCGTTCGCCGCGCGCAGAACGAAACTCGCTTCGAAGTCGACGAACTCACCGGCGTCGGTCCCCGACCGGATCAGCGTCTCGACGAGATCATGGAACAGTTCGATGCCACGCCTCTCCTCGTCGAACTCCGGCATGGCCAGCACGGCGTCCTGGTACAGGCCCCTGGCGTCGAAAGGCTGCGCGAGGATCTCACGAACGTCGCACGCCACGGTCAGATGGAGTTTCTCGGCCCACGTCGACTCTTCGGCGAGGCGCTGCCGCACCCGGTCGATCGACGGACCGAGATCCAACTCCACCAGAGTGCGGAAGATCTCCTGCTTCGCGCTGAAGTGGTGGAACAGCGACGGCTGGCGAATCGAGACCGCATCGGCGATGTCCCGTGTCGAGGTGCCGAAATACCCGCGCTGAGCGAACAGTTGCGACGCGGCCAGAAGAATCCTGCCCCGCGTCGCCGTCCAGTCCACCGGCGTGGGCTGCCATCCCGGGGTGTACTTCACGAGGAGGCGATCACTCCCACTCGATGGTGCCCGGCGGCTTGCTGGTGATGTCCAGCACCACGCGGTTGACCTCGCGCACCTCATTGGTGATGCGGGTCGAAATGCGTTCCAGCACTTCGTAAGGCACCCGCGTCCAGTCGGCGGTCATGGCGTCCTCGCTGGACACCGGTCGCAGCACGATCGGATGCCCGTAGGTGCGTCCGTCGCCCTGCACACCGACGGAGCGGACGTCGGCCAGCAGCACCACCGGACACTGCCAGATCTGATTGTCCAGACCGGCGGCCGTCAGTTCCTCGCGCGCGATGGCGTCGGCGCGACGCAGCGTCTCCAACCGCTCGGCGGTGACCTCACCGACGATCCGGATTCCGAGGCCAGGACCCGGGAAAGGTTGGCGCGCAACGATTTCCTCGGGAAGGCCGAGTTCCCGGCCGACCGCGCGGACCTCGTCTTTGAACAGCAGCCGCAACGGCTCGACGAGCTTGAACTTCAGGTCGTCGGGCAACCCGCCGACGTTGTGGTGACTCTTGATGTTGGCCGTCCCGGAGCCGCCGCCGGATTCCACGACGTCGGGGTACAGCGTGCCCTGCACCAGGAACTCGATGTCGCCGTCGCCGGCCGCGCCATCTGCTACGAGGTCGCGCACCGCGCCCTCGAACGCGCGGATGAACTCCCGGCCGATGATCTTGCGCTTGCCCTCGGGATTGGTCACACCGGTCAGCGCTTCCAGGAACCGGTCGGCCACGTCGACGGTGACCAGTCTCGCGCCGGTCGCGGCGACGAAGTCCCGCTGCACCTGCGCACGCTCACCGGCGCGCAGCAGGCCGTGGTCGACGAACACACAGGTCAGCCGGTCCCCGATCGCGCGCTGCACGAGAGCGGCGGCGACGGCGGAGTCCACGCCGCCGGACAGGCCGCAGATCGCGCGGCCGTCGCCGATCTGCTCGCGCACCGCTTCGATCAGCTGATCGGCGATGTTGGCGGGTGTCCAGGTCGCGTCGATCCCGGCGAAGTCGTGCAGGAACCGGCTGAGCACCTGCTGGCCGTGCGGCGAGTGCAGTACCTCGGGGTGATACTGCACGCCCGCGAGCCGGCGCGCGCGGTTCTCGAAGCCTGCGACGGGGGCTCCGGCGCTGGAGGCGACCACGTCGAAGCCCTCGGGCGCCGCGGTCACCGCGTCGCCATGGCTCATCCACACCGGCTGCGTGGCGGGCAGCTCGGAATGCAGGTCGCCGCCTGCCACCTTCAGCTCGGTGCGGCCGAACTCACTGGTTCCGGTGCGCTCGACGGTGCCGCCAAGGGCCTGAGCCATGGCCTGGAAGCCGTAGCAGATGCCGAACACCGGCACGTCGAGGTCGAAAAGCGCCGGGTCGAGTTGCGGTGCGCCCTCGCTGTAGACGCTGGCAGGCCCGCCCGACAGCACGATGGCCTGGGGATCCCTGGCCTTGATCTCCTCCACACCGGCGGTGTGCGGAACCACTTCCGAATACACCCGCGCCTCGCGGACCCGCCGTGCGATCAGCTGGGCGTACTGCGCGCCGTAGTCGATGACGAGGACGGGGCGGGGAGATTCTGATGCCACCGCAACAGTCTAAGAGCCGCGCTGGTCGTTGCCGCTGGTACCCGGCCCGGTGTTGACCCTCTGGGTACGAACGAATGCCGGTAAGACTTCGAATCAGCTACCCGAATCGTCCAGCGCAGTGGCCACTCGACTGATCGCTTCAGCCGATTTGTCGTCCGTTCGATCGATACCTTGCGCCGCGGCAATTATCTTTTGACCAGTCTCCTGAAGCCGTCGCACCGCGTCTAACTGGCTGTAGGTCGTGTCAAGACTGTTGGTGGGTGCAAGGCACCGACATCCGGGATGCGGGTGTTGTGGGTTCGTGTGTGGTGTCGGTGGCTGGCCAGGGACTGACCGGGGGGCCGGGCGCCCACGTTGACGTATGCGACCTCGGCAGGGGTCATCTGGCGTCGTTCGGGCTGCCTTGGAGGCGAAGGGTCGGGTGCCAAGTTAGACGCGGCGTAACCTGCGGAGGTCCGCCATAACGCCGGCGGCATCTGATCCGGCCCTTCGTCCCGTCTGTTCAGCGTGGCACTGCCGACGGGACTTGTGAAGGTGGGATTGAGGCTGGTCCTTTCGTCGATGGCGAGGTTGGTCAAACCCAGCGGGCCGGGTCGTAGGCGGTGTGGTCGCGCACCAAGGCGTGGGCGATGCGGTTGGCACGGTGGGCCAGCGCACAGGCGATGACCCCGCCACGTTTGCCGCGAGCTTTGAGTCCGCCGGCGTAAGCCTTGGCCGCCGGTTCGGTCAGCCATAGGCCGAGGCCGAGGTCGATCAAGGCGCGGCGCAAGGCCACGCTGCCCTCGCGACTGATGCCGCCGTCACGGCGTTTGTGGGCGGATTCGTACTGCATCGGTGAGAGTCCCGAGGCCCGGTAGATTTGTCGCGGGCCGGGCCAACGGGACGGATCACCCAGGGCTGCTGCGTAATTGGCTACTCGCACCACACCCCAACCCGGAACGGTGGTCAGGGTGGCGAACGGGCTGCGCGGCAACAGCACTGCCAACGCGGCCTCAGCGGCCTGGATCTGTGAATCTAGGTCGGCGAGCAGGTTCAGGTCGGCGGCCAGGATCTGGCGGGAGATCGCCGCGTCCCGGGTAGGCAGCGCATCGCGGGCTGCGGCGACCAGCCGCTCGGCGACGGGACGGCGCAGCTGCAGGTCGCGTGCCGCGGCGAAACGGATCAGCCGATTCACTCCGAGGGCGGCCAGCCGGCAGGGGTCGGAGAACTCCCGCGGCGACCAGCCGGCCGATCTTGGTGGCCAACACATCCGGCAGCGCCAGGGTCAGCCCAGGAAACGCCCGATCCAGCTGCCCGAGCAACTGATTCTTTGTCGCCGTGCGCGTGGTGACCCGCCGGCTTCGGTGTCCCGCCCAGGCGCTGAGCTCGCCGATCACGACATCGCGGTCGGCGATGGCGCGCCCGCGCCCGGCCAGCGCCAGCTCGGTGATCGCCTCCAGATCGATCACGTCAGTCTTGATCCGGCGTCGGCCCTGCGCGCGGCGCTGCTCGGCGACATGGGCGGGATTGAGCTCCAACACCTCCCAGCCATCGGGCCAGCGGTGATCAAGCACTGGGCGGTGATAGTGGCCAGCAGCCTCCACTGCCACCTTGACCTGCCCCGACACCGGAACTGCCGCCATCACGCTCGCCGCCGCAGCACCCAAGCCTGAGCGGTTCATCGTGAACTCTGTCGGGCTGACCAGCAGATGACGTGCAGCATCGGTCACCGAAAACAAGGCCGAGGTCTTGCCCACATCAACAGCAACGACGATCGTGGACGACGTGACTGGAGCACACTGCACAGACACAAAACACCTCCGGGGTGTGTCAGGAGGTCCCACGTGCGACAACACGCGGACCCCACAAAGGATCAGTTACAGATCCCTTCCTGACACCTCCGGAGGCATTTGAGAAGGACCAACTCGATCTATATCAACGCTTCGGCGTGCATCGAATTGCAATATGCCAGCAGTGCCGGTCCCGTGGAGAAACCGGGGTTCCCTTCATGGGCAATGGCTCCTGAGTCGTAGAGAGTCATGACGCGCGCCCTCGCCTCTTCGGCCTTATCGTCAATCAGTTCGCCAGAGTTCTTCACTTCCTCTGGCCTGATGTGAATATCGTCCGTCAAGGAACCTCCTCCTACAGTCCGTCGTCGCCGCTCACACATGCGGCCGGCGACATGGAGCCAATCTGTTGCATATTTCCGTAGTAAATTGACGCTGTAATTAAGATTGGAGCCATGATGACCGCATAAACAACAAGAATCCAGACGGTGGTCATTCGGAAGCCATCGCTCGTGAGAATTATTGCCAAAACACCTGCAATGACCGCGATTACCAACGCCACGACACCGGTGTGAAAAAGGGTCAACGGGGCCGGTATCTGCGCCAGACATTGATGGGCTGGGATTTGCTGACGCCGGTAAGCGGCCACTCCAACAAATCCCGCAAGAGCCCATATGGCAACCATTCCCGCGATCGCCCCAATCGCGCTCGATATCGCACTGCAGCATTTGACGATCACAGCGCAGATCCTTGACTAACGGCACCACACGTTGGCAAAGAACTGTCCAAGAAATCGAAAGGATGGGCGTACGCAACGGCGGAAAACACCAAAATTATGGCCGCAATGACAAAGACCACGGACACGCCACGACGCGAGGGCGTACGACCGCCAAACCGCCCCAACACGAGCGCTAGCAGCGACGCGATTACAGCCGCAGATAATGCCCCCAATGCAATCAACCACAACACGGGCTCGAACGGCGCTACGTCGAGCACTCGTTTCGTACACGGGGCCCGCAGAATCGTGTCGAGGCGATAGGTATCGATACGTTCGAGGCTCGCGGCGGCTGCGGTGCCGACCAGTAGCATTACGAAGCTGACTAGGGTAAGTGCCGCGGTTGTAGCCGAGACTTTCCTCGGGCCCTTTACCATGTGAGCCTTGGACGCACAATGGTGTAATGCTGGCCGCCCTCTCCTTGCTCGATAAGCGGAATCCGGCCATAGAGGCTCGAGTTCTGCGCACTTGGAGTGTGTTGCGAATACAAAACGTCGCCGTCAGGAAGTACTGCGGTCACGAGTGCGGCATGGTGAGACTCTCCATCTACATTACCGCCCGGCCCATCGGCATAATCGAAGTAAGTTACATCCCCCGGGCGGGCTCCGGAAAAAGCCACCTCATCCAAGCCTTCTCAAGTCCGCCTTCGCGAGATCGCCGAGAGCGTCGTACCAGTTGTTGTCTAAGGCGCGCACACCATTGGCATGAATCTCATCACACGTGTCGTCGTGAAGTATCGAGGCTGTTCGCAAGTCCAGGCCCACCTCGTGCCAAAGTTGCGGCTGCGCAGTACGAAGATTTGAGAAGGTGACCACCCGTTCCCCCTGAGATGACTTTCCGCTCATTACGTTAAGGCACGCAGGGCGCGCCCCTGACGTGAGATCTCCCTCTCCGGCAAACCGATGCCTGTCCCACTCCGAGATTGATCGAACCGGATTGCGGTAACCCAGACAGATAACACTTGCCGAAAGTGCACCTCGGCGTCTGTCCCGTTGTGGTGGGGTGACATGTAGCAAGCCGACGGAAGCGAGGACCTGTGCTGGGGCTCCCTGAGCAGATCACGGCGTGCCTGTTCGACCTGGATGGCGTGCTCACCGACACGGCAAGCGTGCACAAGAAAGCCTGGAAGGCGATGTTCGACGACTATCTGCGGTCGCGGGCGCGGTCCACCGGGGAACCGTTCGTGCCGTTCGACATCGCCGGCGACTACCTGCGGTACGTCGACGGCAAGCGGCGTGAGGACGGCGTGCGGTCGTTTCTGTCCAGCCGCGGCATCGAACTGCCCGAGGGCGCACCGGATGATTCCGCCGACGCCGAGACCGTTCACGGGCTGGGAAATCGCAAGAACGACATGTTCCACACGACGTTGCGGAAGGATGGCGTTGAGGTGTTCGAGGGGTCACGACGGTATCTGGAGGCGGCCGCGACCGCGGACCTGCGGCGCGCGGTGGTGTCGTCGAGCGCCAACACCCGAGAGGTGCTGGAGATCACCGGGCTCGCAACGTTGATCGAGCACCGTGTCGACGGGGTGACGATGCGCGACGAGAACCTCACCGGCAAGCCCGCGCCCGACAGTTTCCTGCGTGCCGCCGAACTGCTGGACGTCGCTCCCGCGCACGCCGCGGTGTTCGAGGACGCGTTGTCGGGTGTGGCCGCCGGGCGCGCCGGCAAGTTCGGCTTCGTCGTCGGCGTCGACCGGGTGGGCCAGGCCGAGCAACTGCGCCGCGACGGGGCCGACGTAGTGGTGACCGACCTGGCGCAACTGCTGCCCACCTCGGAGCGGCCGGCAGAGCGGCCACAGCCATGATGATCACCCACGACGCGTACCCGGTCGAACCGTGGCAGGTACGTGAGACCCGGCTGGACCTGAACCTGCTCGCGCAGTCGGAGTCGCTGTTCGCGTTGTCCAACGGCCACATCGGATTGCGCGGCAACCTCGAAGAAGGTGAACCGCACGGCCTGCCCGGCACCTATCTGGCCGGGCTCTTCGAGATGCGCCCACTGCCCTACGCGGAGGCCGGGTTCGGGTACCCCGAGGCCGGCCAGACGGTGGTCAACGTCACCAACGGCAAGATCCTGCGGCTGCTGGTCGACGACGAACCGTTCGACGTGCGCTACGGCGAGCTCATCGACCACGAGCGCATGCTCGACATGCGCGCGGGAACGCTCAACCGGCGCGCCCACTGGTGCTCGCCCGCGCGCAAGCAGGTCCGCGTGGAATCCACCCGACTGGTGTCGCTGGCCCACCGCGGCGTCGCCGCCATCGAGTACACCGTCGAGGCCGTCGACCAGTTCGTCCGGGTCACGGTGCAATCCGAGCTCGTCGCCAACGAGGACCAACCCGAAACACTCGGCGACCCCCGCGTGGCGGCGATACTCAAGAACCCGCTGCAACCCATTCATCACGAAAAGACTGACCACGGTGCGCTTCTCGTGCATCGCACCCAGGCCAGCGGGCTCATGATCGCCGCGGCGATGGATCACGACGTCGAGGTGCCCGGCCGCGTCGAGATCAGCACCGACGCCTACGAGGATCTGGCCCGCACCACCGTCATCTGCGGTTTACGTCCCGGCCAGAAGCTGCGCATCGTCAAGTACCTGGCCTACGGGTGGTCGAGCCTGCGGTCACGGCCCGCGCTGCGCGATCAGGCCGCGGGTGCCATCACCGGGGCCCGGTACAGCGGTTGGCAGGGTCTGCTGGAATCCCAGCGCGCCTATCTCGACGAATTCTGGGACAGCGCCGACGTCGAGGTCGAAGGCGACCCCGACTGTCAGCAGGCCGTGCGCTTCGGGCTGTTCCACGTGCTGCAGGCCAGTGCACGCGCAGAGCGCCGCGCCATCGCGGGCAAGGGCCTCACCGGGACCGGTTACGACGGGCATGCCTTCTGGGACACCGAAGGTTTCGTGCTGCCGGTGCTGACCTACACCAAGCCGCAGGCCGCGGCGGACGCGCTGCGCTGGCGTGCCTCCACGCTCGACCTCGCGCGTGAGCGGGCGGCGCTGCTCGACCTCAAGGGCGCGAGTTTCCCGTGGCGCACCATCCGCGGCGAGGAATGTTCGGCGTACTGGCCCGCGGGCACCGCGGCGTGGCACATCAATGCCGACATCGCGATGGCATTCGAGCGCTATCGCATTGTCACCGGGGATCATTCGCTGGAACAGGAATGCGGTCTGGAGGTTCTCGTGGAGACGGCACGCCTGTGGATGTCGCTGGGGCACCACGACCGCCACGGCGTCTGGCACCTCGACGGAGTCACCGGACCCGACGAGTACACCGCGGTGGTGCGCGACAACGTGTTCACCAATCTGATGGCGGCCCACAATCTTCGCGTCGCGGCCGACGCCTGTCTCCGCCATCCGGACGCGGCGTACGCGATGGGTGTCACGACCGAGGAGACCGCCTCGTGGCGCGACGCCGCCGACGCCGCACACATCCCGTATGACGAGGAACTGGGTGTCCATCCGCAGTGCGAGGGGTTCACGACGCTGGCGGATTGGGACTTCTCGGCCAACACCGTCTACCCGCTGCTGATGAACGAACCGTATGTGCGGCTGTACCCGGCGCAGGTGCTCAAGCAGGCGGATCTGGTGCTGGCGATGCAGTGGCAGAGCCACGCGTTCACCCCGGAGCAGAAGGCCCGCAACGTCGACTACTACGAGCGGCGCACGACGCGCGACTCGTCGCTGTCGGCGTGCACCCAGGCCGTGATGTGCGCCGACGTGGGTCATCTCCAACTCGCCCACGACTACACCTACGAGGCGGCCATGATCGACCTGCGGGATCTGCACCGCAACACCCGCGACGGTCTGCACATGGCGTCATTGGCCGGGGCGTGGACCGCGCTGGTCGTCGGCTTCGGCGGGCTGCGTGACGACGAGGGCGTGCTGTCACTGGATCCCCATCTGCCCGATGGGATCTCGTGCCTGCGGTTCCGGTTGCGCTGGAAGGGGTTCCGGGTGACGGTCCAGGCCGATCACGCCGAGGTCACGTACACCGTACGCGACGGGCCGGATGGCACATTGGCCATCCGGCACGCCGGTGATGAGTTGGTGCTCAGTACGTCGAGACCGACCACGGTGGCGATTCGGCCCCGCCACCCGCTGTTGCCTGCGCCCCAGCAGCCGCCTGGGCGGGAGCCGCTGCGGCGCAGGCCGGCCGGGCACTGACGGGCGTCACGCACCGAGCCCCGAGCTCTGTTCAGTTGTGGCCGCGGCGAGCCAGGCCGTTTCCTGGCCCGGGTCCGGCAGGATGCGGCCGCCTTCGATGGCGAACCGCGCCGGGCTGTTGCCGATGATCACCAGCACCCACTCCGCGGGAATCCCGGTGATCCGGGTGGCCGCATGGGTCACCAGCGCGGTGGTCTGCTCGTCGGAGTGCCCGGTGCGCACCCATCCGTTGATGATCAACGGACGGGCCGGCTTGCCGTCGGTGTAGACGTTGTTGGGCGCCAACTCGTTGAACAGAACGTTGACGTAGGTCGAGGGAACATGGTTGACCGCGGAGTGGATGGTGGTGATCTCGGCGGCGAGGGCCGCTTTGGTCTCACCGTTCAAGGTGCCGCGGGAGATGGTGACGGTGTAGACGGGCATCGCTTCGTCTCCTTTCGTGACCGGGCTCAGCCGAGCTGGGGCAGTTGGGGCAGGGTGGGCACCACCAGCACCGTGGGGCCGTCGGCCTGCAGCGCGGTCTTGAACTCTGCCTCGAACATGTCGGTGCTCTCGACGGTGGCGGTGCGGCAACCGAACCCGGCGGCCAGCGACGAGATGTCCAGACCGGGCAGTTGCAACCCGGGCACGTTCGGCGCCTTCTCCAGATCGGCGAACGACTTGAGGATCGCGTATTCACCGTTGCGCAGCACCACGAACACGATCGGCAGTTTGTGTTGCGCGGCAGTCCAGATCGCCTGGATCGAGTACTGGAATGAGCCGTCGCCGATCGTCGCGACGACCTTGCGGTCGACGCCGCGGGCGCGGTCACCGAGGGCGATGCCCACCGCCGCGGGCACGCCCCACCCGATACCGCCGCTACCCGTGGCGAAGAAGCTCGCCGGATGTGTGGTGGGCAGCCAGGTGAACAGGTCGAGCATGGTCGACGTCGACTCCATGACCACTGCGGCGTCGTCGGGTTTGACGGTGCTCAGCACCTCGTAGACCGCGTTGGAGGTCATCGGTGCCGTCGACGGGATGTCCGAATGGCGCTGCCGCACCAAGGGTTTCGGAGTAATCCGATCGACCGGGGTGTCGATCAGCTCGGTGAGTTGGGTCAACGCGATGCCGACGTCGCCGATCACGCTGTCGCCCACCGGGGCCACCGAACTCCTGTGCGGGTCGGCGGTGATCTGCAGCAGCTCGGTCCCTTCCGGCAGGTACTCCCCCGGCACGTACGGGTAGTAGCGGAACACCTCCGCGCCGACCACGATGACGAGATCATAACCGCTGACGGCCTGTTCGACCCCGGCGATGGTCATGGGCAGCGGACCTGCGTAGAGCGGGTGGTCCTCGGGGAACGAGAGGCGGTCCGGCAGCGCGCTGGCATGCACTGGCGCACCGAGCTTTTCGGCGAACTTGATCCCGGCGTCCCACGCCCCGGCGCGGTCCACCTCGGGTCCGAGCACCAGCATGGGCCGCTGGGCGGCGTTGATCCGCTCGGCGAACTGCGCCAGGCGATCGGCATCAGGTGCGACGCGGGTGCTGACGCTGCGCACAGTGGCCGGTCCCAGTGCCGGCTTGTCCCAGTCGTCCAACGGGATCGACAGGAACACCGGCCCCATGGGCGGCTGCATCGCGATCGCATAGGCCTGCATGAACGCCGCAGGGACGTCCTCGGCACGGGCCGGTTCATAGGACCACTTCACCCACGGCTTCGGCATCGTGGTCGCGTCGGGATTGTTGAGATACGGGTCAACGACCGACATCTCGCGGGTCTGCTGGCCGGCCGTGACGATCAGCGGCGTGTTGGCCCGGTAGGCCGCGACCAGGCTGCCCATCGCGTTGCCGGTGCCTGCCGCGGTGTGCAGGTTCACCAGCGCGGGCTTGCCCGTCGCCTGTGCGAAACCGTCGGCCATGGACAGCGCCGACGCTTCCTGCAGCGCAAGCACGTAGGTGAAATCCTCGGGGAAATCCCGCAGAAACGACTCCTCGGTGGAGCCGGGATTACCGAAAACTGTTGTCAGACCGAGCGTCCGGAGCAGGTCGTAGGTGACGTCGTGAACGGTCTTCTGATCGGACATGGAGATTACCACCTGTCAGAGGGAATATTTTCGGCTGTCCAGCTGTTGCTGAGGCTGCGAAAACCTTCTCTCAGGCCGGCCTTACGCAGCATCGACGCTGCCTGGCATCTACCTGGTGATCCGCTCGGTACCGCCTGGTTACCGGTAGCCGGTAGTCACGCGAGTTTCTTGTGGCTCGGCATCCCGCCGGTCGCCTCGAAAACCACGCGCTTGCCGATCTCGACGGCGTGGTCGGCGAACCGCTCGTAGTAGCGGCTGAGCAGGGCGACGTCGACCGCGCAGCTCACGCCTTCCTGCCAGTTGTTGTCCATGAGAAGCGTGAACAGGTGCCGGTGCTCGGCGTCGACGGCGTCGTCCTCGTCGCGCAACCGCGCCGCGGTGTCCGGGTCCCGCGAGATCAGCACCTCTTGGGCGGTCCTGGCGAGCTTGACCGCCCCGGCGCCCATCGCGGCGATGCTGGCCCGGACGTCGGCGGGTACGGCGCAGTCGGGATGCCGCAGCCGGGAGATCCGGGCGACGTGTGAGGCGAGCGCGCCCATGCGGTCCAGGTCCGCGGCGATGTGCATGGAACCCACGACCATGCGCAGCTCACTTGCCACCGGCTGCTGCAACGCGAGCAGCTTGAACACCGTCTGCTCGACATGCCGGTCACGCAGCGCTATCAGCTCGTGGGTGTCGAGAACCTCTTCGGCGAGCAGCAGATCCGCTTCCAGCAGAGCCTGCGTCGCGCGCTCCATCGCGCTCGCCGCCAGACCGCACATCTCCCCCAGCTCGTCGCTCAGCGCGGTGAGCTGTTCGTGGAACACGGCCCGCATGTCTCGATGTCCTCCCGGCCGGGAGCCCGTTGCCCCCGGGATGGGGACGTAGGTACCCACCCGGGGAGGTTCTCAATCGTCGTTCTACCCCGCTGAGGTCACCGGTTCAATCGGCAGCCGGCGCAGCGCACCGGGGGCGTCGGCGGGCACCACGGGACGCACCGGAGCGATGGGCGCGAGCCGCCGGTACGGCTCGCCCTGGGCGGGCCGCTGATCCTGCTCGCCCTTGTTGGGCCACAACGACGTCGCCCGCTCGGCCTGGGCCGTGATGGACAGCGACGGGTTCACGCCGAGGTTGGCCGAGATCGCCGCGCCGTCCATGACGTGCAGGGTCGGGTAGTTGTAGACGCGTTGGTAGGGGTCGATGACGCCGGTTTGCGGGCTGTCGCCGATGGCCGCGCCGCCGAGGAAGTGCGCGGTCAGTGGGATGTTGAACAGCTCGCCCCAGGTGCCACCGGCGACGCCGTCGATCTTCTTGGCGATCCGGCGGGTCACCTCGTTGCCCACCGGGATCCAGGTCGGGTTGGGCGCGCCGTGGCCCTGCTTGCTGAGGTAGCGCCGGATGCCCAGGCGGTTGCGCCTGGTGTAGGTGGTGATCGAGTTGTCCAGGTGCTGCATGACCAGCGCGATGAGCGTCCGTTCGCTCCAGTGCCGCACGTTGAGCAGACGCACCGTGCCGCGGGGATCCTCTGCGGCGTTGCGCAGCAGCTGCTTCCACCGCGGGATGCCCGCGCCGTCGGGCCCATCGCCGTCGGTCATCAGCGTCTGCAGCAGCCCCATCGCGTTGGAGCCCTTGCCGTAGCGCACGGGTTCGATGTGGGTGTCGGCCGTCGGGTGGATCGACGAGGTGATCGCCACGCCGTGGGTGAGGTCCAGATCGGGGGTGATCTCGTAGCGGCCTGCCCCGACGATCGATTCGGAGTTGGTGCGCGTCAGCACGCCAAGGCGCGACGACAGACCGGGCAGCTTGCCGGTGTCGCGCATCTTGAACAGCAGCCGCTGCGTGCCCCAGGTCCCGGCGGCCAGCACCACATGCGTCGCGGTGAACGACTTCTTGTCCTTGCGGGCCCACCGGCCGGTGCGCACGGTGTCGACGCGCCAGGTGCCGTCGGGCAGTTGTTCGAACCCGGCCACCGTCCGCAGCGGATGCACCTCGGCGCCGGCCCGTTCGGCAAGCCCCAGGTAGTTCTTGAGCAGCGTGTTCTTGGCGCCGTACCGACAGCCGGTCATGCACGATCCGCATTCGATGCACCCGGTACGGTCCGGGCCGACACCACCGAAGTACGGGTCCGGCACGGTCTTGCCGGGCGTCTTCTGACCGTCGGGACCGAAGAACACCCCGACCGGTGTCTGCACGAACGTGTCCCCGACGCCCATGTCGTCGGCGACCTGCTTCATCACCCGGTCGGCGTCGGTGAAGGTCGGGTTGGTGACCACGCCCAGCATCCGCTGCGCCTGGTCGTAGTGCGGGGTGAGCTCGGCGCGCCAGTCGGTGATGCCGGCCCACTGTTGGTCGGTGAAGAACGGCTCCGGCGGCACGTACAGCGTGTTGGCGTAGTTGAGGGATCCGCCACCGACACCGGCGCCGGCCAGGATCATCACGTTGCGCAGCAGGTGGATGCGCTGGATGCCGTAGCAGCCGAGTTTCGGGGCCCACAAGAATTTGCGGAGCTGCCACGAGGTCTTGGCGAACTCCTCGTCGGAGAAGCGGCGTCCCGCCTCGAGCACACCTACCCGGTAGCCCTTTTCGGTGAGCCGCAGCGCACTGACGCTGCCGCCGAATCCGGAACCGATCACCAAGACGTCGTAGTCGGGCTTCATGGCATCCAGTATGGATTACCGACGGGTAACTTTCTAGACAGGAGGGCCTAAGTTGTAAAGCTGACGACTCAACTGCCGACCGTGAGGCCCACCTTCTGGAATTCCTTGAGGTCGCAGTATCCGGCCTTGGCCATCGACCTGCGCAGACCGCCGACCAGGTTCAACGAGCCGAACGGATCGTCGGACGGTCCGTTGATCACCTGTTCCAGCGAAGGTCGCTCACCGAGGGCGACCTGCAGCAGCGCGCCGCGCGGCAGCGACGGGTGCGCCGCGGCCGACGGCCAGAACCAGCCGTTGCCCAGCGCCTCGGCCGCCGTCGCCAGCGGGGTGCCGAGCACCACGGCGTCGGCGCCACACGCGATGGCCTTGGCAAGGTCACCGGAACTGTGGATGTCGCCGTCGGCGAGCACGTGGACGTAACGGCCGCCGGTCTCGTCGAGGTATTCGCGACGCGCGGCTGCGGCGTCGGCGATCGCGGTGGCCATCGGGACGCTGATGCCGAGCACCTCGTCGCTGGTGGTCACACCGCTCGTGGAGCCGTAGCCGACGATGACGCCTGCCGCGCCGGTGCGCATGAGGTGCAGCGCGGTGCGGTGGTCGAGCACGCCGCCGGCCACCACGGGCACGTCGAGTTCGGAGATGAAGGTCTTCAAATTCAGGGGTTCACCAACCCCGTGATCCTGGGCCACCCGCTCGGCGGAGATGATGGTGCCCTGGATGACCAGCAGGTCGATGCCGGCCGCCACCAGTGTCGGCGTCAGGGCCTGCGCGTTCTGCGGGCTGACCCGCACCGCGGTGGTCACACCCGCATCGCGGATGCGGGCCACGGCCGCTCCGAGCAGATCGGGATCCAGCGGCGCGGCGTGCAGCTGCTGCAGCAGGCGGATCGCCGCGGACGGCTCGGGTTCCTTGGCGGCCACCTCGACCACCTGGGCGATCTTCTCCTCGACGTCGGCGTGCCGGCCGATCAGGCCCTCGCCGTTGAGGACGCCGAGTCCGCCGAGGCGGCCCAGCTCGATCGCGAACTCCGGCGACACCAACGCATCGGTCGGGTGCGAGACCACCGGGATCTCGAACCGGTAGGCGTCGAGCTGCCACGCCGTCGACACGTCCTTGGACGACCGCGTACGGCGCGACGGGACGATCGTGACATCTTCGAGCTCGTAGGTGCGCCGGGCGATTCTGCCCATGCCGATTTCAACCATGTCACGCATGACTGAAGGGTCCCCCTGTTCAGCGGGTGTAGTAGTTGGGTGCCTCGACAGTCATGGTGATGTCGTGCGGGTGGCTTTCCTTCAACCCGGCGGCGGTGATCTGCACGAACTGCGCCTGCTGCAGCTGCTCGATGGTCGCCGAACCGGTGTAGCCCATGGCCGCGCGCAACCCGCCGGTCAGCTGGTGGATGACCGTCCCCAACGGGCCGCGGAAGGGCACCCGCCCCTCGATGCCTTCGGGCACCAGCTTGTCCTCGGAGAGCACGTCGTCCTGGAAATAGCGGTCCTTGGAGTAGCTCTTGGCCGCGCCGCGTCCCTGCATGGCGCCCAGCGAGCCCATGCCGCGGTAGCTCTTGAACTGCTTGCCGTTGACAAAGATCAAATCGCCCGGCGATTCGGCGGTGCCCGCCAGCAGCGAGCCCAGCATCGCGGTGGACGCACCGGCGGCCAGGGCCTTGGCGATGTCACCGGAGTACTGCAGACCGCCGTCGGCGATCACCGGCACACCGTAGGGCTTGCACGCCGCGACGGCTTCGAGGATCGCGGTGATCTGCGGAGCACCGACGCCTGCCACCACCCGGGTGGTGCAGATCGAGCCGGGTCCGACACCCACCTTGACCGCGTCGGCGCCCGCCTCGACGAGCGCGGCGGCCGCGGCGCGGGTGGCGACATTGCCGCCGACGACGTCGACGCGCTCACCGACGGCCTGCTTGAGCCGGCTCACCATGTCGAGCACACCGCGGTTGTGCGCGTGCGCGGTGTCCACGACCAGGACGTCCACACCGGCGTCGACCAGCGTCATCGCGCGCGTCCACGCGTCGTCACCGACACCGACGGCCGCGCCGACCAGCAGCCTGCCGTCGCGATCCTTGGTCGACAGCGGGAACTGCTCGGTCTTGACGAAGTCCTTGACGGTGATCAGGCCGGTCAGCTTGCCGTGCCCGTCCACGATCGGCAGCTTCTCGATCTTGTGCCTGCGCAGCAGCCCGAGCGCGGCTTCGGCCGACACGCCTTCTTTGGCGGTGATCAGCGGCGCCTTGGTCATCACCTCGGAGACCGGCTTGCTCTGGTCGACCTCGAAGCGCATGTCCCGGTTGGTGATGATGCCCACCAACTCGCCGGTGTCGTCGACCACCGGAAGCCCCGAGATGCGGAACCGGGCGCACATGGCGTCGACCTCGGCCAGTGTGTTGTCCGGCGAGCAGGTGACCGGGTCGGTGACCATGCCCGCCTCGGACCGCTTGACGGTCTCGACCTGGCCGGCCTGCTCGGCGACCGGAAGGTTGCGGTGCAGCACGCCCATGCCGCCCGCGCGCGCCATCGCGATGGCCATCCGCGATTCGGTGACGGTGTCCATCGCCGAACTCACCAGCGGCACCCGCAGCCTGATGCGCTTGGTCAGCTGGCTGGACGTGTCGGCGGTCGCCGGCACCACGTCGGACGCCGCGGGCAGCAGCAGGACGTCGTCGAAGGTGAGGCCGAGCATGGCGATCTTGGTCGGATCGTCGCCGCCGGTCGGCACCGGTACGGCGATGGGAACGCTGCTTTCAGCGATCGACATGGGTGGGGCCTCCAGAGACGGGCGCAGGCGAGAAGCTTCTGACCTAATCTTATCGGCTCACATTTCCACAGCCGAGTCGCCGCTTCGTCGCCGTCGCGGGACCGCTGGCGCGACGCAGGGCACGCTGCGTACTCTGGAGGCGTGCGTGACCATCTGCCACCTGGTTTGCCGCCTGACCCGTTCGCCGACGATCCGTACGATCCCTCGGCGGCGCTCGATGCCATCGAGCCGGGCCAGCCGCTGGATCTGCACGAGCGGACGGCGGTCGAAGCCGACCTCGCCGATCTCGCGGTCTACGAAGCATTGTTGGCGCACAAGGGAATTCGCGGTCTCGTCGTCTGCTGCGACGAATGCCAGCAGGACCACTATCACGACTGGGACATGCTGCGCGCCAATTTGCTGCAGCTGCTCGTCGACGGCACCGTCCGGCCGCACGAACCGGCATACGACCCCGAACCCGACGCCTACGTCACATGGGATTACTGCCGCGGATACGCCGACGCGTCCATGTCCGAGGCCAATAACGACACCGACTACCGCTGAGCGGCCCTGACGGCTGACGTCAGTTCCCACCCATACCTGGCAGCAGCGGGATCTGCGCGACCGGCGGTTCGGGTGCGGGTTCGCCCGGTTGTGCGGGCTCCGCGCCGCCGCGTCCACCCCGGCCCTGCGCCGGACCCACCTGCGCGGGCAACGTCACGGTCGTCGCGGTGGTCACCGTGGTGCGCGGGGCCGACGGTTCGTCGGTGGGTTCACTCGGCGGCGCCTGCGGCACCGACGTCGGCGCCGGCACGGCCGGCTCCTCTTCTTCCTCCACGGGTGACGGCAATTGCACGGCGGGGCTCGACTGGGTCGTCGAGGTAGGCGCCGAGGTGGGCGCCGACGTCGATGTCGGGGACGGCTGTGTCGTCGACGACGGGACGCTCGTCGGGCTCGACGGGACGGTGGTCTCGCTCGTCGGCGGCGTCGTCTCGCTCGGCGTGCTGGGGTTCGACGACTCTCCGGGTGAGGTCGGGCTGGTGGCGCCCGACGGGGTCTCCGATGGTGGTGTCGTCTCGGAGCCCGGCGTGGTCTGCAGCACCGAGGTGTCCGACGGTGCGGGCGGCGTGATCGTCACCTCCGGCAGCACCGGCGGCGGTGCGTCCGGCGGAACCGTGGCGTTGGGGTCGCGGTTCTCGACCTTGACCGACAACTGCTGCCACTGGGTCACCAGCTGCTGCTTCTGCGCCTCGTCGTTGACCGTGGCGACGGTCGTGGTCAGGGTCTGCAGTTTCTCCTGGGCGGCCTGCCAGTCACCCTGGTCGATCAGCTGCTGGACCTGCTTCAGTTCGGTCGACGCCAACTCGACCTGTACGTCGCGGGTCGGCTGCTCGCCGAACAGGGTTCCGCGCAGCCCGTACAGCGCGTCGCCCGGGCTCGAGCCGTACACGGCCGCACCGAATCCGCCGAGGCACAGCACCGCGGCGGCCACCGAACCCACCAGCGCCAGCGGCAGCCGCGGGCGGCTCCGTGCCACGGCACGGTCGAGCGCGACGACGGCCTCGCGCGGGTCGATGATGCCCGTCATCGGCGCCTGCCGAACGTCGTCGCGCCACCCCGCGAGCAGGAAGGCGAGTTCGGCCTCTTCCGGGTCGGTCGCGTAGACCTGTTGCTCCAGCGACAGGGCCTCGATGAAGCGGTCGGTGCGGTTGATCTCGTTGAGCGACGGATCACCGCCGTTGGATGTCCAGCGTCCGAAGTCAGGCATGATCACGTCCCGTCGCCATGATCTCCGTCTTCAACCGGGCCAACGCCCGGTGTTGGGCGACCCGGACCGCGCCGGCAGTGCTGCCGACGGCTTCTGCGGTCTCCTCGGCGCTCATGCCGACCACGACACGCAGAATCAAGATCTCACGTTGCTTCTCGGGCAGCACCGCCAGCAGTTTCGCCATCCGCGCCGAGGATTCGGAGTCGATGGCCGATTGCTCGGGCCCGGCGTCCAGGGAGAACCGCTCCGGCACCACATCGGTGGGTTCGGCACGGTTCCTGGCTGCCGCGCGGTGCGCGTCAGCAACCTTGTGCGCAGCGATGCCATAGACAAAGGCCAGGAACGGTCGTCCCTGATCCTTGTAGCGCGGCAACGCCGTGATGGCGGCCAAGCACACCTCCTGCGCAACGTCATCAGCTGAAAGACCACTTCGTTCGGTTGCTCCGATCCGCGCCCGGCAATACCTGACGATGATCGGCCGAATGATCTCCAGCACTTCCCGGAGCGCATCTCGATCGCCGGCCACGGCCTCAGCAACGACAGCGTCGAGACGGTCTCCCGAACTTGTCATCGTGGGCGATCTCTCCAGCGTTACTTGGCACCGACTCTCGCGGCGGTTGGCTCAGCTAAACAATAGCGATCGGCTGTGTGGGGACCGGCTCAGTGACTCGACCACACGCCACCTCTGCGACGCACTGTATCGGCGGTGCCGTCGCGGATTTCGCGGACCTCATCGAGAGTGTGAGCCGTGCTTCCTATGTCGGCGAGCAGACACGCCAGCGCCCAGCGCAGCGGGACCAACTCGTTATCCGCGGTGGCCCGCAGCGCGTCGTCGGCGACCACGCGCGCGTCGTCGAGCCGTCCGGCGCTGCACAACGCGGCCGCGAGGACCACGTCGGATTTGATGACGTGCCGCGTCGAGGTGTAGCCGGCGGCGGCCGCGACGCCGCGTTCGGCGTGCGACACCGCGGTGGCGCCGTCGGCCGTCACCATCGCGAGTTCGGCGCTCACCCACGCGGTGCGCACCGCGACCCGCGCACTCACCTCACCGGGTTCGGTTCGGGCGCGGTCAAGCAGCCGCGCCGATGCCGCGAACCGTCCCACCCCGAGGGCGTCGGCCGCGAGGCCGACGAGCGCGTCGGCGGCGGCGTCGGGATCGGTGCCCCGGTGCGCCCACGCCAGCCCGTCGGCGCCACGGGCGCGGTCGTGCCAGCCGAGCTGACGCAAGAACGACGCCCGGGTGCTGTGTGCCAGCGAAACCAGCGAACCCGATTGGGTGCGGATGATGTGGTCCAGTTCGGTCAGCGCGCAGTTGTACCGGCCCTGGCCCCCGGCGGCCACGGCGCGTAGCCAGCGCTGGTGTGGCGTGGACGCGCTGGGTAGCGGCCACCGGCCGGGATCGTCACCGAACGCCGCATCGGCCAGCGTTGCGGTCACGTCTTCTTTAGCTGACATCGGTTCGGGACGGTATCAACAGAGCCGTTCGCACCGGTTCACTGCAACCGGTACCGCGGGGCACACATATTTAAAGTGCTGCAAATGACACCGGTTAACACTTCGTGGCGCAATCGTTAATCCCGCGTCAACTAACTGCCGGGTGCTAGGAAATGCCGGCGCCGGCCTGTGCTGCACGATCAGCGGAAACGGGTTAGCCTGCGTTCGCCTCCTAACACTGTTGTCTCGGGCAGCGCTTCAGAACGATGAACGTGATGTAAATTCTGGACCTGCTGCTATGCGGTTGAGCACACGCTCAGGGTATTGACGTGATTTATTGAGCACCCCTAGTTTGTGTGCACGGCAGGTCACCGGCGACACATGCTCAGTCTGATTCCACCGACTCAGGCACGCCTTCGGTTTCGAAAAAGGCGCGCAGGGAGGGGCTTTCCACAATGCCGCAGCCGCAGCAACTACCCGGACCGAATGCGGACATCTGGGATTGGCAGATGCGAGGGCTTTGCCGTGGCGTCGACTCGTCGATGTTCTTCCATCCCGACGGCGAGCGTGGACGTGCGCGGGCCCAGCGCGAGATGCGCGCGAAGGAATTGTGCCGCAGTTGCCCGGTGATCGCTCAGTGCCGTTCGCACGCGTTGTCGGTGGGTGAGCCGTACGGCATTTGGGGTGGCCTCAGCGAATCCGAGCGTGAGCTTCTGCTCAAGCGCGGAATTCGCCGCACCGCCTGAGCAAATTCTTTTGTCGGCGCGTCAGGTGTGGAATAGACCTGCCGTCGCGAATTCGATCCGCCTGCGGGCGCTTTCTTGATCGTCGCCGAACCGGTCGACGGCCCACGAGACCGCCGTCACGAGCTGGAACAGTTCCTCGGCGGTGACGGGCGATCCATTCGTGCCCGCGCGGAATCGCTCCAGAAACTGTCGTGTGCGCTCGATCAGCCGGTCTGTCACCGGTCGCACCGGTGAGCCTTCGTCATCGTGTGCCGTGGCGATGCAGCTCGGCAGGTCATGCCAGATGCGCAGGGCCCATGTGACGCGAAACAGCCACTGCCGCAATGCTTCTCCGGCATCGAGATCGAGCTCGAGTTCTGCCGACTCGGCGACCAGTTCAGAGACGCCGTCTTCGATGACGGCCCTGAGCAGGTCGTCGCGGGTCGGGAAGTTCCGGTAGAGCGTTGCGTTGCCCACTGCCGCCGCGGTCGCGATGTTGTCGAGCGGCGCGAGGATCCCGTCTGCTTCGAAGACCTCCCGCGCGGCGCGCAAGATCGCGTCGCGATTGCGTTGCGCGTCGGCGCGACGTCGACGGACGGGCGTTTCCGCCACCACTTTCGTCTCCTCTGGGATTAAATGGGGAGCCTCCCCGCTTATAGTGACGTGGGGATGGTCCCCACTTACTCTATTCCATGACGGGACGGGCCATGACTGAACGGCTGGACGGAAGAAAAGTACTGGTGACCGGGGCCAACGGTGGTCTCGGCGAGCAGTTCGTGCGGCAGGCACTGCAGCGGGGCGCAGCACGCGTGTACGCGACCGCACGACGACCACGGCCGTGGGAGGACCCGCGCGTCATCCCGCTCGCGCTGGATCTGACCGACCCGGAGTCCATCGCCGCGGCGGCCGCCACCGCCACCGACGTGGACCTGGTGGTCAACAACGCCGCCATCGCACCCACCGACGACAAGTCGGTGTGGTCCCAGGACGAGGACATCACCCGTCGGATCTTCGAGACGAACTTTTTCGGAACGCTTCGTGTCGCGCGGGCATTCGCGCCCGTCCTCGCCGCGAACGGCGCAGGTGCGTTCCTCAATGTCCTGTCGTTGGCGAGCTGGATTCCGGTGCCGACGGCGTACGCCGCCTCGAAGGCCGCGGCATGGTCGGCGACCAACGCCATGCGCGCCGAACTCACCGCACAGGGCACGACGGTGACCGCGCTGGTGATGGGCATGGTCGACACACCCATGTCGGCCCGCTGGAACATGCCCAAGGTCAGCGCCGAGAGCGTCGTCGAGCAGGCGTATGACGGCGTGGCCACCGGCGCGTTCGAGGTGCTCGCCGACGACGACAGCCGACTCGTCAAGTCCCTGCTGTCGGCGCGGTACGAGGACGTCCACGCCACGGCCCTGGCGGCCATGGACGGGTTCGAGCCGTGAGCCCGCGCGTGTTGGGCGCGGCCGCCGGGATCGTCACCGCGGTCGGCATCGGGGGTTGGGCGCTGCTCAGGTCGACGGTGAGCAGGTTCGAGCGGAATCCCGATCCGTATCCACGCGAACTACTCGGCCGCGAGCCCAGCGGCGACGTCGAGTTCATCTCCCGCCCAGACGGCACGGTGCTGCGTACCGTCTCGGCGGGCACTGGCCGACCGGTGGTGCTCGCCCATGGATTCGGTGTGACGCTGCAGGAGTGGAATCTGTTGTGGGACGGACTCATCGGCCTCGGCTACCGCGTCATCGCCTTCGACCAGCGCGGACACGGCCATTCGACACTCGGCTCGGACGGAAGCGGATCAGCTGCCATGGCAAGCGATTACGCCGCAGTCCTGGAACATTTCGCCGTGCGCGACGGCATTCTCGTCGGGCATTCGATGGGCGGATTCGTCGCGATCCGGGCGGTGCTGGACCACGTCGAGGTCGCACAACGGTTGCGCGGACTGGTGCTGTGTGCGACGTGGGCGGGCCGGATGCACGACGGCGCACCGATGAACCTGCTCCAGGTGCCCCTGCTGCAAACCGGTGTGCTGCAACGGCTTACCCGCACGAGGACGGTCGGCACGCTGTTCTGCGCCGCCCAGATGGGCCCGCGGCCGTCGCCTGCGATGTTGGAGGTCTTCCGCGACCTGTTCGCCCGGCAACAACACCGGCCGCTGTTGCCGATCGCGCGCGCGTTTGTCGCCGAGGACCGCTACCCGCGCCTGCCCGAGATCACCGTCCCGACGGTGGTGCTCGTCGGTGACGCCGACCGCTCCACGCCCCCGAGCCACGCGCGACGGCTCGCGGACGGAATTCCCGACGCGCGCCTGGTCACCGTCCCCGGTGCCGGGCACTGCCTGAACTGGGAGGCCGGCGGGCCCGCGGCGCTCACCGAGGCGATCGAGTCACTGTCCGCGGCACAGTTGCGGCATCACAGTTGAGGCACTGCAGTTGAAGCACTGCAGTTGAGGCACTGAGTCGGCGGCTATGCCGTTGACGGCTGCGTCGCGCGCCACTCGGGCCGCCGCTTCTCCAGGAACGCCGAGACACCCTCGAGCGCGCCGGGGTCCATCATGTTGCACGCCATCGTGGTGCCCGCATCGGCATACGCCGACTCGATGCCGACCTCGATCTGGCGGTAGAACAGCGCCTTGCCCATCGCGACGGCGACGCGGGGTTTGGCGACGATCTGGCCGACCATCGCCTCGATCTCGTCGTCCAGCGCATCCGTCGCGACCACCCGGTTGACCAGACCCAACGTGCGGGCTTCATCGGCGGAGATGAACTCACCGGTCACCAGCATCTCGAACGCGGCCTTGCGCGGCACATTGCGCGACAGCGCCACGGCGGGCGTCGAGCAGAAGAGCCCCACGTTGATACCGCTGACCGCAAAACGCGCGTCCGCACCGGCCACCGCCAGGTCACACATCGCGACGAGCTGGCAGCCGGCCGCGGTCGCGATGCCGTGCACACGTGCGATCACCGGGGCGGGAACACGCTGGATCGCGAGCATCACGTCGGTGCACTGGGCGAACAGCTTCTCGTAGTACTCGCGCGACGGCTCGGCCCGCATCTCTTTCAGATCGTGCCCGGCGCAGAACGCCTTTCCCGATGCGGCCAACACGACGGCACGCACCGACTCGTCGTCGGTGAGCGCGCCGAACGCCTCTCCCAGCGCCGAGAGCATCGCCTCCGACAGCGCGTTGAACGCCTGGGGCCGGTTCAGGGTCAGGGTGACCACTTCACGCTCGTCGCGGTGTTGCAGCAACAGCGGTTCGTCCGTCATCTCCACCTCATCTCGTCCACACCGACCGTACTCATCCGTGCGGGTATCTCAGGGTTACATGAACCCGTCAGTGACCCGATCATGGCGCGGCTCATCCAGATACAGGCGGCCCTGCTGCCCGCGGACCACCAGGATCTCGTCGTAAAGGTATTCGCGCACACCGTCGGGCCGGTCGATCAACAGGCGCCACGGGGTGTCGTCGGCCCCCTGGTCGACGGTCAGCCACCCACCCGAGGCCTGCGGCCCGAAGATCTCGGATGTGGGTACCGCGTAGCGGTTTTCGTGGACCTTGACCACCTGCGCCTTGAGCCCCGGATTGGCCAGGACACGGGCCAGCCAGATCCGCACCGCCTGCTGCAACCGCACCGCGTCGTCGCCGGGCAGGCGCTCGTCGATCAACAACGACGTGGTGGTCTCGGTGCCGTTGCCCTCGGCCCAGATATACGCGTACGAGGTGCGGTAGGCGTGGCAGCCCACACCGTGAGCCAGGCAGCGGCCGTGGATGCGGCGCACCCGCTGCTGGTGCCGGGCGCGTTCCAGCCACAGGAAGTAGAAGCCCGCAAGCACCAGGACCGCCGCGAGGACCGCGAGCCCGATCCCGAAAAATCCGCGGAAGTCTTTCAACCAGGCGCAGAGCGCGAAGAACAGACCAGCCCCCACCGTGCCGAACGGCGACGGTGTCGCCGGTGGCAACGACACCTGCCGGGTGAAGACGTCGAAGTCCCGCCACTGCGGAAGCTCCGGACGCGGCAGTGACCGCGAAGCCAAGGCCCGCGCGGCCTGCTGCCAGGCCGCGTGCGGATCCCCCGGCCACTCCCGTCGAAATTGCTTTCGCGCCATGGCAGCATCCTGCCCCGACTCACCCGGCCAGGTCGAGGCCGAAGACCTGCACGGGGGCCGACTTGCCTTTCACCCCATGAGATCCGCGGTCGACGAGGCCCGATGGCCGGTTGCCGAGTGCCTCGACGCAGTCCCGGGTGAGCAGAATTTCGTCACCGGTGATCTTGGTGAGTTGTTCGACGCGGGCCGCGACGTTGACGGGGTCACCGATCAACGTGAACTCCAGCTTGCCGCCACCGCCGATGGTGCCCGCGATGACCTTCCCCGAGTTGATCCCGATACCGATCCGCAGCGTGCCGCCGAACTGCCCGGCGACGCGACGGTGGATCGTCGCCGCGGCGGACACCGCGGCGTCGGCGTGATCGGCAAGGTCGTTGGGCGCGCCGAAGATCGCCAGCGCTCCGTCGCCGAGGAACTTGTTGACGTGCCCGCCCGCCTCGACGACCGCCGGCACCACGATTCCGAACAGGGCGTTGAGCCGCGCGACGACGTCCTCGGCCGGGTTGGCCTCGGCGAACGGGGTGAAATCGCGAATGTCGACGAACATCACCGTCACCTCGCGTCGTTCACCGCTGAACACGTCGTCGCCCTGTTCGAGCAGGCGCGCCGCCAGCAACGGGTCGACGTAGCTGCCGAACGCGGCCTGCAGTCGTTGCCGTTCGGCGAGTCCGGCCTGCATGCGGTTGAACGATGCCGCCAGTGCACCGAGGTCGTCGTCCTGCACCACCGGCAGGCGTCGGCTGAAATCCCCCGCCGCGACGCGTTCGGTTCCCGCGGCGAGATCCCGGATGGGATGCAGCAGCGGCGAGTACGCGGCCCACAGCGACGGCCCGATGAAAATCACCAGCACACCCCCGATCGCAACGGCCAGCGCGGGACCGTGCCCGGCCACGTCCAGAACCGCTGCCAACAGGGCGCCCGCGACGGCGAACGCGAACCCCACGGCGAGCATGGCGGCATTCGTCCACGTCGCGAATGTCGGACGAGAACGAGGCAGGATCTCACCCGAATCGATGCCAGAGGACATGGCCTCCCTGGCCGGTCGCAGCGTTGCCTCGACATAGCTGTGCACGGTGATCAGCTGGCCCGCGGTGGCGGCGACGGCGCCCATGACCGAGTACTCGATGAGCCGCGTCCCGCTCGCTCCCGTGATCGACCCGGTGACGGCGAACAGCACCGCGGCCCAGACGGCGGTGATGCTCACCGACCGGCCGATCAGCTTGCGGCCGTAGCTGTAGCTGGTGCGCAGTGCGGATACCCGCTCGACGCCGTCTCCGGCAGCCCAGCGCTCGATCACGCGGGCATCGGACAAACCGGGAAGCGCGACGACATACAGGTATGCGGCCACGGCCACGGCGGTCACCGCGGCGACCTCGAGGTAGCGATCGGACTTCTCGAAGGCGACGATGCCGATGGTCCAGGCGAGATAGACGGGCCCTGCCAACGCGAAAGTGATCGCCCAGCAGGCCCACGAGTATCTGATCTTGTATCGATCCCACGCCCACTGCCAGAGTCGATCCATTCGATAACGAAACACCTCGGGCGCTACGCTGTAGCCGGTTTTGGTTGCGAGCGTGAATTTCATGTACGTGTTTTCGCTTTTCTCCCGGGCCGGCGCCCCGCGCTCGAAGCCGCTGCGCAGTGCGTTCGAAATCAATACGCACCGACAGGCGTCCGCAATATTCGCGCGCGCAAAAACGGCTTGTTTGCCGCATTGACAGAAATCCGCCTCACCTGCACAATTTAGCCCTGCTGTTAGCTACATCACACCCGATCTTCGCTGCCAGCGGCTAAGTCAACGGCGTTCACTGCGAGGAGACCTCCCATTGTTACCGGCATTCAACTGACAGCGGGTGCGTGCTGTCTTTCCGCCGGACTCGTGTTCGTCAGCATGGGCGGTGGAATCGCGTCGGCCGACACCGAAAGCGGTTCGGCAACCGATACCAGTCCGACCACGAGCGTCACCGCCACGAGCATTTCCGCCACCGGGGACAGCACCACGAGCAGCAGTGCGAGCACCACCTCCAGCGGCGCTTCGACCAGCACATCCGACGGTACGTCCGGCGCCGCGGGCGATACCGGCACGTCGCCGTCGACGTCGACGAGTGAGCCGACGACCTCCGCCGCCGACGCCACCGCGTCGGACTCCGACCGAACCGTGACGATCACCTCGGGTGGAACCGCGGCCGATGATCGGCCCGTGACGACGGTGTCCGCTCAGACGAATACCTCGACCATCAAGCCGAAGACCGAGACCGATCCGGCCGCCCCTGTCGCGCCGACCGCGACCGCCGCACCGGCACCCGCCGCGCCCGCCGAAGCGGTAGCTGTGAGCGCTCAAACCGCCACTCCGTCGTCGTCGCCTGCGCCCGCCGCGGGATCGACGTCGGGCGCGGAGGCCGGCACCACGGTCGCCGCGGCGGAAAGCCGGGCAGCTTCGGCGCCGGCACCTGCCGTGAGCACCATGGAGGCTCCCGCCGTACCGGCCACCGCACCGCCCGCACCCGCGGTTGCCACGGCCGCCCCGCCCGACCTACGCGCACTCGTCGCCCAGCTCCTCAAGATGCTCGCGACGTCGGCCGTCGAGGCTGTCGAGGCCGTCGTCGCGTTGATGATGGCGGATCTGCGTGTGGTGTTCGGCGTGCCGTCGTTGGGCCAGGGCGTCGCCAACAGGCACGTGCCGAATGCGCTGCATCCGTCCGACTCGATCGTGGTGCTGCTCAAACAGACCCTGACCCGTTCGTCGTTGTCGGATCTGTCGGCGCCGACGTTCGACCGTGCCCGGACATCTCGCCTGGGCTTCGACGAGCTCACGCCCGTGACCCCGGTCACCGTGATGCTCAAGTCGACCGTTCCGGTGTTGGCCGACGGGGCCCGCCACCCCGGCAGCCTGGGACTGCCGACACCGACCGAGCAGGCCGTCACGGCACTGGTGGCCATGTCGATCTGGGCGCTGCTCTATTCGGCGCTGCCCGGCCTGAGCGGGCTGGCCGCCGCCGGTGCGACCGGGGTGCGGATCGGTTACCGCCAGGCAAAGGCGCGGATGACGTTGCACGACATGGAGTTCGCGCGGTTCGTTCGGTCCGGGCCGATCGGGGTGGTGCGCACCGGCTCGCCGGTGCTGGTCGCCGCGCGTGCCGACGAGGCCGCCGTCCGGCACCTCAAGATCGCTTCTTGAATCCCGACCGCCGAAAACACTTCCGGCCCAGCAGGATCGGCGCCTTCACGGGCGCGTTGTGGACGGCGGCCGTGCTGGGTGTCCCGCCGATCGCCGCCGCGAACCCCGCCGACGTCGCAGCCCTGGTCGACATCGGCGACGGCCGGGCGATCTTCGTGGAATGCCGGGGAACCGGATCGCCGACTGTCGTGTTGATGGCAGGCAAGGGCAACGGCGCCGACGATTGGTGGCAGATCCTCGCACCCGGCGACCCCGAACACGACGCTCCCGGCGACGGCCTGCCGTTCGGCTTCGGCGACCTGATCCACAGCGGCGACGCCGTCCTGCCGTCCACCGCCCGGTTCACCCGGGTGTGCGCCTACGACCGGCCCGACGTGCGGTGGGAGGGGGCCGACATCTCGACACCGCGCCCTCAGCCCCACCCGGTCGATGTCGATGTCGACGATCTGCACGCGCTGCTCACGGCGCTCGGCGAACCCGCGCCCTATGTCCTGGTCGCCCACTCGTATTCGGGATTGATCGCCAACCTGTACGCCCGGCTGCACCCGGAGAACGTCGGTGCTCTGGTGATGGTCGACGCGGTGGGTGAGCAGATGGCGAACGTTGTGAGTCCGGCCCGGCTCGCCAACTGGGATGCCGCCAATGCGACCACCACGCCGCAGGTGCGCGAGGGTGTGCTCCTGATCGACGCGTTCGACCGGATCAACGCGGCGCCTCCGCTGCCTGCCGTGCCCGCCGTCGTGCTGTCGGCCGACAAACCGTGGCGAATCGACCTGCTGCCCGCGTCCGCGACCCAGGGCGAGCAGGTCACGTTCGCCGATTGGCTTGCCGCACAAGATCAATTGGCCAAGGCCCTGGGCGCCGGGCACATCACCGACACCCACAGCGGCCACGACATCTACCTGTACTCACCGGCCCTGGTGGTCGCCGCGATCCGCGACATGGTCGCTCGGCTGCACGGTTGAAATTGCGCCCACCGTGGGGCCTGTGCACGCTTTTCCGGCAGATTCCGTGCACAGGGCCCACGTTCGGCGTCAACCGCAGACAAAAACACCCCCGGCCCAACCGGACCGGGGGTGCCTCGTGAAACGCGATCAGTGAGCGTGGCCGTGATGGTGTCCGGCGTGCTCGTCCTCCTCGGCCGGCTTGTCGACGACAGCCGTCTCGGTGGTGAGGACCATGCGGGCGACCGACGCGGCGTTGAGAACCGCCGAGCGGGTCACCTTGGCCGGGTCGACGACGCCCGCGGCGACCAGGTCACCGAATTCGAGCGTCGCGGCGTTGAAGCCCTGCCCGTTGGGCAACTCGGCGACCTTGTTGACCACGACCGAGCCGTCCAGGCCGGCGTTGGTGGCGATCCAGTACAGCGGGGACGCCAACGCCGAGGCGAACACGTCGACACCGATGGCCTCGTCGCCGCTGAGCTCACCGCGCAGCTTCTCCACGGCCGAACGGGCCTGCACCAGTGCGGCACCGCCGCCGGTCACGATGCCCTCCTCGACCGCAGCCTTGGCCGCGGCGACGGCGTCCTCGACCGCCTCCTTGCGCTTCTTGAGGTCGGTCTCGGTGGCCGCACCGACCTTGATGACCGCGACGCCGCCGGCCAGCTTGGCCAGCCGCTCCTGCAGCTTCTCGCGATCCCAGTCGGAGTCGGTGGTCTCGATCTCGGCCTTGATCTGCTTGACGCGATCGGCGATGGCCTCAGAGGAACCGCCGCCATCGACGATCACGGTGCTGTCCTTGTTCACCACGACGCGACGTGCCGAGCCGAGCACCTCGAGGCCGACCTCACGCAGCAGCAGGCCCACGTCGGGGTTGACCACCTGACCGCCGGTGACGATCGCGAGATCCTCCAGGAACGCCTTGCGGCGATCACCGAAGAACGGCGCCTTGACCGCAACGGCCTTGAGCGTCTTGCGGATCGCGTTGACGACGAGGGTCGACAGGGCCTCGCCCTCGACGTCCTCGGCGACGATCAGCAGCGGCTTGCCCGCCTCGGCGACCTTCTCCAGCAGCGGCAGCAGGTCGGGCAGCGAGCTGATCTTTTCGCGGTGCAGCAGCACCAGCGCGTCTTCGAGAACCGCTTCCTGCGAATCGAAGTCGGTGACGAAGTACGCCGACAGGAAGCCCTTGTCGAAGCCGACGCCCTCGGTGACCTCCAGGTAGGTCTCCAGCGTCGAGGACTCCTCGATGGTGACGACGCCGTCGTGACCGACCTTGGTCATGGCCTCGCCGACGAGCTCGCCGACCTCCTCGTCTCGCGACGACACGGTGGCGACCTGGGCGATGGACTTCTTGTCGCTGACCGGCGTGGCCGACGCGAGCAGGGCCTCGCTGACGGCGTCGGCGGCCTTGCTGATCCCCGAGCCGAGTGCGATCGGGTTGGCGCCTGCGGCCACGTTACGCAGGCCGGCCTTGACCAGGGCCTGGGCCAGCACGGTGGCGGTGGTGGTGCCGTCGCCCGCGACGTCGTTGGTCTTGGTGGCGACCGACTTCACCAGCTGGGCGCCGAGGTTTTCGAACGGATCCTCGAGATCGATCTCACGGGCGATCGTCACGCCGTCGTTGGTGACCTGCGGCCCACCGAAAGACTTGGCCAGCACCACATGACGGCCGCGCGGGCCGAGCGTGACCTTGACGGCGTCGGCGAGCTTGTCGACACCGACCTCCATCGCCCGGCGGGCGGTTTCGTTGAATTCAATCTGCTTGCTCATAAGTCTCTTTCATGACGCCTAACGCGTCCCGCCCCGGAGTCCAACCGTGCTGACACGGGGATCTCCGGGGCGGTACACGAGGTCCTCTACGGAACTACTTGGAGACGACAGCCAGCACGTCGCGGGCCGACAGGATCAGGTACTCCTCGCCGTTGTACTTGATCTCGGTGCCGCCGTACTTGCTGTAGATGACGGTGTCGCCCTCGGCAACGTCCAGGGGGATCCGCTTCTCGCCGTCCTCATCCCAGCGGCCGGGGCCAACTGCGACGACGGTGCCTTCCTGCGGCTTCTCCTTGGCGGTGTCGGGGATGACCAGACCCGAAGCGGTCGTGGTCTCGGCCTCGTTGGCCTGAACGAGGATCTTGTCCTCGAGTGGCTTGATGTTCACGCTCGCCACGATGGAGCCCTCCACTAGTTAAAGGTGAGATCCGGGAAGTCCCCAGATTCCGGTTACCAGGTTGTTCGGCATGCGTCCTGACCCCTCGCTCCGTCGTCGCGGGTGCCGGCACGTGGGGCGTCCGCCTGCCACCTAGCACTCTATACATGAGAGTGCTAGCACTCAAGGTTGCCCCGTGATTGCTCTTCGATTACTCGGACAACGCATCCGGATCCAGCATGAGGTGCGCCGATACGTCACCGATCATCTCCACATCGACCAGGCGCTCGGTGAAGTACCACCCGCCGTCATCGTCGTGCGCGAACGTGTCCGTGTAGCGTCCGGCCACGATGGGCTGCAGCGCCACGGTCTCGGTGCGCTGGATGACGACGAACGTGGAACGTGCGAGCGCCCGCGCGCCGTCGACCTCGACGATCGGGTTGAGCACCAGATGCCGCGTGCGGGTCCGGTTGCCGTGCTCGGGATAGCGCCGGGTGGTCGCGGCGAACAGCGCCGCGATGGCGTCCGCTCCGGTCACCCCCATGAAATTGCCGCGCCCAAGCAGCCGCCCGACACCGTCGAAGTCACCGGCGTCGACGAGTTCGGCATAGCGGTACAGCAGCTCGGTGATCTGCAATGTGTGCGCGAGCCGCTCGGAGTTCACGCCACCTGACCCTTGACGACCGGCAGGCCCGGATCGCTGGCCGCGTCCAGCGGCGACGGCGCAGCCCCCGCGGCGATGAGGTGCGCGGCGAACGACGCGATCATCGCGCCGTTGTCGGTGCACAGCCGCGGACGCGGCACGCGCAGCGTCAGCCCCGCCGCCGCGCAGCGCTCCTCGGCGAGTTCACGCAGCCGCGAATTGGCGGCCACACCACCGGCGATCAGCAGGGTCGACACGCCCAGCGCTGTCGCGGCGCGCACGGCCTTGGCGGTCAGCACGTCGGCGACCGACTCCTGGAAGCCCGCGGCCACGTCGGCGTGGGAGGCGTCGGGATGGGCCTCGACGTAGCGGGCGACGGCGGTCTTGAGGCCCGAAAAACTGAACGTGTAGGGATCGTCGCGCGGACCGGTCATGCCGCGCGGGAAGACGATGGCGTCGCGGTTGCCGGTGCGGGCCAGGTCGTCGAGGACCTTGCCGCCGGGATATCCGAGCCCGAGCAGCCGGGCCACCTTGTCGTAGGCCTCGCCCGCGGCGTCGTCGACGGTGCTGCCCAACTCGATGATCGGCTCACCGAGCGAGCGCACGTGCAGCAGGTGGGTGTGCCCGCCGGAGACCAGCAGGCCCACGCTTTCGGGCAGCGGGCCGTGGTCGTAGACGTCTGCGGCCAGATGCCCGCCGAGGTGGTTGACGCCGTAGAACGGCACACCCCAGCCCGCCGCGTAGGCCTTGGCCGCGGCAACCCCGACCAGCAGCGCGCCGGCCAGACCTGGACCGATGGTGGCCGCGACGACGTCCGGCCGCTCGATGCCCGCGGCCTCGAGTGCGCGGCGCATGGTCGGGCCGAGGGCCTCGAGGTGGGCGCGGGAGGCGATCTCGGGGACGACGCCGCCGAACCGTGCGTGTTCGTCGACGCTGGAGGCGACCTCGTCGGCCAGCAGCGTCACGGTGCCGTCGTCGCTGAGCTCGGCGATCCCGACACCGGTTTCGTCGCACGAGCTTTCGATGGCCAGGATGATCATCTCGGGCCTTCCTGGGGCAGGCGTTGCATGGTGTAGGCGTCGGCCCCGCTGGCCCGGTAGTACCGCTTGCGCAGCCCGATCGTGACGAACCCGAGGCTCTCGTACAGTTTGATCGCCGGCTCGTTGTCGGTGCGGACTTCGAGGAAAACCGCTCCACCGGAGGCATATTCGAGCAGCAGCTGCATCATCGCCCGTCCGATGCCCTGCCCCTGGTAATCGGGATCGACGCCGATGGTGTGGATTTCGTACTCGAAGGGCACGGCGCGGCCCAGGCGCGCGATTCCCGCGTAGCCCACCACTTTCCCGTCGCTGCGGGCGGCCACGTAGTGGTTGTGTTTGGCGGCCAGTTCGGCCAGGAACGCCCGCGCGGGCCACGGGTCGTCGCCGCCGAACAGTTGCTGTTCCAACTCCGCGCAGCGGGCCGCGTCGCCTTTGCCCAGCGGGGTGTACTCGATCGTCACGGCCGCACCGCCGGTGCGGGTTTCGCGTCGGGCCTGCGCAGGTACAGCGGCACCAGCGGTTGTGGATCGCCCCAATCGGTGACCGCGGCGACCAGCCCGGACGGGGTCGGGTACACCGGCTCGAGCACCGGCAGGTCGAACAACGCGGTGTGGGCGGGTGATCCGGCGACCGCGGCGACGGGTCCGTCCAGCAGGGCGGGCACGTCGGCGGGTGCGTTCACCGACGGGCCCGCGACGCGGACCCCGTCGTGGTAGCGCGCCCAGTACACCTCGCGGCGACGTGCGTCGGTGACCACGAGGACGTCACCGCTGGTGCCGCCGCCGATCGCGTCGAGGCTGCACACGCCGTACACCGGGACGCCGACGGCATGTGCGTACGCCGCGGCGCTGGCCATCCCCACCCGCAGACCGGTGAACGGGCCCGGCCCGCAACCGACGACGACGGCGTCGAGGTCGGCGCCGGTGATATCGGCGTCGCTCAGCGCGGCGACGATGTTGGGGGTGAGTTGCTCGGCGTGCGCGCGGGCGTCGAGGGTCACGCGTTCGGCGAGGGTCACCGGCGCCCGGCCGTCCACGCGCACCACCCCTGCGCTCACGGCGGGGGTCGCGGTGTCGATGGTCAGGACGGTGCGCGTCACGTCCGGCTCCAATGCCAGGTCACGGTGCGGGTCTCGGTGTCGGACCCGCGGTCGATGTGGATGTCGAGGTGACTGTCGGACAGCCGTTCGGCCAAACCTTCACCCCACTCGACGACCACGACCGCATCGTCGAGGTCGGTGTCGAGGTCGAGCGCGTCGAGTTCGCCGAGCAGATCGGCGCCGGATTCGTCGAGCAGCCGGTACATGTCGACGTGCACCATGGCGGGCCGGCCCGGTTGGCGGGCCCGGTGCACCCGCGCCAGCACGAACGTCGGCGACACCACCGGCCCCTCGACGTCCATGGCCTGGGCAATTCCCTTGGCCATCACGGTTTTTCCGGCACCGAGCGGACCGGACAGCACCACCACGTCACCGGCCTTCAGGTGCGCACCAAGCTCGGCGCCCAGCGCGATGGTGTCCTGCGCGGTGGCCGGCTGCGCGGTGCCGTCGGTTCGGCCGTCGACACGTTCACCCATTGGGCCGCACCCGGTTTCGCACCCGACGCGCCAGCGCGACGAGTTTGGACGGGGTCGCCCGCTCGACCAGACGTACCAGCGCGTCGTCGATCACTTCCGGCTCCTCAAGCTGCACGAGATGTCCCGCTCCCCCGACCACCACCAGTTCGGATTTCGGCAACCGCGCGGCCATGGCCTTGGAGTGTTCCACCGGGGTGAGCAGGTCGCGGTCGCCGCACGCGATCAGCGTCGGCACCTGCGCCAGCACGTCCAACGCCGCGGTCTCGTCGTGCACCTCGAGGGCGTGCAGGAATTCCACGAGCGTGGCGATCGGCGTGCCGTGCATCATGTCCGCCGCGAACTCGGCCACGCTCGGGCTCACCAGTTCGTCGCCGAACGAGCCGGCCTGCAGGATCGGTGCGATCAGCGACCGGGCGGCGCCTCGGGTGTGGTGCACGAGCTTCGGCGCGTAGCGCGCGGTGAACCGCACGGCCTCCAGCGCCGGGTTGCGCAGGATCTCCCCCAGCGGGGACCGGTCGACCCCCGAGGCCGCCGACGAGATGAGCGCGACCCCGACGATGCGCGTCGGGTACCGCTGCGGGTACTGCCTGGCGTGCGACAGCACCGTCATGCCGCCCATCGAATGGCCGACCAGCACCACCGGCCCGCGTGGGGCCGTCACGGCCAGAACCGATTCCAGGTCGGCGCCGAGTTGTTCGACGGTGTAGGTGTTCGGCGACGCCTCCCCCGACCGACCGTGCCCGCGCTGGTCGTAGAACACCATGCGGACCTGATCACCCCACTGCTCGGCGAGCCGGACGCGCTGAAAGTGAAAGGCGTTCATGCGCAGGCAGAATCCGTGCGCGAACACCACGGTCAGCGGTGCATCCTCGGGGCCGACCTCACGCACCGCGAGCGGCACCCCGTCGGCGGTGGTGACCACCGAGCTGCGGTCGGCGTCGAGCTGTTCGAAATTCTCACCGGCGTAGGGGTCTTCCTTGCTCACCCGCAGGGTGAGCGACCGCGCGAGCGACACACCGGCCACCGTGCCGACAGCGGCCAGCCCGGCCACGCCGGCGAGCCATCGCGCGTTACCCAATATCTCGTCCCACCGGAACGTAGGTGCGGGTGACGCGTCCACGCGGGCTCGTCACGATCTCGTAGTGGATGGTGTCGAGCAGTTCGGCCCAATCCTGCGCGGTCGGCTCACCCTGCGTGCCAGGCCCGAACAGGATCGCGTCGTCACCCACGGTGACGTCGGTGGCGTCGGGTCCGAGGTCGACGACGAACTGGTCCATGCAGATTCGGCCGACGGCGCGTCGCCGCCTGCCCTTGATCAGCACGTCGATACGTCCGCTCAGGGCGCGGAACACGCCGTCGGCGTAGCCGATCGGCAGCAGCGCCAACGTGGTGTCACGGTCGGCCACCCACCGGTGCCCGTAGGACACCCCGTCGCCCGTGCGCACCGAACGGACAAGCGCCACCGGGCATTTCAGGGTCATTGCGGGTCGCAGGCCCATGTCGCCGCGCTCCGGGATGGGGCTCAGGCCATACAGCGCAATGCCGGGGCGCACCATCTCGAAGGCCATGTCGGGCCGGGTCATCGCCGCGGGCGAGTTGCACAGGTGCGCCACCTGAAAGTCCACGCCGTGCTCGCGGGCGAAGGCCCGCATATCGGTCAACCGCTGCGCCTGCAGATCGTTGAACGGATTCTCCGGATCGTCGCCGTGCACCAGGTGGCTCATGAGGCCGTGCACCACGATCGCGCCGTCGGCCTGGGCGCGACGCAGCACGTCGAGCACCGCCGGATAGTCGGTGGCGCTGACGCCGTTGCGGCTGAGCCCGGTGTCGACCTTGACCGTGACGGCCGCGGTGCGGCCCACCTCGTCCGCGGCCGCCAGCACCGCTTCGAGCTGTTTGCGCGACGACACCGCGACCTCGACATCGGCGGCGATGGCCGGGGCGAAATCGGTGCCGGGCGGATGCAGCCACGCCAGGACCGGCGCGGTGATGCCGCCCTCACGCAGCGCGAGCGCCTCGGGAATGGTCGCGACGCCGAGTGCGGCGGCCCCGGCGGCCAGCGCGGTGCGGGCCACCGGCAGCGCCCCGTGTCCGTAGGCGTCGGCCTTGACCACGGCCATGACATCCGCGGAACCGGCGAGTTCGCGCAGCACCCGCACGTTGTGGTCGACGGCGCCCAGATCGATCACCGCCTGCGCCGACGCCTGTGGGGTCAGCGGTGTCATGGGCTCGATGGTCTGCATTGTCATATCTCCGGCGATCATTGTCCCACCAGGGCGCGGACCGTCTGCGCAGGGCTAATGCGCGAAGGGCTGCACACCGTCGAACTGGCCGCGCGGTTTCAGCTCGTCGAGCTGGCCGAGCACCGTGATGATGTCGTCCTTGAGCGCCCGCGCGAGATCGGCGGAGAAGCCCTCGCGGACCACCACGCGCAGCACCACGACGTCCTCGGCGCCCTCGGGCATGGTGTAGGCGGGCACCTGCCAGCCGTGCGCCCGCAGCGCCTGGGACACGTCGAACTCGGTGTAACCCGGTTCGCCCTTGAGCCGGAACGCGACGACCGGGATCGCCGAGCCGTCGGAGATCAGCTCGAAGTGTTCACTGTCGCGCAGCTCGTCGCCGAGCCACCGCGCGGTCTGCGACAGGCACTGCATCACCTGCGTGTAGCCGGCCCGGCCGAGGCGCAGGAAGTTGTAGTACTGCCCCACCACCTGATTGCCCGGCCGGGAGAAGTTCAGCGTGAACGTCGGCATGTCGCCGCCGAGGTAGTTGACCCGGAACACCAGTTCCTCGGGCAGGTGTTCGGAGTTGCGCCACACCACGAAACCCACGCCCGGGTACGTCAGGCCGTATTTGTGGCCGCTGACGTTGATCGACACCACCCGTGGCAGCCGGAAGTCCCACACCAGGTCGGGATGGATGAACGGGACCACGAAACCGCCGCTGGCCGCGTCGACGTGGACGGGCACGTCCACCCCGCCACCCTGAGCGAGTTCGTCGAGGGCCTCGCAGATCTCGGCGACGGGTTCCAGTTCACCGGTGTAGGTGGTGCCGAGGATCGCGACGACGCCGATGGTGTCCTCGTCGACCGCGTCGAGGACCTGTTCGGTGGTGATGACGTAGCGGCCCTCGGCCATCGGCAGGTAGCGCGGTTCGACGTCGAAGTAGCGGCAGAACTTCTCCCACACCACCTGGACGTTGGCGCCCATCACCAGGTTCGGGGTGCGGCCCTTCCACTGCTCGCCGTTGCGCTCGAGTTTCTGGCGCCACCGCCACTTCATCGCCAGGCCTGCGAGCATCACGGCCTCGCTGGACCCGATCGTCGACACCCCGACCGCGCTGGCCGGGTCGTCGTCGCGCAGGTCCTCGGCGTGGAACAGGTCGGCGACCATCGACACGCAGCGGGCCTCGATGGCCGCGGTGGCCGGGTACTCGTCCTTGTCGATCATGTTCTTGTCGAACGTCTCGGCCATGAGCTTCTCGGCCTCGGGGTCCATCCACGTCGTGACGAACGTCGCGAGGTTCAGCCGCGAGCTGCCGTCGAGCATCAACTCGTCGTGGATGAACCGGTAGGCCGCAGCCGGGTCCATCGCCTCGTCGGGCAGGCGCAGCGACGGCACCGGCGCCATCGCCAACCGTCCGGTGTACGCCGGCGCGACGTGCGGACCGCGACTGTGCTTGTGCGACATGAACTTTCCTTTCGAGGTGCTCACAGCGCCGCGATCGCGGCCCTGATGTGTTCGAGGATGCGCGACGCCAATGTCGGTGCCGGGCGTGGTCCCGGATCGGCCGCGGACAGGTTGGCGGCGCGCGCGTGCACGAAGGCGGCGGCCGCGGCGGCCTCGCCCGGGGGCAGCCCGGAGGCCAGCAGCGCGCCGATGATGCCCGACAGCACGTCCCCCGAACCGGCCGTGGCGGCCCAGGACTGCCCGGCGGGGTTCAGGTACGTGGTGGCCCCGGGGGTCGCGATCACCGTGACGTTGCCCTTGAGCAGCAGCGTGACACCCAGTCGCTCGGCGAGATCGCGGGTCGCGGCGACGCGGTCGGTCCCCGGCTCGCGGCCGGCAAGCCGCTCGAACTCGCCGGCGTGGGGGGTCAGGACCGTGGGCGCGCTGCGCCCGGTCACCGCCGCGGGATCGGCGGCCAGCAGCGTGAGGCCGTCGGCGTCGACGATGACCGGCAGGTCGGTGCCGAGAGCGAACCGCAGCGCCGCTTTCGCGGTGTCGTCGGTGCCGAGACCGGGGCCCACCACCCAGGCCTGCACCCGGCCGGCATCCTGCGGGGTGGGCGCGGCGACCACCTCGGGCCAGTGCGCAAGCACCTGCTGGGCGGCGCTGCCCGCGTAGCGCACCATGCCCGACGTCGCGGCCACGGCCGCGCCGGTGCTGAGCACCGCCGCACCCCGGGTAGGTCGCCGAACCGGACAGCACCCCGGTGACGCCCTGGGTGTACTTGTCGTCGTGCGGGCCAGGCACGGGCCACAGCGCCCGCACGTCGGCGTTCTCGAATGACGCGAGATCGGTTGGCGCGAGGTCGAGGCCGATGTCGATCAACTCGACGCGGCCGCACTCGCCCAGCACGTGCACGGGCTTGAGCCCGCCGAAGGTCACCGTGAGTGCGGCGGTCACGTGCGGGCCGCCGGTGGCACCGGTGTGCACGTCGATGCCGCTGGGGATGTCGACGGCGACGACGGGCGCCTCGGCGCCGGCGAAAACCTCCGCGGCGTCGGGTCGAAGGGGTCCGCGCCCGGAGATGCCGACGACGCCGTCGATCACCAGATCGGTTGCCGGGTGGACGGTTTGCACGATCTGCCCGCCCGATCGGCGGAACGCCGCGAGCGCCCCGGCGTGCGTGCGCTGCGGGTTCAGCAGGATCGCGTCGCCGGCCGCGCCTCGGCGGCGTAGGAACGTCGCGGCCCACAGCGCGTCGCCGCCGTTGTCGCCGGAGCCGACCACGGCGCACACCCGCCTGCCGGCGACGCCGCCCGTGCGGGCGCGCAGTTCACGCAGGATCGCGGTCGCCAGACCGTATGCCGCGCGGCGCATCAGCCCACCCTCGGGCAGGGCTGCCAGCAGTGGCGCCTCGGCTTCACGGATCGCGTCGGCGGAGTAGTAGTACCGCATCAGCTCCCATCCCGCTCGACGTGTCAGCGCGTCAACAGGTTACGTGCGTTTGCTCGTCGGGGTCAGGATTTGGTGGTCGTCACCCGGCGATCCGCGCGATGATCGCCCCCGCCTGCCGTAACCGGTCCGGCGGATGCGAGGCATAGCCGAGAACCAGACCGGGCGGCCCGGGTGACCGCCGGTGCCAGGACAGCGGATGCACCAGCACTCCGGCGTCGCGCAGCTCATCGGCCAGGGCCACGTCATCGACGCCCTCGGGCAGGATGGCCAACAGGTGCAGGCCCGCCGCGACCCCGGTCACGCGGGCGGCCGGTAGCGCGGTGGCAAGGGTTTCGAGCAACGCGTCGCGCCTGGCGCGATGCCGGGCACGGACCAGCCGGATGTGGCGGTCGTAGGCGCCGGATTCCAGCAGCCGTGCCAGCACGAGCTGCGGCACGGTCGGGCTGCCGAGGTCCGTGGCGTGCTTGGCGGCCACCAGCTCCTGGTGCCGCCGCCGCGGTGCAACCAGCCAGCCCAGCCGCAGCGCCGGTGCCAGGCTCTTGGAGGTGCTGCCCGCGTAGGCGATGCGGTCGGGCGCCGAGGGGTGCAGCGCCGGGACGGGTGCCCGGTCGTAGCGGTACTCGGCGTCGTAGTCGTCTTCGATCACCAGCTCGCCGTCCCAGCCGAGCAGCTCGCGGCGCCGCCGCGGGCCCAGCACCACACCGGTCGGGAATTGGTGAGCCGGGGTGAGAAACGCTGCGGGTGCGCCTGTTTCGGCCAACACCCGCACCCGGACCCCGTCGTCGTCGACGGGCACCGGAACTGCCCGCAGCCCCCAGTACTCGAGTTCGTCGACGGCACCGCGCGAGCCGGGGTCCTCGACCGCGATGGTGTCGAGACCTTCACGCTGCATCTGCTGGGCCAGCAGCGCCATGGCCTGCGCCACCCCGGCGACCACCAGGATGTCATCGGGATCGATGCGCAGCCCGCGGGTGCGGCCGAGCCACGGCGCCAGCGCCGCCCGCAACCGGGGATGTCCACGTGGGTCGCCGTATCCGAGGTCTTCGGGTGTGGTCTCGGCCAGCACCGCCCGTTCGGCCCGCAACCAGGTGCTGCGCGGAAACGCCGACAGATCGGGCACGCCGGGTGATAGGTCGATGCCCTCGCCGGTGGGCAGCCGGGGCCGCGGCAGGCGGGGCCGGTCGGGCGGTGGCGCGGTGCGTGCGGGTCGCGGCGGCTGGACCGGTCGCGCCAGCACGCGGGTGCCGCCGCCGGTTCGCCCGCTCACCAGGCCCTCGTCGGCGAGCCGACGGTAGGCCTCGACGACCACACCGCGCGACACCGCCAGCTCGTCGGCGAGGATGCGGGTCGCAGGCAGCCGGACCCCGGGGTTCAGCCGGCCGTCGGCTATCGCCCCGCGCAGTGCGTCGACGAGCCAGCCGGTGAGGCCGCGCGCAGGAGCCGTCGCCGGGTCGAGCTGCAAGAAATCGGCCCCCGGAGCCATTTGGTCCATTACAGAAGTCCAAACTTGGTGCTGTTTGGTGAACCATCCTCACCCCACGATGGGTTCATGTCCAGCCCCATCCGCGCCGGAGTGTTCGGCGCACTCGGCATGACGTTCGTCGGCGGCAGCGTCGCGGTGTCCGGCGCGCTCGCCGACGCGCCACTGCACACCGCCCAGGCGCTGCGCTACGCCATCGCCTGTCTGCTGCTGCTCGGCTGGGTTCGCCTCACCGGCCGCCCGCTGCGCCGCCCGCGCGGCACCGAGTGGCTGTGGCTGCTCGGCGTCACCGCAAGTGGCCTGGTGCTGTTCAACGTGGCACTCGTGCACGGGTCACAACATGCCGAGCCGGCCGTGCTGGCGGTGGCGGTCGCCTGCGTGCCGGTCGCACTGGCCACCGTCGGCCCGTTGCTCGAAGGACACCGCCCGCACCGGCGAATCCTGGTCGCCGCCCTGGTGGTGAGCGTCGGCGCCGTGGTGGTCGAGGGTCTCGGCCGCGCCGATGGGATCGGGTTGGCGTGGGCCGTGGTGGTATTCGGGTGCGAGGCGGGCTTCACGCTGCTGGCCGTGCCGGTGCTGGTCTCGCACGGGCCGGCGGGGGTTTCGGTACACACCACCTGGTTGGCCGCGGTGATGTTCGGCGTCCTCGCGCTGAGCACCGAAGGTTGGCGTGCGGCAGCACATTTCGACGCCGGCGCGGTGCTGGCGATCGGCTACCTTGCCGTCGGCGTCACCGCGATCGCGTTCATCCTCTGGTACACGTGCGTGCGCCGGCTGGGCACCGGCCGGGCCGGCCTGCTGACGGGCGTGGCACCCGTCGCGGCCGCGGTCATCGGCATCCCGCTCACCGGCGCCGTTTCACCGGCGCCGTTCCGGGCGCGGCGGTGTGGTGCGGCGTGGGGTTGATCGCGTGCGGGCTGGCGGTGGGCCTGGGCAATGACGCCGAACGTCGCCTTGTTGCTCAAAATCGCGCGAAAACTCGCAAAGAAGTCAACGTTCGCGGTGGCTCGCTGTCACGCCGGTGAATCAAGACCCGATCGGATGCCCGCAATCAACAGGTTGAGCCCGAATTCGAAGCGTGCGTCGAAGTCGAGCAGATGCTCGACGGGGCTGGAGGCCAGGTGCGGGTAGTTCCCTGTGTGCAACGCACCCTCGAGCGTCTCGAGCTCACCACCGCCGGCCCCCTGCTGTTCAAGGACCTCCCCAAGGACGAAACAGAAGACCGCACCGGAGGCCCACAACGCATACTCCCCGACCAGTCCCATCCCCTGCATACAGCCGACGAGCGTGTCCGTGTAGGTCAGGTTCGCCCGCTTGGCGGCGTAGTTCCCGCCGACGATCCTGGCTCCGTCACGTTGCGCCAACAAAGCCGAACGCAAGCCTGCCGCAAGGCTTTTGACCTGAGCCGTCCAATCGGAACCGTCCGGTGGAAAAGTTGAGAGAGCGTTCGCGAGGATCGTCTCCGCCATCTCGTCCATGAGTGCGTCCTTGCCGTCGACGAGTCGGTAGATCGTCGGCAGGTGCGCATTCAACCGGTCAGCCAGCCGTCGCATCGTCAGCGATTCCAACCCGCCCTCGTTGACGAGCGACAGAGCTTCTCCCACGACCCGTTCCGCACTGAGATGCACCAGCGCGACCCGGTCCCCAGCCGTACCGGTTGACACATTAACAATGCTAACACTACGCTCTGACCTGCAATTAACATTGTTAATAGAACGGGAGGACGTGACATGGCCGAAAGGATCGACGTCGCCGTGCGCCAACTGCGGTGGGAGGCGGACGGCGTCGTGTCCGTGCACCTGCAGCCGTCCGCCGGTGGGCTGCTTCCGCCATGGAGTCCCGGTGCGCACATCGATCTGGTCCTGCCGACGGGCATCCGACGCCAGTACTCCCTATGCGGTCCGGTCGGCGAGCGGTCCTACTACCGGATCGGAGTCCGGCGCGAACGAGCCAGCCGCGGTGGCTCGGAGTACGTGCATGCGTTCCTGCGACCAGGACAGCGCCTCACGCTTGCCGGCCCGCGAAACACGTTCGAACTCCAACGCGCCGATTCCTACGTGTTCGTCGCTGGTGGCATCGGAATCACGCCGATCCTTCCGATGATCCATCAAGCCGAAACCTCCGGCCTGGACTGGAAACTCCTCTACGGCGGGCACACCGCTGCCTCGATGCCGTTTCTCGACGAGCTCCGCGAACACGGTTCACGCGTGAGTTTCTACCCGGCGGACGCCGATGGCCGGATACCCCTGACCGACCATTTCGCCGAAGTCCGTGCCGGAGTGAAGATCTACGCGTGCGGTCCACCGGCGATGCTCACTGCGCTCGAAGACGCCGTGTCACACTGGCCTCCAGAGAGCCTGCAGCTCGAGCGATTCAAACCTCGGGCCCGCAAGGCCCCGGCCGACGACAAGCCGGTCGAGGTGGTATGCGCGGCCTCGGGCATCACCGTCACCGTTGCCGAGGATCAGAGCATCCTCACCGGACTCGAAGCCTCCGGTATCAATGTGCCGTCGTCGTGCCGGTCGGGGATATGCGGAGCCTGCCAGACCCGGGTGCTCGAGGGTGTCCCCGACCATCGTGACGACATTCTTTCCGAATCCGAGCGCGCCGTGAATGACCGTATGTACGTGTGTGTTTCGCGCGCACAATCGCCACGACTCGTTCTCGACGTGTGAGGAGGAGAAAATGCAATCGCCGGACACCACGGCCGCGGACGCCTACTCGCCCATCACGATGGACCGGATCCGCGAGGTGGTCGGCTTCCCGGAACGGTTCATCGCGGAGAAGAAGGAGCCGAAACTCGGCGAGTTCGCTGCCCGGTTCATCGCACACAGCCCGTTCTTCTGCATGTCGACGGTCGGCGCGGACGGCCAGCTCGACACCAGCCCACGGGGAGACCCACCGGGTTCGGTGCGCGTCTTGGATCCATGGACGCTCGCCATTCCCGACCGGCCCGGCAACAAGCTCGCCGACTCACACGAGAACATCACCGGTCATCCCGCGGTCGGGCTTGTCTTCTTCGTGCCCGGCATCCGCGAAGTGATTCGCGTGAACGGTGACGCCTTCGTCACCGACGATCCGGAATTACTCCAGATGCTCAGCGCGGACGGCAAACCGGCGGTGCTGGCGACGATCGTGCGTATTCGTGAAGTGTTCGGCCAGTGCGGCAAGGCCGTCATCCGGGCCAAGCTGTGGGAGGGTGACAGCCGCGGACTGGCGGACGCGGTGACCCTCGGCGGGGATTTCTACACCCTCACCATCGCCGAAAGCGCTGCGAAGATGGCCGAGAAACTCGGCGACCTTGCCGGTGTGCTGCACGCCGTCATCGACGACCACTACCAGCATGATCTGTACTGACCGAGCACCGAACGTCGCCTTGTTGCTCAAAAACACGCGAAAACTCGCACAGAAGTCAACGTTCGCGGTGGCTCGCTGTGACGCCGTCCACCTGGTCCCACAACCGGGCGGCACGCTCGGCGATCTCGTCCGGGTACTCGCCGTTGATGGCGTGTGAGGCATCGGGCCAGATCTCGACCTGACCCTGCGGCAGCAGGCGACGGGCCCGCTCGGCCGCCCGCTGCGCGTCGAGCATGACACTGCGCCCGGCGAGCAGCGCGAGCACCGGCACGTCGAGCGAGCGCAACTGCTCATCGGTGAACAACGTCGGCATCGGGCTGCGCAGAACGAAATCCCTTGCACCCGAAGCGATGAGCTCAGCCTCGGTTTCATCGGCGGCTATGTCGGCCCCACCCGATATCCAGGACATCACACCGCGTCGCCACGGGCCGGGAATCCCGGGGGCAAGCAGCACCACCGCCGCCAGCATCGCGGTGAGGGGAATGCGCGCGAACGTGAGGACGGGATCCAGCAGCGTGATCGACGCGATCCGGCGGGGCCGACGCAGCGCACAGTTCGCCGCCGTCCAGCCGCCCATCGACACGCCGAGCAGATGTGCCCGCCCCAACCCGAGGCCGCCCAGGGCCTCGTCGAGCCACTGCGCCTGGTCTTCGGCACCTCGGATTCTGGTGTGCTGCACCGACAGTCCGGCTTCACCCAGCAGATCGATCCCGTAGACGGTGCGCCGCCGCAGCAGCGGTCCGAGGTTCGTCCGGTACATCGGCGTCGACGCATTGCGGCCCGGCAGCAGCACGACCGGTGCACCAACGTCGGGCCCGTCGAACCGGTAGGCGCGCACCGATCCGAACGAGGTTGCGACGTCGGAGTGTTCGAAGGCAGGCAACTGCGCCATGCCGCGGCGGTAGGCGGCATGGAAGCGGTCGAAGGCGGCATCGCTGACGAACGCCCCCAGGTCACCCCGGCTCCGCCTGGGTGCGATGTTCACCATCACCTGGGACGACCGCTCTACTCGACGGTGACCGACTTCGCCAGGTTGCGTGGTTTGTCGACGTCGTAGCCGCGGGCACGGGCCACGCCCGCGGCGAACACCTGCAGCGGAATAGTGGACAGCAGCGGCTGGAAAAGCGTTGACACCGCAGGGATCTCGATGAGGTGATCGGCGTAGGGCCGCACCGTGTCGTCACCCTCCTCGGCGATCACCACGGTGACCGCACCACGCGCCTGGATCTCGCGGATGTTGGACAGCAGCTTGGCGTGCAACATGGCCGCGTTCTTCGGCGACGGCATCACGATGATCACCGGCAGGTTCTCCTCGATCAGCGCGATCGGGCCGTGCTTGAGCTCACCGGCCGCGAAGCCCTCGGCGTGCATGTACGCGAGTTCCTTGAGCTTGAGCGCACCTTCGAGCGCCACCGGATAGCCGACGTGGCGGCCGAGGAACAGCACCGTGGACGACGGCGCGAAGCGTTCGGCGAGTGCGGACACCGAATCCGTCCCGGCCAGAACGCGTTTGATCAGTTCCGGCATGGCTTCGAGCTCACGGTACTCGCGGGCCACCTCGTCGGGGTACTTGGTGCCGCGCGCCTGTGCGAGCGCGAGCCCGACGAGGTAGTTGGCCGCGATCTGCGCCAGGAACGTCTTGGTGGCGGCGACGCCGACCTCCGGCCCGGCCCGGGTGTATAGCACCGCATCGGCCTCGCGCGGGATCTGGCTGCCGTTGGTGTTGCAGATGGCCAGCACCTTGGCCTTCTGCGTCTTGGCGTGCCGCACGGCTTCGAGCGTGTCGGCGGTCTCACCGGACTGCGAGATCGCGATCACGAGCGTGCTGCGGTCCAGAACCGGGTCGCGGTAACGGAATTCGCTGGCGAGCTCGATTTCGACGGGCAGCCGGGTCCAGTGCTCGATGGCGTATTTGGCCAGCAGACCTGAATGGTAGGCGGTGCCGCACGCGACGATGAAGACCTTGTCGATCTCGCGGAGTTCCTGGTCGCTCAGGCGCTGCTCGTCGAGCACGATGCGGTTCTTGTCGAAATGCCCCAGCAGCGTGTCGGCGACGGCGGAGGGCTGCTCGGCGATCTCCTTGAGCATGAAGTAGTCGTAGCCGCCTTTTTCGGCCGCGCCCAGGTCCCAGTCGACGTGGAACTCGCGGTAGTCGCGGCCGGCTTCCAGGTGGTCGTTGCCCGCGAAGTCGGTGATCCGGTAGCCGTCGGCGGTGAGCACGACGGCCTGGTCCTGGCCGAGTTCGACGGCGTCGCGGGTGTGCTCGATGAACGCGGCGACGTCGGAGCCGACGAACATCTCGCCGTCACCGATACCGAGCACCAGCGGTGTCGAACGGCGCGCGGCCACGATCGTGCCCGGATCGTCGGCGCTGGCGAACACCAGCGTGAAGTGCCCCTCGAGCCGCTGCAGCACGGCCAGCACGGAGGCCGGGAAGTCACCCGCGGTGTCGCCGTGCGCGTACTGACGGGCCACCATGTGCACGGCGACCTCGGTGTCGGTGTCGCTGGCGAACTCGACGCCCGCGGCCTCCAGTTCGGCGCGCAGCGGCGCGAAGTTCTCGATTATCCCGTTGTGGACGACGGCGATGCGGCCCGCGGCGTCGCGGTGCGGGTGGGCGTTGCGGTCGGTGGGCCTGCCGTGGGTGGCCCAGCGGGTGTGGCCCAGACCGGTGCTTCCGCAGAGGACGTCACCGTCGGCCGCATCGGTTTCGGCCAGCGCCGCCTCCAGGTTGGCCAGCCGTCCGGCGCGGCGGCGGACGGTCAATCCGCCACGGCCGTCGATGAGGGCGATACCTGCGGAGTCGTATCCGCGGTACTCCATTCGGCGCAGCGCGTCGACCACGATGTCGCGGGCCGGGCGCGCCCCGACGTAGCCGACGATTCCACACATAGTGACCCAGGGTAGTGCAGTGGGGGTCCGCCCTCGGCGCGCCGCACACCGGCGCGGGAACATCGCCGGGCGGGCATCCGGCGATCACGGAGAACACGCAGGTAAGGGACACGGCGTAGACCGTGACCCCGCGCCGGTCTCGATGTGACCGCGGTCACCGAGCGGGGCGGCGACGGCGCCGAGAACCAACCACCCGCGGTGTCGACTTCTCACTCGGGAACCTGGCCTGGCCGTCCGGTGGGTTACGGTCATCGGGTGGCCAGCACAAAGAAGCTCTACGCTGCGTTGACCCGCCGCGGACCACACCGCGTTCTTCGTGGTGATCTGGCGTTCGCAGGCCTGCCCGGTGTCATCTACACCCCGGAATCCGGTTTCAACCTTCCCGGCGTCGCATTCGGCCACGACTGGATCACCAAGGCCGACAACTACACCGGGACCCTGGAGCACCTCGCCTCCTGGGGCATCGTGGCGGCCGCGCCCAGCACCGAGACCGGGCCGCTGCCGTCCGTGCTCAATTTCGCATTCGACCTCGGTTCGGCGCTCGACATCGTCAGCGGTGTTCGACTGGGCCAGGGGAAGATCAGCGTCCACCCGGCGAAGCGGGGCCTGGTGGGGCACGGGTTCGGGGCGTCGGCGGCGGTGTTCGCCGCGGCGGGCCTGGCCTCGGCGCCCAACGCCCCGAAGGCGGTGGCCGCCCTGTTCCCCACCGTCACCAAGCCACCCGCCGAACAACCCGCGGCGGGGCTGAAGATCCCCGGCCTGGTGCTCACCGATCCGGGTGACCGGATGACGTTGCGGTCCAACGCCGTCGAGTTGTCCCGCGCGTGGTCCGGCGCGACGCTGCGCGCGGTCGACGACGTCGAGGCGGGCGGTCTGGTCGAGGGTCGGCGCCTGGCCAAGTTCGTCGGCCTGCCCGGTGCCGATCGCGGCACCCAGAAGCGGATCCGGGCGCTGCTGACGGGGTATCTGCTGGCCACGCTGGCCGGCGACAAGACCTACCGGGATTTCGCGGACCCCGAGGTCGCTCTTCCGCACGCCGTGACCGTCGACCCGAGCGAGGACGCGGCGGCGCTGGAGGACCGGGTCGTGGCGATGCTCAAGCCGTGAGGTATTCCCAACCAACCGGTTGGGTGTGTAACGCGGGCCCTCGACGCCATGGTCAGCGCGAGCTCGGCCATCGGCTACGGCTACGGCGAGGTCGCCGACCACATCCAGGACCTCTACCTCGCGGGCAACAAAACCGAGGCGATCGCGGCCGTGCCCGATGATCTGGTCCGCAACGTATCCCTGGTCGGCCCACGGGGTTTCATCGAAGAGCGGCTCGCGGCGTAGGCCGAGGCCGGGGTGACGACGCTGCTGGTGCACCCGCTTACGACCGACACCGCCGAAACCGTCCGGCTCTGTGCGGAACTGGTGGCGCTCACCAGGTAGGTCAGCGCGACCGTTTCCGAATTCAGGCCAGTGCGCCGCCGCCGTCCACCGTCAGCACCTGTCCGGTTCCGAACTCCTGCTCCATGAGATAGGCGTAGGCCAGCGCGGTATCGGTCACCGTGCCCATGCGTCCGGCCGGCAGCTGCTGCGCGAACTGCTCATAGAGTGCCTCCCGCCCCTCCGGGGCGATGGCCGACCACAGCGGGGTGTCGATCGGGCCGGGCGCGACGGCGTTGACGCGCAACGGTGCCAGTTCGACGGCCAATGCGCGCGTCATCGCCGCGACCGCACCGCACACCGCGGCGGGAAGCACACCGAGGTTGGGCTTGTCGGCCGCCGTGCCCTCGGTGAGCGTGATCGATCCGCCCGCGGTGATGCGCGGTGCGAATGCGCGCACGGCCTGCAGCTGTCCGGCGAACCGGGTGCCGAACAGGTCGCCGATCGCCTCGGCGGTGACGTCGGCGAGCGGATACATCCGCAACGGCTCACCCGCGGTGAACACCAGGTGCTCGATCGGGCCGACCGCATCGGCGAAACCCGTCAGCGCGGCCGGATCGGCCAGGTCGACGGTGAGCCCACGCGCGTGGTCGGGCAGCGCGGCCAGGGCGCGGTCGACGCTCACCTGGCTGCGGGACGCGACGATCGGGACACCGCCACGCTCGGCCACGGCCGTCGCCACACCGAGACCGATACCGGACGTGCCGCCGATGACGAGTACTCGTGCGTTCTTGAGGTTCATGCCTCCACTGTCGGTCGGGACCTCCGTGGTCGTCCAAGACTCTTTTCGTCGTTCGGCGATACCCTTGCGGTATGACCTCGCCCGCCGGCCGCGACCTGGACCTGCGCAAGCTGCGCTATTTCGTCGCGGTTGCCGAGGAACTGAACTTCGGTAGGGCCGCACGCCGCCTGCACATCGCCCAGCCGGTGCTGTCGCGGCAGATCCGGGTGTTCGAGGGTGAACTCGGCGTGCAACTGTTCGTCCGCGGCGCCACCGGAACCCAGCTGACCGGCGCGGGTGCACAGCTGCTGCAGGACGCGAAGGTTCTCCTGGACGAGGCGAAGGCGTTGCAGCAGCGCCTTTTTCACGCGGCCGGTCCCAGCCGCACGGTCGCCGTCGGTGTGCTGCCGGGTTTGCGGGCCACCGCGGCCGCCGTCCGGTTCGAAAGCGCGGGCCAGGGCCGTCAGGCCGTGGTGCGGCAGGTGGGCTGGGCCGAACAGGCCGAGGTGGTACGCAGCGGCGACGTCGACGTCGTCTATGCCCGCGAGGTCGAGGACAGCACGGGCCTGGGGATCGCGCCGCTGCTGTCCGAACCGTACTGCGCGGTTCTGCCGGCCGACGATCCGCTGGCGGGTCGCTCGTCGGTGACGATGGCCGACCTCGCCGATCGGCTCCTCCTGCAGGATCCGACGGTCCTTGCCGACCTTCGCCGCACCGCCGCGCCCCAGCAGCGCTGGGCGCCGCCGCCCACGGCCGTTCACTCCGTCGAGGACAAGTTGGAGCACGTGGCCGCGCGTGAGGGGTTCGTGGTGTTGCCGCGGTCGACGACCGACTTCTACCGCAGGCCCGATATCCGGGTGGTGCCGATCGAGGGTCTGCCGCCCAACCAGGTGACGTTGATCTGGAAGGCGACCGTGGACAACCCGGTGCGCGACGAGTTCATCTCCGCCGCACTGGCCTGCCGCGACGAGACGGTTTAAGACCCCACCTGCGGCAGTTCGTCGGCCGCGATCTCACACGGCGTCTCCCCCGAGGGCTGCGAAAGCGGCTCCGCGACGGGAGGCGGCGGAACGATCGGCGCTGGTGTCTCTTCCTGTGGCGCAGCGGCTTCCGGCGTTTCGGCCTCGTCGGCCGGCTCGACTGCGGTCTCGGCTGCCTCCTCGGCGGCCGCGCCTTCGACCGGCTCGACCGGCTCGACCGGCTCCTCGGGATCCTCCTCGGGGTTCTCTTCCACATCGTCTTCGGGATCATCGGAACCGTCGGGTTCGTCGGCGATTTCGGGATCATCGACGTCGTCGTCGGGCACCGCATCGAGGGCGTCGGCATCCGGGATTCCCTCGGCGGCCGAGCCGACCAGCCCGCTGAACAGGTCCGCCAACTGCTGACCGGCGCCCGCGAGACCCGAACCCAGCCCGGCGGCCGGGTCCGCCATGCCGGGCATACCGGGCAGCCCCAACGATTGTCCGGCCGCAGGCAGCGGCGAGACAGCGGGTGCAGGCGGCAGCTCGGCAGCCGGCGCCGGTGGCGTCACCTGCGCCGGTGGCGTCACCGGCGCCGCGGGCGTCACCTGCGCCGCGGGCATCACCTGCGCCGCGGGCGGCGGTGCCGGCCAGGACGTGTCGGCGGCGACGTGGCCGGCCGGAACGGTCCTCTCGAAGGTCGGCCGCGGCTCGACGACCGGGGCCGGCACACCGGAATCACCGAATGCGACGTGACCGAAGACCGGTGTCGGCGCGGCGCGCAGCGCGGCCACCGCGTCGGCATATGCATCGGTCACCGCGGCCGTCGTCGACCGCATGGCCGCAACCCAGTCACCGGCGATGCCGCCGGCGACGAACGGCCTGACCTCCTGATCGATCAGCTCGCTCGCCGCGGAACGGTCGCCCGCCACGCCCGTGGCCACCGTGCGCGCCGCGGCCAGCCACCCCGCGCGTTGCGCGGCGTGACGTCCTTCGATCTCCACCGTCACGGCGGACTTACGGGTCAGGGCCTCGCACAAGGCTTCTCGCAGCCGGTCGAGTGCCGCCGCGGCGGTGTGCAACGCCGCGACGGTCTGCTCGGCCGCGGCATGGTGGCGGGCGAGGTGCTCCCGTGCCGACATCGCGGCACTGCCCTGCCAGCCGTCGTCGGCGAGCCGTGACTGCTTGTCCTGCAGGCGCAGTGCCTGTTCGGCGGCCTGCGCCGCCGCGGTGAGTGCACGCTGCTCGGCGTCGAGCGCGCGCAGGTCCACACCGTCCTCGGTGTCGTACCACTCGTGCAGCCGGGTCAGGTCACGGTGCCCGTAGCCGAGCACGCGGCAGGCCGTCACGTATTCGGTGAAGACGTCGAGGATCTCCCGCCCCGGCGCCAGAATCACTGCCGCATCAATGGTTTCGCGCACCTATCGGCCCACCCGTGCCGCGGCGTACGCGTCGGCCAGGCCGTAGCGGTCGGCCGAGGCGCGCAACATGTGCGCGATCTCGTCGGCGGCGGCTCCCCACTGCCGCATCGCCCGGGTCATGTCGTCGAGTGCACCGCGGACGGCGTTGCCGTGCGCGACGTGCATCCGCCCGGCGAGTACACCGTCGAACACCGGCCGGCTCAGAGTCGTTCGGACAACGGCGTCGACCGCCTCGGCGACGGCGGCGTAGCCGTGTGCGGCGGCACGCAACGCGTCGGCATCCACGCGGGCACGGTCAAACTCTCCCATGCACCGTTTAGACGTATCCGGCGCCGGTCCGGTTCCCTATCCCTGAGAACTGACGGATTCGGCGATCCGCGCCGCGACCTGGCGTGCGGTGTCCTCGTCGGCCGCCTCCACCATCACCCGCACCACCTGCTCGGTTCCGGATGGGCGCAACAGGATCCGCCCGGTGTCACCCAGTTCGGCCTCGGCGGCGGCAACCGCCGACCGCACCGACGGCGCCTGCGCGACGGTCGCCTTGTCGGAGACCGCGACGTTGATCAACACCTGAGGCAGGGTGTGCATGGCGTCGGCGAGCGCGGCGAGCGACGACCCGGTCTGCGCCATCCGCGACATCAGCCGCAGACCGGTGACGATGCCGTCGCCGGTGGTGCCGAAGCTCGGCATGACGATGTGGCCCGATTGCTCACCGCCCAGGGAGAACTCACCGGAGCGCAGTTCTTCGAGGACGTATCGGTCGCCGACGGCCGTGGTGCGGACCTCGATACCGGCCGCGCGCATCGCCAGATGCAGGCCGAGATTGCTCATCACGGTCGCCACCAGCGTGTTGGCGGCCAGTTCCCCGGCCTCCTGCATGGCCAGCGCCAGGATCACCATGATCGCGTCGCCGTCGACCACGCGGCCGGTCGCGTCGACGGCCAAGCAGCGGTCGGCGTCGCCGTCGTGGGCCAGGCCCAGATCCGCGCCGTGTTCGACGACCGCGGCGCGCACCACATCCATGTGGGTGGACCCGCAGTTGTCGTTGATGTTCAGACCCGTCGGCTCGGCATTGATGGCGATGACGTTGGCGCCCGCGGCGCGGTAGGCCCGTGGTGCGGCGGCCGACGCCGCGCCGTGCGCGCAGTCGACGACGACGGTCAGACCGTCGAAGCGCGTCGTCACCGCCTTGTTGACGTGCCGCAGGTACCGGTCCAGCGCATCCTCGGCGTCCAGGACGCGGCCGATGCCCGTACCGGTGGGCCGGGCCACCGCACCGGCGTGCACGAGTTCCTCGATGCGGTCCTCGGTGGCGTCGTCGAGCTTGTGACCACCGGGGCCGAAGATCTTGATGCCGTTGTCGGGCATCGGATTGTGCGACGCCGAGATCATCACGCCGAAGTCGGCGTCGTAGGCACTGGTCAGGTAGGCGACGGCGGGCGTCGGAAGCACGCCGACCCGAAGGGCGTCGACGCCTTCACTGGTCAGGCCCGCGATCACCGCGGCCTCCAGCATCTCGCCGCTGGCCCGCGGATCACGTCCCACGACGGCCACCCGGCGGGCGCGTCCGGGCGGGTTCGCCGCCGCGGTACCGCTGAGCCGCCGCGCCGCGGCGGACCCGAGGGCCAAAGCCAGTTCAGCGGTCAGGTCGCGATTGGCGACACCGCGCACACCATCGGTGCCGAACAGTCGAGCCATGTTTACAAACTTCTCATAGTTACCCCCGCGAAACACAACCATCGAGGTCATCGGTCGGTTCGCGATCCAACCGATATCGGATCGAGACCCACACAGAGCAGAGCACCGCCCGCAGGCCGCGGGCGGTGCTCATGAAGGCTCATGAAGTCGGCAGCGGCGACTAGCTGCCGCTGTCCTCCTCGGTGGTCGTGGTGGGTGCCGTGCTGGTGTCGGTCTCCTCGGCCGGGCCGGTGCCCTCGGCGGACGCGCCGTCGGTGGACTCCTCGGCGCCCTGTTCGGTGCCCTGCGGCTCCTCGGCGGTCGCCGGGGCACCCTCGTTCTGGCGGAACTCGACGGCTCCGACGGTGTTGTTGCAGACGTTGGTCTGAGCGCCATTGGCGTCGACGGTCTCGGCCAGGGTGGTGATCTGGCCGATGTCGCTGTCGCACACGCCCGCGGCGACCTGTGCCGCCGCGCCGATCGGCACGTCTTCGAGGACACCTGCGGTGCCCAGCGCGAGGTCGACCTGACCGTCGCGCGGTTGAGCGTTAGCGATGCCCATTCCGGCGGACAGGAACAGCGCCCCGCCCAGGGCCGCGCCGACCGTCACTCGCTTCACAGTGCTCTTCATCAACTACTCCTTTTCAGTCAGGAAACGGTCCGGTCCCCCAACGAGCTGACTGACTCGTACCGACGGCGGGTTTCGGTCCCGCCCGGGCGCACATGGGCGCCCCCGCTTCGACTCCAGGGTTTTGACCGGCGGGTGCAATGTCAAACCGCTTTCGGCGAACTTCAGCACCGCAATTGCGGACATCGATTTGCCTGGCACACAACGAGAAAAGCAGCGACCCGCCGATGAGCAGTGACGACGACGAACTGGCTGAATTCGCAAGAAATTACTGTGCCTGCGCGAATCGACCGATAAAAAAACCGCCGAGCGCGGAGGAATTCCACGCTCGGCGGCTGAAAGGCGACAGATCAGCGCTTGCTGTACTGAGGAGCCTTGCGGGCCTTCTTGAGGCCGTACTTCTTGCGCTCGATGGCCCGCGGGTCACGGGTGAGGAACCCGGCCTTCTTCAGTGCGGGCCGGTCCTCCGGCTGCACCAGGATCAGGGCACGGGCGATCGCCAGGCGCAGCGCGCCGGCCTGGCCGGACGGGCCGCCACCATCGAGGTGGGCGTAGATGTCGAACTGATCCACCCGATCGACGGTCACCAGCGGAGCCTTGATGAGCTGCTGGTGCACCTTGTTCGGGAAGTAGTTCTCCAGCGTGCGGCCATCCAGGTTGAACTGGCCGGTGCCGGGCACCAGACGCACGCGGACCACGGCCTCCTTGCGGCGACCGACGGTCTGGATCGGACGGTCGATGATGACCGGCTCGCGCGGCTCGGCGCTCTCGGTCACCACCTCGGTTTCGGTCACATCGGTCACTGGGCCACCTGCTTGATCTCGTACGGAACCGGCTGCTGCGCGGCGTGCGGATGATCGGGACCCGCGTACACCTTCAGCTTCTTCTGGATCTGACGGCCGAGCTTGTTGTGCGGAAGCATGCCGATGATCGCGTTCTCGACGACGCGGGTCGGGTGCTTCTCCAGCAGCTCACCGATGGTGCGCTTGCGGAGGCCGCCCGGGTAACCCGAGTGGCGGTAAGCGAACTTCTTGGTGAGCTTGTCGCCGCTGACGGCGATCTTGTCGGCGTTGATCACGATGACGAAGTCGCCACCGTCAACGTTGGGCGTGAATGTCGGCTTGTGCTTGCCACGCAGCAGCGTTGCCGCTGCGGAGGCGAGCCGGCCGAGCACCACGTCGCTGGCGTCGATGACGTACCACGAGCGCGTGGTGTCACCCGCCTTCGGCGTGTAAGTAGGCACAGTGCTTACCCTTCTCGTTTCGGGTTTCCCCGGGTTTTGGTGCCGGTCAGGCGTGCGCACCTGGTGTCCCGGCGACCGACATTGACCCGGAACCGCTCGCCCATACGGGCAGCACACACCAACGGGGCAGCTTACCTTTCCTCGTCGGCGCAGGTCAAAACGAGTGTCATGGGCGTCGAGCGGGAAAAAGGAACCGGTAGGCGGTGGGCTGCGTCCTATACATATGCCGTTTCTGGGCACCGAGGCGCTGGCCGCGGGCAGGGTCAACCGCTACCAGTTGCGTACCAGGTACGACGCCGTTCACCGGAATGTCTACGTGCCGCGAGGCACCACGCTGTGCCCCGTCGACAAGGCGGTGGCGGCCTGGCTGTGGTCGGGCCGGCGGGCGACGGTGGCGGGCCTGTCCGCGGCGGCCCTGCACGGCTCGCGGTGGATCGACGCCACGCATCCGGCCGAGCTCAACCAGCCGAGCCGCTCGCGGCCTGCGGGCATCGTGATCCACAGCGACACCCTCGCCGATGACGAGATCTGCCGGATCAAGGGCATCGGCGCGACCACGCCGGAACGAACCGCATTCGATCTCGGCCGCCGCCGCGGACTGACCATGGCCGTGATCCGCGTCGACGCCCTCCTACAAGCCACCCGCCTCAAGATTGCCGACGTGCGGCTGCTCGTCGACCGCCACCGCGGTGCTCGAGGGTTGGCGCAGTTGCGGCAGGTGCTCGACCTTGCCGACGACGGCGCCGAGTCACCCCAGGAGACCAGGCTGCGGCTGCTGCTCACCTCGGCGGGCGTACGTCCGTCGCACACCCAGATCGACGTGTTCGACCACGGCCTGCATGTGGGTCGCATCGACATGGGGTGGCCCGAGTGGAAGGTCGGTGTCCAGTACGACGGCGTCCAGCACTGGACCGATCCGAGGCAACGCACCCGGGACATCGATCAGAACGCCGAGTATCAGGACCTCGGATGGCGCGTGGTGCACGTGGGCGCCGACCTGCTGCGGTATCGCCAGGGCGCGATCGTCGCCCGCACCCGCGAAGCCTTGCGCGCCGCGGGTGCCCCCTACTGACGAAAGTTGGCTTGTGTGCCAGATTTTCGCGAAAACTCGCACACAAGCCAACGCTCGACGCTAGGGCAGCTCGTGTGGGCTGAGCGGGCCGAGTGCAGCGTCGCGTGAGGTGTCCTTGAGGTCGACGCCGGAGCGGCCGAGCGCGACGGCACCGTCGACCAGCGTCGCCACCACCCGCGCCGCCTCGGCGTATCCCAGCCCGTCCGGCGGGTGGACGTTGGAGATGCAGTTGCGGTCGGCGTCGGTGCGGCCGGGCCGCGGCAGATGGGTCAGATAGATGCCGAGGCTGTCGGCGACGCTGAGCCCGGGCCGTTCACCGATGATCACCAGCAGGGTGCGTACCCGGGCCTGCGCGCCGATGTGGTCGCCGAGGCCGACGCGGGCCTGGGTGGCGATGATCGGCGGGGCGAGCGTGTGCCGGTCCCGCAGTTGCTCCACCAACGCCGACAACAGTGCCGCGCCATGGTGGTTCAGACCCGTCGGCGACAGGCCGTCGGCCAGGACGAAGCCGATGTCGGCGCCGGCCTCGGGGACCGCGGTGCCCTCGGCGGGCAGGCGGCCCAGATCGGGGCGGCGCAGATATTCGTCGCGCGAGGCGGCGCGGCTGGTCACCACGATCGGCTCACCGATGCCGACCTCGCGCACCTGGGCCGCCAACGCCTCCACGTCGAGGGGGACGTGCACGGCGTCGCGCGCGGCGGCATGGGCCGCGGCGAGCTCGAGCACCTGATGGGTGGGCAGCGAGTTGCCGGCCCGGCCCAAGCCGATCCGCGCCTGCGTGGTCTTGCGCAGCTCATCCCAGAACTGCTGCACGGCAACGTCGTTCGATACGGTCACGACGCCTCCGCCACGGTCAGCTCGCGCAGCGGGGAGCGCGAGACGTCGAACGGGGTGAGCCGACCCGCGTCGTCGACCATGCCGACCTTGCGCAGCCACGCCTCGAACTCGGGGGCGGGACGCAGGCCCAGGGTGCGCCGCGCGACGAGCACGTCGTGGAACGACAGGCTCTGGTAGCCGAGCATGACGTCGTCGGCACCGGGAACGGTGATCACGAACGCCACCCCCGCCGCGGCCAGCAGCATCAGCAGGTTGTCCATGTCGTTCTGATCGGCCTCGGCGTGGTTGGTGTAGCAGACGTCGACGCCCATCGGCAGCCCGAGAAGCTTGCCGCAGAAGTGGTCTTCCAGGCCGGCGCGGATGATCTGCTTGCCGTCGTACAGGTACTCCGGCCCGATGAAGCCGACCACGGTGTTCACCAGCAGCGGTGACAGGTCGCGGGCCACGGCGTAGGCGCGGGCCTCCAGGGTCTGCTGGTCGACGGGTTTGCCGCCCACGCCCAGATGGGCCCCTGAACTGAGCGCCGAGCCCTGCCCGGTCTCCAGGTACATGACGTTGTTGCCCACGGTGCCGCGGTTGAGCGAGCGCGCGGCCTCGTTGCCTTCCCGCAGCAGTTGCAGGTTGACGCCGAACGCCGTGTTGGCGCCTTCGGTGCCCGCGATCGACTGGAACACCAGATCGACCGGGGCCCCGGCCTCGATGAGCCCGATCGTGGTGGTGATGTGCGACAGCACGCATGACTGCGCGGGGATGTCGTAGCGGGTGCGGATGCCGTCGAGCAGGTACAGCAGGTCGGCGGTGGCCTGCGGCGAGTCGGTGGCCGGGTTGATGCCGATGACGGCATCGCCGCACCCCAGCAGCAGCCCGTCGAGGACGGCCGCGGCGATACCCCGCGGATCGTCGGTCGGGTGGTTGGGCTGCAGCCGGGTGGCCATTGTGCCCGGGACGCCGATCGTGGTGCGCAGCGCCGAGGTCACCTGCGCCGCCGCGGACACCGCGATCAGATCCTGGTTGCGCATGATCTTGCTGACCGCCGCCACCATCTCCGGGGTGAGTCCCGATGCGACGGCGGCCAACCGGTCGGCACTGTTGTCCTCGGCCGCCACGTCGAGCAGCCAGTCCCGGAATCCGCCGACGGTGAGGTGCGACACCGCCGAAAATGCTTGGCGGTCATGGGTGTCCATGATCAGCCGGGTCACCTCGTCGGTGTCGTACGGCACCAGTTCCTCGTTGAGGAACGTCTCCAGTGGCAGGTCGGCGAGTACCCATGCGGCCGCGGCGCGTTCGCCGTCGTGCTCGGCCGCGCATCCGGCGAGTTGATCGCCGGATCGCAATGGCGTGGCCTTCGCCATCACCTCGACGAGACCGTCGAAGGTGTAGGTGACTCCCGAGACCTGCTGCCGGTATTTCACTTCAGTTCGTTCTCCGCTTCTGCCAGCATGGCGAATTCTTCATCGGGCGAGTTGGCCACCAGGCGGTGGCGACTGTAGACCGCGAAATAGAGCATGAACCCGGCGAACACCAGCAGGCACAGACCCGCCGCGATCGGGTTCACCAGGAACGTCGCGATGACCGCGAAGCACGCGACGACGAGCGCGAAGCCGGTGGTGACGGCGCCGCCAGGGGTGCGGTACGGCCGCGGCATGTTGGGTTCGCGGACCCGCAGCGTGATGTGGCTGATCATCATCAGCACGTAGCTCAGTGCGGCACCGAACACCGCCATGTTGAGCAGCAGGTCGCCCTGGCCGGTCAGCGACAGCACGAACCCGATGATGCCGGGGATCACCAGCGCCAGTGTGGGAGCCTTGCGCTTGTTGGTCACCGAGAGCGACCGCGGCAGGTAGCCGGCGCGCGACAGCGCGAACAGCTGCCGCGAGTAGGCGTAGATGATCGAGAAGAAGCTCGCAATCAGCCCCGCGAGGCCGATGTAGTTGACGACCTTGGCCGCGGTGCCGTCGCCGAGCGCCTCGACGAGCGGGTTGCCCGACGTCGACATCTCTTCTGCCCCACCGGCTCCCGTGGTCAGGAACAGCACCACGACGCAGGTGACCAGCAGGACACCCATGCCGGCGATGATGCCGCGGGGCACGTTGCGCTCCGGGTTGACGGTCTCCTCGGCGGCCAGCGGCACGCCCTCGATCGCCAGGAAGAACCAGATCGCGAACGGGATCGCGGCCCAGATGCCGAGGTAGCCGTGCGGCAGGAAGGCCGACGCACCCGCGGCGGTGGTGTCGGGCGCGATGTTGGTGAGGTTGGCGAGGTCGAACTGGCCGATCGCGGCGAGGGCGAACACCACCAGGCCCACCATGGCGATCGCGGTGATCACGAACATCACCTTGAGGGCCTCACCCACACCGGCGAGGTGGATGCCGATGAAGATCGCGAAGGCCGCGAGGTAGACCCACCACCCGGCGGTGATGCCGAACAGGCCGAGTGACTCGACGTAGGCGCCGATGAAGGTCGCGATGGCCGCCGGTGCGATGGCGTATTCGATGAGGATCGCGGTGCCGGTCGCGAACCCGCCCCACGGGCCGAGGGCCCGGCGGGCGAACGTGTAGCCGCCGCCCGCCGCGGGCAGCGCCGAAGACAGTTCGGCCATGCCCAGGACGAGGGCCAGGTACATGCCGGCGATGATGACGGCCGCGATCGCCAGGCCGCCGAAGCCGCCCTGTTCGAGGCCGAAGTTCCACCCTGAGTAGTCGCCCGAGATGACGTAACTGACGCCCAGTCCGGCGAGCAGCACCCACCCCGCGGTGCCCGACTTGAGCTGGCGCTTCTGCAGGTAATCTGCGCTTTCCAGGTGTTCTTCCACACCCGCCATGTCAAACTCCCTTGTTTGCAATGCCATTGGATCGAAGAGCGCCAGCTGCCGACCGTCTGTGCAGCTGACCGGTGAAACCACCTTTCGGCCCCCGGTTACGGGCTTCGAGCGTCGGCCGCGCGACCCTGCACGGACCTAAAGGTTGGAAACTCAACCTTTGATCAATGAGTATCGACCACAAGGGCGCGACTGTCCACCCCCACGGGCAAACCGGATGAACTCAATCGGGTTTGAGTGGCAAACCGACGACGATGCGCGCGGCGTTGTGGCCGAGCATGCGTGCGGTGTCCCGGTCGGCAGGACCCGCAGAACTCAACTCCGGCAAGGGATCTACCAACATGTTGTGGTGCACGCAGACCACACCGGAGGCGCCCATGCCCACCCCCACCTGAAGGGGTGAGCGCATGGCCGCCTGACGCGCCAACTCCGGTGCGGACCCACTGTCGGCGACCGTCTCGAGGGTGTACGGGACGCCTTCCTCCTCCATCCCGGCGAGCACGTCGCGGGTGACCGCGTCCGGCGCCCCGACCTGTGCGAACACCATGATGACCGGCGGTTCGGGCTGCCCGGCGCTACGCGTCAACGGGCGCCCCCAGCCGCTTGGCGTGCGCGGCCACCAGCCCGGAGGCCACCGCGTTGCGCGGCCCCTCGGTACCCCGCACATTTCCTGTGCCGCAGACGATCCCGTACGGGGCCAGCGCGTCGGCGATGAGTTCGGGGATCTCGAAGTCCAGTGCGCACCCGCCGAGCAGGACGACGAAGTCGATCTGGCGCAGATCGCCTGCCGGCGCGATGGCCCGCAGGGCCCGCAGCGCGTTGACGACGAAGACCCGTTCCTTGGCGGTGCGGCGCACGGCCCGGATCCGGTCGAGGGAGTGCCGGGTGGGTATCGGGGTCATACCGTGCTCGGCGAGCGCGACAACCCTGGCGAAAGCCGTTGTGGGCAGCGTCTTTTCGAAGAACTGCACGGTGCCGTTCTCCAACCGGACATGGAAGAAGCTCTCGGCCTTGCCGAGCGGGTAGCGCTTGATGTCCTCGGCCAGCTCCAGGTTGTCCAACCCGAGTTCGGCGTCGATCAGCTTGGTCACCAGGTCGCCCGCACCGGCCAGGTGCACGGCGTCGATGGTGCCGTCGGCCTCGATCAGGGCCGCGTCGGTGGATCCGCCGCCGAGGTCGAGGACCACGAGCGGTTGGTCGGTACCCGGTGTGGTGAGCGCGCCCAGCACCGCCATCTCGGCCTCCACACCGCCGACCTCCACGTCGGTGCGCACGGCGCCGGAGTCGCGCAGGCCGGCGCGCACCGCCTCGGCCACCGCGCGCATACCGCTTTCCTTGGTGCGCACCATGGCCGCGAGCGCGACGGCGTTCTCCAGCGCCACCTCACCGGCGACGCCGCCCCGAACCTCCTGCGGCACAAAGGTGTCGACGGCAAGCAGGTCCTGGATGTGTACGTCGGCCGCGGCGTGGTGGGACAGGTCGGCCATGCTCTGGCGCACGTTGGAGATCATCCCACCGGTGTTGGTGCCGGATTCGCCGACCACGTCGGCGAGCGGGCTGACCCGCTCCACCGCCGCCATGATCTCGACGGCGCCGCGGGACACGTCGACGCTGGCCCTCCTCCGTTCTCCGGTCAGCTCAAGGGATCCCGCGGGGATGGTGCGATCGGCGACGTCGCCGGCCGGGGTGCGCACCACGACCGCCGAGCGGTTGCCGGTCAGGGCGCGTGCCACCGGTGACACCACCTTGGTGGCCGCGGCGTCCAGCTCGAAGATCGTGGCCAGGCCGTAGGCGTTGGACAGGGTGCGGATCGACTGGCCGGGCCCGGCGACCTCGACCGCCGCGAGCATGTCGAGCGGAACGGCGTCGATGCGCGACACCTCGTCGATGACGGGGATCCTGCTGTCGAGCCGGTTGACCACCAGCACGGCGTCGTCGTTGCCGAGTATTGCGCCGGTCACGCGCACCCCACGCCGGGTCGCGGTGTTGATCGCCTCGGCCACGGCCTCGAAGTCGACGCCTTTGGGGACGACCACGATGACCTCTGCGCCCGAATCGGCTTCGGCCAACGCGTCGAACGCGACGGTGGTCCCCACCCCCAGCCCACGTCCCCCTGGGGTGCGCGGGTCGTGCCCGATCATCGTCGACTCGGTGATGATGGTCTCGGTGATGGTCTCCATCGCGAGCCCGCTGATCACCGGTGTCGCCTCGTTGAGCAGCACGACATCGAGGTCGGCCGGCGGGATTCCCGCCGCCGCGAGCGCACGCGTCACCGCGTCGGTCACACCGTCGACGTTGTTGGGAGTGCCCTTGATACCGGTCGTCGCGGTCAGCGCCGCACCGAGGAACCGGACCGATCCGTCCGGTTCGATCACCGCGGCGCTGGCCTCGGTGGTCGAGTTACCGATGTCGACGCCGACAACGGTAAGTCCCATCAGGTCCCCAGCGCCTCGGCAACGCTGAACCGCGGTACCACCTCGACGGGCTTGGCCTGCTTTACGATCTGCTCGGTCTCCTTGAGATGCAGCAGCGCCGCCTTGGCCTGCCAGCGCGGCCGGGCCATCTGGTCGTTGAGCGTCGGAACCGGTTCGGGCGACTCGCCTTTCGCGTACTGTGCGGCGTTGGAGCCGATGGACCGGTAGGTCTCCAGCGTCATCAGCGGGCTCTGCGGGAACAGCTCGAGGCTCGACAGCCGCGGCAGGTCACGCTGGTGGATCATGGACGTGCCGCGCGACAGGATCCCGATGCCGATGCCCGACCCGGACAGTTTCGCCGCCGTGTGGGCGAGCACGGCCAGATCGCTGCTGTGGCGCACGCGGATACACCGCGCGTGGACTTCCTGTTCCTCGATGCCTGCGAGGATCTCGCGGATCACATCGGCGTGGGACAGCCCGATGATGGTCTGGCTGAAGAAGTCGGCGAACGCCGGCGACACCGCCACCACCACCTCGTCGGTCCGCTTGCCGGGTTCGGCCGGGGCGTCACCGACGAACTCGAGCGTGCGTTGTGCCTGCGTGTTCGGCATGATCACTGGACCTCCACCTCGGGGTTCTCGGCGCTGGTGACGTGTCGCAACCGTTTCATCTCCTCCCAGCGGGCACCGGACGGGCGGTAGCCGGTTCCCGGTCCGGCATAGTCGTTGCGGTCGTTGACCGCCGACAGCGGCTTGAGATCGCGCGTCATGATCGCCGAGGTGTGCAGCAGATCGCCCGAAACCCGTTGCCGCAGCACGGCGAGCAGGTTCTCGGCGATATCGGAGAACCCGGTGGACTCCAACGCCTTCACCAGGTCCAGACCCGTGACATTGCGGTCCATCACCTGCTGTGCACCCTTGAGGTCCTCCAACACGTCCCGCGGGATCAGTTCGCGGCTGCCGTGCGCGTACACCGCGGCCTCGATCTCGGCGTCGGAGATCGCCGGCAGGTCCAGGTACCGGAACACGGCCTGCAGGGCCTGGGCCGCCCGGCGGCGTGCGGCGAGGATCTCGGCCTCGCTCACGTGCCGAAGACCGCCGTCGACCTGCAGATCACGCTGGATGGTGTTGAAGTCGTCGAAGTCCTCGGCGTCGAGGTTGGACCCGGCGAACATGTTGTCGTAGTTGGGAACCGCGGAGTAGCCCGAACAGACGAAGTCGGTCCCGGGCAGCATCTGCGGCAGCAGACGTGCGGTGCGCCGCATCGGCGAGTGCGAAAACGACTGGTCGTTGCCCGACGCGCACTCGAGGTCGACCGCCGACGCGATGAGGTTCTCCGCGGCCACCGCACGGATGCCGGCAGGCACCGCGCCCGGCACGCCGATGCACGAGATCGAGCCGTTCTGCAGGCCCTGCACGCCCGCGCCCTTGGCCACCAGGATGCAGCGGATCTCCAGGTACAGCATCGAGCGGCCCTCGGCGTTGCCCATCTGCACCTCGGAGCCGGTGCCGGAGGTGAACCGCATCTTGATGCCGCGCGACGCGTACGCCGCCGCGAGGAACGCCTTGGACCACGGGGTGTCGTCACCGTCGACGAACACCGATTCGGTGCCGTACACCGAGATGGTCTCGGCGTAGGCCGTGATGCCGCGCATGCCGAGCTCGAGTTCGGTGGCCTCCTCGAGCGCGCACTGGGTCAGCAGGCCACCGGTGCCGACCTGGCTGCCGATCTGCAGCGCCATCGCCACCAGCGGCGCGTACCGCACGACACCGAGGGTGGTTTCCACTTCGGAGAAGCCGCGCAGCGACGCCTCGGCCGCCTCGCACGCGACCTGCAGCGGATTGTCGCGGGCACTGGTGCAGTGCGCCTGGTTCGCCGGGGTGCGACGGGCCCGCATCTTCTGGATGCCCATCATGATCTCGACGATGTTGAGGTTCTTGGCGACCTCGAGCAGCTTGGCCGGGGTCAGACCGCCGGTCACCGCGATCACCTCGTCGCGGGTCACGCGCGGATCCACCAGCATCCGGGCGATCTCGACCGAGGGAATGGCCATCGACTGCTCGGTGGTGGCCACGTCGATCGCGTGGTCGGCGATGAACTGATCGATGAAATCGAAGTCGGCGCGGGCGCGGCCGTCCATCTCCACGATCACGCCGTTGTCCACCCGCACACTGGGTTCGGGGTCGAACGCGCTGTCCATCGCGACCATGCCCACCTCGGGCCACTCCTCGACGAAACCGTCGAGGTTGACGGGCCGGTCCTCCAGGACCTTGGTGCGTTCCGACTGGCGCTTGGTTTCGGTGCCGAGATTTCTGGCTGTCGTCACAGGTGTCTCCTATTCGGTGGTGGCCAGGATGTCGCGGCGCTCGTAGACGTCGGCGGCCTCGCGGACGAGACCGGCCAGCAACGTCGCCCCGTACTGGGTCTCCAGCTCGTCGGCGATCGAGTCGAGCTCGGCCTTCGTCGAGGCGTTGGGCCGCAGCGCGTTGTAGATCTGCAGCACGCGCTCGTCGCTGATCGCGGTCATCTCCGCGGCCCGGCGCAGGTTGGCGCCGAGCTGCTTGCGTCCCACCTTCTCGGCGATCTGGGCCTGCAACCGCAGGGTTTCCGGCGTGATGCGCAGGTCCGATGCGGACACCTCGCCCGACATCACGGCCTCCATCGTGATGTCGTCGATCGGCTTGCCGTTGGGCGTGGTGAGCAAGTCCTTGCGGTTCAGGCTCAGCGGGTAGTCCACCGCGGGATCGAGGACCGGTTCTGACATGCAGGCTCCCAACTGCTGCAGGGCGACGCTGTCGCCCGGGTGTGCTGTCTTACGCAAGTACCGATTGTGCTGCAGGTCACGTTGCATGACCGTTGCGTCGCAGGTCAGCGCGGCGCCTGCGGTTGACCCACATCGCATCGATGCGGACGCCCGTCCTCGGGGCTAACGTGTGCCGACGATGGACACTGCTGACCTCGGTGCGCTCGCGACGTTGGGCGAGTTCTTCGCCCTCCCCGCCGCGGCCGGTCCGTCCTGGCAACCCGTCGCCACCCTGTGCGGCGATCCCGAGACCCTGCGGGTCTACGTGTCGCGCACCCGGGCCGCGACCGCGGCCGGGTTCGGGGTCGACGAGGCCGACGTGCCGGTCAGGGCCGCGGCGTCGGCGGTGCACCTGTCGATCGCGGCGCGACTGCTCTCCCCCGCCATCGGTGCCGCGGCCTGCCTGGCCGCCGTACCGTCGCTGACGTCGGATTCGGTGTTCTGGCAACGTGATACGTCGCACCGCCCGCCGCTCGGCGCCGCAGGCCTGACGTGGTCACCGGTCACCGATGCCCGCTCGGCGGCGGACCGGATCAACCAGACTCTGCTCGCCGATGTCTTGTGCCAGCTGAATGTCACACTGCGGCAGGCGGTTTCGTTGCCTCCCCAGGTGATGTGGGGCAACATCGCGTCGGCCGCCAACGGTGCGGTGACGGTACTGGCCCAAACCCGGCCCGAGGCCGGAGATTTCGGCCGCGCACTGGTCCGGGAGATGATCGCCGCCGAGCCGTTGCTCGGCGCCGCGGAGATCACCCACGGCCGTTTCCGCCGCCGGAACTGCTGCCTGTTCTACCAGGTGCCCGGCGGCGGATACTGCGGCGACTGCGTGCTGGTGGACCAGGGCCCCTAGAGCGCAGAGGTCCTAGAGCGCCGCGACGCCGGCCTCGGCCACCTTCACGTCCTGATCGACGCTTCCGGCGCTGACGCCGATCGCCCCGATGACCTCGCCGTCACGTTCCAGCAACAGGCCACCGCCGAACAGCACCAGACCGCCCGAGAGCTGTTCGAGCCCGTACAACTCACCGCCGGGTTGCGCGACGTCCATGAGTGCACTGGTCGGCAGGTTCATCAGGATCGACGTGCGCGCCTTGCGGATCGAGATGTCGATGCTGGCCTTGATGGCGCCGTCCATGCGGGCGAACGCAACCAGGTGGCCGCCGTCGTCGACGACCGCGATGTTCATCGGCTGGCCGATCTCGTTCGCCTTCTCGATCGCGGCGTCGACCACCTTCTGTGCCGTTGACAGCGACAGGGCACCCATCAAGTTACCTCCGAAATATGTTGTCGTACACGAAATGCCGCGAGTGTGAAGCTGTTGCGAGCGTGCGGGTCAATTGTCGCAACAGCTTCACACTCGACGGGGTTCATTCAGGCTGTGGGCGCAGCGGCTCAGAAAAATCCCTGGGCCTTGTTGCTGTAGCTCACCAACAGGTTCTTGGTCTGCTGGTAGTGGTCGAGCATCATCTTGTGCGTCTCGCGCCCGATGCCGGACTGCTTGTACCCACCGAACGCGGCGTGCGCCGGGTACTGGTGATAGCAGTTGGTCCACACCCGGCCGGCCTTGATGTCGCGGCCCGCGCGGTAGGCGATGTTGCCGTCGCGGCTCCACACCCCGGCCCCCAGACCGTAGAGCGTGTCGTTGGCGATCGAGATCGCGTCGTCGTAGTCGCTGAACGACGTGACCGCCACCACCGGGCCGAAGATCTCCTCCTGGAAGATCCGCATCTTGTTGTTGCCCGTGAAGATCGTCGGCGCCACGTAGTAGCCGCCGTTGAGGTCACCGCCGAGCTGCGCGCGCTCACCACCCGTGATGAGCTTGGCCCCTTCGGATTTGCCGATCTCGATGTAGGACAGGATCTTCTCCAGCTGATCATTGGAGGCCTGCGCACCGATCATGGTCTCGGTGTCCAACGGATCGCCCTGACGCACGGCCTTGGTGCGGATCGCCGCGAGTTCGAGGAACTCGTCGAAGATGTCGGACTGGATCAGCGACCGCGACGGGCAGGTGCACACCTCGCCCTGGTTGAGGGCGAACATCGTGAAGCCCTCCAGCGCCTTGTCCTGGTAGTCGTCGGCCTGTGCGAGCACGTTGTTGAAGAAGATGTTGGGGCTCTTGCCACCCAGCTCCAACGTGACCGGGATCAGGTTCTGCGAGGCGTACTGCATGATCAGCCGGCCCGTGGTGGTCTCACCGGTGAACGCGATCTTGGCGATGCGGTTGCTCGACGCCAGCGGCTTGCCGGCCTCCACACCGAACCCGTTGACGACGTTGACCACACCTGCCGGCAGCAGATCACCGATCAGCGAGAACAGGTACAGCACCGAGACGGGGGTCTGCTCGGCCGGCTTGAGCACCACCGCGTTGCCCGCGGCCAGCGCCGGGGCGAGCTTCCACACCGCCATCAGGATCGGGAAGTTCCACGGGATGATCTGGCCGACCACACCCAGCGGCTCGTGGAAGTGGTAGGCCACCGTGTCCTCATCGATCTGGCTCAGCGAACCTTCCTGAGCCCGCAGCACACCCGCGAAGTAGCGGAAGTGGTCGATCGCCAGCGGGATGTCGGCGTTGAGCGTCTCGCGGATCGGCTTGCCGTTGTCCCAGGACTCGGCCAGCGCGATGGATTCGAGGTTTTCCTCCATGCGGTCGGCGATCCGGTTGAGGATCAGCGCACGTTCGGCCGGGGCGGTCTTGCCCCAGGCGGGTGCGGCCGCGTGGGCGGCGTCGAGGGCCTTGTCGATGTCGGCCTCGCTGGAGCGGGCCACCTCGCAGAACACCTGACCCGTCACCGGCGTCGGGTTCTCGAAATACCGGCCCTCGACCGGCGCGACCCACTCGCCACCGATGTAGTTGTCGTAGCGGGCCTGGAACGACATCAGGGCGCCCTCAGCGCCCGGACGTGCGTAAACAGTCATGGCAATCTCCTGTTCGGACACCGGATGTGTGTCGGTCGTCACTCAAGGTAGGTAACAGGAGGTTGCACCACGGTTGCACCGTTGCATTGCCGCGCGCCTGCCGGTTCTCAGGCGAGGTCGGAATCGAGCCCGGCGAGGTGGCCGAGGGCCTGCGCACGCGTCACCGGATCATCGGCGTGATCGTGGAGCATGCGCCACCCGTCGCGGTCGTCGCGGCCGTCGGGCAGCTTGAGCCAGCGTCGCAGCAGGTCGAGGTGGCCTGCGGCGGCGCGGGCCAGCACGGCTTCGCGCAGGCTCGCGGTCAGTTCGGTGCGCAGGCGGCCGATCGCCGGCGACACCGACTGCGGTAGCAGCGCGCCGGTGTAGCAGGTCAGCGCGGCGGCGACGTCGCCGGACTGCAACGCGTCGAACACGTCGGAGACGTCGCTGCGGATCGGGGCCAGCAGCCGGTAGGGCCGCGACGCGATGTAGCCGGCGCCGATGACGCGGCGCAGCCGGGACATCTCGGCGCGGATGGTCACGACGTCGAGATCCTTGTCGTCGAGCAGGATCGCGAGGTGGTCGGCCGACAGTCCTTCGGGGTGGCGGCTGAGCAGCACCAGGATGTCGGCGTGCCTGCCGGTCAGCACGGTCGAGCGGGGCCGGCCGTCCTCACCCGTGGTCTGCCAGCGGGGCCGGTCGGCGCCGAGCACCGACAGCAGGGGGCGTTCGGGGGCGATCGGGGTGACCGGGCTGGTGAACCGCAGCAGCGCCAGATGGTTCTCGACGGCGACGGCCGTCGCGCGCACCAGCGCGAGGGTCTGCGGGGAGGCGACGCGGGAGCCGCCGGTGAGGTCGATGGCGCCCAGCAACACGCCGGTTGCCGGGTCGTGCACGGGCACCGCCGTGCAACTCCAGGGGTGCACGATGCGGGAGAAGTGCTCGGTACCGCGAATCTGCACCTCGCGGTCCAGCGCGAGCGCGGTGCCGGGGGCGTTGGTGCCCGCGGAGCGTTCGCTCCAGTCCGAACCGGGCACGAAGTTCATGGCCTCGGCCTTGCGGCAGGCGATGCGGTCGCCCTCGACCCACAGCAGGGTGCCGTCGGCGGCGGTGACGGCGACGACGACGCCGGCGTCGGCCGCGTCGTCGACCAGCAGGCGACGGATCAGCGGCAGCGTCGGAGCCAGCGGATGCGAGGCGCGCAGCTCGGCCAGCGCGGCCTCCTCGGCGGCGGTGCGGCCGCCGCGGTCGGGGTCGACGCCCACTTCGAGGCTGCGCCTCCAGCTGTCCACCACGACCCGGGGCAACGGGGTCGATCCGAGATAGTCCGCATCGACCTGTCCCTCGATGAACAGGTCGTGGATGGCACGCACCTTCGCAGCAGGCAGTCGGGTCAGCACCCGTCCACCCGCATTCCTCATTGAAGCCACGGCGATCACGCTCCTGTGCGCGGGCCGACCCGCCGGCCACCACGCGTGCCCGCCAGGATAGTTGACCAGCCCGGTTACCGTGGCAACACCCGCTGGTCACGGTCCCGATACGAGGAAAACCGCCGGTTACCGGTATAGTCGGAGTTCGGCGGCTTGCCTGTTCTGCCTCTGCCGCCTTCTCGATCATCAACTCCAGCGCCGCGGGATCTCCCCGCGCCGGGCAGGACCACCGCCTAGATTTTCGGAGTTTCTTTTTGTCTGCCCAGAAAACCTTTGCCGAGCTCGGCCTGCCTGCCGAGCTCGTGTCCACGCTTGCCGCCAACGGTGTCACCACGCCGTTCCCGATCCAGGCCGCGACGCTCCCCGACTCGCTGACCGGCCGCGATGTGCTCGGCCGCGGCCGCACCGGATCCGGTAAGACCTATGCCTTCCTGCTGCCGCTGGTCGCCCGGCTGGCCACCAGCGGGACACCCCGCGTCGCCGGTCGTCCGCGCGCGGTCATCCTCGCGCCGACCCGCGAACTGGTCACCCAGATCGAGGCCTCGCTGGCGCCGCTGGCCGCCGCGGCCGGTCTGCGCACGGTGAACATCTTCGGTGGCGTGGGCGCCGGACCCCAGATCGCGGCGCTGCGCCGCGGTGTGGACGTCGTCATCGCCTGCCCCGGCCGGCTCGAAGACCACGTGCAGTCCCGCCACGCCGATCTGTCGTCGGTGGAGATCACGGTGCTCGACGAGGCCGACCACATGGCCGACCTCGGCTTCCTGCCCGGCGTCAAGCGTCTGCTCGACCGCACGCCGACGCGCTGCCAGCGACTGCTGTTCTCGGCCACGCTCGATGCGGGTGTCGACGTGCTGGTCAAGCGTTACCTGCACGATCCCGTGGTGCACAGCGTGGACTCCGCGCAGTCGCCGGTGTCGGCGATGGTGCACCACGTGCTGCACGTCGACAACGCCGCGCGCATCAACGTGGTCGCCGACCTGGCCGCCGCGCCGGGCCGCACCATCGTCTTCGCCCGCACCAAGCACGGCGCCAAAAACCTGACCCGCCAGCTCAATTCGCGGGGCATCTCGGCGGTCGAGCTGCACGGCAACCTGTCGCAGAATGCGCGCACGCGCAACCTCACGGCGTTCTCGGACGGCACCGCGACCGTGATGGTGGCCACCGACATCGCCGCGCGCGGCATCCACGTCGACGACGTGAGCCTCGTGGTGCATGCCGATCCGCCGGTCGAGCACAAGGCCTACCTGCACCGCTCGGGCCGCACCGCGCGTGCCGGCGCCGAGGGCACCGTGGTGACGCTCATGCTCGACGCCCAGGTGCACGATGTGCGCAACCTGACCCGCAAGGCAGGCGTCAAGCCGACGATCACCAGGATCAGCGGCCCCGATCACCCGGTGTTGCGCGAGATCGCCCCGGGCGAGCGGGTTTTCGGTGAGCCCATTCGCAGCGAGCCTGCCGCGACCCCGAGCCGTCCGCGCTCGACGCAGCCCCGCCGCAGCCGCCCGCAGGGATCGGACCGTCCTGGCCGGTCGGGTCAGTCCGGCCACGGCGCACAGTCCGAGGGTGTGGCCGCCGCCCGTGGCGGTGCCCACCGCGGTGGACGCGGGCGTCGTCCCCGCCGCTCGAACGAGTCCTCCGCGCGCTAGCCAGCTGCGCGAAATGTGCGGTCCCACCCGACCTCTCCATACCGGGTGGGACCGCACAAGCTTTTGTGACTTCAGACTCCCCACGCGTTGGCGGCGCTGCGGTCGGTGGCCGCCACCTCGTCGGACCCGTCACGCACCGCGTTGCCGAGGCTGAACAGGATCTCGTTGAGCGCGGCCGCGGCCTGATTCCACCGGGCCTGTTCGATCTGATACGCCGCGGCGGCCTCGCGTGTCCACACCTGTTGCAGCGGCGCGATCTGTGCCCGCAGTTCGTCGAGTGCCGCGTTGAACCGGCTGTGCGTGGCGTGGATCTCCTGGCGGACCGTGTACTCGATCTCGCCGAAATCGTATGAGAGCACCTGGCTCACGGGTTCGTCCTTTCGGTTCGGGGTTCAGAGGGTGTCGCCGACGCCGCCGAGACGTTGCGCATGACCGTCGGCGGCCTCGCGCAGTGTGCGTTCGTTCTGGCGGATGGTCTCGGCGATGCGTTGCAGCGCGGTGTGCAGCGTGACCGACTCGCTGTTCCAGCGCTCGACGACCTCGCGGAAGCGGGCGGCGGCGACACCGCCCCACACGTTGGGGGGCACGCTGCTCATCCGACCGATGAAGGTCTGCAGCATCGCCCGGATGTCGTCGCCCAGGACATCGATCCTTCCTGCCACGGTGGTCATCACGTCGAAATCGGCGCCCAGCGGTGTCGACATCGGTTCCCTTCCGGTTGTGTTGCGGGATATAACAATTGGACGCAGCGGCGACCCGTTCGGTTCCATCTTTTTTCAAGAGGTCGCATGCGCGGATGCGACGGCGTCGGCGCACGCGGGATGGTATTGCCTGCCCTGACATCCGATGGCGATGCGCACCGGACCATCGACCAGCACGGCCCACCTGACCTCGCGGTGGGCGCGCACCTCGCGGTAGGTGATCACCGGTCGGCCTGCGATCCGGTCGGCCGGGTTGAAGTCGACGAACACCCCGGCCGGTGCCTGATCGAGCGCGTACCGGAGGGTGTCGGCGACATCACCGGCGCCGACCGGAGACTGCGTGATGTGGATGACGGGTTCGGGGTCACTCGGCGAGAACACCTGCAGCCGCGGCGATCCGGCGTCGTCGGTGACCCGCTCGACGCGCCAGCCGTCGGGGATCTGCACACCCACGCGACCCTCGACCAACGCTGTGGTCGCGGCACCACGTCCGTCATGCGCGGCGAGCGCTGTGCACAACGCGACGATGGCTGCCGCACAAACCCCGACGGCCACCCTGCGGTATCGGCGTCTCGGTTCGGGTGGCTCGTGGATGTCGGTGTTCGCCCGGTGCAACGCATCGACCGGGGACAGATAACGACACCGGATGCGGCGGGCCAGTTGGCGGGCGAATGTCCGCGCGCCCGGTACGTCGGCCGGCGCGTCGATCATCACGTCGTCGGCCGCAGCCACGGCGCCCACGACGGCGTCCTCCGGGTGACCGCGGCGCGTCCACGATTGCGGCGCGACACCGTTGCGTGTCACCGAGACAAGATCGGTGCTGATCTCGATCACCGCCCAGGAATCGCCTGCCGCCTCGGCGCCGAGCGCCTGTGCACGCGAGATCACCCGGTCGATGCCACATGCGGTCGCGGCGTCGCGGATGCGCGTGACGCGGTTGGGAGTCCACCACGTCGGGTGCACCACGACGGCCTCGCCTTCCGTGCGGAGCACCCGGGTCCACAGATCGCCGACGGTGACGAGGCGGTCGTCGACGAGCGCGAGCTGATCGTCGATGCACTCGAGCGCTGTCCGGGCGAGTTCATCTGGAACAGGCCCGGTTGCGGCACCCGCCCGGGATATGCCGACCGGTCCCACCTCGATGACCGTCACCCCGCGTCGCACGACAGGGCCACCTGTATCAACTGCTCGGGTGCGGTGCGGGTGATCAGGGTTCCCCGTCCCGGTGGCAGCGGTTTCGGGCGCACCGATCCCAGCAGCACGCCCTCGTCGGGTGACGCACTCATCATCAGCCCCATGCAGCCGAGTTCCTTGAGCCGGGACAGCACCGGGTCGAACATGGCGCGCGCGGCTCCACCCGAGCGGCGGGCGATCACCAGGTGCAGCCCGAGATCGCGTGCGTGCGGCAGGAAGTCGAGCAGGGCGGTCAACGGATTGCCCGCCCCACCCGCCACGAGGTCGTAATCGTCCACCACGACATAGATTTCCGGGCCCGACCACCAGGTCCGCTCGCGCAGTTGCCGCGGTGCGACGCCTGGACCGGGCATGCGTTCACGCAGTGTGGTGACCAGATCGGCCACCGCGGCCTCCAACGCACCGGCGGTGACGGCATAACCGCGCAGATGCCCGGAGTCGACCGCGTCGAGCATCTCCCGCCGGTAGTCGACCACGAGCAGCTGTACGGCCGCGGGGGTGTTCGTGCGCGCCAGCCGATCGCACAGTGTCCGCAGTGCGGTGGACTTTCCGCATCCCGCGTCCCCGAGGATGACCAGATCGGCCTGTTCGGCGAAATCGATTGTCACCGGGCCGAGTTCATCTTCACCGATACCTATGACGACCCGGGTGGCCGGACATTCGTCGGGCACGCCGCCGAGTTCTGCACTACCGACCTGCCGCGGCAGCAGGCGCACGGGCGGCGCCTGAACCCCGACATGCTGGGCGCGCAGGATCTCACCGATGCGGGTCAGTGCTGCACCGAGACCGGCCACGTCGGCGGTTGCGTCGAGTCGCGGCAGCGCGATCAGGAGTTCGTGTCCGTCGCGGGTCAAACCGCGTCCGGGAGGGCACTGACCGAGGTCTCGGGCCCGTCTGCGGTCCATCTCCGATTCGGCCGGATCGCCGAGCCGCAGTTCGATGCGCGTGCCGAGTTGGTCCTTGAGCGCCGGTCGCAGTTCGGCCCAGCGTGCCGCGGTCACCACGACGTGCACACCGTAGGACAGCCCCTGCGCCGCCAGCGCGGTGATGGTGGCCTCGAGGTTGTCGAACTCACTGCGCAGCACCGACCAGCCGTCGACCACCAGGAACACATCACCGTACGGATCATCACGGTGCCCCTGGGCCCGGCGGGCCCGGTACTCGGCCATCGAGTCGACACCGAGAGCTGCGAAGGTTCGTTCCCGCTCCCGCACCACCTTGTGCAGTTGCGCGACGATCCGTCGCACCAGGTCGGCGTCGCGGCGCCCGGCGATCGCGCCGACGTGCGGCAGCACCGCCAGCGCCGACAACGCGCCGCCGCCGAGATCGAGGCCGTACATCTGCACGTCCGACGGGTCGTGGGTGGCGGCCAGAGCCACCATCAATGTGCGTGCCGCCGTGGATTTCCCGGCTTGCGGTCCGCCGACGATCACGACATTGCCCGCGGCGCCGGACAGGTCGACGAGCAGCCGGTCGCGACGCTGCTCGAACGGCCGGTCGACCAGACCGATCGCCGCCGTGAGCGGTTCGGGGTTGGCCATGAGCACATCGCTGAGCGGTATCGCACGCGGCAGGGGTGGCAGCCAGACGCGGTGCGCGGGTGCGCCGTGGCCGGCAAGCCAGGCCAGCGTTGTCTCCAGCACGGTCCGCGTGGACGTCCGGCGGGGCTTGTCGGGTTCGGCCGGTCGCGCGGTGAACGGGCGCACGCGGGTATCCGGCTTGTCAACAGTTGCGACTTCGTATCCGCCGGACACGAACGCCGTTTGGAACCGCGTGATCGCGCCGGACGGTGCCTTCAGGTACGCCGCTCCCGGCGTGTTGGGCAGATCGTATGCATCGGTGACGCCGAGTACGGCGCGGGATTCGGCGGGTGAGAACGTCTTCAGGCAGATCCGGTAGGACAGGTGGGATTCCAGACCACGCAGCCTGCCTTCGTCGAGGCGCTGGCTCGCCAGCAGCAGATGTATCCCCAGAGAGCGGCCGAGCCTGCCGACGGCGACGAACAGGTCCGCGAAATCCGGTTGCTGGTAGAGCAGTTCGGAGAATTCGTCGACGACGACGAGCAGTGTCGGCAGCGGTGGCCGATCAGGACGGGTGCGTCGGTATTCGGCGGCGCTGCCCACGTCGGCCCCGCGCAGCAGTTCCTGCCTGCGCGTCATCTCCCCCGCCAGCGCGTCGGCCATGCGAGTGACCATGGCCGCCGACTCGGCGAGGTTGGTGATCAGTGCGCTGACATGGCGCGCTGTCTCCAGACCGAGGAACGTCGCACCGCCCTTGAAGTCGACGAGCACGAGGTTGAGCACCTCGGGTGGATGTGTGGTGATCAGGCCGAGCACCAGGGTTCGGAGGAACTCGGACTTGCCGGATCCGGTGGCCCCGATGCACAGACCATGGGGACCGACGCCACCCAGCGCTGCCTCTTTGAGGTCGAGGTCGACGCGATCCCCGTTGTCGCGGACACCGATCGGAACCCGCAGGTGGCGTTGCGGATCGGAGTTCCGCCAGACCTGCTCGATGTCGAGGTGCTCGATGTCGAGGCCGAGCAGATGCGCCCAATGCGACCGCCGCACCGTCGTCGTCGCTGTCCGGTGGCGGGCGAGGCGGCGGGCGCATGCGAGTGCCTGCTCGGCCGTCATGGCGTCGGGCCTGGCGCTGACCGATCCGATACGGACCGCATCGCGCTCGACGTCGATGTGGGTGCCCGGCGCGTCGGTGGCATCCGGTCCCATGCTGAGCACCGTGGCTCCGTCCGGGATCGTCGGGCGCACCGGCGAATCGACCACGACCACCAGGTGCGTCACGCCGGCGTCCGGCGTGTTCGTGTGGTGCGGTAGCCATTTCAGCCAGTCCCATTTCTCGGTCGCCTCCGGCCGCAGGATCGCGGCGATCCCGACGTCGCGCGGGCCGTGCCAGGTGGCCAGTTGGCAGACCATCGCCCGCAGCAGACCGGCGACCTGGTCGTCCGGGCCGGTCAACCGGTAGTGGCCGCCGAGCCGCACCGTGATCGGCACCTCGTCGACCATCGCGCGGTCCCGCAGCAGAGTTTGCAGTGCGTCGACCGTGACCGGGTCCCGTTCGGCACCACCGTTGACTTCCGCAGGCACCAGCCGGGTCTGCAGGGGACACGCACCCACACCGATGCGGACCTCGCAGAAGTGCGGATGCCCCGGATCGCGTTCCCATCGACGGGCACCGTCGACCAGCGTCCACAGGGCTGCGGGGTCCGGGAAGGCGTCGTGCAGTGACTGCCATTGCGCGTGTGCGGTCTGCGCCGCGAGCGCGTCGACACCGTCGAGGTAGCGCAGGTATTCACGGCGGCCGCGTTCGAGTTCGGCGCTCTGGCCGGTGCCCCGCAGGCTGTACACCAGCGTCGCGAGCACCGACATCGCCATCATCGCGGGAAAGAACATGACCGCGGGCCCGCGGGTCGTGGTCGCACCGGATCGGAAATACACGACCATCATTCCCACCATCGCGATCACGAGCACCACGGGAAGGACCCGCGTCACGATCGGCACGGGTGTGGCGCGGGGCAGTTCCGGTGGCGCATCGATGAGCAGTTCGCCGGTGGCCGGCCCGGGTGCGTCGGTTTTCTCCATCAACGTTTGGACGCACGCGAGGACGATTCAGTTCCAATTCCACAGCACAAAATTCGTGCGCGGAAGTCGCTGCGGGCTCGGTTACGGTCAGATGCACTGGCGTCGTCGACCGGGGGTGATGTGATGCCGGATGCGTTGTACCGGGTGTCGATTCATTGCGCGGCAGCCGATCGTGCCGTTGCCGCTGATCTGGTTCTGCCCGCCGCGATGACCGTGAGCCAGCTGCTGCCGTCGATCGTCGACGCGGTCGGCGCGACAGCCGACGTGCCGAGGAACTGGTATCTGGCGCCGGCCGGTGGGGCACCGCTCGACGAGTCGATGACGCTGGCGCAGAACGACGTCCGCGACGGCGACGTGCTGATCCTGTCCGGGCGGGTGCCCGTCGCGCCGCGATCCTACGGGCTGATTCACGCCCTGACCGTCGAGGCGCCCCAGCCTGCGGCGCCACCGGCACTACGCACCGTCGGTGGCCTGTGGGCGTGTGCGGTGGGGATGGTCGCCGTTTTGTGCGCCGACGGCGTGGCCCGGATGATCGTCGCCGCCGTCCTGGCCGCCGTCATCACCGCGTCGGCGTGCGCGGCACCGCGCCTGGCTCTGCCCGATCCGGTCGGTGTATCCCTGCGAATCCTGGCGGTGGTGTCGCTCGCGGTCCTGGGGTTCGTGGCCGTGCCCGCAGATCCCGGTCCCGCCAACGTTTTTCTCTCTGCCGCCGCGGCGGCGTCGCTGGGTGTGGTGATGGTGCGCACCATCGGAGGGCCGATCGAAATCTTGTACGCCGTCGTGGCGTTCGCGGTCGTCGTCGCGATCGTCGCGGGGTTCGCGGTGCTGCTGGGGCTCGCGGTGCAGGCCTTCGGCGCCTTCCTCGGGGCGCTCGGCATGGCGGCGCTGTCGTTGTCCGCGCGGATGTCGATCGCGGTGGCAAAGCTCACCCCAGGTGAGGTGTCCGCCGCAGACGACGTCGACGCCCTGGCCGCTCGGGGGCACCGGGTGTTGTTCGGTCTGGTCGCGGGAAGCTCTGCGGCGGCCGCCCTCGGCGCGGTGCTGGTCGCCATCGGTGCGCGTGCCTCGGTGACATTCGCGGCGGTCGCCTTCGACGCCGCGGTGGGTGCGGCCTTGCTGCTCAGGGGTGGCTCATATGCCTCTGGGTGGTGTCGAACCATGCTGTCCGGCACCGGGTTCTGCGCACTGACCGCGATGTTCGCCCTTGTCGTGGCGTGGGCCCCGGCGCAGGGAAACTGGGCGGGCGTGTTGGCGGTCGCCGGCGGTTTGGCGGTGTTGGGTCCGGGGACGGTCACCAGCGCGGCGCTCGGCCGCGCCGCCGATACCGTGGAGTACGCGGCCCTTGCGGCGGTGGCACCGCTCGCGTGCTGGCTGGCAGGCGTCCTCGACATGGTTCGCGGATTCGGAATGTGATGGTCGCGCAGCGCGTGACCGCCCTGGTGACGACCGTCGCCGTGGTGGCACTTCCCCTCGTGCTGACGGCACCGGCCGCGGCGGTCACCCCGCCCACGGTCGACGACGCATATCTGCCGCCCGCGGCACCTCCGGCCCCGCCGCTTCCGACCGAACAGCGTCAACCGTGCTTCGACACCCGCACCGGCGTCGACGAAACACGCTCACAATCAATCGATCTGGAGCCGGTGTGGGAACTGACGCGCGGTCGAGGTCAGGTCGTCGCGGTGATCGACACCGGTGTCGCACGCCACCGGTTGCTCCCCCGCCTCGTGGGTGGCGGCGACTACGTCTCCAACGGTGACGGGACCGCGGACTGTGACGGTCACGGCACGATCGTCGCGGGCATCATCGGCGGCGCCGCGACACCGGGCGGCTTCAGTGGCGTCGCGCCCGACGCGACGATCCTCGCCATCCGCCAGTCCAGCAATCGGTTCGCCACCGACACCGGCGCCGGGGTGGGTGACGTGGAGACGTTGGCGAAGGCGGTGCGGACCGCGGCGGATCTGGGCGCCACCGTCATCAACATCTCGTCGGTGGCGTGCGTCGACGCCGCCGCTGATGGCGGATTCGATGACCGCCCGCTGGGTGCGGCGCTGGCGTACGCGGTCGACGTCAAGAACGTCGTGGTGGTCGCCGCGGCCGGAAACGTCGGGGCCGGGCAGTGCCGTCAGCAGAATCCGCTCGACGCGACCGGTTGGGACGGTGTGCGCTCGGTGACGAGTCCGGGGTGGTACGACGATCTGGTGTTGTGCGTCGGGTCGGTCGCGACCGGCGGCAGCGCATCGGATTTCAGCCTCGCCGGGCCGTGGGTGGACGTCGCGGCACCCGGTGAACAGGTGGTGTCGCTGCACCCGGACGGCGACCGGATCATCGCCAGTCTCGGTGCGGACAAACCGATCTCGGGCACGAGTTACGCCGCACCGGTTGTCTCGGGCCTGGTTGCGCTGGTGCGGTCGCGGTTCCCGCACCTGAGCGCACGGGAGGTGATGCGCCGCGTCGAGGCGACCGCGGTGCGCCCGCCCGGCGGGTGGGATGCCGCGGTGGGCAACGGAGTCATCGACCCGGTCGCGGCGGTCAGTGCCGGCTCCCCAGCCGTCGTTCCCCCTGCCACCAATGCCACGATGGTGGCCCGGCCCGCGTCGCCTGCCGACGACTCCACGCCGCGCCGTATCGCGTTCGGCGGCGGCGCCGTATGCGTCGCGGTGGCCTTCGCAGTGGTGACGTTGTCACGACGCGGGCGCCAGGGCGTCGCGGACGAATGACGCTGCCGTGCTGCTGAGTTCGGGTCCGCGAGGCAGCATGGCGAGCATCGCCCACGGCGCGGGGACGGCGGAATCGGCGAGGCCGAGGTGCCGTGCGGTCTCGGCGTCGTGAATACCGTGCAGCACACCGCGATCGGTGAGCAGGTACAACGGACCGTGACCGCCCGCAAGTCCCGTGGCCTCGATGAGCGCGCTGCGCCCGGCGGGCACGCCGACCTCGTCGATGTTAGGACCTATGGAATCCGCTTGCGCCAGTTCGAGAGCCGGCTCGGCGAGAGCCTCACCCACGAGCAGTGACGAATGGTCCCTGCCGCGCGGATCCCAGGCCGCGCACAGCACCGACACGCGTTGGGACATCCCGTGCGGCACCGCGGGTGCGGCGAGGTTTTCGACGTGCGGCACCCCGGCGATCACGTCGGCGGGCAGCAGCGGCGGTTCACCGGCTGGCTGCGGGTAGCTGAACCGGATCAGGTCGGCGACGACACCGTCGACGCGTTGCAGACCACCGGTGAGCACGACGAGGAACTCGTCGCCGCGATCCGGATCGTCGCCGGCCGCCCGCGACACCCGCACCACGGTTCCGACGGGCAGACCGCCCAGCGCGGCGGGTCCGACACCGCCCGCCCCGGGGATCGCCGGTGCGCGCACGCCAGGCGCCTCCGGCACACTGTCCAGCAGGGCCTGCGAAACCTCAATCGGTGCAACGCCTTCCAGCCGCAACGCCCGTACCACCGCGGCCTCGCGCAGATCCACCAGGGCCTTGCGGCCGTCGAACAGCAGATACGTCGGCACCGCGCCGCGCGCCGCGACGAGCAGTGCGCGGCCGCGGCGCAGGGGTGTCAGGGTCGAGCGGCCGGTGATCAGCGTCGTCGATTCGGCTGCCGGATCCTCACACAGGGTCCAGGTGACCTCCTCGGCGCGCAGCGGCGGATCGATGCGCGCGGGCGCGCCGGGGATACCGACGAGTGGGCCGCGCGGCGCAGCGTTGATCGCGGCATCGTCGACCGCGACGGGGTCGGCCGGGTTCTGCACGATCAGGCGTGCCGACGCCAGATTGAGCACGGGGTGCACGGTGTCGCCGATGCGCACGTAGAGCGCCCCCGAATTCCGTGCCAGCAGGATCGGTGCGTCACCCGGTGCGCTGCCGGGACGCACCAACACCAGAACGGCCGATACCACCAGCGCGAGCACCGTCACGACGCACCCGGCCGCGAACGAAACCGACTGCTCGCGCAGCGGATCGTCGATCATCCTCGCGTCGCCGCGCACCAGCGCGTGCATCGTCCGCCGGATCAGGAAGCGCTGCCCGCTGCGCGAAAGCCGCGTTACCGGTTGCCGTGCCATATCTCCCCCGGGTCTGACCCTAACCCGGCTGCGACCGCGGTCGGTGCGGTGATTTCGCCGTCCTGTGGACTGAAACGAAGCCCGTCAGTCCCCGCGCTGGCGCTGCCGGTAGGCCGCGACGTGCTGGCGGTTGCCGCAGTTGCCGGTGTCACAGAACCGCTTCGACCGGTTCTTCGACAGGTCGGTGAGCACCGCGTCGCAGTCGGGGGCCGCACAGATCTTGAGCCGGCGCAGTTCACCGCCACGGATCACGTCGGCTACCGCCATCGCGATCTCGGCGCCCATGCGCTGCCACAGCGGATCGTCCACCGACGCCAGGTGCAGGTGCCACGCGGGCATCTCCGGGTGCCGGGTGAGCCACGGTGCGGCCTTGGTCTCGCTCAGCAGGGCATTGACCAACCGGACCGTCTTTTCCTCGTCGTCGGCGGCGTCCCAGATCACGCCGAGGCGCTTGCGCAGCCGGTGCACCGCCCGCAGTTCGGCGTCGTCGCGATCGCGCCGGCCGGTCCACCCGAAGTGGTCCAGATACGCGTCGAGGGCCTGCATGTCGGCAAGTTGATCGCCGTCCACACGGTCGCTGTTGACCAGCACGGCGGCGGCGTGGAGTGTGATCTCCGTGTCATGAGTGAAAATCATTTGACTCATGACTCCCTTCCGCTCTAGCGTCATGACCAAAGCCAATTTTACTCATGACACGCTCTTGGGGAGGTGTACCGATGGCCACCGCGACCAGTTCTGCCCGCTTCGATTCGACCACAACCGGGAACCAGTTCCGACTCGGCCTGCTGTTCGCCGTCAGCTCCGCGCTGGCCTTCGGGTCATCGGGGCCGTTCGCCAAAGCCCTCATCGAGGCCGGTTGGAGCCCGACCGCCGCGGTGACCGCACGGCTGGCCGGCGGCGCGCTGCTCATGGCGATCTTCGCCAGCTTCGCCCGTCCCGGTTGGGTCAGGGAAGCCATCCAACACCGGCGTACCGTCATCGCCTACGGGCTGATCCCGATCGCCGGCGCGCAGTTCTTCTACTACAACGCCGTCGCGCATCTGTCGGTCGGCGTGGCACTGCTGCTGGAGTACACCGCACCCGTCCTTGTCGTCGGCTGGGTGTGGGCCGCCACCAAGCAGCGTCCCAGCGCGGGCACGTTCGGCGGCGTCGCCTTGGCCGTCGTCGGGATCATGCTCGTACTCGACGTGTTCAGCGGCACGCACATCAACCTCGTGGGCGTGGGCTTCGGCCTCGCGGCCGCGGTGTGCGCGGCGTGCTACTTCATGATGTCCAACAAGGTCGGTGGTGACGGCGACGGCCTGCACCCCTACAGCCTGGCCGCGGGCGGCCTGGTCGTCGGCGCGGTCACGGTCGCGGCGATCGGCGCCACCGGCATCATGCCCATGACGTTCACCACCAACGCCGTGAAGCTCGCGGGCTTGCACACCTCGTGGGTGGTGCCGGTGATCGCCCTCGGGCTGATCCCGACCGCGCTGGCCTACTCGCTCGGCATCATCGGCATCGCCCGGCTCAAGCCGCGGTTCGCGTCGCTGGTCGGGTTGTCCGAGGTGATGTTCGCGGTGATCATCGCCTGGATCATGGTCGGCGAGGCGATGACACCCATCCAGGCCGTCGGCGGCGCGGTGGTGCTGCTCGGTCTGGCGCTGGCCCGGCAGGGTGACCGCAGCGAGCGCGACCGGCTCTCGGCGGAGATTTCCGACGCGTGCTGGCCAGAAACGCCTGCACACGACGCGGCATCGGAAAGAACGATTAGCCGTGGCTAAGCATTTTGTGTGACGATGGCGATCGTGATCTCGCTCCGGAAGTCGGCCCGGGTGGCCGCGTTCGCCTCAGCAGTCCTGTGCGCCGGTGCCGTGCTGGCCACAGGCCCCGCCCCGGTCGCCTCCGCCGAACCCTGCTCCGACATCGAGGTGGTGTTCGCCCGCGGCACCAGTGAGCCCGCCGGCATCGGCCGCGTCGGTCAGGCGCTGACCGATGCGATACGCAATCAGGTCGGTGGCCGCACGGTCAGCACCTACGGCGTGAACTACCCCGCCACCTACGATTTCCTGGCCGCGGCCGACGGCGCCAACGACGCCACCAATCGGATCGCGACGTTGGCCGAGCAGTGCCCGTCGACGCGCGTCGTCCTGGGCGGCTATTCGCAGGGCGCCGCGGTGGTCGACATGCTGCTGGGGATCCCGCCCCTGGGCAACAAGGTCGGCAGCTTCGGTTCTGCCCCGCCGCTGCCCGGCAACCTCATGAACAACGTCGCGGCCATCGCGGTGTTCGGTAACCCGTCGGCGAAGTTCGGCATCCCGGTCACCAGCCGGTTCGGTGGCCGCGCGATCGACGCGTGCAGTGACGGCGACCCGATCTGCTCCGACGGCCGGAACCCGTTCGCGCACACGCACTACGAGAGCTCCCCGTTCATCCCACAGGCCGCAGGCCTGATCGCGGGTCTGGTCTGAGGGATTCACGGGCCGAGTTCCGCAGTTAATATGCTGTGTGGCCCTTGATCTTGTTTTTCCTCGCCTCCGGCTCGTCGCGGCTGCCGCACTGATCGCGACCGCCATGCTCGCTGTTCCGCTCGCGGCGCAGCCATCCACGGTCGCCCTCGGTCCGGTCGGCATGGCGCGGGCCGCCGACTGTCCCGACATCGAGGTCGTCTTCGCCCGCGGCACCGACGAATCCCCCGGGATCGGGCGCATCGGCAACGCGTTCGTCAGTGCCCTGCGCGGCAAGGTCGGTGGGCGGTCGGTGGGCACCTACGCGGTGAACTACCCGGCCAACTACGACTTTCTGGCCGCGGCCGACGGTGCCAACGACGCCAGCGCCCACATCCAGTGGATGGTCAACAACTGCCCGAACACCCGCCTGGTGCTGGGCGGCTACTCGCAGGGCGCAGCCGTGATCGACGTGATCGCGGCGGTGCCGTTCCCGGCCATCGGTTTCACCTCGCCGCTGCCCGCCAATGTTCCCGAGCATGTGGCCGCGATCGCGGTGTTCGGCAACCCCTCGGCGAAACTGGGCCTGCCGCTGACCGCCAGCCCGGTGTACGGTCCACGCGCGATCGACCTGTGCAATCCGGGTGATCCGGTGTGCACGAGCGGTGACAACGTGCCCGCACACCGCGCCTACGACGGCGCCCCGGCCAACGACGCCGCCAATTTCGTGGCCGGATTGCTGTAACTTCTGCATCCCCGTCAAAAAGGCCGGTGGCCGCGCCGATCTTGTCCGCTACGATCGCTTAGGTGGTCGAACATTCCAGCAGCCGCAAGCTTCTGAAGTGGATTTCCGCGGTCGTGATCGTCGCGGCGACCGCCGTGGGTCTCGCGGTCACCCCGACGGTGACAACCCGAGGTCTGCCGAGGGCCGGCGCGGCCCCGTGCGCCGACGTCGAGGTCATCTTCGCCCGCGGACGCACCGAACCGGCAGGCGTCGGCACCCTCGGCAATGCGTTCATCAACGCGCTGCGTCCCAAGGTGAAGAAGACCCTGGATGTCTACGCGGTGAAGTACCCCGCCGACACCGAGGTGGACATCGGCGCCAACGACATGAGCAACCGCATCAAGTACATGATGGACAACTGCCCCAACACCCGGCTCGTGATCGGCGGGTACTCCCTGGGCGCCGCGGTCGCCGACGTGGTGCTGGCGGTGCCGTTCACCGCGTTCGGGTTCAAGAACCCGCTGCCCGCGGGCGCCGATCAGCACATCGCCGCGGTGGCGCTGTTCGGCAACGGCGCGGCCTGGGTCGGCCCGATCACCAATTTCAGCCCGGTGTATCGCGACCGCACCATCGAGCTGTGCCACGGCGCCGACCCGATCTGCAACCCGGCCGACCCGAACACCTGGGAGAACAACTGGCCCGACCACCTCGCGGGCGCCTACATCGATGGTGGGATGGTCAACCAGGCCGCGGACTTCGTCGCGGGCCGGCTCTAACCGATGGTGCGCACGTCGCGCGTGACGACGTTGCGCGCCGCCAGTTCGTCGTCCGGCGGGTAGTCGACGGCCACCAGGGTGAGCCCCCGCGCCGGAGCGGCCGGGAACTCGCTGGATCGGCTTGTCGTACCGAGGAGTTCGGCGGTCCACTCCGGTGAGCGCCGCCCCTCCCCCACCTTCAGCAGCGCGCCGACGAGCGAGCGGACCATGTTCCAGCAGAACGCGTCGGCGGTGACGTACGCCGTCACGTAGTGGCCGCGCTCGCCGTGCCGCACCCACTCCAGGCGCTGCAGGTCCCGGATCGTGGTGGCTCCGGCGCGGTGACGGCAGAACGCCGCGAAGTCGTTGAGCCCCAGCAGCTCCTGCGCTGCGGTGTTCATCGCGTCGATGTCCAGCGCACGCGTCCACGGTGTCACGAACCGCGTCTCCTGCGGTTCGGGCCCGTACGGCGCGGTGGTCAGCCGGTAGACGTAGTGACGACGCAGGGCGGAGAACCGCGCGTCGAAACCCGCTGGGGCGCGCACGATGTCACGCACCCGCACATCGGGCGGCAGGAAGCCCGCCAGGCGGCGTACGAGTGGCGTGAACTCGGTATCGGTCTCACGCGCGTGCCGCGGATAGGCGTGCGGCAGCGCGGCGGCCGGGACGTCGACATGTGCGACCTGTCCCGTCGCGTGGACGCCGGTGTCGGTGCGGCCGGCGACCCGCGTCACCACGGGCGTGCGGAACACCGTCGTCAACGCCTCGTCGATCACCCCGGCGACCGTACGCTGTCCGGCCTGCACCGCCCAGCCCGCGAAATTCGTGCCGTCATAGGCGATGTCGAGCCGAAGACGAACATGCCCGCCACCGGATTCGATGGCGGGCATGTCGCGAGTGTCCTCAGGACTACTTGGTGTCATCCTTGGCTTCGGCCTCGGTGGCCTCTTCGGCGGGAGCCTCGGTGGCCTCCTCGGCGGGAGCCTCAGCCTTCTCGTCGGCCTTCTCGTCGGCCTTGGCCTGCGAAGCAGCCGCACGACGAGCCCGGTTCGCCTCGTCGGTCACGGTCTTCTCCCGCACCAGCTCGATGACCGCCATGGGGGCGTTGTCGCCCTTGCGGTTCTCGACCTTGATGATGCGGGTGTAGCCGCCGTTGCGATCGGCGTAGAACGGACCGATCTCCGCGAACAGGGTGTGCACGACATCCTTGTCGCGGATCTTCTTCATGACCTCACGCCGGTTGTGCAGAGCGCCCTTCTTGGCGTGGGTGATCAGCTTCTCCGCGTACGGCCGCAGCGCGCGTGCCTTCGGCTCGGTCGTCTTGATCCGGCCGTGCTCGAACAGCGACGTGGCCAGGTTGGCCAGCAGCGCGCTCTGGTGCGAGGACGACCCGCCGAGGCGAGGGCCCTTGGTGGGCTTGGGCATTGCGACTTCTCCTAGATGGGGCCGGCCCCCGTATCAGGTAGGACCGGGACGGATTCTCTTTCGAGAACTGTGGTTAAAGCTGCTCGGTTTCGGCGTAGTCCTGGTTGTCGTCGGCCTCGTACGCCGAGTCGTAACCAGCGTCGCTGGTCCAGGTGCCGGTGGCGGCGTCGTAACCGGCGACCTCGGACGGATCGAACGTGGCCGGGCTGTCCTTCAGCGAGAGACCCAGCTGATGCAGCTTGATCTTGACCTCGTCGATGGACTTCTGACCGAAGTTCCGGATGTCCAGCAGATCGGACTCCGTGCGGGCGACGAGCTCGCCCACCGTGTGCACACCCTCGCGCTTGAGGCAGTTGTACGAACGGACCGTCAGATCCAGATCGTCGATGGGCAGTGCGAACGACGCGATGTGGTCGGCCTCGGCAGGCGACGGGCCGATCTCGATGCCCTCGGCCTCGACGTTGAGTTCCCGCGCCAGACCGAACAGCTCGACCAGGGTCTTACCTGCCGACGCCAGGGCGTCCCGCGGGCTGATCGAGTTCTTGGTCTCGACATCGAGAATCAGCTTGTCGAAGTCGGTGCGCTGCTCGACGCGGGTGGCCTCCACCTTGTAGGTGACCTTCAGCACCGGCGAGTAGATCGAGTCGACCGGGATGCGGCCGATCTCGGCACCCGACGCCTTGTTCTGAACGGCGGGGACGTAACCACGGCCACGCTCGACGACGAGCTCGACCTCCAGCTTGCCCTTGTCGTTCAGGGTGGCGATGTGCATGTCGGGGTTGTGCACGGTCACGCCGGCCGGCGGCACGATGTTACCGGCGGTGACGACACCGGGGCCCTGCTTGCGCAGGTACATGGTGACCGGCTCGTCCTCCTCGGAGGACACAACCAGGCTCTTGAGGTTCAGGATGATGTCGGTGACGTCTTCCTTGACCCCGGGCACGGTGGTGAACTCGTGCAGGACACCGTCGATGCGGATGCTGGTGACCGCGGCGCCCGGGATGGACGACAGCAGGGTGCGCCGCAGCGAGTTGCCCAGCGTGTAACCGAAACCGGGCTCCAAAGGCTCGATGACGAACCGGGAACGGTTCTCGGCAACCGTCTCTTCGGACAGGGTGGGACGCTGAGAGATCAGCATTTTTTTCTTACTCCTTCTCGACACCCGCTATTTGATGCCGTCTGGGTGTCCTCCCGCCGGGATGGCGGGAGGACAGTACTACTACTTCGAGTAAAGCTCGACGATGAGCTGCTCGGTGAGCGGCACGTCGATCTGTGCGCGCTCGGGCAGCTGGTGGACCAGGATGCGCTGACGCTCACCGACGACCTGCAGCCACGACGGGATCGGGCGCTCGCCCGCGGTCTGCCGGGCCACCTCGAAAGGCAGCGTGTTGAGCGACTTCTCCCTGACATCGATGATGTCGTACTGCGAGACGCGGTAGCTGGGGATGTCGACCTTCACGCCGTTGACCAGGAAGTGGCCGTGGCTGACCAGCTGGCGCGCCATGCGACGCGTGCGGGCCAGACCGGCGCGGTACACGACGTTGTCCAGCCGGCTCTCGAGGATGCGCAGCAGGTTGTCACCGGTCTTGCCGGGCTGACGCACCGCCTCTTCGTAGTAGCGGCGGAACTGCTTCTCCATGACGCCGTAGCTGAAACGCGCCTTCTGCTTCTCCTGGAGCTGCAGACGGTATTCGCTCTCCTTGATCCGCGCGCGGCCGTGCTGGCCGGGCGGGTAGGGGCGCTTCTCGAACGACTGGTCTCCGCCGACGAGGTCGACACCGAGACGGCGCGACTTGCGGGTGGCGGGTCCGGTATAACGAGCCATTTGTTGTTCCTCTCCTGACTCTCTCTTAGACCCGGCGCCGCTTCGGCGGACGGCAACCGTTGTGCGGCTGCGGGGTGACATCGGAGATCGTGCCCACCTCCAGGCCTGCGGCCTGCAGCGAGCGGATGGCGGTCTCACGGCCCGAACCCGGGCCCTTGACGAACACGTCGACCTTCTTCACACCGTGCTCCTGCGCCTTGCGGGCAGCGTTCTCGGCGGCCAGCTGCGCGGCGAACGGGGTGGACTTACGCGAGCCCTTGAAGCCCACGTGACCCGAAGAGGCCCACGCGATGACGTTGCCCTGGGGATCGGTGATCGACACGATCGTGTTGTTGAACGTGCTCTTGATGTGAGCGGCGCCGTGCGGGACGTTCTTCTTTTCCCTGCGGCGGGTCTTCTGGCCCTTCTTGGGGCCGGCTGCGGTCTTCTTTGCAGGTGGCATGAGTGATTACCTGGCCTTCTTCTTGCCGGCGATGGTGCGCTTCGGACCCTTGCGGGTACGAGCGTTGGTCTTGGTCCGCTGGCCGCGCACCGGCAGACCGCGGCGATGGCGCAGGCCCTGGTAGCAGCCGATCTCGATCTTGCGGCGGATGTCGGCCTGCACTTCGCGGCGCAGGTCGCCCTCAACCTTGAGGTTCGCTTCGATGTAGTCGCGCAGTTGGGTCACCTGATCGTCGGTCAGGTCCTTGGTGCGCAGGTTCTTGTCGATGCCCGTCGCAGCGAGAATCTCGTTCGAGCGGGTACGGCCGATGCCGTAGATGTAGGTCAGCGCGATCTCCATGCGCTTGTCGCGCGGAAGATCGACGCCCACGAGCCTTGCCATGTGGCGGTATTCCTTCTTCTATGCGGAGGTCTGATCCCAGTCCGTTCCCGGGCGGGCCCGCCTGGGCCTTTCCGAGGTCCGGCCTCCGTACCGGACGTGCTGAGCGGCCTATCCGCTCAGTGGCGCTGGGAGGTCTGCATTCAGTTGTTCAGTTCGCCGGTGGTCGGCCAGGTCCTTGCGGAACGCGAACTATCTGCTCTTCGCGCAAGCGCTCATCGCGGACTAACCTTGTCTCTGCTTGTGGCGCGGATCGCTGCAGATCACCATGACCCGCCCATGCCGGCGGATCACCCTGCACTTGTCGCAGATGGGCTTGACGCTCGGGTTCACCTTCACGGCTTCTTCGATCCTTCTGATCTCTCGTTGACACGCGCACCCGCGCGTCAAGTTTCTCGTCGTTACCTGGTCGGGCTGTCTGTCACTTGTACCGGTACACAATGCGGCCCCGGGACAGGTCGTACGGAGAGAGCTCCACCACGACGCGGTCCTCGGGCAGGATGCGGATGTAGTGCTGCCGCATCTTGCCGCTGATGTGGGCCAGAACCTTGTGTCCGTTCTCCAACTCAATGCGGAACATCGCATTGGGCAGAGGTTCGATCACGCGGCCCTCGACCTCGATCGCACCGTCTTTCTTGGCCATACTGTCTGGCGATCCTTGCTTTCGTTTCGTATCGTGCGCCCGCCTGGCGCAGCATCCATCCGACTTGTGAACGTGAGCCGAATCGACAGAATTCCAGAAGTCTCTGGAACGGGCACGCAAAAAGTCAGCACGGAGACCGCACCGTTGGTCCACAATACCCGCTGATCGGCCATCTCCAAAATCCACCGAAATCGGGGCTGGCCAGCACCGCGGAAACACAATAAGTGCGCGCAGCACGCCCCCGGCCACGAGAGAATGTGTGCAGTGAGCCACGCCGCTCACCGACTCGGGGTGCAACGCCGTTAGCAGCCCGTTGGATTTGAGTCGCGCCGTCGGCGCGGGGACCGGAGACGACATCACGTGATGGCTGTGTACCTGACGGCGTTCATCGTCGGCGCTGTGGCCGTGCTGACCGCCCTGCTGCTGGCCGACGTCGGCCACGGCGACGGTATGCCCTTCCTGAGCCTCACCGGGATCTCGGCCGCCCTGGTCGGCGCGGGCACCGGCGGGCTGATCGGCACGTGGGCCGGGTTCGGCACCCTGCCCACCGCGGCCCTGGCCGGCGCGAGCGCCGTCGGGCTCGCGTTCGTGCTGAACGGCGCGCTGCTCCCCTATCTGCGCAGGCAACAGTCCAACTCACACCGCGGCCGGTCCTCGTACATCGGGTTGCTCGGCACGGTCACCCTCGAAGTCCCTGCGGGCGGTTGGGGCGAGGTCTCCTTCGTCGACGCCGACGGCAACCGGGTGCACTCACGCGCCAAGAGCGCCGAACCCACGCCGCTGCCGAAATCCACCCGCGTCTACATCGCCGACATCGATTCCGATTTCGTCCACGTCGTCTCCGTACCCGAGCCCTGATCCGAGAAAGGCCGCCACCGTGTCCACATTGCTCATCGTCGTACTGGCCGCCATCGCCGCCATCCTGATCCTGGTGGTGGTGCCCCTGATCTACGTCAAGAACTACATCAAGGTGCCGCCCAACGAGGTCGCGGTGTTCACCGGCCGCGGCGCCCCGAAGGTCGTGCGCGGCGGGGCCCGCTTCCGCATGCCCGGCATCGAGCGCGTCGACATCATGAGCCTCGAACCGTTCAACGTGAGCATCAACCTGCAGAACGCGTTGTCCAACAACGGTGTCCCGGTCAACGTCGAGGCCGTCGGCCTGGTGCGCATCGGCTCGGCCGACGAGGCCGTGCAGACCGCGGTGCAACGCTTCCTCACCTCCGATCTCGATGAGCTGCAGCGCCAGATCAACGAGATCCTCGCGGGCAGCCTGCGCGGTATCACCGCGACGATGACCGTCGAGGACCTCAACTCCAACCGCGACACCCTGGCCCGCAGCGTGGTCGAGGAGGCCGGCTCCGACCTGGCCCGCATCGGCATGGAGGTCGACGTCCTCAAGATCGCGGGCATCTCCGATCGCAACGGCTACCTCGAGTCGCTCGGGCAGCGCCGCATCGCCGAGGTCAAACGCGACGCCACGGTCGGCACCGCCGAGGCCGAGCGCGACGCGCAGATCCAGTCGGCCAAGGCCCGACAGGAAGGCGCGATCGCCCAGGCCGAGGCCGACACCGCGATCGCCACGGCCAACCAGAAGCGTGATGTCGAGCTCGCGCGGTTGCGCGCGCAGACCGAGGCCGAGAACGCCCAGGCCGATCAGGCCGGCCCGCTGGCCAATGCCCGCGCCCAGAAGGACGTCGGCATCGCGGTCGAGCAGGCCGAGGCCGCCCGCGTGCAGGCCCGCATCGAGGTCGAGCAGCGCCGCAGCGAGCAGGCTCAGGCCGCGCTGCAGGCCGACGTGATCGCGCCGGCCGAGGCACAGCGTCAGGCCGACGTCGCCCGCGCCGAAGGTCAGCGCCAGGCGGCGATCCTGGCCGCCGAGGCCGCCGCAGAGGCAAAGCGCCGCGCCGGCCAGGCCGAGGCCGACGCCCGCAAGGCCGCCGCCGACGCGCTGCGCGTCGAACGTCAGGCCGAGGCCGATTCGCTGCAGGCCAAACTGGTCGCTGAGGCCGCCGGTAAGAAGGAACTCGCCGACGCGCTGCGCGTCGAGCAGCAGGCCGAGGCCGCCGGTATCGAGGCCAAGCTGCTCGCCGAGGCCAACGGCAAGAAGGAGATCGCCGCGGCACTCAACAGCTACACGGCCGAGGCCGCCCGGCTGCTGATGCTGCCCGACGTGCTCAATTCGGTCGTCAAGGCCACCGAAGCGCCGCATCCCCGCTGGCCGAGATCGACCGGTTGTCGATCATCGGCGGCTCCGGCGACACCCAGGACGCCGTCGGAGGTTTGCTGGGGGTCAGCCCGCTCGCGGTTGCCAAGATCATCGAGTCGCTCAAGACCTCCGGCATCGACGTGGCCTCCCTGCTGACCGGTTCGAACGCGCCGACCGGCCCGAACGGGTCCAATGTGTCGGTGCCGCCTGCGACCAACGGCGACGCCGTCTCGACGACGCCTGCCGAATAGTTGTCCGTCGTGCCCGGTAGCTGCAGGCAGCTACCGGGCGAAGCAGGAAAATCGCTGGCAGGGGGGCGCATAATTGGTGCGATGACTGGCCCCGCTCCCCAGCCCCGCAAACCTGTGATCCTGACCGTCGACGACGATCCCGCCGTGTCCCGGGCAGTGGCGCGCGACCTCCGCAGGCACTACGGCGAGCGTTACCGCATCGTCCGCGCGGAGTCGGGTCTCGACGCGTTGGAGACGCTGCACGAGCTCAAGCTGCGCGGTGACACCGTTGCGGTGTTCGTCGCCGACTACCGGATGCCGCAGATGAGTGGCATCGAGTTCCTCGAGTCGGCGATGGACCTGTACCCGATGGCGCGTCGCGTGCTGCTGACCGCGTACGCCGACACGAACGCGGCGATCGCCGCGATCAACGTCGTCGACCTGGACCACTACCTGCTGAAACCGTGGGATCCGCCGGAGGAGAAGCTCTACCCGGTGATCGACGGTCTGCTGGAGGCCTGGCATGCCGCCGGTGACCGGGCGATCCCGTACACCAAGGTGATCGGCCACCAGTGGAGCCCACGGTCGTGGGAGGTGCGCCAGTTCCTGGCCCGCAACCAGCACACGTACCGCGCGTTCACCGCCGACGAGCCGAAGGGCCGCCAACTGCTGGAGGCCGCGGGCCTCGACGGCAGGCAGCTCCCGGTGGTCATCACCGAGGGCGGTACGACGCTGGTCGAGCCCACCGACGCCGAACTCGCCGACATGCTCGGTCTGTCGACATCGCCGTCGTTGACGATGTACGACCTCGCCGTGATCGGCGGCGGTCCGGCGGGCCTGGCGGCCGCGGTGTACGGGGCCTCCGAGGGCCTGCGGACCGTGCTCATCGAGGGCACCACGACGGGCGGGCAGGCCAGCCGCAGCTCCCGCATCGAGAACTACCTGGGCTTCCCCACCGGTATCTCGGGTGCCGAGTTGGCGACGTCGGCGCGGCGGCAGGCCGAACGCTTCGGCGCGGAGGTCATCACGACGCGTGAGGCGGTCAAGCTCGACGTCGCCGGTTCGGCCCGCACCATCACCTTCGCCGACGGCGACACCATCGGTGCCCGCGCGGTCATCCTCGCCACCGGCGTCGACTATCGGCAGCTGCCGGTGCCCGGCTGTTGGGACGACCCCGACAATCCGGTCAACTACATCGGCCGCGGCGTCTACTACGGCGCCTCGGTGTCCGACGCGGGCGAGTGCCGCGACGAGGACGTCTACATCGTCGGCGGCGCGAACTCGGCGGGTCAGGCCGCGATGTTCATGTCGAGGGCCGCGCGGAGTGTGACGCTGCTGGTGCGCGGCCCGTCGCTGGAAGCGTCGATGTCGTACTACCTGATCCAGCAGATCGAACAGACCCCCAACATCCACGTCCGCACGTGCACCGAGGTGGTGAAGGCCATCGGTGAGGACGATCACCTGGTGGGCCTCGTGCTGGAGAACAAACGCACGGGTGAACTCGAGGAGGTCCGCTCGTCGCGGCTGTGCTGCTTCATCGGCGCGACCCCGCGCACCGAATGGCTCGACGGGGTCGTCGCGCGCGACGAGCGCGGTTTCATCCTGGCCGGACCCGATCTGCGCGACGTGGTCGGCTGGACCCTGGAACGTCCGCCGCACCACTTGGAAACAAGTGTGCCGGGTGTGTTTGTTGCAGGAGATGTACGTGCGGAGTCCGCCAAACGAGTGGCGGCCGCGGTCGGCGAAGGGTCGATGGCGGTGATGTTCGTGCACCGCTACCTGGCCGAGTCGTGAGGAGCCGAAAATGAGCGAGCTGTGTGTACGGGACGAGCTGCGGACCTTGTTCCTGTTCGAGCATCTGACCGACGACCAGCTCGACACGCTGTGCGAGGCAGGCCGCATCGAGACGTTCCCCGCCGGGCCGGTCTGCACCGAAGGCGATCCGGCGACCTGCTTCTACGTGCTGATCGACGGTGAGCTGGTGATGTCGAAGCGCTCCGGCGGCGTGGACATCCAGACCAACCGCACGTCTCAGCGCGGCGTGTACTTCGGCGCCTGGTCGGCCTACGTCCCCGGCGAGGAACACATCTACGAGGCGTCGGTGCGGCTGACGCAGCCGTCGCGCATCTTCGTGCTCGACGCCGACACGTTCGCGGGGTTCATGCAGTCACAGTTCCCGATGGCCGTGCACCTGCTGGAAGGGCACAAGGTCGGCGGCAGGCGGCAGAGCCAGATCATCGGCCAGCGCGAGAAGCTCCTGGCGCTGGGCACCATCACGGCGGGCCTGACGCATCAGCTGAACAATCCCGCGGCCGCGACCGCCCGTGCCGTGGCCGACCTCCGCGAGGGCGTCGGCAAGATGCGCCACAAGCTGGCGATGCTCGCCGACGGCAAGTTCAGCGCCGAGACGCTGCGGGTGCTCGTGACGATCCAGGACGAGGTCGCCGAGCAGGTGGCCAAGAACAAGAGCGTCGAGCTCACCGCGCTGGAAGCCTCCGACCGCGAGGACCAGATCGGCGACTGGCTCGAGGACCACAACATCCCGAACGCGTGGGACTACGCGCCGACGTTCGTCGAGGCCGGCCTCGACATCGACTGGCTGGAACGCATCTCGGCGTCGGTGGATGACGTCCACGACGGTTCGTGCGGTTCGAAGATGTTGCAGTCCGCGCTGGGCTGGCTGAAATACACAATCGACACCGAGCTGCGGATGAACGAGATCGGCGAGGCCAGCAAGCGGATCTCGGCGCTGCTCGCGGGCGCCAAGCAGTACTCGCAGATGGACCGCGGCGCCTATCAGAGCGCCGACGTGCACGAGCTGCTGCGCAGCACGCTGATGATGTTCGGCGGCAAGATCGGCAAGGACAAGCCCATCACCCTGGTCAAGGACATGGACAAGTCGTTGCCCGAATTGCAGTGCTACCCAGGTGATCTCAACCAGGTGTGGACCAACATCATCGACAATGCGATCCAGGCCATGGACGGGTACGGCACCTTGACCATCCGCACCGCACGCGAGAACGACGAGATGATCCGCGTGGAGATCTGCGACGACGGCCCTGGCATCCCCGAGGACATCATCAACCGGATCTTCACGCCGTTCTTCACCACCAAACCGTTCGGCGAGGGCACCGGCCTCGGACTGGACCTGGCGTGGCGCATCGTGGTCGAGAAACACAACGGGGATCTGCGGGTGTTCTCCGAGCCCGGTAACACCCGCTTCGTGGTGCTGCTGCCGCTGCAGGCGCCCCCGCCGGACGGCGAATCCTCGAACTGACCGGCGTCTGCGCCGGTCTGGGGGGTACTGCGCACCGAAATTGCAGTGAGGGACAAGACCCGCGCGGAATCTGTCCCTGAGTGCAATCTCGGCACCTTCTGGATGCCGGAATACCGTGCGAGCCCGGCCGGGTTGACGCAGACATGACTGCGCACACATCTGGAGATGCCAAGCCCGATCTGGGCAGGTTCGGTTCGTTCGGCCGCGGGGTGACACCCGCGCAGGCCAAGGAGATCGAGACGCTCGGCTACGGCGCCGTCTGGGTGGGTGGCTCGCCGCCCGCCGAATTGGAGTGGGTCGAGCCGATTCTCGAGGCCACGACGACGCTGCAGGTGGCCACCGGCATCGTCAACATCTGGACCGCAGCGCCGGGCCCGGTCGCCGAGTCCTTCCACCGCATCGACTCCGCCTATCCGGGACGCTTCCTGCTCGGGATCGGTGTGGGTCACCGCGAGGCGCACGTCGAATACCGCAAGCCGATGGAGGCGCTCACGGACTATCTCGACAAGCTCGATTCCTACGGCGTGCCCAAAGCGCGCCGGGTGGTCGCCGCCCTCGGCCCCAAGGTGCTGCAGCTGTCCGCCGAACGCTCGGCCGGGGCGCATCCCTACCTGACCACCCCCGAACACACCGCAGGTGCGCGCGAGATCCTTGGCGCCGACGCGTTCCTGGCACCCGAGCACAAGGTGGTGCTGACCACCGACGCCGACGAGGCCCGCGCCGCAGGCCGCGACGCACTGGGCATCTATCTCGGACTGACCAACTACCTCAACAACTTCAAGCGTCTCGGGTTCACCGACGCCGAACTCGCCAAGCCGGGCGCCGACCGGTTCATCGACGCCGTCGTGGCGTATGGGACGGTTGATGCGATCGCCGCACGTCTCAAGGAGCATCTCGCCGCCGGCGCCGACCACGTACCCGTGCAGGTGTTGACCACACCGGACAAACTGGTTCCGGCACTGGCCGAACTCGCCGGGCCGCTCGGCCTGGCGTGAGGATCAGAACAGTTAGGACTTCACGCATGACTGACGCACTCACGCTCAAGCCGAACCTCGGTCAGTACGGGATCTGGACGGTCACGCCGGTGACCCCGGAGCAGGCCGGGCAGATCGAGAAGCTCGGCTACGGCGCGGTGTGGATCGGAGGCTCACCTGCCGCCGATCTTTCCTACGTCGAGCCGATCCTCGAGGCCACCGAGAACCTGCAGGTCGCCACGGGCATCATCAACATCTGGGCCTCCGACGCCAACACGGTCGCCGAGTCCTTCCACCGCGTCGAGGCGGCGTATCCGGGCCGGTTCCTGCTCGGTATCGGTGTCGGTCACCCCGAGCGCACCGGCGAGTACCGAAAGCCCTACGACGCGTTGGTCGAGTACCTCGACGTGCTCGACGCCGCGAAGGTCCCGACCAGCCGGCGCGTGCTGGCCGCGCTGGGCGACAAGGTGCTCAAGCTGTCCGCACGGCGCAGCGCGGGCGCGCACCCGTACCTCACCACGCCGGAGCACACCGAGCATGCCCGCGCGGTCCTCGGCGAGGCGGTGTTCCTGGCGCCCGAACACAAGGTCGTGCTCGACACCGACGCGGCAGCGGCCCGGGCCATCGGCCGCGAGAAGGTCGAGTTCTACCTCGACCTGACCAACTACCTGAACAACTGGCGCAGGCTCGGGTTCACCGACGCCGACCTCAAGAAGCCCGGCAGCGACAAGCTCATCGACGCGGTCGTCGCGCACGGCAGCGCGGGGGCGATCGCCGCGCGTCTGCGCCAGCACATCGCCGCAGGTGCCGACCACGTGACGATTCAGGTGTTGGGCGAACCGGACAACTTGATCCCGACGCTCACCGAGCTCGCGGGGCCGCTCGGACTCAAGGACTGAGCACCGCGACCGCTAGGGTTGTCCCATGCGGCTATTGGTCACCGGCGGCGCCGGCTTCATCGGCGCCAACTTCGTGCATCTCGCCCTGCGCGAGGCGCGTACCAGCTCGATCACGGTGCTCGACGCGCTGACCTATGCGGGCAGTCGCGAATCGCTGGCACCGGTGGACGATCAGATCCGGCTGGTGCAGGGCGACATCACCGACGCCAAACTCGTCGGTGACCTGGTCGCCGAGTCGGACGCGGTGGTGCACTTCGCCGCCGAGACGCATGTGGACAACGCCCTGGCCGATCCGGAGCCCTTCCTGCGCTCCAACGTCGTCGGCACCTTCACCATCCTCGAGGCGGTGCGCAGGCACAACGTGCGGCTGCACCACGTGTCGACCGACGAGGTGTACGGCGATCTGGAACTCGACAATACGGCGCGGTTCGACGAGACCACGCCGTACAACCCGTCGAGCCCGTATTCGTCGACCAAGGCCGCCTCGGACCTGCTGGTGCGCGCGTGGGTGCGGTCGTACGGGGTGCGGGCCACGATCTCCAACTGCTCCAACAACTACGGGCCCTATCAGCACGTGGAGAAGTTCATCCCGCGCCAGATCACCAATGTGCTGACCGGGCGCAGGCCCAAGCTCTACGGCACCGGCGCCAATGTGCGCGACTGGATCCACGTCGCCGACCACAACGACGCGGTGTGGCGGATCCTCACCGAGGGCATGATCGGCCGCACGTATTTGATCGGCGCCGAGTGCGAGCGCAACAACCTGACCGTGATGCGCACGATCCTCAAGCTGATGGGCCGCGACCCCGACGACTTCGACCACGTCACCGACCGCGCCGGCCACGATCTGCGGTACGCGATCGATCCGACAACGCTGCACGACGAACTCGGCTGGGCGCCCAAGCACACCGATTTCGAGGCCGGGCTCACCGACACCATCGAGTGGTACCGTGCCAACGAATCCTGGTGGCGGCCTTTGAAAGACGCCGTGGAAGCCAAGTACGAGGAGCATGGCCAGTGACGGCGCGCGAACTGAAGATCGCCGGAGCGTGGGAGATCACGCCGGTGCTGCGCACCGATTCCCGCGGGCTGTTCTGGGAGTGGTTCACCGAGGCGGGCTTCGCCGAGTTCGCCGGGCACCAGTTCGACATCCGGCAGGCCAACTGCTCGGTGTCGGCCGCCGGTGTGCTTCGCGGCGTGCACTTCGCCGAGGTGCCGCCGAGCCAGGCCAAGTACGTGACGTGTGTGCGCGGTGCGGTGTACGACGTCGTGATCGACATCCGGGTCGGCTCACCGACGTTCGGACAGTGGGATGCGGTGCTGCTCGACGAGAGGGACCGGCGCTCGATCTACATCGCCGAGGGTCTGGGTCACGCATTCCTTGCGCTGGAAGACGATTCGACCGTGATGTACCTGTGCTCGGCGCCGTACGCGCCGCAGCGCGAGCACACCGTGCGCCCCACCGACCTCGGTATCGAGTGGCCCGAGGTGCCCGAGTTGATCCTGTCCGACCGTGACGCGCAGGCCCCGTCGCTCGCCGAGGCACAGGCCGCGGGTCTGTTGCCGACGTGGGAGGACAGCCAGGCCTTCGTCGAATCGCTGCGCCGGAACCTGGTGCGCTAGCCGGTTTTCCGGCCCGACCCGACCGTGCCGCCCCAGGTGTTCCAGTGCAGGAACTCGCGGTGGTCGGCGCGCGGGCCCGGTCGGAACCCGGTGCCGCGGGTGAAGGCGATCGGGGTCAGCGCGGCCTGCACCACATGGTCGGCGTCGATGCCGAGCAGCTCGGCCATCTCGGCCTCGTAGCTGAGATGGCATGTGGTCCAGGCGGTTCCGAGTCCGCGTTCGCGGGCTGCCAGCATGAAGCTCCATACCGCGGGCAACACCGACCCCCACGCGCCGGCCTGTCCGCGCACCGTCGTCAACTCGCGTCGTGAGGCCACCCGCACGCACGGGATCATCAGCATCGGGGCCTGGTGCAGGTGCGCGGCCAGATGATCGAGGCCTGCGGCGATACGTTGCCACTGTTCGTGCGACGTCATGCGGCTGACCTCGTGCCTGCCACCGGTGCCGGGCACGCCGGCGAACAGGCCGCGCCGCCAGACCTCGGCGACCTGTGCGCGCAGGCGGGGATCGTCGACCACCACGAAGTCCCAGCGCTGACGGTTGCGTCCGCTCGGCGCCTGGGTGGCGATGCGGACGCACTCGGTGACCAGTTCGCGCGGCACGGGCCGTGAGTAGTCGAGCCGTTTGCGCACCGCACGGGTCGTCGTCAGCACCTCGTCGGCGGTCAGTCCGAGTTGATGTTCCATTGTCGTTCCCCTTCCCGCGCCAATTCTAGACTGATCAGTCTAGAATTTGCATCATGGCCCGTCACAAGGAGTTCGATCCGGATGCCGCACTGGACACCGCGATGCGGGTGTTCTGGCGCAACGGCTACGCGCACACGTCGACCGAGGACCTGGTGACCGAACTGGGGATCGCCCGGGCCAGCCTCTACGGCACCTACGGTTCGAAGCGGGGCCTGTACCTGGCCGCGCTGGACCGCTATCTCACCGGCGGTGGCGACCCGGCGCAGATCGTCGCGTCGGCCGCATCGGGTCTCGAGGCCGTGCGGGCCCTACTGGAATCGGCTGCGCGACAACCCGATCAGGGCCTGCCGCCGGGCTGCTTCTCGGTCAACGCGACCGTCGAGCACGGTGACGGCGACCCCGAGATCGCCGCGCGACTGGAGCGCAACCGCGAACGCATGGAGACGGTGTTCCGCGATGCGCTGCTGCGGACCCGCGCCGAGGGCGAGCTCGACGTGCGTGTCGACGTCGACCAGACGGCCGCGCTGCTGGCGACGGTGCTCAACGGCCTGCAGGTGCTGTCGCGCGCGGGTGCGGGTCAGCGCGAGCGCATCGCCCGCACGGTCGAGGCCGCCCTGGCGAGCCTGCGGGCCCGTTAGCCAATCAGGCCCGCGCGGGCCGCGCCGCGCCGACCAGCAGGCCCACGAACGGCACCGCGGCCAGGATCGTGCTCACCGTGGCGCTACCACCGGTCACCAGGGTGAAGTTGGTGAGCACGAGCAGCAGCGCCCCCACCAGGCCCAGGCACGCGAGCACCGGCGCGATGCGGGTCTGCCACATCCGTCCGCTTGCGAGATCGCGACGCCGCGCGAAGAACACGAGCACGGCCACCGAGGTCGTGAGCATCAGCAGCACCATGCCGACGGTCGCCACGCCCGCCATCGACCCGAACACGCCCACCAGGGGGTCGATACCCAGCGCAGCGAGGATCGCGACGATCACCGCGGCCGTGGCGGTCTGCACCAGCGACGACACCGACGGCGACCCGTGGCGCGGATGCACGGTCGCCAACGGCGTGGGCAGCAGACCTTTGCGGGCCAGCGCGAACTGGTAGCGCGCGATGACGTTGTGGAACGACAGCACGCAGGCGAACAGGCTGGTCAGCAGCAGCACGTTGACCACGTCGCGGCCGATCCGCCCCAGGTTGTCGCCGGTGGTGTCGAGCAACATGTTGGCCTCGCCGTCGAGGGTGCGCTGGGCGACCTCGGTGACCTGATCCGGGCCGATCGCGACGACGAACGCCCAGCAGGTCAATGCGTAGAAGCCGCCGATGATCAGCACGGCCGCGTAGGTGGCACGCGGGATGGTGCGTTCGGGGTCACGCGCCTCGTCGCGGAACACCGCGGTGGCCTCGAATCCGATGAAGCCGGTGAGCGCGAACAGCACCGCGATGCCCAGCACGCCGTCGGTGAACACCCCGGGTGTGAACGAGGCGAACGTCAGTCCGGCCGGTCCCGGGTTCGCGACGATCACCAGGTCGAGCAGGACCACGATGCCGATCTCCAGCGCGAGCGCCACCCCGAGCACCTTGGCGGAGAGGTCGATGTGGCGGTAGCCGAGCACGGCGACGATCGCCAGTGTCACGAAAGAGTAGACCGGCCAGGGTATTTGGGGTCCGCCGTAGAAGCGCACGGTGTCGTCGATGGCCCAGCCGATGTAGCCGTAGATGCCGACCTGGATGGCGGTGTAGGCGATCAGAGCGACCGCGGCGATGCCGCTGCCCAGCCGTTCACCCAGGCCCAACGTCACGTACGAGAAGAACGCCCCGGCCTCCGGCACGTACGGCGTCATCGCGACGAAACCGACGCTGAACACCAGCAGCACCAGCGCGGCGATGAGGAACCCGACCGGCGCGCCCGCGCCGTTGCCCAGGCCCATGCCGAGCGGCATGTTGCCGCCGATGACCGTCAGCGGTGCGGCCGCGGCGACCACCATGAACACGACTCCGATGGGGCCGAGCCTGCCGTGCAGGCGTTGATCGTCGGAGGTGGGCGCGCTGGTGCTCATCAGTGGTCCTCCAGGAGAAGTGCGTTGCGGAACAGCTTGTGGTCGAGGGCATGTGCGGTGCGCCCGTCGCGCCCGGTGAGGGTCTCGGCGGCGACGAGGACGTTGAGGATGGCCTCCTCGGTGGCCTCGATCGTGAGGTCGAACAGCCGGGTCATGAGCTGCGGCGCGACCATGCGAACGTCGATCTCCGGACGGTCGGTGTCGGCGTCCTCGTCCCACGAGTACGGCGGGATGCCGCGGTTGCCGGTGGAGAACGCGAGCATCAGGTCGCCGCTGTACTGCTCGCCGGCGCCGCCGAGGCGCCCGATGGCCAGCGCCGGGCGTTGTGCCAGCCGCGCGCACTGGTGCGGCAGCAGCGGCGCGTCAGTCGCGACGATCACGATGATCGACCCGGATCCCGGCTCGTACGCCCTCGGCATCTCGGGGGTGGGTACCACATCGGGGCCGATCGCCTCGCCCACCGGAATCCCGTTGACCCGCAACCGTTCCCGCCTGCCGTGGTTGGCCTGCACGAGAACACCGACGGTGTAGCGGCCCGCCGCGGTGTCGGTGACGCGCGATGCGGTGCCGATGCCACCCTTGAAGCCGTGGCAGATCATGCCGGTGCCGCCGCCGACGTTGCCCTCGGCGACCGGACCGTCGGTGGCGGCCGCCAGGGCAGCATGGACATGTTCGGCCGTCACGTGGTGGCCGTTGATGTCGTTGAGCAGACCGTCGTAGGTCTCCCCCACCACCGGCAGCGACCAGTACAGGCCGTCGCCGCGGGCGGCGACCTGGGCGTCGACGAGGGCGTCGCGCACGACGCCTGCGCTGTGGGTGTTGGTGAGCCCGATGGCGGTGGTGAGTTCGCCCGATTCGCGGATCCACTCCAATCCGGTCATCTCGCCGCTGCCGTTGAGCCGGTGCGCGCCGGCGAACACGGGTTCGGTCCAGATGTCGTCGTGCGGGATGACGACGGTGACGCCGGTGTTCACCGAGGCGCCGTCCTGGATCGTGGCGTGTCCGACGCGTACGCCCGCGACGTCGGTGATCGCGTTGTGAGGGCCGGTCGGGTGCTCGCCGACCACGACGCCGAAGTCGCGGACGCGTTTGCGCGGGCTGTCAGTCAAAGGTTCACCGATCTGGATTGGGAGTTTTTTTCACGTTTGGAAAATAATGCGTGCGGGCGACGCCGCGCGCAAGGGCTGGAGCCAAATCGGTAAATATGGACGGGTGGGCAGACCCAATCGGCAGGCGCAGCGGCGCGAGGAGATCCTGGATGCCGCGATCGCCCTGATCGAGCGCCACGACCTCGCCACGCTGCGCATCGCCGACGTGGCCGCCGAGCTGGGCCTGACCCCCAATGCCGTGCGCTACTACTTCAAGGAGATGGACCAGCTGCTCTCCGAGCTGGCCCAGCGTTCGGACACCCGGTTCTACACCGACCGGCTCGCGGTCGTGGAACGCACCGACGATCCGTGCCGACAGCTCGCGCTGACCATCGCCGCGGGACTGCCGACCGGACCCGAGGACGCCGAATGGCGCGCCATCTGGCGCGCGGTCCTTGCCGCCGGGTTCGAACTCGACCAGCGCCGCGACGTCCAGCACATCTATCACCACCAGGTGGAGCTCTACATCCAGATCCTCGAGCGCGGCGCGCGGTCGGGGACCTTCCGGCTGCACTCCCCCGCGCGGGACGTTGCGATGACGCTGATGGCGATGGAGGACTACCTGGGCTACCGCATCGTCGCGCGTGATCCCGACCTGAACCGCGAGACCGCCCTGCGTCTCATGCGCGGCTATGCCGAAATGGCCACGAGTGCAACACTTCCGGTGACAGCGTGACGGCTGGTCCGCGGCGGCCCGCCGGGGCCGCGGCCCTGGTGGTCGTGGCGTCGGTGAGCCAGGAGGTCGGCGCCGCGTTCGCGGTCGGACTCTTTGCCACCCTCGGCACGCTGGGCGCGGTGTTCACCCGGTTCGCCGTGGCGGGCGTCATCCTCTGCGCGGCGGTACGGCCACGCCTGCACGGGGTTTCACGCCGCGCCTGGCTGTCGGCACTGGCGCTGGCCGCCACGCTCGTCGTGATGAACTTCAGCTTCTACTGCGCGATCGCGCGCATCCCGCTCGGCATCGCGGTCACCATCGAAGTCCTTGGGCCGCTGATCCTTTCGGTGGTGACGAGCACTCGGCGCGCGGCCTGGCTGTGGGCAGTGCTGGCGTTCGCCGGCGTCGCACTGCTCGGCCTGACCCGGCACTCCGGCGGTCACCTCGACCTGCTCGGCTTCGGCTTCGCCGCGGTCGCCGGGGCGAGTTGGGCCGGCTACATCCTGGCCTCGGCGCGCACCGCGGCGCAGTTCCGGCGCGTCGACGGACTCGCGCTGGCGACCGTGCTGGGCGCCCTGGCGCTGGCACCGTTCGCGGTGCTGTTCGTGGACTTCGCCGGCGCCATGCGCGCCGACGTGATCGCACTGGCGGTGGCGGTTTCGGTGTTGTCGTCGCTGGTGCCGTACTCACTGGAACTGTTGTCGTTGCGCCACCTGCACCCGTCGGTGTTCGCGGTGCTCACCAGCCTGTCCCCGGTGGTCGCCGCCCTTGCGGGTCTGGTGGTGCTCGGCCAGCAGATCGGCCCGCTGGGGTATCTCGGGGTGGCCCTGGTGACCGCGGCCAGCATCGGCGCGGTCCGCACCGCGCACACCGGACCAGCCGAACCGCTGGGCTGACGTCGGCTTCCGTTGCGGCGTCCTCAACTGTGCTTGGCGCGGAATCTCCGGAACAGCGGCCAGGCGACGGCGAGGTTGTACATCACCCCGACAACCAGATACGGCCACCATGTGCCGTGGTCGCTCGCCACCCAGAACGCCTTCGCCGCCCAGTACGGCGGCAACACCCCGAACATCAGGTTCCACGCCGAGTCGATGAACCACGGCAGGCAGGGCAACCCGGCGATCAGCATGCCGAGCGCACGCACCATGGCAATGCCCTGGATCTTGTTGCCGGCAAGGGCGAGGATTGCCAGCAAGGTGACCACGGCCGACAGTCCGGCCAGCAGACCGATCGGGACGAGTGCGCCGGTCACTCCTGGTACGAGAATGCCGCTCAACGACGTCGTGGCCACCACGTAGACGGTCGTCACCACCATGACCGTCACTGCGCGATAGACGAAGAACGTCGCGAGCGGAACCGGCGTGACCCGCAGCGCGATCATGGTGCCCGCATCGATCTCGTCGAGCACCAGGAACGCGCCGAGTCCGCCCGCGACGATGATGCTGGTGAGCAACAGAAAGCCGGTGAGGACCAACGGGTAATAGGGAACCAGATCGAAGCCGTGACGGGCGGCCAGTGTCTCGGTGAACCTCGGCGTCAGGATCGCCACAAGACTTGTCCAGATCGCCGGTGCGACCACGAGCATGATGAGCAACGGATCGCGATAGGTGCCGCGTACATCCTTACGGCCGAATGCCGCAACCGCCCGGAACGTGCCGGGGGTAAATGCATTCGTCACAACACACCGGACCTTTCCACGACGTAGTGGCCGAACATCACGCGCGCGACCCACCACAGCACGACCAGACACGCCGACGGATAGGCAACCGCATACAGGATCTGCCAGCCGCTGAGTGTGGACTGGTCGAAAGCCGCGGCCAGCAGAAGCATCGGCCCCTGCATGGGCGCCACGTAAAGCACCGGATGGGTCCACACGCCGGAGTAATGAAGGACCGGGGGGACGAGCATGACCACCAGAGGGATGACCGTCGCCATGGCCCAGTCCGAGACCGAAGCGAATGGCAAGGAGGACATGAACCCGACCATGAGCATGAGGACGGTACCGAGCAGGACTCCCCCGATCAGCGGCAGGGCGTGATAGGCGAATCCATGAGCAATGGTCACCACCACCACGGCCACGAACAGTGAAATCGCCGCCAACACCGATAGTTTCGCGGCCAGATACTCGGCGAACCGCAGCGGCGTCGAGATGATCGCACCCAGGGTGCGTTCCTGTTTCTCGAAGAAGACCGCGCCGCCGACGAAGAAGAACCCGATGATCGCGACGTCGCCGATGAGGACATACGGTTCCACGAGAGGACGCAGGCTGTGCGGCAGCGGCAGGAGCACGGCAAGCCAGATCAGACCGGAGAAGACCGCGGCGTGCAGGAACTTCTGCCGCGTCTGCACCGTGAGCTCGAGCCGGAGGGCGGCCCGCAGGCGCGTCATGACAGCTTCCGCCCGGTGACCTCGACGAACACGTCGTCGAGACTGGCCTCCCGGCTGTGGATGGTCTCGACGTGGTGATCCCGCAGCACCGCGAGGAATTCCGGATCGTCTGCCAACCCGTCCATATCGAACTCGGCCGTACTGAGGCCGCCGTCCGCCGTCCGGTACTGAACACGGACTCGTCGTCGGCTTCTGGCGATCTTGAGCTCGGCGGGGGTGTCGAGCGCCACGATACTGCCGTCGACGACGAACGCAATCCGATCGCACAGTTCGTCGGCTGTCGACATGTCGTGTGTGGTCAGAAAGATGGTCCGTCCGCGTGCCTTCAGATCGAGGATGATGTCTTTGACCCTGCGGGCGTTGACCGGGTCCAGACCGGATGTCGGCTCATCCAGGAACAGCAATTCCGGTTCGTTGATCAGGGACCGCGCAAAGGTGAGTCGCATCTGCATTCCCTTGGAGTACTCGGCGACCCGGGTGTCCGCGGCGCCGGCGAGACCGACCGCGTCCAGCAGTTCCATGGGGTCCCTGGTCGGCTTCTCGTAGAGGGAGGCGAAGAACTGAAGGTTCTCCAGGCCGGTCAATTTCAGGTAGTGGTTCGGTAGCTCGAACGAGACGCCGATGCGCTGGTAGTAATCCTGGCCCCAGTCGACCGGTTCGCGGCCCCACACCAGAGTCTGGCCGCGGTGCCCACGCAGCAGCCCGATGAGCAGTTTCTGTGTCGTCGATTTGCCTGCCCCGCTGGGGCCGAGGAACCCGAAGATCTCTCCGTTGCCTACGGTGAATTCCATTCCGCGGATGGCTGGTTCGTCGCTCCTCGGATAGGTGAAGGCGAGGTTTCGAACGTCGATCACGGCGGTAGCGGTCCGCTGTACTGCCACACCCATCAGTGCCCTCCCGGTCACAGAACCGACTGCTGCCGACCAGGCTTCCCGGCGCACCGCCCTCGACGGTAGCAGCCCGACGGTCAGGGAAGCAGCCCTATCTGTCGGTAGACCGCGCGCAGATAGCGGCGCATCTCGTCGACATCGGGCGGGTTGGGCTGCAGTAGCCGGTAGGTGACCGCGCCGGCCATCATGTCGATGGCCACGTCGAGATCGGTGTCCTCGGCGACCATTCCGAGTTCCCTGGCACGCTCCAGCAGCCGGGTGGCCTGTGCGCGCCGCGGCAGGATGTAGCGGTCCCAGTACACCGCCATCAGGGCCGGATGGCTCACCGCGGAGCCGTACACCCGCGCGATCAGCGCCCGGTAGGACGGCGAGGTCGCGGTGGCGACCGCGCTCTCGATCACGGCCTCGACGACAGCGTGGGGAGGCTGTGTGTCGATCACCTCCGGCGATGCCTGCACCACTTCGTCGGCGACCAGCGTCTCCATCGCGGCGGCGATCAGGTCCTCCTTTGTCGACCAGCGCCGGTAGATGGTCGGCTTGCCGACACCGGCGCGCTTGGCGATCTGTTCGATGCTGGCGCCCTCCACGCCGCGCTCGATGAACAGATCCAGCGCGGCCTGCAGTATCGCGCGGTCGGCCTCGACGTCGCGCGGCCGACCCCGACCCGGCGCGGTCATCGAACACCACCCGAGCCCAAAGTCGTTGCCAGCCAACGGTCGAGACCGGCCATATCGTCGGGTGCGCCACGCCACGCGAGGTGCGCATCGGGGCGGATCAGCATCGCCTCGGCATCGTCATGGCGCAGCGTGGCGCCGAAGTCACCGAGCCGTCGCAGCGCCGATGCGTCGGGAACGGGCACGCCGCGCGGCCACAGCAGGATCCACCGTCCGCCGAGCTCAGGGTGCAACCGGGTCGCGGTGCCGTCCGCGCGCGTACAGGGCCGGTCCGGGATCCGGTCGCCGGGGCGCGGCTTGGGTCCACGACCGCCGAGGGGCCCCTTGCGATAGCTGACCCACAGCTGCGAAGCCGTGTAGGTCGTCCACCGTTGCACGAAGGCCAATCCGAACAGCGCAGGCGCCACCCGGTCGCGCAGGAACCGACCGATCGGATTGCCGGCCACGTTGACCCGGGTGATCGCACTGGTACCCCGGAGCACCTCGGTCGCCAAGGGTCTGCGCTCGGCCTCATAGGTGTCGACGATCGCGTCCGCGGCGAGGCCGCGCACCACGAGCGCAAGCTTGAACGCCAGATTTTCGGCGTCACCGATGCCGGTCAACATGCCCTGACCACCGAACGGTGCGTGGGCATGCGCGGCGTCGCCGGCGATGAGCACGCGACCACGTCGGTAGGTGTCGGCGAGCCTGCGGTGCACGGTGAACATCGACAGCCATTCGGCGTCGCCGAACGTGACGGTGCGCCCGGTCCGATACGGCACGATTCGCCCGATCCGCTCCAAGATCTCATCGTCGCTGGGGTTTCGGTCCAGGGTGGGGTCGTAGACGAACAATCGCCACAGGTCGTCGCGGCCGTCGACGCCCGGAATGGGCATCGCGCCGACCATGCCGTCGGGATGGATCCAGCCGCTCGTCCCGCTGCGGTCGGTTGCCCAGTCGAGGTGGACGTCGGCCAACAGGAAACGTTCGGACAGCTTGACGCCGGGAAACCCGATGTCCACCTGCCGGCGGACGACGCTGGACGTGCCGTCGCATCCGACCAGCCAATGCCCGCTCACCTGGGCACCGCCGCCGAGCTCGGCGATCGCGCCGTCGCGGTCCTGGCGCACGGCGATCACCTTCTGACACCATTCGGGCTCCACCCCGAGCCGGGCCAGCCGCGCCCGCAGCGCGGCCTCGACCTCGGCCTGCGACACCACCATCGGTGGTGCGGCCGTGCCCATGCCGGGATCGCCGAATTTCAACGTCATGACCGGTCGGTCACCGAGGTAGGTGGTGATGCGCATGGCGCGCAGCGACTCGTCCGGCAGGGTGCCCAACGCGCCGATCCGGTTGAGCACCTCCGACCCCCTCGCGTGCAGGAAGTTCGCCCGGGAGGTGGTCGCGGGCCCGGCCGCGCTGTCTAGCACCCGCACCGAAAGTCCGTGCAGGCGTAGGGAACACGCGAGGGCCAGACCCGTCGGCCCAGCGCCCACGACGATCACGTCGGCATGCTGCGCGGTCACGCCGAAAATAATAACGAAACGGTACCGTAATCTAAAGGCCTTGCCCGGTGGATCCCGCCGGGTTCTTGCCAAACCCTCCGATGAATTACTAGGATATCCAAGTATCTCGGTTCTCACCGAGCGATATCACCGCGCACACCCTCTTTTGGACGGATGTCATGACCACAAAGATCCAGCACTTCATCAACGGCCGGCGCACCGACGCCGGCTCGACCCGTACCGCCGACGTGATGAACCCCAGCACCGGTGAGGTGCAGGCCCAGGTGCTGCTGGCCTCAGCAGCAGACGTCGACGCGGCGGTCGCCGGTGCCGCCGAGGCGCAGAAGCAGTGGGCTGCCTACAACCCGCAGCGCCGCGCCCGCGTGCTCATGAAGTTCATCGACCTGGTGAACCAGAACGCCAACGAGCTGGCCGAGCTGCTCTCGCGCGAGCACGGCAAGACCGTCGCCGACTCACTGGGCGACATCCAGCGCGGCATCGAGGTCATCGAGTTCGCCGTCGGCATCCCGCACCTGCTCAAGGGCGAGTTCACCGAGGGCGCGGGTACCGGGATCGACGTCTACTCGATCCGTCAGCCCCTCGGCGTCGTCGCGGGCATCACGCCGTTCAACTTCCCGGCCATGATCCCGCTGTGGAAGGCAGGCCCCGCGCTCGCATGCGGAAACGCCTTCATTCTCAAGCCTTCCGAGCGCGACCCCTCGGTGCCGGTGCGCCTGGCCGAGCTGTTCATCGAGGCCGGTCTGCCGCCGGGCGTGTTCCAGGTCGTGCAGGGTGACAAGGAAGCCGTCGACGCGATCCTGACCCACCCGACCGTGCAGGGCGTCGGCTTCGTCGGCAGCTCCGACATCGCGCAGTACATCTACTCGACCGCGGCCGCGCACGGCAAGCGTTCACAGTGCTTCGGCGGTGCCAAGAACCACATGATCGTCATGCCCGACGCCGACCTCGACCAGGCCGTCGACGCACTCATCGGCGCGGGCTACGGCTCGGCCGGCGAGCGCTGCATGGCGATCAGCGTCGCGGTGCCGGTGGGCGAAGAGACGGCGAACCGTCTCCGCAATCGCCTGGTCGAGCGCGTCAAGCAGCTGCGCGTCGGCCACAGCCTCGACCCCAAGGCCGACTACGGCCCACTGGTCACCGAGGCCGCGCTCAACCGGGTCAAGGACTACATCGCCCAGGGCGTCGAGGCCGGTGCCGACCTTGTCGTCGATGGCCGTGAGCGCGCCTCCGACGAGCTGACCTTCAGTGTTGAAGGGGGCGAACAAGACCTGTCAGGCGGCTACTTCATCGGACCCACCCTGTTCGATCACGTCAAGACCGACATGTCGATCTACACCGACGAGATCTTCGGCCCGGTGCTGTGCATCGTCCGTGCCCACGATTACGAAGAGGCGCTGAGCCTGCCCACCAAGCATGAGTACGGCAACGGCGTGGCGATCTTCACCCGCGACGGCGACGCGGCCCGCGACTTCGTCTCACGCGTGCAGGTCGGCATGGTCGGGGTGAACGTGCCGATCCCGGTGCCCGTGGCCTACCACACCTTCGGTGGCTGGAAGCGGTCCGGCTTCGGCGATCTCAACCAGCACGGCCCGGCCTCGATCCAGTTCTACACCAAGACCAAGACCGTCACCGAGCGGTGGCCGTCGGGAATCAAGGATGGCGCCGAGTTCGTCATCCCGACCATGAAGTAGCAACACGTGAACCTCAGCGATCTGGACGACGACGAACGTGTGATCGTCGAGACGGCGGCCGCGTTCGCCGAAAACGCATCGCGCCTTACGCGTTGGAGTGGGACGAGAAGCACCACTTCCCCACCGACGTGCTGCGCGAGGCGGCCGAACTGGGCATGGGTGCGATCTACTGCCGTGAGGACGTCGGCGGCTCGGAGTTGCGGCGGCTCGACGCCGTCCGCATCTTCGAGGCGCTCTCGGCGGCCGATCCGACCCTCGCGGCGTTCCTGTCCATCCACAACATGTGCGCGTGGATGGTGGACACCTGCGGCACCGAGGACCAACGCAAGACGTGGGTGCCCAGGCTGGCCACGATGGAGACCATAGCCAGCTACTGCCTCACCGAACCGGGCGCCGGATCCGACGCCGCGGCACTGCGCACCCGCGCGGTCCGCGACGGGGACCACTACGTGCTCGACGGCGTCAAGCAGTTCATCTCCGGCGCGGGCACCTCGGATCTGTACGTGGTGATGGCCCGCACGGGAGGTGAAGGGCCGCGCGGCATCTCGACGTTCGTGGTCGAGAAGGACACGCCCGGGCTGAGTTTCGGCGCCGACGAGCAGAAGATGGGCTGGAACGCCCAGCCCACCGCCCAGGTGATCTTCGAGGGTGTGCGGGTGCCCGCCGACGCGTTGCTCGGCAACACCGAGGGCGCTGGCTTCGGCATCGCGATGAACGGGCTCAACGGCGGTCGCATCAACATCGCGGCGTGCTCGCTGGGCGGTGCCCAGGCGGCCTATGAGAAGTCGGTCGGCTATCTGGCCGACCGGCAGGCGTTCGGCGCGGCACTGCTCGACGAGCCCACCATCCGGTTCACCCTCGCCGACATGGCCACCGGGCTGGAGACGTCGCGAAACCTGTTGTGGCGGGCGGCATCGGCCCTCGACGCCAACCACCCCGACAAGGTCACGCTGTGCGCGATGGCCAAGCGCTATGTCACCGACACCTGCTTCGACGTCGCCGATTCGGCGCTGCAGTTGCACGGCGGTTACGGCTACCTGCGCGAGTACGGCCTGGAGAAGATCGTCCGCGATCTGCGGGTGCACCGCATCCTTGAAGGAACCAACGAAATCATGCGTGTGGTCATCGGCCGTAGTGAAGCGGCCCGGGCACGCGCCTCGGCGTAGCAGGACAGGAGATCAGATGGCGACCATTGCGTTCCTGGGATTGGGCCACATGGGCGGCCCGATGGCGGCCAACCTCGCAGGCGCGGGCCACACCGTGCGCGGGTTCGACCCGGTGCCCGCCCTCGTCGAGGCCGCGGAGACCAAGGGCATCAAGGTGTTCGGCACGGGCGCCGAGGCCGCCTCCGAGGCCGAGGTGGTCATCACGTCGTTGCCCAACGGGGACATCGTCAAGTCCTGTTATGCGGAGGTGCTTCCCACCGCACCCGAGGGCACGCTGTTCATCGACACCTCGACCATCTCCGTCGACGACGCCCGCACGGTGCATGCGCAGGCCCTGGAGAAGGGCCACGCCCAACTCGACGCGCCGGTCTCCGGCGGCGTGAAGGGTGCCACAGCGGGCACGCTGGCGTTCATGGTCGGCGGTGAGGGCGACGCCGTCGAGCGGGCCCGCCCGATCCTCGATCCCATGGCGGGCAAAATCATTCACTGCGGTGGGTCCGGCACCGGGCAGGCGGCCAAGCTGTGCAACAACATGGTGCTTGCGGTGCAGCAGATCGCGATCGGTGAGGCGTTCGTGCTCGCCGAGAAGCTCGGCCTGTCCGCGCAGTCGCTGTTCGACGTCATCACCGGCGCCACCGGCAACTGCTGGGCCGTGCACACCAACTGCCCGGTTCCCGGTCCGGTGCCGACGTCACCGGCCAACAACGACTTCAAGCCGGGCTTCGCGACGTCGCTGATGAACAAGGACCTGGGCCTGGCGATGGCGGCGGTTTCGTCGACCGGTGCCAGCGCACCGCTCGGCAGCCACGCCGCCGAGATCTACGCCGAGTTCAACCAGGACAACGCGGACAAGGACTTCAGCGCGGTGATCGAACTGCTGCGCGGCTGATCCGGCTGAAGTTCACGCCGCCGACGGGCTGTGCTGCGCCCACCACTGGGCCAGCAGCCGCCGGCACGTCGCCAGGCGCAGCCCGTCGGCGCAGGTGTAGTCCGCGCGCACCGTGACGGCCGGACCGGTGACGTCGGGGTCCGCCCCGACGAGGGCGGGCGCGAGCCCGGCCGCATTGGCCGCGCGCAGACCCGCAGCCGATCCGGCGATGCCGAGCGCGTCGTGCGGTGCGACGCCGAGTTCGGCCAGCGCCTGGCCGAACGCCTCCGCGTGGGTGCCGCTCACGTCGTCACCGGTGACGATTACGTCGACGAGTCCATCGCCCACCAGTTGCCGCACGAGCGGTTCGACCCAGCGCCGCCTGCCGCCGGAAACCACGCCCACCGGGACGTTCTGGGCGAACGCGTCCATCACCAGGTCGACCAGACCCGCCCGGGGCGACAACCCGAGGTCGAGGATCATCTCGTCGAAGATCATGTCCTTGGTCGCGCAGATCTCGTCGGCGAGCAGTTCCACCAGCACGTCGCACTCGGGGCCGACACAGCGTTTGCGCAACTCGGCGCCGACCCGTTGGCGTTCGTCACGCAACGCCAACAGTTGGCGGTAGCGCGCGGGCGACCACTGCAACGGCAGTCCGTGCGCGGCGAAGGCCGCGTTGAACACCACGCGGTGACCGTCGAGGTCGAGATCCGACATCGCGTCGAGGTCGAAAATCAGTGCTCGCAGCGGATGGGCACCGGGGTCAGCCGACTGCGTACAGTCCCACCAGAACCTGCCGGCACGCCATGCTTTCTCCTGTACAGGGGACACACCGACAGGGTGGCCTGGATCACAGGGCCACGCGTCCCCCCTACGGGGGATTCGGCAGGCGAACTGCGGTACAAGTTGAGCCATCCGGCGATCTCGTCCCTCTATGGTGTGTGCCATGGCGCCCTCCAGCCCGGTGCGCCTTGTGCTGGTCGATGACCACGAGATGGTCATCGAGGGTCTCAAGGCCATGCTCGCCGCGTTCTCCGACCGCGTGCAGGTGGTCGGACAAGCCGTCGGTGCCGAGAAGGCCGTCAGCGTGGTCGAGGAACTCGACCCGGACATCGTGCTGTGCGATGTGCGGATGCAGGGGGTCAGCGGCCTCGACCTGTGCCAGACGCTGCTCGAGCGCAACCCGCGGCGCAGGGTCGTGATGCTGTCGGTCTACGACGACGAGCAGTATCTGTTCCAGGCCCTGCGCGTGGGTGCGGCGGGGTATCTGCTCAAAAGCATCAGCAGCGACGATCTGGTGCATCAGTTGGAGTTCGCGCACAGCGGCGAGACGGCCATCGACCCGGTGATGGCGGCAAGGGCGGCGGGCACCGCGGCCCGGTTGCAGCGCGACGAGTTCTGGCCCGGGGCACGCCAGGGGCTGACGCAGCGTGAGAGCGAGATCCTGTCGTTCGTGGTGGCGGGCCTGTCCAACCGCGGCATCGCCAACAAGCTGGTGATCGGTGAGGAGACCGTGAAGACCCATCTGCGTTCCATCTACCGCAAGCTGGGCGTCAGTGACCGTGCCGGCGCGGTGGCGACGGCGCTGCGCGAGGGCATCTACCAGTGAGTGCAGCCAGGCGCCCCATGAAACCGGTCCGCGATCTCGTCGACGCCGACCGCGAACTGGTGCTGCTGCGTGAGCTCATCCAGGCCGCCTCCAGCGGGCCGGGGGTGGAGCCGCTGGCCGCGGCGGCCGCGCGCATGATCACCGACGCGACCGGTACCGACGTCTGTTTCGTGCACGTGCTCGACGATTCGGACCGCTCGCTGACGCTGGCCGGGGCCACGCCGCCGTTCGACAGTGAGGTCGGCAAGATCCGGCTGCCCATCGGACAGGGCATCTCCGGGTGGGTGGCGGGGCACCGCGAGCCCGTGGTGATCAGCCACAACAAGGAGGCCGATCCGCGCTACCTGCCGTTCGAGTCGCTGCGCGGGCGCGATTTCACGTCGATGGTGTCGGTGCCGATGGAGACCGAGCCCGGCGGGTTGGTGGGTGTGCTCAACGTGCACACCGTGCGACGACGCGAGTTCACACCGCGCGATGTGGAACTGCTCGTGGTGATCGGCCGGTTGATCGCCGGGGCGTTGCACCAGGCCCGCCTGCACCGCAGGCTCGTGGCCCGCGAACGCGCGCACGAGAATTTCGTCGAGCAGGTCATCGAGGCCCAGGAGCTGGAGCGCCGCAGGCTCGCGGCCGACATCCACGACGGCATCTCACAGCGGCTGGTGACGCTGTCCTACCGGCTCGACGCCGCCGCGCGCGCGGCCGACGATCCGCAGGCGGTGGCCGAACAGCTGGGCAAGGCCCGTGAACTGGCCGACCTGACGCTGCAGGAGGCGCGCGCGGCGATCAGCGGGCTGCGTCCGCCGGTGCTCGACGACCTGGGTCTCTCGGGCGGGTTGGCGAGCCTGGCCCGGTCGATACCGCAGGTCGAGCTCGAGGTCGATCTGGCCGAGACCCGGGTGCCCGACCACATCGAGCTGGCGCTGTACCGGATCGCGCAGGAATGCCTGCAGAACGTCGTCAAGCACGCCCGCGCCACCACCGCGCGGCTCACCTTCGCGGTCGAGGAGAACGTGGCCCGGCTCGAGATCGTGGACGACGGAATAGGTTTCGACACCTTCGAGCATCCGCTCGGCAGCGACGAGATGAGCGGTTACGGCCTGTTGTCGATGGCCGAGCGCGCCGAGATCGTCGGCGGCAGGCTCAACATCCGGTCCCGGCCGGGTGCGGGCACGGCGGTCACCGCGACCATCCCGCTGCCCACCGCCGCACACGACCCTCCGCCGAAACCGACAAAAATGTCGTGATCACGCAGCGGCAGCGACGTTTACGTCGATCTCGGGGGATCAGAAGTCGCCGGAGTTGCGGCGCAGCGTCTCGATGGACGACGCGAGCGCGCGGGACTCCTCGTCGGACATCCCGACATCGGCGAACACCTGCTTGTTGAGCGTGACGGTCGCATCCTCGACGGTGGAGCGGCCCAGGTCGGTGATGCGCACCAGCGTGGTGCGGCCGTCGGTCGGATGCGGGACTCGCTCGACCAGGCCCGCGGCCTCCAACCGCCGGATCGCATGGGTGACGCTGGTGACGTGCACCTGCAGCCGGTCCGAGGCCTTGGTGATGGGCAGTGCCCCGGACCGGCTGAAGGCCAGCAGGCGCAGCAGTTCGAACCGGGAGAAGCTCAGGTCGTAGGGGCGCAGCGCGTTCTCCACCCGGGCCAGCAGGATCTGGTGGGCCCGCATGACCGAGGTGACCGCGACCATCCCGTCGGCGACGTCACCCCACCCGGCCGCATCCCAGTTGGCGCGGGCCAGCGCGATGGGGTCGGCCTGGTCGGCATGGTCGGCGGGATCGCCGGCTTCCGGTGAGGAGGGCACGCCTCTTCATACCGCATCGCCGTGCCCCACGGAACTCACGGCAAAGCCAGGCGCGTTGCGCGCAACACCGCGCGGGTGGATTCCCGCGTGCCGACCGTGATGCGCACCCCGCCGTCGGCGTAGTGGCGCACCCGCAGCCCGCAGTTGTCGAACACCTCGCGCCACGGCACCCCCGCGGCGGGCAGGTACACGAAGTTGGCCTGACCGTCGGTGCTGTAGACGCCCATCGAGCGCAGCCGCAACTGCAGGAACCGCCGCTCCGCGGAGATCATCCGGATGCGTTGGCGCAGCTGACCTTCGGCGTCGTAGGAGGCCGCGACCGCGACGAGTGCGGGCAACCCGATGCCGAACGGCAACTGCATGGCCCACAGCTGACGCGCGAGTTGGGGTGCGCAGAAGCCGTAGCCGATCCGCAGGCCGGCCAGCCCGTACGCCTTGGAAAAGGTGCGCACCACCACGACATTGCGGAAACGTTCGACCAGGCGCGGCCCGTCGATGCGGTTGGCGGGGCCGAGGAACTCGACGTAGGCCTCGTCGAGGATCACCACGGTGTCGGCGGGCACGCTCTGAAGGAACCGCTCGATGTCCTCGGCCGGTTCGATCGTGCCGGTGGGGTTGTGCGGGCGGCACACCACCACGACGCGGGCCTGCCGCGCGGCGTCGGCCATCGCGTTGAGGTTGTGGTGGCCGTACACGTCGAGGTCGACGGTCACCGACCGCAGCCGGGCCATCTGGGCGAAGATCGGGTACCCGTCGAAGGTCGGTGCCGACATCACCATGGTGTCGCCGGGACTGGTGACCGCATGCAGCACCTGCATGATGACGCCGGTCGCGCCGACCCCGATGATCACCTGCCCCTCGTTCACCCCGACCCGCCCCGCGATCAGCGACCGCAACCGCTCGGGCAGGAACTCCGGATACCGGTTGGCGGCGTCCACCGCGGTGCTCAGCGCGGCCTTCACCGCGGGCAACGGCGGATACGGGAACTCGTTGAGCGACAGGGCCAATGGGTTGACGGCAGGCGGGAGCGCATCGACCGCCTCGACCAGGGTGCCACGCGGGGCGACCATCAGGCCCGGCCTCCCCAGCGGACCGCCGCCGCGCCGGCGAAGTCGCCGGCATGCGCGAACGCCGCCATCAGCACCGTGTCGCCTGCCTTGACCCGGCCGTCGGTGACCGCCCGGTCGAAGTTGATCGGGATGCCCGCGCCGAAGAGGTTGCCGCAGGTGTCGAACGTGTCGACGTGCCGTTCGTCGGGCAACTCCAGGGCCTCGCGCCAGTTGCGCAGGAACACCCGGTTGGGCTGGTTGGTGACGAACAGGTCGACGTCTTTGGGGCGGATGCCGATCCGGTCGCACACCGCATACGACACCTCGGGGACCTGCCGGTTGCCCCGCGCCAGCACCTTGGTGATCTTGCTCTCGGTGAACCCGATGTACCCCTCCCCCGGTCCGGGCTGCCACCACTTGCGCGGCGGGTCCGACGCGATGGTCATGTCCCCGGCGTACTCGCCGTAGGTGCGGCATTCGACGTCGAGGATCGGCGACGCGTCCGACACCGTGACGAGGCCGACGGCGGCACCGTCACCGGGTACCGACGCCTGCGCCTTGCGGCGGATGGTCTCCTGGTCGAAGATCTGGCCTGCGGCGTTCTGCGCCACCGCGATCAGCGCGGTGTGCCCTTCACCCGACGCCAGCAGGTTGCGCGCCAACTTCAGGCCGAGGACGAAGGCCGCGCAGCCCCCGTTGTGCAGGTCGATCACCCAGTTGGGCTTGAGACCGAGGCGGTGTGCCATGCCGCCACCGCCGCCGTAGAACGGCACGTCGGGCATCTGGGTGTGCGTGATGAGCACATCGGCGCCGAGGACCGTGTCCGCACCGTGGCGTTCGATCAGCCCGGCCGCGGCCCGCTCGATCATGTCGATCGCGGTCTCGTCGGGGGCCACGTGGTGGCGGAACCGCGGCGCCCGGAACATCAGGTTGTCGCGCAGGTCGTCGGTCTCGGCGAACTGGGCGTAGTAGTCGGCACCGATCGGCTCACCGGGCAGGTAGGTGGACACGTCGACGAGGCTGACGGGGATGGTGTTCATGGGGGCTCTCATTTCATCCAGGCCGGGGTGAGCGGCAGACCGTTGCGGTGGCGGTATTCGGCGATTGCCTTGAGGTTCTTCAGTTCCAGCAGGTGACCGGGGCCGAACATGTCCCAGAAATCACCCACCCACACCGGCCGCCCCGGCGGCGCGGTCTCCGGGTACGGGTTCTTGTCGTAGAACGGGTGGTGGCAATTCGTCCACAGCACAACCGATCCCGGCTTGTCGAACACCACCTGGGCGTCGACGATGCGCATCAGGTAGATCATCCACAGGTGTTTGCCCTGATCCCACGCGCAGTGGTAGTCCACCGTCATCGCGTCGCGGTTGGCGACGGTGCGGGTGTAGATCGCGCTGCCGGGTCCGCCGCCGCCCTCCCCGAGGCGGTCGTGGGCCACCCACAGTCCCGGCTCCTCGGTGGTGGCGAAACCCCGGAGGCTGTAGGTCCATTCCTCGAGGCTGCGGGTGTCGGCGAGGTAGTCGAACAGTTCGTCGGGCGGGCATGCGATGTAGTCGTTGACCGTGCAGTACTCGCCGTAGACCTGCTCGTGCGGGTACACCGAGCGCATCATCTCCATGATGATCGGGGTCGCGGCCTCCTTGGGTGAGGTCTCGATCCGGATGAGCCCGTCGATGGGTTCGGCGGTCCCCCGGTGGGTGGTGATGTCTTCAAGCGCGGGCAGTGGCATGGGAATCGCTCTCCTGGGTGATCGAAGTTGTTGTGGTCGTGGTGAGAAACGCTGCGAAAGGCGGGATTTCATCGGGTGAGCATTCGACGCTGACGACCGAGGGGCCGTCGGTGCGCAGTGCGGCGTCCAGGGCCGCGGGCAGTCCGTCGATGTCGTCGACGTCGATCGCGGTCAGTCCGGGCAGCATGGCGGCGAGGCCCGTCCCCAACCGGCTCGGGCCGAATCGGTTGTAGCTGTAGCGGTCCTGGTAGAACAGCTGCTCGCGCGTGACGCACATGGCGTGCGCGTGGTTGTCGAACAGCAGGAACGTGATGGGCAGCCGGTACTGCACCGCGGTGTGGATCTCCATGCCGTGCATGAAGAATGAGCCGTCACCGGCGATCACCACGGTACGCCGCGGCCCGTGCGGGCCGGGCCGTTGGGCGCGGTGGAATGTCATCCCGATACCGGCGCCGAAGCTGTAACCCATGCCGCCCATGCCGAGTGCGACCAGGAAGCGCCCGTCGCGGCGCACCGGCAGGTGGTGGATGGCCGACGCGCCGATGTTGCCCGCGTCGACGACGATGTCGGTGCCGTCGGGCAGCATGCGGTCGAGGACCCGCATGGCCTCGCGGTACCGGATGCCCGGCCCCTCGTGCGGCGGTGTCGGTAATTCGGTGCGCGGCACCGTGTCCGGGACGCGTATCTGATGTGGCCTGCCGTTGCCGGTGAGCGCTTCGGCGAGCATCGTCAGCGCGCCGCGCAGATCGTCGGTGTGGACGTGGGTGGCGGGCACGTACGGTTGCTGCGCTCCGATCGAGTACGTCGGCACCGAACCAAGCACGCCGTCGAGTCCGGCGCGGGCCGTGACGCTCATGCGCGTACCGACCAGCAGGCAGGCGCCGCTGCCCGCGGCCGCGGCGACGACGCCGGGATGGCCCATCACCCCGGAGACGCCCAGCGCGGACGAGGATCCGAAACCTGGTGTGCCGCCGACATCTTTGGCGTCGGGTACGGTCGCGATCCGGGCGCGCAGGGTTGCGCGCAGCCGTTCGAGTTCGGCCCGGGCGTCGTCCCTGGCGACCTGTTCGCCTGCGAAGATCGTGATGGGCCCGTCGGCACGCCGCAGTCCCCGCACCATCATGTTCAGATCGGAGATTCTGGTTCCGAGTTGCATACCGGGCAAGCCGCCGTTGACGTGTGCCGGTTCGGCAGGCTCGGCCTGCTGGATGTTCTTGGGCAGCAACAACACTGCCGGTCCTCCGGTGCGCGCGGCGGCCAGCGCCTGGGGCAGCACGGTGTGGATCGCCTCGGGTGACATCACCCGACGGCAGTACACGCTCACGGCCGAGAACAGCGCCAGCGCGTCGAGCGCGCCGTTGTCGCCGCTGGTGTCCTGGAACGACCCGTGGCCGTCGAGCGTGGTCGGCGGTTGCCCGATCAGGGCGAGCACCGGAACCCGGCTGGCGAGCGATTCGCCGAGCCCCGGCACCGTGTTGAGGCAACCACCACCGGAGGTCGCGGCCACCACACCGATCCCGGCGCCGCTGCGGCTGTAACCATCTGCCATTGCCGCAGCGGAGAATTCGTGTTTGGCAAGCACCGCGGTGATGTCGTCACGAAAGAACGCCGCATCGTAGAGATCCTCGATGTTGGCTCCGTCGACCCCGAAGATGTGGCTGATCCCGCTCTGTGCGAGATAGCCGACGATGCGGTCTACCACTCTGCGCCCATTGGCCATCTGTCACCTACTCCCGTCGTGTGCCTAGTGACACGAGGGGTGAGCAGAACCGGTTCAAACCGATGGGCGCTTTCGGTGTTTTCCCATCAGGGGCGCAGCCGACGGACAGCGAATTCCGAGCCGGACCGGGACGTCGGTGACGTCAGAGCTTCTTTTCGAGCAGGACTTTCCCGTCGGCGACCGAGACCATCTGGATCGCGGCGATGTCGTCTTTGGGCTTCTGGGTGTTGCCACTGGGCAGTGCGGTCGCATTGGTCAATCCCAGCCAGGTGGCGACCTGCTCGCGGCTGCCGTCCCGGCCGACCACCACCATGCCCAGGTCCTGCGGCGGGGCGCCCTTGCTGCCCCAGTCGCCGTATGAGCACGCCATGTCGATCCGCGTGCCCCAGCTGTAGCTCGTCAGCGCGATGCTGGCGTTGATCGGGGTGTCGGCGACCTTCGACATCTCCAGCATCTGCGCGGTCTGCTGCTCGGTTCCGCGCTGCAGGCCGAAGACCTCGGGGCGGGCCAGCACGACGATGCCGAATGCCAGCAGCGCCGCGGCGAGTGCGGCCACCGATGTCGTCACCCACCGGTTGCGACGCCTGCGGGCGTCGACCTTGGCCATGACCGAGTCCAGCACCTCGGGGCGCAGCGGCGGATCGGGCTGCCCGGCGTCGATGGCGTTCACGTCGTCGATGTCGATCATCGCGAGCAGCGCGGGTATGCCGCTGAGTTCGGCGACGCCGGCGCGGCAGTGCGCGCACGTGCTCAGGTGCGCTTCGTATTCGCGGCGCTCCGCACTCGACAGGGAACCGAGCACATATGCCGCGTCCCACGTCGAGTACCGGTCGGGGTCGGCCGGCCCGATCCGATGGGGTTCTCCGAGTTGAGTCATCGTGTCACCCCCATTTCCTGCAAGTTCAGTTTCAGCGCGCGGACCGCGTAGTGCAGCCGCGATTTCACGGTGCCCTCGGGTATCTGCAGCTCGGCCGCGATCTGCCCGGTGGTCTGTCCCTGGTAGTACGCGCGCCGGATCACCGCCCGATGGTCATCGGAGAGCTGGCTGAGGGCGGTGCTCAACAGAAGCCGGTCCAACGCGGTATCCACCTGGTCGGGGGTGGCGTGATCGGCCACCTGTTCTGGGTCGGGGACGTCGGTCTCGTTGCGGAAACGAGCGCTGCGTCGTTCATCGATAATCATGTTGCGTGCCACGGTGAAAAGCCAGGCCCGCGGCGAGCGGTCGGGGCCGATGCCATCGGCTCCGCCACCGGTGCGGAGGTCGGGTTGGTGGCGCCACGCGCGCAGCAGCGTCTCCTGCACAACATCCTCGGCCCGCGCGCGGTCGCCGGTCAGGCGTAGCGCGTATCGCCACAGTGCGGTGGCGTGCTCGTCGTAGAGCGCCCGCATCATGGCGGCCTCCGGATCCTCCATTCCCAACCTCCGTCTTTGATACGACGTTGGGCGTGATCCAGTTCATTACACCTTTGCGCCCGCTGCACACAGCACGGTTCCGGCGTTTTCAGCAATTGCTGGAGGCGTTACCGGGTGAGGATGCGGGGGCCGTCTTCGGTGACGGCGACCGTGTGCTCCCAGTGGGCGGCGCGGGTGCCGTCGGCGGTGACGACGGTCCACTCGTCGTCGAGCACCACGGTCTTGGTGGTGCCGAGGGTCAGCATCGGTTCGATGGCCAGCACCGAACCCGGGGCCAGGTACGGTCCGCGTCCGGGGGCGCCCTCGTTGGGCAGGAACGGATCCATGTGCATCTGGCGACCGATGCCGTGCCCGCCGTAGTTGGCGACGATGCCGTACTTGCGGTCGTCGCGGGCCTCCGCGGCGTGGGTCTCGACCTCGATGGCGTGTGAGACGTCGGTGAGCCGGTTGCCGGGCACCATCGCGGCGATGCCTGCCTCCATCGCGGCCTTGGTGGCCGCCGACAGCGCCTCGTCGGCGGGAATCAGCTGACCCACGCCGAACGTCACGGCGGAATCGCCGTGCCAGCCGTCGACGATGGCGCCGCAGTCGATGGAGACCAGGTCGCCCGCGGCCAGCACCTCGTCGGCCGACGGGATGCCGTGCACCACGCGCTGGTTGACCGACGCGCAGATGCTGGCCGGGAAGCCGTGGTAACCGAGGAACGACGGGATGCCGCCGCCCTCGCGGATGACCGTTTCGGCGATCTTGTCGAGTTCCAGGGTCGTGACGCCGGGAGCGGCCGCGGCCTGCACAGCGCGCAGGGCCGATGCGACGAGCGCACCCGCCACGGCCATGGCGTCGAGCTCCGCGGGCGTGCGTTGCACGACGACCTTGGGCTTGCGCCTGCCGCGCAGCTTGATCACGGTACCGCTCCGATCAGCTCACTTACCGAGCGCGGCCAGCGCCCGGGCGAACACCTCGTCGAGGGCACCCACCGCGTTGACGGTCTTCAGGTCGTCGCGGTAGTACTCCAACAGCGGTTCGGTCTCGTCGCGGTAGACCTTCATGCGGTTGCGGATCACCTCGTCGGTGTCGTCGGCGCGGCCGCGGCCCTTGAGGCGGGTCAGCAGCTCGTCCTCGGACACCTGGAACTCGAGCACGGCGTCGAGTTTGGTGTTGCGCGCGGCCAGCATGTCCTTGAGCGCACCGGCCTGCTCGACCGAGCGGGGGTAGCCGTCGAGGATGAATCCTGCGGCCGCGTCGGGCTGGTCGATGCGGTCCTCGACCAGCCGGTTCGTCAGCTCGGCCGGGACGAGGTCGCCGGCGTCGAGGTAGCGCTTGGCTTCCAGGCCGAGGGGCGTGCCCTCGCCGATGTTCTTGCGGAAGAGGTCCCCGGTGGAGATCTGCGGGATGCCGAGCTTCTCGGACAGCTTCTCCGCCTGCGTACCCTTGCCCGCCCCGGGCGGTCCGAGTAGAACGACTCTCACTTCAGGAACCCTTCGTAGTTACGTTGCATCAGCTGGCTCTCGATCTGCTTCACGGTGTCGAGACCGACACCGATCATGATCAGAACCGCGGTCCCGCCGAACGGCAGGTTCTGTACCGATCCGGTGTTGCCGATCTCCAGGAACAGGTTCGGCAGGACGGCGATCACGCCGAGGTAGATCGAGCCGGGCAGCGTGATGCGGCTCAGCACGTACCTTAGATAGTCCGCCGTCGGCTTGCCGGGACGGATGCCCGGGATGAAGCCGCCGAATTTCTTCATCTCGTCGGCACGCTCGTCGGGGTTGAACGTGATCGACACATAGAAATAGGTGAAGAACACGATCAGGCCGAAGTAGATCGCGATGTAGACGGGATCGGCGGGGTTGGTCAGGTAGTTCGCGACGAACTTGTCCCACCAGCCGGTGCCCGGGTTCGAGCTTCCGCTCTGGATCAGCTGTGTGATCAGGTGCGGGATGTAGATCAGCGACGACGCGAAGATGACCGGGATGACGCCGGCCTGGTTGACCTTGAGCGGCAGGTAGGTCGAGGTGCCGCCGTACATCTTGCGGCCCACCATGCGCTTGGCGTACTGGACCGGGATACGGCGTTGGCCCTGCTCGACGAACACCACGCCGATGATGATCACCAGGGCCGCGATGCAGACCGCGGTGAACACGACGCCGCCGCGGCTTTCCAGGATGGTCTGGCCCTCGGCCGGGATGCGGGCGGCGATACCGGCGAAGATCAGCAGCGACATGCCGTTGCCGATGCCGCGCTCGGTGACCAGCTCGCCCATCCACATCACCAGGGCCGCGCCTGCGGTCATGACCAGCACGATCACGATCAGGCCGAAGATCGAGCTGTCCTGGATGATGTCCAGCGAGCAGCCCTGCAGCAGGCCGCCGTTGGCGGCGAGCGCCACGATGCTGGTGGCCTGCAGAATCGCCAGCGCGATCGACAGGTACCGGGTGTACTGGGTCATCTTGGCCTGGCCGGCCTGACCTTCTTTACGCAGCTGTTCGAACCTCGGGATCACCACGGTGAGCAGCTGCACGATGATGCTCGCGGTGATGTACGGCATGACGCCCACCGCGAACACCGTGAGCTGCAGCAGCGCACCGCCGGAGAACAGGTTGATCAGTGAGTAGATCTGGGCCGAGTCGCCACCGCTGACCTGCTCGATGCATTGCTGCACGTTGGGGTAGTTCACCCCGGGCGACGGGATCGAGGCACCGACCCGGTACAGGATGACCAGGCCCAAGGTGAACAGGATCTTGCGTCTGAGGTCGGCCGTTCGCAGCGACGAGATGAAAGCCGAAAGCACTCTTCCTCCTGCGCAGCCGACCTTCACAGCGCGGCGTGCCAAATGGGGCTGGTGGGTCCAGCGTCAATGGTCAAGTCATGTCCGGCTTGTCTGCAGGCGCGCAGCCTGCGAACTCAGCCGTCAAACAGTCTACGAGAGTAACAGGAGCCCTCGCGCCGGCCCGCATCGATGGCGGGTGCGGCCGGTCCGGAACTCGGTCAGAGAAACCTTTCAGATTCGGAGCGTACAGTCGGCGACAGCTCGTTATAGGGCCTAACTAATACCCGCACCCACCGCTCATGCGGGTGCGTACCTCACCTACGAGACAGACGAAAAGGGGGCGTCATGGCGCGCACTCACGACGACACCTGGGACCTCGCATCCAGCGTCGGCGCAACCGCGACGATGGTGGCCGCGGCGCGGGCGCTGGCGACCAGTGCCGACGATCCGGTCATCGACGACCCGTTCGCCGCACCTCTGGTGCGTGCGGTCGGCGTCGAATTCTTCACCAAGCTGGTCGACGACAGCTTCGATCTGTCGGCCCTCGACGAGGAAGGGCGCGCAGGCCTGACCCGGTTCGCCAACGTGATGGCGGCCCGCACCCGCTTCTTCGACGACTTCTTCCTCGACGCCTCGCGTGCCGGGATCCGCCAGTCGGTGATCTTGGCGGCGGGCTTGGATGCGCGGGCCTACCGACTGCCGTGGCCGGCGGGCAGCGTGGTGTTCGAGATCGACCAGCCCGAGGTCGTCGAGTTCAAGACCAAGGCGCTGGCCGATCTCGGCGCGCTGCCCACGACCGACCGCCGGACCGTGGCGGTTGATCTGCGCTTCGACTGGCCCGCCGCGCTGGCCGAGGCGGGCTTCGACGCGGGCAAGCCGACCGCGTGGATCGCCGAGGGCCTGTTCGGCTACCTGCCGCCCGAGGCCCAGGACCGTCTGCTGGACCAGATCACCGAACTCAGCGCCCCGGGCAGCCGGATCGCCGCCGAAGGCGTGCCCGCCACCAAGGAGGAGGACCGTGCGGCGATCGCAGCGCGGATGAAGGACTTCTCCGACCGCTGGCGCGCCCACGGGTTCGACCTGGACTTCACCGAACTGGTGTTCCTCGGTGACCGCGCCGACGTCACCAGTTATCTGCAGGGGCACGGCTGGAAGACCACCAGCATGACCTCCGATGAACTGCTGGTCCACACCGGACTGCCGCCGGTCGACGACGAAGTCCAGTTCGGGTCCATCGCCTACATCTCCGCGCGGAGGTAGCACCGATGGCACGAACCGACGGCGACACCTGGGACCTGGCCTCGAGTGTCGGCGCGACGGCCACCCTGGTGGCCGTCGCCCGCGCGATCGCCACGGCCGAACCGAACCCGCTGATCGACGATCCCTACGCCGCCGACCTGGTGCGGGCCGTCGGGGTGGAGTTCTTCACCAAACTCGTCGACGGCGACATCACGCTGGACGGCGACGACGCCGCAGCAGCGGAGTTGACGGTGTCGATGATGGCCGTGCGGACCCGCTTCTTCGACGACTTCTTCTGTGACGCGGCGGGCGCGGGTCTGCGCCAGGCCGTGATCCTCGCGTCGGGCCTGGACTCACGGGCCTACCGCCTCGGATGGCCGGCAGGCACGGTCGTCTACGAGATCGACCAACCGCAGGTCATCGAGGCCAAGACCGCGGCCATGGCCGCGATCGGCGCCACGGAAACAGCCGAGCGTCGCACGGTCGCGGTGGACCTGCGCGACGACTGGCCCGCCGCCCTGCGCGACGCCGGGTTCGATCCGCAGCGGCCCACCGCGTGGATCGCCGAAGGCCTGCTCGTCTATCTGCCGCCCGCGGCACAGGACCTGTTGTTCGACAACATCACCGCGCTGTCGGCGCCGGGCAGCTGGCTGGCCACCGAGTTCCACCACGATGTCGGATCGATCCTGCAGGCCCGTGGTCGGGCGATGGCCGACCGCTGGCGCGACCACGGTTTCGACGTCGACCTGTCCACCCTCTGGTACGTCGGCGACCGGAATCCGGCCGACGAGTATCTAACCGAGCACGGCTGGCGGGTCAGCACGCGCACCCGCCCCGAGGTGTTCGAGGCCTACGGCCGCCCCTTCCCCGACCGCGACGACACCGCACCGATGCGGCGGTCGCTGGCGATCACCGCAACACGTGATTAGGAGTTCGCATGGCACGAACTGACGGAGACACCTGGGACCTGGCGACCAGCGTCGGGTCAACCGCGACCGGGGTCGCGGCGATGCGAGCGCTCGCGACCAGGCAGCCCGACCCGCTCATCGACGACCCGTTCGCCGACGCGCTGGTCAAGGCGGTGGGTCTGGAGCACTGCATCGAACTGGCCAACGGCGAGCTCTGCGTCGAAGGTGACCCGATGCTGGACCTGCAGCGCATGTGCGAGCAGATCGCTGTGCGCACAAGGTTTTTCGACGATTTCTTCCAGTCGTCCTGTACCGACGGGATCCGCCAGGCCGTGATCGCGGCCGCCGGTCTGGACACCCGGGCCTACCGGCTGTCCTGGCCCGCGAGTGCCGTGGTGTTCGAGGTCGACCAGCCCGCGGTGATCGAGTTCAAGACCCGCACGCTCGCCGAGCTGGGTGCCGAACCCGCCGCAGGCCGGCGCACCGTCGCCATCGATCTGCGCGAGGACTGGCCCGCGGCCCTGCGTGATGCCGGCTTCGACCCGCAGCAGCCCACTGCCTGGATCGCCGAAGGTCTGCTGATCTATCTGCCGCCCGAGGCCCAGGACCGGCTGCTGGACAACATCACCGCGCTGTCGGCGCCGGGCAGCCGGCTGGCCACCGAGCACATGGATCAGCACATGCTCACCGAAGGCGTCACCAAGCGGCTCAGCGAGTGGTCGCGGCGGGTGGGCAGCGCGGTCGATGTGACGGACCTCTTCTACACCGGTGACCGCAATGCAGCGGGCGACTACCTGCGCGGGCTGGGCTGGCAGGTCACGGTGCAGACGTCACGCGAGGCCTACGCTGGTCATGGCTTCGAATATCCCGAGGAGATGGCCGAACTCTCCGGCGACTCGGGGTACCTGTCGGCACACCTGAGGTGAGGACGTCCATGGCACGCAGTGACAACGACACATGGGATCTGGCGTCGAGCGTGGGGGCGACGGCAACGATGGTCGCGACCGGGCGCGCCGTCGTCAGCCGGGATCCCAACGGACTCATCAACGATCCGTTCGCGGCTCCGCTGGTGCGGGCCGTCGGGATCGAGGTCTTCACGGCGATGGCGGACGGCACGCTCGACATCGAGAAGGTGGTGCCGGAGGCGGGGGCGCGGGTGCGCGCCAACATCGACGAGATGGCCGTGCGGACGAAGTTCTTCGACGACTACTTCCTGGCCGCAACCGAGGGTGGTGTGCGGCAGGCGGTGATTCTCGCCTCCGGCCTCGATTCCCGCGCCTACCGGTTGGCGTGGCCGGACGGCACCGTGGTGTTCGAGGTCGACCAACCCGACGTCATCGAGTTCAAGACCCGCACACTGGCCGACCTGGGTGCCGCACCCACCGCCGAGCGGCGCACGGTGTCGATCGATCTGCGTTACGACTGGCCCGCCGCGTTGCGGGCCGCCGGATTCGACCCGAAGGCGCCGACCGCGTGGTGCGCCGAGGGTCTGCTGATCTATCTGCCACCCGAGGCACAAGACCTGTTGTTCGACCGGATTCACGATCTCAGCGTTCCCGGCAGCACGGTGGCCACCGAATTCGTACCCGCCCTCAAGGATTTCGACCCGGAGAAGGCGCGCGAGGCGACCGAGATGTTCACCCGCATGGGCCTGGACATCGACATGCCCTCGCTGATCTACCACGGCGAACGGCATTCGGCCGCGGACTATCTCGGCGCCAAAGGCTGGCAGATGGACAGTGTGGCGCGGGCAGCGTTGTTCACCCGCTGCGGCCTGCCCGCACCGCAGCGCAACGAGGACGATCCGCTCGGTGAGATCTTCTACGTCAGCGGCACTTTGGTCTCACGGCTCGCACCCGATCGAACCCGATTGAGCCCGCGGCGGTACATCCGTTCAGGATGCGCGGGCGGGCTCCTGGTAGTCCAACTGCGGTGGCGCCTCTGGCGTCCCGGGAATCTCGGTGCCGTTGATCGGGCAACGTGCGGTCTCGGGCATTCTCACCAGCGAGATCGCACCGACGAGGCAGGCCGCCATCATGTAGTAGGCAGGCACCAGGTTGTCGCCGGTCAGGTTGACCAACCAATCGTTGATCGCGGGCGCGGTGCCGCCGAAGATCGAGGTCGACACGTTGTAGGCGATCGCGAAGCCCGCGAACCGCACCTGCGTCGGGAACATCGCCGGGAACGTCGCCGAGATCGTCGCCAGCTGCGGTACGTACAGCAGGCCGAGAACCGCGAAACCGATCACGGCGCCGAGCAGGTTCGTGCTCATGAGCATGAACATCGGCACACCCGCCACAAACAGCCCGATCAGCGAGATCCACCACATCGGTTTGCGCCCAACACGATCCGAGATTCGGCCGGCGAACGGCAGGAACACCATCATCGACAGCATGCCGATGATCGGCACCACCAGCGACTGATCCGTGGACAGGCCGACGGCGCTCTCCAGATAGGTCGGCATGTAGGTGAGCAGTGTGTAGTTCACCACGTTGAGCGCCACAACCAGGCCGCCGAGGCGCAGGATCGGGCTCCAGCAGTCGACCATCCGGGCCTTGAACTCGCCGGTCGGCCGGTCCTCGGGCTCGCCGGTCTCTTCCAGTTCGCGGTAGCTCGGGGTGTCTTCGAGCCGCGACCGCAGGTACACGCCGATCAGGCCGAGCGGCGCGGCTATCAGGAACGGCAATCGCCAGCCCCACGAGCCCATCTGATCGTCGGAGAGCAGAATCCTCGTGTCTGACGCCCGGCACTTGCGCTCCCGTAAATTACGGGGCGCCAAGCCGGTTCAAGATCGGCCCAGCACGACGCGACCGTAGTTGTCGGCTTCCATCTCGTGCGGGGGTGAGGTTACCCCCTGACGGACGAAATTACACATGGGAGTGTCATCGTCGCCGACGCACCCCCATGCGTGACCCGTGCTCGAAACTTCAAGATCGCGTCAGAAGCGGTACTCCCCCAGCCACAATGCGCTCGATCCCGTCATCGAGCGTTCCGCCTCGTCGAGTACACCCATCACCGATTTGCCGAGCAGTGCAGCCACGGCCTGCGGCAGCGATGCGGCCGCGGGTTGCGAAGACGGCTTGGGCCGCAACATGTCCAGCCACGAAGAACCCGGGTAGCTCACCACACGCGCGTCGACATCCTCGTCGAAACCGGCGAGCACCTTCGCACGCGTCACCGCGGTGCGAAGCCCGCCGAGGCGGTCGACAAGACCGCGTTCCTTCGCATCCGCGCCGCTCCAAACACGTCCCCGTGCAAGGGATTTCATCTTCCCAAGCGGAATCTTGCGACCTTCGGCGGCGCGTTCGACGAAATCGCGGTAGAGCAGGTCGGCCTCGGCTTCGACACGCGCATGCTGCTCGTCGGTGAACGGCGCGTCGGTCGACCACGCATCGGCATTTGCGTTGGTGCGCACCGCATCTGAGCCCACACCGAGTTTGTCTTTCAGCTCGCGGGACACAAACTTTCCGGTCAGCACACCGATCGATCCGGTGATCGTGCCCGCGTTGGCGACGATCTCGTCGGCGGCCATCGACACGTAGTACCCGCCCGAGGCCGCAACGGCACCCATCGACGCCACCACGGGTTTACCCGATTCACGCGTCCGGATGACCTCGCGCCAGATGGTTTCCGATCCGGTCACCGATCCTCCCGGACTGTCCACCCGCAGGACGACCGCGGCCACATCGTCATTCGCGGCGGCCTCCCGCAGCGCCGCGGCGATGGTGTCGCCCCCGGCACTGGAACGGCCGAACGGTAACGGCTGCGGTCCGCCCCGTCCGCTGACGATGGCACCGTGCAGCGTCACCACCGCGATCGTCGGCTTGGTCTTACGTCCGGGCAGCGGCGGCAGCGACGGAGCGGGTTTGGGCGCGGTCGCTTTCGCATACCGCGACAGGAACAGTCGCGGTGGCGCGTCATCGTCGTCGGCGTCGGTGTTCTCGGGCCCACCGGCGAGTTCACCGATCCGCGAATATGCCTCGTCCCGGAAACCGATGCGGTCCACCAGTCCCGCGGTGACCGCGGCCTCGCGCAACAACGGGGCCTGATCGGCCAGCGCGTCGATGGCGTCCGGGTCGAGGCCGCGTGACTGCGCGATGCTCTGCCACACCTGCTCGCGCAGGCTTTCGATCAGTCGGGCGTCGGCTTCCCGGTGCGGTTCGGTGTAGGAGTCTTCGGTGAAAACGTTTGCCGCGGACTTGTATTCGCCGCGCGCGATGAACTGTGCCTCGATGCCGGCCTTGTCGAGGGCATCACGCAGGAACATCGCGTTCGTCGCGAACCCGATGAGCCCCACAGATCCGGCCGGTTGCATCCAGATCTCGCGGAACGCCGAGGCCAGGTAGTACGACATCGTGCCGGGATAGGTCTCGGCCCAGGCCACTGTCGGCTTTGCCTCGCCGAACGCCACGATCGCGTCCCGCAACTCCTGCACCGGGCCGGGCGCCGCGGCGGGCAGTTGCACGCGCGCGATCAATCCGGCCACCCGGTCGTCCTCGGCGGCACGGTGGATCGCCGCGACCGCTTGGCGCAGCACCACAGGTCGCCCGCCGCCGGCGATCATCGCCAACGGGTCGAATCCGGTGGTCTCGGGCGGGATCGACATGAGATCGAGTTCGAGCACGCATCCGTCGGGCACACCGTTGTGGCGCGCGGTGTCGACGCGGCGCACGAGCGCCCGCAGATCTTCCTGGCCGGGGATTCCTGGGAGAAAACCGAACATGGACCGAGCCTACCGACGCTCCGTTTGACCGCGAGCAGACGCGAAGGTCCCCGCATTTGTGTGGAAATGGGTACTTTGGCGTCTGCTCGGACGTCGTACGGTGGTAGGGGTGACGACGTTCTCGATCTCCATCCCGCAGCTCGACACCGGCCGCTTCGATGCCGCGGGCATCAAGGAATACCTGGCCCGCGCCGAGGAGCTCGGTTTCGAGGGCGGGTGGACCCTGGAGCAGACCGTCGGCCACGCCCCGCTGATCGCGCCTCTGGAGTTGCTGTCGTACGCGGCTGCGGTCACGACGCGCCTGCGCCTGGGCGTCGCGGTCCTGGTGGCGTCGTTGCACGATCCGCTGCAGTTGGCGGCGTCGATCACGGCCGTCGATCGACTGAGCCACGGTCGCGTGGATGTGGGTGTCGCCCCGGGCGGCGGGTCGCGTCAGTTCCGGGCGTTCGGCGTCGACCCGTCGACGTTCATCTCCAGCTTCACCGAGGGGTTGGAGCTCATGAAAGCGGCGTGGTCGGACGAGCCGCGGGTGACGTTCCACGGCCGTTTCCGCGACGTCGACGACCTGCCCATCACGCCCAAGCCCGTGCAGCGTCCGCATCCGCCGATCTGGTTCGGCGCCAACGCCCCCAAGGCCCTCGCGCGGGCCGTGCGCCTCGGTGACGCGTTCCTCGGCGCGGGATCGTCGACCACGGCACACTTCGCCGAGGCGGTGCGCACCGTGCACGAGGAACTCGACAAGCAGGGCAAGGATCCCGGCGACTTCCGCATCGGCAAGCGGGTGTATCTCATGGTCGATGACGATGCCGCCCGCGCGCGGGAGCGGGTGCGCGCCGGGCTGCACCGGATCTACGGCCCGAAGGCCGATCTGGCGGCGGTGGCCGTCGCCGGTACGGCCGACGATGTGGCACGCGGATTACGTGAGGTGATCGACGCCGGCGCGCAGACCGTGCTGCTCAACCCGACCGGCGCCGATGTCGAAGAGGACCGCGAGCAGATGGAACGCCTGGCCGCCGACGTGATCCCCCAGCTCGTCTGACATCTCTGGGCGAGCAGACGCGAAAGTGCCCCTTTTCAGGTGAAAAGGGGCACTTTCGTGTCTGCTCGCGCAGTGAAATTTACAGTTCGGTGGCCGAACCGCCTGCCGCGGTGATCGCCTCGCGGGCGCTGCCGCTGAACTTGTTGGCGGTCACGTCGACCTTGACGGTCAGCTTGCCGTCGCCGAGAACCTTGACCAGGCTGTTCTTGCGAACCAGGCCCTTGGCCACCAGCTCGTCGACACCAACTGTGCCGCCCTGCGGGAAGGCCTTGTTGATGTCGCCGACGTTGACGACCTGGTACTCGGTGCGGAAGCGGTTCTTGAAGCCCTTGAGCTTCGGCAGCCGCATGTGGATCGGCATCTGGCCACCCTCGAACATCACGGGGACGTTCTTGCGGGCCTTCGTGCCCTTGGTACCACGGCCTGCGGTCTTACCCTTCGAGCCTTCGCCACGACCGACGCGGGTCTTGGCCTTCTTCTCTCCGGGAGCCGGTTTCAGGTCGTGCAGCTTGATGACGCTCACTTGCCAACCTCCTCTACTTCAACGAGGTGGTGAACGGTATTGATGAGGCCACGGGTCTGGGCGTTGTCCTCGCGCACCACCGACTGGCGGATCTTCTTGAGGCCCAGGGTCCGCAGGCTCTCACGCTGCTTCCAGCGCGCACCGATGGTGCTGCGCACCTGGGTGATCTTAAGCTCTGCCATGGTTATGCCGATCCCTCACGCGCAGCCGCCGCGGCCAGCGCTTCGCTCTCGCGCCGGGCCTTGAGCATGCCGGCCGGCGCAACGTCCTCGATGGGCAGGCCGCGACGGGCCGCCACTTCCTCGGGCCGCTGCAGCAGCTTCAGCGCGGCAACGGTGGCGTGCACCACGTTGATCGCGTTGTCGCTACCCAGCGACTTGGCCAGGATGTCGTGCACGCCCGCGCATTCCAGCACCGCACGAGCGGCACCGCCGGCGATCACACCGGTACCCGGGCTGGCCGGGCGCAGCATCACGACACCGGCAGCGGCCTCGCCCTGAACGGGGTGAGTGACGGTGCCGCCGATGAGCGGAACCCGGAAGAAGTTCTTGCGAGCCTCTTCGACGCCCTTGGCGATGGCGGCCGGAACTTCCTTGGCCTTGCCGTAGCCGACGCCGACCATGCCCTTGCCGTCGCCGACGATCACCAGCGCGGTGAAGCTGAACCGGCGGCCGCCCTTGACGACCTTGGAAACCCGGTTGATCGACACCACGCGTTCGATGTAATTGCTCTTGTCACCGCCGTCGCGGCCGCGGCCGCCACGGTCGTCGCGGCGGCCACGGCCACCGCGGTTGTCTGAAGCGCCTGGGCCGCCGGCGCTATTTGCCTGCTCGGCCATCATGCAGTCCTCTCGTTGCCGGTCATCAGAATTTCAGCCCTGCCTCACGCGCGGCGTCTGCCAGCGCAGCGATGCGGCCGCCGTAGGTGTAGCCGCCGCGGTCGAACACGACGGTCTCGATCCCGGCTGCCTTGGCACGCTCGGCGATCAGCTGACCGACCCGAACGCTGTGGGCCTTCTTGTCGCCGTCGATGGCGCGCACATCGGCCTCGATCGACGAAGCCGCCGCCAGGGTCGTGCCGTTCAGGTCGTTGACCAGCTGCACGTGGATGTGGCGAGCCGACCGGTTGACCACCAGGCGGGGCACCGCAGCGGTGCCGGCGACCTTCTTGCGCAGACGCGCGTGGCGACGCAGCCGAGCGTTGCGGCGAACCTCGGAGATGTTCTGCCCGACCGGCTTGTGGGCCACGGTGCCGTCAGTTTTGGTAGCCATGCTCACTTACCTGTCTTTCCGACCTTGCGGCGGATCTGCTCACCCTCGTAACGCACGCCCTTGCCCTTGTACGGGTCGGGACGGCGCAGGCGACGGATGACCGCCGAGATCTGTCCGACTTTCTGCTTGTCGATGCCCGACACCGAGAACTTCGTCGGCGACTCCACCGCGAAGGTGATGCCCTCTGGCGCCTCGATCAGGACCGGGTGGCTGTAACCCAGCGCGAACTCCAGGTTCTGGCCCTTGAGCTGCACGCGGTAACCGACGCCGAAGATCTCCATCTTCTGCGTGTACCCCTCGGTGACACCGGTCACCAGGTTGGCGATCAGCGTGCGCGACAGCCCGTGCAGGCTGCGGCTGCGCCGTTCGTCGTCGGGGCGGGTCACCACGATGGCGCCGTCCTCGGCACGCGAGACCGAGATGGGCTCTGCGACGTCCAGGGTCAGGGTGCCCTTGGGGCCCTTGACCGACAGATTCTGACCGTTGATGCTCACATCGACCCCGGCGGGAACCGGGACCGGCTGCTTTCCAATACGCGACATGTCTTATCTACCTCTCACCACACGTACGCGAGGACTTCGCCGCCCACGCCCTGTCGTGCTGCCTGGCGATCGGTGAGCAGACCGGATGACGTGGAGATGATCGCCACGCCGAGGCCGCCGAGCACCCGGGGCAGGTTGGTGGATTTCGCGTAGACCCGCAGGCCGGGCTTGGACACCCGTCGCAGGCCGGCGATGCTGCGCTCACGGCTGGGGCCGTACTTGAGCTGCACCACCAGCGACTTGCCGACCCGAGCATCCTCGGTGCGGTAATCGGAGATGTAGCCCTCACGCTTGAGGATCTCGGCGATGTTCGCCTTGATCTTCGAGTGGGGCAGTGTCACCTCGTCGTGGTACGCCGAATTGGCGTTACGCAGACGCGTCAAGAAGTCTGCGATCGGGTCAGTCATCGTCATGACAACCGGCTCACCTTCCTCGCGGCGGTTCCCCTGTGTCCAATTCCTTGGGGGGCCTGCCGCAATCTGTTTTGGTTGGGTCTATGTGTTTCTGCGGTGCGTGCGCGCCGGGCAGCCGTTACCAGCTGGACTTCTGCACGCCGGGCAGCTCACCCGCGTGCGCCATCTCGCGCAGGCAGATGCGGCACAAACCGAACTTGCGGTAGACCGAGTGCGGGCGGCCGCACTTGTTGCACCGCGTGTACGCGCGAACCGCGAACTTGGGCTTCTTGCTGGCCTTGTGGATCAGCGCCTTCTTTGCCATAGCTCAGTTCTCCTTGAACGGGAAGCCCAGCGCCCGCAGCAGCGCGCGGCCTTCAGCGTCGTTCGTCGCCGAGGTGACGACGGTGATGTCCATGCCGCGCGGCCGGTCGATGCTGTCCACGTCGATCTCGTGGAACATCGACTGCTCGTTCAGCCCGAAGGTGTAGTTGCCGGTGCCGTCGAACTGCTTGGGCGACAGGCCGCGGAAGTCGCGGATACGCGGCAGCGCGATCGAGATGAGCCGGTCGAGGAACTCCCACATCCGGTCGCCGCGCAGCGTGACGCGCGCGCCGATCGGCATGCCTTCACGCAGCTTGAACTGCGCGATCGACTTGCGGGCCCGGCGAACCTCCGGCTTCTGGCCGGTGATCAGGGCGAGATCGTTGATCGCACCGTTGATCAGCTTGGCGTCGCGGGCGGCGTCACCGACACCCATGTTGACGACGACCTTGACCACGCCGGGGATCTGCATCACGTTGGCGTAGTTGAACTCCTGCTGGAGCGCCTCGCGGATCTCTTCGCGGTAGCGCTGCTTGAGCCGGGGCAGAGCCTTTTCAGTGGTGGTCATCAGATGTCCTTGCCGTTGGTCTTGGCGATGCGGACCTTCTTGCCGGTCTCGTCGTCAATGCGGTATCCGACACGGGTCGGCTTGCCGTCGGAATCGACCACCATCACGTTCGAGACGTGGATGGGCGCTTCCTGGGTGACGATGCCACCCGACGAGGCGCCGCGTTCGTTGGCCGAGACAGCGGTGTGCTTCTTGATCCGGTTCACGCCTTCGACCAGGACCTTGTTGCGCTCCGGGTAGGCGACCAGCACCTTGCCCTTGGCACCCTTGTCCTTGCCGGAGATCACCAGCACGGTGTCACCCTTGTGCACCTTCATTTACAGCACCTCCGGGGCGAGCGAGACGATCTTCATGAACTTCTTCTCGCGCAGTTCCCGGCCGACGGGGCCGAAGATGCGCGTGCCGCGCGGATCGTTGTCGTTCTTGATGATGACGGCGGCGTTCTCATCGAACTTGATGTAGCTGCCGTCGGCGCGACGCCGCTCCTTGACGGTGCGGACCACGACGGCCTTGACGACATCGCCACGCTTGACGTTGCCGCCCGGGATGGCGTCCTTGACGGTCGCCACGATGACATCGCCGATTCCGGCGTAGCGCCGCGACGAGCCACCGAGAACGCGGATGCACAAGATCTCCTTGGCGCCCGTGTTGTCGGCGACCTTCAACCGCGATTCCTGCTGAATCACTCGATCTCCTGACCTGGTTTTGTATGCACGCCAGATACCGACCTGGACGTGCGCGGTCTTTGTCCCCTGAAGGCACGCGAGGCTGTCCGATACTGCAAAAAGCAGCGTCAACCAGCCAAGGTCTGCCCAAGGCAACCCCTACATACTAGGTGAGCTCGCGCAATGCTCCAAATCGCTGCCTGACCACCTCTGATCAGGCCCGCGAGTGTGCGCCGAGCGCGAATATTCACCGATTTTCTCGCAGAGGTTTCACACTCGCGAAATCCGGGCCGATCAGCAGGTCAGCCCAGCGTCTCCTCCACCGCGGCCGCGGCCGCGAGCACCAGCGCGTCGGCGTGACGACGCCCCACGATCTGCAGTCCGACCGGCGCCCCGCCGACGGTCCCGGCAGGCACCGAGATGGCGGGCTGACCGGTCAGGTTGAACGGCATGGTCACGGCCAACGCACCCCAGTGATCCACCTGCCGGCCCGCGATCTCGGTGGGCATCGGCCCCTCGGCCGCGAACGCCGGGACCTGGGTGGCCGGCAGCAGGAGCAGGTCGAAACGCTCGAACGCCTCGGCCATCCGCGCGACGAGACGGGCGCGTGCCTCGTGGGCGTCGGCGAGCAGCTCGGCGGTCATCGCGCCGGCCGCGTCCAGGTAACCGCGCAGCGTCGGGTGGATGTCGCGCCCTGGCGGTGCACCACGCAGCTGGGTGTGGACATCGGGTGCCGAGAGGGTGCGGTAGGCCAGGCCGCAGTCCGGGTCGACGGCCAGCTGCGCGGGTACCGGTCGGGCTCCGGTCGCGGCGACGAACTTCTCGGCCGCGGTCTGCACGACCTCGATGACCTGCGGGTCGCACGGTGCGTTGCCCAGGTCGGGTGCGAACGCGATGCGAAGCCCGCGCAGATCCGCGGTCAGGTGGTCTTCGAACCGTACGTGCGCCGGGATCGAGGCGCGGTCGAACGGATCGATTCCACAGACGCAGTCGAGGAAACGTGCGGTGTCACGCACCGTGCGGGTCAGGGCGCCGTAGTGGTCGTTGTCGGCCGCGCCGGTGTGCCGGGGGCCCCGCGGGACGAGGCCGTAGGTGGGTTTGAACCCGACCAGGCCGCAGTAGGACGCGGGGATGCGGAGGGACCCCGCGCCGTCGGTGCCGGTGGCGACGGGCACCATGCCCGCGGCCACCGCGGCGGCCGATCCTCCGCTCGACCCGCCGGGAGTGAGTGCGAGATCCCAGGGGTTGCGGGTGACGCCGTGCAGCGCCGACGCGGTGAAGGACGCCCGCCCGAATTCCGGTGAGGCGGTCACGCCGATGGGCACCGCACCGGCGGCGACGGCACGTTGCACCAGCGTGCAGGTGTGGTCGGCGACCCGATCGGCGTACAGCGCACTGCCCATGGCGAACGGCCATCCGGTAACCGGATGAAGTTCCTTGACTCCCAAGGGAACTCCGGACATCGGGCCGGGATCCCGACCGGCCCGCACCGACTCGTCCACCGCGCTCGCCCGTTGCATGGCGCCTTCGGCGTCGACGTGGACGAACGCACCGAGGGTTGCGTTGCACTCCCCGATCCGGTCGAGTGCCTGCTGCACGACGGCACGCGCGGTCAACGCACCCGAACGCACGAGCGCCGCCGTCTCGACGACGCTGCGGCCCGGTTCGGCCAGGGACCACGTCACAGCAGCACCACCGCCGCTATTCCGGTCGCCACCAGAAGGCCGGTGACCACCGGGATGAACAGGCGCCGCGCCAGGTCGATCACCGACACCCCGGTCAGACCCGCGACGACGATCAACGAGGACCAGATCACCAGTGTGCCGCCGCCGGTCCAGCTCGCACCGTTCTGCGCGATGGCGGCCAGGGTGGCGACGTCGGAGGTCCCGTCCCCGAGCGTCGATGCCAGCGACCCGGTGAACGGCAGGCCCGGCCAACCGTTGCCGTCCAGCCCGATCAGCATTCCGACGATCAGCATCGCGAACGCCGCGAACACCGGCGCCTGCGGAATGTGGTCCTGTACCGCGCCCACCGCGTCGAACAGGAATGCCGGCGCCGCGGCATCTTCGGGCAGTCCGAGAATTCCGCCCGAATAGTCGGCCAGGCCGATGTAGACGAATCCGGCGACGGGGATGACCATGCCCATGGTGCGGAACGAGAACGCGACGCCTTCGGTGAAGTGCCTGCCGACATCCTCGAGCCAGTCTTTTCGGTTGGCTACGAACGAGATTGCCACGAGCGCGAGCGCGGCCGTGCCACCCACCAGCGGTGCGCCCAGCCCTTCGTCGATGTCCGGGATGACCGTGGTGAACCGGCCCAGGAGCATGAGGACCAGCAATCCGGCGAACAGCACGGGGACCGCAACCGCAACCAGCACGCCCTTGGGGCCCGTCGGTTGCTCGGCCTCGGTTTGCACCGGCGCAGTCAGGGTGGCGACGGCCGCGGTCTCCTGCGCCGGACCACCGGCACCGGTGATCGGACTCGGTGGATCCGGCAGCTGAGCGGGTGCCGCGGGCAGGGAGACGTCGTCGACGGACCCCGGAGCTCGGGTCTTGGTGCGGACATCGCGGAAATAGACGATCGCCAAGGCCACTGCCCCGGCGATCAACGCGATGATGGTGGCCCGGTCGGCGATCAACCGCGCGGGCACGTCGGCGCCCTCGGCGGACAACGCAGGCGCCACACCCATGATGTAGTCCGAACTGAGCGCCATGCCCTGACCGGCGATGGCGATCGCCAGTGCGGCGCCCAGCAGCGGCAGCCCGGCCCGCACCGCGGCGGGCAGCAGGATCGCGGCGATCAGCGGCAGGACGGGCGTCGGCCAAAATGCCAGCGAAAGAAGAAAAGTCACGACGGCGAGCAGTAGGTACGAGATGTGACCGTTGCGGAACAGGCCGCGCAGCGGACGGATCATGATGGCGTCGGCGCCCAGCGCCCGCATCGCACCGAGCATCGCGGAGACCAGTGCAATGATGATGAAAATCGGTAGCAGTTCCCGGGTTCCGGTGATTGCGGCGTTGAATACCGCGCCCACGCCGGTGGTCACACTGCCCTGGTAGACCAGGCCGGTGAGAAACGTTGCCAGCAGCGCGGGCGCTATGACGTTCTTCTTGGCGACCACGGTGCCGATCAACACCACCAGACCGATCAAATACACCCAATGAGCTGCGGACAACGTGTTCACATCCAATCGACTAGAACTTCCTGGTTGCCTGTCGTTCATGTAACACTAAGTTGGTCTTCAGTTTTCGCAATTCGACCGATTGCCCCGAGGAGGTCGGCGGCAAACCGCACATCGTGAACCGAGAGAGCATGTGCACTGTGTCCCTTGCCATCTCGCGGTCAACACCGAACCGGTCTACACCACCGCGGCGATCAGATCGACCTCGACGGGCGCACCGGACGGCAGCGCCTGCACACCGATGGCGGCGCGCACCGGAACGCCGGCCTCGCCGAGTTCTGCGCGCAGCGCGGCCGAGGCGCCGTCGGCGACGGCCGAGAGGTCGTGGAACGACGCCGTGCCGGCGATGTACACGGTCATCCGCAGGCAGCGCAGTCCCGCGGCGCCGTCGGGCAGTACCGAACGGGCCGCGGCCAGTGCGTTGCGGGCGGCCACACCGGCCGCACCGTGTGCCTGCTGCGCCGACACGGTGTCGCCGACGACACCACGCAGCACCAGTTGACCGTCGCGGCGCGGCGTCATCCCCGCGGTGTAGACGACTCCGTCGTGCAGCAGCGCCGGCCGGTAGTCACCCTGCGGGACAGGCGCGGCCACCGGGTTCTCAGTCGACACCGATCGCGATCCCCTCCTGGCGCGGATCGGCCGCGCCGCTCAGCACGCCGCGCGGGTCGCGCCGGATCACCTGGGCGCTTCCGCCCGCTCCGAAGGCCGGTTGCACGACGACGCGGTGCCCCATGTCCCGCAGTCGGGTTCGGACGTCGTCGGGGATGGTGGCCTCGACACGCAGTTCGTCGGGTTGTCCGATGACGTCGGCGTCGGATCCTGGGAACACCGTGAACCGCGGTGCGCTGACCGCTTCTGCCGGGTCGAGTCCGTGGTCGAACAGATGCGAGAGCAACTGCATGTTCCACTGCACCTGACCGTCACCGCCGGGGATGGCGCCGAGGGCGAGCAGTTCTCCGTCGGTGCCGGTGGCGATCCAGGCGTTGAGGGTGTGCAGCGGCTTGCGCCGCGGCGCAACCTCGTTGGGATGTCCGGGGATAAGGTAGGCCCCTCGCCCCAGCCGGTTGTTGAGCACGACGCCGGTGCCGGGGACGGTGGTCTTGGCACCGAACGTGAAGCCCAGCGAGTGGATGAACGACACCGCACGACCGTCCGCGTCGACCGCGACGGTGCACGTCGTGTCACCGCCGGCGACGCTGAACGACAGACGCTGCTGTGCCGACGCGTCCAGCGCGCGACGCTGTTCGGCAATCCTGCGGGGGTCCAACACTTCCCGCACACCCGAACCGTCGCTGCCGCACAGCTCGAACCGGTCATGGAACGCCAGTCGCGCAGCGCGGGCCATGCGGTCGATGGCCTCGGCGCCCAGCCACGGCGTCTCACCGAGCGCGCCGTCGCACAGCGCGGCCTGCTGCAGCACCATCCAGCCCGGGGTGGGCAGCGGGGTCTGGTGGATCGTCGCGCCTGCGTAGCCGCCGGTGAGCGCGGCCTCGGGCGCGACGACGGCACCTGCGGCCCACTCGTCGCCGGTGAACGGCGCGCCGGCCGCACGCAGCACGGCCACGGCGCGTTCGGCGAACTCACCGGTGTAGAACCATTCGGGTGCCGCCGCGAGACGCCGGATGGTGCGCGCCAGGTCGGGCTGAGGCAGGCGCTGCCCGACGGCAGGCGGAACGCCGGAGGGCGTGTACACCGCGGCGAGATCGGCGTCGGCGCGGACGGCGTCGAAGGCCTCCCGCACGTCGGTGACGGTTTTCGCCGAACACGGCACACCGTGGTCGGCCATCCGCGCCGCCGGTTCCCACAACTGGGTGAGCGCGGTGCGGGCACCGTGGGCGTGCAGCGCCGCCAGCGCCGCAGGCGCGCCGGGGACCGCGACGCCGAGGGCGCCGTCGATCGGGATGCCGGAACGCTCCCGGTAGAAATCCGGGGTGCCGCCGTCGGGGCCGAAACCGGATCCGTTGACCGTCCACACCCGCCCGTCGGGTTCGCGGACCACGGCGAAGGCGTCGCCGCCGATTCCGCACTGCCCCGGCAGGGTCAGCCAGGTGATCGCGGCCATCGCCAGGGTGGCGTCGATCGCGTTGCCGCCGTCGGCGAGCACCCGCGCGCCGGCGAAGCTGGCGGCGGGATGGCTCGAGCTGACCATCCCGCCGGTCGACAGGGTCGGCGGTCGCTGCACGCTGTTCACGCCCCCTTGCGACGGCGCCGCGGCCCGACGGGCATCTCCCCCGGTTCGACACCGACGAAGATCTCGCCGTCACGTTCCTCGACGGGGTAGGTCTTGATCGCGACGGTCGCAGGCGGGCAGATGGGCTCGCCGGTCTCGAGGTCGAATGCGCTTCCGTGGCAGGAGCATCCGATACCGTCGTCGACCAGTTTGCCCGACGACAGCATGCAGTCCAGATGCGTGCAGTAGTTCGACGTCGCGTAGGCCTTGCCGTTGAGGCGGGCGACGGCGAACTCGTATTCGCCTGCGAAGAACCGTCGCACCATGCCCTCGGGCACCTGACCGGATCTGGCGACTCGGGTGAATTCCATTGCAGCTCCTGTGATCAGACGGCCGGAGTGAGGTAGACGGTTTTTTCGAGCGTGTAGAACTCCATGAGCGTCGGCCCGGCCTGTTCCTTGTGGGTCTGGGTGCTCGACGCCTTGTAGCCCCCGAAGGGTGCGTTCATGGCCATGCCGGTCGTGGGCTGGTTGATCTTGACCAGTCCGGTCTTCGACTGCCGGGCGAACCGGGTTGCCGCGGCGAGATCCGAGGTCACGATCGAGGCGGCCAGGCCGTATTCGGTGGCGTTGGCCAGTGCGACGGCCTCGTCGAGGTCCATCGCGCGCTGGAAGGCGACCAGCGGTCCGAACACTTCCTCGGTGACGATGCGCATGGTGGGCAGCGCATCTGCGAAAACCGCTGGGCGGACGAAGAATCCGCGATCGCCGGCCGTGGTGCCGCCGCAGCGCAGTGTCGCGCCCTCGGTGATCCCAATGTGCACGTAGCGCAGGAATTTCTCCATCTGGTCGGAACTCGCGAGCGGCCCCATCTGCACGCCGGGTTCGTCGCCAGGGCCGACGGTCAGCGCGTCGGCCCTGGCCGCCACTCGTTCCAGCAGGGCGTCGTGGATCGCGTCGACGGCGATGACCCGGCTGGTACCGGTGCAGGCCTGTCCGCTGAGCCCGAAGGCACCCTTGACGATCAGTGCGGCCGCGCCGTCGAGGTCCGCGTCCTCGGCGACCACGACGGGGTTCTTGCCGCCCATCTCCAGCTGGACGCGGCGCTGCGGGCCCACCTGCTGGTGGATCGCGCGGCCGACCGCCGTCGATCCGGTGAAGGTGACCGCCGCGACCCGCGGATCGGCGGTGACCGCGGCGCCCGCCACGCCGTCACCCTGGACCAGCGCGAGCGCCGACGGCGGCAGACCACCGTCCAGCAGCGCCTCGACCAGACGCTGCCCCATGAGCGGTGTGATCTCCGACGGCTTGTACAGCACGGGATTTCCGGCTGCCAGCGCGGGCCCGAGCTTGCGGGACGGGATGTTGAACGGGAAGTTCCACGGTGTGATGGCACCGACGATGCCGACGGGCTCGCGCAGGGTGTAGACCAGCGCCTCCCCCGCGACGGGGTAGGTGGCGCCGGTGCAACGCAGTGCCTCGCCGGCGTAGAAGCGCAGGTTCGCCGGGGTCCTGGTGACCTCCATGGTGGCCTCGGCGACGGTCTTGCCCTCTTCCCGCACCAGCTCGTCGATCAATGCCTGGGCACGCGATTCCAGCTGTGTGGCAGCGGCTTCCAGGATCGCCGCGCGGCGCTCCGGCGGCGTGGCGGCCCACTCGGGCGCGGCCTTGTCGAGTGCGTCGACGGCGGTGCGCACGTCGACGTCGTCGGACGCCGGGAAGGTGCCGACGAGATCGTCGGGGTCGGCCGGGTTGTACCGCGCGAACGTCCGCCCCGACGCGGCCGGAACCCATTGCCCGTCGATGAAGTTGGCTCCCTCGACAGCGCTCACTGTGCCACCTCCTCGGCGTCGACGAGCTCCCACAGATCGCTGTCCTGGTCCTGCAGCGCGGCGCGCGGAATACGCCGGCCCAGCAGTTCCCGGCCGACCATGACGTCTTCACCACGATCGACGGTGAACACGCCGCACAGCGTGTCGTCGGTGTCGACGTAGAACGCGGTGAACTCGAAACCCTCGATGTCACCGCGGATCACCGCATCGCCGGTGGCGGCGCCGAGCAGTTGGAGGTTGTGCTCGTACTGGTCGGACCAGAACCACGGGGCGTCGTCGTTGACGGCGTCGCGACCCAGCATCGCGTTGGCGACCGCGGCGCCCTGCCGGTTCGCGTTGTCGAAGTGTTCGACGCGCAGGTGTCTGCCCGCGCGGTCGGAGAAGCGGCGCGCGACGTCGCCCGCGGCGTAGATGTTGGGTACCGAGGCACGGCCCATGGCGTCGACGACGATGCCGTCATCGACGGCGAGTCCGGATGCCGCGGCGACGTCGGTGTTCGGCGTGATGCCGATGCCGATCACGACGGCGTCGAACCGCAGATCCTGTGCGCCGGTGTTGACGACGACCCCGTCGGCGTCGGTGCGCACACCCTCCACCGCGACGCCGGTGTGCAGGCCGACCCCGTTGCCGCGGTGCAATCGCACGATCTCGGTGCCCACGCGTGGCCCGAGCACGGTGCCCAGCGGGATCGCCGCGGCCTCGAGTACCGTCACCGACACGCCGAGACCCACTGCTGTGGAAGCGATTTCGAGTCCGATGAAACCGGCGCCGATGATGCCGATCCGGCATCCGGGGGTCAGGGTCCGGCCCAACCGCCGGGCGTCGTCGAGGGTGCGCAGGTAGTGCACGAGTTCGGGACGCGGGCCCGGCACCGGCAGGCGGCGGGGCCGCCCGCCCGTGGCGAACAGCACCGCGTCCGCGCGGATCGGTGCCTGGCCGGCGATCTCGACGGTGCCGGTCGTGGCGTCGACGTGGGTCACCTCGGCGCCGGTGCGGATCTCGATGCTGTTGTCGGCGCACCACTTTTCGGGCAGGATCCACAGGTCATCCGGTGCGCCTGCGCCGGAGAGGAATTCCTTGGACAGCGGAGGCCGCTGGTACGGCGGGTGGGGTTCGTCGCCGATCAGGATGATCCGGCCGTCGAAGCCGCGGCGCCGCAGCGTGCGCGCGGCCACCGCGGCGGTCTGTCCCGCCCCGACGGTCACGAAGGTGCGGTCGGTCATGCGTTGGCTTCCTCTCCTGCGGTCACGGGCGACAGTCGCGCCGTGGTGGGGTCGACGTATACGGTGTCGTCGTCGACGCGCACCGCGTAGGTGGGTTGGCAGCGGTCCTGGCTCTCCTCGTATCCGGTCTCGAGGTCGAACTGCCACTGGTGGCCGGGGCAGATCACCTTGCCGTGCAGCAGGGTTCCTTTGACCAGGGACCGGTCCTGGTGCACGCATGCATCGGCGAATGCGTACACCCGTCCCGCCGCCTCGAACAGCGCGATGGCCAGACCGTCGAGTTCCACCCGGAGTTTGCGGCGCCGGGCGAGCTCTTTACGGCTCGCCACCGCAACCCAGTTCGCAGTCACAGCAACACCTTTCTGTCGAGGCGGCGGATCGGGAGCAGATGGGCTCAGACGGCGGCCGGCTCGAGATCCGGCGCGACGTAGTAGTCGTAGAGGCCCTTGGTGTAGGAGAACCGCATCTCGGCGCCCCAACGCACCAGTTGCAGGCAGCGCTGCTGCAGCTGCGGGGTGTCGGCGTGGTCGAGCACGATCTGGTATCCGCGCTCGCCGTGCACCACGTCAGAGGTGATGTGCAGATCGAAGAACTCGATCTCGTCCTCGGAGAACCCGTACACCTCGCGCAGCGGCACGATCTGCTTGGTGTAGATGCTGGGCACCTGGGATTCCAGCCCGACCACCAGGGCCGCGGTGGCGACCACGAAGTGCTCGCGCTGCGAGACCGCGTAGCACCACGCCTGTAGACCGCGCGTGATCGGGTTCATGTTCGACGGGTCCTCGATGCGTTCCCGCGTGGTGCCGCACGCCTCACCGAACTTGATCAGCAGATCGGTGTGACGGATGTCGGCCAGCTCCTCCTCGTACATGTTCTGCAGCGTGAAGTCCTTCGCGCCGGTGAACTCGTCAGGGGTGTTCGAGTAGATGTTGGCCAGGTAGTCGGCGAACGGACCCACGTAGTGGTAGTGGTTCTCGGCCCACCGGGCGAAGTGCTCCTTGGTCAGCTTGCCCTCGGCCCACGCCTTGGAGAACGACGCGTTCTTGGCTTCGCGGCCCTTGATCGCGTTCTGGAGTTCGGCGCGGAATTCGTCGCGTCCCAGCAGCTCGGTCATTGGTGTTCCTTTCGCTGAAAATGCTTGGGTTCCAGGGAGATTAATGACGTCTCGCGGTGCGGACCATGGTCACAATCACCGGGCGGGCGACCGTTTTGCGGTCAACCTGCACAGCCGGCGTCACACCTGCGCGGCGGTCAGTGCCTCGAATTCGGCGAGGATCGCCGCGCCGACGGCCTTGTCCTGGTCGCCGTTGCCGCCGCTGATGCCCACTCCCCCCACGATCTGCCCGTCGTACACCAGCGGGAATCCGCCGACGAAGATCGCGAATTTGCCGGGCAGCATGTGGCTGATGCCGAACGCCTCGTTGCCGGGCAGCGCGGGCCCGTTGGGCGGTTCGTTGAACAGGTGCGTGGCACGTTCGTGACCTGCCGCGGTGAACGCCTTCGCGATCGCGATGTCCACACCGGTGAGCCTGGCTCCCGGCAACCGGTGCAGCGCAATGACATTGCCGCCGTCATCACAGATGCACAGGGTCTGCTTGACGCCGATCTCCTCGGCTTTGGCACGGCCCGCGGCCAGCAATGGCAACGCGTCATCGAGGGTGATGCGGTGAATTCTGTGCATTTGATCTCTCGCTCTCTCGCAGCTCGGGCTGACGCAGCCATGTCTATCAACGCCCACACCATCCAGGTGATGGTTAAAATGACCGGAATAGGCCCTCAAGGCGGGTCAAGTTGCACATGGTGCCTGTGCGAGGGCTGCGGTAATCGAATAGCAGGCACCGGGCGCGCAGGGCACCAGGCACAGAGCACGGGGGTTGACATGACGGCACCACCGATCGACAGCGACCGGATGACCGTGCGCGGACTGCTCGACGAGTCACTGATGTCGAGCGCCAGGGTGGTGGCGGGCGAAAATCTGCTCGACGAGGAACTCAACTGGGTGCTGCCACTCAACGAAGTTCTGTCACAACATGATCGGCTCGACGCGGTGGCGGTGTACGCGCGCCCGGAGTCGTTGAGCGGCCGCGCGTCGACGCTGTCGGCGCTGGCCGCCAGGGGTGCGACGACGTTGCTCGTCGACGGCGTGGCCCCACCCGACCTCGGCGGACTGCCGACCGGACTGGTGGTCGTCGAACTCGGTATTCCGGTGGGCTTCGCCGCACTCAACCGGCTGCTGGCCGAGCGCGCGCTCAGCCAGGAGGTCCACGTCATGCGCTACTCGACGCACGTACACGCCACCCTGGCCGGATTGTTCCACCGCGGCGCCGGCCTGCAGATCCTGGTGCGCGAGGTTTCCAACCTGGCCCGCAACCCCGCGGTCGCCCTCGACGCCCGCGGCCATGTGGTGGCCCACCATGGGCTGCCACCCGAAGCCGTGGCAGCCCTGGCCGATTCGATGAGCCGGATGCTCGCCACCGACCTCCCGGCGTCCGAGCGCCGCCACGACGGCCACGACACCCGCACCCAGCAGGTCACCGGACCCCAGGACAGCACGTGGACCTGTGTGGCGAGCGCGATCCGGCTAGGTAAATCGTTCGAGGGATGGGTGGCCGTCCTGGTCCCGGCCCTCGGGCCGGACCACACCGCCAATGCGCCGACCAGACACGACCTGGCCCGGCATGCGGTGCTCACCGAACAGGCCACCGCGATCATCGGTTCGGAGATGCTGCGGCAGCGCAGCGTCGACGAGGCCGAGGAACGCGCACGGGGCGATTTCGTCCAGGCGCTCGTGCACGGCAGTTTCTCCAGCGAGCACGACATGCGGGCCCGCGCCGAACACCACGACATCGAGCTCGACGCCCGGTTCGGCGTGTTCGTGGCGCCGGGTGTGCTGCCTCGGGTCTCCGACAGCCCGACGACCCCGATGGTGCGTCTTGCGCGCTACGCGGCCGGGGTGGCCCCGCACCCGTCGGTGCACGCATACGTCACGGTGATCGGTGACGTGCTCGTCGTGGTCCGCACGCTGCGCGGCGAGGACGCCGGCACCATGCGCACCGAGATGGCCGACTACGCCGAGGCCATGTCGCACGAACTGCAGCGGCGCCGTGGTCTGCCCGCCCCGGTCGCCTTCGGACGGCCCGCCCTCGGCGCAGGCGAGGTCAGGGAGAGTTATCGCGAGGCCAGGGTCGCGCTCGGCATCGCCCGGCGCCTGCACCGCACCGGGGCGACGTCGTATCAGCAACTGCGGGGTTTCACGGTGCTGGCCCAGGTCGCCGAGACCGAGGACAGCCGCCAGCTTGTCCGAGATGTGTTGGGCCCGTTGCGCTCTTCACCGGACCTGTTGGAGACGCTGGAGGCGTACCTGTCCGAGGGCGGCAACATCAATGCCACCGCACGCACGCTCAACGTGCACCGCAACACCATGCTGGCCAAGCTGGACCGCATCTCCCGGATGCTCGGCATGGACGTCCGCGATCCCGAGCATCAGTTCACGGTGTGGCTGGCCATCCGTCTCGATCTGCTCGACGAGGTGCATTCGGCGGTCGAACGCGAGGCGAGCTTCCGCTGATCAGGCCGGGTCCGGCCCGAAGAACGACCCGGCCAGCCCGATGGCCACGATCACCGCGCCCGCGATGAACACTCCCGGATACGACGCGGCGCCGGCCAGGGCCACCGCGACCCAGGCTGCGCCGCAGGCCGATCCGGCGAAGCGCACCAGGTTGAACACGCCGAGACCGGTGCCCTCCGCGCCTGCAGGTGAGCGCGTCGCGCCGGTCGCCGCCGGGGTCTGCACCAGTGCGATGCCCACGCCCGCCGCCACCAGCGCGGCTGTCAGCAATCCCAGCATCAGGCGGTGCTGGGCAACCGTGACGGCCAGGCCGACCTGCACCGCCAGCAACAGGATGAGCCCGACGCGCAGCACGCGGCGCGGCCCGAGTCGGTCCTGCCCGCGCCCCACCACCGGGCCCAGCACCGCCATCGCCACAGGCACCGTGAACAGCACCAGACCGGCCGCCGATATCGACACCTGATGCGCGACCAGATACAGCGGCACGGCCAGCAGGATGGCCCCGAGACAGAACATCTGCGCAAACGCCGCGAGAGCACTTCTGGCAAAACGGGTTTCGGTGAGCAGGCGAACGTTGACAAACGGATTCGCCACCCGCGCACAGTGAAAGCAGAACCAGGCCAGCGCGACGACGCCGAGCACCATAGATGCCGGCGCGACCCAACCGCTGACGTTGTCCTGCGGCACCAGGGCCAGTCCGAGCATCAGCAGTGCCGAACCGAACGTCAACGCGGCCGCCCCGGTCAGGTCGAATGACATCTTGGCCCCGGGAAACCGCGGCACGTAGCGCAGTGTGCTCACCAGGCCCGCCAGTGCGACCGGGACGAGCGGAACGAAGACCCACCGCCATCCCCAGGTGTCGGCCACCAGACCGCCCAGGCTGGGACCCACAGCCTGCCCGATGCCGTTCACCGACGCCCATGCGCCCATGGCCTGGCCGCGGCGCGGCCCGGAGAACATCCACGCGATCAGTCCCATCACCGCGGGTGCGAACGCCGCCGCGGCAACGCCTCCCACCGACCGCCACGCGATCAGCAGCGGCAACGACGGCGCGGTCGCCGCGCCGACAGCACACACCGCGGTGGCGAGCAGCGCCGCGCAGTACACCCGACGGCGGCCGAATCGGTCGCCGAACCACCCGGCCAGCGGTATGGTCGCGGCGAAGCAGACCAGGAAGCCCACCACGACGAAAACGCCGCTCTCCAGAGAAGAATCGAACTCGTCGATGATCGCGCCGAGCGGCACGTTCACGACGTTGTTGCTGAGGGTGCCCACGAGCGTGCCGGCGAGCAGCGCGGTAAGGCCCAGCGGTGTACCGGTGTCGGTGCTGGTGTCCGGACCGTTCGGGGGGGTCTGCGCCTGGCGGACATCGGTCATGCTGTGCGTAACCATCCTGTCGGCTGACGAGTTGCTGAGTGCTCGTGAATTTCTCTGTCCGCCACTCTCCCACCGGTGTGCCCGGTGTTGGCGGTTCCGGTCGGGTGAAGATGCACAACGCCTTGCCGCGACGGTGGGCCAAGGTGCACAAAATCACCGGTCGCCGCGATTTCGGCCACGACTGTCCGCCAAACGTAACAGCACTGAAACGCCTGGCCATGCGATCGACACGATCGGAGCACATTGCACAGGGTGCGCCAGTTTCGGCTGTGCACTGTTGTCGTTGACCCACGCCCTGACCGCGCCGAACATTCCAGCATCTGACTGCACAGCCCACCAGCAGTTCAACGAGAGGTCCCCCATTGGACACCCAACTCACCGCGGCGCACTGGATCTATCTCGCCGGCATCGTGGTCATCCTGCTCACGATGGCCATCCGCAAGAACATCGTCGTGCCCGCGGTCACCGCAACGCTGCTCACCGCCTGGGCGTTCTCGGGCAGCCTGATCACCGGGCTGTCGGCGATCTTCAACGCGAGCCTGACCGCGGCCAAGGAACTGTTCAACATCTTCCTGATCATCGCGATCGTCACGGCGATGCTCGGCGCGCTGCGCGAGATGGGCGCCGACCGCATGATGGTCACCCCGTTCCGACGCGTGATGCGCGCAGGACCCAGCAGCTTCATCGTGCTGGCCATCGTGACGTATGTGATCTCGTTGTTCTTCTGGCCCACCCCGGCCGTCCCGCTGGTGGGCGCGGTGCTCATCCCGGTGGCGATCCGCGCCGGTCTCTCGCCGATGTCGGTCGGCATGGTCATCGCGATCGCGGGCCAGGGCATGGCGTTGTCGTCGGACTACATCATCAAGGTCGCACCCGGAATCTCGGCGAAATCCGCTGGCGTGGACGCGGATTCGGTCGCCGACAAGGCCATGGTGCTGTCCCTCGTGGTGGGGTTGACCGCGCTGGTGCTCACCTACGTCATGCAGCGTCGCACCTGGCGCAACCCGTCCCCGGAGCTGCTGGTCGAGTGGGAGAACGCGGCCGAGCGCGGCGGGGAGGATGACGAGCAGGACAAGGGGGACACCCCGGGCGGCGGCGCGACCGCAGGCGGCAACGGGCGCGCCTCGGCAGGCGCCAACGGGCACCCACCCGCACCGACCGGCCCCCCGGTCGGCGGCGGCGCAGGCGGTGAAGCCGCCGTGAGCACGGTGTCCACCGTGAAAACCGTGCCGGTCGTGCAGCCCGTCGAGCCGGAGCAGGACCGAAAGACCGTGGCGGCAAAGGTTTTCGCACTCCTGGTGCCGGTGGTCTACCTGGCGTTCATCGTCTACCTGCTGCTCGGCAAGTTCACCGATGTGGTGCCCCCGCTCAAGGGCGGGGACGCCGCGGCGATCGTCGGCGGCCTGGCCGCGATGCTGCTGTTCGCCGCGTCGGCCACCAACGACAAACGCAACTTCCTGGAGACCTCGTCGCAGCACGTCGTCGACGGCCTGGTGTTCGCATTCAAGGCGATGGGCATCGTCCTGCCCATCGCGGGCTTCTTCTTCATCGGCAACGGCGACTTCTCGGCGGCCATCCTCGGCATGCCCGCGGACTCCACGGGCCCCGCGTTCCTGTTCGACCTCATCACCGCCGCACAGTCGCACCTGTCGCCGAACCCGGTCATCACCTCGTTCGCGGTGCTGTTCGTCGGACTCATCGCGGGCCTCGAGGGCTCGGGTTTCAGCGGCCTGCCGTTGACCGGTTCGTTGTCCGGAGCGCTGGGTCCGGTGGTGCACATGGACCCGTCGACGCTGGCCGCGATCGGGCAGATGGGCAACATCTGGTCGGGTGGTGGCACCCTGGTCGCCTGGTCGTCGCTGGTGGCGGTGGCCGGTTTCGCCCGGGTTCCGGTGCTCAGCCTGGCCCGCAAGTGCTTCCTGCCGGTGATGGCCGGCCTCGTCCTGTCCACCGTCGTCGCGATCATCATCTTCTGAAACCGATTGCGACGGAAAGTCTTTCAGGACACGACGCAGCGGAAACCGATGTGGGTGGTGGAACTGTCCTGCGACTGGGGTGAGCGCGCCGCCGGCCGGTAGCGGTGGCAGTACTCCGGCGCGCACAGGTGCGATCCGCCCTTGAGCACCTGGATGACGCCGGGGTCGCCGCCCGCGGGCGGCGGGCAGCACGTGACGTGCGACCGGTCCCCCGGTCGGTGATGGGCCGAGAACTTCGTCGCCGTCCACTCCCACACGTTGCCGATCATGTCGACGAGGCCGAGCCGGTTCGGCGGGAACGTTCCGACCGGTGACGTGCCCTTCCAGCCGAGTGCACCGTCGTTGCGATACGGGAACCTGCCCTGCCAGGTGTTCGCCATCAGCCGGCCGCCCGGGCTGACCTCGTCACCCCAGGCGTAGCGCAACCCGACGTCGCCATCGGGACCACCGCGCGCGGCGTACTCCCACTCGGCCTCGGTGGGCAGGCGGCGTCCGGCCCACGTCGCGTAGGCCAGCGCGTCGGGATAGGCGACCTGCACCACAGGGTGGTCGGGTCGGCAGGGTTCGCGGGCAGGCCCGAACGGGTGGCGCCAGCACGCGCCGGGCGCCCAGTCCCACCACTGTCGCCAGTCGCGCAGATCCACCGGTCCGGGCGTCGGCCGGAACACCAGCGAACCCGGCACCAGGTCGGCTTCTGACACACCCGGATACAGCTCGGGATCCAGCGGCCGCTCAGCGACGGTGACATATCCGGTGGCGTCGACGAACTCGGCGAACTGCGCGTTGGTCACCGGATGGCGCTCGATCGCGAAATCGGCGACCGTCGCGGTATGCACCGGCGCTTCCTCGGGGTAGAAACTCGTCGACCCCATCCGGAACGACCCGCCGGGAACCTCGACAAGCTCGGTCAACATCAGTCCCTGGCGAACGCGGCGGCCCGTCTTATCGCCAGATCCTCGTACGGCTCTCCGGACAGGTCCACGGTCAGCTGGGCGATCTCGCCACCGGTGAACGGGAACGGCGCCCGGTAGCTGCGCGACACCGCCGACCCGGTGTTGCGTCCGACGGCGATGCCGCCGCCTGCGAGCGAGAAGATCGCCGGGTGGGTCTGCACGTCGGCCAGCTCAGCCACGGCCACGCCGTCGACGAACAACGTCGCCACGCCGACCGGGGTGTGGCTGTTCGGCACGGTGCCGGTGCGCTCGTAGCGCACCCCGAAGATGTGGCGGCCCAACGGAACCGGATCCGGTGCGGACAGCACCTGCTCGCGTTCGCCGAGGAAGTTGTACACGTAGTGCAGGTGACCGTCGGCGATGAACAGCGCGTGACCGCCGTGTGCGCCGCCGTGCTTGAAGATCACCCCCTGGGCCTCGGCACTGTCGACGGTGACCTCGGCCAGCACCTTGAACGACTGCCCGCGCAGTTCGACGACCGCACCCATGCCGACCTCGGCGGTGTGCGGGTAGTACGTGTAGCTGGTCCGTTGCCCGGTCAGGTAGGGCCTCCACCGGCTGGTGGTCTCCAGGATGTCGAAATCACTCAGCGGCAGGCCGTTGTACTTGTCGGCTTCGCTGAACCACAGCGCCTTGAGTTCTTCGAGTTTGCCGGGATGTTCGGCAGCCAGGTCGCGACACTGGCTGCGGTCGGTGTCGATGTGGAAGAGCTCCCAGCGGTCGTCGTCGAAATGACCCCAGCCCGATGGCGTCGCCGCGTGCACGGTGTTGGCGAACCAACCCTTGTGCCAGATGCCGCGCGTCCCCAGCATCGCGTAGAACTGGGTCTCCTTGCCGGTGGGCGACTGCGGATCACTCAGCGCCGTTTTGAAGCTCACGCCGTCGAGCGGTTTCTGCGGGATACCGCGCACCGTGGCAGGTGGGGTGATGCCCAGCAGGTCGTACACCGTCGGCGTGATGTCGCAGACGTTGACGTAGTTGTCGCGGATCTCGCCGTGAGCGGCAATTCCCTTGGGCCAGGCGATGATTGCCGGATCGGCGATGCCGCCTTCGTGTGAGGCGTAGCGCTTGAACAACTTGTACGGCGTGTTGAACGCCATGGCCCAGCCGATCGGGTAGTGGTTGTAGGTCTGCGGGCCACCGAGTTTGTCGATGACCTTCAGCCCCTCCTCGGCCGTGTCGATGTAGCCGTTGAAGAACTTGGTCTCGTTGACCGACCCGTTGGGGCCGCCCTCGCCGCTGGCTCCGTTGTCGGAGATCACCACGATGATGGTGTTGTCGATCTGCCCCGACTCCTCCAGGTAGTCCAGCAACCGCCCGATCTGGGCGTCGGTGTAGGACAGGAACCCGGCGAACACCTCGGCCATCCGGCAGAACAGGGTCTTTTCCTCGTCGGACAGGCTGTCCCACGGTCGCACGGTGTCCTGCGCGGGCCACGGTTGACCGCCGGGACCCGCCACGTCCAGGTAGGGGTTCATCGGCGACAGCTCGGTGTCGGGCGGCACCAGACCCATCCGCTTCTGGTTCTCCAGCACGATCTCGCGGTACTTCTCGTAGCCCATGTCGAAGCGGCCCTGGTACCGGTCGGCCCACTCCTTGAACACGTGGTGCGGCGCGTGGCCCGCTCCCGGGCACAGGTAGGTGAACCACGGCTTGTCCGGGGCCACCACCTTGGCGTCGCGGATGAACTCGATCGTCTTGTCTGCCAGGTCTTTTGACAGGTGATAGCCCTCTTCGGGCGTAGCAGGCGGGTCGACCGGGTGGTTGTCGTAGGTCAGGTCCGGATACCACTGGTCGGTCTCGCCGCCCATGAAGCCGTAGAACCGCTCGAAGCCGCGCGAGCACGGCCAGTGCCGCTTCGTCGACGCGAGGTTCGACTCTTCCAACGGCGTCAGGTGCCATTTGCCGATGCAGTATGTGTTGTAGCCGTTCTCGGCGAGCACCTCGGGTAGCAGTGCGGTCTCGAACGGGATGCGGCCGCTGCAGTTGGGGAACCCGTCGGTGAACTCCTCGATGGTTGCCATCCCGACGGTGGTGGGGTTACGGCCGGTGAGCAGCGACGCCCGCGTCGGCGAGCACAGCGCCGTGGTGTGGAACTGGGACAACCGCACGCCGCGTTCGGCGATGCGCCGCATCGCGGGCATCTCGACCAGGCCACCGAAGCAGTCCCAGGTGGCGATGCCGATGTCGTCCCACACGAGGTAGAGGACGTTGGGCGCGCCCTCGGGCGCCGTTGGCGCCGAGAACGGCCCCCAGTCCGGCTCGGAATCCCTGATGTCCAGTTCGATCTTGCCGTTGAACTCGGTAGCCATCGCTCCTCAACCCGGTCGGAGTGCCATCTCCGCAACGGAGATCCGCCCGGAGATTACACCGCACAGGGGGCTGCTGCGGGGAAACTGACGACGGCGAAACCACATGTCGCGTCCGTCGGATCACACACCCGTCCGGGGACGACACAGGGGTGTCGTCACTGCGTCAGGCTGCTGCCGCGGACGATGAGCTCAGGCTCAAGGACGACCGATTCCGGCGTGCGGCCGGCCAGCAGTTCCAGCAGAAGCCGCACGCCCTGGCGTCCCATCTCGTGCATCGGGGAGCGGATCGTGGTCAGGGGCACAGCTCCACCCTCCGCGAGCGGCGTGTCGTTGTATCCCACCAGAGCAACATCGTCGGGAACACGAATTCCCTTGTCCCGCAGCACCCCGAACGCACCGATGGCAGCGAAGTCGTTGGTGGCGAAGATCGCGTCGGGCACCGAACCCGATGCGAGGATCCGCTCGGCGGCAGCGCGGCCTCCCGCGGGGTCGAAACCGGTATAGATCACACGTTCGGGAGGAACGTGAATTCCGTTCTCCGCCAACGCGTCGATACAACCTTGTGTACGTTTGCGCGCCGTCGAGGCGAATTCCAACCCGGCCACCACGGCCACGTCACGGCGCCCGGTGTCGGCGAGATGCCGGCCGACGAGCCGGCCGCCCAACATGTCGTCGACGGTTGCCGACGGGTAGTCGCCCGCCGAACGTGACACCAGCGAGAACTTGACGCCCTGGTCGTGCACTTCGTCGAGAAACCTGTGATCCAGATGCGCATCACCGTAGATCAGTCCGTCGACGCGCCGGTCGATCATCATCCGGGTCCGCGCCCGCTGATTCTCGGGTTTGTCGAGCGAGTTGGTGACGAAGGTGGAAAGCCCCGCCTCCGAGGCAGCTTCCTCGATCCCTTCGTAGATCGTGGCCAGCACGTAGTCCTGGAGTCGCGGGACCAGCACGCCGATCAGCCCCGACCGGCGGGTCCGCAGACTCGATGCCTGGGGATTGGGCGAGTAACCGTGCTCCTCGGCATACGCGCGGATGCGCGCGACGGTCTCCGGGGCTCCCCATCGCAACGCCGCCTCGCCGGGCGCGGCGAGCACACGAGACACAGTGGACGGGCTGACGCCCAGTTCGTCGGCGATTTTCCGCAATGTCAACGGTCCGCGCTGTCCCGCCATCAGCTAACTGTCCTTCCACCGGTGGCCACCACCGTACAAGACTCGCCGCGGCGATGAATCTTTAACACAAACGTTTGACGGAAGTTACACAAACGATTGCGGCAATCGTTTGTGTCGTGGTTCACTCGCCATATGTTCAACGACGCACACCCTCCGACCGACCGCCGACCGTCAACATCCCGATGACACGCATCGCCGTCATCGCCACCGGCGGGACCATCGCGTCCACCGCCACCGACAGCGGCGTCGTCGCCACCCGGCCGGCCGCCAACCTGGTCGAGCGGGCCGGCGTCTCCGGAATCGACACCGAGCCACACGACCTCATGACGGTCGGCTCCTACTGCATGGACCTGCACCACCTGCGACTGATCAGTGACGCGGTCGCCGAATTGCTGAATCGCACCGACGATCCCGTCGACGGCATCGTGATCACCCACGGCACAGACACCCTGGAGGAGACTGCGATCCTGCTGGATCTCGTCCATGACGACCCACGACCGGTCGTGCTCACCGGCGCACAACGAGCGAGTGACTCCCCCGATGCCGACGGCCCACGCAACCTCGCCGACGCCATCCTCGTCGCGGGTGACACACGCTCACGCGAGCAGGGCGTGCTCATCGTGTTCGCCGGTCAGGTCCTCCCGGCGCGAGGAACCCGCAAGACGCACACCTCGTCGCTGGCGGCGTTCAGTTCGATGTCGGGATGTCCGGCCGGCCAGGTTCGGAGCCGGGCCCAGGACGGCGCGCCGATCCTCGCCGGCGCAGCCGGTGCACGGCGGCCCACACCGCCACTGCCGCGGCCGACGAACACGTTCGACAACACCAGGGTCGATCTCGTCGAGATGTACCCCGGCGCCGACGACACGTTGATGCGTGCGGCCGTCGCGGCCGGCGCCAAGGGCATCGTGCTGGCGGGCACGGGCATCGGAAATGCCAACCCCGTCGTCGTCGATGCCGCACGAGACCTGGTCACCCGGCACGACGTGGCGGTCGTGCTCTCGACACGTGTGCCACAGGGACCGGTCGCGGGTGTGTACGGCAACGGCGGTGGTGCCGACCTGGTCGCCGCCGGTATCCCCGCCGCCTCCGGACTGCCCGCGACACAACTGCGAATCCTGTTGGCCTTGTGGCTTTCACAGCACGAGTTCGACGCATCACAGATCAGATCGATGATCGCCCGCTACGCGAACGACCCAGATGATCCGAAATGACCCGAAATAACAAGGAGAGATGACCATGGCAAAAGAAATCTTCGTCGCATTCGGCATCGACGTGGACGCCGTCGGCGGCTGGTTGGGTTCCTATGGTGGGGAGAACTCACCGGGCGACATCTCGCGGGGCATGTTCGCCGGAGAGGTCGGCGTGCCCCGGTTGAATGCGCTTCTGGAGCGTTACGACCTGCCGGCCACCTGGTTCTGGCCCGGTCACTCGATCGAGACGTTCCCGGAGCAGTTCGACGCCGTGGTGAAAGCCGGCCACGAGATCGGTGTGCACGGCTACAGCCACGAGAACCCGATCGCCATGACGCGCGAGCAGGAATCCGAAATCCTCGACTACTGCATCGATCTCATCGAGCGTCGCGCCGGGGCACGCCCGACCGGATACGTGGCCCCGTGGTGGGAGTTCAGCAAGGTGACCAATGAGCTTCTCGTCGAACGCGGCATCAAATACGACCATTCCCTGATGCACCGCGACTTCGAGCCGTACTACGTTCGCGTGGGCGACTCCTGGACCCCGATCGACTACGACAAGTCGGCGTCCGAGTGGATGAAGCCACTGGTGCGCGGTCACGAGACCGACCTCGTCGAGATCCCCGCCAGCTGGTACCTGGACGACCTGCCTCCCATGATGTTCATCAAGGGCAGCCCGAACAGCCACGGCTTCGTCAACCCGCGGCACATCGAAGAGATGTGGCGCGACCAATTCGACTGGGTGTACCGCGAATACGACTACGCGGTGTTCACGTTCACCATCCACCCGGACGTGTCAGGGCGCCCCCAGGTCCTGCTCATGCTCGAACGCCTCATCGAACACATCAACACCCACGACGGCATCACGTGGGCCAAGTTCGACGCCATCGCCGAGGACTTCAAGAATCGGCGGCCACGCACCTAGCCACTCGCGCCGGGACCAACGGCGGCCCGCGACAACATCATCCATCATCGGAAAGGTTCATCAATGTCATCATCGAGCGACGCCGCCGGCCCTTTGCTTCGGCGCGTCTCCGGAAAGGAGACCCGGCGCGCATCAGCCATCGCGTTCATCGCCTGGACCATCGCTGTCTACGACTTCATCCTCTTCGGCACTCTCCTTCCGCGGATCGCGGAGTCGTTCAACTGGTCCACCAGTCACGCCTTGCTGGTATCCACCCTGGTGAGTGTCGGTACGGCCATCGTCGTACTGCTGGTCGGTCCCATGGTGGACAAGTTGGGGCGGCGACGGGGCATGATCATCTCCGTCGGCGGCACCGCCGCCTCTTCGGCCGCGACAGCGGCGACCGTCGGTGCGGCATCGTTGATCGGCGTGCGGTCGATCAGCGGCCTCGGCCTCGCCGAACAGTCGGTGAACGCGACGTACCTCAACGAGCTCTACGAACTCACCGAGGACGAGACCATCAAGAAGCGCCGTGGGTTTGTCTACTCCATGGTGCAAACCGGTTGGCCAGGCAGGAGCATTGCTCGCGGCCGCGTTCGTCACCGTGATCACGGCGGTGTTCGGTGCGGATGCCTGGCGTATCGCCTTCCTCCTCGCCACCATCCCGGCGCTACTCGTGGCGCTGTTGTGCCGCACCCTCAAGGAGAGTCCGCAGTTCCAGGCTCAGCAGACAGTCCGAAATCTGCGCCGTGACGGAAAGCACGATCAGGCCGCGGCACTGGCTGCCGCCACCGCGACCGTCGAGCATACGGCGGCCCCGTACAAGCGGATCTTCACAGGTAAGCACCTGCGCAACACCGTCGTATTGTCGGTCGCCTGGTTGCTCAACTGGTTTGCCATCCAGACCTTTTCGGTGCTCGGCACGACAGTTCTCGAGAACGGCAAGGGTATCGACGCGTCGAGCACCCTCATCCTCGTCGTGTTGTCCAACCTGGTGGGCGTGGCGGGGTACCTCGCCCACGGCTGGGCCGGTGATCGCTTCGGCCGGCGGAACACCATCGCGGTCGGGTGGCTGCTGTCCGGGGTGTTCTTCGCGGCCATGCTGTTCGGGCCGTCGACCCAGGCTTATGTCCTGGTCACCTACATGATGGGCCTGTTCTTCCTGTTGGGCCCGTACGCCGCGATCATGTTCTTCCAGGCGGAGTGCTTCGACACCGACTGCCGCGCAACGGGTAGCGCGTTCATCGGTGCGATGTCACAACCGGGAGCGATCATCTCCGGCTTCATCCTCACCGGACTGACCGCCGCGTCCATCGGTTACTCGACGGCGGCGTTCTGGGTCGGCGCGCTCGGCGCCGTCGCGTCGGGGTTGGTGGTCCTCGGCGCCCGCCGGGTGACTCCACCGGTCTCACCGGAAACCTCGGCGCAATCGCCCGCCGTCACGGAGGTGCAGCCGTGAGCGAACAACCTGTCGCCATGATCACCGGTGCCGCGTCCGGCATCGGCGCCGCGACCGCGGTGTGTTTCGCCGAACGCGGTATCCGGGTGGGCATCGGCACCTTCCCCGGGGATCCGCATGATCCGGAGACCACACTTCGCGATGTGCGGGACGCCGGTGGCGAAGGTGTGATCGTGGAGGTCGACGTGCGGTCGACCGAATCGGTCGATGCGTTCGCCGAGACCCTCATATCGACCTGGCAGCGTATCGACATCGCCATAGCCAATGCGGGGATTCTCCGGGGCTCGGCGTTCGGCGCGATCACCGACGAGCAGTGGCACGATCTGCTGAACGTGGATCTCCACGGCGTCATGCGAACTGCTCGTGCCGCGTTGCGGCACATGGCCGAAGGCGGTTCGGTGACTGCGATCTCGTCGATCGCCGGCGGCGTGTACGGGTGGCAGGAGCACGCCCACTACGCGACCGCGAAGGCCGGCGTCCTCGGACTGACACGCAGTCTGGCGGTCGAGTACGGACCGCGCGGCATACGCGCGAACGCCGTGATTCCGGGCCTCATCCGCACTCCGCAGTCCACCGATGCCGTCAACTCCCTCGGTCCCGACGGCCTGGACCGGGCAGGTGGGTACATCCCGTGGGGACGCGTCGGGCATCCCCGGGAGGTCGCCGAGGTCATCGCCTTCCTGTCGAGTCCGCAGGCGTCCTACGTGAGCGGACAGGCCATCGTCGTGGACGGTGCGTTGACCACGGCGATGCGGGACTGACGTGGCACGGAAGGACACCCTCTTGACCAGAATCCTCGAAGGACGCCGGACACTCGTCACCGGTGCGGCATCCGGTATCGGACATGCCATCGCCGCAGCGTTTGTCGACGCGGGCGCCGTTGTCACGGTGACGGACAGGAACCCCGCGGTCACGGGTATCGCCGATGAAATCGGCGCCAAGCGCAGTGAGGTCGTGGATGCCACGTCGGAGTCCGAGATCGACGCACTCGTCTCGGGAATCGTGGCCGCCGACGGTGGTCTCGATGTCCTGGTGTGTTCACACGGCATCCTGACCCAGTCCCCGGCCGCCACCATGTCGACCGGACAGTGGCGCGAGACACTCGACGTCGACCTCACCGGCGTGTTCATGTTCAACCGCGCCGCACTCGGTCCGATGCTCCGACAGCGCAGCGGTCGGATCATCAACATCGCGTCTCAACTGGCGATCAAAGGCGGTGTGTCGTTGGCACATTACGCTGCCGCCAAAGCGGGCGTGATCGCGATGACGAAGTCGATCGCCTTGGAGACCGCCGCGCATGGCGTGCTCGTCAACGCCATCGCACCAGGGCCGATCGACACACCGATGGTTGCGGGCATCGACGACCAGTGGAAGCGCGACAAACGTGCCGAACTCCCGCTCGGCCGGTTCGGACACCCCGCGGAGATCGCGCCCACCGCGGTGCTTCTGGCATCCGATCCGGGTGGCAACCTCTACGTCGGCCAGGTTCTCGGCCCGAACTCCGGGGATGTGATGCCTTGATGTGCGGCGGATGCGCAGGCGCGCCGCCGGACTGGGCGGCCGAGTTCGTCAGCGGCCCGCAACGTCGCGCCGCGGTGGCCCGACGCCTCACCACGTTGGTGAAGCGCGACCAGATCCGTCCGATGACAGCGGGGTGGGTGTTCAGCACTCCCACCGGCCGCTCCGTCGTCTGCCGGACTTACGACGAACTGGTCGCCGTGGTGAGCGAACGTACCGGCATCGATGCCGAGGTCGTCACCAGCACCGGCCTCGGCGCAGCCCGGCATTAGGAAGTTCGGCTTCCGCACGCTGTGCGCTTGGGCACATCGACGTCCGCCGATTTGGTGGGCAACCCTCCCCCGACGGTAGGGTTGGCCGCGCTGCCGAACGCCCGCTGCCGACGAGCACCGTCGCTCACCGATACGACCAATTCTTCGTTACGGCAACACCTCTCGCACGAACGGAGTTTCTGTGACGTCTGCAACGATCACGCCACGCGAAGAGCAGTCGGTGCTGGCCGCGCTGCGCTCACCCAGACGCCTCCGCACCGAGGTGCTCGCGGGCCTGGTCGTGGCGTTGGCCCTCATCCCCGAGGCGATCTCGTTCTCGATCATCGCCGGGGTGGACCCGCGGGTCGGCCTGTTCGCGTCGTTCACCATGGCGGTCACCATCGCCATCGTCGGCGGGCGGCCCGCGATGATCTCCGCGGCGACCGGCGCCGTCGCCCTCGTGGTGGCCCCGCTGGTGCGCAGCCACGGACTCGACTACCTGATCGCGACGGTCGTCCTGGCCGGCGTGCTGCAACTCGTGCTGGGCGGTCTCGGTGTCGCCAGGCTCATGCGGTTCGTCCCGCGCAGCGTGATGGTGGGATTCGTCAACGCGCTGGCGATCCTCATCTTCCTCGCGCAGATCCCGCATCTGTTGGGCGTGCCGTGGCTCGTGTACCCGATGGTCGCGGTGGCGCTGGTGATCATCGTGGCGTTGCCGAAGCTCACCGCGGCGGTTCCCGGCCCGCTGGTGGCGATCGTCGTACTCACCGCCGCCACCATGACTTTCGGCTGGTCGGTGCCCGACGTCGCCGACGAGGGCAAGCTTCCATCGAGCCTGCCGTCACTGCTGATCCCGAACGTCCCGGTCAATCTGGACACCCTCAAGATCATCGCGCCGTACGCGCTGACGATGGCCGTCGTGGGCCTGCTCGAATCGCTGATGACGGCCAAACTCGTCGACGACATCACCGACACCCACTCGAACAAGTCGCGTGAGGCGCTCGGTCAGGGCGCGGCCAACATCGTCACCGGGTTCTTCGGCGGCATGGGCGGTTGCGCGATGATCGGCCAGACCATGATCAACGTGCGGGCCTGTGGGGCACGCACCCGCATCTCGACGTTCCTGGCAGGCGCGTTCCTGCTCGGTCTCGTGGTGGGCCTGGGCGACATCGTCGGCCAGATCCCGATGGCGGCGCTCGTCGCGGTCATGGTGATGGTGTCGGTGGGCACCTTCGACTGGCACAGCATCAACCCGAAGACGTTGCGGCGCATGCCGAAGAGTGAGACCGCCGTGATGCTCGCAACCGTCGCGATCACCGTCGTGACCGGCAACCTCGCGTACGGCGTGGCCGTGGGCACGCTGACCGCCATGGTGCTGTTCGCCCGTCGCGTCGCACATCTCACCGAGGTGGCCGTCACGGACCGACCCGACGAGAACACCCGGGTGTACGCGGTGCGCGGTGAATTGTTCTTCGCCTCCAGCAACGATCTGGTCTATCAGTTCGACTACGTCGGCGATCCGGACAACATCGTCATCGACATGAGCGAGGCGCACATCTGGGACGCCTCCACCGTGGCCACGCTCGACGCCGTCACCACCAAGTACGCCGCCAAGGGCAAGACAGTGCGCATCATCGGCATGAACGAAAACAGCGCACAACGCCATGCCCGGCTCAGCGGCCAACTCACCGGCGCGCACTGATGACCGCTGCCGAGGACACCTCAGACGTCGAACTCCTGCAGATCGGCGAGGTCGCCGCGCGAACCGAGTTGTCCATCAAGACGATCCGCCACTACGACGAAGTGGGTCTGGTGGTCCCGTCGGCGCGCTCGGCCGGCGGGTTCCGGCTCTACACCGCCGACGACGTGGATCGCCTGATGGCGATCCGGCGCATGAAACCGCTCGGCTTCACCCTCGACGAGATGGGCCGCCTGCTCGACGCCCTGGCGGTGCTCGACAACCCGGCCGCTGGCGCCGCCGAACGTGCGGCGGCCGCGGAGGTGGTCGCGGACTGTCACACCCGCGCGCAGCAGGCCTGTGACCGGCTCGCCCGTCACCTCGGCTACGCGCGGGAACTCACCGAACAGCTCGCGCAGGTGCGCCGCTAGATGTACCCGTAACCGAATCACCCAGCGCCGCAACAGGTCCGCGATCAGCACCCAAGTGACGGGCACGGCATCCGTCTCGTCCATCGCACCTCCCGCGGAAACCCTGTCGAAAACACACAGACCCCCGACGCCGCCGCAGCGGGTGGGGGTCTGCGTATGTGTTTGTCGCTGATCGCGGCGGCCCAGGGGCCGCCGGCGATCCGGCGCGGACCTACTTGGCCTTCTCCAGGATCTCGACCAGGCGCCAGCGCTTGGTCGCCGACAACGGACGGGTCTCCATCAGCGAGACACGGTCGCCGATACCGGCTTCCCCGTTCTCGTCGTGGGCCTTGACCTTCTTGGTGGTCCGGATGATCTTGCCGTAGAGCGGGTGGCTCTTACGATCTTCCAGCTCGACCACGATGGTCTTCTGCATCTTGTCGCTGACGACGTAGCCGATGGCGGTCTTACGACGACCGCGCGGCTTCTCGGCAGCCGGGGTGTACTTGGGGCCCGACCCTTTTGCGGTGTTCTCTGCCATTTTTACGATTCCTCACCAGCGGGCCCGGATGCCAAGCCCAATTCACGTTCACGCAGCACGGTGTAGACCCGTGCAATCTCCTGGCGCACGGTACGCAGCCGACGGTTGTTCGAAAGCTGACCGGTGGCCATCTGGAAGCGCAGGTTGAACAGCTCTTCCTTGGACTCGCGCAGCTTGTCCTTCAACTCGTCGTCGGTCAGTTCGCGCAGTTCACCAGGCGTAGTTCCCACTGCCATCAGAACTGCTCCTCTCGGGTCACGATGCGTGCCTTGATCGGCAACTTGTGGATCGCGCGGGTCAGTGCGTCCCGGGCGGTCTTCTCATCGGGGTAGCTCAGCTCGAACAGCACGCGTCCGGGCTTGACGTTGGCGACCCACCACTCCGGCGAACCCTTACCGGAACCCATACGGGTCTCGGCGGGCTTCTTGGTCAGCGGACGGTCCGGGAAGATGTTGATCCACACCTTGCCGCCACGCTTGATGTGCCGGTTGATGGCGATACGAGCGGACTCGATCTGCCGGTTGGTGATGTAGGCGTGCTCCAGTGCCTGGATGCCGTAGTCACCGAAGCTCACCGACGTGCCGCCGCTGGCGATGCCACGCTGCTCGGGGTGATGCTGCTTGCGGTGCTTGACCTTACGGGGAATCAGCATGTTCAGCTCTCCGTGCTCTCGGCGGGCGCCTCGGCGGCAGCCGCGGTCTCGGCGGCCGGTGCATCTGAAGTGGCTGCACGGCCGGCTTCGGTGCTCGTCGCCGTGGTACCCGAGGAGCCGCTACGACGCGGCCGGGTGCCCGACGGACGCTCACGACGCGGCCGGTCGGCAGCCGGTGCGGCAGCGGCCAGCTCGCGCTTGCCACCGACGATGTCGCCCTTGTAGATCCACACCTTCACGCCGATGCGGCCGAAGGTGGTCTTGGCCTCGTACAGGCCGTAATCGATGTCGGCCCGCAGCGTGTGCAGCGGAACCCGGCCCTCGCGGTAGAACTCCGAGCGGCTCATCTCGGCACCGCCGAGGCGGCCCGAGCACTGCACCCGGATGCCCTTCACGTTGGGCTGACGCATCGCCGACTGGATGGCCTTACGCATGGCGCGGCGGAACGCGACACGGTTCGACAGCTGCTCGGCGACACCCTGGGCGACCAGCTGAGCCTGCGACTCAGGGTTCTTCACCTCGAGGATGTTCAGCTGAACCTGCTTGCCGGTCAGCTTCTCCAGGTCGGCGCGGATGCGGTCGGCCTCGGTGCCACGGCGACCGATGACGATGCCCGGACGCGCCGTGTGGATGTCAACGCGGACCCGGTCACGGGTGCGCTCGATCTCCACGTCGGCGATGCCGGCCCGCTCCAGGCCGGTGGCCAGCAGCTTGCGGATCGCGACGTCTTCCTTGACGTAGTCCTTGTACTGCTTGTCGGCGTACCAACGGGACTTCCACTCGGTGGTGATGCCGAGGCGGAAACCGTGGGGATTGATCTTCTGGCCCACTACTCCGAGCCCTCCTTCGTCTCGGCCGACTTCTTCGCGGCAGCGGAAGCCTTGCTGCCCTGCGCACGACGGCTACGCGCCGAGGCGGCGGAGGCGCGCCGGTCGGAACGGCTCGGCCTGCTTTCAACGATCACGGTGATGTGACTGGTGCGCTTGCGGATCCGGAAGGCACGGCCCTGGGCACGCGGACGGATGCGCTTGGCGGTCGGACCCTCGTCGGCGTAGACGGTGGCGACGACCAGCGTCGACGGGTCGAGGCCCTCGTTGTTCTGCGCGTTGGCGGCAGCGCTGGCGATCACCTTGGCGACCGGCTCGCTGGCGGCCTGGGGCGCCCACCGCAGGATGTCGAGGGCTTCCTCGACGCTCTTGCCGCGGACCAGGTCGATGACACGACGGGCCTTGGTGGCCGAGACGCGCACGTAGCGCGCCTTCGCCGTCGCGGACGGATATTCAGTGACAGTGCTCATCGACGCTTGCTCTTCCGGTCGTCCTTGATGTGACCCTTGAACGTGCGCGTCGGGGCGAACTCGCCGAGCTTGTGCCCGACCATCGCCTCGGTGACGAACACCGGGACGTGCTTGCGGCCGTCGTGCACCGCGAAGGTGTGTCCGATGAAGTCCGGGATGATGGTCGACCGACGCGACCAGGTCTTGATGACCTGCTTGGTGTTCTTCTCGTTCTGGACGTCGACCTTCTTCAGGAGATGGTCGTCGACGAACGGACCTTTCTTGAGACTGCGAGGCATCGCTGCTACTCCTTCCGCGGCCTAGCGCTTCTTGCCGGTGCGCCGGCGACGGACGATGAGCTTGTCGCTCGGCTTGTTGGGCTTGCGGGTGCGGCCCTCGGGCTTGCCCCACGGGCTCACCGGGTGGCGACCACCGGAGGTCTTACCCTCACCACCGCCGTGCGGGTGGTCGACCGGGTTCATCACGACACCACGGACGGTGGGGCGCTTGCCCTTCCACCGCATGCGGCCGGCCTTACCCCAGTTGATGTTCGACTGCTCGGCGTTGCCCACCTCGCCGACGGTGGCGCGGCAGCGCACGTCGACGCGACGGATCTCACCCGAGGGCATACGCAGCGCGGCGTAGGTGCCTTCCTTACCCAGCAGCTGGATGCTGACGCCGGCGGAGCGGGCCAGCTTCGCGCCGCCACCGGGCCGCAGCTCCACAGCGTGGATGACGGTACCGGCGGGGATGTTGCGCAGCGGCAGGTTGTTGCCGGGCTTGATGTCGGCGTTGGCGCCCGACTCGATCACGTCGCCCTGCTTGAGGCCCTGCGGCGCGATGATGTAGCGCTTCTCGCCGTCCAGGTAGTGCAGCAGCGCGATGTTCGCGGTGCGGTTCGGGTCGTACTCGATGTGCGCGACCTTGGCGTTGACGCCGTCCTTGTCGTGGCGACGGAAGTCGATCACGCGGTAGGCGCGCTTGTGGCCACCGCCCTTGTGCCGGGTGGTGATGCGGCCGTGTGCGTTACGGCCACCCTTGCCGTGCAGCGGGCGAACCAGCGACTTCTCCGGAGTCGAGCGAGTGATCTCGGCGAAATCGGAGACGCTGGCACCGCGACGACCCGGAGTCGTCGGCTTGTACTTGCGAATTCCCATGTTTCTCTAGGTCTCTCTGCCGGACTAGGCCGGCGCTCCGAACAGGTCGATGGGCTTGCTGCCTGCGGCCAGCTTCACGATGGCGCGCTTGGTGCTCTTGCGCTTGCCGAAACCGGTGCGCGTGCGCTTGCGCTTGCCCTGACGGTTGGCGGTGTTCACCGAATCGACCTTGACGTCGAAGATCTTCTCGATCGCGATCTTGATCTGCGTCTTGTTGGAATCGGGGTGCACCACGAACGTGTACACGTTGTCCTCGATCAGCCCGTACGACTTCTCCGAGATGACCGGGGCCAGGATGATGTCGCGGGGGTCTGTAATTGTTGCCATCAGACCGACGCTCCTTCTTTTTCGTCCTTCGCGTTCGCGCTGATGTAGGCGTTCAAGGCCTCGACCGAGAACACCACGTCGTCGGCGTTGAGCACGTCGTAGGTGTTCAGCTGATCGGGCGAGATCACATGCACGCCAGGCAGATTGCGAACGCTGCGGGCGCCGACCTCATCGGTGCGGCCGATGACGACGAGCACCTTCTTGTGCTCGGTCAGCGTCCCGAGGAACGCCTTGGCGCTCTTGGTCGACGGGGTCTGGCCCTCGACGAGTTCGGTGACCGCGTGGATCCGGTCGTTGCGGGCCCGGTCGCTCAGCGCACCGCGCAGGGCGGCGGCGATCATCTTCTTCGGGGTCCGCTGGCTGTAGTCGCGCGGCTTGGGGCCGTGGACGGTGCCACCACCGGTGAACTGCGGCGCACGGGTCGAACCCTGACGGGCGCGGCCGGTGCCCTTCTGGCGGTACGGCTTCTTGCCGCCGCCGGACACCTCGCCGCGGGTCTTGGTCGAGTGGGTGCCCTGACGCTTGGCGGCCAGCTGTGCGGTGACCACCTGGTGCATCAGCGCGATGTTGGGTTCGACGTCGAACAGCTCGGCGGGCAGTTCGACCGAACCGTCCGTCTTGCCGGCCGGCGTCTTCACGTCAACTTTGAGTGTCATTACTTCTCGCCTCGCTTGATTGCGCTGCGGACAACCACCAGACCACCGTTGCGTCCGGGGATGGCGCCCTTGATCAACAGCACGCCGTTCTCGGCGTCGACCTTGTGCACCTTCAGGTTCTGTGTCGTCACGCGGTCGTTGCCCATACGGCCCGACATCCGGGTGCCCTTGAACACGCGGCCGGGGGTGGCGCAGCCACCGATGGAGCCGGGACGGCGGTGCACGGCCTGGGCACCGTGTGCGGCACCCTGGCCACGGAAGCCGTGGCGCTTCATGGTGCCCGCGAAGCCCTTGCCCTTGCTGGTGCCGGTCACGTCGACGTAGGCACCGTCGCTGAAGATCTCAGCGGTCAGTTCCTGGCCGACCTCGTATTCGGCGGCGGCGACCTCGTCGTCGAGACGCAGCTCGGCGACGTGGCGGCGCGGGTTCACACCCGCTGCGGCGAACTGGCCCGCGACGGGCTTGATCACCTTGCGGGGGCTGATCTCGCCGTAAGCGAGCTGCACGGCGCTGTAGCCGTCACGCTCGGGGGTACGGATACGGGTCACCACGTTCGGACCGGCCTTGACGACGGTCACCGGCACGACCTTGTTGTTCTCGTCGAACACCTGTGTCATGCCCAGCTTGGTGCCCAGAATGCCTTTACGTGCCATTTCTTGGGTCTCCTACTGGATGTTGACGTCGACGCTGGCCGGCAGATCGATGCGCATGAGTGCGTCAACGGTCTTGGGCGTCGGGTCGAGGATGTCGATCAACCGCTTGTGCGTGCGCATCTCGAAGTGCTCCCGCGAGTCCTTGTACTTGTGCGGAGACCGGATGACGCAGTACACGTTCTTCTCGGTCGGCAGCGGCACAGGGCCCACCACACTGGCGCCGGTACGGGTGACCGTTTCGACGATCTTGCGCGCAGAGGCATCAATGGCCTCATGGTCGTAGGCCTTGAGCCTGATGCGGATCTTCTGTCCCGCCACGCTTCTCCTACCTCGCTCCTACTTCGTACATCGGCCGGCCTTGTCGGGAGCAGCGAAACTCACTGCCACCCGTCGGGCCTGGTGCCCGGCACACATCGCGCCGAGGCTTGCCGCCGCTGTTTACCTGTCTGTGGTTCACCGGTCCCCGCGGTCGGGCGTGTCGCCCTCTCACTTTTCCGATCGGGCCGAAAATCGTCACGATCGAAGCTGGGACCGGATGCGTCCGTGGGGACGCGGGTCGGATGCCCGGCCAGGTGCGTACCCGGCGCAAGGCAACCCGAACAGTATGCCCTAGATCCTCGCGTGCTCCAAATCCCCGGATCAGCCCCGAGCGTGGGCCCTGTGCACGCAAAATCCCCGTCGACTGTACATAAGGCCCACGGTCGGCGGAGGTTGGCCGCTGTGACCGCGGTCTCGTCCCGCAGCGGAATTTCCGCCCGCATGGGCTCGTTCTCGATATCACGTCTATAGAACAACGTTCTACAAGCAAATCTGACCCCACTCGAGAAGGAGAAGGACCCATGACGAACGTCGTTCTTCATCCACGGACCCTGGATCACCCACAACGCGTGGCAACCATGGATCGACCACTTCGCCGACAACGGCATCGATGCGGTCGCTCCGCCGTGGCCCGGTGAGGCCACAACAGTCGCCGCACTCGCGAGAACCCCTCGGCGCAAGCGGGTTTCGGTATCAACGAGGTGACCGCACACTTCGCCGAGATTCTCCGGCAATACGATGAGCCACCGGTGGTCGTCGGCCACTCATTCGGCGGTCTCATCGCCCAGAAGCTGCTCGCCTCCCAAGCGGCCTCCGCGGCCGTGGCCATCGATCCGGCGCCGATCAAGGGCGTGCGAGCGCTCCCGCCGGCCCAACTGCGCTCCGCGTCCCCGGTTTCTGGGAAACCCCCGCCGACCACACCGTGCCGCACACCACCGCCAAAGCCGCGTTCAAGCGGTACGCGAAGTCGCCCGCGATCACCGAGTTCCACGAGTTCGCCGGCCGCGGGCATTCGCTGACCATCGATCACGGGTGGCGCGAGGTCGCCGACGTCGCCTTGTCCTGGCTCCGCGAACACGACCTCGTCACCCAGCCGCGGGCATGATGAGTGAACACACCGAGCCCGCGAGGAGGCGACACGGACACGTCAGGTGCATCGGCGACCCGGCGTCGGACCGCGAGTGACCAGGTTTCGGCCGCGCTTGTCAGCGCGGCCGAAACCGTGCTCGACCGCGGCGGCGTGAACGAGGTGACCGTGCGCGCGGTCGCCCGCGAGGCGGGCGTCGCCCCGATGGGCGTCTACAACCGGTTCGGCAGCAAGGAGGGACTGATCAGCGCGCTCGCGATGCGTGCGCGCCACGAGTTGACCACCGCGATCGCGGTTCCTGCCGACTGCGAACCTGCCGAACGACTCCGCCGGGCGTGCCGCGGTTACCGCTCGTTCGCGCTCGCCCATCCGGCGCGATACACGCTGATCTTCGCCACCGGCAGCCCACTGGGGGACACCGCCTCTGCCGTGGCCACGCACGGCCGCTCGGTGTTCGGCGTGCTGACCGACCTGGTCGCAGCGCTGGTCGCCGACGACGAGGATCCGCGGGAAAGCAGTCAGGCGGTCTGGAGCGGGGTGCACGGCGCCGTCACCATCGAACAGGCCGGGCTCGGACAGACGGCCGACGCCACAGCATCGTTCGAACGTCTGCTGGATTTGCTCGTCGCAGGCCTCACTGCCGGCGTGGCCCGTTAGCTCGCCCCTGATGCCGCCGGCACGGGTGGTGCAGGCGCACCCAGTGGGAGCCGCACGACGAACCGCGTGTCCCCTGGCTTCGACTGCACCGACATGTCACCGCGGTGCTTGTCGACAACCACGCGCCAGACGATGTCGAGGCCCAGGCCCGAACCTTTTCTGCCGCCTTGGTGGTGAAGAACGGTGAGAACACCCGGTCGAGGTTCTCGTCGGGGATACCGCACCCGTCGTCGCAGAACTCGATGCGCACGATGTTGTCGCCTTCGCGCGCGGTTCGCACGGTCAGGGTGCCCGCACCGCCCATGGCCTCGATGACGTTGTCGATGAGATTGGTCCACACCTGGTTTCAGATCGCCTGGGTAGCACAGGATTTCGGGCAGTGAATCGCCCCAGTCGCGGGTCAGCAGGATCGGCTTGCCGTCACCGATCCGGTCCCCGAAGACCATGAGGGTGCTGTGCAGCAACTCGTGGATGTCGACACTCAGGTAGGCGCCGCGGTCCATCTGGGAACCACGTGGGCATTTCCCACAGCGGCATCGTCGACGAGACTCAGCCGATCACGTACTCCACCGTGGTGTTCCGGGATCCGGACAACATCGCGCTCGAGCTGATCGCGGTCGAGCCGGCCTGATCGGCCGCCTACACCAGGTAGGTGCCGTGCCCTTCCCGCACCAGCTCGCCGTCGAAGACCAGCACCTCGTTGACGAGTCCGCCGCGCTGGTTGCGGTACCGGATCACCAGTGTGTTCACGCCTTGGTAGACCTCGACGACCTCGAAACGCAGGTCCGGCATGCCGGCCAGGGCCGTGGTCCAATAGGTCCGCAGCGCGTCCTTGCCTCGGACGACGCCACCGCTGTCGGGCAGCACCCGCGCGGCGACCGGCGAACTGAACACCACGTCGTCGTGAAAATGTGCGAGCACTCCTTCGACGTCGTGGGCGTTCCACGCGCGCACCCATGCGTCGGCGAACCGCTGCGGATCCGGCGTCCCGGTCGGCGTCGTCGAACTCATCTTTCCCTCAGTCCCGCCCAGAACGGGCATTGATGTTCCGTCGAGAAGTCCGCCGTCATGCGGCTGCCGTCCGGCCGCAGCGACATCCACCGCCCGTCGAAGGCGGGCCACTGCGGTTGCCCCTCCCCCGACGGGTCGCCGGTGCGGACGAATCGGCTCCAGTATTCGATCATCTGGTCGGCCAGCGCCTGCTGTGCGGCGTCGAGCGGCGGCGCCCCGCCGACGTCGAACAGGTAACGCAGCTCCAGGGAGTGGCTCGCGCCGACCGGGAACGGCAGGGTGCGCATCACCTCGGGGGCGGGTGCGCTGCGGTCGTTGAATTCGTAGGCGTAGACCTTTGCGGGCAGTTCCTCGGCCATCCGTTCGGCGACACAGGAGAACGCGCTGTCGGTGACTGCCGCCGAATATGCCTGTGCCACACCACCGTAACGGGCCATTGGATAGTGGACACCGACCGCGCCCGCGTCGGCACCGAAGGTCTGCCGTAACAGCTCGGGGTATTCCTGCGGTGTGAAACGCTGTCCCTGGCGCAGATAGCGCAGCGCGACGAACAGCGTGAACTCGTCGCGCGTGGTGCCGATCAGCACCGGCACGTCGGCCGCTTCGCCGAGGGCCGACAGCGGGGCGCGCGGCAGCATCTCGGTGCCGGTGACCGGCGTCGTCATCTCGTCGCTGCCGATGTTGAAGTACCAGACCGGCTTTCGGAGCCGATCCACCGGAAGCCCGCGCAGGCAGGCACCGGCCGTCGCCGGGTCGGGACATCCAGCCTCGGCCGCGTAGGCGATGCTGCGCTGCTGGGCGGTCGGCAGATCGGTCTGCACCTGGCACGGCGCGCTCATCAGGATCACCGCGTGGAACAGCCCGGCCGATCCGGGCGCCACCAGGTGGTCGCACACCGACGTCCCGCCCGCCGATTCCCCGGCCAGCGTCACATGTGCGGGGTCACCGCCGAATTCGGCGATGTTGTCGCGCACCCACCGCAGCGCGGCCTGCTGGTCGGCGATGCCGTAGTTGCCGACGTCGCCGGCCGCCCCGAGGGCCGGGTGCGCGAGGAATCCGAGGGTGCCGAGCCGGTAGTTGACGGTGACGACGACGATGTCGCCGCGCGATGCGAGCCGGGCGGCGTCATAGACGTCGCTGCTGCCGTTGACGAAGCCCCCGCCGTGGATCCACACCATGACCGGACGCGGCTCCCCTGCACCCGGCGGGGTCCACACGTTGAGCGTCAGGCAGTCCTCGCCGGAGTTGTCGCCATGCTCGAGGTCGGCGTCGGGGTCCTGGACGCAACGGGGTCCCGGACGGGTCGCGTCCCGTTCGCCGGGCCAACTCGCGGCGGGTTCGGGTGGCGCGAACCGCTTGGTGCCGACCGGAGGTGCCGCATAAGGGATGCCCGCGAACAGCCGGTGATCGTCGGCGACCATGCCGCGCACGACCCCGGACCGGGTGTGCACGACAGCCGGATCCGTGTCGACCTGGGCGGGGTGCTCGGCGGCGCGGCATCCGGCGAGCCCGATCACCAGCCCGAGAAGCAACGCGCTCACCTGGCGGGCCCGACGCATGGGCCGAGCCTACTGGGCCACGGCACGGGTGACAGCGGTCTGCCGAATCTTCAAAAGTTACGTAACGGCGATCACCTACACTGCACTTGACACCCGTCAAGCACAGCGTCGTGTGAGGAGCCCGATGAGCACACCGACCGTCAACGAGGAAGCGCGGGAGGCCGCAAAGGTCCTCGCGGACCCGAAGGCCTACGCCGACGATGCCCGGCTTCACGAAGCCCTGGCCAAGCTGCGCGCCGAGAATCCGGTCGCGTGGGTGGACCGGGCGCCGTACCGGCCGTTCTGGGCGATCACCAGGCACGCCGACATCATGGCCGTCGAGCGCGCCAACGATCTGTGGTTGTCCGAACCGCGGCCCCTGCTGTCCACGGCACAGGCCGACGACCTGGCGAAGGCTCAGCAGGAGATGGGCATCGGCTTGCGCACCCTGATCCACATGGACGATCCGCACCACCGCAAGGTGCGCGCCATCGGCGCCGACTGGTTCCGGCCGAAAGCGATGCGCGAGTTGAAGGTTCGCGTCGACGAGCTGGCCAGGATCTACGTCGACAAAATGCGCGACATCGGCCCGGAGTGCGATTTCGTCACCGAGATCGCCGTGAATTTCCCTCTCTACGTGATTCTTTCGCTTCTCGGCCTGCCCGAAGAGGACTTCGGGCGCATGCACATGCTCACCCAGGAGATGTTCGGCGGCGACGACGACGAGTACAAACGCGGGACCACGCCAGAAGAGCAGATGGCGGTGCTGACCGACTTCTTCAACTACTTCTCGGCACTCACGGCCTCACGGCGCGAGAACCCGACCGACGACCTCGCGTCGGCGATCGCCAACGGACGCGTCGACGGCGAGCTCATGTCGGACATGGACACGTTGTCCTACTACGTCATCGTCGCCAGCGCCGGTCACGACACCACCAAGGACGCGATCTCCGGCGGCCTGCACGCCCTCATCGACAATCCGGGGGAACTCGCCCGCCTCACGGCGGATCCGGGCCTGATGGGCACCGCGGTCGAGGAGATGATCCGGTGGACCACACCGGTCAAGGAGTTCATGCGCACCGCGGCCGAGGACACCACGGTGCGTGGCGTGCCGATCGCCAAGGGCGAATCCGTCTACCTCGCTTACGCTTCGGGCAACCGTGACGAGGAGGTCTTCGCAGATCCGTTCCGCTTCGACGTCGGCCGCGATCCGAACAAGCACCTCGCCTTCGGTTACGGCGTGCACTTCTGCCTCGGCGCGGCGCTGGCGCGCATGGAGATGAACAGCCTGTTCACCGAACTGCTGCCGCGCCTGGAATCGATCGAATTGGCCGGGGAGCCAGAGCTTTCCGCGACGACGTTCGTCGGCGGGCTCAAGCACCTGCCGATCCGGTACTCGATTCGCTGACACCGCGGTCGCGGCGGTGGGTGGCAAGGAAACCGTCCACCGCCGATCGCACGCACGCCGGGTAGTCGAACTCCGGCAGCGTGCTCAGCTTGCCCAGCACGATCGGCCCGAGCAGCAGCGCGGCGGCCAGGGCCCGGTCCACGTCCCCCAACTCGGCCTGCGCCTCGGCGCTGGAGAAGATCGCCTCGAACGGCGCGGCGTACTGCTCGGCGACCCGCTCGCGCAGCGACAGCACCTCAGGGCTCGCGCTCGACGGCACATGCTGCATGTCGGCGCCGAGGGCCAACCACGACATCGCGGTCACCGTGACGGGGGCCTCGGCGATCAGTTCGGCCTGCGCCGACACCAGCGCGATGAGCCGGTCACGCAGCGTGCCCTGCTCCGGAGGCGTGGGCGCAGGGGGTATCAGCGCGCGAAACGCCGCTGCCAGCAAGTCGTTTCCGCTCGGGAAATGGCGGTAGAGCGTCGCCCTCGCCACGTGCGCCGCGCGGATGACCGCGTCGACGGTGACCGCACTCGGGCCCCCGGAGCGCAGCAGCGTCGTCGCCGCGTCCAGCAGCCGCGCCCGTGAGCGCGCCGGACGCGGATCGGTGCTCGGGGCCGTCATATGCCTCACCTCCACCCACAAATCCGGAGACCGTTGGCCAGGATATCGACTCGGGCCCGGCCTGACCTGGCCTGACCAGGCCTCAGGAGACGATGAACTCGGCGGCACGGTGACCGATCATCGCGATCGTGGCGTGCGGGCCGCGGCTGGTGATCGCCGGCATGATCGAACCGTCCACCACCCACAACCGGTCCACGCCGTGCACCCGGCACGTCGGGTCGAGCACCCCTGCCCCGTCGACACCCATCGGCGCGGTGCCGGCGAGATGCTGCGACGTCGACCACGACGTCTCCCCCACTTCCACTGTGTTGCTTACCAATTCGCGGGCCATCTCGGCGCCGGCGCGGAGCGCGTCGACGTCTTCGGCGACGGTGTCATAGCGGTGTTCGATGATCGGCGGCACGGCCGGATCAGTGGAGGCGAGCCGGACCCGGCCGCGCGAGTGTGGCCGCATGAGCGCGACACCGAGGTGTGGAAGTTCGGCGGGGTCGTGTTCGGGCCCGTGCACCATCGCCGAGAAGCCCGCGGTGTACGGGCGGATCTCGATGCCGTCGGCCGTGGTCAGCACAGCCTCGAGCGGCGGCAGGTCGTGGGTGGGAGTCCAGGCGACCGGCAGAACCCACTCCGGGTGGTCGACGGTCGCCGTCCCCACGGGCAGAGCCGCTGCCACGTCGATGCCCAGCGCCGCGAGTTCGTCGGCGGGCCCGACACCCGACAGCAGCAGCAGCTGTGCCGATCCGATTGCCCCGGCCGACAATACAATCCGATCGGCGTGCAGAGTCCGGCCGTCGACGCATTCGACCCCGACCGCGGCGCCGTGCTCGATCAGGACGCGGCGCACCCGGGTGTCGGCGCGCAACGTCAGATTGGGCCGGTCCAGTGCGGGCTGCAGGTAGGCGCCACCAGGCCCGAGCCGGGTCCCCCCGTTGATGTTCAGCGGCACCGCACCGACGCCCGGCGGCAACGCCGCGTCGGCGTCCGAACCGTTGAGGTCGTCGATCGAGCCGAATCCGGCGGTAACCGCGGCGTCGACGAAAGCTGCTGTACAACCGTCGAATTCGCGTACCCGACGCACCTTGATCGGGCCATCGGAGCCGTGCAGCGCGGTGTCGAAGTCCAGATCGGTCTCGATGGCCCGGAAATGCGGCAGCACATCGTCCCAGCTCCACCCGGGAACCGCCCACACCGCGAAATCGGTGGGCAACCCGCGACAGAAATAGCCACCGTTCACTGCCCCTGAACCGCCGACCACCGATCCCCGGATGATCTCGGTGTGCCGTGGCGGGTGCTCGGTGAGCGTCGACGGGTAGTGCCGCACCACCGAGCTCGCGGCGCCGATCGGCAGCCGCAGACCGTCGGTGATCTGTGCGGCCACCCGCGGGTCCGACGGCGCCGGGCCCGCCTCCACCACCATGACCTGACACGAGGGATCTGCGGAAAGGCGTTCGGCCAACACCGATCCGGCGCTGCCGGCGCCGACGATCAAGACGTCACTCAAAGTCGGCGGCTAACTCCGCACCTGGGGTTTGAGCGCGCCGAGGTGACGCTCGCGCACCACGCCGGTCCACAGGCCCGTGCCGTAGGCGATGTCGTCGAGTCGCTTGAGCAGGATGTGGGTGAGCAGCCCGACGGGCTTGGTGTCGTCGTCGGCATTGTTGCGCCTGGTCACCCAGTCGACGACACCGTCGACCACCGCGGCCACCAACACCGCGTGTCGCGCCCGCCGGAACAACACCGCCGCGATCAGGGCGAGCGGCCAGTAGTGCCGACAGATCGCCGAACACAACTGCAGCGCCGACGACCACAGGCCGTGGGCGGCGACCACCGCGACCTCCTTGGGTTCGGTGTCGACGACGCTGAGCGCCCGCGCGATGCGGGTACCGGCGAACACCGCGGCCGCAAGCGAGGCCAGGTAGCCGAAGAACGAGCCCACACCGAGCATCAGCCACACCATCAGCGTCCAACCCGAGATCACCAGCGGCGACGTCTTGCCCGGGTGACGCACCGTGAGCGGTGCGGCCGAGGTTCCATAGAAAGCCTTGCGATTGAACCACTCTCGCAGGTTGGTGCGGTGATCATGGGCCACCAGGGCGATCGGCTCATAGCGCAACCGCGCACCGGACTCGACGAGGCGCCAGCACAGGTCGACGTCCTCACCCGAGTGCATGGTCTCGTCGAAACCGCCCACTTCCACCAGCGCCGACCGCCGGCAGATGATCGCCGCGCTCGGCACATAGGACACCGTGCCGTGCGGTACCACCGGAGCCTCCCGCACCCCGAGGTCCAGTGAGGACCGGACCGCCTCGTACCGGGCGACGAGGTTGTCGGCGTTGTGCAGACCCACGATGCGGGGCGCCACCAACGCGACGGCCGGGTCGCAGAAATGGCCGAGCAACGCTTCAAGCCAGCCCCGCCTTGGCACCACATCCGAATCCAGGAACGCCACGTAGTCCGTCTCGCAGGCCGCAAGTCCGGTGTTGCGCGCGGCCGCGGGACCGTTGCTGCGGGTATGGCGCAGCACCTGCACGTCGCAGTGCATGCCGGAGAAGTCGGACGGCTGCACCGGGATGGCCGAACCGTCGTCGACGACGATCACCCGCAGCCCCCGCAGGGCCGCCATCAGCCGGTGCAGGCCGGATGCGTTGTCCCGCACGGGAACAACCACGGTGACGTCGAGATGAGACGGTCCGCTGGCGGGACGTGGATGTGCGACGGTCGCGTCGAGCAGCGTTCGCGCGAGTTGGGCGCTCACCGCGTCGCGGACCTCGAGGCGGCCCCCGTTGAGCATGTTCTGTGCCGTCGGCGCCAACCGCAGCAGCCGGGTCGGGGAGCCACCCAGCAACGCCGCGCCCTCCCCGAGCACCTTGACTCGGCGATCCACCTGCACGGCAAAACCGTCGGGCAGCCTCGGTCCGGTCATGTCAGCAATCCGTTCCGGTCGGGCTGCCACCGCTTGATCCGGTCGGCGCAGCCGTTGACCATCTCAGCAAAGATACGCTCCCCTTCGGCAGCTGTCGCGGTCGTCGGGTCACCCAATATTCCGAGTTCGCTGACGGCTCCGATCCCGCCGCTGCGCATCCGCGGCATCAACTCCGACAGCGCAGACGTATTACCGCACACGAGCTCATCGGTCAATACATCGCCGGGTGAAATATGTAGCAGTACGGACGTTTCGGTGTGGCCGGCGTGCGCGTCGGCGTCGGGTACGCTGCACGGCACCCAGCCCACGTCCCGGCCCTCGTAACGCAGCAGCGCGACAGCCGCGGCGAGCGCCGCGACGTTACCGCCGTGGCCGTTGACGAAGACGATACGGCCCGCCCAGTTCGACGCCGACCTGCCGTATTCGACCAGCAAAAGCTCCAGCGCGGCCGTTCCGATCGAGATGGTTCCGGTGAATCCCTGGTGCTCACCGCTGGCGCCGTAACCCACCGCAGGGGCCACCACCACGCGCCGGTCTCCTGGCGCGCCGAACTCTTCGGCCATGCGCTCCACCACGCCATCGGCCACCGCTGTCGCGATCCTGGTGTCGGTGTCCAGCGGCAGGTGCGGACCGTGCTGTTCGGTGGAACCAACCGGGACAAGCAACATCGGCACCATGCTGCGCAGCTGCCTCGTCGTCGAGTTCCCGAGCCCGCTGGGAGATGCCACGTGCCGATGGTAAGCCGAATTCACCTGGTGTGCGCCAGATGTTCGCGCATACGCAGTACTTGATTTTCCGTCAGTTTTCTGCGGTGCAGGGGGCGCATCCCGTACGCCCCTTCTGCCACCCCTGTCACGCGTCGCGGAAGGACCTCACGAACCGGGCGCCGGTGGGACACCCAGCGCGCGGGTGAAGCCCTCCGGAACGAGGATGTCCTCGGGACCCAGATCGTGGATCGACGAACGGCCCAGGCCCATCAGCGCCGAGTCGATACCTCCGCGCAGGATGTCGAGCACATTCTCGACCCCGGCCTGCCCCTCGGCGGCCAGGCCCCACAGGTACGCGCGGCCGATCATGACCGCACGCGCACCCAGCGCGACGGCCTTGACGACGTCGCTGCCGCGGCGGATACCGCCGTCGAGCAGCACCTCGACCTGATCCCCGACCGCCTCGGCGATCGCAGGCAACGCACGGATCGCCGCAGGCGTCCCGTCGAGGTTGTTGCCTCCGTGGTTCGACACCGAGATTGCCGAAACACCAGCGTCAACAGCACGTTTGGCGTCGTCGACACGAATGACGCCCTTGAGCATGAAAGGTCCGTCCCACTGCTCACGCAGCCAGGCGATGTCCTCCCACGTCGGCGGCGGCGTACCCATCCACTCGCCGTAGGCCTGGAAGAACGGCGGGCCCGACTCACCACGCGCGCCCTGGTTGGGCACCCGAAGGTTCGGCGGCCGCAGGGTCCTGCCCCACTGCCACAGCCACCTCGGCTTGGTCAGCGCCTCGGGCATCATCGTGACCATCGTTTTCAGATCCATCTTCTCGGGGATCTTGGGGCTGCCCCAGTCGCGGCCGTGGCTGAAGCTCCAGTCGGTGGTGACGATCAGGCCCACCGCACCCGCGGCCTTCGCGCGTTCGGCGCGGGCGAGAATCGCATCGCGGTCACCGAGCCAGTAGATCTGGAAGAAGATCTTGTCGTTGACCGCGACGACCTCTTCGATCGGCTTGCTGGCAAACGAGGACAGACCCATCGCGGTACCGCGTGCGGCGGCGGCGCGAGCAACCGCGACCTCACCGTCGGGATGCACGGCCTGCACGCCCGTCGGCGAGATGATCACCGGCAGCGAAATCTGTTGCCCCATCACCGTCGTGGCCATGTCGCGCTTCTCGGGCGCACCGACGACATGCGGCGCGAAGCCGAGTTCGGCGAACGACTCGACGTTGTCGGTGACGGTCACGCCCTTCTCGCTCGCCGAGATCAGCGAGGAGTAGACGGATTTCGGCAGCCGCTTGCGGGCCCTTTGCTGGGCGATCGCAACCGTCTCGAACCAGATGTCACGTGCCATGTTCACACCGGACTTTCGTTGCAGAAGCGGGCCGGGGGTTTGGTCAGCAGCTTCAAGGCGACCGGCCCTTGTTTCGTGCCCCGCGAGTGGTCACCGCTGGGCTTGGGCTTGATGCGGTCCTGCTCCAGGGCCGGGGCGCCCCAGCCCTCGACGCATTCGGGGTCGGGACCGTCGAGTGGCAGCCCCGTGAAGAACTTGGCCGCCATGCAGCCACCGCGGCAGCTGTCGTAGTGCCCGCAGCCGGCGCAGGCACCGGCCGACTGCGGCTCCCGCAACTCGCGGAACAGCTCGGCGTTCTGCCACACGTTCTGGAATCCGCCGTCGGACAAGATGTTTCCGGCCAGGAACTTGTCGTGGATCGCGAACGGGCAGGCGTAGACGTCACCGACCGGATCGATCAGGCACACCACGCGGCCTGCACCGCACAGGTTCAGACCGGCGAGGGCACCGGGTGCGCCGAGCCCGGACAGGTGGAAGAACGAGTCACCGGTGAGCACCCGGTCACCCTTGGCGACGAGCCAGTCGTACAGCTGACGCTGCTGCTCGGCGGTCGGGTGCAGGTCATCCCACACGTCGGCACCGCGGCCCGACGGCCGCAGCCGCGTGATACGCAGGGTGGCACCGTAACGCGCTGCCAGAGCCGCGAATTCGTCGAGCTGATCGACGTTCTGCCGCGTGACGACCACGGAGATCTTGGCGTCGCGAAAACCTGCGTTGTTCAGGTTCTCCAGCGCGCGGATCGCCATGTCGAACGAGCCCTTGCCGCGCACGGCGTCGTTCACCTCGGCGTTGGCGCCGTCCAGCGAGATCTGGACGTCGACGTAGTCACTGGCCGCCAGCTTGGCCGCGACCTCGGGCGTGATCCGAACACCGTTGGTGGAGAACTTGACACCGACATGATGCGCGGTGGCGTAGTCGACGAGCTCCCAGAAATCCGGGCGCACGGTGGGCTCGCCGCCGCCGATGTTGACGTAGAACACCTGCATGCGTTCGAGTTCGTCGATGATGTCCTTGCACTGCTGCGTCGTCAACTCGCGCGGATCCCGCTTGCCCGACGAGGACAGGCAGTGGACGCACGCGAGGTTGCACGCGTAGGTGAGCTCCCAGGTGAGGCAGATCGGCGCGTCGAGTCCGCGCTCGAACTGGTCGACCAACCGGGGCACGGGCTGAACTGAAGTCATTGTGATCCTTCGGGATTCCCGGGTACGAGCATGTTCGACTGCACGAGCACGCGCAGTGCGTGCAGATAGGGCGCTTGCTGGTGGTCGGCGACCCCGGCGGCGCGCAGCGCCGACCGGGCGTCGGGGTGGTCGGCCAGCGCGTTGACCACCTCGACGACCGTCCGGTTCTTCAGGAACGACAGCTTGCGCGTCCCGAAGTGGTACAGCAGGGCGCCGAACGGCTCCGGCCGGACCGCGACCTGGTGGTGCAGACGCCAGCTGACATCCGGGTCGAAGGTGATCTGTTCGGCGACCTGGCTGGACACGATCAGTAGACCCCGCACATACCGTCGATCGAGACCTCTTCCACGAGAGTCTCGGTGACGAGTTCGGTGTCGGCCTCGACGTGCTGATTCGGTTCCATGTGGACTCCCTTTCGTCGCGTATGGTCTCGACAGTTGTGATCGAGATCGCAAATATATGGCATCGAGTGCCAGAATGGAAGAGGGGGTGTGAGATGTCCGAGGGATCCCGTGCGGGACGTCGTCGCTCCACCACGCAGGACCACATCGCAGGCGTGGCGATCGAAATGTTCGCCGCCCGCGGATTCGACGCGGTCAGCGTCGACGACGTCGCGGCCGCGGCAGGCATCTCCCGGCGGACCCTGTTCCGGTACTACGCCTCCAAGAGCGCCATACCGTGGGGCGACTTCGACTCACACCTGCGGAACCTGCGGAACCTGCTGAGAACCCTGAGCCCCGAGATATCGCTCGGCGACGCGCTCCGGGAGGCCCTGCTGACCTTCAACACCTACGCCGACCACGAGATGGCCGAGCACCGCCAGCGCATGCGGGTGATCCTGGAAACCGAAGAGCTGCAAGCTTATTCGATGACCATGTACGCGGGATGGCGGGCCGTCATCGCCGAGTACGTCGCGGACCGGCTCGGCGTGCAGACCACTGATCTGATGCCGCAGACCGTGGCGTGGCTGATGCTGGGCGTCGCGCTGTCGGCGTACGAGAACTGGCTGGCCGACGACTCCGTCTCGCTGCGCGGGGCCATCGCCACCGCGTTCGAGGTGGCCCGGCCCGGTCTGGACGCCCTGCAACCCGCCCACTGAGAGCGATTTGTGCACCGTGGGTGGCGCTCACCGCGACCAACGGTGCACAGATCACTCGGGGTGGTGCCACGCGCAGGCCAACGGTCCGGGACGCTCGGGGCGCAGCGGCTCGGTCAGCATGATCGGGGTCTGCGCCATGAAACGCGGGCGCGTGCCCCGGTGTTCGTCGGCGGCGTGGGCGGTGAACGGGTGCACCAGATACATATCCCCCGGCCGCCCGGTCGCGAACTGGACCGGACGGCCCGCGCTGGCCCGGTCGACCAGTGCGCCGGAGGCGAAAAAGTCAATTGGGTCGCCGGAGGCGACGGAGTTGATTAAGTCGCCGGAGGCGACGGAGCCGGCCGAGCCGGGGCCCAGTGCCGCCGCGACGTCGCGATGCGATCCCACGCGGATTCGCGTCGGCGCGTCGTCGGGGCCCACCTCCGACAGCAGCGTCAACAGCAGCATGGTGTGCGGCCTGCCCGTGACCGCCCAGCTGTCGGGGGTCAGCGGAGTGTTGGCGTCGATGTGCCAACCCCGGTCGTCGGCGGCGGGCCGAACCGGGAATCGGACCGGGATGTTTCCCAACCCGAAACGCCGCACCCAGCCGTCGGGCCCGCACAGCTGATCGAGCGCATCGATCAGCACCGGGCTGGTCGTCAGCGCGGAGAACGGGCCGCCACCGGTGTAGTCGTTGGTCCACACCACGGGCTCGGTCCACGGGCCGTCGGGTGAGATGCCCATGCGTTCCCACAGCAATTCCCTTGCCGCGTCGGCAACCTCGACGTCGACCGCCTGCTCCAGTTTGACGAAGCCGTCACGCATGAATTCTTCGATCATCGAGGCCAGCTTGACCCGTGGCCGGCGCAGATGCGAACGATTTTCTCCGGCGCCAGAAAAATTTCCCGCGAGGACCGTCGGAGTTCGGCGCTTCGCGGCGACGATAAGGGTGTGAGTGCCGAAACAGATGCTCCGCGGGCACTGCTGCGGCTCTACGACGAGGCGTTGCCGGTGGTGTACGGATACTTCATCCGGCGCTGCGGTGACCGCGGAACCGCCGAGGATCTGACGTCGGAGACGTTCCTGGCGGCGATGGATGCCGCACGCAAGCCATCGCCGCCGCCGCTGTCGGTGCCGTGGCTGATCGGCGTGGCGCGGCACAAACTCGCCGACCACTACCGGCGCAGGCACGACCGGTTCGGCGTTCCGGTGGCCGACCTGCCCGAACCGCAGGAGCAGGCCGACGACTGGGATGCCGCGCTGGACCGCATCGTCGCCGAGAGCGTGCTGGCCCGGTTGCCCGAGCAGCACCGCACGGTGCTGGCGCTGCGCTACCTGGACGACTGTTCGGTGCCCGAGTGCGCCGAGCTCATCGGACGTACCGTGCACGCCACCGAGGCGCTTCTGGTCAGGGCTCGCAGGGCATTTCGAGCGCAGTATCCACAACGGGAAGGAGGAACGCCGTGAACGCAGACCACGATCCGCTGACCGTGCTGTATCAGCACGACGAGCCTCCGGTCGCCCCGGATCCGGAGTTCGCCTTGCGGCTGCGGGCCCGCCTGGAGGCGGCACTCACGCTGCCCAACCGAACCGAAGGAGTTGTCATGACCGGAACCGACACCGCCATCGCGGAACTCAACACCCCGGCGCAGGCACCCGTTCCCGTGCGGCCCGCGGTGATCTCCTACCTCACCGTCGCCGACGCGCGTGCCGCGATCGGTTTCTACGTCGACGCGCTCGGTGCACGTGTGGTCGGTGAACCGATCGTGATGGACGACGGACGTATCGGCCACGCCGAACTCGCACTCGGCGACGGGATCTTCTACCTGGCCGACGAGTTCACCGAGCTCGGGCTGAAAGCCCCAGCACCCGATGCAGTTTCGGTGAGCCTGATGTTGGATGTGCCGGATACCGATGCCGCGCTGGAGCGGGCCAGGGCGCACGGCGCCCGAGTGCAGCGTGAACCCTATGAGAACCACGGCACCCGCAATGCCACCATCATCGACCCGGCGGGACACCGGTGGATGCTGACCGGGCCGGTGGTCACCCGGACGCCCGCCGAGCCCGCCGACGTCATCCGGCACGGCGACGTCGGCTACGTGTCGGTGTGGGTGCCCGACGCCGAACGGGCCGCCGCGTTCTACGGACATGTCCTCGGATGGACCTACGACGCGGCCACCCGCCAGGTCACCAACACGCGTGAACACATCGGCATCTTCAGCGTCGCCGAGCCCCCCACGTTGTTCTGCTGCTACGCCGTCGACGATCTCGATGCGGCCCGCGAGGCGATCGCCGCAGGCGGCGGAACGCCGGCAGACACGCGGGAATTCGACTTCGGCACGGTCCTCGATGCGACCGATCCGGCGGGCGCGCCGTTCGCGGTGTTCGAGCCTGCCCCCGGCACACCGCGGCCCGCGCTCAACGGCACTGGGCCAGGGTCACTTTCGTACATCACGTACAACGTGCCCGACTCGGCCGCGTTCCGGGAGTTCTACGGCCGGGTGCTGGCGTGGACGTTCGAACCGGGCCGCGTCGCCGACGGCTGGGGTGTGCAGAACTGCCGGCCGATGTCGGGCATGGCCGGTGGAAGTGACCGCGCCACAACGGTGCCCATGTGGACCGTCGACGACATCGACACCGCGGTCGCGCGGGTCCGCGAGGCCGGCGGCACGGTGGTCAGTGCGCCCGCCCGGCAGCCCTACGGCGTGATGGCCGAGTGCACCGACGATCAGGGCACCCGCTTCTACCTCGGCCAGTTCTAGCGCGAGCAGACGCAAAACTGCCGTTTTCCGCGTGGAAAAGGGCAGTTTTACGTCTGCTCGGCAGAAAAAGTCAGCCGCCGAGGACCTCGGAGATGGGCGCACCGGCGGCGATCTTGCCGCGGGTCTTCATGACCTTGCCGGGCATGCCGCCGCCGACCACGCCGACCAGCACACCGTCGCGTTCGTAGTAGGCCAGGAACTTGCGTCCGTCGTCCTCGACGATGTGCACGATGTCGTCGGACTCAGGTTCACCGAGGCACTGGATCTTGACGTCGTACTGGTCGCTCCAGAAGTACGGAACCGACACCACGGGTGAGGCCTCCTGGCCGAGCAGCGCGGGCACCATGGCCCGCGCCTGGTCGGCGACGTTGCTCCAATGCTCAACGCGCACTTGGCCACCCACGTGGTCGCGCCACGACGCGACGTCGCCGATCGCCCACACGTGCGGGACACTCGCGCGGCCGACCTCGTCGCACACCACGCCGTTGTCGACCTTGATGCCGCTGCCTTCGAGCCAGTCGACCGAGGGGCGGGAGCCGATCCCGACGATCACCAGATCCGCCTGCAGCTCGGTGCCGTCGGCGAGCACCACGGTCTCGACGTTCTGGGTGCCACGCACCTCGGTGACGCCGACACCACAGCGGACGTCGACATCCTCGGCCTCATGCAGGCGGGTCACCAGCGCACCGATCTTCTCGCCCAGCACCGACGCCAGCGGGGTCGGCTGCGGCTCCACGAGCACCACCTCGACACCGAGCTTGCGCAGGCTCGCGGCGACCTCGCAGCCGATGAAGCCCGCACCGATCACCACGGCGCGCGTCGCCTTCGCGGCATCCTCGCGCAGGGCCATGCTCTCGTCGTAGGTCCGCAGCACGCGGATGCCCTGCAGGTCCGGAAACGAGCTGATCCGCTTGGGCACCAGCCCGGTGGCGATCACCAGTTCGTCGTAGGCCAGCTCGGTGCCGTCGGCGAGCTTGACGGTCTTGGCGGCCGTGTCCACCGACTGCGCCCCGGACCCCAGCCGCAGGGTGATGTTGTTCTCCTCGTAGAACTCGGCCGGTTTGAGCGTGACGTCGTCGTTCTCCGCGCGCAGGACCTCCTTCGACAGCGGCGGACGGTCGTACGGCAGATGGTCCTCGTCACTGACGATGGTGATCGGCCCGGCGTACTCCGAACGGCGCAGCTGTTCGGCGGTCCGGGTGGCGGCCAGGCCACCACCGACGATCACGATGCCCGCAGAATGCGCTGATGTGGTCACGAGGGCTTTTTACACGATCGACAAGCTCAGGTGTGCGCCACCCCACACATGCGCCGTGATCTCGGCCTCAGCTGCGGGCCCGTTCGATGATGCTCGACAGCACCACGATGCTCTCGCTGCGTTCGATGTCGGCGGACGCGCGGATGCGTTCGAGGGCCTCTTCGAGGTGGCGCATGTCGCGCGCCAGCACGTGCAGGATCGCGTCGGCGGTCCCGGTGACCGTGGCCGCACTGACCACCTCGGGAATGTCCACCCATGCCGCGCGCAGTTCGTCGGGCGCGATGGTGCCGTGGCAGAACACCTGCACGTACGCCTCGGTGTTCCAGCCCAGGACATTGCGGTCGACGACGGTGGTGAAACCGCGGATCACCCCGTCGGCCACCATGCGGTCCACGCGCCGTTTCACCGCCGGCGCAGACAGATTCACCTGCTGGCCGATCTCGGCATAGGTGGCCCGCGCATCCTCGGCGAGAACGCCGAGAATCCGCTCGTCCGTCTCGTCCACCCGGGGCATATCGACTCCTGTGCAACAAATCGCCGCGAACAGCTCGCAGACGCAATATATCGCTATATATTGCGCAAGTTCTCGCGATTGCTTGCGTGATCAGGGGTTCATATCGTCGAATCATGACGATTTCCGACGATGTCATCTGGGATGACCGTGCCCGCCCGGATCACCACGGCCCCTCCGCTGATGTCGCCGCTCCGCCGGCACGCCGATCCACCGTCCGCCACTACGCCATGACCGCTCCGCAGTACTTCACCGTCGAGTACGCCATCAATCCGTGGATGGATCTCACGACGCCGGTCGACACGCAACGCGCGCTCGACCAGTGGCGGGTACTGCACGACATCTACGTCGACCTCGGGCACACCGTCGACCCGGTTCCACCCCGCCCGGGCCTGCCCGATATGGTCTACGCCGCCAACGGCGGGTTCATCATCGGGCGCACCGCCGTGATCGCGCGCTTCGCCTACCCGCAACGCGAACCGGAGGCCGAGGCCTACGCCGAGTGGGCCGCCGCCCACGGGCTCGAGACGGTGTTCACCCAGCACGTCAACGAAGGTCAGGGTGACCTTCTACTGGTCGGGTCAAACCTGTTGGCGGGGTGGGGTTTCCGTACCGACCGCCGCGCGCACGACGAGATCCAAGCGCTCACCGGGCTGCCGGTCGTCAGCCTCGAGCTCGTCGACCCGCGGTTCTACCACCTCGACACCGCGCTGGCCGTGCTCGACGACACCACGATCGCCTACTACCCGCCGGCCTTCAGCCCCGACTCGCGTCGTCGCCTGCAGGACCTGTTCCCCGACGCGATCGAGGTCGCCACCGCCGACGCGTACGTGCTGGGGCTCAACGTGGTGTCCGACGGCAAGCACGTCGTGCTGCCCGCGGCCGCGACCGGTCTCGCCGATCAGCTGCGGCGCGCCGGTTTCGAACCGATCGGCGTCGACCTCACCGAGCTCCTCAAGGGCGGCGGATCGGTCAAATGCTGCACATTGGAGTTGCACCCATGACCATTCTGGACAATGTGAACCACGGTCTGGGCCCCAGTGGCGCCAGGGAGGCCACCCCGGCCACCGCCCCGTCCACCGTCGAGGCCGGCGTCGAAGTTATTGCCCTCGACGATCGGTTCGTCGCGCACAACTACTCACCGCTGCCCGTCGTCGCGGCGAGCGCCGAGGGCGTCTGGATCACCGACGTCACCGGTCGCCGCTACCTGGACTGCCTGGCGGCCTATTCGGCGGTGAACTTCGGGCACCACAATCCGGAGATCATCGCGACCGCGCACGCGCAACTGGACCGGCTGACCCTGGTGAGCCGCGCGTTCCACTCCGATCAGCTCGGCCCGTTCGCGCGGGCCCTGGCCGCGCTCTGCGGCAAAGACATGATCCTGCCGATGAACAGCGGCGCCGAGGCCGTGGAGAGCGGGATCAAGGTGGCCCGCAAATGGGGCACCGACGTCAAGGGCGTCGCGGCCGGTGAGTCGAACATCGTGGTGGCGCGCAACAACTTCCACGGCCGCACCACCACGATCATCAGCTTCTCCGACGACGAGACCGCACGCCGCGGATTCGGCCCGTACACACCGGGTTTCCGGTCGGTGCCGTTCGGGGATGCCGCCGCGGTGGCCGACGCCATCGACGACGACACGGTCGCGGTGCTCCTCGAACCGATCCAGGGCGAGGCGGGGATCATCGTGCCACCACCGGACTTCCTGCCCCGGGTGCGCGAGATCTGCACGCAGCGCAATGTGCTGATGATCGCCGACGAGATCCAGTCCGGCCTGGCACGCGCCGGTCGCACCTTCGCGTGCGAGCACTGGGACGTGGTACCCGATGTGTACCTGCTGGGCAAGGCGCTCGGCGGCGGCGTTGTGCCGCTGTCGGCCGTGGTCGCCGACCGCGACGTGCTGGGTGTGCTGCATCCCGGTGAGCACGGGTCGACGTTCGGCGGCAACCCGCTGGCCACGGCGATCGGCAGCACCGTGGTCGCCATGCTCGAACGCGGCGAGTTCCAGCGCCGCTCAACCGAACTCGGCGCGCACCTGCACGCCCGCCTGCAGCACCTGATCGGTCACGGCGTGCTCGCGGTGCGTGGCCGCGGGTTGTGGGCCGGGGTGGACATCGACCCGGCGCTCGGCACCGGCAAGGAACTCAGCGTGGCGCTGGCGCAGCGCGGGGTGCTGGTCAAGGACACCCACGGTTCGACGTTGCGGTTCGCTCCGCCCCTGGTCGTCACCGCCGAGGAGATCGACTGGGCGGTTGACCGATTCGCCGACACCTTGATGGAGGTGCGCCGATAATCGCTTGATCGGCACCTAGGAGGCACCATGTCAGCCCCAGCCAGCAGCATGGCCGGCCAGTTGTTGCGCCGCCGCCCGGTTCTCGGCGCCCCGGTCGCCCACGGCGCGTCCGATCACCTGAAGCGAAGTATCGGCACCTTCCAGCTGACGCTGTTCGGGGTCGGGGCGACCGTCGGCACGGGCATCTTCCTGGTGCTGCAGCAGGCCGTGCCCGAGGCCGGTCCGGCGGTGCTCGTGGCGTTCGCGCTCGCCGGTGTCGCGGCCGGTCTCTCGGCCTTGTGCTACGCCGAAATGGCCTCGGCGGTGCCGGTTTCGGGGTCGACGTATTCCTACGCCTACACCACGATGGGCGAGTTCGTGGCCATGGGCGTGGCGGCATGCCTGCTGCTGGAGTACGGCGTCTCGATGTCGGCGACCTCCATCGGCTGGGGTGGTTACCTCAACCAGCTGCTCGACGACCTGTTCGGCTGGCGCATTCCGCAGGCGCTCACGTCGGCGCCGTGGGGTGAGAACCCCGGCATCATGAACCTGCCCGCCACGCTGTTGATCGTGATGTGCGGGCTGCTGCTGATCCGCGGTGCCAGTGAATCCGCACTGGTCAACACGGTCATGGTGATCGTCAAGCTGGCGGTGCTCGGGCTGTTCGTCGCCGTCGCGTTCACGGCGTTCACCACCGATCACTTCGCCGGGTTCTGGGACAAGGGTTTCGACGGCATCAAGTGGGCGGCCAGCACGATCTTCTTCACCTTCATCGGTCTGGACGCCGTCTCCACCGCCGGTGACGAGGTGAAGAATCCACAGAAGACCATGCCCCGCGCGATCATCGGAGCGTTGTTCGTCGTCACGAGCGTCTACATCCTGGTGGCGTTCGCCGGTCTGGGCGCGCAGTCGGCCGAGGAGTTCGGTTCCCCGGAGCAGGCCGAGGCCGGGTTGGCGGTGATCCTCACCAACATCCTGCACGGTCAGACCTGGGCCAGCACGATCCTGTCGTTCGGCGCGGTCATCTCGATCTTCTCGGTCACCCTCGTGGTGATGTACGGACAGACCCGCATCCTGTTCGCGATGGGCCGCGACGGGCTGCTGCCGCCGATGTTCGCAAAAGTCAACGTGCACACCATGACCCCGATCAACAACACCATCGTCGTGGCGCTGGTCACCGGCACGCTCGCGGGGTTCGTGCCGCTGGACTACCTGTGGGATCTGGTGTCGATCGGCACCCTGGTCGCGTTCATCGTGGTGTCGGCGGGCGTGGTGCTGTTGCGGGTGCGTGAACCGGACCTGCCGCGGTCGTTCAAGGTGCCGGGTTATCCGGTGACGCCGATCCTGTCGATCATCGCGTGCGGGATCGTGCTCGCGGGCCTACCGAAGATCACGTGGCTGTGGTTCAGCGTGTGGGTGGGTGCGGTGCTGGTGTTCTACCTGCTGTGGGGCCGACGCCACAGTGCGCTCAACGACGGTGGTGACGGGTACATCCCGGGTGCGGCCGCCGGTGAGGACGACGTCATGACGACACGTCAGCCGGAGTCGAAGGCGTGAGGGGTATTCATCGGGCGAAGGCGAAGGATGACTCATGACAGTCGTGGTGGGCTATCTGACCGGCAAGGCGGGGGCGTCGCCGCTGCACCTCGCGGTCGGGGCCGCGCTCACGCTGCAGACGTCGCTGGCGGTGGCGACCGTCGTGCCGCGCCCGTGGATGACGCCGTCACCGGCACGCATCGACGCCGAATATGCGCAATACGCCGCACAATTGGCGTCGACCTCGGCCGAGCAGGCCCGCCGGGTCATCGCCGAACTCGATCCCGACCTCGAGGTGACCTTCCACAAGTTCGCGCACCGGTCGGTGTCGGACGGCCTGCTGGAGGCCGTCGAATCGCTGGGTGCCGAGGCGCTGATCCTGGGTTCGGCCGCCGACGGCAAGCTGGGTCAAGTGGTGGTCGGCTCGACGGCCGACCGGTTGTTGCACTCGTGCCCGGTGCCGCTCGCGGTCAGCCCGCGCGGCTACCGTCGCCCGAAAAGCGGTGGACTGACGCGGATCACGTGTGCGTACTCAGGCAGCCGCGACGCCGTCGACGTCGTCGAGCGCATCGCGGCGCTCACCGAGCGGTTGGGTGTCGCGATGCGGGTCGTCACCTTCGCGGTGCGTGGGCGCAACATGTACCCGCCGCTCGTCGGGCTCAACAAGGAAGATCTCGTTCTGCAGGAATGGGTCGAGCAGGCGCAGGAAGCGTTGCTGCGCCTGAAGTCCGACGGGGTCATCGGCGAGGATGTGCAGGTCGCCGTCGCGAGCGGCAGCGCATGGGATGACGCGCTGGACTCGATCGACTGGATCGAGGGTGAGGTGCTCGCGATGGGGACGACGCCGTCTGGCGCCGTCGCGCGGGTGTTCCTCGGCGAGCGCGGCTCGAAGATCATGCGCTACAGCCCGGTTCCGGTGCTCGTCCTGCCGGGCTGACCGGGCCCCGTACCTCTGCCGAGCAGACGCAAAACTGCACTTTTTCGCAGAGAAAAGGACAGTTTTGCGTCTCAGTGTCAGTCTGGATTTTGCCGCGTTGCGGTGGTTGGGTCTGGATCATCTGGTGTCTGGCTCGTTTTGCGTCTGCCGCCCCGGGGGGGTTGGCGCTGAGCAGTAGTGCCGGCACCAGGTGTGAAGGACCGACCGGCGTGACTTGATAGGAGCGTGGCATCGCCCCGACTGAGAAGTGTCCGCCGGCCGGCCCGACCTCAACACACCTCTGTTCACTGGTGAAGGAGGCAACCACCATGGTTGTTGTTGGAGCCGATGTGCACAAGTCCAGCCACACCTTTGTCGCTGTCGACGAGGTCGGACGCAAACTGGGCAGCAAGACCGTGCGGGCGACCACCGCCGGGCACCGCGCCGCGATTGCGTGGGCACGCGAGGAGTTCGGCGGCGAGCTGGTCTGGGGCATCGAGGACTGCCGCAACATGTCCGCCCGCCTGGAACGTGATCTGCTCAGCGCAGGCCAGCAGGTGGTGCGGGTACCCACCAAACTGATGGCCGCGGTGCGCAAGTCCGCACGTAGCCGCGGCAAGTCCGATCCGATCGATGCGCTGGCGGTGGCCCGGGCGGTGCTGCGCGAACCGGACCTGCCCGTCGCCAGCCATGACCAGACCTCCCTGGAGCTCAAGCTGCTCACCGATCGCCGCGATGTGCTTGTCGCCCAACGCACCGCGGCGATCAACCGGCTGCGCTGGCATATCCACGACCTCGATCCCGAGCAGGCTGCCACGGTAGGTGCGCTTGACACCCTCAAGCATCAGCAGGCCCTGCAGGCCTGGCTGGCCGAGCCGACCGGGGTGCTCGCCGAAATCGCTCGAGCCGAGCTGGTCGACATCATCCGGCTAACCACCGAGATCAACGCCCTGGCCAAACGCCTGAGCGCCCGGGTCCAGCAGATCGCCCTGGCGCTGCTGGCGATTGAAGGGTGCGCGGAGTTAACCGCGGCCAAGATCGTCGCCGAAGCCGCCGGGATCGACCGGTTTCGCAGCGAACCGGCGTTCGCCGCTCACTGCGGGGTGGCCCCGATCCCGGCATGGTCGGGAGCCAGCGCCGGACAAATGCGCCTCAGCCGGGCTGGTAACCGTCAACTCAACGCGGCTTTTCACCGCATCGCGTTGACCCAGATCCGTATGCCCAACAGCCCCGGACACCAGTACTACCAACGCCTCCGAGAAGCCGGGAAAACCAAAGCCGCCGCCCTACGCTGCGTCAAACGCCGCATCGCCCGCCGCGTCTACCACGCCCTACGCCACGACACCGCACACCAAACCCCCAGTCAGCCGCCACAATCAGCAGCGGCTTGACATAGGAGCTACTGCTCGCGGAAAATCAGTACTTCATCACACCGCGGTCGACGGCGATCTGGCTGCCGGACAACGTCGCCGAGCCGTCACCGGCCAGCCAGGCCACCACGTCGGAGACCTCTTCTGGCGTCATGAACGTCGAAAGCCCCTCGGCGCCCTGGCCGACCGGATGCAGCGGCATGGGCGCGAAACTGTGCAGATAGCTCGGGTACCTGGCGAACACCTCGGCCATGGCCTCGGGCTCGATCATCGGGGTGTCGATCGAGTAGGGATGGATGGAGTTGACGCGAATCCCGTACTCCCCCACCTCAAGTGCCAGTGAGTTGGTGAGCGCGACGAGTCCGTGCTTGGACGCCGCGTAATGGCCGTTACCCGGTGTCGCCTTGAGACCGGCCGACGAACTGACGATGATGATCGACCCGCCGTTGCCCGCCTCGATCATCGCGGGCACCGCCGCGCGGATGGTGCGCCACGTGCCGTTGAGGTTGACGTCGATGACGGTGTCCCACTGCTCGGGCGACATCTCGAAGATGCGTCCCCAGCTGAGCACGCCCGCGTTGGCCACCACGATGTCGAGCCGGCCGAACTGTTCGACCCCATCGGCGACCACCTGCTGCTGGGCGCCGAGGTCGCGGATGTCGACCTCGCGCGCGAGCACCTTGCGGCCGGTCGCCTCGACCGCGCTGACGGTCTCGGCGAGGTCCTCGGGCGTCGCGGGCGGGTAGGTGATGGTGTCGTCGACCGGTGCGCACACGTCGATGGCGATGATGTCGGCGCCCTCGTCGGCCAACCGCACGGCGTGCGCGCGTCCCTGGCCCCGAGCGGCCCCGGTCACGAATGCCACGCGCCCTTCGAGCGTTCCACCAACTGACGCCATCACCGGTCCTCTCTCGATCCCCGACCAGGCTACAGCCAAAATAGAACGTGTTCTAGTCCCTACCAGTCGAGCGGGTCGCGGATGATCGGGCACGTCATGCAGTGCCCGCCACCTCGTCCGCGGCCCAGTTCCGCACCGACGATGGTGATGACCTCGATGCCCGCCTTGCGCAGCAGCGAGTTGGTGTGGGTGTTGCGGTCGTAGGCGAACACGACGCCGGGTTCCACCGCGACGAGGTTGTTGCCGCTGTCCCACTGCTGCCGCTCCGAGTCGTACCGGGTGCCGCCGGTCTCGACGACGCGCAGTTCGGCCAGCCCCAGCGCGTCGGCGACGACCTCGACGAACGGCTTGGTCGCCTGCTCGACCTCGACGCCGGGGTCCCGGTCGCACGGATGCAGCACGAACGGCTGGATCGAGTCGACTATCTCGGGGTAGATGGTCACGACGTCGCGGTCGGCGAAGGTGAACACGGTGTCGAGGTGCATCGCCGACCGCAGCTTCGGCATACCCGCGACGATGACCTTCTCGGCGGCGCCCCCGTCGAACAGTTCTGCGGCGACCTGGGTGATGGCCTGCCGCGAGGTGCGTTCGCTCATCCCGATGAGCACGACGCCGTTGCCCGGCACCAGCACATCACCACCCTCGAAACTTGCCAGGCCCCAGTTCTCCTCGGCGTCACCCCACCACACCTGTGACCCGACGTAGTCGGGGTGGAACTCGTAGATGGCCTGCATCAGCAGGGTTTCATCGTGGCGTGCGGGCCAGAACAACGGGTTGAGCGTGAGTCCCCCGTAGATCCAGCAGGTGGTGTCGCGGGTGTAGAGCGTGTTGGGCAGCGGCGGCATCAGGTATTCGGTGACACCGTTGGCCTCGCGGGCCAAAGCCCGGTAACCCGACTGCATCTCGGGCGGAAGGTCACTGATCGACATCCCGCCGATCAGCAGTTCGGTGAGCCGGCGCGAGGTCAGCGAATTGAGGAATCCGCGGGTGTCGTCGACGAGCCCGAGCCCCACCTCGTTGGGGGTGATCTTGCGGTCCAGCAGCCAGGCCTTGGCCTCCGGGATGTCCATGGTCTCGGTGAGCAGGTCGTGCAGTTCGACCACTTCGGCTCCGCGGTCACGCATCTTGTCCATGAAGTCGAAATGGTCGCGACGCGCGTTCTGCACCCACAGCACGTCGTCGAACAGCAGCTCGTCGCAGTTGGTCGGTGTCAGGCGCTCGTGGGCCAGACCGGGTGAGCACACCAGCACCTTGCGCAGCTTGCCGACCTCGGAGTGCACGCCGTACGCGTCGGAGGGATTGCTCATCAGAGTCCTTCCAGGTTGTGGCAGTTCAGAGTTGGATGCCGCCGGAGATCAGCCCGTAGATCCCGCCGAGCGCGCCGAGCACGATGAGGCCGAACAGCACGGCCTCCGCGGCGGTGAAGATCCGCAGCTTGCGCTCGCGACGGGCCAGCCAGTACAGCACCGCGCCCGCGGCGTAGAGGATGCAGGACAGCAGCAGGTGTTCCCATCCCGCGGCGTACAGCAGGAACAGCGTGTAGAAGGTGGCGACCGCGGCGACGATCATGTCGGGAACCGTCGAGCGCGCGTCGCCGTAGGTCTCCCGGGTGATCGTGAGCTTCAGTGCGTAGCCGGCCGCCAGCAAATACGGGACCAGGGCGAGCGCGGCGGTCAGGTCCAGCATGAAATTGAGGGCGTCGGAGGCGAACAGCAGCAGGATGAGCAGCAGTTGGACGAGTCCACCGGCCATGATCAGCGCAGGAACCGGTGCACCGTTGGAGTTCTCCCTGGTCAAAAACCGCGGCATGTCCTCGGACTTCGCCGGGATGAACAGCATTTCGGCGGCCATCAGTGTCCACGCCAGGTAGGCACCGAGCACCGACAGGATGACGCCGAGCCTGATGAAGACCGAACCCCATTCGCCCACTATGGATTCCAGGACCGACGCCATCGACGGTTGCGGCACATCGGCCAGCCGGCTCTGCGGCAGCACACCGTAGGACACCAGGGTCACCAGCATGAACACCGACAGCACCGACAAGAACCCGATGACCGTCGCCCGCCCGACGTCCTCGCGCCTGCGCGCGAAACGCGAGTACACGCTCGCGCCCTCGATGCCGAGGAAGACGAACACCGTGATCAGCATCGTGCCCTTGGCCTGTTCGAACAGCGATGCCCACGAGTAGTTTCCGTCACCGCCCCAGAAGTTGGCAGTGAACACACCCCCCTTGAAGGCGATGATCGAGATGACAATGAACACCAGGATCGGAACGATCTTGGCCCATGTCACGATCCGGTTGATCACCGCGGCCTGTTTCACGCCCCGCAGGATCAGATAGAAGAACAGCCACACTCCGACCGACGAGCAGATCACCGCGAGCAGCGTGTCGCCTGCACCGAGCGCCGGGAACAGCGCGCTCGTCGTAGCCATGATCAGCACCCAGTACGACGTGTTGCCCGCGCACGCCGAGGCCCAGAACCCGAAGGCGGAGTTGAAGCCCATGTAGTCGCCGAACCCGGCCTTCGCATACGCGAACAGCCCCGCGTCGAGCTGCGGCTTGCGCATCGCCAGGCGCTGGAACACGAACGCCAGCATCAACATGCCGGTGCCGGCGATCGCCCAGGCGATCAGCGCTCCCGCCACCCCGGATTCGGTACCGAACCGGCCGGGAAGCAGGAACACACCGGACCCGATCATCGAGCCGATGACCATGGCGGTCAGGGTGGGCAAACTGACCTTGGTGTCTTTCACGTGCAATTCGGTGGCGGTCACGGTGCCTTCTCGGCACAGCAACCGGTGAACTGCCCGGAGATAGACGCGCCGACGCAGGCGCAGGTAGTCACCGGAATGCGACGACGGACAGCAACTGACCGCGAGGGTGACCGAACCCCAGGTGTGAAAACAGGTTCGGCCATCGCTTCAAAATTCCTGCACGGAACTCGGTTGCACGAATGGCGACGTTACCACCGTGAACTGGCGATATTTACAAATCGGCAATTATCTGCTGACGCTTCGCCGTGTACTCGGCCTCGGTGACAGCGCCGGTGGCGCGTAGGGTTTCGAGTTCCTGCAGGCGTTGCGCCGTCGACGGCGCCGGCGGTGCGTCCTGCGACGCGGGCTGGCCTGCCGGCCGGGGCACGCCGTGCGGCGCACTCTGCTGCGCGGCGGCGCGACGGACCACATTCTGCACCTGTTCGCGGGCAACCGGATTGGCGCGCAGATCGACCATGTTGTCCATGCCGATGTTGTGCGATTTGAGAATCCGCAGAATCTCCAACAGCGGTTCGGTTTGCCCGGTCAGGTCGTAGGTGGTGTTGTCCTCGGCGATCGTGAACGTGGCAGGCATCAGGCCGCTGATCAAACTGCTTCTCTCCCAGTCGATCCGGTATTCGTGCGTCATCGGATCGACGAGGGCAACCAGCTTGCGGTTGGTGATCATCGGCAGCCGTGCCACCGACGCCAGCACGCGGTCCTGCGTCGCGAACGGGGTTAGCCCGGGTCCGGATATCTGCAGGTCCAGCTTCACCAGCGGCTGCTCGTTGATGCGCGTGTTGGTCTCATGGATCCCGACGACCTGGGCGAGCGCAAGCACCCCGATCTGTTCGAGGGCTTCCAGTTTGGCCGACGACCGGGTGCCCAAGGCCGTGATACCCAGCGCGATCAGCACGTCGAGGGCCGTGACGAGCAGACCTGTCCAGAACATCCACTTGATCAACGGGTCGCCGCCGCTGCCGAAATAGATCACCAGGAAGATCGGTCCCACGATGCCACACAGCAGTACGAAGGCCTGGATCCGGACATAACGCCACAGGGTCGACATCCTCTGCTCCTCTCGGCCTTGGCGAGGTAGATCAGCCTAACTGTGGAGCGGGCTCCGTGGCGGCCTGAACAGAGGTCTCGGTCGGCAACTGCGTCGGGTCCGGTGTCTGCAGCGTCGGCAGGGTCGCCTGGGGCATGAGCAACTGGTACAGCGGCCAGGTCCACGGCTGCGAGGCGCCGCGCGCATAGCTCGTGTGCACCGCGATGGCCGCGGCCGTCACCTCGTCGGCGTCGGGGTCGGCGTCGCACACGGCGTCGCCGCGGTCGCACACGCTGATGGTGCGGCTGCCGACCGTCGGAGGCAGCGGTGCGGGAGCATGCGCCAGGATCGGCCACTCCTGGGCGACACCTTTCCCGGGGCCCGGCACCATCGTCGCGGTGCCGAGGTTGATCGTGGGATCGGTGGGCAACCGGTCGCCGTCGGCGACCAGCAGCGCGGCCGCCAGGTTCGGGCTGCTGGCCAACGCATTGAGGTTGCGGTGCACCACCATCGCGCCCTGCGAGTAGCCGGCCAGCACGACCTTGCTCTGCGGGCAGCGCTGTGTGAAGGCGGCGTACTGGTTCGCCAACGCCGCCACACCGGTGTCGACGCTGCTCATGAACCCGCCCCAGCCGAGCAGGTCGCCGTCGGCGGGCACCTCCACCGCGGGGTAGACGACGGGTTCGGCGGTCATCGTCCGGCCGTCCTCGGCGACGAGACGGGAGAAGTCCTGCAGGGAGCGGTAGACTACGCGGCCCATGCCGTCGTCGAGTGTGGGGTCCTCGCGTTCACCGGATCCGGCGACGCCGATCCAGTGCAGGTCGGGACATTCCGGGGCGGCCGACGCCGGTGCGGCGAGTCCGATCAGCGTGCCTCCCAGCACCGCCGCCGACGCGGCCAGTGCCCACATCCGTCGCAGCATCAATTCCCCCAACCCGTGAAACGAACCTACGCAAGAGAGGTCGCCGCAGCGGCCTCAGGCGTTACACGGCAGCGTCAGAACGGAAGACCCACCGCCCGGGTGATGCTGGGCAGTCTGGCGAACGGGTCGTCGAAGTGCGGCAGCTGCGGCGGCGGGATCTTCGTCCAGTCGATCGGCGGCAGCTGCGGCGGCGGGATCTTCGTCCAGTCGACCGGCGGCAGCTGCGGCGGCGGGATCTTCGTCCAGTCGACCGGCGGCAGCTGCGGCGGCGGAACCGCCGACCAGTTCACCGCAGGCAGGCCCGCCCCGGCCGCAGCTGTCGGCCCGAGCAGCAATGCCGCCAGCCCGTCCGCGGGTGGGACCGCGGGATTCTGGCCGGGGATCTGCCCGTTCTGATTGATCCATGCGACGAGAAGCTCGCCCAGCACGTTCATCGCGCCGCTGCCGACCCAGCCCGTCGTACCCGTCACGGTGCCGACCACCGCGTTGACAGCGGGCTGAGCGTTCGCGGCCGCAACGGCCGACTGCCACTGCGAATTCGCCTGGGCAAGGTCGAGTGCCGGCCAGGCGGGGGCGGGCGTCGTTGTCGCGGGCGCGGGTCGCGGGGCCGCCGACGGGGCCGACGACGCCACGGGCCTGGGCCGGGCGCCGAAGATGTCGACCAGTCCCCCACTTGTCGGAGCGGCCGCGGCCGGCGCCGGTGCGGGTGTGGACGGGGACGCCGGAAGCAGCGCCTCCGGCACCATTGAGACGGAGTGGGCCGCGACCGGTTGTGCCGGTGCGGGTGTCGGCACCGCAGCAGGCGCCGGTGACGCCGTCGGCGACGCGACCGCCCGGCCGGTGTCCTCGACCGGTTGCGTCTCCGGGCGTTCGGTGACCACTGCGATCAGCGCCGCAACCGCGACGACGGCGACCGTGGTCGAGATGCCTGCGATGATTCGCGATGGGGTGAGCCGACTGCGGATCTGCTCGACGCGCCCCGGAGTCGAGGTCGTCACCTCCGGGATCGGTTCGGCTACATCGACATCCACGCAAAACCTCGGCTCTCGGTAAAACTCGTACCCGTTGACTCTAGACGCCATCAGTCGATGGCGCGAAGTCAACGCAAGTCGTCGGGAACTCGGCGCCGGACGCGCAGCCACATGCGCCCCACACGACCCGTCGCGCAGGCAACCGCACACCCGGCACTGCACACCAAAAGCAAAGCGGCGCTCACCCTTTCGGGTGAGCGCCGCTCGCTTGGTGTTGAACCTAGATCACTTGATGATCTTGGTGACCCGGCCGGCGCCGACGGTACGGCCGCCCTCGCGGATCGCGAAGCGCAGGCCCTCGTCCATGGCGACGGGCTGGATCAGCTTGACGGAGATGTCGGTGTTGTCACCGGGCATCACCATCTCGGTGCCCTCGGGCAGGGTCACGACGCCGGTCACGTCCGTGGTGCGGAAGTAGAACTGCGGACGGTAGTTGTTGAAGAACGGCGTGTGGCGGCCACCCTCGTCCTTGGACAGGATGTAGACCTGGCCCTCGAACTCGGTGTGCGGGGTGGTGGTGCCGGGCTTGACCACAACCTGGCCACGCTCGACGTCCTCGCGCTTGATGCCGCGGAGCAGCAGACCGACGTTGTCACCGGCCTGGCCCTGGTCGAGCAGCTTGCGGAACATCTCGACACCGGTGACCGTGGTCTTGGTGGTCTCCGGGCGGATGCCGACGATCTCGACTTCCTCGTTCACGTTGATCACGCCGCGCTCGACACGGCCGGTGACGACGGTGCCACGACCGGTGATCGTGAAGACGTCCTCAACGGGCATCAGGAACGGCTTGTCGGTCTCGCGAACCGGATCCGGGATGGACGCGTCGACGGCCTCCATGAGCTCCTCGACGGACTTGACCCACTTGGGATCGCCCTCGAGCGCCTTGAGCGCCGAGACGCGGACCACGGGGGCCTCCTCGTCGAAGTCCTGAGCGGCCAGCAGCTCGCGGACCTCCATCTCGACGAGCTCGATGAGCTCCTCGTCGTCGACCGCGTCCGACTTGTTGAGCGCGACCAGGATGTAGGGCACACCCACCTGGCGGGCCAGCAGCACGTGCTCGCGGGTCTGCGGCATCGGGCCGTCAGTGGCGGCGACCACCAGGATCGCGCCGTCCATCTGGGCGGCACCGGTGATCATGTTCTTGATGTAGTCAGCGTGACCAGGGGCGTCGACGTGTGCGTAGTGACGCTTGTCGGTCTGGTACTCCACGTGGGAGATGTTGATGGTGATACCGCGCTGACGCTCCTCAGGCGCATTGTCGATCTGGTCGAATGCGCGCGATTCGTTCAAATCGGGGTACTTGTCGTGCAGAACCTTGGTGATAGCCGCGGTCAGCGTGGTCTTGCCGTGGTCAACGTGACCGATGGTCCCGATGTTGACGTGCGGCTTCGTCCGCTCGAACTTCGCCTTCGCCACTGTTGTGTCCTCCTGGACTTGTTGGTGCTTTGGTTAAAGCAGATGTTGATGTGTTCAGTTGTGCGGTCTCGCGAGCCGACGGGCCAGATTACCGGCCAGTCGCCTTCGCCGAGGCGATTGCTCGACTCCGGCTCAGTTCAAACCTCGGCCGTGCGCGACCTCGATTCTCACTGACCCGTCGCCTTCGCGATGATCTCCTTCGACACGTTCGCCGGAACTTCGGCGTACGAGTCGAACACCATGGAGTAGTTCGCCCGGCCCTGGGTCTTCGACCGGAGGTCGCCGACGTAGCCGAACATCTCCGACAGCGGCACCTGCGCCTTGACGACGCGCGCACCGCTGCGCTCCTCCATGGCCTGGATCTGACCACGGCGGGAGTTCAGGTCACCGATCACGTCACCCATGTAGTCCTCGGGCGTGGTCACCTCGACCGCCATGATCGGCTCCAGGATCACCGGCTGGGCTGCCTGAGCGGCCTTCTTCAATGCCTGTGAACCCGCAACTTTGAACGCCATTTCCGAGGAGTCGACCTCGTGGTAGGCGCCGTCGAGCAGGGTCACCTTCAGGTTCACCAGCGGGTAGCCGGCGAGCACGCCGTACTGCATGGCGTCCTGGGCGCCCGCATCCACCGAGGGGATGTACTCGCGCGGGATGCGACCGCCGGTGACCTTGTTCTCGAACTCGTAGGTGGCACCGTCCTCGCCGACGAACGGCTCGAGGTTGATGATGACCTTCGCGAACTGGCCGGAGCCACCCGTCTGCTTCTTGTGGGTGTACTCGACGTTCTGGACCGCCTTGCGAATGGTCTCGCGGTAGGCCACCTGCGGCTTGCCGACGTTGGCCTCGACCTTGAACTCGCGGCGCATGCGGTCCACGAGGATGTCCAGGTGCAGCTCGCCCATGCCGCCGATGACGGTCTGGCCGGTCTCCTGGTCCAGGTGCACCTTGAAGGTCGGGTCCTCTTCGGCGAGCTTCTGGATCGCGGTGCCCAGCTTCTCCTGGTCACTCTTGGTCTTGGGCTCGATGGCCACCTCGATGACGGGATCGGGGAAGGTCATCGACTCGAGGACGATCTGCTCGTTCGGGTCGCACAGGGTGTCGCCGGTGGTGGTGTCCTTCAGACCGATCACGGCGTAGATGTGCCCCGCGGAGGCCCGTTCGACCGGGTTCTCCTTGTTGGCGTGCATCTGGAACAGCTTGCCCAGCCGCTCCTTCTTGCCCTTGGTCGAGTTGACCACCTGTGAGCCGGATTCGACGACACCGGAGTACACGCGGACGTAGGTCAGCTTGCCGAAGAACGGGTGCACGGCGATCTTGAACGCCAGAGCCGAGAACGGCTCGTCGACCGACGGCTTGCGGCTGATGATCTCGTCTTCCTTGCCCGGCGCGTGTCCCTGCACGGACTCGACGTCCAGCGGCGACGGCAGGTAGTCGATGACCGCGTCCAGCATGGGCTGCACGCCCTTGTTCTTGAACGCGCTGCCGCACAGCACCGGGTACAGCTCGCTGGCCACCGTCAGCTTGCGGATGGCGCCCTTGATCTCGTCGATCGTGAGCTCCTCGCCGCCGAGGTACTTCTCCAGCAGCGACTCGTCGGTCTCGGCGACGGTCTCGATGAGCTTGGTGCGGTACTCCTCGGCCTTGTCGGCGAGGTCGGCCGGGATGTCCTCGATCTCGTACTTCTCACCGAGGGCGGTCTCGCCGCGCCACACCTTGGCCTTCATCTCGACCAGGTCGATGATGCCGATGAAGTCGTTCTCGGCGCCGATCGGCAGCTGGATCACCAGCGGCTTGGCACCGAGGCGCTCTTCGATGGTGCGCACGGTGAAGTAGAAGTCCGCGCCGAGCTTGTCCATCTTGTTGACGAAGCAGATACGCGGCACGTCGTACTTGTCGGCCTGTCGCCACACCTGCTCGGACTGCGGCTCCACGCCTTCCTTGCCGTCGAACACGGCGACCGCACCGTCGAGCACGCGCAGCGAGCGCTCCACCTCGACGGTGAAGTCGACGTGGCCGGGGGTGTCGATGATGTTGATCTGGTTGTTGTTCCAGAAGCACGTCACCGCCGCGGAGGTGATGGTGATACCACGCTCCTGCTCCTGCTCCATCCAGTCGGTCGTGGAGGCACCGTCGTGCGTCTCACCGATCTTGTAGTTGACGCCGGTGTAGTACAGGATGCGCTCGGTCGTCGTGGTCTTGCCGGCATCGATGTGCGCCATGATGCCGATGTTGCGGACCTTGTTCAGGTCGGTAAGCACGTCCTTCTGTGCCACAGAAGTCTTCTCTCTCGCTTCGTAGATGTGTGGTCATTGCGCCGGCGGCAACACTGCTCGCCGGCGGCTATCACCAGCGGTAGTGCGCGAAGGCCCGGTTCGCCTCGGCCATCTTGTGGGTGTCCTCACGCCGCTTGACCGATGCGCCGAGGCCGTTGCTGGCATCGAGGATCTCGTTGGCCAGGCGCTCGACCATGGTCTTCTCACGACGCTGACGCGAGAAGTTCACCAGCCAGCGCAGGGCCAGCGTGGTGGAACGATCGGGCCGCACCTCGACCGGAACCTGGTAGGTCGCGCCACCGACGCGGCGGCTACGGACCTCGAGGGCAGGCTTGACGTTGTCGAGTGCGCGCTTGAGGGTGACAACCGGATCGGTGCCGGTCTTGTCGCGAGCCTGCTCGAGCGCACCATAGACAATGCGCTCAGCCAGCGATTTCTTCCCCTGGAGCAGGACCTTGTTCACGAGCTGGGTGACCAGCTGCGAGCCGTAGACGGGGTCGTTGACCAACGGACGCTTCGGCGCGGGTCCCTTGCGCGGCATCAGCTCTTCTCCTTCTTCGCGCCGTAGCGGCTGCGGGCCTGCTTGCGGTTCTTCACACCCTGGGTGTCGAGCGAACCGCGGATGATCTTGTAACGGACACCGGGCAGGTCCTTCACACGACCGCCACGCACCAGCACCATCGAGTGCTCCTGCAGGTTGTGGCCTTCACCCGGGATGTAAGCGGTCACCTCAACCTGGCTGGTCAGCTTCACGCGCGCGACCTTCCGGAGCGCCGAGTTCGGCTTCTTCGGAGTGGTGGTGTAGACGCGCGTGCACACGCCGCGACGCTGCGGGCTGCCCTTGAGGGCCGCGGTCTTCACCTTGGCGATCTTGTCGCGGCGGCCCTTGCGGACCAGCTGCTGAATGGTTGGCATGTACCGGCTTTCTCTGTGTTGCTTCTCTTGTTCTTAAGTCTCTGTACTGCAGTTTTCACCCGGCTGCGTCCCCCGCGTCCGGGCGTGTCGCACGCGTCCGCACCGGATGGAATCCGATGCGTGTTAGACATGCGAATTGGCCCGGCGTGCGGGCACGCTTGCGTACAGGATCAGCCGCAGGCGCCTTTCGGGCCAGGCACGATCCACCACAATACCAGGGCCGACCGCGACGAAACAAACTCGCCCGCGGGGCTCTAATCGCAGGTCAGACAGTGGGGTCCACCCTACGCTCGACGACGCTCCATCCCGGAGGCCAGGCGCAGCAGCATATCCGTGAAAACTGCGTCGGTGTCCACGTCGTCCATGACGCCCGTCATCTCCAGCAGCACGAAACCGTGCAGCGCAGCCCAGAATTCCAGCGCAGCGTAGAAGGCCTGTTCGCCTTCCAGCCCGTAGGACGCGAGCACTTCGATGACGGGTGCGGCGGCCGCCTTGGTGGCCGCGGAGTACTCGGGGTCGTCGTCACCGAACGGCATGCGGGTGAAGGCCGAGTAACGACCCGGATGGTGATGTGCGTAACTGCGGTACGCGCTGGCCATGGCGATCACAGCGTCGTCGCGCGTGCGGCCCTCACCCACCCGGGTGAGCATCGAGATGATGTCGTCGACGACGCGCATCCGCACGGTGCGACGCAGGTCGTCGAGGCTGTGCACGTGGTTGTACAGCGACGGGCCCTTGGTGCCGAGCTGGTTGGCCAGGGCGTTGATGGTCAGCGTGTCCCAGCCCTCGCGGTCGAGGAACGTCAGCGCGGCATTGACGATGGTCTCGCGGCTCAGGCGGGTGGCCCGCGTCGTGCGCACGTGACCGCGTCGGCTCCCCGAGGAGGGCTCCGGTCGAACGGACATGCGCACTGCCTTCATTTCGCGAACGATGGACGTCTGCTGACGCCGGCCACCCGGATTCGGGTCGCCGTGAAACTCTAGCCCCTGGCGCCTCGGGTGACGGGGTGGCGCGCTCGGCGGATCAGTTCACCCGGTCCTGACTCAGCTGCGCGAGCTGCTCGATCACGGTGCACAGGTCGGGCAGCGCCGCGGGGTTCATCGTCTGGATCGACCAGGTGATGACGTCGCCGCCCTTGGCCACGTAGATGCTGCACACATTGGTGTCGGCGGCCTTGAAACCCTTGTTGCCGTCGATCGACAACTCGGTCAGGGTGCGGCCCGCGTTCTGCTCGAGAGTGCGCTCGGTGTCCATGTCACTGCCCCGGTACCACCAGGTCGAGATGCCCATGCCCGCGCCGAACGTGCCGAGCATGGTGTTCTCCTGCCAGAAGCACCCGGTGTCGCTGACCACCGCTTTCTCGAACATCGCCGAGCCTACGGCCTTGGTGATGTCGTCGTCGGTGACGCCGTTGCAGTCCACGCCGCGGAAACCCGTGCCCGGGGCGGGCGACTGCTGGGCCGGGGCCTTCTCGGGTGACCCGCACGCCGCCAGCAGCGCCGCGCAGGCGGCGGCAGCCGCCGCGAGACGAACCGGGTGACGCATGCTTCCTACAGTTCCGACTGCAGGGTGCGCGACAGCAGCTTCTCGGCGTCCTTGCAGGGGTCACCGCTCTTCTTGCCGCGGAACTGCACCCACCAGCTGAGCACCCCAGAACCTGCGGCGGCGGTCGCCGAGCAGGCGGCTCCGGTCACGTCGCGGCGGGCCAGAAACGCCTGCTGCCGCTCGATGACGGTGTCGGTGATGGTCGCCGCGCGCTGCTCGGCCACCTCCCGCTCGCGCTGCAGAGTGCCGGTCTCGAACCACGAGAACACCACGTCGATCATCGAGGGCTCGCCCTGCGAGTCGGGGGCTGCCCTCCTGGACAGCACGTACTGGCACACCGCGCCGCTGTAGGGACGGACGATGTTGTCCGCGCCGAGGGTCTCCTGGACCGTGCTGTCGACCAGCAGCCCGCACCGATCGTCGACGTAGCCGTAACTGCGGCTGGGGTCGGCGGGGTCGGGCTGGGCGCGCTGCGCCGTCCCGGTGACGGTGTGCGAACACGCCGCAGCGGTCACAACGGCTGTGACCGCGACGGCAGCAGCCTCAACAACACGCCGGCACATCGCTCATCACGCTACCGAGCACCGCCAATCCCCGCGACACTTCCGACCACAGCGCGCCGAACTGGCCAACCGCTGCCAGGCTGCTGTGACGGCAACGTACCCTTCGTTGGAGCGGATGGGTTTGCAGCGGATGAAGGGAAACACCGTGCACTGGATCGCCGTTGGCCGGATCGCCGTCTCCTGCATCGTCGCCATGCCGGTGGCACTGGCCGTCGGCCTGCCGACGGCGGCGGCCAAGAACGGTGACACCCACATCACCGGGCAGGGCGTGGAGCGGACGCTGGACTGCAACAACGCCACGCTGTTCGTCACCGGCACGGGCAACCACGTGAACGCCTTGGGAACCTGCTGGGCGGTGACCGTGCAGGGGTCGTCGAACGTCGTCGTCGCCGACAACGTCATCAACGACATCACGGTGTACGGCTACGACCAGACCGTGTTCTACAAGAACGGACAGCCCGCCGTGATCGACCGCGGCCGGGAGCTGCAGATGACGAACGTCATCGATCGGGTACCCGCCTGACATCTGACCGTCGGAGAAAGCAGTGAAGCTCATGCATGCGCACACCACCCGGATACTCGGCACCACCGCGGCAGCGGTCGCGATCCTGGGTCTCGCGGCCTGCGGTTCGGAGAGCTCGGACACCAACACGCCGTCGGCGACGGCCGGACCCTCCGGCGTCAACGTCGAGATCGGCAACACCATCAACTACATGTCCGTCGGCACCACCGCGGACATCGACTGCGCCGACGGCAAATCGCTGACCGTGGGCGGGGCCAACAACACGCTGACGGTCAAGGGCACGTGCGCCAACGTCAACATCGGTGGCTCCGACAACAAGATCACGTTCGAGAAGATCGACAAGGACCTCACGGTCGTCGGGCTCAACAACACGATCACCTACCGCGACGGCGACCCCAAGGTGAACAACACCGGTAGCGGCAACTCCGTCAGCAAGGGCTAGGCGGCTCAATAGATCTCGCGGTACAGCGCGACGATCTCGTCGTGCGTGGGCACCCGGGGATTGTTCTGCGGGGAGCCCGACGCCAGCGCCTGCTCGGCCATCGTGGGAAGCCTGGCCTCCCATTCCTTCTCGTCGATACCGTAGGACCGCGGGGTCGGCACCTCGACGTCGGCGCACAGCCGCTCGAGTTCGGTGACGAGTTCGCTGGCCGCGTCGCGGTCAGCCACGGCGGCACCGACGATCCCCATCGCGCGGGCGCAGTCGGCGTACCGCGCGGTCGCCGAGTCGACCGAGAACCGCGTGACGGCGGGCAGCAGCATCGCGTTGGACAGTCCGTGCGCGAGGTGGAAGTGGCCGCCGATCGGCCGGCTCATGCCGTGCACGAGCGCCACGCTGGAGTTGGAGAACGCCATGCCCGCCTGCGTCGACGCGAGCATCATCGCCTCACGCGCCTCGCGGTCGTCGCCGTCGGCGTATGCACGCCGCAGGTGCTCGGAGATCGACTGCATCGCGGCGAGCGCGAGCCCGTCGGAGAAGGTGTTGGCGCGCCTGCTGACGTACGCCTCGATGGCGTGCGTGAGCGCGTCGACGCCGGTGTCGGCGGTGAGCCGCGCAGGCATCGACACCGTCAGTTCGTAATCCACCACGATGGCGATCGGCAGGAACGAAAGACCTGGGCACAGCATCTTCTCGTCGGTGTCGCCGTCCGTGATGACCGTGAACTGGGTTGCCTCCGAACCACTTCCCGCGGTGGTGGGGACAGCGACGATGGGCAGCGCGGGCCCGGTGAAGCTGCCGGGGGCCTTGTAGGACGCGATGTCGCCACCGTTCACCGACAGCACCGCGAGCGCTTTCGCGGTGTCCATCGGGCTGCCTCCGCCGAACCCGATGATGCCGTCGGCGTTGTGGGAGCGGACGAGTTCCACTCCACCCGACAGCGAACCCACGGTCGGATCCGGCACGGTGTCGGAGAAGACGGCGGTCGTGCTGCCCGCGGCGTGCAACGTCTTGACCAGCCGTTCGGCCTGACCGGTCTCGACCAGGTAGCGGTCGGTGACCAGCACGGGCCTGGCGATACCGAGTTGCGCGATCACCTCGCCGAGCACATCTGCCGCTCCTGCACCGATTTTCGCGAATCGCGGGAGCGCAATGTTGGTCACCATGGGATCGTCCTCAAGCTCGGGATTTCGTGCGGTGTTCCCATGCTCGTGTCTCATTTGTGCACCCGTCAACGGCCATTTGCGCACGCGCTCGTGCAGTTTTGCAGGTATGTTGAGATCATGTCGTCGACGTTCAGTGCCGACAACCTGCGCTATTTCCTCGAGGTCGCGCGCACCGGGCGTCTCAACGATGCCGCGCGCAATCTCGGCGTCGACCACACCACCGTGGGCCGACGCATCACCGCACTCGAAAAGTCGTTCGGGCAAAGACTTTTCGACAGATCCCCGGGCGGCTGGCAGCTCACCGAGGCCGGTGCGGATCTCTTCCCGCGCGCCGAGACCGTGGAGTCGGCCGTCATCGCCGCCTATGAGACGCGCAAGTCGTCGGCAGGCCCGCTGACCGGAACCGTGCGCGTCGCGACGACGGATGGCTTCGGCGCCTTCGTGATGGCGCCGCGGTTGGCCGACCTGCGTCGTCGACACCCGCATCTCGACATCGAGCTGGTGACCGCGACCGAGCACCGGTCGCTGTCCGCGCGCCACTTCGACATCGCGGTCACCCTCGAACAACCGCCGCCGCGGGGTGTGCTGGTGCAGGAACTGGCCGGATACGACCTGCGGTTGTACGCCACACCGCAATACCTCGACACCGCACCGCCGATCGACGACCTCGCCGACCTGGCCCGCCACACGCTGATCTGGTACATCGACGCCCTGCTCGACGTCGCACCGCTGCGGATCCTCGAATCACTGCCCCACAAGCAGCGGGTCGCGATCCAGACCAACAACATCACCGGGCACTGGATGGCCGCGCGCGGCGGGCTCGGCATCGCACCGCTGCCCCAGTACATCGCCGAAGCCGACCCGAAACTGACATCCGTGCTGCCGCAGATGTTCTCGGTGCGACGCCGCTACTGGATAGTGGTACCCCGCGAGCTGCGGCAGGTCGGCCGGGTAAGGGCGGTCGCGCAATTCCTGTGCGAGATCGTAAGCGACAACCCATACCTGGTGACACCCAACTGAGCACACAGAGCGCCTGGCCGTTCTCCTTACCGCTCGTGACGCGGACGGATCCGGCTCAGGCCCTGGCGCCGTGGCGGCCCGCACCCGCGGCGAACCGTCCGGCACCCTGCATCGCCTCGTCTTTGACGCGGGAGATGCTGGCGAACTCGAAATCCATTGCATCCTTTACCGATTCGCCCCACTGGTGGATCGCCGAGAGGCGGTCGGCCCGCATGCACTGCTGAGGCAGGCGCGCGAGTTCGGCGGCGAGTTCCTCGGCGGCCTGACGTGCCTGCCCGGTGGGTACCACGCGGTTGGCCAGGCCGATCGCATACGCCTCGGCGGCGTCGACCGCGCGTCCGGTCAGGATCAGATCCATCGCCCGGCTGTGCCCGATCAACCGCGGCAGGCGCACCGTCCCGCCGTCGATGAGCGGCACCCCCCAGCGGCGGCAGAACACCCCCATGGTGGCGTCCTCCTCGACCACCCGCAGGTCGCACCACAGCGCCAGTTCCAGGCCGCCCGCTACCGCGTAGCCGCTGATCGCCGCGATCACCGGCTTCGACAACTCCATCCGGCTCGGCCCCATCGGACCCGGCCCCTCCCGGTGCACCGCGTTGGCCTCTGGCGTACCGAACGCCTTGAGATCCGCTCCCGCACAGAATGTTCCGTTCGCTCCGGTCAGCACCGCGACCGAAGCGGTGTCGTCGACGTCGAACTCCTCGAACGCGGCGAACAGGGCCGCGGCGGTCGGGCCGTTGACCGCGTTCCTCGCCTCGGGGCGGTCGATGACGACCGTGGTGACCGGGCCGTTGCGTTCGATGCGGACGGGTTCGCTCACGTTGCCTCCAGCAGTTCGGTGTTGTCCCGCCGCGCGACGAGCTCGGCGGCGAAGTCGTTGTACGCGGCGCGCAACGCGGCGCCGGGCCACGCGGCGGGCAGCAGTTCGTCGGGCAGCACCGGATCGACCAGCAGGTGCCGCACGATGCCCGCGGCCACGACGAAGCGCGAGGGAACCTCGGTCGCGTCGGCCATCTCGTCGAGCAGCAGGCGGCCGGTGCTGGCCCATCCGGGCAGATCCCACAGGCGGGTGACGAGATCGTGCGGGTCGTCGTCCCGGGTGCGCAGGATCCGGACCCGGCCGGTGATCTCGTCGGGCAGCGCCTGGTCGAGGTTGTCGGGCCGCAGCCACACCCCCTCGCGCAGTTCACCGAACCGGTACTGCTGCAACCTGCTACGCATCGAGGCGCGGGTGCGGGCGTCGGTGCCGACGCTGGTGACGATCACCGTGAGCCACTCGCCGTCGTGCTCCCGCACCTTGGGGTCGATGGCGTCGTCCTGCCTGCGCTGACGCGCCATCAGCCGGTCCGACAACCGGTAGCCGTCGGCCGAGCGCACCAGGTCACCCGCGCTCACCATCCTGGTCAGCGCGACCCGCAGGGTCTGTTCGCGGATGCCGAAATCCGCTGTGAGCCTTATCAGTTCGGCCGAGCTCGCCCACGCCGGATGGGCGCCCAGCATCACGCTGAGCACCACGGACCGGGCGGTCATCCGGCGCAGCGCGGGCATGTTCACACCCCTGAGGCCCGGCGTCCGTGGTCGCCCATCGGCTCGTCGCGTCGACGCACGGCCTCGCGGAACCCGTGCTCGCGGGCCGTCGCGACGAACGCGTGGCCTTGCGGGGTGTGCCTGGCGACGCCGTCGAACACGGTGCTGATCATCTGGCTGGTCGCCACGCCCTGGTTGAGCAGCGCCGCGTTGCAGGCGAGCTTGGCCATGATCAGTTGGTTGACCGGCATCGCCGCGATGCGTTCGACGAGTCGCTCGGTGCGCCGGTCGAGATCGGCGGGGTCCGGCGCCTCGACCGCCAGCCCCCATTCGGCGGCCTGGGCTCCGGTGATGCAATCCCCGGTGAACAGCAGGCGTTTCGCGCGCTGGTCCCCCAGCCGGTGTGCCCACAGCCCGGCCGCGGGCACGCCCCACACCCGCATGGGCGGATAGCCGATCTTGGCGTCGGCCGCGGCGATCACCTGATCGGCGTGCAGCGCGATGTCGGTGCCGCCGGCCACGCAGTAACCGTGGATCTTCACCACGGTCGGCTTGTCGCAGTGCATCAGGCTCGCGAAGCCCCGCACGAAGCGGCTCATCATCTGGTAGTCGATCATCGGATCCCACGGCTGATCCGGAAGATGATTGAGCGCCTGCGTCTTTCCCGACAGCACGGTGCCCTCGTACGGGCTGCCGCCCCCGGCCGACGACGAGCCTTCCGCGTACGCGCTCAGGTCGAATCCGGCACAGAATCCCTCACCACGCCCGGAGACCAGGATGACGTGCACGTCCGGATCGAGATCGGCCCGCTCGACGAGCGCCGACAGTTCCAGCGGCGTGTCCGCGACGATCGCGTTGCCCTTGTCGGGTCGGTTGAACGTGATGCGCGCGACCCGGTCCGTGACCTCGTAGGTCATGGTCTTGAGGTTGTCGAAGTCGACCGGCCGGATCGCGTGCGTCATGTGTTGTCCCCCCGTAGTTCCTTGCTTTTCCCCGCGAGCAGACACAAAACTGCACTTTTTGGCGCGGAAATAGGCAGTTTTGTGTCTGCTCGCGAGAGGAAATCATCCCTTGATCAGCGCGCGTTCGATGATGGGCGCGAGATCGAGCCCGGTGGGCAGGGTGCCGAAGGCACCGCCCCACTGCCCGCCGAGCCGGCTGGCGAGGAACGCCTCGGCGACCGCGGGGTGGCCGTGACGCACGAGCAGTGATCCCTGCAGGGCCAGCGAGATGTCCTCGGCGACCTTACGGGCCCGGTACTGGATGGTCTCGAGCTCGCCGAGGTCACGCCGCAGCGTCGCGACGTGGGCGTCGAGGCGCTCGTCGTGACCGGCGGTCCTGCCGAGTTCGTCGAAGAGCACGTCGACGCATTCGGGCCGGGTTGCCATGGCGCGCAGGGTGTCCAGTGCGCTGACGTTGCCCGAGCCTTCCCAGATGCCCATCAGCGGCGCCTCGCGGTACAGCCGCGGCATCCCGGAATCCTCGACGTATCCGTTGCCGCCAAGGCATTCCATCGCCTCCGCCGCATGCGGCGTGGCGCGCTTGCACACCCAGTACTTGCCTGCCGCCAGACCGATGCGGCGCAGTAGCTTCTCGCGCTCGTCGCCGCGGACGGCCTTGTCGGTGGCGCCGGCCATGCGCATCGCGAGCATGGTGGCGGCCTCGGCCTCGACCGCCAGGTCGGCGATCACGTTGCGCATGAGCGGCTGGTCGATCAGGTAGGCGCCGAACGCTTTTCGGTGCTGCGCGTGGTGCACGGCCTTCGACAGGCCGTTGCGCATGCTGGTGGCGCTGCCCAGCGTGCAGTCGAGCCGGGTGAGGTTGACCATCTCGATGATGGTCGGCACACCGCGACCCTCCTCGCCGACCAGCCATGCCGTCGCGCCGTCGTATTCGACCTCGCTAGAGGCGTTGGCGTGGTTGCCGAGCTTGTCCTTCAGGCGCTGCAGGAACATCCGGTTGCGGCGCCCGTCGGGCAGGATGCGCGGCAGGAAGAAACAGCTCAGGCCGCCTGGCGCTTGCGCGAGCACCAGGAAGATGTCGCACATGGGCGCCGAGGTGAACCACTTGTGCCCGGTCAGCGTGTAGGTGCCGTCGCCGTTGGGGGTGGCCTGCGTGGTGCCTGCCCGCACATCGGAGCCGCCCTGCTTCTCGGTCATCGACATGCCCGCGGTGATGCCGAGTTTGGTTGTCGGGAGCTTGAGTTCGGGGTCGTAGACCCGGCTGGTCAGCAGCGGCTCGTAGATCTTGGCCAGTTCGGGGTTGAACCTCAGCGCGGGAACCACCGCGTACGTCATCGAGATCGGGCAGATGTGCCCGGGCTCGGGCGTCCACACCGAGGTCTTGGCGGCCCGCACCACGTGCGAACCCGGCCGGTCGTCGGCCCACGGCGCGGCGTGCAGTCCGTAGCTGACGGCCACCGACATGAGTTCGTGGTAGGCGGGGTCGTATTCGACCTCGTCGATGCGGTGACCGTACCGGTCATGCGTGTGCAGGATGGGCCGGTTGCGGTCGGCCAGTTCGCCCCACCGCTGGGCCTGCCTGCTGCCGCTCAGCGCGCCGAGCGCGTTGACTTCATCGAGCCCCCACTCGCCGCCCTCGCGGATGAGCGCCTCGGTGAGCACCGGCGACGTGGCGGGGTTGTAGTCCTCCATGGGCGGCACCTGATTGGTGACGACGTGGGTGCCCGAGGAGGCCAGTAACGACGGATCGTGTGCCATACCGCCAGTGTTACAGTTTTCCGACAGCCGCACAATAGTCGTAATAGCGGGTCTCGGCGGACCGCATACTGTTGCGATGACACCGAACACCGCCGTCGACGCCACCGCTGTCGAACTGGTCCACGAACCCGTGCCCGCCGATCAATCGGTCAGCGGAGCGCCCAGGACGGCGGCAGTCGCCCTCGACGAGTTCGGCGGCATGGAGATCGGCGTATGGGAGATGACGCCGGGGGTGATGACCGACGAGGAGGCCGACGAGGTGTTCGTCGTCGTCGGCGGATCAGGTTCGGTCGAGTTCGCCGACGGCAGCCCCACGCTGCACCTCGGCCCCGGCAGCGTCGTGCGCCTCAAGGCGGGCACCCGCACGGTCTGGACCGTCACCGAGACGCTGCGCAAGGTCTATCTCACCGGCCCAGCCTGACCGCGCACGCCGCAGGGCGTGGAACCGGTTGAAGGCGAAGACCACCACCGCGGCCAGCGTCCAGCCGAGCAGGATGTCGATGACGTAGTGCTCGGCCGTGTAGACCAGGGTGAACGCCATGATGAGCGGATAGGCCACGAGCAGCGGCCGCCACTTGCGGTTCGCCCGGCGCCACAGGAACGCCGAGACGGCCGCCGTCAGCCCGGCATGCAGCGACGGGATCGCCGCGACCAGGTTGACGCTGGCCTGCCCCTGGTCGATCAGCGCGGTCGCGGAGTGCAGGTTGAGCTTGCCCCAGCCCCGCGTGACGATGCGCTCGATCCAGGCGTTGGCGCCGTCCTGGCTGGACTGCAGCGCACCGAGCAGACCGCCGTCGGGCACGCCCCGCGCCGGACGGAACATGCACCGCGGATCGGACGGGCCGCCCTCGACATCGGCGGGTGTGCACCGGGCCGCCGCCCACGGCGGCGCCGCGGGCACCAGGGCGTAGATGGCCAGCGCCGCGAAAGACAAGCCGACGAACAGCCGGACGAACTTCTTCCACTCGTCGCGGTCGCGCAGCCACAGCACGCCCGCGACCACGTACGGCAGGATGAAGAACGACATGTAGACCGTGCTGATCACGACTTCCCACCACGGCGGATGCGGAAGTTTGAGGCGTTCCTGCAGCCACACGGTCGGCACGGTGCCGAAGAACAGCCAGCGGTCGACGTCGACCTGCCAGTGCCACAGCGTCGGCCTGCCGATCAGGGTCGCCGCGCCGCGGCTCAGGTCGTAGGCGACGAGCACCAGCGCGAACGGCAGCCAGTCGCGGATGACGTACAGCATCCGCCTGCCCTGGCCGATGCTCGCGGCCAGCAGCCCGGTGCAGATGTAGACCAGCAGCAGTTCGCGGTTGAACGCGAAACCGTCGGTGATGGTGCGGTAGACGATGACGGCGGCCCAGACCGCGACGGCGACGTACCGCACGACGCGCAGCACGCCGGCGCGGCGACCCCGCGCCGGATCCTCGGTGTCAGCCGTGCCGCCGGTGGATGGCCCAGGTTTCACACCAGTTGCCGAGTCGTCAACCGCGGTCACGTGGCGAACATTAGTTCACCCCGACGTCACCGCCCGTTCCGGCGGCGTTTCGTTTTCAAACTGTGTCGGGCTGTGCCCGCTCGTCGATCAGCCGGCGTGCTCGCGCAGGAACGCGATGTCGTCCTTGCGGCCGTCCTCGGCGGTCTCGCAGATGACCGGGGCGTCGGCGGCCTTGACCACCGCGGCCAGCAACTGCGGGTCGATCTGCCCCGCGCCGAAGTTGGCGTGCCGGTCCGCGCCGGATCCGGCGGCGTCGCGGGAGTCGTTGCAGTGCACCAGGTCGATGCGGCCGGTGATGGCCTTGATGCGGTCGACGGCGTCGATGAGCGCCTCGCCGGCCGCCCAGGCGTGGCAGGTGTCGAGGCAGAAGCCGATTCCCTTGTCCCCGATGTGATCCCACAACCGGGCGATGGTGTCGAAGTGGCGGGCCATCGCGTGATCACCGCCCGCGGTGTTCTCCAGGTACACCGGCACATCGGTGTTCAGCGCGTCGAGCGCCTTGACCCACCGGGTGAAGCCGGCCGCCATGTCGTTGTCGTCGGCATGGCCGCCGTGCACGATGACGGCCGTCGCGCCGATCTCGGCGGCCGCGTCACACGTGTCCTGCAGGATCTTGCGGGACGGGATCCGCACCCGGTTGTTGGCCGATGCGACGTTGATCAGGTACGGCGCGTGCACGTAGAGCGGGATCGGCGAGGCCTTGAGCACCTCGGCGTCCTCGCGCGGCTTGGGTTTCTTCCAGCTCTGTGGGTTGCCGAGGAAGAACTGCACCACATCGGCGCCATCGGCGGCCGCCGCGGCCAGCGGATCGGTGTTGTCTACATGCGAGCCAATGAGCACGGGGCCAGTCTAGTGACCGGCCCCGACACTCATTGGGCTCCGCAAGATCAGTTCAGCGCTTCCTGCGGCGTCCGCTGGATCGACGCAGGCCACTTGGCCGGGACCGGCCGCTCGCGAACCCGCTGCGGCCACCAGAACCAGCGCCCCAGCAGCGTCGCGATCGACGGCGTCATGAGCGAACGCACGACGAGCGTGTCGAACAGCAGGCCGAGGCCGATCGTGGTGCCGACCTGTCCGATGGTGATCAGGCTGCTGACCGCCATCGACGCCATCGTGAAGGCGAACACCAACCCGGCCGCGGTGACCACCGCACCGGTGCCGACCATGGCGCGGATGATGCCGGTCCGGATGCCCGCATGGATCTCCTCTTTCATGCGGGACACCAGCAGCAGGTTGTAGTCCGCACCGACCGCCAGCAGCACGATGACCGACATCGGCAGCACCATCCAGTGCAACGGGATCCCCACGATGTGCTGCCACAACAACACCGACAACCCGAACGCCGAGGCCAGGCTCAACACCACCGTCCCGACGATCACCGCCGCGGCCACGACCGCGCGGGTGAGCACCAGCATGATGATGGAGATCAGGATCAGGGCCGAGGCCGCGACGATGATCAGGTCGTAGTCGGCGCCGATCTGCATGTCGTTGTACGTCGCGGCGCTGCCACCGAGATAGATGCGTGCGCCCTCGAACGGGGTGCCCTTGATCGCGTCGGCCGCGGCGACCTTGAGGTCGTCCATGCGCGAGGTGCCTTCCTCGGTCAGCGGGTCACCCTGGTGAATGATGGTGAACCGCACCGCATGTCCGTCGGGCGACATGAACAGCTTCATGCCCCGCTGGAAGTCGTCGGTCTCGAACGCCTCCGGCGGCAGGTAGAACGAGTCGTCGTTCTTGGCCTTGTCGAACGCGTCGCTCATGGCCGTGGCGTTCTCCTGCATGGCCATGGTCTGGTCCTGCTGCGCCTTCTGCACCTGGTACTGGTTCAGCAGCGTCTGCTTCTGGTTCTTCATCGACTGGATCTGCGCGGGCATCACCGCGACCATCCGCGGCATCAGGTCCGCCATGCGCTGCATCTCCGGCACGATGTCCTGGAAGTCGTCGGACATGGTGTTGATGCCGTCGATGCTCTCGAAGATCGACCTCATCGACCAGCACATCGGGATGTCGTAGCAGTGCGGTTCCCAGTACAGGTAGTTGCGGATCGGGCGGAAGAAATCGTCGAAGTCCGCGAGGTGGTCACGCACGGTCGCGGTGTCGTCCGATGTCTGCTTCATCTTGTCGGCCATCGACTGCGACACCGCGGCGAGTTCGGTCTGGATGTTCATCATCTCGGTCATCGAGTCGATGCTGGTCTGCAGATCATCAGCCTGCTTGAGCAGATTCTCCAGATTGGTCTGCATGTAGTCGTTGTTCATGATCTGCGGGTTGCCGTTCTGGCCGATCGAGTACGGAATCGTCGAGTGTTCGATCGGGTCACCGTCGGGCCGGGTGATGGTCTGCACCTGGGCGATGCCATGAACGTTCTTGAGCGCCTTGGCGATCTTGTCGATCACCAGGAAGTCGGCCGGGTTGCGCAGATCGCGGTCGGTCTCGACCATCATCAGGTCGGGATTCATCTTGGCCTGCGAGAAGTGCCGGAACGCCGCGTCGTACCCGATGTTCGCCGGGACGTCGGCGGGCAGATAGCGCCGGTCGTCGTAGGTGGTGTAGTACCCGGGCAGCGCAAGCAGACCGATCAGCGCGGCCACGACCGCGCACACCAGGATCGCGCCGGGCCAGCGCACGGTCGCGGTGCCGACGCGGTGCCACCCTGGCGAGCGGCTGAAGCGCTTGGGTTCGAGGATCTTGCCGAAGCGGCTCGCCACCGCGATGACGGCAGGACCCGCGGTCAGGGCCGCGGCCACCACGATCAGCATGCCGATCGCGAGCGGGAAGCCCATCGTCTGGAAGTACGGAAGCCGGGTGAAGTGCAGGCACAGCGTCGCACCCGCGATGGTCAGACCCGAGGCCAGGACGACGTGCGCCGTGCCGTGAAACATGGTGTAGTACGCGGATTCTCGGTCCTCACCGGATCGCCGCGCCTCCTGGTAGCGGCCGATGAGGAAGATCGCGTAGTCGGTGGCCGCGGCGATGGCCAGCGTCACCACCATGTTGGTCGCGAACGTGGTCAACCCGAAGACGTTGTAGAAACCCAAGACTGCCACGATTCCCCGGGCACCGGACAGTCCGAGCACCACCATCGCCAACACGATGAGCGTGGTGATCACCGAGCGGTAGACCGCCAGCAGCATCACGGTGATGACGGCGAAGGTGACGCCCTCGATCAGCTTCATGCTGGCGTCGCCCTCGGCACGCTGATCGGCACTCGTCGCAGCGGCGCCCGTCACGTACGCCTTGACCCCGGGCGGTGCTTGGCGCTCGGTGGCGATCTTGCGGACCGCCTCGACCGATTCGTTGGCCAGCGCCTCGCCCTGGTCACCCGAGATGTAGACCTGCACGTAAGCGGCCTTGCCGTCGACACTCTGGGCGCCCGAGGCGGTGAGGGTGTCACCCCAGAAGTCCTGCACGTGCTGCACGTGTTTGGTGTCGGCACGCAGGTCGGCGACCATCTTGTCGTAGTAGGCGTGCGCCTCGATGCCAAGCGGCTCTTCGCCTTCCAACACGATCATCACCGAGCTGCTGGTGTCGTACTCCTGGAACACCTGGCCGACGCGCTTGATGGCGAGCGTCGACGGCGCGTCGTTGGGGCTCATCGACACCGCACGCATCTCCCCGACTTCGTCGAGCGTGGGGACGACGGTGTTGAGGACCGCGACGATCGCGATCCACACCAGGATGATCGGAACCGCAAAGGTTCTGATGAATCGCGGCAACCGCGGTCGCGGAGGTGCGGCGTGCCGGGCCTTGGCGATGGCGTCGGTCGGGGTGTCGTCGGCCGGGGCGCTCATGCTGCCTTCACATAGCAGAAGGTTTCGGCGTTCATGCCGGTGGCGGTCCTCTCTTCTTTGACCTCGTCATCGACGGTGACGCGACAGGTGATGGTGTCGCCGTCGCCCTGGGCCATGATGTGGGGCACCACCGACGGCAGGGTGGTCTGCAGGGTCAACGTCCACGGCAGCGACGTGTTCTCGACGCGCTGCGGCTTACCTTCGAGATCCATGTAGTTGATCACGGCCGTGGAACCGGAGCCGAAGATCTCGTATTTCACGAACTTCGGGTTGAAGTCCTCGGCGTTGTCGGAGGTGATCTCGGTCTGGACCACGGGATTGGAACCGAACACGGTGCGGACATTCATCACGATCAGCGCACCGGCGGCTATCGCGACGACTATCAGCACGGGTAGCCACATCCGACCGAGCACCTTTGTCATCGCTACCTTCCCCGAAATCGATGACCGCAGCCGACGACAGCCAAGTCGGGCTGCCGGCGCCGGAGGCGCCACCGGCATCCGGCGACGCTGAAGTTTCGGGTAGTAAAGCTAATCGGATAAGTGGATCAGGTCAATCCACTTTCATGTTGTCCGCATTACACTCGGCGGGATGAGTGTGCCTGAGACGCCGGATCGGCCGCTGCGCAGGGACGCCGAGCGCAACCGCAAGCGGGTACTGAAGGCTGCCCGCGAACTGTTCGCCGCCAAGGGCCTCGAGCCCAACCTCAACGACGTCGCGCACTACGCCGGCGTGGGCGTGGGCACGGTGTATCGCCGGTTCACCACCAAGGAAGAACTCCTCGAGGCGATCTTCGAAGACGCCATGAACCAGCTCACCGATCTGGCCGAGGCGGCCCTGCAGCAGTCCGACTCCTGGCAGGCGTTCGCGTGGTTCGTCGAGCACGAGTGCGAGCTGACCGCGACCGACCGGGGACTCCGCGAGATCGCGTTCAGCAAATGCTACGGCGGCGACCGGGTGAAGGCCGCGCAGGAGCGCCTCAGCGCCGTGACGACCGAACTCGTGGAACGCGCGCAACGCGACGGGCATCTCCGCCCAGGGGTGTCGGCGACCGATCTGCCCCTGCTCGCGCTGCTCGCAGGCACGGTCAGTGAGTTCGCCGGCCATGTCGATGCCGACCTGTGGCGCCGCTACGTTTCCATCCTGCTGGAGGGCATGCGCCACCACCCCGGCCACGAACCCGTCGCGGTCGCCGCGCTCGACCACCCCGCGCTCGAGGCGGCCATGCGCACCTGGGAGCCCGCCGGTCCGCCGTCACACCGCCCGCGTCCACCGTGCGCCCACTGATCTGGTCCCTTGCACCGCGACCGTGCGTGTCTGCCGCGCGGCACGCCGTCGCGCAGCAGCACTACGCGCACGCTCGCGGCGCACGAGCGCTCCACGGCTCCGTGCCGTCAGGGACGACTCCGGTCGTACACCTCGACGATGTGTTCGGCGATCGCCAGCGAGGCCGTCGCGGCCGGCGACGGAGCGTTGCGCACCAAGGTGATTCCGGGACGGTGATGGATCACGAAGTCGTCGACGAGATTTCCGTCCGGCTTCAGCGCCTGGGCACGCACCCCTGACTCGGCCCGCACGATGTCCGTCGGCGCCAGTTCGGGGATGTAGTCCCGGGCCCGGCGCAGGAACACCGACTTGCTCACCGAGCCGGCTATCTCGCTGGTCCCCATGCGCCAGTGGTGACGCGCCAATCGGCGCATTCCCGGATAGCTGACGGACCGCCACAACTGCTTCAGCTCGACGTCACGCCAGCGGTAACCCTCTTGCGCGAGTGCAGGCACCGCGTTGGGGCCGACGTGCACGTGACCGTCGACGCCACGGGTGAAATGCACACCGAGGAACGGGTATCGCGGATCGGGAACCGGGTACACCAGTCCCCGAACCAGGTCCGATCGCGAAGCCACCAGTTCGTAGTACTCACCGCGGAACGGGATGATCTCGGGATCCCTTGGTGCACCGGAGATCTCGGCGATCGTCGACGACTGCAGGCCGGCGCACACCACCACGTGGTCGAACGTCATCTCCTCGGTGTCGGTGGTGATGACCACACCCGTGCTTCCCGCGGCGATACCCACCACGCGGCGCCCCAGGCGGATCTCCCCACCGGCCCCGGTGATGTCGCGGGCGAACTCACGTGCGATGGCGGGAAAGCTCACCACGGCGGTGCTCGGTATGAGCAACGCGGACACCCCCTCGACATGGGGCTCGCGCTCGCGCAGTTCCGCCCGGTCGATCACCCGGGTGTCCGGGATGCCGTTGTCCACCGCACGCTTGGCCAGGTCGTTGAGTCGGGTCAGCTCATCTGGCCGGACCGCGACGATCACCTTGCCGAGTTCGTCGTAGGGCAGGCCCCGCTGGGTGCAGTAGTCGCGCAGCAGTCCCACGCCGCGACGGCACAGCGTGGCCTTCAACGAACCCGGCGGGTAGTAGACGCCGGAATGCACGACATTGCTGTTGTGCCCGGTCTGATGCGCGGCCACGACGTCTTCTTTGTCGACGACGGTGACGTCGGCCTGCAGCTTCTGTTGGAGACGACGGGCCACGGCCAGCCCGACGATGCCCGCCCCGATCACGCCGATCTTCGGTGTGGACATGTCGCCCCCCTGTTCGCGTCCGCCTGTTGTCAACCTAAACGCAACTCGCCGCGCACCGGTCCGATATTCACCGGCCGCTGCGGATCGGGCACACCGATGAGGGTGCCGTCGTGTTCGACGGCGGTGGCACCGAATCGCAGCGCCGACGCCAAGGCCTCGGCCGGTTCCTGCGACCATGCCGCCAGATATCCCGCGAGCAGCGCATCCCCCGCGCCGACGGTGTTCACCACCCGGTCCACCGGCGCGGTGCCGTGCACGGTGAGCTCGGAGGTGATCAGCGCGGCCCCGTCGGCACCGAGGCTCACGAGCACGGCCCCGACCCCGCGATCGGTGAGGCCGCGCGCGGCGGTGACCACATCGGCCAGCGTCGTCAACGGTTTGCCGACGACATCGGCCAGTTCGTCGACGTTGGGTTTGATCAGGTGCGGCAACCCGTCGCCGGCGCCGAGAACGCCCGCCAGGGCGGCACCCGATGCGTCGACCGCCACCCGTCGGCCTGCGGCGCGCGCCTCGGCAACCGCGGCCCGCAGGCGATCCGGCGTGAACCCGGCGGGCAGGCTTCCCGCCCACACCACCCAGTCAGCGGTTTCGGCGAGCGCGGCCGCGCGCAGCGCGTCCACCTCGTCGTCGGACAGCCGCGGGCCGGGTTCGTTGACCTTGGTGCTGCGGCCGTCGGCCTCGACCAGCGTGACGTTGCTGCGCACCGATCCGGCGATCGGCACCCCGATGGTGTCGAGGCCGAAACCTTCCAGCGCCGAGGCGATCTCGGCGCCGACGGACCCTCCGATGGGCAGCACGGCGCGGGTCGCGTGTCCGGCCCCGTGCAGGGCGAGCGCGACGTTGACGCCCTTGCCGCTCGGCTCGGTCATCCTCGACCTGGCGCGGTTGACCTCGCCGGGTTGCAGCCTCGGAAGATGCAGCGTGCGGTCCAGGCTCGGATTGGGCGTGACCGTGATGATCACCGGTGCGCCACCTCGACGGTGACACCGGCCGAGCGCAGCTGCCTGCGCAGGGCCGCGTCGGCGCCGTCGTCGGTGATGAGCACGTCGACGTCGGACAGTTTGGCGTGGCGGGCCTGGCTGTGGCGGCCGAACTTGCTCGAATCGACCAGGAACACGCGCTGTCCGGCGGCGGCGAGCATGTGCCGTTTGACGGCGGCCTCGTCGGGGTCGGGTGTGGTGAGCCCCCGCTCGAGGGACAGCGCGTTGGTGCCCAGGAATGCGACGTCGACGTTGATCGCGGCCAGCGCCTCGGTGGTCAGCGCACCCACCGCGGCCATCGTGGGTTGGCGGATCCGGCCGCCGAGCAGCACCGTCGCGATCCCCCGGTCCAGCAGCGTCGTTGCCACCGGCACGGCGTTGGTGTGGACGAGCAGTTCGGCTGCGGTGGGCAGCATTTCGGCGAGCCTCAGGGTGGTGCTGCCCGCGTCGAGCAGCAGCGTGGCGCCATCGGTCACGTACCGCAGGGCGTGCCGCGCGATCGCGGATTTCGCCTGTGCGTTCTCGGTCCGATCGGCGACGGCGGGTTCGGTGCGCCTGCTGACGGCGGGCACGGCACCGCCGTGCACCCGCCGCAGCAATCCGCGCGCCTCAAGCTGCGCGAGGTCTTTGCGCACGCATTCGGCACTGACACCGAAAAGGTGTGCCAGTTGCGCGCTTTCGACACGACGATCGGCGTCGAGCAGTCGCAGCACCTCGGCGTGGCGTTCGTCGGGGAACCACGTACGACCCGTTGCGGTGACGGTCATGACGCGCCCAGATGATCGTGCGGGCCGATCGCGCCGCAGGCCCGCGCGGCGAGGGTCGCAGCGCCCAGCGCCCCGGCCTCGTCGGCGGTGGACACCTGCAGGTCGGGGAACCGGGAATGCTTGGCGCGCATCACCTCTGAGCTGTGCCGCCAGCCTCCGGTGACCACGACGCGGGTCGCCGGACCGACCACGTCGTCCATTGCGCGGTGCAACGCGAGCGCCTCGTCGGCGGCCTGTTCGACAACCGCGCGCCACTGCGCACCCGGCCCGGCGCCGGGGTTCTCGGCCGCGGCGCGGTCGAGTTCGGCGAGATCGACACCGAGGCGCTCCAGGGTGCGCTGCTGCGCGAGCCCGCCCTCGGTGCCGCCGAGCAGACTCCAGTGCCCCACCTCGACGCTCGGGTCGGTGGTGATGCCCGCCGCGGCCAGACGTGCGACATCCGAACGTGCCGGAAGGGTGTCGATGGTGCGCACCAACGCTTCTGCGGTGCCCGACGAATCCAGTTCGTGGCCGGGCCCGGTGGCGCGCGCCCCGAGCGCGGACGCCTGATGATCGTGTCCGGCGAAGGTCAGTACGGCGTCGCACAGCAGCGGGTTCACCTCGTCGGATGTGACCGCGCCGACCGGGGCTCCCGCGGCCACCAACGGCGCCATGAGCGATCGCGTCGCACCCGACCAGGCCAGTGCGTCGTCCCACCAGTCTCCTGCGGCGAGGTCGAACCACCCGGTCCGCCCGGCCAGCGACAACTCCAGGGCCGGTTCACCACCCAGGCGGTGCACCACCCATCCCGCGACGTCGAAGCGTCGCACGGCGTCGCGGGCGGCGGGATCGTGCGTCAGCAGCCACCGGTGCTTGGTCAGCGACCATTGACCGCGCAACGGCTTGCCTGCGGTCCCTCCGAAGGTCTCGGGCCCGATGGTCGCGGTGAGGTCGGCCACCTCGGCACGGTCGCGGTCGTCGTGCCAGGCGATCACCGGTGTGAGCGACCGGCCCTGCGCGTCGACGAGGACGCCGGACTCCCCCATGCTCGTGACGCCGACCGCCCGAACCGAAACCCCCGCCGCCTTCGCGGCGAAGTTCAGCGCGTCGAAGGCGCTGCGGCACAAGCGCTCCGAGTCGGTCTGCGTGCCGAACGGCCCGGTGTCCCATTCCATGGGCGCACGACCGGTTCCCAGCACGGTGCCCTCGTCGTCGTAGACGACAGCCTTGCTCGACGTCGTCCCGACGTCGAGGCCTGCGAACGCCATGTGCACCGCCGATTGCGTGGATTGGGTTTACGTGGATATGGTTGCGTCTAGTTGGAGTTGGGTCAAGTCCCCTCAGGAGGGCCATGCCGCTGGTGACCACGGCCGAGCTGATCGCACCTGCCCGCGCGGCCGGACACGGTGTCGCGGCATTCAATGTCATCACCCTCGAACACGCGCACGGCATCGTCGACGGCGCCGAACAGGCGGGCATCCCGGTGATCCTGCAGGTCAGCGAGAACACGGTGACCTTCCACGGCACGCTGGGGCCGTTGAGCGCCGCGCTGGCGGCGGTGGCCGCCGAGGCGGGTGTGCCGGTGAGCCTGCACCTCGATCACGTGGTGTCCGCCGAACTGTGGGAGCAGGCACCCGACGCGGGGTTCTCATCGGTGATGGTCGACGGCGGCGCGCTGCCCTACGCCGAGAACGTCGCCGTGACCGCACGGGCCGCGTCGACCCTGCGCGCCAGGGGGCTGCTGGTGGAGGCCGAACTCGGTCACGTCGGCGGCAAGAACTCCCAGGTGGTCAGTGCCCACGCCCCCGGCGTGCGCACCGACCCGGCCCAGGCCGCCGATTTCGTCGCCGCCACCGGCGTCGACGCGCTGGCGGTCGCGGTCGGCAGCTCCCACGCCATGACCACCCAGACCGCCGATCTCGATTTGGATCTCATCGCGCGCCTGCGCGACGCGGTGGGATGCCCGCTCGTCCTGCACGGGTCCTCGGGCGTGCCCGACGAGACGCTGCGCGCCGCCGTGCAGGCGGGCATCGTCAAGGTCAACATCGGCACCGCGCTCAACATCGCCTACTCCTCGGCCATGCGCACGGGGCCTGGCGGCCGACGACGCCGTCGACCCTCGCGGAGCGCTGCGCGCCGCGCGCTCCGCGATCGCGGACACGGTCGCCCACCTTCTCGAGGTGGTCTCTTCCTAGCGCGAGCAGACGCAAAACTGCCTGTTTTCCAACGAAATTGGGCAGTTTTGCGTCTGCTCGCCAGGAGAACTAAACAGGCTCAGCAGCTTGACTTGTACGCCGCGGCGCCACCTTCGCCGTCGAGGTTCTCACGCGTGATGATGGTGAACCCGGTCTGCACGTTGGGGCTGTTCTGGCCGCCTTCGAGTGCGGTGACGGCCTCGTCGACACCGAACTTGCCGATGACGCCGGGATCCTGGGCGACGAGCGCCTGGACCGTGCCCTCCCGCAGCGCCTGGATCTGGTTGGGCCCGGCGTCGAACCCGACGACGGCGACCTGATCGCTCTTGCCTGCCTGCTTGATGCCGGTCGCCGACCCCTCGGCGGTGAACAGGTTGGCCGCGAACACGCCGACCAGATCCGGATCCCGCTGCAGCTGAGCGCCGATCAGCTGCGCCGCGGTCGCGGGGTCGTTGTGGCTGTACTGCACACCGACGTAGGTGAAGGCGGGGTCGGCCTTGACGGCCTCTTCGAATCCCTTGGTGCGCGCATCGGTGGTCGAGATGCCCGGGTCGAGGCCCATCACCATGACCTTGCCGCCCTCGGGGTGCAACTGTTTGATGGCCTCGAACGCGGCGCGGCCGCCGCCCTCGTTGTCGCTCGCGATCGCCGACACCGCGTACGACGGGTCGTTGGTGGTGGTGTCGACGAGCACGACCTTGATACCCGCCGCGGCGGCCTGCTCCAGCGGCAGTTGCATGGCCTGAACGTCGGTGGGCGCGACGAGCAGCGCGTCGGGTTTGCTCGCGACGATCGAGTCGAGGATCGGCTTCTGCAGGGTCGGGTCGAACTTCTGCGGGCCCTGTGTGTTCACCGTGACACCGAGCTTGGCGGCCTCCTCCTGCGCACCGCACTGCATGGTGATGTAGAACTGATCGCCCACCACGCCCTGCAGGAACGCGATGTTGTAGTTCTTGCTGGCCTTGGGCGGCGCCGTCACCGTGGTGACGGCGGCGGCAGGCGCCTCACCCGCTGCGGCCGGGGTCTCGGACGAGTCGCCGGCCTGCGGCTTGGACGATGTGCAGGCAGCCATCGGCAGCGCGAGCGCCACCACGCCCGCCGCCAACATGAGGCGCTTAGGGTTCACTGGCCTTCCTTCCCTTCGAACTGGATACACTGCGACTGAAGAGGTTTCGGGACCGGGCGCTGCGCATCGCGGCGGCGCGTCGGGACTGGTCGACGTAGACGGCCGCGATCAGCACCGAGCCGACGGCCACGCCCTGCCAGTAGGGCTGCACCCCGATGATCACGAATCCGGATTGCAGCACCGCGGGGATGAACAGGCCCACAACGGTTCCGAAGATCGTGCCCTCACCGCCGAAGATCGACGTGCCGCCGATGACGACGGCCGCGATGACGTTGAGATTGGTCAGCGACTGCCCCGCGATGGTGGTGGTGCCGAACTGCGCCAGCGACAGCAACGCGCCGATACCGGCCAGGGTGCCTGCGAGTGCGTACACCGCGATCAGGTGCCGCGTGACCTTGATGCCGGTACGACGCGCCGCCTCCGCGTTGGAACCGATGGCGTACGTGTAGCGCCCGAACCGGGTCTTGTGCAGCAGGATCCCCCCGACGATCAGGATGATCAGCGCCACGAACGGCAGGCCTGGGATGCCGAGCACCTTGGTGTAGGCACTGAAGTCGGTCAGTTCGGCAGGCACCGAGCGGATGTCGATGCCGCCGGTGATGACCTGCGCCAAACCGAGTGCGACGGAGAGGGTTCCGAGCGTGACGATGAGCGCGGGCACCCGCGCCTTGGCCACCAGCACACCGTTGAGCGCGCCCCACGCCATGCCGCTGAGCACTGCGGCGACCAGACCGGCCGCGGCCACGCCCGGTCCGTTGCCGCCCATCGCGGCCATCACCTTGGCGGCCACCACCGATGAGAACACCAGCACCGATCCCACCGACAGGTCGATGCCCGCGGTGATGATCACGAACGTCATGCCGACGCCGAGCACGGCCCACACCGCGACGTTCTGGGAGATCAGCGAGAAGTTCCCGCCGGACAGGAAGCGGTCCCCGTCCAGCACGCTGAAGAACACACAGATCACCACCAGGACGCCGAGGATCCAGAACGCCTGCAATCCGAGAATGCGCCGCAGCGGGGAGATCTCGGGCTCGCCGGGGTCGCCGGTGCTGTTGCCTTTGCCGTTCGACACCGGCACGGCACTCGTGTCCGAACTCGTCATGCTCATGCCGCCCGCCCATCGAGTGCACCGGTCATCGCGCCCACCAAGGTCTCCACGCTGGTGTCGTGCCCGGGATAGGTGGCAACCCGCCGCCCCAGGCGCAGCACCTGGATGCGGTCGCACACCTCGAGCACGTGCGGCATCGAGTGGCTGATGAAGATCACGGCAATTCCCTTGTCGCGGACGCGTTTCACGGTCTCCAGCACGTTTTTCGTCTGCACCACGCCCAGCGCGGCGGTCGGCTCGTCGAGGATCACCACCTTGTCGGCCCACGCGATGGCACGGGCGATCGCGATGCTCTGCCGCTGACCGCCCGACATTGCCCCGACGGGTGCGTTCAGCGACCGCACCGTGGCGCCGAGTTCGGCGAACGACGCCGCGGCCTGCTTGCGCATCGCCTTCTCGTCCATGAACCCGAAGCGGCCCAGTATCCCCGGGCGCGGGATCTCGCGGCCCAGGAACACGTTCTGCACCGGGTTGAGGTGCGGTGCGAGCGCCAGGTCCTGGTAGACGACCTCGATGCCCAGTTCGTTGGCGTCGCGCGGGCTGGACAACTGCACCGGCTTGCCCTCGAACAGGATCTCGCCCGCATCGAGCTCAAGGCTGCCCGAAAGCGCCTTGATGAGCGTGGATTTGCCCGCGCCGTTGTCCCCGATCAGGCCGACGACCTCGCCTGCCTCGATGTCGAAGTCCGCCCCGTCGAGGGCGCGAACATGGCCGAAACTGCGGGAGATCCCGCGGGCTTCGAGCAGTGCGGTCATGCATCGCCTCCTATCGTCCGCCGGCCTGCCGGGCCGGCCACGTGGTGCCGGCGCGGCAGACCAGCAGGCGGGCCTCTCCGTCCACCTGCCAGTCGCCGGTCGCGGCCGGCACCACAAGCGTGTTTCCCGCGGCCACCTGCAGCGCCGAGTCCGCGCCGCGCAGCACTCCGCGGCCACTCAGCACGACGGCCACCGCGAACCCGGCGGGTACGCGTCCGCCCGCGGTCAGGATCTCCATCCGGAAGTACGGGTCGGCGGCAGGCGGCAGCACCGCGAACAGCCCGGTCCCGTCGGCGTGCCGCAGCACCGTCGAAGGATCGGCGAGCGCACCCGTATCCAGCGCCCCCAACGCCACGTCGCGGTCGAGTCCGAGGAAGACCTCGTCGTCGGAGGCGGTGGTGTTGGTGCGCTCCAACAGGATCGACTGGTCGGTGGGTTCCTGGGCCTCGACGACGAGCGCGCCGGCGCCGATCGCGTGGGCCGTGCCGCCGGGCACCAGCACACCGTCGCCGGGCCGCACCTCGATCCGGTTCATCAGCGCGAGCATGGCCGCGCTGTCCTGGGCGTCGACGAGCGCGCGGATGTGCGCCGGATCGACGTCCTCGCGCCAGCCGACCCACACCGCGGCGTCACCGCGGGTCTGCAGCACGTACCAGGCTTCGGTCTTGCCGTACACGCAGTCGAGGTGGCGCACGGCGTAGTCGCGGGTGGGGTGCACGTGCACGGGCAGGCGTTGTCCGGCGTCGATCAGCTTGACCAGAACCCCGGTATCGCCGTCGAAACCGTCGGACCGCCCCAGCCACGCGACCGGGTCGGCGCGCACGGCATCACGCAGCAGCGTCCCGTCGGCCAGTGCCGCGGGCCCGCGGTCGGGTTCGCCGAACCGCCCGACGGTCGCACCGACCCATTCCTCGGGGCAGCGCTCCCCCACCGGCGGCAGCCCGCGCCACGAGGCCAGTGCCGGACCGCCGGCATACCAGTGCTCGACGATGTTGGGCGGCAACAGTTGTGGGCGTACCTGGGTCACGGAGCGATCACTACCTTGTGCACGGTCGGGTCGTTGCGTAACGCGTCGAGCGCCCGGCCGTAGTCGTCGAGCGCGAAGCGGTGCGTGATGATGCCGTCGGTGCGGACCCGGCCACCGCGCAGCGCGTCGATCGCGGCGCCGAACGACGTCATCTCGGCGAACGAACCCCTGATGGTGATCTCGCGGCGGAACACATCGAACGGATGGAACCGCACGATGTCGTCCTCCCGCGTCACGCCCTCGCCCACCGCGTCGACGACGCCGACGAGTTCATGACCGGGAATCAACGGGAACACCGCGCCGAACTCGCCGTCGTGGATGTGCAGGTCGGTGCCGCACACGCCCACCTGGGCGACCTTGACGCGCACCTGGCCCGGGCCTGGCTGCGGTGTCGGGACGTCGGTGACCGACCATGTCTTGGGGGCCTCGTAGAGCACGGCCTTCATGTCGTGACGCCGTCCCTTTCCTGTGCGAATTGTTACCCGGATCACGCCTAAGCCGCGACAGTACGCCACTTGGGCGCCTATGTCATCGGTGTCATAAAAAATGGTGCGAAACTCTGACACCGGTGACATACTTGCGCCCGGATGCGGGGAGGTGAGGGCGATGGCGACCATGCGCGACGTGGCAAAGCGTGCGGGGGTCAGTGCGAAAACCGTGTCCCGCGTGGTGAATAACGACCGCTACGTCTCCGACGACGTCCGCAGCCGCGTCGAGCAGGCCATCGAGGAACTCAAATACGTCCCCAACATGCTCGCGGTGTCATTCCGCACCGGCCGTGACGCCGCCATCGGAATCGCGGTGCCAGGTGTGGCCGACCCGTTCTTCGCGGGCATCATCGGCGCGGTCGAGCGCGAGGCCAGCGCCCGCGGTGTGGCGGTGATCGTGACCAGCGTCGGCTGGGAACCCTCACATGAGCAGCGGTCCATCGAGGCCGTGCTGCACCGCAAGGTGGCGGGCATGATCATCTGCCCCGTCGGCCCGGACATGTCGTTCCTGCGGCAGTGGCAGGCCACCACCCCGCTGGTGTTCGTCGACCGGATGCCCGGGCACCTGGTGGCCGACGCGGTCGTCCAGGACGACGTCGGCGGCGGGTACGACGCTGTGACACACCTGATTTCGCACGGACACCAACGCATCGCGTTCCTCGGCGACGACGTCGTCACCGCGCACCTGCGGTTGCAGGGCTGTCGCGGGGCCCTGGCCGACGCGGACCTTGACCACGACGAGCGTCTGGTCCACCTCGGCGACGTCGACACCGACGCCGTCACCGCCGCGCTGCGGCGCATCCTCGCCGAACCCGATCCACCCACCGCGGTGTTCTCGTCGAACGCGCGGTGTACGGTTTCCGTCGTGTCGGCGCTACAGACGTTGCGGCGCAACGACATTGCGGTGGTCGGCTTCGGCGACTTCCCCACCGCGGCCGCGCTGCGGCCGCCGATCACCGTGATCGACCAGGACGGCGAGGAGATGGGACGCTTCGCCGCCGAACGTCTGTTCGCGCGTCTGGACGACCCGGGACGTCGACTGCGCAGACGCACCGTGCTCCCGGTATCGCTCGTGACCCGCTCGTCATGCGCGATGCCCGGTGAAAGAGCCCGCCCCGGGCACGGGTCCCCCGTGCCCGACCGCTCGCCGAATGTGAGCGCTAGGTAATCACATTCGGCACACGAAAAAGCCCCCGGGGGCGGTTACGCACCCCGGGGGCTTTTTCCTACTGCTTAGCGGTAATCCGAGTAGCCGTAGTCGTCCAGCGGCACCGCGGCACCGGTGGCCTGGCCGAAGTCCGGGCTGTAGTACTGATCCTCGTAGGACGGGATCGTGTACGCAGCGGCACGGGCCTCTTCGGTCGGCTGCACCTGGATGTTGCGGTAACGGCTGATACCGGTTCCGGCCGGGATCAGCTTGCCGATGATCACGTTCTCCTTCAGACCGTTCAGCTTGTCGCTGCGGCAGTTGATCGCCGCATCGGTCAGCACGCGAGTGGTCTCCTGGAACGACGCCGCCGACAGCCACGAATCCGTGGCCAGCGATGCCTTGGTGATACCCATCAGCACCGGACGACCCGCCGCGGGCTCGCCACCCTCGGCGACCACCCGGCGGTTCTCCGCCTCGAACTCGGCACGCTCGGTCAGCGAGCCGGGCAGGAACTCCGTCGAGCCCGAATCGATGATCGTGACGCGACGCAGCATCTGCCGGACGATGACCTCGATGTGCTTGTCGTGGATCGACACGCCCTGGGCCCGGTAGACCTCCTGGACCTCCTTGACGAGGTGGATCTGCACCTCGCGCGGGCCCTGCACACGCAGCACCTCGTGCGGATCGGCGGCGCCTTCCATCAGCTGGTCGCCGACCTCGACGTGGTCACCATCGGAGAGCACACCCTCGGTGCCGTCCTCGTGGGTGATGACGCGCAGACGCTGACGCTTGGAGAGCTTGTCGTACACAACCTCTTCGCCGCCATCGTCGGGAACGATGGTGATCTTGAAGAACTTGTCGCTCTCCTCCAGCCGCACGCGGCCCGCGACGTCGGCGATGGGCGCCTTGTTCCGCGGCACGCGAGCCTCGAACAGCTCCTGCACACGGGGCAGACCACCGACGATGTCGGCGCCACCGGTGACACCACCCTGGTGGAAGGTACGCATGGTCAGCTGCGTACCGGGCTCACCGATCGACTGCGCGGCGACGATACCGACGGCCTCGCCGATGTCGACGAGCTTGCCGGTCGCCATCGAGCGGCCGTAGCACATGGCGCACACACCGGTGGCCGAGGTGCAGGTCAGCACGGAACGGACCTTCACCTGCGTGATGCCGGCCGCCAGCAGCGCATCGATGGCCGGGTCGCCCAGGTCATGGCCGCGCTCGATGATGACGTTGCCGTCCGCATCGACCGCATCGGTGGCCAGGGTGCGGGCGAACGCCGAGGTCTCGACGTGCGCATCGCGGATGAGCGTGCCGTCGTGGCCGCGCTCGGCCAGCGTGACATTGATGCCGCGTTCGGTCTCGCAGTCGTGCTCGCGGACGATGACGTCCTGCGACACGTCCACCAGACGACGGGTCAGGTAACCCGAGTCGGCGGTACGAAGAGCGGTGTCGGCCAGACCCTTACGGGCACCGTGGGTGTTGATGAAGTACTCCAGCACCGTCAGGCCCTCACGGAACGAGGACTTGATCGGGCGCGGGATGAACTCACCCTTCGGGTTGGTCACCAGACCCTTCATGCCTGCCAGGGTGCGCGTCTGGGTGAGGTTACCCGTGGCGCCCGACTTCACGATCGTGATGATCGGGTTGTCCGCGGGGTAGAACTCCTCCAGCGCCTTACCGACCTCTTCGGTGGCGTCCTGCCAGATCTTGACCAGCGACTCGTTGCGCTCGGTGTGGTTCAGCGCGCCGCGCTGGTACTTGCGCTCGATCGCGTCGGCCTCGGCCTCGTGCCGCTCCAGGATCTCCTGCTTCTGCGGCGGCACCAGGACGTCTGCCATCGACACGGTGACACCCGAACGGGTGGCCCAGTAGAAGCCGGCGTCCTTGAGCTTGTCGACGGTCTGCGCCACCACGATCATCGGGAAGCGCTCGGCCAGATCGTTGATGATCCGGGCCTGGACCTTCTTGTGCATCTGCTCGTTGACGAACGGATAGCTCTTCGGCAGCAGCTCGTTGAACATGACGCGGCCCAGCGTGGTCTCCGCGGTCCACGCATCGCCCGGCTTCCAGCCGTTCTGGAACAGTTCCGCCTCGATGTCGGCAGGCGGACGCAGCTCGGTCAGCCGCACCTTGATCTTGGCGCGCACGCTCAGCGCACCGCGGTCGAGCGCCATGATCGCCTCGGCCGGGCTGCTGTACACGCCCTGCTCGGGAGCGTCCTTGGTGGCGGGCTGGTACTCGCCCGTCGCACCCTCGACGAGCGTGGTCAGGTAGTACAGACCGGTCACCATGTCCAGACGCGGCATGGCCAGCGGCTTGCCCGACGCCGGCGACAGGATGTTGTTCGAGGACAGCATCAGGATGCGGGCCTCGGCCTGCGCCTCCGCGCTCAGCGGAAGGTGCACGGCCATCTGGTCACCGTCGAAGTCGGCGTTGAAGGCCTCACACACCAGCGGGTGCAGCTGGATGGCCTTGCCCTCGACCAGCTGCGGCTCGAAGGCCTGGATGCCCAGACGGTGCAGCGTGGGTGCACGGTTGAGCAGCACCGGGTGCTCGGCGATGACCTCTTCGAGCACGTCCCACACCTGCGGACGCTGACGCTCGACCATGCGCTTGGCGCTCTTGATGTTCTGCGCGTGGTTCAGGTCGACCAGACGCTTCATCACGAACGGCTTGAACAGCTCGAGAGCCATCAGCTTCGGCAGACCGCACTGGTGCAGCTTGAGCTGCGGGCCGACCACGATGACCGAACGGCCCGAGTAGTCGACGCGCTTGCCGAGCAGGTTCTGACGGAACCGGCCCTGCTTGCCCTTGAGCAGATCCGACAGCGACTTGAGCGGACGGTTGCCCGGCCCGGTGACCGGGCGGCCGCGGCGACCGTTGTCGAACAGCGCGTCCACCGACTCCTGCAGCATGCGCTTCTCGTTGTTGACGATGATCTCGGGCGCGCCGAGGTCGATCAGTCGCTTCAACCGGTTGTTGCGGTTGATCACGCGGCGGTACAGGTCGTTGAGGTCGGACGTCGCGAAGCGGCCACCGTCGAGCTGCACCATCGGGCGCAGCTCCGGCGGGATCACCGGAACGGCGTCGAGCACCATGCCCATGGGCGAGTTGCCCGACTGCTGGAAGGCCGCGACGACCTTCAGGCGCTTGAGGGCACGCAGCTTCTTCTGCCCCTTGCCGCTGCGGATGACCTCACGCAGCGACTCGGCCTCGGCGTCGATGTCGAAGTTCTCGATGAGCTTCTTGATCGACTCCGCACCCATGGCGCCGGTGAAGTACTCGCCGTAGCGGTCCTGCAGCTCGCGGTAGAGCACCTCGTCGACGATGAGCTGCTTGGGCGCCAGCTTGGTGAAGGTGTTCCAGATCTCGTCGAGCCGGTCCAGCTCACGCTGGGCCCGGTCGCGGAGCTGGCGCATCTCGCGCTCGCCGCCGTCGCGCACCTTGCGGCGCACGTCGGACTTGGCACCCTCGGCCTCCAGCTCGGCCAGGTCGGCCTCGAGCTTCTGGGCGCGGGCCTCCAGGTCGGCGTCGCGCTGATCCTCGACGGCCTTGCGCTCGACGGCCATCTCGGCTTCGAGGGTGGACAGCTCGTTGTGCCGCATCTCGTCGTCGACCGAGGTGATCACGTAGGCCGCGAAGTAGATGATCTTCTCGAGATCCTTCGGGGCCAGGTCCAGCAGGTAGCCGAGGCGCGACGGGACGCCCTTGAAGTACCAGATGTGCGTGACGGGCGCGGCCAGCTCGATGTGGCCCATCCGCTCACGACGCACCTTGGCGCGGGTCACCTCGACGCCGCAGCGCTCACAGATGATGCCCTTGAACCGGACGCGCTTGTACTTGCCGCAGTAGCACTCCCAGTCGCGAGTCGGTCCGAAGATCTTCTCGCAGAACAGGCCGTCCTTTTCCGGCTTCAGCGTGCGGTAGTTGATGGTCTCGGGCTTCTTGACCTCGCCATAAGACCAGTTGCGGATGTCGTCCGCGGTCGCCAGACCGATGCGGAGTTCATCGAAGAAGTTGACGTCTAGCACGTAACTCCCTTTCCCCTTGCGGGTGTTGAAACTTGACTACTGAGGCGGTCTTCGGACGAGGCGCTAGGCAAGGTCCTCGACAGACGCGGACTCGTTGCGGGACAGGTTGATTCCCAGGTTCGCGGCAGCGCGCTCCAGGTCCTCGTCGTCACCGTCGCGCATCTCGATCGCTGCGCCGTCGCTGGAGAGCACCTCGACGTTGAGGCACAGCGACTGCAGCTCCTTGAGCAACACCTTGAACGACTCGGGGATACCGGGTTCCGGGATGTTCTCGCCCTTGACGATCGCCTCGTACACCTTGACGCGGCCCACGGTGTCGTCGGACTTGATGGTCAGCAGCTCCTGCAGGGTGTAGGCAGCGCCGTAGGCCTGCATGGCCCAACATTCCATCTCACCGAAGCGCTGACCACCGAACTGCGCCTTACCACCGAGCGGCTGCTGGGTGATCATCGAGTACGGACCGGTCGAACGCGCGTGGATCTTGTCGTCCACCAGGTGGTGCAGCTTCAGGATGTACATGTAGCCCACCGTCACCGGGTACGGGAACGGTTCACCACTGCGGCCGTCGAACAGCGTCGCCTTGCCGTCGGCGTTGACCATGACCTCGCCGTCGCGGTTCGGCAGCGTCGACCCGAGCAGACCCGCGAGCTCGGCCTCCTGGGCACCGTCGAACACCGGGGTCGCCACGATGCTGTCCGAGGGAGCCGAGTACAGCTCCTCGGGCAGCTTGGACGCCCAGTCCGGCACACCCTCGGCGCCGGCCACGTCGATGTTCCAGCCGGCCTTGGCCACCCACCCGAGGTGGGTCTCCAGGATCTGGCCGATGTTCATACGACGCGGCACACCGTGGGTGTTCAGGATGATGTCGACCGGGGTGCCGTCGGGCAGGAACGGCATGTCCTCGACGGGCAGGATCTTGCCGATGACGCCCTTGTTGCCGTGGCGTCCGGCGAGCTTGTCGCCGTCGGAGATCTTGCGCTTCTGTGCGACGTACACGCGGACCAGCTCGTTGACGCCGGCAGGCAGTTCGTCGTCGTCCTCGCGGGAGAACACGCGGATGCCGATGACCTTGCCGGACTCACCGTGCGGCACCTTCAGCGACGTGTCGCGGACCTCGCGCGCCTTCTCACCGAAGATCGCGCGCAGCAGCCGCTCCTCCGGGGTCAGCTCGGTCTCCCCCTTCGGGGTGACCTTGCCGACCAGGATGTCGCCGTCACGGACCTCGGCGCCGATGCGGACGATGCCGCGCTCGTCGAGGTCGGCCAGCACCTCGTCGGAGACGTTCGGGATGTCCCGGGTGATCTCCTCGGCGCCCAGCTTGGTGTCGCGGGCATCGATCTCGTGCTCTTCGATGTGGATCGAGGTGAGCACGTCCTCTTCGACCAGGCGGTTGGAGAGGATGATCGCGTCCTCGTAGTTGTGGCCTTCCCACGGCATGATCGCCACGAGCAGGTTCTTGCCGAGGGCCATCTCACCGTTCTGGGTGCAGGGGCCGTCGGCGATGACCTGGCCTGCCTCGACACGCTGGCCGGCGTCCACGATCGGACGCTGGTTGGCGCACGTGCCGTGGTTGGACCGGGCGAACTTGCGCAGCCGGTACGACTGGCGCGTGCCGTCGTCGGCCATGACGGTGATGTAGTCGGCGCTGACCTCTTCGATGACGCCGGTCTTGTCGGCGACGACGACGTCACCGGCGTCGATCGCGGCACGCAGCTCCATACCGGTGCCCACCAGCGGTGCCTCGCTGCGCACCAGCGGAACCGCCTGGCGCTGCATGTTGGCACCCATCAGGGCGCGGTTGGCGTCGTCGTGCTCGAGGAACGGGATCATGGCCGTGGCCACCGACACCATCTGGCGCGGCGACACGTCCATGTAGTCCACCTGCGCGGCGGGGACGAACTCGACCTCGCCACCCTTCTTGCGGACCATGACGCGCTCTTCGGTGAAGCGGCCGTCCGCATCGGTCGGCGAGTTGGCCTGCGCCACGACGTGGCGGTCCTCCTCGTCGGCGGTGAGGTAGTCGATCTGGTCGGTGACCACGCCGTCGACGACCTTGCGGTACGGCGTCTCGATGAAGCCGAACGGGTTCACCCGGGCGTACACCGACAGCGAGCCGATCAGACCGATGTTCGGACCCTCAGGGGTCTCGATCGGGCACATCCGGCCGTAGTGCGACGGGTGCACGTCGCGGACCTCGAGGCCGGCGCGCTCACGGGACAGACCGCCGGGGCCCAGCGCCGAGAGACGACGCTTGTGGGTCAGACCCGACAGCGGGTTGTTCTGGTCCATGAACTGCGACAGCTGGCTGGTGCCGAAGAACTCCTTGATCGCCGCCACGACGGGACGGATGTTGATCAGGGTCTGCGGCGTGATCGCCTCGACGTCCTGCGTGGTCATGCGCTCACGCACGACCCGCTCCATGCGGGACAGGCCCACCCGGATCTGGTTCTGGATCAGCTCACCGACGGTGCGCAGACGACGGTTGCCGAAGTGGTCGATGTCGTCCACCTCGACCGGAACCTCGACGCCGCCGGGGACGGTCATCGTGGTCTGGCCCTCGTGCAGACGCACCAGGTACTCGATGGTCGCGACGACGTCCTCTTCGGTCAGCGTCGAGCTGGTGATCGGCTTGCCTGCGTTGAGGCCCAGCTTCTTGTTGACCTTGTAGCGGCCCACGCGGGCCAGGTCGTAGCGCTTCTCCTTGAAGAACAGGTTCTCCAGCAGGGTCTGCGCGGACTCCTTGGTCGGCGGCTCGCCCGGACGCAGCTTGCGGTAGATGTCGAGCAGGGCCTCGTCGGTGCCGGAGGTCGTGTCCTTCTCCAGCGTGCCCATCATGATCTCGGAGAAGCCGAAGCGCTCCACGATCTGCTCGTTGGTCCAGCCGAGCGCCTTGAGCAGCACGGTGACCGGCTGGCGGCGCTTGCGGTCGATGCGCACGCCGACGGTGTCGCGCTTGTCGACGTCGAACTCAAGCCACGCGCCGCGACCGGGGATCACCTTGACGCTGTGCAGCGTCTTCTCGGTGGACTTGTCGATGGTCTCGTCGAAGTACACACCGGGCGAACGGACGAGCTGCGACACGACGACGCGCTCGGTGCCGTTGATGATGAAGGTGCCCTTCTCGGTCATCATCGGGAAGTCGCCCATGAAGACCGTCTGGCTCTTGATCTCGCCGGTGTTGTTGTTGATGAACTCGGCCGTGACGAACAGCGGGGCCGCGTACGTCATGTCCTTGTCTTTGCACTCGTCGACAGAGGCCTTGACCTCGTCGAAGCGCGGATCCGAGAAGGACAGCGACATCGAGCCCGAGAAATCCTCGATCGGCGAAAGCTCGGCGAGGACCTCTTCGAGGCCGCCTACGGGGTTCTCCTCGCCGCGGTCGATGGCGGCCTGGCGCCACCGGTCGGACCCGACCAGCCACTCGAAGGAATCCGTCTGAACGTCGAGCAGCCCCGGAACCTCAAGCGGTTCACGGAGCTTGGCAAATGAAACTCGGTTCGGTGCCCCTGGGACGGAGTTATTGGTGATAGCGTTCGACTTGCTCTGGCTAGAGACTGCCAAGATGCATCCTTCCAGCACCTCATGCGACTATTCGGATGCGGCACTGCGCCGGATCTTCGTCGCGATTCTGCGTCGGTTCGGCTGGCTTGGGCCTGTCCAGAACCCCGGACGCAACGACACAGACCAGGTACTGAGCAAACTACTCAGGCTAGGACCACGGTGTCAGGTACAGGTGAGGTGGGCAGGGTGCAGCCAGCGCAACGTCCAACGATAGCGCAGAACGGCGCATTCCTCAACCAAACCCCTCGGGCGCATGAGATGGGTCACCCGGCGCTGGCTGGCGTCCTCAACCCTTTCGAACATGCTGCCCAACAGATTGGCCCGTTCGGGGCCGTCCGTCAAGAGCGAACACGCTGTTTGGTGGGCGGAATTGCACCGGGGACCCGATCCGGCCCGAACGGGTCGCCGAATTCTGCACGAGGGTCGCGATCCGGGCCGCCGAACGACCCCCATGCAGAAATCGGCAAGGGCTCACCGCCTCATCCACGACGTCTGACGCCGCATACCGGCGAAACACGTTGTGCACCTGAAGAATCGGACGCCCCGGCGGGCTCACGAATGCTTGGGCACCTCGATGACGCCGGTCGGCGAGTCGTCGTAGCTCTCGGCGGGCGTGGTGGTGGTCACCGGGGCCGACAGCTGCGGCTGATCGCGGTCGAGCTCTTCGAGGATCGCGGCCTGCGCGGCGGGCGGCAGGGTGTGCAGGATCTCGCGCACCCGGGCCTTGCGGCGCCCGACCGCCTTACGCTCCGGCATGCCCGGGGTGGCCTGCAGCTGCGGTGGCACACCCTCGATCTCCTCGACACCACCGTCGTGCTGGCCGGCGTCGACCAGGGCCTGCTCGGCGGCCGCGGTGGCCTCGTCCTTCTCTTCCGACATACCGATCGGGCCGATACGGCGGCCGTTGAGGAACTGCTTGACCACGGGCTCGTCGCTGGTCAGCAGCACCTCACGCGGCCCGAACATCACCAGCTGCTTGCGGAACAGCATGCCCATGTTGTCCGGCACTGTCCTGGCGATGTTGATGTTGTGCGTCACGATCAGCACGGTCGCGTCGATCTGCGCGTTGATGTCGATCAGCAGCTGCGACAGGTAGGCGGTGCGGACCGGGTCCAGACCCGAGTCCGGCTCGTCGCACAGGATGATCTCCGGATCGAGCACCAGGGCGCGGGCCAGGCCGGCACGCTTGCGCATACCGCCGGAGATCTCACCGGGGAACTTGTGCCCGTCATTGGGCATACCGACCAGATCGAGCTTCTCCATCACGATCTTGCGGATCTCGCTCTCGCTCTTCTTGGTGTGCTCACGAAGCGGGAACGCCGTGTTGTCGTAGATGTTCATCGAACCGAACAGCGCACCGTCCTGGAACAGCACACCGAACAGCGTGCGGATCTCGTACAGCTCCTTGGCCGAGCACTGCAGGATGTCGGTCCCGTCGATGACGATCGAGCCGCGTTCGGGGCGCAGCAGGCCGATCAGCGACTTCAAGAACACCGATTTACCGGTACCCGACGGCCCCAGCAGCACGCTCACCTCGCCGGCCGGGATCGACATCGTCACGTCTTCCCAGATCTTCGACGACCCGAAAGACTTGCTCAACCCCGTCACGTCGATTTGGACGCCCATCAAGAATCCTTCCGCTACGCCTTACCACACCACCCCGCCGGCCTGTGGTTTGAGTCACCTTAGCGCACCGGGTATTGCGAGATCACCGTTGCGTCGATGTATTGCCGGTGCATTGCCGCCGCGGTGTCACAGACGGCAGAAGTCCCCCGGATCTGAGAGATCCGGGGGACTTCCGAACGAAATGAGCAGTCGCGAAACTACTTGACGGTGACCGAAGCGCCGGCAGCCTCGAGCTTGGCCTTGGCGTCGTCGGCGGCTTCCTTGTTGACCTTCTCCAGCAGCGGCTTGGGCGCGCTGTCGACGAGATCCTTGGCTTCCTTCAGGCCCAGGCCGGAGACGATCTCGCGGACGACCTTGATGACGCCGATCTTCTTGTCGCCGGCGGACTCGAGGACGACGTCGAACTCCGTCTGCTCCTCGGCGGCCTCGGCGGCACCGCCGGCGGCGGCACCCGGGGCAGCGGCAACCGCGACCGGAGCGGCGGCGGTGACCTCGAAGGTCTCCTCGAACTGCTTCACGAACTCAGAGAGCTCCAGCAGGGTCATTTCCTTGAACGCGTCGAGCAGTTCTTCGGTGGACAGCTTGGCCATGTTTATGGTCCTTCCTGATTCTTGTTGGGGACGTCGTATGTGGTTGTTTCGCAGCGACAGAGCAGGCGGCTCTATGCGGCTTCTTCGCCGGCCTTCTTCTCCTGCAGCGCGGCGGCGAGCCGGGCCACCTGAGAGGCGGGCGCGTTGAACAGACCGGCAGCCTTGGACAGGTTGCCCTTCATGGCGCCTGCCAGCTTGGCCAGCAGCACCTCGCGGGACTCCAGGTCGGCGATTCTCTCGACCTCGGCGACGGACAGCGCCTTGCCGTCCATGTAGCCGCCCTTGATGACGAGCGCCTTGTTGTCCTTGGCGAACTTCTTGATTGCCTTGGCGGCGTCGACCGCTTCGCCCTTGACGAACGCGATCGCCGTGGGACCGGCGAACAGTTCGTCGAGGCCTTCAATGCCGGCTTCCGAAGCGGCGCGCTTCACCAGAGTGTTCTTGGCGACGGTGTACGTGGCGGAGTCGCCGAGGGCACGACGCAGCTCAGCCAGGTTGGCCACAGTCAGCCCGCGGTACTCGGTGACGACGGTGGCCGTCGACGCCTTGAACTGCTCGGCAATGTCGGCAACCGCCGTGGCCTTGTCAGCCTTGGCCATGCATGCCTCCTTGTGGTGGGTATCGGGCGTTCCGGCCTCGACAGTCAGCAGAAGGCCGAAAAGCCCGGAAATGACGAACGCCCCGACGCAGACAGGTCGGGGCGTGAAAAGATCCAGCACAGGCTGGGTTCTGGCCTCGTCCTCCTGCGTGGGCCGCCGGGAAATCCCGGACCTTCAACCGATTGCTCGGTGACCGACGGTCTTCGGTGGAACTGCACAAGAGTAGCCGATCTCCCCCGATCAGCCAAAACGCACTCCCCTTCTTGCAGCGCGAGCGTGCGGGTCTGCCCCTCGACACGCCGTCAATCCTCAGCACTCGGCGCACGCTCACCGCCGCCGAACGTGCGCCGAACGCGCCCCAAACGCAGCCGAACGCGCGCCGGGCCCTCACGCCCGGGCCAGCGCCGCGGCCCCGATCAGGCCCGCATCCCCACCGAGCTCGGCGGGCACCACCCGCAGTGTGGACAGGAATTCCAGGCCCGCGTAGTTCTGCAGCGCCGCGCGTATCGGGTCGAACAGCAGCGCCCCCGACTTCGCGACACCGCCGCCGATGACCGCCAGGTCCAGATCGCACACCGCGCCCACCGACGCGATCATCGCCGCGATGGCACGTGCACCCCGCTGGTACGCCGCGAGGGCGACGGCATCACCGGCGGTGGCCGCCTCGGCGAGTTCCTTGGCGTCGGCCTCCGGCGGCGCCTGCCAACCCTGCCTGCGTGCCCAGCGCGTCATGTTCGGTCCGGACGCGACGGTCTCGACGCAGCCGTGGCCGCCGCACGTGCACAGGTCGCCGTCGACGAGTTCGACGATGACGTGTCCGGCGTGCCCGGCATTGCCGGTCCGGCCGTCATAGGGCGCACCGTCGAGCACGAGCCCTCCCCCGACGCCGGTGGACACCACCATGCCGAGCAAAAACTGCGCACCCCTGCCCGCCCCGCGCCAGTGCTCGCCGAGCGCCATGCACAGACCGTCCCCACCGAGCCGCACCGGCAGCCCGGTCAGCGCGGCCACCCGCTCGACGATCGGAAACCGTTGCCACTCAACGATGTTGATGGGGCTGATGGTTCCACCGGGCAGATCGATCGGCCCGGCCGCGGCGATGCCGACCCCGTCCACCGCGCCGTCTGCCGCCTTCAGCGCCCGCGTGAGCAGTTCGTCGACGACGTTCCAGATCAACTCGCCGTCGCCGTCGGGGGTCGGCAACTGGGCCTGATGCACCAGGGTGCCGTCGTCGTCGACCAGGCCTGCGGCGATCTTGGTGCCACCGATGTCCAGCGCGAGGGTGAGCGTCATGCTCCTAGTGTCTATGGGTGTTGTCGGGCTGGCGCGGGTCCCCCGGGTGTTCGTAGCCGGGCGCGAGGTCGACGAGGTTTGCACAGCGCTCGTCGAGCCACCGCCGGAACTCGCGCCTGCGCGCCGCGGCGAGAAGGTGCTCCCGCACGACGTTTTCGACGTCGGCCAGCGGCGGCGCGACCGGTCTGCGCCGCCAGCCGTCGGCGGCCACGTCGGGTGTCGGCGCGAACCTCAGCGGGTTGCGGGCGTGGTACGCCGCGACGTCGGCATCGGTCACCGTCACCGCGGCCGTGACGCGCACGAACACCGCGCGGGCGGGCGCCGAGGCCAACAACGACGCCGCGACGCTGCCGATCTCCAGGCGCGCGGCGGTGTCGGGCAGCAGCTCGGCCTCGGAGGGCACGGAGTCCCCGACCGGGTCCGCCGAGGACTGTCCGGCGAGCACCCGTTCGGCCACCACCAACTGGGTCAGCCAACGCCGCAGCTGACGGCCCTCACTGGTGGCGGGCCGCGGCAGCGCCGACGCCAGATTCGAGGCACGCAAACGTCTTTCCCGCTCGTCGATCTCGTCGACGAAAACCGGTGACCCCGCGACGACGGCGGCGACCGCGTTCATCGCACCACCACCTCGACCGCGGGCGAGTACAGCAGCCGGCCCGCGCAGCCGACCCGGATCAGCGCCCACCACCTCCCGGGCGCCACCCACGGCGGCGGGGCGACGTCGAAGGCGATCTCGGCGGATCCGCCGGCGCGCAGATCGGTGCCGAGCGCCGCGGGGCCCATCCACTCCCAGGTTCCCCACGGGCTGATCAGATGGGCTTCGGCGGTGAGGTCCGCGCGCGCGTCGGTGCCGACGGTCATCCGCAGGCGCGCGGACTCCCCGGCCGCGACGTCGACGGCCTGCGGTTCGGTCAGCAACCGCAGCACGTGTGCGTCGGGTGCACCGACGGTGACCATGCAGACATCCTCGACGCATTGCCGCCAGGACGGCGGGACCCCCGCGGCGTCCCCGCCGGTGACCGCGAGCTGCGCACGCGCCGGATACAACCCGGGTTCGACACCGTCCGGAATGCTCACCGCCACTTCGGTTTCCAGGAACTCACCGGGTGGGAGCACGAACGGCAGCGTGGTGGTCGGCGTCGCCCAGCCGGGCGGCAGGATCACCCGGACCCGGCCGTGCAGCGGCGCGTCGGTGCAGTCACTGGCGACGGTGAGCCGCAACTGTATCTGCGAATCCGGCTCGGCAGCAACGCTTTCCGGATGCAGATGGGCCACCGCGGGCAGCCCGCCCAGCGGCGCAGGGCCGCGGTTGTGCAGCCAGTAGCGCGCGTACACCGGCTGCGCCGCTTCGGCTTCTGGCGCGAGTTGGCGGTGTTCGCCGCGCAGCAGCTGCGGCAGGTTCAGTCGGGTGCTCAGCGTCGAGATCTCATACCCGTGCAGACGGGACGGATCTTTCGAAACAGGTTCCTCGAGCAGGTTCAGCGGCACCGCACCGCCCGCATTACGCAGGCCCGAGCGGATCGCGACCTCGGTTGCGGCGCCGGTGATCTCGACCAGGCGCGCGGTGATTCCGTCGGCCGGTCCCGCGGTGCGGACGCTGCCCGACGCCAACGGGTTGCCGGTCGCCTTGAGCGCACCGAGCTGTACGGCTTCGGCAGGCTCGACCTCCAACAAGGAACCCCATGGGGGCAGGCCGCCGGGATGCTCGCCGCGCCCGTCGGTGGTGGTCACCGCGAGCAGCGGCCGGTTGAACTCGGCGGCGCGGGCCGGCGCGCCGACGTCGCGCCAGTCACCGTCGCCCGCGACGACCGCGTAGTCGAATGTGTGCGTCCAGTGTTGCAGCGCGAAGTTGCTGCCGTCGGGCGCGGTACGCCGCGGCGGGTCGATCCACGTGCCCGACGGCCAGCCGGTGCACGACCGCATGAGCGAGGTGTGCAGTGTGCCGTCCGGGTCGATCGCGAAGCCGGGCACGCCGCGGTTGAGCACCGCGACGGTGTAGTCCTCGAACCGCACGGCTTCACCGGGCACCCGCTGCTCGACGGTGATCTCGGCGTCGGCCAGATCGTCGACGAGAGCGTCGATCACCGCGTCGATGTCCCCCGCGAGGATCAGCACCGGCAGGGCACGCACGGCGCGCAGGTCCGCTCCTGGCACCCACACCTCGGTGAGCGGCTCGGCCGCGGGCACCCACACGCGCGCGGTGCCGTCGGCGTCCAGCTGCCGTTTGAGCTCGTGGGTGTAGGCCGTCTCGGCGTCGGCGAGAACCGCTGCGGTGAACGGGTTCTCGTCGGGTCCGCCGAGCGCGAGCCGGGTGTCGGGCAGGTTGGAGTCGACGCTCAGATCGCCGTAGCGCGGTCGGTCGGCGCTGCTGCACGTGGCCGTCACGCCGGCCCGCACCAGGGCCACCATCAGGTCGCGGGCAGCGCCGGGGTCCTCGTCGGCGGTGACCACCTCGGCCACCGACACCGCCCGCACCGAGGCGCCGACGCGGATCCGCACCGCCGACGACAGACCGAACCAGCCGTAGGCCGGGTTGTCGAGGGTCCACGGGTGCCGTGCCGAATCCACAGCCGAATCCACAGCCGAATCCACAGCCGAATCCACAGCGGAACCGTCCGACGAGTGTGGGTGCATGAGCCCGAAGCCGCGGCCGATCACGGCGTCTCCGACCTCGCTGACCGGCAGCGCACCCGGCACCGGGCACGGCCAGCGCAACCGCAACAGCCGGTCCTCGCCGGCGAATTCGTCGATCACGGTGCGGCAGTCGACGCGGTCCACCCCGTTCCACAGCGTGATGGTCTGCGTGTAGCGCAGCAGTTCACCGATGCGCCCGCGCACCACCACGCGTTGCCCCAGCGCACTGCGGTGGCAACGGATCTCCTCGGCCGGGGCCGCCGACGAGCACACCACCGGCCCGCGCGGCAGCAGATGCCACGGGCCCTCACCGGCCTGCGGATGCGCGGAGTATTCGTCGTACACCGCAAGTTCGTTGCCGACGCCGCCCGCGCCGATCAGTTCCCGCCCGACCCGCACCAGTGAGGTCACCCCGCCGCCGCGGGTGGCGTCGACCCGCAGCCGGTAGTGCTCGTTGGCGATGGTGTCCCCCAGCATCGGTGACCAGCCCCGGCCGGGACCCTCGGCCAGCCGGTAGGCACGCCACCCCAGCGACGGCACATCGCGCGCGAGCCAGCTGACGGTCCGGCCGTCGTCCTCGATGACGACGGGCACCTCGTTGCCGTCGGTGTCGACGAGCGAGCCGGAGAACGGCCGGTCCAGATGCGCGGTCACGATGTCGGTTCGGTTGTGCGCCAGGGCGTTCCACACGACAAGCGAACCGTCGACGGCCTCGGACAGCAGCTCGAGGGCGTGCGAGCGCGCGGTCGTGCCCAGCTCCCACGCGTCGCGCCATCCGGTCAGCAGGTCGAGGTACACCTGATCGGATTCCGAGCCGGTGATGGCGTCGTGGTGAGCGCCGTAGGCCAGCTGCACCCAGGCCTTGGCCAGCGCGGCCTGCGGATAGTCGGCGCCGCCGAGCAGGCCGGCGAACACCGCGAACCGTTCGGCGTCGAGCACCGCGTCCTCGGCGGCGCGGTTGGCCTGTTTGGTGTCGATGTAGGAGACGTCCTTGCCGGTGTAGATCGGGTTCATGTCGCGGGTCTGCGGTGACGGCGTGATCCCGCGCTCGTCGAGTTCGGCGCGCACCGCCGCAAAGAACTCACCCGGTAACGCGCACACGAACTTCGGCCACACATAGCGTGAGTTCCAGTCGCGGTGGATCTCGGTGACCCACTTGTTCGGCGGCGTGTAGTCGGTGCCGACCGGCAGCAGCACATTGCGGGTCAGCGCGACACGCTTGAGCTTGGTGAACAGTGTGTAGGTGGCGTCCTCGGCCTCGGCGAGCGTCGCCGAGGAGTCCATCCACCACCCGGCCGAATAGTGCGCGGGCATGTAATGCGTCAGCAGGCCGCGGCCCGACGGCGCGATCCACTCGAACTCGCTGCTGAACTGCATGCGCTCGGGGTCGCCGTCGTTCTGCATCGGCCCCCACTGGTGGTGTGGGCCGCGGGCCCATGAACTCGACGTCAGCCCTGCATCGGCCGCCATCCCGGGAAACTGCGGGTCGTGGCCGAACACGTCGAGCTGCCACGCCGTTGCGGGCGCCGCCCCGAGGATGTCACGCTGAAACCCCATGCCGTGCACGAAGTTCCGGATCGCGGTCTCGGGGCTGGTGAGGTTGGTGTTTGGTTCGTTGTAGGTGCCGCCCATGATCTCGACGCGCCCTTCGGCGATGAACCGCCTCAGGTCGGCGCGGTCCTCGGGGTGCACGTCCCAGTACGGTTTGAGGTAGTCGACCTCGGCCAGCACGAACTTGTATTCCGGTTCGCGGCGGGCCATTTCGAGATGGGCACGCACCAGGTCGAAGCCGTGGGTCTGCCTGCACTGGCCGGGCGGATCCTCGGTCCACACGCTGGTGTAGGCGGCCTGGGTGTTCCACCACACCGGGTCGTAGTGGAAGTGGCTGATCATGTACATCGTCCAGCCGGGTTCGGCCACGGTGAAATCGAATTCGACGCCGAGGACCCTGGCGCGCCGGTTCTCCCCGGGCACCGGCCGGTCGACGTCCACCGGCACCTCGACGATTCCGTCGCGGTCGGTTGTGCCGGGATCGATCGGTACCGATCCGGCGATCCCGTCGCCCTCGACGGTGATGGTGGTCGGCTTTGTGCAACCGCGGTAGGTCACCGCCACCACCTGTCGCGGCGCGTCGGCCGGTCCGGCGTACCGTTGCGTCGACTCCGCTGAGGTGACCTGCATCTGAAAACCCTACGGCTCATTCCGCGATGTCGACCACCAGCGCGCGGTGGTCGGAGATCGGCAGCCATGGCGCGCTGCACGATTGCACCCGCAGCGTGTGGTCGTCGGTGAGCACGTGGTCGAGCTGGCGCTCGGGGGCGTCGGCGGGGAAGGTCAGCGCCGACCCGAGGGCCCGCCACCGCGCGGGCCTGCCCGGTCCCATGTTGAGGTCGCCCATCAGCAGCCGCGGCCCGGGGAAGCCTCTGAGGTCGCGGATCAGGTGCTGTAGTTGGATGCGGTTCCAGCCGGGCACGAAGGACAGGTGGGTGTTGGCGACGCTGATCCACCCCAGCGGGGTGTCGATGTGCGCGACGACGGCCGCGCGGGGTTCCTCGTGCACGATCTGCACGCGCTTGACCGCCGACACGTACATCGGGAACCGCGTCGGGATCCGCGGCAGGCGCACCACCTGCCAGTTCTCCACCGGGAAGCGGGACAGCAGCGCGATCCCGTAGGCCGCGGTGCCGGGTTGTTCGCGGCCGGTCGCCGCCATCCAGGTGGCGCCCGGTGTGCCGGAGATCGCGGCGACGAACCGGTGGTACACCGCGCCCATCGCCTCGGCCGCGACCGCGGTCAGATCGGCCTTGCCGGATCGCGGTTGGTCCAGGTCGACCTCTTGCAGCGCGAGGATGTCGGGGTCCAGCTCGGCGACCGCGGCGCCGAGTTTGCCCAGGTCCACACTGCCCTCGTGGACACTGCGTCCGTGCAAGATGTTGAAAGTGGCCATCCGCATGGGTACCTGATACCCATCTGGACGGACCAGACACGCTGAGAGTCGGGACGGGACGTGGTCGATCACGAGCTCGATCGCAATGAGAGCCTGCGCGATGCGCTGAAACGGGCGGCCGCGGCGTTCAAGGCACACGGCCCGGATTTCGCCCTGGCCGGCAGCTATGCCCTGTGGGCCTACGGCGCTCCCGAACCCGTTCACGATGTCGACTTCGTCGTCGCCGAGGCCGACGCCGAGGCCGCCGAGTTGACGTTGCAGAAGGCGGGTTTCCGGGTGGTCCGCACCCCGGAGGACTGGCTGTTCAAGGCCTACACGGCCGACGACGCCATGGTCGACGTGCTCTTTCAGCTCAACGGTGTGGCCGTGGATGCGGCGACGCTGGCCACGGTGGAGGTGCTCGACGTGTGCGCGATCCGCATGCCGGTGTTGACGCCGACGCTGGTGATCACCGAGAAGCTGAGCTCGCTCAACGAACACCACTGCGATTTCGCGTCGCTGTTGCCTGCGACCCGGGCCGTGCGGGAACGCGTCGACTGGGACGCCGTGCGCACCGCGACCGCGGGCAACGATTTCGCGGTGGCGTTCCTGGTGCTCACCGAACGTCTCGGCATCACCTGACGGGGTCATCTGGCCAGTCACCTGACCGGGTCACACAGCCGGGTCACCCGGCCGCGCGACGCAACCGGTCGGCCATCGTTCGGACCGCGTCGATGACCTCCTGCGGTTCGAGCACCTCGAAGTCGTGGCCGATGGTGGAGAAGTACATCGCCAGCTGTTCGGGGTGCTCGGCACCCGAGGTGACGATGCAGGCGTCGGGCCCATCCGGCTCGAACGTCGCCGTTCCCGGCGGGAATCGCTGCGCCACAACGTGTTCCGGCGCGAAGTAGCGTACGCGTGCGACGTAGGGGTATGCCGAGGCGCTGATCGCGCGGCCGACGTAGGCCGCGGCGTCGGGCGCGGGACGCGGGGTGAAGGTCGAGCCGGCCGCGCGCACGTCGGCCATCCGGTCGAGGCGCAGGCTGCGCCAGTCGTCGCGGTCACGGTCGTAGGCCATCAGGTACCAGCGCCGTCCGGTGGTGACGAGTTGATAGGGCTCGACCCGTCGCCGGGTGTGGTTGCCGCGGACATCGGTGTAGTCGGTGGTGACGTGCTCGTGGTCGCGGCAGGCCCGCGCCAGTGTCATCAACACCTCGGGCGCCACCGCGGAATCGGTGGCGTTGGTCCCGAGGGTCACGGTCGCCTCGTGGATGGCGGCGACCTGCGACCGCAGCCGCGCGGGCATCACCTGGTCGAGCTTGGACAGTGCCCGCAGCGCCGACTCCCCCACCCCGGCCACGCTGCCGCCCGCCGCCAGTCGCAGGCAGACCGCCATGGCGACGGCCTCGTCGGGGTCGAGTAGCAGCGGCGGCAACGCCATGCCCGCGCCGAGTTGGTAGCCGCCGCCCTGTCCTCTGCTGGCGTGCACGGGATATCCGAGCTCACGCAGCCGTTCGACGTCGCGGCGGACGCTGCGACCTGTGACGCCGAGCCGCTCGGCTAGCTCGGCACCGGTCCAGACGCGGCGGGACTGCAGCAGCCCGAGCAGTTGCACCACCCGGCCGGTGGTGTCGACGGTGCGCGCCATGCGACAAGTCTGCCCCATATTCAGGACCGGAACTGTCCTATATGTCCGCCACGATGGAGCCATGGACATCGACCTGATCGCCGACCAGCTGGATTTCCACTGGATCAACCAGCTGCGACCGCGGCTCGACGGCCTGACCGACGACGAGTACTTCTGGCAGCCGGTCCCGAACTGCTGGACGGTCCATGCCGACGGTTCCATCGACTTCACCTATCCCGCACCGCAACCCGAGCCGTTCACGACGATCGCGTGGCGGCTCGCGCACGTCATCGTCGGCGTCTTCGCCGTGCGCAACCATTCGCACTTCGGCGGGCCACCCGCCGACTACCGGACGTGGCCCTATGCCACCGACGCCGGCACCGCGCTCGACCAACTCGACGATGCCTACCGAAATTGGATCGCCGGGGTGCGGTCGTTGCGCCAGGATGACCTGACCCGCCCGGTCGGGCCTGCCGAAGGGCCGTGGGCCGAACACCCGATGGGAGAGCTGGTACTGCACATCAACCGCGAGGTCATCCACCACGGCGCCGAAATCGCTTGTATCCGTGATCTTTACGTACACACCTTCAACCACGAGGAGAGATAGACAGATGCCAGGTATGCCACCACCCGCCGCCGATGAACGACAGACCCTGCTGAACTTCCTGACGTTCCAGCAGAACGCGTTCTTCGCCGCGGCCTACGGCCTCACCGACGAGCAGGCGCGGTCCACGCCGTCGGTGAGCGCGCTGTCGATCGGCGGCCTCGTCAAGCATGCGGCGGGTGTGCAGAAGGGCTGGACCGACCGCGCCGCGTGCGCGCCCGACTTCCCGCCGCCGGACCCGCGCCCGGTCGCCGAGCAGATGGCCGAGTACGCCGACCAGTACACGATGCACGACGACGAGACGCTGGCCGATCTGCTGGACGCCCTCAAACGGCAGAACGCACAGACGCTGAGGGTTTTCGCCGAGCAGGATCTCGACGCGCCCGTGCCGGTGCCGCATCAGGTCCCGTGGTTTCCCGCCGACGTCGACCACTGGTCGGTGCGTTGGGTGGCCATGCACCTCATCGAGGAACTCAGCAGGCACGCCGGCCATGCCGACATCATCCGCGAGTCGATCGACCGGGCCACGATGTACGAGTTGATGGCCGCGGCCGAGGAGTGGCCCGAGACCGACTGGATCAAGCGCTGGCGGCCCAGCACCCCGGCGCCGACGGTCTAACGACCCAATACCAGTCGCAACGCGTAGTCGACGACGACGTCGAGATCGTCGCCCAGGTTGCCGGCCAGCCACTGCTGGGCCAGTTCGGCCATGGCGCCGGTGTACATGGCCGCACCGACCTGGGCGGCGATCGGGTCGGAGCCGGGTTTGAGGCGTCCGCCCTCGCTGAGCACGGCCTCGCGCAGCAGGTCCTGGGTCGCGCCGCGACGCTCCGCCAGCACCGGGTTGGCCCGCGCGTCGGTGAACAGCACGCGTCCGCGCCGCGGATCGGCCGAACTGAAGCCGAGCACTGCGGCGATGCCCGCGCGGGTCCTGGCCCGCAGCGAGGTCCCGGCCCTGGCCATCGCGGCTTCGACGTCGGCCGCCAGCAGCGCACTGACTCTGTCGTAGACCGCGCCGAGCAGGTCGTCGGTGTCGGCGAAGCTCTCGTAGAAGTAGCGGGTGTTCAGGCCGCATTCGCGGCACACCGACCGCACCGACAACGCCGCCTCGCCGCCGTCGCCGAACAGCCGGAACGCCGCGTCGACCAGCAGTGCGCGGCGCTCGGCGCGGCGGTCGGTCAGCGGCACGCCGGCCCACCGGGTCGGGGTCGTCATGCCCACAGCCTATGTCTGGTCACACCCGTGCCCAAAATGTACTGTTGGTTACAGCCGTGACCAGATCTGCATGAGGGAGCATCCGGTGTTCATGCCGCACGAGTTCGTCGGACAGTGGCTCAACCAGAAGTTCGACAGGGACATCCGCAGGAACTATTTCCGCGGTATGCAGTTCGCCGAACCGAAGGGCGACCCGGGCTGGTTCGGACCGGGCAGCGCAGTGTGGCACGTGCATTCCCACCTGCACGCGCTGATCTTCGGCCTGCAGTGCGCGGCCTACCTGGAACGGCTGGATCCCTCCATCTACTGGATGGGCATGCACCACTCCCGCCTGGTGCAGCGCGACGAGAACGGCGTCGCGGTCCCGAAGATCGACCCGGCAGGCGCGGCGGTGCGACTCGGGCATTCGATCGCGTTCTTCATCGGCACCGCATACGGTTCCACCGAGACCGCCGAACGGCTCGCCAAGACCGTGCGCGCCATGCACCACACCATCAAGGGCGTGCGTCCCGACGGGGCGGCCTACGACGCCGACGATCCGGACTGGCTGCGCTGGAACTACGCGACGGTGGTGTGGGGCCTCGCGACGGCCCATCAGCTCTACCACCCACAACCGTTGCGCGGCAAGAAGATCGACAAGTACTACGGCGAGTTCGTGCGCGTCGGACATGCGCTCGGCGGCACCGACCTGCCGACCACCGAGGCCGAGACCCTGCAGTGCCTCGAGTCCTACCTGCCGCGCCTGGCGCTGACCCACGGCGCGTCGATGGCCACCGGCAGCAACCTGGCGATGCCGCAGGCCGCCATCGACTGGGCGATCCGCGACACCATGCCCAAGTGGGCGATGGAGTTGATCCAGCACAGGTCGCCGAACATCATCGAGCGCACCGCGCGGCGCAGCGTGGTGTGGTCGATCATCAACGGTCTGGAGTTCGCGGCGGGCCCGGCACCCGAGTTCAAGGCGGCGCGGGCGCGGGTCGCCGACGGGATCGACCCCGACCTGGCGCCGCACACCTGGCCCGGGTACGTGCCCGGCACCGACCCCGTGTTGAGCCGCGACGACATCGAGCAGAGCTTCGCGTCGGTGTGAGCATCGATGTGATGCACAGCACACGCATTTTTGGCGGTACCGCGGGTTTTGAGACACTGCAGACATGAGCACTACGCCGGCGAAAACCAAGCACCGCGAGGTGGCCAAGCTGGACCGCGTGCCGCTACCGGTCGAGGCCGCGCGCATCGGCGCGACCGGATGGCAGATCACCCGCACCGGGGCCCGGGTCGCGGCCAACATCCTCGGCCGCGGATCGCTGCAGCACAAGGTCGTCAAGCAGATCCCCAAGACGTTCTCCGATCTGGGGCCCACCTACGTCAAGTTCGGTCAGATCATCGCGTCGAGTCCGGGCGCCTTCGGTGAGCCGCTGAGCCGCGAGTTCCGCGGCCTGCTGGACCGGGTGCCACCGGCGAACCCGACCGAGGTGCAGAAACTGATCCGCGAGGAACTCGGCGACGACCCGCACAAACTGTTCAAGGCGTTCGACGACAAGCCGTTCGCGTCGGCGTCCATCGCGCAGGTGCATTACGCGACGCTGCATACCGGCGAAGAGGTCGTCGTCAAGATCCAGCGTCCGGGCATCCGGCGGCGCGTGGCGGCCGATCTGCAGATCCTCAAGCGCGGCGCACGTCTGGTCGAACTGGCCAAGCTGGGCCAGCGGCTGTCCGCGCAGGACGTCGTCGCCGACTTCGCCGACAACCTCGCCGAGGAACTGGACTTCCGGCTCGAGGCCCAGTCGATGGACGCGTGGGTGTCGCACATGCACGCGTCGCCGCTGGGCGCCAACATCCGCGCCCCCACGGTGTACTGGGATCTGACCAGCGAGCGCGTGCTGACCATGGAGCGCATCGCCGGCGTGCGCATCGACGACGTGGCCGCGATCCGCAAGAAGGGTTTCGACGGCACCGAGCTGGTCAAGGCCCTGCTGTTCAGCGTGTTCGAGGGCGGTCTGCGGCACGGCCTGTTCCACGGCGACCTGCACGCGGGCAACCTCTACGTCGACGACGACGGCAAGATCGTGTTCTTCGACTTCGGCATCATGGGCCGCATCGACCCGCGCACCCGCTGGCTGCTGCGCGAACTCGTGCACGCCCTGCTGGTGAAGAAGGACCATGCCGCGGCGGGCAAGATCGTCGTGTTGATGGGCGCGGTCGGCACGGTCAAGCCCGAGGGTCAGGCCGCCAAGGATCTTGAGGCGTTCGCCACGCCGCTGACCATGAAGTCGCTGGGCGACATGTCCTACGCCGAGATCGGCAGGCAGCTCTCGGCGCTGGCCGACGCCTACGACGTCAAGCTGCCGCGCGAACTCGTCCTGATCGGCAAGCAGTTCCTCTACGTCGAGCGCTATATGAAGCTGCTCGCCCCCAAGTGGCAGATGATGAGCGACCCGCAGCTGACCGGTTACTTCGCCAACTTCATGGTCGAGGTCAGCCGCGAGCACAAGGAGATCGACGACGTCGAGGACATCCCGGCGGCCGGGCCCGCCGGGGCCGCACCGGGCGGGGACAAGAAGTAGATGCAGACGCGTACCGGGCTCGCCCGTGCCGGCGGCCCCGACGACCCGATCGACATCTTCTACGAGGACATGGGCGATCCCACCGATCCCGCGGTCCTGTTGATCATGGGTCTCGGTGCGCAGCTGTTGATGTGGCGCACCGAGTTCTGTGAGAAGCTCGTCGCCCGGGGACTGCGGGTCATCCGGTTCGACAACCGCGATGTGGGTCTGTCGACGAAACTGTCCGGGCGCCGCGTCGATTCGCCGCTCGCAGTGCGCATGGCGCGGTCGTTCCTCGGGATGCGCAGCCCGGCGGTGTACACCCTCGAGGACATGGCCGACGACGCCGCTGCCCTGCTCGACCACCTGGAAATCGACCGCGCGCACATCGTCGGCGGCTCGATGGGCGGCATGATCGCCCAGGTGTTCGCGTCGCAGCACGCCGCCCGCACCGAGACCCTCGGGGTCATCTTCTCCAGCAACAACCAGGCGTTCCTCCCGCCGCCCGGGTTCCGCCAGTTGCTGTCGCTGATCACCGGCCCGCCGGCCGATGCGTCGCGAGAAGCCGTGCTGGACAACGCGGTTCGGCTCAGCAAGCTCAACGGCAGCCCGGCCTACCCGCGGTCGGAGGAACACATCCGCGCCGAGGCCGCCGAGCTGTACGACCGCGCCCACTATCCCGCGGGGATCGCCAGGCATTTCGCCGCGGTCCTGGGCAGCGGCAGCCTGCGTCACCACGATGAGCGCATCACCGCACCCACCGTGGTGATCCACGGCCGCGCCGACCGGTTGATGCCGCCGTCGGGCGGGCGCGCGGTCGCCAATGCCATCGCGGGCGCCCGGATTGTGCTGATCGACGGCATGGGCCACGAGCTACCCGAGCCGGTGTGGGACGACGTCATCGGTGCCCTCGCGACGAACTTTGCCACGGTGAGCTGACCGGTCCCGATATTTGTTGCCGTTGCAAGGATTTCGACATCCGCGGTGACTTCGGACCGCCGGTATCCCTCGTCAGCCGACGCAACCCGGTTTACGCTGTGCAGCAGTCTGGGGGGACGCCGAGCCAACGACGGTTCGGTGCGCTCACCTTGATCATCCGGCTGAGAGGTGTCGTCAGTGGCGAAACAACCCGAGAAACTGCAACCGCACTTCGATGACGTACAGGCGCATTACGACCTGTCCGACGACTTCTTCGCGCTGTTTCTCGACCCCACCAGGACCTACAGCTGCGCGTACTTCGAGCGCGAGGACATGACGCTCGAGGAGGCTCAGCTCGCCAAGATCGACCTGTCGCTCGGTAAGCTGGGCCTGCAACCGGGAATGACCCTGCTCGATGTCGGATGCGGTTGGGGCGCAACGATGTTGCGGGCGCTGGAGCGCTACGACGTGAACGTCGTCGGGCTGACGCTGAGCCGCAACCAGCAGGCACATGTCGAGCGCAGATTCGCCGAGTCCCCCAGCCCCCGCACCAAGCGTGTACTGCTCGCGGGTTGGGAGGAGTTCGACGAGCCGGTGGACCGGATCGTCTCGATCGGCGCGTTCGAGCACTTCGGGCACGACCGTTACGACGACTTCTTCCGGTTCGCCCACCGGGTGCTGCCCGACGACGGCGTGATGCTGCTGCACACCATCACCGGCATCCACCCCAAGCACGCGCAGGAACTCGGGATTCCGCTGACCTTCGAGATGGCGCGGTTCATCCGCTTCATCGTCACCGAGATCTTCCCGGGCGGGCGGCTGCCGACGGTCGACATGGTGATCGACCATGCGAATCGCGCGTCGTTCACCCTGGAGCGCAGGCAGTCGCTGCAACTGCACTATGCCCGCACTCTGGATCTGTGGGCGGCCGCGCTTGCCGACCACCACGAGGATGCGGTGCGCATCCAGTCGCAGGAGGTCTACGACCGCTACATGCACTACCTGACCGGCTGCGCCAACGCGTTCCGGATCGGATATATCGACGTCAACCAGTTCACACTGGCAAAGTAACGACGCGGAATTCTTCGCTGCAGCGGGCCGGTGTCGATGCGATTATTGCTGGCCCCTGGTCGATATTTCATGATCATGCAACAGGAATTTGTTTGCCCAACATTTTTGACGCGAGTCGAGTCCCACCTGCGGCTTCCTGCTGTAGGCTGCGACTCGGCGGGGAAACTCTGAGGCTTGGAGAATTTTCGAAATATGTCAAAATTGACCCCGAAATATGAAGAACTGCAGTCGATCTACGACATATCGAATGAATTTTACGAGCTGTTCTTGGGTCCCACGATGGGCTACACCTGCGGTTATTTCGAACGCGACGACATGACCGGTGACGAGGCCCAGATCGCCAAGTTCGACCTTGCGCTCGGCAAACTGGGCCTGGAACCCGGCATGACGCTGCTGGACATCGGTTGCGGCTGGGGTGCATGCATGGCCCGCGCGGCCGAGAAGTACGACGTCAACGTCATCGGCCTGACGCTCAGCGGTGAGCAGCGCGAGTACGCCATCGAAAAGCTTGCGAAGGTGCCCACCGACCGCAAACTCGAGGTGCGACTGCAGGGCTGGGAGGAGTTCGACGAGAAGGTCGACCGCATCGTGTCGATCGGCGCGTTCGAGCACTTCGGGTTCGAGCGCTATCCGGCGTTCTTCGAGATGGCCTACAACGCGCTGCCCGACGGCGGCATCATGCTGCTGCACAACATCACCGGGTTCGACCTGCGCGAGGGTCAGAAACTCGGCCTGCACATGACGTTCGAGGACGCCCGCTTCGCCCGGTTCATCATGACCGAGATCTTCCCGGGGGGCCGGCTGCCGTCGGTGGTGATGGAGCAGGAGAAGGCGCTCGAGGCCGGTTTCAAGCTCACCCAACTGCAGGAGATCGGCCCGCACTACGTCCGCACGCTCAAGATCTGGGCCGAGGCGCTCGAGGCGAACAAGGAACAGGCCATCGCGATCCAGGGCCAAGAGGTCTACGACCGCTACGACAAGTACCTCAACGGCTGCCAGAAGTACTTCGCGTCCGGCCACATCAGCGTGCACCAGTTCACGCTGCAGAAGTAGCTCTCTTCGCGCTGCCGGCAAGAAAGTTCAGCGCCCGGTGTCGCATTGAGCCGGTGCCGATCGTCGGATGGGTAGACAGTGGAACCAACGGGGTTCCGCTCACCTACCGGAGGAGACGACGACGATGCTCTACTTCGCCCTGCTGAAGAGCCAGGAGAGCGAGCGCACACCGGAGAAGGCCGCCGACGGGTTTGCCGCGTTCCAGGCGTTCCACGCCAAGGCGGCCTCGGCGATCCTGGCCGGCGACGCGCTCACCCCGATCGGCAACGCCGTTCGCATCGAGGGCGGCCCCGAGGCACCCACGGTCGTCACCGACGGGCCGTTCCCCGAGAGCGCAGAGGTCGCGTGCGGTTACTACGTCCTGGAGGCCGACAACCTCGACGACGCGCTCGCGTTGGCCCGTGACATCCCGGCCGCCGAGTTCGGCGCCGTCGAGGTCTGGCCGATCGTGCACTGGAAGGCTCCGACGGAAAAGATCGGCGCCGACTGGCTGGCCCTGTTGCTGGAACCCCCGGAGGATGTCCGCACCCCGGGCACCGACGAGTGGAACGCACTCGCGGCGCGCCACGGCGAACTCGCAGACACCATCGGCGAGCAGACTCTCGCCGGAGCGCCGTTGCATCCGCCGTCGACCGCGACGACGGTGCGCGTGCGCGACGGCGAGGTGATGATCACCGACGGGCCGTACATCGAGGGCGCCGAGGTCGCCAACGGCTTCTATGTGCTGCGTGCGCGGGATCGCGACGAGGCCATCAAGCTGGCATCGATGCTGCCGGCGACCGCGGTGCAGTTGCGCCAACTTGCCGGTGTGTCCGGCCTGTAGATCGCCAATGGCCGGACTGGACAGCGTCTTTCGGCGGGAGTGGGGTCCCGCGGTCGCGGCGATCGCACGCTGGTCGGGTGATCTCGGCATCGCCGAGGACGCTGTCCAGGAGGCCTGCGCGCAAGCTGTGCTGGCGTGGGCCGACGGTTCACCCGCCAACCCCGGCGCCTGGCTCACCACCGTCGCCCGCAACCGCGCCCTCGACCGATTGCGACGCGAATCCCAGCGCACCGGAAGGGAATACGCCGCGGTGTACCAGGACATGATGGCCCGCGCCGACACCGAACCGCACCCGGTGCGCGACGACCAACTGCGGATGATGTTCACCTGCGCGCATCCCGCGCTGGACCGCGCCTCACAACTGGCGCTGACCCTGCGGTTGATCTCCGGACTCACCACCGCAGAGATCGCTCGCGCGCTGCTGCAGTCCGAGACCGCGATCAGGCAGCGGATCACCCGGGCCAAGAACAAGATCCGCAAGGCCAACATCCCGCTGCGGGTTCCGCCTGCCGAACTGCTGCCGGAGCGCACACCCCATGTGCTGGCCTGCGTCTACTCGGTGTTCACCGAGGGCTACTGGTCGACGGCGGGCCCGTCGGCCATCCGCGACGAACTGTGCGATGAGGGTGTTCGGCTGGCCGGGGAGCTGTGCGCGCTGATGCCCGAGGACCGTGACGCGCATGCGCTGGCAGCCCTTGTGCTGCTGCATGATTCGCGTCGGCGCACCCGCGTCGACGACACCGGCGCGCTGATCCCGCTCGACGAGCAGAACCGTGCGCTCTGGGATCGCGGCCGCATCGCCCGCGGCCTGGAGCAGCTGCGCCGAGCCGAGGGAGCGACCGGTCCCTACCTACCGCAGGCCGTGATCGCGGCGGTGCACGCCACCGCGCCGGACTGGCGGGCCACCGACTGGCACACCATCTGCCGCGCCTACGACCGCCTGGCCGAGCAGCTGGACTCCCCCGTCGTGCGGGCAAATCGCGCGCTGGCCATCGGTTTTCGCGACGGGTTCATGGCCGGTCTGACCGCGCTCGACGCCGTCGCCGACGATCCGAGGCTGGGCAGGTACAACACCGTCGCGGTGATCCGCGCCGATCTGCTGCGCCGTGCGGGCCGCGCCGCCGAGGCCGGGCACTGGTACCGCGTGGCGCTGGAGCACGACCTGCAGCAGGACACGGTCTCCGAGCCTGCGGCGGCGTTTCTGCGTCGTCGCATCGCCGAATGTGACGCGGCGACGGCGGCAACCTAACTGCCCAGCAGACGCAAAACTGCCCGTTTTCCGAAGAAAACAGGCAGTTTTACGTCTGCTCGCGCAGAAAAAAGAGGATCAGTCCTCGGTGAAGTTGCGGGTGACCGAGGGATCGACCGGGATCCCCGGGCCGGTGGTCGTCGAGACGGTCACCTTCTTGAGGTAACGGCCCTTGGACGACGACGGCTTGGCACGCAGCACCTCGTCGAGCGCGGCACCGTAGTTCTCGGCGAGCTTCTTCTCGTCGAACGACGCCTTGCCGATGATGAAGTGCAGGTTGGCCTGCTTGTCGACGCGGAAGTTGATCTTGCCGCCCTTGATGTCGGCCACAGCCTTGGCCACATCGGGGGTGACGGTGCCGGTCTTGGGGTTCGGCATGAGGCCACGCGGGCCGAGCACGCGGGCGATCCGGCCAACCTTGGCCATCTGGTCCGGCGTGGCGATCGCGGCGTCGAAGTCCAGGAAGCCGCCCTGGATCTTCTCGATCAGGTCGTCGCTGCCGACGATGTCGGCGCCTGCGGCCTGGGCCTGCTCGGCCTTGTCGCCGACCGCGAACACCGCGACGCGCGCGGTCTTACCGGTGCCGTGGGGCAGGTTGACGGTGCCGCGAACCATCTGGTCGGCCTTGCGGGGGTCGACGCCGAGGCGGATGGCAACCTCGACGGTGGCGTCCTGCTTCTTGGAGGAAGTCTCCTTGGCCAGTTTCGCGGCTTCCAGCGGCGTGTAGAGCTTGGTCCGGTCGACCTTCTCCGCGGCCTCGCGGTATGCCTTGCTGTTCTTGCTCATTGTGAGTCCAATCGTTTGTCGTTGGAGTCGTGGTCCGGGCCGAAGCCAGCCCTCCCACGGGTCGTCTTATTCGACCGTGCTGTCGGGTCGATCCGCTTCGCTACTCGACCGTGCTGTCGGGTCGATCCGCTTCGCTACTCGACCGTGATACCCATCGACCGGGCGGTGCCGGCGATGATCTTGGCAGCAGCGTCGATGTCGTTGGCGTTGAGATCGGCCTTCTTGGTCTCGGCGATCTCGCGCACCTGATCCCAGGTCACCTTGGCGACCTTGGTCTTGTGCGGCTCGCCCGAACCCTTCTGCACACCAGCGGCCTTGAGCAGCAGCTTGGCGGCGGGCGGGGTCTTCAGGGCGAAAGTGAAGCTGCGGTCCTCGTAGACGGTGATCTCCACGGGGATGACGTTTCCGCGCTGCGACTCGGTCGCGGCGTTGTACGCCTTGCAGAACTCCATGATGTTGACGCCGTGCTGGCCGAGCGCAGGACCGACCGGCGGGGCGGGGTTTGCCTGTCCAGCCTGGATCTGCAGCTTGATCAGCCCGGCGACCTTCTTCTTCGGGGCCATCCGTGTTGTTCCTTTACCTTGCTCATCCAAGGGCGCGAAGCGCCCCTTGTTTCTAGCCGGGAACCGGCTAAATCTTTGCGACCTGGTTGAAGGTCAGTTCGACCGGCGTCTCGCGACCGAAGATCGACACCAGCACCTTGAGCTTCTGCTGCTCGGCGTTGACCTCGCTGATGGAGGCGGGCAGCGTCGCGAACGGGCCGTCCATGACGGTGACGGACTCGCCGACCTCGAAGTCGACCAGGATCTCCGGACGTTCCAGCGTGGCCTCGGTGGAGGCGGCCGACGCCGCGGCGGCCGCGGCCTTGCCGGGCTTCTTCGCCGCGCCCTGCGGCAGCAGGAACTTGACGACGTCGTCGAGCGACAGCGGCGACGGACGCGAGGTGGCGCCGACGAACCCGGTCACACCCGGGGTGTTGCGCACCGCGCCCCACGACTCGTCGTTGAGTTCCATCCGCACCAGGATGTAGCCCGGCAGCACCTTGCGGTTGACCTGCTTGCGCTGGCCGTTCTTGATCTCGGTGACCTCTTCGGTGGGCACCTCGACCTGGAAGATGTAGTCGCCCACGTCCAGGTTCTGCACACGCGTCTCGAGGTTGGCCTTCACCTTGTTCTCGTAGCCGGCGTAGGAGTGGATGACGTACCAGTCGCCGGGCTTGAGGCGCAGCTCCTTCTTGAGCGCGACGGCCGGATCCTCGTCCTCTTCGGCGGCCTCGCCTTCGGTCGCCTCGGCAGCGTCGGCATCCTGCGCCGCGTCACCCTCGGATTCGGCGGCGTCCGACTCGGCGTCCGACGCAGCGTCCGATCCGGCGTCCGACGCAGCGTCCGATTCGCCGGCCTCAGGCTCCACGGTCTCGGCAGCTTCGACAGCCTCAGACTCAGCGGTCTCGTCGGCGAACGTCTCGTCGCCGTCGAACGTGGTCACGTTGTCAGTCCTCTCTCAAATCTCGGTCAGGTGCCGAACACCAGCGACACCAGGCGCCCCAGTCCGTAATCCGTACCGGCGATCAGCGCCACCATGAACATCAGGAAGACCAGCACCACGGTGGTGTAGCTGACCATCTGCTTACGGTTCGGCCAGATCACCTTGCGGAGTTCGGCAACGACCTGCTTGAGGTAGTTGACGACGAACATGATCGGGTTCCGCGACGGGCCGCCGGCGTCCTTCTTGACCTTCTTGGTCTTCGGCTTGCCGCCTGCCTCGACTTCCGCGGCCACCTCGGCGGCCGTCTCGACCTCGTCGGTGCTGTCGGCCGCGCCGCGACGGGCCCGCTTTCCGGTCGGCCGCAGCGGTCGCGTCACCACCGCGGTCTGTCCGCGAGTCTCACCAGTGCCGTCAGTGGTCGTACCAGTGTCGTCTGCGGAGCCGGCACCTTCGCGCTCGTCGCTCACCGCATACTCCGTTCCTCTTCATAGCGGACTGGTTCGTCCAGGTCACCTTCCAGTGTCCACACACTGTCCAGTATTCAGTTTGAGCAGGGGCGACAGGACTTGAACCTGCAACCTGCGGTTTTGGAGACCGCTGCTCTGCCAATTGAGCTACGCCCCTTCAGCGATGACATGTTCGCATCGTCATCACGTCATGGTCGGGGCTCACACAATTCGCGCGCTCCCCGTTCGCTGTTGTGGAGCGGAACGGAAGCGCGCTGAAATGGGAAAAACCCCGAGTGCCGAGTGTACCCCGGTGTTGGTGTCAACTACTAATCGCCTCGTCAACCCCGTTCATTCGTGGGCGGCCTTGCGCATCACCTTGCCGGTTTCGGGATCCCACTTGACCTGGATGGAGTTGTCGCCTTCATGGCCCATCATGGTGGTGTAGGCCTCGAGCACGACCTCGCCGTCGTCGTTGGTGCAGACGTTGTGGGTCACGACGATGTCGGCGCCGAAGCGCTCCTCGTGCGACTGGATCTCCATGACCGCATGCAGCTGGTCGCCGGCCACCAGCGGCTTGTGGTAGATGAACTTCTGGTCGACCTGCACGATCTGCATGGTCGACATGCCGACATCGACGTGCTTGAAGAAATGCTCCTGCACCAGCAACGCGAGCGTCGACGCGAACGTCAGGGGCGCGACGAGTCCGTCGTGCCCGAGTTCAGCGGCTGCTTTCTCGTCGTGGCTGGCCGGGTCCATGGCCTTGACGGCCTTGGCGTACTGCCGGATCTGCTCGCGTCCGACGAGGAAGGGGTCCGGGTACTTCCAGACCATGCCCTTGATGTCAGTCTTGAGCGCCATACCAGGCCTTTCTACGCGAGTCGTGCGGTGGCGACAGCGCGCCCGAAGATCTTCTTGCCGCCTGCGGTGGCCGAGATCGCGATGGTAACCAGCTTCTGCTCGGGGTCGACGGACTTGATCCGACCGTTGAAGGTGATCTCGGCACCGACACCGTCGTTGGGCACCGGCACCACGGCGGTGAACCGGACGTTGTATTCGGTGACCGCGGCCGGGTCGCCCACCCAGGAGGTGACGTAGCCGCCGCCGAGGCCCATGGTCAGCATGCCGTGCGCGATCGCGGTGTCGAGACCGACCTGCTTGGCGATGTCGTCGTCCCAGTGGATCGGGTTGAGGTCACCGGAGACGCCGGCGTAGTTGACCAGATCACCGCGAGTCAGCGTTATGACCTTTTCCGGAAGGGTGTCGCCCACCGTCACCGAACCGAACTCACGCAGAGCCATCAGAAAAACCCTCTTCTCCGTCACCCGCACGCCCGGCGAGGGTCGTGTAGGCCTCCTGGACAATCTCACCAGCGTCGTTGGTGATTATGTTCTTGGTCACGATGATGTCGGTTCCGTGGGCCCGTCGAACCGCGTGGACGTAGACGTCGCAGTAGAGCCGGTCGCCGGCCTTGATCGGCTTGAGGAACTTCAGTTCCTGGTCGACCTGGACGATCTTGGCTTCCCGCACACCGATGTCGGCGTGATCGAAGAACGCGGACTGCGCCTGATAACCGAAAATGCAGATGAAGGTCAGTGGTGCGGGCAGGGCGTCATGGCCCAGCTCGGCGGCCGCGTCCTCGTCGTAGAAGTATGTTTCGTCGTTCTTGATCGCGACCGCGTGCTCGCGGATCTTCTCCCGGCCGACTTCATAAAAATCGGGATAGCGGTAATGCATCCCGACGATTTTCGACGACAGAGCCACTGGCGTTGGGCTACCGCGACTCTTTGTGCGGCTGGTGGTGTCCGCAGTTCGGGCAGAACTTCTTGATCTCGAGCCGGTCGGGATCGTTGCGGCGGTTCTTCTTCGTGATGTAGTTGCGGTGCTTGCACACCTCGCACGCCAAGGTGATCTTGGGCCGTACGTCAGTACTGGAGGCCACGTCGACTGCTCTCTTTCACGGTTCTTGTTCGTCCTGTAGCGGTGGGGGGGCTCGATCCCCCGACCTCACGATTATGAGTCGTGCGCTCTAACCAGCTGAGCTACACCGCCCCGATAGACACCGGCGGCGGTCCGCCGCACGTCCACCGAGCCCCCTAACGGAATCGAACCGTTGACCTTTTCCTTACCATGGAAACGCTCTGCCGACTGAGCTAAGGGGGCCTACCTACTTCGGCTCCTGCGACTCTCGCCGCGGGGCCTTAAAGAGGGTACAGCCTCCCCGGCGGCCGCACCAAACCGCGGGTGGGCCCGGCCGCCGAAGGGCCTCTGAGCTGGGCAGACCTAATCGAGCAGCCAGTCGTTGGGCGCGAACAGCTCGCAGTGCACCCGCTCGGCGGGGACGTTGCGGGCGGTCAGTTGGCCGCGCACGGCCTCGACGAACCCGGCGCCGCCGCACAGATAGATCTGCGGCTCGACGGGCAGCTCGATGCCGTCGAGGTTCAGCAGCCCGGCGTGCACCCCGGGCACGCCCGCGGTGACGCCGTCCTCGTACCAGATGTCGAGCGTCGCCTCGGGCAGCGCGTCGACGAGTTCGCGCTGACGTTCGCGCAGCGGATGGGTGGTGTCACCGCGGTCGGCGTGCAGCACCCGCACGTGCGTGTCCGGCCGCTCGGCGGCCAGGTGCTCGAGGATGCCGATCATCGGGGTGACGCCGATGCCGGCCGAGATGAGCATCAGCGGGCCTTCGGCCAGGTCGTCGGTGTGCAGATCGCCGAACGGCACCGTGACGTCGAGCAGATCGCCGACGCACACGTTGGCCCTGATCCAGGTGGACACCTCGCCGGCGGGCTGGTCGGCGGTCGCGTCGACCGGCTTGACCGCGAACGTCAGATCGGTCGACCCGGCGACGCCGACCAGGCTGTACTGGCGCAGCTGACGCGCACCGTCGGGCAGCGTCACGCCCACCGAAACATACTGTCCGGGAAGGAAATTCACCGGCTCGGCGGCACGGACGGTGACCAGCACGGCACCCGAGGGGTCATCGACGCGCCCCACCACGCGCAGCCTGCGGTAGACGTCGCCGGGTTCGACGCCTGCGTCCTCGTACAGCCGGCGTTCCAGCGCGATCAGGGTGTCGGCCATGATCCAGAACACCCGGTCCCACGCCGCGGCGACCTCGGCGGTCACGGTGTCGGCGCCCAGCACCGTCACGATCGCGGCGAACAGGTTGTCGTGCACGATCGGGTACTGCTCGGCGGTCACCCCGAGCGACGCGTGCTTGTGGCCGATGCGCGACAGCAGCGCCGCGGGATGCGGCAGGTCCGGGTCGACCAGGTGCTTGGCGAACGTCGCGATCGACGCGGCCAGCGCGCGCTGCTGGGCGCCCTGCGCCTGGTTGCCGCGGTTGAACAGGTTGCGCAGCAGTTCGGGATGGTTGGTGAACAGTTGCCGGTAGAACTCCGAGGTGATGGCGTCGATGTTCGCTCCGATGAGAGGCAGTGTCGCCGAGACGATCTCGGCGTGCTCGGGCTCGAGGTCAACGCGTACGTCGGCGGGCTCGGGCGTGGTGACGGTCATCGGGGGTTCCTTTCCGTTGCGGGTTGGGCTGCGGTGAGTTGCAGCACGAGCGGCAGGCTGTGCCCGCCGGTCAGATCGGTGACGGTGTGGCGGTCGAGTTCGCGGTAGAAGGCCTGTTTGGCGTCGGCCAGTGCGCGACGCAACCGGCACGCGGCGATCAGCGGGCACGGGGCGTCCCCGCCGCACTCGATGACGTCGCGGTCGCCCTCCAGTTCGCGCACCAGCCGGCCGATGGACGCGGTGCGGCCGGCCTCGGTGAGTGCGAGTCCGCCGACGCGGCCGCGACGCGCGTGCACCATGCCCATCTCGACGAGCTTGGAGACGGCCTTGGCGACGTGGTGCTCGGAGGCGTTGGCGCTTTTGGCGATGGTCCGTGTGGTGACCCGCTGGTCCTGGGATTCGCCCGCGGACAGCAGCATCAGCGTGCGCAGGCCCAGGTCGGTGAAGCGGGTCAGTTGCATGAACCTGACGTTATAAATTCCGCATCATGGATGCGAGTTTTCCGCCTGTGTGGTTAAACACGTGATGACGTGCGGTTTTTGGACCTGCGGGTTCCGGTGTGATCGCTGTCAATACGCTGGCGACATGGCTGAGCGCACGTCTGATCCCGCGGCGAACGACCGCTTCTACTTCCGGCAGCTGCTGTCGGGTCGCGACTTCGCGGCCACCGACCCGATCGCGCAGCAGATGCGCAACTTCGCGTACTTCATCGGCGACCGCGAAACCGGCCAGGCCGTCGTGGTCGATCCGGCCTATGCGGCCGACGAACTCGCCGCCACGCTCGAGGCCGACGGCATGCAGCTCGCGGGCGTGCTCGTCACCCACCACCACCCCGATCACGTGGGCGGTTCGATGATGGGCTTCACCCTCAAGGGTCTCGCCGAGCTGCTCGAACACCGCAGCGTGCCCGTGCATGTCAACGCCAACGAGGTGGACTGGGTGTCGCGGGTCACCGGGATCGCCCGCAGCGAGCTGTCCGGCCACCAGCACGGCGACAGGATCAACGTCGGCGCGATCGAGATCGAGCTGCTGCACACCCCCGGCCACACCCCGGGCAGCCAGTGCTTCCTGGTCGACGGGCGCCTCGTCGCCGGGGACACCTTGTTCCTTGAGGGGTGCGGCCGCACCGACTTTCCTGGCGGCAATGTCGACGACATGTTCCACAGCCTGCAGGCGCTGGCGAAACTGCCCGGCGATCCGACGGTGTACCCGGGCCACTGGTACTCGGCCGAGCCAAGCGCGGCGCTGGAGGAAGTCAAGCGCAGCAACTACGTATACCGCGCATCGAACCTCGACCAGTGGCGCATGCTGATGGGTGGGTAGCCCGCCCGGTTGAATGACCTTGTGCGGAATACACCGATTACCGGCGCTCAATAACGGGCAATTGCCCCGTAAAATCAAGCCATAACCACGGATTTCGTTGTGGCTCTGCTTGCTTACGCAAGAATCCGTTTTCGAGTAGCGCTATACCCATGACACTGCGCACCCCGTCCGGCAAACTGAATCGTACAAGCTAGTTGTCGGTATGGCGGGGGTCGCCGTGAAGAACATCGTGCTGTGCTTCGACCAGGCAGGTGGACATTCCGGATCAGGTGCCCAGACCAACACCAAGGCGCTGTCGGCTTTGCTGGACGACGCCGGCCAGTTGACCTGGTACCACTGCGGACGAAAGCTCCCCATGCACCGCCGGGCCACCGCCGTCGCCGAGGCACGCGCCACCGTGGTGGAGGCCTACAACGTCCTGCGCGACGCCTGGAAACCCGGCGACCAGATCTTCGTCTTCGGCGCAGCCTCGGGCGGCCACCTGGCCGGTGAGCTGGCGAACCTGCTCGGCACGGTCGGACTGGTGCCTGCCACGTTCGACGATCCGCTCGGCCTGGTGGACTACGCCCTGTCGACGTACGTGCTGCCCCGCACCCCGCGGTCGGACCAGGACTGGCGGCGGGTCAGCGCGGTGACCGCCGGGCTGCTCGGCGACGGCACATCGGCCGTGCCGGTGCGGTTCCTCGGGCTGTGGGATGCCGCCGCAATCCCCGGCACACCCGGCGATCCCGGTCTGCTCGCCAATGTGGAGGGCGGCCGTCATGCCGTCGCGATCGATGCGCCGCACCGGGCGATGCACCACGGTGCCCGGCTCGACGAAGTGTGGTTCCGCGGTTCGCACTGCGATGTGACGGGTGGCCGTGGTGCGTGCATGCCGTTGGCCGAGCTCGCGCTCGACTGGGTGCTCGACGGTGCCGTCGCCGCCGGATTGCAAGTGCGCGAACGGGATTTCACCGCAGGCGACGTCGAGGCGCTGGCCGGCTCGTCCCCGACGATCGGGATCCGGCGGGTGCCGTTGGACGCCGAGGTGCACGCGAGCGTCGGCGTGTACCTGCGCTCGCATCCGAAATACTGGCGCCGCTTCCCGGCGCGGATCCGCTGGGCCGACACCGAATGGTCGGCGCGCGGTGAGCGATTGGCGCGTGTGGCGGGGCACGCCTCGGCAACCGATGCGCCGAGGTGTGTCGAGCTGACCGCCGTCGCCTCCTAGCCAAGGTTTGCTGAGCGGGACCGGTGACCGCTGCCCGCATCCGTGATATAAGCCCTTGGTGGGGATCTTTGACTCGATCGCGGATCGGGGGCGCGAGTTGGCTGGATTCGACCCGGGCGCATGGACCGCGCTCGCAGCGTGGGTGGCACTGGCCGTCGTCGTCATCGCGTTGATCTATGCGTGGCGTCAATATTCGAAGGCCAAGGAACGACGCGACGAGCTCACCCAGCCCAACGTGTCGATGTTCATGGAGCCCAGCGGTTCCGACTGGCATCTCGTCGAACTCGTCGTGCGCAACTACGGGCAGCGGCCCGCGTACGGGCTGCGGTTCGAGTTCGCCAACCCGCCGACCGTCGGGAAGTACGAGAGTTCCTACGACGACAACTTCGTCGACATCACCCCGCTCAACCTGCCCGCCGAGATCCCCTACCTCGCGCCCAACCAGGAGTGGCGCATCGTGTGGGACTCGGCGCTCGATCGCAAGCAGCTCGGTGAGGCCATCGCGTCGCGGTTCGACGGGGCGGTCACCTACTACGACGAGCCTGCCGTCAACGGCAAACCCGCGGGCCGCAAGTTCCGCAACACCGCGGTGCTCGACTGGGCGACCCTGCCCCCGGTCGACCGGATGGAGCTGCTCACCACGCACGACCGTGCGCGCCAGGAGAAGCAGAAGCTCGAGCTGCTGCGCGCCGTGCTCGCCTACTACCAGTACGCGGCCAAGGAGACCGACGAGCAGACCCTGCGCACGGAGATAAACCGGGTCAAGGCGCTGGGCAACGAGGTCCGCGAACGGTGGCGCAGCCGCTACGAGGTGATCGACGACGACGAAGACGATGATGATTTCGATGATGACGATCCCGAGACCGACCTGATCAACCCGCCGGTGCGGACCGGTCGCCGCCACCGCGCCGACTGACGGCCGGGCGGCACCTGCAGACCCGTAGCATCTGACCAATGAGCAGCCTGGTGAGCTACGCGCAGAACGAATCCGTCGCCACGGTGACGCTGGACGACGGCAAGGTCAACGCGCTGTCACCGGACATGCAGGCCGCGATCAACGAGGCGCTCGACCAGGCCTCGCTCGCCGCGGGTGGCGGCGAGGTGAAAGCCGTTGTGTTGACCGGGAACTCGAAGGTGTTCAGCGGCGGGTTCGATCTCGGCGTGTTCGCCTCCGGCGACGCCGAGGCCGCGCTCGGGATGCTGACCGGCGGGTTCGAACTCGCGGTGCGGTGCCTGACCTTCCCCGTTCCGGTCATCATCGCCGCCACCGGCCCGGCGATCGCGATGGGATCGTTTCTGCTGCTCTCCGGTGACCACCGGGTCGGGTCGCCCCGGTCGCGCTGCCAGGCCAACGAGGTCGCGATCGGCATGACGCTGCCCATCGCGGCGATCGAGATCATGCGGATGCGCCTGACGCCATCGGCGTTTGCGCGCGCGGTCAGCATGGCCGCGGTGTTCTCCGGCGACGCGGCGATCTCGGCCGGGTGGCTCGACGAGATCGTCGAACCCGACGAGGTCCTCACCCGCGCCCAGCAGGTCGCCACCGAGGCCGCGGCGCTGCACACCGACGCACACGTCGCCAGCAAGCTCAAGGCCCGCAGCCACGCCGTCACCGCGATCCGCGCGGCCATCGACGGGCTTGCCGCCGAGTTCGGCGGCATCACCCAGTCCTGATGACCAACTCCTGACGGCCCTCGGCACCACCGTTTCGCTCACGCGGAATGGAATCAGATATATGTATGTGCTATGCATGTTTGATGCCGCGTTACAACGAACTCGACGAGCTCCTCGTGCGCGTGCACACGGTCCGGCAGCGGCCGGGATGGCGGCGAAGGCTCATCGATGACACCGGCAGCGTCGCCAGCCTGTCGACGCTGCGCGTGCTGCGTGCCGTCGAGCAGAAAGAGAAGTCCGGGCAGGGCGCCTCGATCGGAGCCGTCGCCGAGTACATGGCCGTCGAGCATTCGACCGCGAGCCGTTCGGTCGCCAACGCCGTCGCCGCGGGCCTGCTGACCAAGACCCTCTCCCCCGATGACCAACGCCGCTGCGTCCTGGTCCTCACCGACATCGGCCGCAAGGCCCTGTCGGAGGTGACCGAACGGCGCAGGCAGTTGGTCGCCGAGACGGTGGCCGAGTGGCCGACCGAGGACGTCGACACCCTCGTCGCCCTCCTCGAGCGGTTGGTCACCGATTTCGAGCGCGGGGTGTGTGCATGACGGCCGAGGTCACCACACGTCCGCGCGGCGCGCTGCGCCTGATGTTCGACCCGGTGTTCGGGGCCCTGTTCTGGGGCAAGATGTTCTCGGTCGTCGCGGTGTGGACGCACGGCATCGTCGCGGCCATCGTCATGTACGACGCGACCCGCTCGGCCGTCATGGTCGGCATGGTCGGCGTCGCGCAGTTCCTCCCCCAGCTGATCCTGAGCCCGACGAGCGGAAAGTGGGCCGACGTCGGCAACCCGGCCCGCCAGATCCTGCTCGGGCGACTGCTGTGTATCGCGGGCTCTGGCGCCACCGCGGCGTGGATGGCCCTCGCGCCGGATCTGAGCGGCAACGCCCTCGCGGTGCCGGTGCTGGTGGGCGCGACGCTGGTGGGCTTCGGGTTCGTCATCGGCGGGCCCGCCATGCAATCGGTGGTGCCGAGCCTCATCCGCGACGGCGAGCTGGCAACCGCCATGGCGCTCAACAGCATTCCGATGACCGTCGGGCGCATCCTGGGACCGCCGATCGGCGCGTACCTGGCCGCGCATCTCGGCGCGGCGACCGGCTTCGCGATCAGCGCGGGCCTGCACGTGGTGTTCGCGGTGTTCCTGGTCGTGGTGACGTTCCCGACGCGCCCGGAGCTCGACCCCGACGGCGACTACCGCGTGCGCGCGGCCCTGCGTCACGTGTGGCGGGACCGCCCGCTGCTGCTGGCGCTGCTCGCGGTGACCACGGTCGGTTTCGCCTCCGACCCGTCGATCACCCTGACCCCGTCGATGGCCGAGGACCTCGGCGGCGGCGCCCAACTGGTGGGCGCGCTGTCGGCGTCGTTCGGTGTCGGCGCGGCGATCGGCATGGTGGTGTTGGCCGCGCTGCGGGGGCGGGTGGTGTCGGCGCGCGTGTCGTCGATCGGCCTGGGCCTGCTGGCCGGCGGGTCGGCCCTGTTGGCGGCCGCCACGAGCGCGCCGGTCGCGTTGGTCGGTTTCGCGGTCGCGGGCCTCGGGTTCGGCTGGTCGATGACCGGGTTGAGCACCGTCGTGCAGGAGCGGGCGCCCGAGGAGCTGCGCGGGCGCATCATGGCGCTGTGGCTGGTCGGGTTCCTCGGATCGCGGCCGTTCGCGGCGGCTCTGCTGGGCGGCGCGGCTGACCTGTTCAACGTGCGGGTGGCGTTCCTGATCGCGGCCGCGGCGACGCTGGTCGTCGCGGTTGCCGCCCGGCCCGCCACATTGTCCGCACCAAGCCCCGCGACTGTCTGACCCGATCTCTATCGTGTGTGTCGATGGCACTGCACCTGCATCGGGCCGAGCGCACCGATCTGCTCGCTGACGGACTCGCGGCGCTGCTGTCCGATCCCCTGCCCGACCCGTTCGCCGCGGAGTTGGTGCTGGTTCCGGCCAAGGGTGTGGAACGCTGGCTCAGCCAACGGCTGTCGAACCACCTGGGGGTGTGCGCGGCGGTGGAGTTCCGCAACCCGCGCTCGCTCATCGCGGAGCTGACCGGCACCGCCGACGACGATCCCTGGTCCCCCGACGCCATGGTGTGGCCGCTGCTCGCGGTGATCGACGAAAGCCTCGACGAACCGTGGTGCGCAACGCTCGCGACGCATCTCGGACATTTCGAGACCGGCGAGGAGTACGAGCTGCGGCAGGGCCGCCGATACGCGGTCGCGCGGCGCCTCGCCGGTCTGTTCGCGTCCTATGCGCGGCAGCGCCCGCAGCTGCTGGTCGACTGGGCCGGCCTGCCCGACGACCTGGCCTGGCAGAAGCCGCTGTGGGAGGCGCTGTGCGAACGCATGGCCGCCGACCCGCCGCACATCCGCCACGCGAAAACCCTTGCCCGGCTGCATGAGTCGCCCAGTGATCTGCCCGAGCGGCTTTCGCTGTTCGGCCACACCCGCCTGCCGGTCACCGAGGTGGAACTGCTGACCGCGCTTTCTGCGCATCACGATCTGCACCTGTGGCTGCCGCACCCCAGTGACGAGCTGTGGCACACGCTGGCCACCCACAAGGGTCCGCTGCCCCGCCGCGCCGACACCGGCCACCGCGACGTCGGGCATCCGCTGCTGGCCACCCTTGGCCGCGATCTGCGGGAGCTGCAGCGGCTGCTGCCCGAGCCCGACACCGACGAATTCCGGGGCAGGACCGATTATCCCGACACGCTGCTGGGCTGGCTGCAGTCCGACATCGCGGCCGACGCGGTGCGGCCGCGGGGCCGTCGGCACCGCAGCGAGGACCGCTCGATCCAGGTGCACAGCTGCCACGGCCCGTCCCGGCAGATCGATGTGCTGCGGGAGGTGCTGCTCGGCCTGCTCGCCGACGATCCCACGCTCGAACCGCGCGACATCCTCGTCATGTGCCCCGACATCGAGACCTACGCGCCGCTCATCACGGCGGGGTTCGGTCTCGGGGACGTCGTGCACGGTGCGCACCCGGCGCACAAACTGCGGGTCCGGCTCGCCGACCGCGCGCTCGTGCAGACCAATCCCCTGCTGTCGGTCGCCGCGCAACTGCTGGCGCTGGCCGGTGGCCGGGCGACCGCGAGCGAAGTGCTCAACCTCGCCGAATCCGCGCCCGTGCGGGCACGTTTCGGGTTCACCGACGACGACCTCGACGCGATCACGGCGTGGACCCGTGAGGCCAACATCCGCTGGGGGTTCGACCAGCAGCACCGCCGCCCGTACGGTGTCGAATTCCTGCACAACACCTGGCGTTTCGGCATCGACCGGGTGCTGGCCGGGGTGGCGATGTCCGACGACTCGCATGCCTGGCTGGGTGCGACGCTGCCGCTCGACGACGTCAGCAGCAACCGCGTGGAGTTGGCGGGCCGGTTCGCGGAATTCGTCGAGCGGCTCCGCGTCACCGTCGAGCAACTCGGCGGCACCCGTCCCCTGCACGAATGGCTCGACGCGCTCACCGCGGGCATCGACGCGCTGGCCGCAGCCGACGAGGAGTGGCCCGCCGCGCAGCTGCAACGCGAGTTCGCCGAGATCACCGCACGCGCCGGCGACACCCGAACCGCGTTGCGGCTGGCCGATGTTCGCGCGCTGCTGGATCGCCATCTGGCCGGGCGTCCGACCCGGGCCAATTTCCGCACCGGCACGCTCACGGTGTGCACCATGGTGCCGATGCGGTCGGTGCCGCACCGCGTGGTGTGCCTCGTCGGCCTCGACGACGGCGTGTTCCCGCGCCTGGGTGCGGTCGACGGTGACGACGCGCTCGCCCGCGACCCCATGACCGGTGAGCGCGACATTCGTTCGGAGGACCGGCAGTTGCTGCTCGACGCGATCTGTGCGGCCACGCAGACGCTCGTCATCACCTATACCGGCGCCAACGAGTACTCCGGGCAGGCCCGCCCACCCGCGGTGCCGTTGGCCGAGTTGATCGACACGCTCAAGCTCACCACCGAGGACCCCGAACTCGACGTGGTCACCCGTCATCCGTTGCAGCCCTTCGACAAACGCAACGTGATCCCCGGCGCGCTGGTGCCGGACGAGCCGTTCACGTTCGATCGGACCGCGCTGATCGCCGCGCAGGCGGGCAGCGGTGAGCGGGCCCGGCGGCCTGCGTTCTTCAGCGATCCGCTGCCACCCCCGCTGCCCGAGGACGTCGCGCTCGAAGATCTGCTGAACTTCTTCAAGGACCCGGTCAAGGGTTTCTTCCGCGCACTGGAGTACACGCTGCCGTGGGATGTGGATGGCGTGTCCGACGTGATGCCCGTCGACATCGACGCGCTGGAGGAGTGGACGGTCGGCGACCGCATGCTGTCGGACATCCTGCGCGGCATGACCCCGGCCGATGCGCAGCAGGCCGAGTGGCGCCGCGGCACCCTGCCTCCGGGGCATCTCGGCTGGCGCCGCGCGATCAACCTGCGCGACCAGTGCGCGCTGCTCGCCACCGAGGCGCTCGCGTTCCGCGACACCGACAGCGCGGCCTACGACGTCGACGTCGACCTCGGCAACGGGCGGCGCCTCACCGGCACGGTGTCCCCGGTGTTCGGGGACCGGTTGGTATCGGTGACCTACTCCAAGCTCGGCGGCAAGCATCTGCTGCAGTCGTGGATCCCGTTGTTGGCGTTGGCCGCCGGGTACCCCGACCGCGACTGGCTCGCCGTCTGCATCGGCCGCCCGCCACGCGGCACTACCCCGCGCATCGAGGGTCTGGGCAGCCCAGCGGATCCCGTGGACCTGCTGGCCGACCTGGTGGCGATCTACGACGCGGGCCGTCGCGAACCGCTGCCGCTGCCGGTGAAGACGTCGTTCGCGTGGGCGTCGGCGCGGCACACCGGTGACGACCCGGAGCAGGCCGCGGGGTTCCGCTGGCGCAGCGGCCGGTATCCGGGTGAGGACGCCGAACCCGCACACGTGCGGGCCTGGGGCCGCGATGCGTGGTTGCGCGACCTCATGCAGCCGCTGCGCCCCGGTGAGGAGTTCGAGGGCGAAACCCACCGCCTCGGCGCGTACTCGTCGCGGCTGTGGCTTCCGCTGCTGCGGGCCGAAAGGCCGGTCCGATGAAGGTTTTCGATCTGCTCGGCCCGCTGCCCGCGCCGAACACCACCACGGTGCTGGAGGCCAGCGCGGGCACCGGCAAGACGTTCGCGCTGGCCGGTCTGGTCACCCGGTTCGTCGCCGAGGGTGTCGCGACGCTCGACCAGATGCTGCTCATCACGTTCGGCCGCGCCGCCAGCCAGGAGTTGCGGGAACGGGTGCGCGCCCAGATCGTCTCGGCGCTCGCGGCGTTGGATGAGCCGGCCCGGGCCTGCAACGATCTGGAGGAGTACCTGGTCGCCGCCGATCAGCAGGCGCGGCGCAGGCGCCTGCGCGACGCGTTGGCCGGGTTCGACGCCGCCACGATCGCGACCACGCACCAGTTCTGCCAGATCGTGCTGAAATCGCTTGGCGTGGCCGGGGACAGCGATGCGGGTGTGACGCTGGTGGAAAGTCTTGACGACCTGGTCTGCGAGATCGTCGACGATCTGTATCTCGCGCACTTCGGGCCGCAGAAGGACGATCCCGAGCTCAGCTATCCCGACGCCCTCAAGCTCGCCCGCGTCGTCGTCGGCAACCCGGCGACCGAACTGCGTCCCCGCGACCCGGACCCCGATTCCCCTGCCGCGGTGCGGCTGAAGTTCGCCCGGGATGTGCTCGCCGAGTTGGAGATCCGCAAGCGCCGCCGCGGCGTGCTCGGTTACGACGACCTGCTGACCCGGTTGGCCGATGCGCTCGAACCCGAGGATTCCCCCGCGCGGGTGCGGATGCAGCAGCGCTGGCCGATCGTGATGGTCGACGAGTTCCAGGACACCGATCCGGTGCAGTGGCAGGTGATCGAGCGCGCGTTCTCCGGGCGCTCGACGCTGGTGCTCATCGGCGACCCCAAGCAGGCCATCTATGCGTTCCGCGGCGGGGACATCGCGACGTATCTGCGGGCCGCCGCGACGGCGGGCGACAAACAGACGCTGGGCACCAACTGGCGCAGCGACCGCGCCCTGGTCGACCGGTTGCAGGCCGTGCTGCGCGGCGCCGAACTCGGCGGACCCGACATCGTGGTGCACGACGTGCAGGCGCACCACCAGGGCCACCGCCTGGCCGGCGCACCACGCAACGACCCGTTCCGGCTGCGGGTGGTCTCACGAAAGCCCGGCAACAGCAGGGTGATTCCGGTCGATCAGCTGCGCCGCCACATCGGCCGGGATCTCGCCGCCGACATCGGGGCGCTGCTGAACAGCGGTGCGACGTGGTGTGACGAGCCCGTGCAGGCGAAAGACATCGCGGTCATCACCGAGACCCACAAGGATGCCAGGGCGTGCCACGCGGCGCTGCTCGCGGCGGGTATCCCCGCGGTGTACACCGGGGATTCCGACGTGTTCAACTCCGAGGCCGCCGAGGACTGGCTGTACCTGCTGGAGGCATTCGATCAGCCGCACCGGCCCGGCCTGGTTCGCGCAGCGGCGGCCACCATGTTCTTCGGTGAGACCGCCGAAAGCCTTGCCGCGGGCGGTGATGCGCTCACCGACCGGGTCGCCGAGACGTTGCGGGAATGGGCCGGGCATGCCCGTGAGCGCGGTGTCGCCGCGATCTTCGAGGCCGCCCAGCTCGCGGGCATGGGCAGGCGTGTGCTGTCGTGGCAGGGCGGCGAGCGCCTGATGACCGATCTGGCCCACATGACCCAACTGCTGCAGGACACCGCGCACCGCGAGGGCTTCGGGCTCGCCGGGTTGCGGGACTGGCTGCGCACCCAGCGCTCCGAGAAGGGTGGCGAGTCCGAGCGCAACCGACGCCTCGACAGCGACGCGGCGGCCGTGCAGATCATGACCGTCTGGGTGAGCAAGGGCCTGCAGTTCCCCATCGTCTATCTGCCGTTCGCCTTCAATCGTTATGTCCCCGAACCGGATCTGGTGTTGTTCCACGACAACGGCCGGCGCTGTCTGCACGTCGGCGGATCCGATCCGGCGGTCGCCCGCGCCGGGCGCGCCGAGGCCGCCGGTGACGACAGCCGCCTCACGTATGTCGCGCTGACCCGCGCCCAGTCACAGGTGGTCGCCTGGTGGGCGCCGTCGTACGACGAACCCAACGGCGGGCTGTCGCGGTTGCTGCGGGGCCGGGCCCCCGGGGAATCGACCGTGCCGGACAGGTGTTCGCCGCCGAAGATCACCGATGAGGATGCGCTGGAACGGCTTCGTGCGTGGGAGGCAGCGGGCGGGCCGGTGATCGAGGAATCAGTGATCGGGGCGGTCAGCCCGGTGCCACCCGAGCCCACGCCCGACGACCTGGCGGCACGCAAGTTCTTCCGCGCGATCGACATGGCGTGGAAACGCACATCGTATTCGGGATTGCTGCGCGCGGCCGAGACCGCGGGTGTGGGGGTGTCGAGCGAACCTGAGATCACCGAACGCGACGACGAGTCCGACGACATTCCCGTCGTCGCACCGGCCGAGGGTGCCGACGTGCCCTCACCCATGGCGCAGATGCCCACCGGCGCCGGGTTCGGATCGCTGGTGCACGCGGTACTGGAGACCGCCGATCCGTTCGCGGCGGATCTCACCGCCGAACTCGCGACGCACATCGAGGCCCATGCCCGGCGCTGGCCGGTGGAGGTCGAGACGTCCGAGCTTGCCGCGGCGCTCGTGCCCATGCACGACACCCCGCTGGGGCCGCTGCTGCCCGGTGTGACGCTGCGCCAGATCGGTCTGCGGGACCGGTTGTGCGAGCTGGATTTCGAGTTCCCGATGGCGGGCGGCGACCTGCGCGGTGGACGGTTCGCGCGGCTGTCGGACGTCGGTGAGCTGCTGCGCGGATACCTACCCGCCGACGACCCGCTGGCGGTGTACGCCGACCGGTTGGCGACGGGAATCCTTGGCGCGCAGCCGCTGCGCGGATATCTGTCCGGCTCGGTGGACGCCGTACTGCGGATCGACTCGAAGTTCGTCATCGTCGACTACAAGACCAACTGGCTCGGCTCCGGCGACGGCGTCCTGACCGCGGCGGACTACGGCCGCAGCCGCATGGTCGAGGCGATGCTGCATTCCGACTATCCGCTGCAGGCTCTGCTGTATGCCGTTGTGCTGCACCGCTACCTGTGCTGGCGGCTACCCGGCTACGACCCGGCGACGCATTTGGGGGGCGTGTTGTATCTGTTCGTGCGTGGCATGTGCGGGCCGCAAACCCCGGTTGTCGACGGGCATCCGGCCGGGGTGTTCACGTGGCAGCCGCCCGCCGATCTGGTGGTCGCCTTGTCGAAGCTGTTGGATGCGGGGACGCCGTGAGCCTGCTGGACGCTTTCGCCGAGATCCTCGAGCCCGCGGATGTGCACGTGGCGCAACGGCTGACCGCGCTCGCGGGCGAGCCGGATGCCTCGGTCGAGCTGGCGGTCGCACTCGCGGTCCGCGCACTGCGCGGTGGTTCGGTGTGTGTGGATCTGCGGGCGGTGGCCGGGCAGGTCGAGATCCCCGAGTTGCCGTGGCCCGATCCCGATGCGTGGCTCGCGGCGTTGGCGGCCAGTCCGCTGCTGGGTGAGCCTCCGGTCCTGCGGCTGTTCGGTGATCTGCTGTATCTGGACCGCTACTGGCTCGAAGAGCAGCAGGTGTGCGATGACGTGCTGGCGCTGGTGTCGGTGCGGCCCGAGGGTACGGTGCCGGATGTGTCGAGGTTGTTCGGCCTGGGCTTCGAGGAGCAGCGGGCGGCGGCGAAGGTTGCGCTGTCGCAAGGGCTCACGGTGTTGACGGGTGGGCCGGGCACGGGCAAGACGACGACGGTGGCGCGGTTGTTGGCGCTGCTGGCCGAGCAGGCCGCGCTTGCCGGGAAGCCGTCGCCGCGGATCGCGTTGGCCGCGCCGACCGGTAAGGCGGCCGCACGGTTGCAGGAGGCCGTGCAGTTGGAGATCGATCAGCTCGAGCTCGTCGACCGCAGGCGACTGACCGGGCTGCAGGCCACCACGCTGCACCGTCTGCTCGGGCCGCGGCCCGATACGTCGTCGCGGTTCCGGCACCACCGCGCCAACCGGCTGCCTCATGACGTGATCGTGGTCGACGAGACGTCGATGGTGTCGTTGACGATGATGGCGCGGTTGTTGGAGGCGGTGCGCCCGCAGACCCGTCTGGTGCTGGTCGGCGATCCGGATCAGTTGGCGTCGGTGGAGGCCGGGGCGGTGCTGGCGGATCTGGTCGAGGGGTTGGGCTCGCGCGGGGTCGCGGAGTTGCGGACGTCGCACCGGTTCGGCGAGTCGATCGGTGCGCTCGCCTCGGCGATCCGCGCCGGTGATGCCGATGCCGCGGTGGAGGTGCTCGCCGCGGCCGGCGAGCACATCGAATGGGTCCGCGAAGATCCGGTCGAGCAGTTGCGGGAGGTGTTGGTGCCGCATGCGATGCGGTTGCGGCAGGCCGCGATTCTCGGCGACAAACGCGCGGCGCTGGCCACGCTCGACGAACACAGGTTGTTGTGCGCGCACCGGCGGGGGCCCTCCGGCGTCGACCGGTGGAACCGTCAGGTGCAGCGCTGGCTCAGTGAAGAGACCGGCGAGCCGTTGTGGGGGTCCTGGTACGTCGGGCGCCCGATCCTAGTGACCGCCAACGACTATGGGCTCAAGCTGTACAACGGGGACACCGGCGTCGTCGTCGCGACACCGGATGGGATGCGGGCAGTGATCGGCGATTCGGGGACGTTCGCGACCGGTCGCCTCACCGATGTGGAGACCATGCACGCCATGACGATTCACAAGTCGCAGGGCAGCCAGGCCGACGAGGTGACGGTGCTGCTGCCGTCGGAGGATTCGCGGTTGTTGACTCGGGAGTTGTTCTACACCGCGGTCACCCGCGCCAAGACGCGCGTGCGCGTCGTCGGCGCGGAGGCGGAGGTGCGCGCCGCGATAGACCGGCAGGCGGTGCGCGCTACCGGACTACGTAGGCGGCTGGCGCCTGCGGGTGCTTAGACGGCCCGTCCGGCGAAGAACGCTCCCGAGATCAGCCCGATCGCGATGGCCAAGGTGGGCACGCCCATCGCAACGGCCACGACCACACCAGCAACCGCACCGATGCCGAGCAACAGCATCAGCACGCCGACAAATGCACCAACCATTGGCTCGCCCTTTCTATGACTGCGCTCACACTGTACCGCCAGGGTGTGCTGAATCACAGCCACTTCGGGCGACGTTTTGGTTAACACGACGGCGGCAAAATGTATAGCTCGGCTTAATGAATGCATCCACCTGCCGATTCGCGGGCCATTTTGTCAGTCCCTCGAATCTGCTGGTTGAAGCGAAATGATCAGTAACAAAGCCAGTCGCCGAAAACGGTGTGTCTTGATCGATCAACCGCCGTTGTCGCATCCGCTACTTGTGTTATCCGTCGACCGGCACGGCGCCGCACCGGCCGACAGCGAGGCCGTCCTTGAGATTGCCGCCCACGCCGTCTTCGCCCGACACCGCAGCCATGCTGGCAAAGTCGCGTTCGGGCTCTCTCCCTCACGTAGTCCGTTACCGCGCCCTGTCACCGAGTTCGACCCTATGGTCGTGCTTCTGGCCGCAACCCACCCAAACCACAGCCCCCACGTCAATCTCGAAGACAGGGCCCCGATCAGATATATACCGGCCCTAGCCCGGCACCCCGGACCGCTCATCCGCTCAGTGAAGCGCGCTGCCCTTACGCCACTGCTCCCACGGGATGGTCCAGTCGCCGTTGTTCTCGGGCTTCAGCGGCTCACCGCCGGTGTTGCGGACCTCGACGATGTCGCCGGGGCGCGAGAAGTTGTAGAACCACTGCGCGTTCTCGCCGCTGAGGTTGAGGCAGCCGTGGCTGACGTTGGTGTTGCCCTGCGCCCAGATCGTGTCGTTGAGCTGGTGCAGATAGATGCCGTCGACACTGATGCGCGTCGCGTACGGGATCGTGGTGCGGTAGCCGAGCCGCGAACCGACCGGCAGGCCGTACGACGACGAGTCCATGACGACCGGGTTGGCCTTGTCCATCACGGTGTAGACCCCACGCGGCGTCCAGAAGCTGAACGTCACGCCGTTGACCGTTTCGGTGCCGCCCATGCCCATCGACGTCGGCATGGTCCGCACGAGCTTGCCGTTCTCGTAGACGCTGACCTGTTTGGTGGTGTCGTCGGCGATCGAGACGTGCGAGTCGCCGATCACGAACGTCACCTTCTCGTCCTGCGCGCCGTACAGGTCATCACCGAGACGGGCGCCGTAGATGCCGGCGTCGACGATGACCTTGGTGCCCGGCGCGTAGTACTTCTGCGGACGCCAGTGCGCGGTCTGGTCGTCGATCCAGTTCCACGAGCCGACGGTCTTGGGTTCGGTGGTCACCTTCATGCGGCGTTCGGCGCTGGCCTTGTCGGTGATGGTCTGGTCGAAGCGCGCGACGATCACCATCCCGACGCCGTAGGTTTCGCCGTCCTTCAACGGAGCACCCGACGTGCCGTTGAGATAGACGTTGGCCTGATAGGTCGGCGTCACCGTGGTGAAGGTCGAGCTCGCGCGGGTCGGCATGCCGCCGGGACCGCGGGCGACGACACTCATCGTGTAGGTGCGGCCGTAGCCGAGCGCGGTGGCCGGCTTCCACACCTTGCCGTCCGGGCTGAGCGCGCCCGGGATCTCCTTGCCCGCATCGTTGAGCATGCGGACGCTCGTGACGGTTCCGGTCACCGCGGTCACCGAGACCGGGGCCAGCGGCTCGACATCGTCGGCCTGATCCTTCGGAGCGATCTGCAACTTGGCCGGCTCGGTGGGCGAGGGCTGCGGGACACCCTGCGGCGCGGCGGCCATCGTCTGGCAGTGCTCGTGCACGCAGTCCGGCAGAGCCGTGACGACGACACCACCCAACACCGCCAGCACGGCAAGTACGGCCGCGAGGCAGGCACGACGAGCAGACGACAACATCACTCCAATGTGGTTCGGCGAACGCCAGTTTGGTGGGGTGTTGACCGGGAACCGATCAGTGGCTCAATCGTAGCCGTACGCTCGCAACTTCGCCGCGAGGGCTAGGTGGTGTGGGCGAGTCTTGACCGTGCCGTTGCGATCCGTCAATCCGCTCGGTGGCTCCACGCCCGTAACCGCTCAGCAATCGCGCCGAGTTCGGGTTCGACACCTGTGGCGACGGCGATCACGAAGTCGAATCGGTCGTCCTCGGGCGCGCTGATCCACTGACCGTTGAGTCCGAGGAACGTAAGACAGGCCGCCCACGCGAGGCGCTTGTTTCCGTCGACCAGTGCGTGGTTGCGCGCCAGAGAGTGCAGGAGCGCGGCGGCCTTCACATGGACGTCGCGATATGCGTCCTGACCGAAGACCGAAGCACGGGGTCGCGCGAGAGCGGACTCCAGTAGTCCGTAATCACGGACCGATACGTCGACTCCAACGGCCCGCTTTGCGATCTCAAGGAGATCTTCGAGGTCGAGGTACTCGGTCATGCGTCCTTGAGACGCTCAAGGACGCCGGCCTCCTCCGCGATCACCCGGTCGAGCACCGTCTCGACTCTGGTCTTGTGCGCGCGCCGCGCTATGTATTCATCGATGGCCGACAGTGCGACGGCCTGCATCGATCGACCCTCGGCCGCCGCCTGCCGGCGGAGTGCCTCGGTCTGCTCTTCAGTCGTACGCAAAGTCATACCCATGAATTGATGATACCGAAGTGATACCACAGACGCGCTAATTCTGAGTTTAGATTTCTATACTCAGGAATAGCCGGGGCGATCCGCACGCTCAACTGATCATGAGCACTCAGGAGATCCCCTTCGAAGGCGTGCGTGTGCGGTACGACAGCGCCAAGAGCTACGACGAGCTGGCGGCGGCCCTGTTCGCCGCGGTCGGCGACACCCCCGTACCCATCGACGACGCCGCGCGAAGACACGGCGACTGGGCGTCCTACGAACGCGCCGTACAGGCGTTCGTAGGGCCGTATGAATTCATGCTTTTCGCGGTCCTCGACCACGGCGGATGGATCGGCAAGGCCGGCATCGACCGGCAGGTGCTGCGCGTGGTGATCGGCAATCCGCTGATCGCCATCACGGTGCTGCGCCACGACGTCACCGCGGGCCTGTTCGCGCCGGTCGAACTGCTGCTCACCAGCGAGGATGACGGCCGCAGCGCGCTGACGTATGTGAAGCCGTCGTCGTTGATGGTCGTCGAACCCAACCCCGAACTGCAGACCGCGGCCACCGCCCTGGACGACAAACTGGCCGCGCTCGCGAAAGCTGTCACCGCCTGAGCGCCGCGCGACGGGTGTGGGCGGGGTCGCTTGATTACGGTTTTGCCCGGGCGCGCCCATACCATTTGTGATGACATGACCGACAATGCCCTGGCCGCTCCCAGCGCCAACCCCTCTCTTTCCCGCCGCATCGCCGCCGAAGCCGCTCGCCGTCGCACCTTCGCCGTCATCAGCCACCCCGACGCCGGTAAGTCGACGTTGACCGAGGCCCTGGCGCTGCACGCTCGGGTGATCACCGAGGCGGGCGCGATCCACGGCAAGGCGGGCCGCCGCTCAACGGTGTCGGACTGGATGGAGATGGAGAAGGCCAGGGGCATCTCGATCACGTCGACGGTGCTGCAGTTCCCGTACCGCGATGCGGTGATCAACCTCCTCGACACCCCCGGCCACGCCGACTTCTCCGAGGACACCTACCGCGTGCTCACCGCCGTCGACTGCGCGGTGATGCTCATCGACGCCGCGAAAGGCCTTGAGCCGCAGACCCTCAAGCTGTTCCAGGTGTGTAAGCACCGCGGCATCCCGATCATCACGGTCATCAACAAGTGGGATCGCCCGGGCCGTCACGCGTTGGAGCTGATCGACGAGATCCAGACCCGCATCGGCCTGCAGCCCACTCCCCTGACCTGGCCGGTCGGCATCGCCGGTGACTTCAAGGGCGTGCTGGACCGCCGTGGTGGGCAGTTCATCCGGTTCACCCGCACCGCGGGCGGCGCCACCGCCGCGCCCGAGGAGCACATTCCCGCCGACGCCGCGCATGCCGCCGCAGGCGACGACTGGGACACCGCGGTCGAGGAGTCCGAGTTGCTCAGCGCCGACGGCGGCGACTACGACCGCGACGCGTTCCTCGCCGGGACGGCCTCGCCGACGTTGTTCACCTCGGCCGCGTTGAACTTCGGGGTGAACCAGCTGCTCGACGTGCTCGTCGAGCTTGCGCCTTCGCCTCGTGGTGCCCTCGACGTCGACGGCGAGCGCCGCACTCCCGACGCGCCGTTCAGCGCGTTCGTGTTCAAGGTGCAGGCCGGCATGGACTCCGCGCATCGCGACCGCATCGCCTACGCGCGCGTCGTCTCGGGCACCTTCGAGCGCGGCGACGTGCTCACCCACGCCGCCACCGGTAAGCCGTTCGTCACCAAGTACGCGCAGTCGGTGTTCGGCCAGCAGCGCTCGACGCTGGACGACGCCTGGCCGGGCGATGTGATCGGGCTGGCCAACGCCGCCGCGCTGCGCCCCGGCGACACGCTCTATCGCGATGTGCCCGTGCAGTTTCCGCCGATCCCGAGCTTCTCGCCCGAGCATTTCGCGGTGGCCCGCGGCACCGACCCCAGCAAGCACAAGCAGTTCCGCCGCGGCATCGAGCAGCTGGAGCAGGAGGGCGTCGTGCAGGTGCTGCGCTCGGACAGGCGCGGCGATCAGGCCCCGGTGTTCGCCGCCGTGGGACCCATGCAGTTCGAAGTGGCCTCGCACCGGATGGCCACCGAACTGAGCGCGCCGATCTCGTTGGAGCCGCTGCCGTACCAGGTTGCGCGGATCGTCGACCCCGAGGACGCCGACTTCATGAACCGCCAGCCTTCGGCCGAGGTGATGACGCGCACCGACGGCGTCATGCTGGTGTTGTTCTCCACGCCGTGGCGCCTCGAAGGGTTCCAGCGCGACAACCCGGACATCAAGCTGCGGTCACTCGTCGCGGCCGAGGGGTAAGACCTCATGACGGAGCCGGCGGAGCGACGCGCACCCGGTAACAAACATTGGGGCTGGTTCGCCGGTGTGCTCACCGCGCTGCTGTTCGTCGGCTTCGTGATCGCCGTCGTGGCGATGCTGCCGCTGGCCATGGCCACGGACGGTTGCCATGACGGCACCACCGACCGCGTGTGCCAGCTGTCGGGGCGCGGCCAGAACGTCCTGGTGTTCATTCCGTGGTTGTGCCTGGCAAGCGGCGGGGTCACCGCCGTCGTCACCGCGGGGGTGGCCAATCACTTCAAGCGGTCCCCGCTGTTCGGACTGCCGGTCGGCGTTCTCTTCTATGTGACGATGATCCCGATCGGATACTGGCTGGCGTTCCGGGTGTAGCGGCGGCACCGGGCGATCGGCTCGAAGGACCCCCGCAAACTAGGCGTTCGGCGCGTAGATCGCGTGCTCGTCGTAGGCGCGCAGGATCTCGCGGCGCAGCCGTCGCTGCACCGACCACTGCGCGTTGGGCCGGGTCTTCACCGTCATCCGCAGGGTGACCTTGTCGGCGGAGAAGTCCTGCACGCCGAGCATCTCGGGGTCACCGAGGGTCTTGTCGGCCACCTTCGGATCGGCGAGGGCGTCCTCGGCGGCCTGCAGCGCGATCTCCTCGGCGCGGGTGAGGTCGGTGGTCACCGCGACGGGGACCTCGACGCGGGCGACGGCGTAGTCCTGGCTCATGTTCCCCACACGCGCGATCTCGCCGTTGCGCACGTACCACAGCGTGCCGTCGATGTCGCGGAGTGTGGTGATGCGCAGGCCGACGCTTTCCACCTGGCCGACCGCGGCCCCGAGGTCGACCGTGTCGCCCACGCCGTACTGGTCTTCCAGCAGCATGAACATGCCGGTGACGAAGTCGCGGACCAGGTTCTGCGCGCCGAAGCCGATGGCCACACCCGCCACCCCCGCCGAGGCGATCAACGGCGCGATGTTGACGCCCAGCACGCTGAGGATTCCGAGCACCATCCACCCGAGCATCACGATGGACACCGTGGACTTGAGCACCGAGCCGATGGTCTGCGCGCGCTGCTGACGCCGCCGCGCGGTCTGCGCGCCGGTCGCCGACGCCGGCGCCCGATCACGCAGATACCGCAGCAGCGGAGGCCGCCGGCTCGGCGGCTGACCCTCCTCGCGTTCCTGGCGGGACCGGCCGGTGGTGGCCCGGTCGATCAGTCGGTGCAGCACGTATCGCGCGATGAGCACGATGACGACGTATGCGGCGATCCGGGCCGGGACCTCGATGAACCATTGGCGGTTGGTGTCAGTCCATTCGAAAGCGACGTTGTAGACATCCATGATGGCGTCCGCATACCCACATCGGGCGCCGCTCAACTATCCCTTCAGCGCATCCGCGGCCGGGCCGAGATCGAGGAACACCGTCTCGCCGTTGGCGTCGTCGAGGCCGTCATTGTCGGTGATCACGTACAGGTTTCCGTTGCCACCGACGGTGACGCCCTCCACTTTTTCCTGCACGAAGCCATGCGTGGCCTGCAGGTCAGGTAGCAGGTCACGAGCGAGCGTCTTCTGCAACACCTTCGGCGCCTCGCTCGCGGACGTCGTGCCCGCGTCGGCCGGAATGTCCACGCTGTACAGGGCTTTGACGCGCGCGTCAGGACCGTTGAGCTTGTCGCGTTCGAGTACCAACAGCCGACCGTCGTGGATCGTCACCTCCGACAGCCCGATCCAGTCACCGTCGACGGAGGTCTTCTCCAGCGGGTAGCCGTACCACTCCCACCTCTCGCCGTCGGAGTTGTAGCGCCCGATGCGCACCACACCCTTCGGGTCGCTCTTGAGTTCACGCTGCAGCACCACCCACACCGTGTCCCCGTCGACGGCGACGCCTTCGAGGCCCTGCCCGCCGAGTTGCGCCGCGACATCGGCGGGCAGTTTCACCCGCTTCTCGATGCCGCCGTCGGCGTCGACGAACACCAGCTCGTTGCCGGGGCCTTCCTCACCTTCGACCGCGAGGACGAATCCGCCGTCGGGCCGTGCGGCCAGCCCCTCGGTGTCGAGCGTGACGGGTTTGCCGTCCTCGGTGATCGGCAGTTCGGTGTCGATCAGCGCGGGCGTCTGCGCCGCGTCGACCCCGAGGATGCGGGCCGGGCCGTAGGCGATGTCGGTGGCGGTGTAGAGCCGGTTGGGGTCTTTCGGATCCGCCGACAGCGCACCGAGTGCGCCCCAGCCGATCGGCACGTTGTCGATGTCGCCGGACACGATCGACGGGAACGGCGGTGTGCCACCGGCTTGCGCGTACTGTTCGCCGAAGCCGTAAACGCTCACCGACGCGCGCACCCGGTTCTCGGCGTCGTCGGTTTCCGACGAGATCGCCAGCAGGTTGCGCGACGGGATCGGCAGGATGCCCTCCGGTCCCGGTGTGGTGGGCAGGATCTGGCGGAACTCCGGCGCCGCCGGATCGGTCACGTCGTACACGGCGACGAAGTTGCTGCGCTCCGAGGCGATCAGCGCGGTGCGGCGGCCGCCGACGTCGGTGATCGCCAGCCCTTCGGGCTCTGGGCCTTTCGCGGCGGCGCGGCTTTCGATGTGCAGACCGGTGCGCACCGCGAGCTGTTCGAAGGTGTTGCCGGCGTCCCACACCACGTCGCCGGTGCCGGCGTCGAAGATGGTCCAGCCGCGGGTGCCGCCCTTCCAGTCACCCTCGTTGGCGGTGGCGACGTGGGTGTCGTCGATCCAGCCGATGGCGTCGGGTTCGCGAGGCGTGTCGGGGATCGAACCCGTCTGGTCGATGGTCGCGTCCTCGGCGACGTCGATACCGTCGACGGATTCGCTTCCCGCGCTGAAGATCTTGGCGACGTTGCCGGTGGCGCCGTCGATGATCGCGATGCCGTTGTTCTCCTGCAGCGTCACCGCGACCTGCCCGCGGGAGTTGATGCTGACGTACTCGGGCTCCAGATCCTCCGGGGTGTCCAGCCCGGCGGCGCGGGCGGCCTCGACGTCGAAATCGACGCGGCGGGGCTTCCAGGTGTCGGGTGCGCCTTTGAGGTCGATGAGTTGCACGAAACCCGTTGGCGGCTGCGGCAGGTCGCCCTCCTCACCGCCGGGTGGGGTGAACTCCTCGTCGCGCTGGTTCTCCATGGCGATCGCGGCGAACGCACCGTCAGGGCTGATCGCAATCGAGTCCGGTTGCCCGCCCAGGTCGATGCTGTGCACCCGGGTGCGGTCGGCCGCCCGCACGATGTCGACGCGGCCCGACGGGTGCGGGAAGTCACCGCCGGTGGTGTCGACGACGACGAGCACGAACTCCCCGACCGCGGCCACCGAGGTGGGCTGATCGTCCTGGTGGCCCAGCTCTTTGAGCGAAAGGGTGCCTTTGCCAACCGGTTTGGCGGGGTCGGTGATGTCGACGAAACCGATGCGTTTGGCGGCGGCGTCGGTGTGGACCAACGTGTTGCCGTCGGGGGTGACGGTGGAGATCTCCGCGACGGTCTCGGCGTCGATCGGATCCTCGGCCGGCCGGTTCAGGTACACCGGGTAGGTCGCGGTGCGGTGGTAGCGCTGCGCGGCAGGCAGGTTCCAGTCGATCGGCGAGACGGCCCGCTGGGCCGGTGCGGTGTCGTCCTGCGACGGCTCCTTCTCGGTGCCGCATCCCGCCGCGATCAACGCCACCAGCGTGGTCAGCGCCGCGGCCCGCACGGTCGACTGGCTCTTCCAGGTCATTCGTCACCCTCTTCAGTTGTGCCGACGTCGCGCAGAAGCCTGGCGTGGACAGGTGAGCAGTTGGGGACGTGCGGGTGAACGGGCGGCGACGGGTTCGTTGCAGCACCGCGCCCGCGTCGCTCACGGCGTCGGCGGCGGCATGTAGCGCCCGTGAACTCCGCGCGGATCGCCCTGCTGGTAGAGCTGGTCCTCGTAGTCGGCACGCTGGGCGAGCATATCGCGCCGGAACTGCTCGGCCCGCTGTTGCTCTTCGCGTCGCTGTGCGGATTTCAGCAACCACATGCCGAACCCGGCCGCCGCGCCGAGCACCGCGAAAACGGCCAGCAGCCAAGGATGTTGGCCCACCAGACCGAGCAGGAAGAATCCGCCGACCACCGCGGCGACCACCGCAGGCCTGCGGTTCGAGGTGCGCACCGCCCCGGCGCCGCTGACGGCAACGGCCGACGAGCCACCGCCGCCGAAGATCGCGACGAGGATCCAGATCGGCAACCACATTCCGCAGGTCAGCAGGGTCAGTACGGCGTGCAGGCCATGGCTGGGCCCGCCGCCGGTGGCCACCGCGACCGCGACCGGTGCGGGCGTTGGCGCGGCGTGTGCGGGTGGCGGGGTGGGCACGAAATGCTGGGTCCACCGGCGTCCGTCGTGGTAACGCTGCCCGGGCTGACCGCCCGGATCGGGGTACCAACCGGCGGCGAGCGGAAGTTGTTCGGTCATGGCGACTCCTTTTCTCGAGAGCCGCTCAGAATGACACCGGGCACCGACAAATCGGGTGCGTCCGGTCACGATCTCCAGGTTCGGGGCCTACCGTGTACAAACACGTGGCCGTGCGGTTCGCGCCGGCCTGCCGCCCGTCGAGAGGATGCCCCGAGTTGGCCACGGAAAGCCCGGTAACCCCAGCCACACCGACGCTGCGTGAACTGACCGTCCGGGGGATTCTGCTCGGCGGCGCGATCACGCTGGTGTTCACCGCCGCCAACGTCTACCTGGGACTCAAGGTCGGGTTGACGTTCGCCACGGCGATCCCCGCGGCGGTCATCTCGATGGCGATCCTGCGGAACTTCCGCAACCACTCGATCGTGGAGAACAACATCGTGCAGACCGTGGCGTCGGCCGCGGGCACGTTGTCGGCGATCATCTTCGTGCTGCCCGGCCTGGTGATGATCGGCTGGTGGACCGGGTTTCCATACTGGATCACCGTCGCGGTCTGCGCCGTCGGCGGCATCCTCGGCGTGATGTACTCGATCCCTCTGCGCCGTGCCCTGGTGACCGGGTCGGATCTGCCCTACCCCGAAGGTGTCGCGGCGGCCGAGGTGCTCAAGGTCGGTGAACACACCGAAGGCGCGGAGGACAACCGCACCGGTCTGCGGATCATCACGTTCGGTTCGGTGATCTCGGCGGCGTTCGCGCTGCTGGCCAACCTCAAGGTGCTGGCCAATTCGATCACCGCGTACTACCGCGTCGGCGCGGGCGGGTCGATGTTCGGGGCGAGCCTGTCGTTCGCGTTGATCGGCGTGGGCCATCTGGTCGGGATGACGGTCGGCATCGCGATGCTCGTCGGGCTGGTGATCTCGTTCGGAATTCTGCTGCCGATCCGCACCATCGGGGACTTCGCCACCGACGAATCCGTCGCCGACGTCATCTCCGGCGCGTTCGCCAACGAGGTGCGGTTCGTCGGCGCGGGCGCGATCGCGGTGGGCGCGGTGTGGACGCTGCTGAAGATCCTGCGCCCGATCATCAAGGGCATCACCGAGGCGCTCGCCTCGGCGCGGGACCGGCGACAGGGGCAACTCGTCGACATCACGCAGCGCGACATCCCGTTTCCCATCGTGCTCGCGACGATCGTGGTGATGCTGGTCCCGATCGCGTTGTTGATGTGGGACTTCAGCCTCGGGACGGCGCTGCAGGGGAAATCGGCGCTGATCATCGCCGCGAGCCTGGTGTTCATCTTCGTCGTCGGCGGCATCATCGCCGCGGTGTGCGGGTACATGGCCGGTCTGATCGGCTCGTCGAACAGTCCGATCTCGGGTGTCGGCATCCTCACGGTCGTCGTCGCCGCGCTGATGATCAAGTTGGTGTACGGGCCAACCGATGAGAGCGGCTCCACCGCCCTGGTGGCGTTCACCTTGTTCGCGGCGGCCATCACCTTCGGTGTGGCCACGATCTCCAACGACAACCTGCAGGACCTCAAGACCGGTCAGCTGGTCGGCGCCACGCCGTGGAAACAGCAGGTGGCGTTGGTCATCGGCGTGCTGTTCGGGTCGGCGATCATCCCGCCGGTCCTCGATCTCATGCAGAACGCGTTCGGGTTCCTCGGTGCGCCGGGTGCCACGGAGAACGCGCTGGCCGCACCGCAGGCCGCGCTGATCTCCTCGCTGGCCGAGGGGGTGTTCGGCGGCTCACTGGACTGGTCGCTGATCGGGCTGGGTGCCGCGATCGGCGTCGTGGTGGTGATCATCGACGAAATTCTGCAGCACACATCACGATTCGCGTTGCCACCGCTGGCGGTCGGCATGGGCATGTACCTGCCGATGAGCCTGACGCTGATCATCCCGCTCGGATCGCTGATGGGCTACTTCTACAACCGGTGGGCGAACCGCAGCGGAGGCGACGTCGAACGCAAGAAGCGTCTCGGTGTGCTGCTGGCGACGGGTCTGATCGTCGGCGAGAGCCTCTACGGTGTCATCTTCGCCGGGATCGTCGCAGGCACCGGAAACGAGGATCCGCTCGCGGTGTTCACCGGCAACGACGGCAACCTCGCCTCGACCATCGGCATCGTCGCGTTCGCCGCGATCATCCTGTGGATCTACAAACGGACACAGACGATTTCGAACCGGGACGTGGGCGCCAAGACCTAGACCGGATCTCAGCGACGCGCCTGGATCTTGGACTCACCGGCGGTCACCTTCCGAATGTGGTCGCTCGCGAGCAACTGGTGCGGAAAGCCCAGGTCTATGGCGCTGGCCTGGTCGAGGCGGGCGAGTTGATCGGCGGTCAGGTCGATGTCGAGGGCGCCCAGATTCTCTTCCAGTTGGGCCGGTGTACGGGCGCCGATGATCGGTGCGGTGATGTCCGGGTTCTGCAGAGCCCAGGCCAGACCAATCTGTGCGGGTGTGCAACCCAGCTCCGCCGCAATGTCTTTCACCATGTCGGCGATGGCGAGGTTGCGTTCGGTGACGGTGCCCAGGGCGGCGTTGAAGCTGCCCCTGGTGCTGCCTTCGGCGGCGAGGTGGGACGCTGTCAGGTCGTCACGGCGGTACTTGCCGGTGAGCACGCCTCCACCCAGCGGCGAGTACGGCGTCACCCCGAGCCCCATCGCTCGCGCCATCGGAATCAGGTCACGCTCACCGGTACGTTCGATGAGGCTGTATTCGATCTGCAACGCGACCAGTGGTGACCAGCCGCGAAGGTCGGCGATCGTCTGCATCCGGGACACCTGCCAGGCCGGGGCGTTGGAGATGCCGACGTACAGGATCTTGCCCTGCCGGACCAGGTCGTCCATGCCACGCAGGATCTCCTCGACCGGTGTCGAGAAATCCCACACGTGCAGGAAGAGCAGATCCAGGTAATCGGTGCGCAGTCGTCGAAGGCTCGCTTCGACCGATGTCACCAGGCTCTTGCGGGACGCGCCCGCGGAGTTCGGATCGCCCGGCCGGCGCTGCGTGGTGTATTTGGTTGCCAGCACGAGGCTTTCGCGGGTATCCCGGATGAACTCGCCCAGCAGGCGTTCGGAGCTGCCGTCGGTGTAGGTGTTGGCGGTGTCGATGAACTGGCCCCCGCGGTCGACGTAGAGGTCGAACAATTTGCGGGCCTCGTCTCGATCGGCGCCCCAGCCCCAATCGGTGCCGAAGGTGGCGGTGCCCAGCGCCAGCGGTGAGACCCGCAGCCCCGAACGTCCCAGCAGCCGGTAGGTGTCCAGTGTGAGCGACATGTGCCCTCCTGTGTGCTCGTGCGTGTTGTCCTCACCAGGCTTGCGTTGACGTGCGCCGCGGGTAAGAGACGGGCCTTCCTGGGAACACGTGTCCTACCGAGGAGGTTGCAGCGTTCATGGTGATTTCTGTCGTGGATGCGACGCACGAGCTGGCCGCGTTTCTGCGGACCCGACGTGAACGGCTGGACCCACAGGACTTCGGTCTGCCGGCGCGTCGAGCGGTCCGGCGCACCCCGGGCCTGCGCCGCGAGGAGGTCGCCGAACTCGCCGGGGTGAGCACCGACTACGTCGTGCGGTTGGAGCAGGGCCGCGGTCTGCGGCCCTCGGCGGAGGTGGTCGAGGCGCTCGCGGGCGCACTGCGCCTCAGCCCCGCCGAACGCACCTATCTCTACGACCTGGCCCGGCAGCGACCCCGCGCTGTGGACAAGCCGACCACCACGGCGGCGCCACCGCTGGCCCGGATGGTGGCCGACCTGTCCCCACTGCCCGCGATGCTGATGAATCACCGGTTCGACATCCTGGCCTGGAACCCGGAGATGGCGCGACTGCTGACCGATTTCGGTGATCTTCCCCCGGCTCAACGCAATTCGATGTGGTTGTGCCTGATGCATCCGAAGGTCAGTGCGATCTACGTCGACCGGGACCGCGTTGTCCGGGACGCGATCGCCCACCTGCGCACTGCGTGGGCCGCGCATCCGGACGACCCGATGTTGACCAACCTCATCGGCGAACTGACCAGCTCTCACGCCGAATTCGCGCGCCTGTGGGCCGCTCAGGACGTCCGCGGCGGCGGGCGCGGGCAGAAGGTGATCCGGCATCCCGATGTCGGCGAGATCGCCGTGCATTTCGAAGTCTTCATGCCGCTGCAGGAAACCGATCAGCGGTTGATGATCGGCCGCGCCGCCGACGATGTGAGCCAGTCGGCCCTGGACCGACTGGTCGCGCGGTGACCGTCGGCCTCAGAGCACCTAGAGTTGTGCCAGCCAGGACCGCCATTTCGATGCTTCCGACGCGGCGGTGTCGGCCGCGGCTTCTCCGTACAGGTACAGACCGACCGACAGCCTCACCCGGTCACCGGGTCGACACCCGTTCAGCAGTGCGATACCTGGGGCCGGTGCGTCCAACCGAACCATGACGTTGCGGAAGTCCTTGGTGTGGTGGATCTTTTCGACGGTGCCGGCCAGGTGCGGCACACCGGGCGGTGTCTCATATCGTCGGCCCACATCGAGTCCCGCGATGCCCACCGCCGGGGCCAGCTCCGCCCACGCCTGCACCATGTCGCCCGGATGGCCGGTGGCGGCGAAGGCCGTCGCCGCGGGCTGCCCGGGAAAGTCACGCAGGTAGATGCGCAGCACGTCGAAGAATCCGGGCCAGCCGTTTTCGAAGCCCTCCATCTCGTCGTCCCAGTCGTCGCGGCCGGTGAACAGACTGTGCACCATACGGACCACGCAGCGGTCACCGGAGACGCTGGTGACGACGACTTCGGTGGCCAGCGGCGGTGCGTCACCGCTCCAGTCGCGCTCCTCATAGCCGAGGCGCTGCGGCGGCTGCCATTCGGTGACAACCGCCGAGCCCACGGTCTCGTCGCCGAAGTCGAATTCAATTGCCCCGCCAACCTTTTCCTCGACCGTGGTGGGGGTGAACCATGCGCTCATCCCCGGACCGGTGGCCATGGCCTGCCACACCTGTTCCGGCGTGCCCGGCACCAGGAACTCCATCTCGACCCAGCGGCGGCCGTCGTCGTCCTTCTTAAGCGGCATCAGTGTTCACCTTCCTGCCCGGTAACGGGCATCGGATAGGCGGCCAGCAGGACGCGATGCCTGCGGCCGCCGGATTCGGATTCGTCGTGATACCGCGCGACCAGCGCGGTCACCGCGTGCGCCAGTTCTTCGGTGAAGGCGGCCCGGTCGGCGGCGGATCGGAACGTCACCGCGGTGTCAATCGTGAGCGTCGCCAACCGCTTCCGGCGGTCGCGGGCCACCCGCCACAGCTCACCGACCTCGCGGACCGCGCGGGCGGCCACCGAGATCAGATAGCTCGCCGATGCACGGTCGCGTGCTTGACCCGGATCCGCCGCGAGCGGGCCGAGCACCCCTGGGGAGACGACGTAGGAAGTCGCCGTCGCGACCATCAGGCGTTCGGTCAGTCCACCCCACCGGCGTTCCCCGGCGCTGGTCACCAGCCCGTGCTTTTCCAGTGCGCGCAGGTGGTAGTTGACCTTCTGCCTGGTGATGCCGACGCGGGCGGCCAACGCGGCGGCCGAGGCAGGTTCGGACAGTTCGGCCAGCAGCCTGCCGCGGATCGGATCCAGCGCCGACGCGGCCGCGCCGGGTTCGGCGATCACCTCGACTTCGAGCACCACCCCATGGTCGCTTTGACAAATTTATTTGTCAAGGCGCTCCGCGCGTCACCACGCATGCTTTCAGACCGCGTCGTCGACGTCCCACGGTTCGTCTCTTCGTAGTACGGCTCGCTTATAGCCTGAACGCAACTCGTCGAGCGTCGCGACGGTTTGCGCCGTGAGTTCATCTCGAATGCCGCACTGCGCGTGGGCGAACGGGATGAAAGCACGCAACAGGTCGGGGACGTCCAACGCGACCTCCAGTGGATAGTCGTCATACGTGTCGTAGCGGATCGCGAGTTCGGCTCGCAGCGCGCTCCACCGCAGTGGATCGTGACGCCCGCCGAGAAGCTCCGGCAGAAGCATTCGATGCTCGACGCTGTCGAACGGCGCGGCCGCATCGGTCGAAAAGAAGCGTGCACACACCTCTTCGATCTCGCTCCAGTCGACCGACGGTTGTCGGCATTCCCCACCTTCGGGTAGCCGTTGTACCAGCCAACGAAGCAGCGGCCGGTCGGACTGCGACTTGGTTTCGCGCGGGACGATGATCGGCTTACTCAGCGCGGACTCGATCCACGCCCTTGCCTCTGCGAGATCCGTTTCGACAGCGTCGAAGTTGGTTTCGATTTCCGCTATCCGATTGAGTGTTTCGTCGATCGGATACGCAAACACTCCGCCATCGACAATATTCGAGCACATGCTGTGGTTGATTTGAACCGCGATGGTCACGTCGTGCCGACCGTCGATCCGAGCACCGATAAGAACATCCTCGAGATCACCGAGCACATGAACTCGGCGGACCGCCCGGTACACATCGAGCTGAGGAAGAGCGGAAATCCAGCGAGGTACATGATGGTTGCGCTCCGCGACTTCTCGCCGGCACCGTTCCCGTGCCTCGGGCTCGTCGAAGAGAAGTTCGGCCAGGACCGCGATCAGCACCGTCGTATCCCGGTCTCCTAGACCGACGAGGGTGTCCAGGATCGAGTCGACGAACCTCTCTCCAGATTCGGGCTTCATGACCTCGACCAGGCAACTTGCCAAGCCGAGAAGTCGACCGGGATGACCTCTGACGGCCCCGCTCAGTAGGTTCGACCACCACGACGTTGCGGTCGTCCCCGTATCCCGCTTCTTCGCTCGTCGCGCGTCTCGACGGGCCTGTTTCGCCCGGCGCGCTTTCCGTTTGTCACTCATGTCGCGGACGCTACTCAGGGGTGGCGACAAGCCAGCCCGGTAGTCACAACCGGACATCACGCGTGGAGCTTTCAACCCACCGGCTCAGGACGACGAGGCCCGCAGCCGGGCCAGTTCGCGTTCGGCCGCGGTGTTGGGAATTCCGGTACGCGAGCCCGCGAGCTTGATGCGGAGATGCTCGTCGACGGTGATCGGCGCGTACAGCGCAGGCGTCGACGCGCCGACGAGGGACGCGTGCGGGGCGATGACGGCGTCGGCGTTGGCGTCGCAGAAGAATGCCGCCGAACGACGCCGTTGCACGCGTCCGTCGACCACCGGTGGCCGCACCCGGTGCAGGGTGGACAACCATCGTTCGTTGGTGAGCCGCGTCGTGAGATCACCGAGATTGATCAACAGCGCCCCGTCGTCGGGCATGACGTCGTGCCAGGCGCCGTCGGTGCCGAGGATCTGCAGTCCCGGCGCCTGGTCGGCCCACAACACGGTGACGATGCCGTAGTCGGTGTGCTCCCCCATGCCGATCAGCTCACCGTCGGTGGGGATTCGGGTGTCCTCGGGCAGTGAGTAGTTGTTGATCCGCAGCGTGTTGACCGAATGGTCGGTGCGCCACGTGAAGTAGTCGCCGGGAAGGTGCAGCGCGTCGGCGAAGATCGTGGTCATGGTCGTCGCGACCCGTTCCGCTTCGCCGAAGTACGCCGACACCGCGTTCTCGAACCCGGATACGTCCGGCCAGGTGTTGGTGGCGTAATGATGCCGGACGTGCGCGGGGACGTCCGGGTAGTCGGCAACCGACCGGCCGACGTTGAACGCTTCGAAGAAGTCGTTCATGTTGTTGGTCGACGTCGCGTCCAGACTCAGCCGCAACGATTCCGACTTCGGCGGGCTGTATCCGCGGTTCTCCCCAGCGGGACGACGCCACATGTTCTTCTCGGCGAGCGGTAACCCGAAGAACGCGTCGGTGGCGTCGGCGAGGCCGGCGATCACCCCGGGAGCTATCCCGTGGCCGTGGATCTGGACGAAACCCACGGTGCGGCACGCGTGGTCCATCGCAGCGGCGACAGCGGCCTTCGATGACGCGGACCCATGTGTCACATAGGGGCCGATGTCGACGGCCGGAACCCGAAATGTGCTCATGGCGAACTCCTTTGGCGTGGTGACTTCTCAGTCGTACGGCCCGGAGGTGTCCGTTTCCCGCCCCGCTGGGACGTCGTCTCGCGTTGAACTCGGGTGATCGCAACATAAGCCCGTCCGCTGCGGCTCGCAACCGCAGCGGGCGCACACCCACGGTCAGGTGAGCCTGCGGCCCTTCACGTAGACGTGTGTGATCGCCTCTTCGCGCATGCCCATCAGCAGGGTGAACAGCAATGCGTCGCGGTCGGCTTCGTCGATCTGGGCCAGGGTTTCGGCGAGGAGTTCCTGCCGGTGCGGGTCGACCACCAAGAAGTCGGCCTCTTTGCCCGCGTCGAGGTTCCCGATGCGGTCCTCCAGTGCGAGGGCCCGCGCGCCGGCGAGCGTCGCGGTGAACAGCAGCTCGGCCGGATGCAGTGCCACCCTCTGATCGCCGGGCTCGGACATGTGCACCTTGAAGCAGTCGTTGAGCACACGGGGGATCAGCCATTCATCACCCGCGCTCACATCGGTGCCGAGCGCCACGTTCACCGCGCTGCGCACGGTCGCCTGCCACGGCATGACCCCGCTGCCGAGGAACAGTTGCGAGGTGGGGCAATGCGCGATCGAGGTCTCGGTATCGGCCATCCGGGCCAGCTCGTCGCGTGTGCAGTGCACGGCATGCGCCAGCACACTGCGCGGGCCCAGCAGCGTCTTACCCGCCTGCGCCGAGCCGTCGCCGAACTTCCCGTCGTAGGTGTCCAGATATGTTTGTACCCCGTAGGTTTCGCGGACCTCCGCCACTTCGTCGACGTTCTCGTTGAGGTGAGTGTGGAAGTACACGCCGCGGTCGCGCACCGAATCGTAGAGCTCACCGAGCGCATGCAGCGTCTGCGCCGTCACCGACAGGGCGAACCGCGGCACCACCGCGGCATGCACCAGCGCCGTCGCGGGATCACCGGTGTCGGCGGCGTGCCATCGGACGATCTCTTCGGTCACCAGGGAGATGGCCGTGGCCTCGTCGGTCAGCAAGGGTTTGGCCGACGGAGGGCCCATGGTCTGGATGCCCCGGCCCGAGATGGTCCGCAGCCCGGTCCGGATCGATTCGCCGAACAGGGCGTCCTGCGCGTGCGGGAACGCCGACCCGAACACCAGCGCCGTGGTGGTGCCCACGCTGAGGCGGCGACGGCAGAATTCGCGCGCCATCAGCTGCGCGTACACGGGATCGGCGAGTTTGGCTTCGGCGGGAAAGATGCAGCGCGACAACCAGTCCAGCAGCTGACCGCCGCCGTAGGAGTCGGTGCAGTAGGTCTGCGGGAAGTGGATGTGGGTGTCGACGAATCCCGGCAGCAGAAACGCGGGACGCAGATCGACCACGTCGTCTCCGGTGTCGGGTCGTGCGTCGAAGGCGCCACTGTAGGTGATCCGCCCGGTGTCGTCGACCATGATCACGCCGTCGGGTTCGTTCACCAGGTTCCCGGCAACGGCGGGCAGACGCGGTGCGCCGCCGATGTGAATCAGGTGCCCGCGGTAGGCCGTCATATGCCCGCCCGTTGTCGTAGCGTGCGGGCGGCGTTGCGGGCATCGCCCGCGAGCGTCGTCGTGTCGGCGGTGCGCAGTTCGTCGTCGACAACGACCGGTTCACCGTTGACCAGCAGCAGCCGCAGCGGCGCGGGTGGTCCGAATACCAGCGCGCACACCGGGTCGTCGATGTCCGCGTGGCCCAGTCCGTCCATGCGCCACAGCGCGATATCGGCCAGCTTGCCGACCTCGATCGATCCCAGTTCGCGTTCGCGGCCCAGGCACCTGGCGCCGCCGATGGTGGCCGTGCGTAACACCTCTCGCGCGGTGATCGCCGTCGGTCCCAGCCGGTTGCGCGCCATGAGCAGCGCCTGTCTCAGCTCGCCGGCGAGGCCGCCGTGTTCATTGGAGGCCACCCCGTCGACCCCCATCCCGACGGGCACCCCCGCGGCCAGCAGCTCGGGTATCGGCGCGGTGCCCGAGCCGAGGCGCGCGTTGGAGCTCGGGCAGTGGGCGACGCCGGTGCCGGTGGCCGCGAGCTTGGCGATGTCGGTCGCCGACAGGTGCACGCCGTGCGCGAACCAGACGTCGTCGCCCAACCAGCCGAGCGATTCGACGTAATCGACCGGGCGTGCGCCGAACTTCTCCAGGCAGTACTGCTCTTCGTCGACGGTCTCGGCAATGTGGGTGTGCAGCCGCACCCCGACGTCGCGGGCCAGCGCCGCCGACTGCCGCATCAGTTTCCCGCTGACCGAGAAGGGTGAGCATGGGGCGAGCGCGATTCTGCGCATGGATCCGAACGCGGGATCGTGATGGGCGCTCACGGCGTCCTGACACGCGGCGAGGATGGCGTCGATGTCCTCGACGACGCTGTCGGGCGGCAGCCCACCGGCCGAGGCGCCGAGGTCCATCGAGCCGCGGGTGGGGTGAAAGCGTAGTCCTATGCGTTGTGCCGCAGCGATTCCCGCGCCCAGGATGTCGCCGCCTCCGCGCGGGAACACGTAGTGGTGGTCGGTGGTCGTCGTGCATCCGGACAGCGCGAGCGCCGCCAGCGCCGCGCTGGCCGCGATGTATTCCAGGTCGGCGTCGAGGTGTTGCCACAGCGGATACAGCGTGGTCAGCCACTCGAACAGCGTGCCGTCCTGCGCGTGGCCACGGGTGATCCACTGATACAGGTGGTGGTGGGTGTTCACCAGGCCCGGCGTGGCCAGACACCCACGCGCATCGATGATCTGCGCGCCGGGAAGCTCGGGCGCCGGGCCGTCACCGACCGCGGTGATCACGTTGTCGTCGACGACGATGTACCCGTATCCGTGTTCTGTGCCCGCCGCGTCGACGGTGGCGATCGCGGCGCCGTCGATCACCAGCTTCGCCACGATGCCCCCCGGTGCGCGTCCGTCACGCAAGCCAGCCCTGGTGCAGGTCCCATGCCGGCCCGGGCGGCGGCGCGTCGTCGCGCGCGACGGTGGCCTGGATCAGTCCGTATGGGCGGTCGTCGGCGTGGAACACCTCGTTGTTGTTCTCCAGCCCGAACGGCGAGAGATCGTAGACGAAGTGGTGTTTGTTGGGCGCCGACAGGCGCACTTCGGCGATCATCGGGTAATTCTCCAGCACGGCCTTGCCCATGTGGAACAGCGTCTGTTGCAAGGCAAGTGACTGCAGGACGGCGAACTGTTCGACCATCCGCGCCTTGACCCCGGTGTAGATGTCGTCCCAGTCCGCGTCGGTGGTGGTGAACCGCCACTGCGCGACCAGCGAGGTCGCCATGACGCGGTCGTGGGTGGGCTCGAGAACCGTGTACTCGTCGGTGAGGAATCCGGCGAACTCCGATCCGGTCGACTTGAGGAGTACCAGATCCTTCAGGCCGCCGACGATCCATTCGCCGTCCTCGTCGACCGTCACCGCGGCGGTGCGGGTCTCCTGGCCCTTGCGGATCCAGGTGTGATCGTGTTCCGCGCCGTCGACAACCGCGCGTTCCCAAGCGTATTCGTCGATCTCGATGCGCGCGCCGGTGACGGGTTGGACGTCCTTGACGAAGTGGCGGGCGAGCACCAGCCCGTATTCCTCGATGGTCGTGATGCCCGGTTGTTTGGCATAGGCGTACGCGGTCTGCTTCTGCGTGTCGGTGGGCAGCACCCGAGATTGATCGCCGGCGAGATGGGCGTCGCTGAAATCGCCGCGCAGACAGGTCGATACGTTGAGGTCGTGGATCTCGTGGCGCGGGCTGTCGCGGTAGATCCGCACGACGCGGTTCTCGGCCTTCCCGTACTGGTTCTTGCCAAGGATGATGTCGGACAAATTCAGCTCCCTCGATACGTCGAATAGGAAAAAGGCGCCAGCAACAGGGGCACATGGTACTTGGGGACGGTGTTGTCCAGATCCATGGCGACGACGACCTCCGGGTACAGGACGCCGACCTGCTGCGCGGCGAAATAGGCTGCGGTGTCGAAACGCAACCGGTGCACGCCCGACGCCGGTCCGGTGTACAGGTCGGCGATCCTGCCGTCGCTGTCGGTGGTGCCCAGCGCCAGCACCGTGCCTTCGGCGTCGCTGAGCGTCACGGGCACCCCGACGGCCGGACGCCCGGTGACGACGTCGAGCACGTGGGTACTGATATGCGTCATGCGTCCACCTTGGCGAACAAACGTTGCAGCCGCAGCCGATTGATCTTGGCGAGTTCGCTGCGCATGACCCGGCGCTCGGTTTCCGGGTCGTTGTCCAGGCGTTCGGTCAAGATCGCGAGAAGCTCCTCGGCGGAGCGGTTGCTCGCGCACACCAGGTAGACGTAGCCGAACTTGTCCTCGTAGACCCGGTTCTTTTCGGCCAGTTCCGCGCGGACGGCCGCGTCGGCGTCGGCGACCTTCGCCTGCTCGCGCGCCGACGACGGGTTGTCGACCCGGCCCCCGATGCGCGGGTGCCCGTCGAGCGCGGCGTCGATCTCGGCGTCGGGGAGTTCGGCGAGCACCCGGTCGGCCCGGTCCAGCAGGGCCTCCACATCCGGAAACGGTCCGCCCGCCAGCACCCGGCGGGCCCAGATCGTCGAGGTGCACACCTCGAACAGGACATGCATCCGCTGACGGTCGCTGAGCTGATTGAAATCAGCGATGGTGAACGTGCGGGCGGTGGGCATGGTCACCGAAGTTCGGTGAGACGGCCGAAGCGTGCCGCCGCGATCGGGTTGGCGTCGGCCACAAGATCATCGAACCGGTACTTGACGATCTTGGCGATCTCGATCAGCGCGAATGACTTCTCCGCGGCCGGCGAGTTGTCGATCCGCGACCAGCCGTTCTGCAGCACCCGGTCGAAATGCTGGGTCTCACGCGCACAGATGATGAGCGGGAATCCGAAGTGTTCCCGGTACGCGGTGGCCAGTTGGACGACGTCGTTGTGATCGTCCTCGTCGAGGTTGGACAACGCGACGTGGTCGACGGCCAGCGCATGCCCCGTCTCGTCCTCGGCCCCGAGGTCGGGGAACGCGCGCACCAGTTCCAGCTGCTGGTCGGCCGAACCGGCGAGCAGGGCATCCTGAAACGCCTGCCGCAGCGCGTTGGTGTCGGTGAACGGCCGGCTCGTGAACACCCGCTCCAGCACCCACGGCACGTTCTGCACCACGCGGCCGAACACCTCTTTGAAGCGTTGTTCGGTCATGCCGTTGACCTCGTCGAGGGTGATCGTGCCGCTGCCGGCAACGCGCGCACCGCTACCGCCGAGGTGGAAGAACACCACGTTGAGCAGGATCGCGGTGATCGCGCCGATGCTGATGCCGCTGCCGAACAGCAGATCGATACCGGCCGGGAGCGCCTGCGCCACATCCGGATACGACGTCACCCACAGCGCCGCCGCGAGGCTGGTGGTGACGATGATCAGGTTGCGGTGGTCGGTGAAGTCCACCTTGCCCAGCGTCTGGATGCCGACGACGGCCACCGTCGCGAACAGGGTGAGCGCCGCGCCGCCCAGCACGGGCTGCGGTATCGAGGACACCACCGCCGCGACCTTGGGAAGGAAGCCCAGCAGGATCATGATCACACCTGCGGAGGCCACCACCCAGCGGCTCTTCACCCCGGTCAGCCGGACCAGGCCGACGTTCTCCGAGAACGCCGTGTAGGGGAAGGAGTTGAAGATGCCACCGATCGTGGTCGCCAGGCCGTCGGCACGCAGCACATTGCCGATGTCGGAGGCCTTGATGCGCTTGCCGACGATTTCGCCGGTCGCATAGGTGCTTCCGGTGGACTCCACGGCCGTGATCATCAGCACGATGATCATCGTCAGGCACGCGACGAAGTCGAACTTGGGCATGCCGAACAGGAACGGCTGTGTGAAGCCGAAGTAGTCGGCCTGCGCCACATCGTCGAAGTTCATGTCGCCCAACGCGAATGCCACCACGCAGCCGACGACGAGACCGAGCAGCACCGCGATGGTGGCGAGAAATCCCCGGAATATCCGCTGGATCGCGACGATGACGACGATGGTGCCCAGGGCGTAGAGGAACCACCGTAGGTTGGTGGGATCGACCTCGCCGGTGTGCGGATTGGTCACCGCGTCGTGCGCACCGACGGGCACCAGGCACAGCCCGATGATCGTGATCAACGTTCCCGTGACCACGGGCGGGAAGTAGCGCAGCAGCTTGATGAACACCGGCGCGATCAGGAATGTGAAGATGCCTGCGACGATCACGGCCCCGTACACATAGAGCAGGCTGGGAGCACCGCCGCCGTGCGCGAGCCCGATCGCGATGATCGGCGAAACCCCGGCGAACGTCACGCCCTGCAGCAACGGCAGTCGTACGCCGACCTTCCAGAATCCGACCGCCTGGATGATCGAGGCGATACCGCACGTGAAAAGGTCGGCGGTGATCAGTTTCACGAGGTCCTGGGTGGGCAGGCCGATGGCGTTGGCGATCAGGATCGGAACCAGCACCGCGCCCGCGTAGAACGCCACCACATGCTGGAACCCGTACGTGGCGAGCTTGGCGACGGGGGGTATCTCGTCGACCGGATGCACACGTTTTTTCGACTGTTCGGTTACCGGTGCCACCATCGACTAAGAATCGAACAGATCGCGGCAGTTCGCACGCCGAGCGATGACGGCGATTCACGCTGCAGGGTGCGGTGGCATTGATTACGGTCGCGGGAATGGACCTCAACACCGTGGAGGTGGTCGACCGGCCGACCTGTCGCGACGAGTTGTGGCCACTGGGAGCCGGCGATGCCGTGTTGGCCGGCGGTACCTGGCTGTTCTCCGAACCTCAGCCGCAGCTGCGCAGACTCGTCGACCTCACGGGGTTGGGTTGGCCGCCGATCACGTTGGCCGACAGCGGTATCGAACTCGCCGCCACCTGCACACTGGCCGAGGTTTCGCGCCTTTCCGCCGATCTGCGGGCGCGGAGACCCGACTGGGCGGCCGCACCTTTGTTACATCGGTGTTGCGGTGCATTGCTGGCGTCTTTCAAGATCGCGAACTGCGCCACCGTCGGTGGCAACATCTGTTTGTCGTTCCCGGCCGGGGCGATGATTTCGTTGTGCACGGCGCTCGACGGCGAGGTCACGGTGTGGCGGGCCGACGGCAGCGATTACCGGTTGCCCGTGGCCGATCTGGTGACCGGTATCGGCACCAATGTCTTGGCCGTCACCGACGTTCTGCGTTCGGTGCATCTTCCCGCCGCGGCATTGCGCGCCCGCACGGCGTTCCGCAAGCTGGCGCCGTCTCCGTTGGGTCGTTCCGGCGTCGTGGTGATCGGTCGCCGCGACACGGCGCCCGACGACGGGCGGTTCGTGCTCTCGGTGACCGCGGCGACCGTGCGACCGTTTGTCTTCACGTTTCCTGAGGTGCCCGATCGGGATCAGCTCGCCGAGGCGCACGCGTCGATCCCGCTGGACGCGTGGACCCAGGACGCACATGGCGATCCGGACTGGCGCCGGGCCATGACCTCGGTGCTGGCCGAGCAGATCCGTGCGGAGCTGGCGTGAGCTTCACGGTCAACGGCAAGGCCATCTCCGGTGTCCCCCGGCCGGGGCAGTGTCTGCGGACCTTTCTGCGCGACCACGCCCATTTCGAGGTCAAGAAGGGATGCGACGCCGGCGACTGCGGCGCGTGCTCGGTGCTGGTCGATGACGTACCGGTGCACTCCTGTGTGTTCCCGGCTTTTCGCGCCGACGGCCGCGACGTGACAACCGTTGCCGGTCTGGGCACGCCCGACGATCTGCATCCCATGCAGCGCCGGTTCATCGAAGCGGCCGGGTTCCAGTGCGGCTTCTGCACCGCGGGAATGATCACCACCGCGTCGACGCTCACCGACGACCAGCGCGCGAACCTGTCCGAGCAGCTCAAGGGCAATCTGTGCCGCTGCACGGGCTACCGCTCCATCACCGATGCGCTCGACGGCGTCGGCAATGTCGAAAAGTCCGGTGGCGCCGCGTCTTCGGTGGCCGCACCGGCGGCCGTGCGGGTGGCGACCGGCACCGAGCAGTACACCATGGACCACACGCCGGACGGCCTGCTGCACATGGCGGTGCTGGGCAGCCCGGTGGCACACGCGCGCATCGTCGACATCGACACGAGCGCCGCTGAGGCCATTCCCGGCGTGCACCTGGTGCTGACCTACGTCGACGCGCCGCGGGTAGCGTTCTCCACCGCGCGCCACGAGATCCGCGAGGACGACCCCGATGACACCTATGTGCTGGACAGCACCGTGCGGTTCATCGGACAGCGGGTCGCGGCGGTGGTCGCCGACAGCGTCGCGGCCGCTGAAAAAGCCTGCCGCGCAATCGCCGTCGAGTACGAACAACTTCCCGCGGTGTTCGATCCCGCAGCGGCGCGCTCCCCCGGCGCGCCGCTGCTGCACGCCGACAAAGGACCGGAGGCCCGCATCGCCGACCCGTCGCGCAACATCGTCGCCGAACTGCACGGCGGTGTCGGTGATGTCGAGCAGGCCGTGGCCACGGCACACACCGTCGTCCGCGGGCGCTACCGCACGCAGCGGGTGCAGCATGTCCACCTGGAAACGCACGGCTGCACCGGGTGGGTGGACGACAACGGGCGGCTGACCATTCGCACCAGCACCCAGGTGCCATTCCTGGTGCGCGACGAACTGTGCCACATCTTCGGCTTGGAGCGCGACGCGGTGCGCGTGTTCGCCACACGTGTGGGCGGCGGCTTCGGCGGCAAGCAGGAGATGCTGGTCGAGGACCTGGTCGCGTTGGCGGTGCTGCGACTGCGCCGGCCGGTGCGTTATGAGTTCAGCCGGTCCGACGAGTTCACCATGGCGCCGTGCCGCCACCCGTTCCGGGTCGACGTCACCGTCGCGGCCGAGGCCGACGGCACTCTGACGGCGTTGGCCGTCGACGTCCTGACCGACGCCGGCGCGTACGGCAATCACAGCCCCGGCGTGATGTTTCACGGCTGCGCCGAATCGGTCGCGGTGTACCGCTGCCCGAACAAGCGCGTCGACGCGCAGTCGGTCTACACCAACAATCTGCCGTCGGGCGCGTTCCGGGGTTATGGCCTGGGTCAGATGATCTTCGCGATCGAGTCTGCCCTCGATGAACTCGCGCAACGCCTGGGCATCGATCCGTTCGAGCTGCGCCGCCGCAACGTGGTTCGCCCCGGTGACCGGTTGATCGATGCCCACGAACCCGAGGATCTGATGTTCGGCAGCTACGGCCTGGACCAGTGCCTCGACCTGGCCCAGGGTGCGCTCGCGGCGGGCGACGGGGCCGCCGCACCGGACGGCTGGCAGGTCGGTGAGGGGATGGCGATCGCCATGATCGCCACGTTGCCGCCGCGCGGGCATTTCGCCGACGCGACGGTGTCGCTACTCGATGATGGACGCTATGAGTTGTCGGTGGGAACAGCAGAATTCGGCAACGGCACCACCACCGTGCACTCCCAGCTGGTCGCGACGCTGATGAACACCACCGTCGACCGGGTGACCATCCGTCAATCCGACACCGATGCGTGTGGTTACGACACCGGGGCTTTCGGATCGGCGGGCATCGTGGTGGCCGGGCGGGCGGTGCATCAGGCGTGCGTCGCGCTGCGGGCCGCGATCGAACGTGCCGCGGCCGAGCTGACCGGAGTGGACGCGCTGTCGTGCGTCGTGGGCCCACACGGTGTGCAGTGCCGCGACCGGTTCGTCCCGTACAGCGAGCTCGCCCTGCCGTTGACCGCGACCGGCCATCATGACGGCACGCCGCGTTCGGTGGCGTTCAACGTGCACGGCTTCCGTGTGGCGGTCAACCCCGAGACCGGCGAGGTGCGGATCCTTCAGTCGGTTCAGGCCGCCGACGCCGGCGTGGTGCTCAACCCCGAGCAGTGCCGAGGGCAGGTGGAAGGCGGTGTGGCACAGGCGATCGGCTCGGCACTGTATGAGGAGATGCATGTCGGCGCCGACGGCACGGTGCTCACTCAGACACTGCGCAACTACCACATCCCCCAACTCGCGGACATCCCACGGACCGAGGTCTATTTCGCGGACACCTACGACGAGCTCGGCCCGCTCGGCGCGAAGTCGATGAGCGAGTCGCCGTACAACCCGGTCGCGCCGGCGCTCGCGAATGGCATCGCGCGTGCCGTCGGCATCCGCCCGCTCGAGCTGCCGATGACACCGGCGAGGATCTGGCGGGCGCTTCACAGGTCGTCCACATCGACGTAGCCGTCCTGGATGGCCCGCGCGACGAGCGCGGCCTTGGTGCGCGCAGGCCGCCCGGCCCGCTCGTACTTGTCGCGGATGCGCTGCAGGTAGGTGCGCACCGTGCCGGGTGCGAGATGCAGCGCCTTGCCGACTTCGATCTTGCTGTCGGACTTCAGCCACGCGATCAGGATCTCCTGTTCGCGGTCCGAAAGCTCAACGCGCGCAGGGCGTGCGGGCTTCACCGCGTCCGTCACCGGGCACACCGAGGCCGCGACGGCCTCGAGGTGACTGCGCCGACTTCCATTCAACGGCATTCGCGCCGAGCAGGCGGTCATGACGGTTCCTCCATCTGTCGTTTCGTCGCCCGCACGGTTGCGAGCCGAACAGATTGACAGAGGCCACCGACAAGTTCGGATTCACCCTGCTCGCGAGGTCAACGCCGCAGGCCACCGACGTCGCGGACGGCACCGCGATCGGCGGAGGTCGCCAGCAGCGCGTACGCGCGTAACGCCGTCGACACCGGGCGTACCCGGTCGCGCGGCTGGTAGCCGCCGCGCGCCGGCAGCTCCTCGCGTCGCCGCGCGAGCTCGTCGTCGGAGACGTCGAGTGTGACTTTCCGGGCGGGTATGTCGATCGTGACCCGGTCACCGTCACGGATCAGTGCGATCGGGCCACCGGCCGCGGCCTCCGGTGACACGTGCCCGATCGACAGCCCGGAGCTGCCGCCGGAGAACCGCCCGTCGGTGATCAGCGCGCAGGACTTGCCGAGCCCGCGTCCCTTCAGGAACGACGTCGGGTAGAGCATCTCCTGCATTCCCGGCCCGCCCCGCGGGCCTTCGTAGCGCACGACGACGACGTCGCCTGCGGTGATCCGGCCGCCGAGAATGGCGTCGACCGCCTCCTCCTGGGACTCGACCACCACGGCGGGCCCGGTGAAGGTCAGCAGGTTCTCGTCGACGCCCGCGGTTTTGACCACCGCGCCGTCGGGCGCCAGGTTGCCGGCCAGGATCGCCAGCCCACCGTCGGGCGAATAGGCATGGGCCACATCGCGAATGCAGCCGCCCGCGGCGTCGAGATCCAGGCTCTCCCATTGTTCGGACTGCGAGAACGCGGTCGCGCTGCGCCGCCCACCCGGCGCGGCGTGGAACAGTGCGACGGCCTCGTCGGCGGGGTTGTCGCCTCGGACATCCCAGGCGCCGAGCCAGTCGTCGAGGGTGGCGGCGTGGATCGCGTGGACATCCTTGGCCAGCATTCCGGCGCGGTGCAGTTCGCCGAGGATCGCGGGGATGCCGCCGGCGCGGTGCACGTCCTCCATCAGATAGGAACCGTTCGGCGCGACCTTGCACAGGCACGGGATGCGCCGGGAGATGCGGTCGATCTCGGCGAGGGGAAAGTCCAGTTCGGCCTCGTGGGCGGCGGCCAGCAGGTGCAGCACGGTGTTGGTCGATCCACCCATCGCGATGTCCATCGCCATCGCGTTCTCGAACGCCGCGCGCGATGCGATGGCCCGCGGCAGCACCGAGCCGTCACCGCCGCCGTAGTACCGTTCGGCGAGCTCCATGATGGCGCTACCGGCCTTCTGGTACAGCGCTTTTCGTGCGGTGTGGGTGGCCAGCAGCGAACCGTTGCCCGGCAAGGCCAGGCCGAGGGCCTCGACGAGGCAGTTCATCGAGTTGGCGGTGAACATGCCCGAACACGATCCGCACGTCGGGCATGCGGCCTCCTCGATGCGGACCAGGTCCTCGTCACTGGTGGTGGGGTCGGCGGCGCCGCTCATCGAGTCGATGAGATGCAGGCCGGTGCGCATCCGGCCGTCGACGAGGGTGGCGCGCCCGCCTTCCATGGGACCGCCGGAGACGAACACCGTCGGCACGTTGAGCCGCAGCGCCGCCATCAGCATGCCCGGGGTGATCTTGTCGCAGTTCGAGATGCACACCAGCGCATCGGCTTTGTGCGCCTCCACCATGTACTCCACCGAGTCGGCGATGAGGTCGCGCGACGGCAGCGAGTAGAGCATGCCCGAGTGGCCCATGGCGATACCGTCGTCGACGGCGATGGTGTTGAACTCGCGCGGGATGCCGCCCGCGGCGCGGATGGCGTCGGAGACGATCCGGCCAACCGGCTGCAGGTGCGTGTGCCCCGGCACGAACTCGGTGAAGCTGTTGGCGACCGCGACGATCGGCTTGCCGAAGTCTTCGCGGGCCACCCCGGCCGCGCGTAACAACGCCCGGGCACCCGCCATGTTGCGACCGTGCGTCACCGTCCGTGACCGCAGTGGAAGGGAGGAAGCTGCCATGCGAACACTGTCGGCACCGCCAAGTCGCACCGGAAGACGGCGTCACCACTAGTAGTGACAGCACTAGTCTCGGGGCATGGCGACCCTGGAAAAGCACCGCGGCGAACTCGGCGCGTTCCTGCGTGCGCGCCGTGAACGCCTGAACCGCGCTGACTTCGGCCTGCCGCCCGCCGGCCGCAACCGCACCGTCGGGTTGCGCCGCGAGGAGGTCTCGTACCTGTCGGGGGTCAGCGTCACCTGGTACACCTGGCTCGAACAGGGCCGCGACATCAACCCGTCGCGGCAGGTGCTCGACGCGATCAGCCGCACCCTGCGCCTCACCGCAGCCCAGCATCGCTATGTGCTGACACTGGCCGGCTTCGCACCGGTCTCGGCGGCTCCCGTCGACGACGTCAACGACGTTCCCGCGCACGTGCAGCGCCTGCTCGACGCGATCGGCGACAACCCCGCCTACGCGCTGACCCCGGAGTGGGGTATCGCCGGCTGGAACGCGGCATACCAGCGCCTCTACCCCAATGTCGCGTCGACGCCACCGGCCGAGCGCAACCTGCTGTGGGCGGTTTTCACCGATCCCGCGGTCCGCACGCTGCTCGACGACTGGCAGGTGACCAGCCAGCGGTTCCTCGCGGAGTTCCGTGCCGAGATCGGCCCGCGCCTGGGCAATCCCGCGCTGCTCGGGTTGATCGAGCGGTTGTCGGAGGCCAGTGACGAGTTCCGGGCGGGTTGGGAACGGCACGACATCCGCGGCTTCGAGTCGCGTGAACGGGTTTTCCACCACCCCGAGTTCGGTGTGGTGACCTACGAGCACCACCAGTTGCGCCCGTCGGATCAACCCGAACTTCAACTCGTCGTCTACACCCCGACCGGATGAGCCCTTGTCGACCATACCGGCGACGCGGCGCGGCAGCCTGCCCGATTTACCGGCGCCGAGCACCGCGTTCGTGTTACATGGCCGTGTGGGACAGGCAAGCCGCAGCCGGGTGATACCCGCTCAGCAGCAGGCGATCTGGGATGTCCTGGCCGATTTCGGTGCGCTGAGCTCCTGGGTCGACAAGATCGATCATTCCTCCGTGCTGAACGCGCACCCCGAGGTGCTGGGCACGACGCGTCGCGTCCAGGTCGGCCGCACCGTGCTGGTGGAGCGCATCACCGAGTTCGAGCCGCCGACGGTGTTGGCGTACGCGATCGAGGGACTACCGGCGCGGATGGGCAGCCTGACCAACCGTTGGACCCTGCGGCCCACCGGGGCGGGCACCGAGGTGACCGTCACCAGCATCGTCCGCACCGTCGGCGTCGTCTCGGCCCTCACCTCCGGGGTGACCGCCCGCGTGCTGGCCAAACAATCCGACGCCATGCTGGCCGGGCTGGCCCGGCAGATGGGAGCAGCGACGTGACCGACCGTCCCGACATCGTCATCGTGATGACCGACGAGGAACGCGCGACCCCGCCGTACGAGTCGGCCGAGGTGCTGGCCTGGCGGCAACGCACCCTGGCGGGCCGGCGCTGGTTCGACGAGCACGGCGTCAACTTCACCCGCCACTACACCGGGTCGCTGGCCTGTGTGCCGAGCCGGCCGACGCTGTTCACCGGCCACTACCCCGACCTGCACGGCGTCACCCAGACCGACGGGCTCGGCAAGCGTTACGACGATTCCCGGCTGCGCTGGCTGCGCCGCGGCGAGGTCCCGACCCTGGGCAACTGGTTCCGCGCCGCAGGATACGACACGCACTACGACGGCAAATGGCACATCTCCCACGCCGATCTGGAAGACCCGGCCACCGGCGAGCCGCTGGCCACCAACGACGAGCACGGCGCGATCGATCAGGCCGCCGTGCAGGCCTATCTGGAGGCCGATCCGCTGGCGCCGTTCGGGTTCTCCGGCTGGGTGGGTCCCGAGCCGCACGGAGCGGCCATGGCCAACAGCGGTTTCCGGCGCGACCCGATCGTCGCCGACCGGGTCGTGGCGTGGCTGCAGGACCGGTATCTGCGCCGGCGCGCCGGGGATCCCGACGCGTTGCGGCCGTTCCTGTTGGTGGCGAGCTTCGTCAACCCGCACGACATCGTGCTGTTCCCGGCGTGGGCGCGACGCATGCCGTTCGGCCCGTCGGCCGAGCTCGACCCGCCGCACGTGCCGGCCGCGCCGACGGCCGAGGAGGACCTGCGCCACAAACCGGCCGCCCAGATCGCGTTCCGCGAGGCGTACTACACCGGGTACGGCCCGGCGCCGGCCGTCGCACGCACCTACCGTCGTAAGGCGCAGCAGTACCGCGACCTGTACTACCGGCTGCACGCCGAGGTCGACGGCCCGATCGACCGTGTGCGCCGCGCCGTCACCGAGGGCGGCTCCGAAAACGCCGTGCTGGTGCGCACTTCCGATCACGGTGAGCTGCTCGGCGCGCACGGCGGGCTGCACCAGAAGTGGTTCAACCTGTACGACGAGGCCACCCGGGTGCCGTTCGTGATCGCCCGCATCGGTGCCCAGGTGACCGCCGCGCGCACCGTCGACGCCCCGACCTCGCATGTGGATCTGGTGCCGACGCTGCTCGGCGCGGCCGGGGTGGACGTCGACGCGGCCGCCGCGCAGCTGCGCGAGTCGTTCAGCGAGGTGCATCCGTTGCCGGGCCGCGACCTGATGCCGGTGGTCGACGGCGCGCCGGCCGACGGGCACCGGCCGATCTATCTGATGACCCGCGACAATGTGCTCGAAGGCGACACCGGCGCGTCCGGGGCCGCGCGTCAGCTCGGCCGCGAGGCGAATCCCCCTGCGCCGCTGCGGATCAAGGTGCCCGCGCATGTCGCCGCGAACTTCGAGGGGCTGGTGGTGCGGGTCGATGACGCCGACGCGCCCGGCGGCGCCGGGCATCTGTGGAAGCTGGTGCGGACCTTCGACGATCCGGGCACCTGGACCGAGCCCGGCGTGCGCCATCTGGCCGCCGACGGGCTCGGCGGTGAGACCTACCGCAGCGATCCGCTCGATGATCAGTGGGAGCTCTACGACCTGACCGCCGATCCGATCGAGGCGGTAAACCGTTGGGGTGATGCGGCATTGCACGAGCTGCGGCAGTATCTGCGCACGCAGCTCAAACAGGTTCGCGCGGCGTCGGTGCCGGAGCGCAATGTGCCGTGGCCGTATGCGCGGCGTAGGGGTGTTTGACGGCTGGTCTCACGGCATACAGTGGCTACCGTGACCGACGCCGTGACTCGCATTCTGGCCGAGCAGGGACCGCTGCACACCGACGAGATCGAGCAGCTGCTGCATCGCAGCGGGGAGCCGGTGCCGGAGCCGGTGGTCGACGAGGTCACTCACCCGGTCGGCACGCTCGTCGACGACCGCTGGGTGTGGTTGCCCACCGTACTGGACGGTCGGGTGTTCACGCACCGCCTCGGCCCCCACGAGGTGGCCTACGACATGCTCGACACGACCGCGGACCTCGACCCCCTCAGCGATCTGTTCCATCACGACGAGTACCTCCGCCTGGCGGACGGTTCGCCGGTGAGCTTCGCCGTCGCAGACTACGACGACGAGTTGCTGGAGGAACGCGGGATCCCCTTGGAGTTGGCCGGTGAGTCGGGCCTGCTGTTGCTCGCTTCGGGAACGCTGGCGGCGCTGGGGGTCGCCGAGGGCGATCTGGTCGGGCTGCGGCTGACCGACCGCGGGCTGGCGCTTGAATCCGTGGAAACCGTCGTGGATGCCGATATCGGTAACCGATTGGCCGGTGTGCTGCCCGGCGATGAGCCGACGTTCATCGACGCCGCGGCGTTGACGCTGTGCGTCGAGGACCCCACAGTGTTCGTCGAGGCGACGGCGCCGCTGAGCGAGATCATCCGCGATGCCGGCCTTGCGTACAGCGATGGGTTCATCGCGCCGGCCGGGTTCGACTTCGGACGCTGGCGTTTTGAGATCGCCTGCCGCGGGAACGCCGATGCGCACGGCCTGGATCCGGACGACGCGACGGCGCTGCAGATCCTCATCATGGCGGTGGAGCAGTTGACGATCGACGCCGACTCCCTGACCCTGCCGCGGGAAGCGGGTGCGGCGCTGGAAAATCCGGTGGTCGCCAAGGCGCTGGTCGAGGAGACGGTCGACGCGGGGCGCGGTTCACCGGAGACGCTGAGCCGGCTTGCCGAGGCGCTGGGGGCGCAGGTGCCGCGGCCGGCGCGGGCGGCCGCGCGGTGGTTGCAGGCCACCGCGCTGTTACGCGCCGGTGAGATCGCGGCGGCCGAACGCGAACTGCTGGCCGCCGAGTCGATGGACACCGAGTGGCCGCTGACGCTGATCGATCTGGCACATATCGCATCCGACCGGGGTGACGCCGAGCGCGCGCTGGCCCTGCTGCGTCGCGCCGGGCTCCCACCGGACCATCCCAGTATCGAGTTCTTGCAACAGTATCGAGTCGAGCCGCGGCCGGAGCTCGGACGAAACGAGCCATGTTGGTGCGGATCCGGCCGCAAGTACAAGAAGTGCCATCTCGGCAATGAGCAGCTTCCCTTGGAGGAACGCGCGGCCTGGCTGTACAGCAAGGCGTCCCGGTATGTGTCGGAAACCCATTGGTACGGAATGCTGCTGGAGTTGGCTCTTGAACGCAGCCGCTACGCGGATGACCTCCACGACGGAATTGCCGAGGCGATGGCTGACCCGTTGGCGGTGGATGCGCTGCTACACGAAGGTGAGGCGTTCGCGGATTTCCTGCGGGTACGTGGTCCGCTGTTGCCGGACGATGAGCGCGCGCTGGCCGAGCAGTGGCTACTGGTGGATCGCTCGGTGTTCGAGGTGGAATCCGTGCGCCCCGGCGAGAGCGTGACCGTCCGCGATATCCGTACCGGTGACCGTCACGAGGTGCGGGAGCGCCTGGCCAGCCGGCAGGTGAAGGAAGGTCAGCTGCTGTGCACGCGGGTGCTGCCGGCCGGGAGCATCATGCAGTTTTTCGGTGGGATCGAACCGGTTTCGCTAGGTGAGCGGGATGCGCTTATCGAACTGCTCGACTCCGGCCCCGACAAGGTGACGTTGGTGGCGGCGCTCACCAGGCGGTTCGCACCGCCGACGTTGACCAACACCGAGGGCGACCTGCTGATGGTGTGCGAGGCGGCGGTGCGGTTCGCCGACCCGACAGCGCTCGACAAGGTGTACGTGCGCGCCGACGTCGATCCACCGCAATGGTTCGAACATGTCCCCGGCAAGCCGCAGATCCGCGCGACGCTCAAGCTCGACGGCGACATCTTGCGTGTGGAAACCAACAGCGAGGAGCGCATGCACCGGGTGCTGGCGGAGCTCGGCCGGCTCGACCCGGCGATGACGGTGCTGGAGGATTCCCGTCGGCCGATCAGCGAGGTCGGTCCGCCCTCCCGAGAGTTGCTCGAGCCGGACGATCCCAAAATGATCGCGGCCATGGACGAATTCATGCGCGACTACGAAACCCGCTGGCTCGACGAATCCATCCCGGCGCTTCACGGTCTGACACCGCGGCAGGCCGCCGACGACCCGACGCGCCGGGGTGATCTGATCAAGCTGCTCGACAGCTTTCCCACCAGTGAGCGGGGTATGAGCGCCGAACGGGTGCGGGCGGCGTTGGGGCTGGACTGACGGTCGACGGCCACGGCACCCTCAGGCGGCGGCCGCCGTCATGACACGCACCCGGTTGAGGCGCCCGATCGCGCCGTGTCGCGATAATGCTTCCGTACGGTTGTAGCGCAGTGCACCGGCATGTGGAGGTGGCGTGGCTGAGACACCCGACCCGCTGCTGCTCGGGCAGCGCGTGGTTGCCATCCTGGAGACCGGGCTGCGCACTGCCACCTACAAGCTCGCGACGTTGATGGCCCTGATCGAGCACTGCGTCGAGAACCTGCCCACCGACCCCGCCGATACGCTGGCCGTACCCATCCCCGCGCTGGCGCACCGCGTGCTGGAGATCTACTGGCAGCAGGTGCGGCCCTTCGACGGGCACGAGCTGCGTCAGTCCACCCAGCCGAAGGCCCGGATCCTCGCCGCCACCAAGGCCTTACGCGACGCTGCCGCGACCCGCCGCGGCGGTCTGTCGGTCGACATGGCACGTCTGCGTGCTCCGGAGGCCTATCAGCGGGCCATCGACGACATCACCCTGTGTCTCGCGCAGCAGCCGCTGCACCGCCTGCAGAAGCTGCCGGGAGCGTCGAGCAGCGACGCGTTCCTCTACGACGACTCGTTCCTGCACGACCAGGTCAGCCGCAAGACGCTACGGGACCATGGGGACACGATCGTCCTCAAACCGGGTGTTGCGCACGGGCTCGCACGGTTGGCAGGTCTGCTGAAACCGGCGTTGGAGATCATGTGGGTCGAGGACGTGCGGCGGATGAACCGATTCCTCGACGCCGACGTGCCCGATGTCGCCGGGCACCTGTTCGGCCGTGAACGCACCGCGCTGGCCGTGGTCCGCGAGCCGTTCAAGGAAGCCTTTGGCCCGCACTGCTTTTACTGCGGGACCCATTTGCCCGCCGACAATCCGATCGATCACGTGCTGCCCTGGTCGCTGGTCGGCATCGACGGGTTGGCCAACCTGGTGCTGGCCTGCGCGCGCTGCAACGGCGACAAGGGCGGTGCGCTGCCGGCAGTAGCGATCGTCGACCGCGTGCTGGAACGCGACCTGACCCTGCTCGAAGAGATCGCGTCGGAACTGCAATGGCCGACCCAACATCCACGGGTGGTCGCCGCGGCCCGGGGGATTTACCGCGGCCAACCGGTCGGGGTGCCGACATGGGCGGGTTACCGACGCAGCGAGCGGCTCGATATCAGCTTTCCGCCGTGGTGGGCCGACCGGTAATCCCAGTCAGGCCCGAAAACCGCGCTGCGACTGTTTCGTTCGCGCTCGAGCTTCACCGGCGGATCAATACCGGGGCGGTATCGATCCATGTCGGAATGGGATTAGACCCACCTGTGTATCGCGCGTAATTTCACGCTCAGCACCAGAGCCGGTGCTAGGTGCGGGCTGAAAAGAGAGTCGATGTACACGACGCGGCGCAACTTACTTTTCGGGACGGCGGCCACTGTGGTTGCGGCCATGGCCACGAGCGCATGCTCATCATCCTCGGCCCAGCAGCCCCAGGCCCAGCCCACCGCGCCGCCCACCCCGCCGTTCCAACCGAACCAGCGATACCCCGATCCGGCGATCGAGATCCTCGACCCGAGCTTCACCAAGTACCGCCTGTTTTCGAGCACGCTGGAGCGGGTGGCCACCGGCATGCGCTGGGCCGAGGGCCCGGTGTATTTCCCGGACGGCGGCTACCTGTTGTGCAGCGACACCCCGAACAACCGGATCATGAAGTTCGACGAAAAAGACGGCAGCTTCACGGTATTCCGCCATCCGTCGAACTACTCGAACGGGAACACCCGGGACCGCCAGGGCCGGCTGGTACGTGTGAGCACTCCGAGACGCGGCGCATCACCCGCACCGAGGACAACGGCGACATCACGGTGCTGGCCGACAGTTTCGAGGGCAAGCGGCTCAATGCGCCCAACGACATCGTGGTGAAATCCGACGACACCATCTGGTTCACCGATCCGCTGTTCGGCATCAACGGCGAGTGGGAGGGCAGCCGCGCCGAGCCCGAGCAGGCCACCACCAACGTCTATCGGCTCACCCCCGATGGTGAGATGACGGCGGTCATCACCGACCTGGTCAACCCGAACGGGTTGGCGTTCTCCCCCGACGAGAAGAAGCTGTATGTCATCGAGTGGCGAGGCACCCCGAACCGCAGCCTGTGGAGCTTCGATGTTGCCGACAACGGCACCGTCGCCAACAAGACCAAGCTGATCGACGCCGCCGACCAGGGCGCGCTCGACGGGTTCACCGTCGACCGCGACGGCAACCTGTGGTGCGGCTGGGGCAGCAACGGTCTGGTCGCCGACCAGCCGACCGACGTCGGCGGGCGCCAGGTGTACGAACTCCGCGGCAAGCCCGAAGATCTCGACGGCGTCAAGGTTTTCAATCCGCAGGGCAAGCCGATCGGTTTCATCCGCCTGCCCGAGCGCTGCGCCAACCTCACCTTCGGCGGGCCCGAGAACAACCGCCTCTACATGGCGGCGTCGCACTCGCTCTACGCGCTGTACGTGGAGGCGTTCGGGGCGACGTGACTGTTGTGCGAGTTACGTCCCGCCTTATCGCGAGCGCTCCCGCCGAAGCCAATCGAGGTCGCTCTCCCAGTCTGCGATCGCCGCAGACATATCCGCGTTTTTGCGTTTCGCGATACTGGCGAACCCGCTGAGACAACGTTCGATCTTCGCTGCGCGCTGCCGGCTGTTCGGAGGACCCCACTCCTGTATGTACGACTCAGCATCTGCTGACACAGCAACCAACTCAATCATCAACGCGTTACGCAGAATACGCCGCCGATGCTCGACGCCGAGCCCGTTCTTTCCTACTCGGTAACCTAGTTCACTTAGGACACCCGACTCTGGCCAATGACCAACATCGAAGTCAACGACGAGTTGGTGAATCGGCCGGTTGCTGATTTCGTCGTCCCACTGCGCCGTTACATCGCGCTCGTTGCCTTGCCCAGCAGGCGGTGGCCCTGGCGACTCTTTTCGCGACGTGGCGGCTTGGGCGGTTTTCAGATTAGGTTCGTCGTGCACCCACGGCAATATGGATACGATCCGCTGCCAAAAGGGCTTCTCCGCAGGACGAGGGGGTGCGACGTCAGTCAGTAAGTCCACGGTCGCGAGTGCCTCATCCATATCGGCATCGAAATCGGTGAAGAACCGGCGGTTGCGCTCGATGATCAAAGATGTCTTCTTGCCGTTGCTGCGGTAGCAAAGATCTGCGACTTCGTCGAGTAGCGGCGAGAGGCCAGTGACGAAGATCTGATAGCGCCCCGTCACATCCACTGTGGAGACTGCGCCGTCAGTTTCAACGCCGAACATTGCGGGCCGAGCGGTCGGTGAGATCGCGCGCAGGATGTAAAGCTCCGCAGGATCACACTCCAGCGCAACTGGATAACCCATCGGGAGGTTCTCGGCGAACCTGCTTACCGGCGGAAGCGCGCCTCCCCACCAGGTCGCAACACGCGATTCAAGCTCAGCTAATGCGCGTTTCCGCACGGCGTCATCTGCGTTAGGCAGTTGCTGGAGCCTATACACCATATGCTTACGTTGCGATGCAATGTCGGCGAAAGGCAACCGCTTCACGTACTCGCGTCTCCTTTCGCTTGTTCTATGACGGCGTGCAGGTCCCTCAACAAACTCCGCACCTCGGCCACGGACGGCTGGAGCTCATAAGCGTGGTGGTGCACCGCCCTACTCAGTCCGTGCCACACCCGTTTGGCGGTCTCACCAAGCTCCTCTCCGCGAAGAGCTCCCAGCACCACCAGCTTCGAGCTGGTGGTCGGCGCCCGGTCGCTATTGGCATGCACCGCCCACGACCGGCTGGTCTCGTCGAGCCAGTCTTCGAAAGCCCGACGCGCCAGCAGAGCCGCGGTGCGCGGACCCCGCACCCCTAGGTCGACGGTGCCGTTCAGTACCTGGTCAGCGTGGGCCAACAGTGCCGCGCGGTCGGTCATGACGACAGCTTTGCAAGATCAGCGACGGCCAGTCGGGTGGCGTGGACAACCTCACGGTAGTTGGTGATGCCGTTGTGGGCGCCGGCTGTCGCTGTCTTCAGAGCCTGTCGGCGGGCCGACCCACCGGACAACCACCGGTCCACGGCTGCGTCGTTGTCGGGATCCACCGCCAGCCCGAGCCGCCGTTTGGTCAATCGCGCGTTCTCCCAGGCCTGTTCGACGTCGGCATGCGCATGTCCCTGCCCCAGTCGGCGGGCACTGAACACGTCCCACGCCGTCGATTCCAACGCATCTCGGCATAACACCGGTACGGCGACCCGTTTGATCGCCTCAGGCACCGCATCATCGGCGGCGATGGCGAAGGCGTCGTCGAGCATCCTCATCGCCGGTCGGCTCGCTTCCGTCACGCTGACAACGGAATTCACGCCACGGACCACCTCGACCACACGCGCGGGTACGCGTGACCGACGGATGGCGGCGGGCAGCCGGTCGTCGTGTGTAAACACCACCACCTGACGCGTCTCGGCGAGTCTCGTCAGCACCTGCAGCAGCCCGTCAATCTTCGACGGGTCCATCGCCTGGATCGGGTCGTCGAGCACCAGGAACCGGAACGGGCTGGCCGGCGATGTCGCACGCGGAATGAACACCGCGAGCGCAAGAGCCTGCAGTTCGCCTTGGCTCATGACACCGAAGGCTTCGGTGTCGGACCCGTCGACTTCGGCTTTGAGCAAGACCCGTCGGCTGGTTTTCTGGCCCACCAGCTGAATGGCGCCGAGTTCGACGTTGCTCTCCTGCCGCAGTGCCGCCCAGATCTGCCGGGATTGTTCGGCAAGCGGTGCGATGCGCTGGTTGCGCAGTTCGGCGGCGTTGTCCTGCAACCACTTCAACGCCTCCGACGCCACCGTGAGCTGCGGTTCGACCTCGTTGGCGAGTTCTGCCTTCCGAACCCACGCCGCCAGTTCCACGGCGATCGGGCTCCACGCGTCTTGGCGTGCCTTGATCAACGCGGCAGCTTCCTGCTTCAGCGCGGTGTAGGCGTCACGCAACTGTGGCAGTTTCTGCTCGACGTGGTCGGCAAGTGCATGTTGCCCGTCGACCGGAACGTCGGAGAACTGCGTGTACGCGGCCTGCGCTGTTGGCAGCGTGGAGAGCGCACCGTCCTCGGCCGCCGGCGGTGCATCGACTGATTCCACCAGATTGAGGACTCTGGCGCGCGCCTCGGCCGTCGCGCGCCGAGCCTCCGTCAACGTCTTTACCGACCGCTGATCCTGCTCCAGGACGGTCCGCGCTGCTGCCGCCCACTCGGCGGTGAGATCACCTTGCCCACACACCGGGCACTTCTGATCACCATGGGCAGCATGGAACTCCAACCCCATCGACAACACCCGGCCCCGATCGGCCGCCAACGCATCCGCGTGTTCGACTTCCCGCAACTCCGCATCGGCCGCCGCTCGAAGCGCTTCGCAGGCCGCCGTTACTTCGTCGTCGGTCGGGGTCGACAGTTCGTCGGCCTGCCTCCAGGCTGCCGGAACATCGCCACCGGCTCCGCCGGTGATCAATGGGCGTAGAGCGTCGAGGTCGGGACGGTGCTTCTTCACCTGGATCAGAGCCTGGGCGGCACGCGGGTCCTCATGTGACTCCAGTTTGGCGCGCAACACGCTGCGCGCCTTCCGCCGTTCCTCCGATGGTTGTTTGAGCTCCCTGACCTCCGCGTCCAGGCGCGCCATCGCCTCGGTCAGCTGCTCCAGGCCGAGCAGCTTGTGCAGCTGGTCGTAGAACTTGCTGGGCGCGCCTTCGAGGATGCCGCCGAGTTCGTCGTAGCTCAAAAGAGGCCGGTACATCTCGAGTGCGCCGGCCCACCCCAGCACGCTGACGTCTTCCCGTTTGCGTGTCGGCCGCTGCACCCAGCATGAGCAGTCGTCGACTTCGACCTCGTCACCGGCGGGCCAGTCCACTCCGATTGTGGTTGCGCCCGAGCCTTCTTCGGCCAGAACCACACGGAGCTGCGCCGGTTCCCCGGCGTGCAGGTTGCGCCAGCTCTGCGACCACACTCCGGGCTTGTCGCCCCACCGGGAGTTCTTGCCGGTAAGTGCGAGCTCAAGCCCTTCGGCGAGTGTGGACTTGCCGGAACCGTTTCGTCCGGCGACGACGGTCAGGCCGGGCCCGGGTTGGAAGTTGAGCGTGACCTCGGGCCCGATTCCCCGAAAACCCTGCACGGTGATCGAGCGTAGATAGGCCCCGACAGGTTCTGTCGTGTCTTCTTGGGCGGTGGTCAGTGACTCCACCAACTCGGGCCGGGTTGCGGTGTCCCCCAACACCTCTGTGAGGTCATCGGACCCTTCCAGCGCGGCAAGCACCACGAGCTTCGCCTGCTCACTCAACGTGTCATCGCGGTCGGCCAGCGACAACACGAAATTCTTCAGACGGTCATCCGACATGACACCCTCGATCCCCCGAGCCGCAACGCTTCCGGCGAATCATCCCGGCGCACCTGCGTGAGCGAACAGCGCATACTCCACGACGTCGGGTGCCTGGTTCCACGCCGGATTGGCTGCCCACGTTTCGGCGAGATCCAAGTACCTCAAATAGTCGTCTCTGCGCACCCAGCCGCGTGCAGGCACCGTCCCCGGCGCCACGACTGCCAGGGCAGCTCGTACGCGTTCGTCGAGCACCAACGGCCGCCGGTGTTGGTGGCACGTGTAGCCGGCGTAGTACAGCAGCTTCGTCCCGAACGACATGCCCAGCCCGCGGATCTTGTGGGTGTCCAGCAGTGCGCTCCAGCCCGCGGCCGCCCCTTTTCTGCGGGTGGCCTCGACGATCGCATTGATCTTTTCCACCGCCCCGTCCTGCGCCAGCACGGCGGCGGTGCGCTGCGGGCCATAGTCCTTGGGCTGGTATCCCCACGCCATCGTCATCAGGAACAGATCGACGGGATCCCGTTCGGACTGGGCGTGCAAGAAGCTGCGCGCAATACCGCCTGCCTCTTCGACGTGCTCGCGCAGATCGGCGTGAGCCTGCTCGTGGCCGACGAATACACCCGCCCAACGTTCGGGAATCCAGCGGTTGCGCTGGGAGTCGACGTGGACGGAGGTGTACCGCCGCACGATATGTGGAATCTCGCTGACAAGCCAGGTGCCCGAGTCAAATCCGCCAAGTTCGGAGAGGGTGCGGTGAATCTTTGCGTCGATGTCGGCCTGATCGATGCCTTGGCATTCCACCAGGGTCCTCAGCATGTCGGTGACTTCAGCGAGACCACAGATCAGCTGCTGACGATCGTCGACCACCTGCTTGAGTTGGTCGACTTCTTCGCTCAGCTTGTTGACCAGCGCCCGCGCGAAGTCCCCGCCCGATAATCGACGTGCTTCAACAGACCGGCCCGCCCCGCGAAGCATCTCCGGTACGCGTTCACGGACAAGTTCTCCGTCAGTCACCTTTTGCTACTCCCACGACTTAACGACAAATAGATAGCACATATAACCATGCTGGATCACGCGTCGGGGTGCACTTTGAGATTTCCAATGGTTTTGCGACATAAGGTTCCCCAACGTTTCTCCGTTTCACTCGACCACCACAGCGTGGGAGCCGCAACAGAATGGCAGAGGTGTTCCTTGCCGCGCAGTCGGTCGAACGTCCATTCTTTGCTCAATTTCATCCGCGGCGACAGTGGTGTGTTCCGGTTGAAAGAGGCCGGCAAGTTCTGATGAATGGGGTCCAATGAACGATTCGGTAGGACGCGGGTACGACGTCATCGGTGACGTGCACGGATGCGCGTCCCAACTCGGGGGCTGTTGCACAAGCTCGGAGCTGGGTCTGCTGCACGTATGGGTGACATCTGAGTTGGCTTGCCCAGGATGGGCGGGCTGGAAGGATGTCCCTATGGCAAGGCCTTATCCCCGCGAGTTCCGCGACGATGTCGTGCGCGTGGCCCGCAACCGTGACGACGGGGTGACGATCGAGCAGATCGCCACCGACTTCGGTGTCCACCCGATGACCCTGCACAAATGGCTTCGCCAGGCCGATATCGACGAGGGCACCAAGCCGGGCAAGAGCACCAGCGAGTCCGCTGAACTGCGGGAACTGCGTCGCCGCAACCGTCTGCTGGAACAGGAGAACGAGGTGCTGCGCCGGGCCGCAGCCTATCTGTCACAGGCCAACCTGCCGGGAAAAGGCTCTACCCGCTCGTAAAAGAGCTCGCCGCCGACGGGATCCCCGTCGCGGTGACGTGCCGGGTACTCAAGCTCGCCCGCCAACCGTATTACCGCTGGCTGGCCACCCCAGTCACCAACGCCGACCTCACCGAGGCATACCGCGCCAACGCCCTGTTCGACGCACACCGCGAGGACCCCGAGTTCGGGTACCGCTACCTGGCCGAAGAGGCCCGCGACGCCGGCGAACCGATGGCCGAGCGCACCGCGTGGCGCATCTGCTCGCAGAATCGCCTGTGGAGCGTGTTCGGCAAGCGCAAACGCGGCAAGAACGGCAAGCCCGGCCCACCAGTCCACGACGATCTCGTCGAACGTGACTTCACCGCAGAGGCGCCGAATCAGCTGTGGCTGGCCGATATCACCGAACACCGCACCGGTGAGGGCAAGCTCTACCTCTGCGCCATCAAAGACGTGTTCTCCAACCGCATCGTGGGCTATAGCATCGATTCGCAGATGAAGTCCCGACTGGCCACCACCGCGTTGGCCAGTGCGGTGGCCCGTCGCGGTGAGGTCGCCGGGTGCATTCTGCACTCGGATCGCGGATCTCAGTTCAGGTCAAGGAAATTCGTACACGCGCTGCACCATCACGACATGGTCGGCTCCATGGGCAGAGTCGGAGCGGCCGGAGACAACGCCGCCATGGAGAGCTTCTTCAGCCTGCTGCAGAAGAACGTCCTGAACCGCCGCCGTTGGGACACCCGCGAGCAGCTACGCATCGCGATCGTCACCTGGATCGAACGCACCTACCACCGCCGACGCCGCCAGGCACGCCTCGGCCGGTTGACCCCCATCGAATTCGAAGCCATCATGACCACACCGGCCAGTCAGGTCGCGTGACCGAAACTGTCACCTATACGTGCAGCAGACCCGCTCACCCAAGTACCGCCGTGGCTGGACGGACTACACCGCGTGTGTGGATTTCAGCGCGGTGAAGGGCGGAAAACTGGCCGCTACCGCTGGTCGGGGGAAACGACGATCCGTGCCAAGAACTACGTGACCACAGATTGAGGGTCACGCGCGTCGAGCCCACCTAGCAGCCAGGTGGGCTCGAAACATGCCCGCGGACAACGGACGTGTCGGCGGGGGCGACTATACTGAATTCAGCTCACGAGCGGACGACTGTTCGGGTACCTGGCCCGTCGTCCCGGCAACCGCGCGACCACCGCACGGTGCCCCAGGGGAAGAGCAGGCACGCAGCGCGTGCAAGCGGTGGGCGCCCGACCGTGGCGTCGCCAGAACGGCGAGAAATGACAGATCACGAACTCAGCTCAACGGATGCTGCTGTGCGCCAACGGCTGACCGAACTGTGCGTTCACATCCCGTGCGGCGGAATCCGCGGACCCATCCAGCGAGGCGCCTACGGCCCCACGGTCTGGCAGTCGTGCCGTTGCGAGGACCGCCCAGCGAGATGGCCGGGAGCCGACGTCTCGCGGTTGAAAGATTTGTGCATCATCTGCTTTCGGGGGACGGCAGGCGGAGTCTCCCGGTGGTCGTGGTTGGCCTGCGAGGATTGCCGCGCTGTCAATTCGACCATCGGTCAGAGTTGGGGCGTCAAGCCGTTCCGGCTCGGCCGACACAGCCTGATGAACGGCGTCGGCGTGCAGGGAGGCACAGCACCGGAGATCCGCGCCGAACAACTGGCGCGCCTGGCCGAGTTCGCCCGTGGCGATGGCCGACTAAATGAGTGGCGTCGTACCGAATACTCGCGGCTGGCAGCATCTTTCGATCCGCTGGCCGATGTTCCACTGCGCATCTGGCAAGAGACGCACCCACCGAGTCGGGCCGCATCCTGGGATGCTTTCAGCCGGGTGATCGGCCCGGATGTGCCGATCAGAGGTCCGCGGTGATGCCGCGCCGACGACCGGACCGGCCGCCGTCGCGGCGGCGGAACAACTCCGCCGGCCGTCCTCTGCCGCGGGACACCGTGGCACCGGTCGCGGCGAGCTGCGGTTCCATCGACCGCCGGAAGGTGTCCCGTTGCAGCTCGTGTCCGGTGATCGCTTCGTGGGTCAGTCGAAGGTCACGCAGCGTGAACTCGTCGCCGAGCAGATGGTCCGGATCGGGCCTCGACTCGTAGCGGGCCCGCACCTCGGCGACGGCCAACGCGATGATGTCGGCGTGGTCATAGATGAGTCTTCCCGGTGTGTGCGTCGGTACCAGTCGGGTGGACTCGGGAAAGCGGCTCGCCACCCGTTCCGGCGGGACGACGGCGACGTGCGCCACCGACAACACCCACCCGCGGTCGTCGCGGCCCGGGTCGTCGAACACGTGTAACTGCCGTGGCCGCAGCCCATCCACGTTGGCCTTGGTCGACAGTGCCCGGTTCACCGCGTCGGTCAGGGTCTCCCCCGGATGCAGGAAGGTACCCGGCAGAGCCCACCCACGGCCCCCGGCCCTGCGGACTTGCAACACCGACAACCCGGCTGCGGGGTCGATGGTGAGCACCGCGGCGTCCACGGCGACCGACGGCCGCGGATAGTCCGCCAGAATCCGCCCGCCGGTGTCCCGATAGCCCTTGTTGTCCATGTCGGTATGCCAGCGTACAGTTATCAACAATTAGCGCAATAATGCGCAAAATAAAGGAGGTGGCCGCGATGGCATCAGTCAATGATCGGATCGAGGGCGTCCTGCTGGGCACGGCAACCGGTGATGCGCTCGGCGCGCCCTACGAGTTCCAGCCGGCACGAGGCCCCGAGCTGCCCGTGGACATGGTGGGCGGCAGGCCATGGGAGCCCGGCGAATGGACCGATGACACCGACATGGCGATCGCGATCGCCGAAGTCGCCGCCACCGGGGCGGATCTGCGCGGGGAGGGGGCCCAGGATGCGCTCGTGGCGCGCTGGCACGAATGGTCGCTGCGCGCCAAGGATGTCGGCATCCAGACGCGATCGGTGTTGTCCGGCGCCGCTCGCGGCGGCGACATCTCGGGTGCGCGTGCCCGCGCCGCGTCCGCTGTATTGCACGAGCAGACCGGCCGAACCGCCGGCAACGGTTCACTGATGCGGACCGCGCCGGTCGCACTGGCCTATCTCGACGACGAGGACGCCCTCGTGGTCGCCGCCCGAGCCATCAGCGAGCTCACCCACTTCGACCCCGATGCCGGTGATGCCGTGGTGCTGTGGTCGTGCGCCATTCGCCACGCAGTGCTGACGACCGAGCCCGACGTTCGGATTGGCCTCCGCCACCTCGACGTTGATCGCCGCAAGGTCTGGACAGAGCGGATCGAGCAGGCGGAGTCCGCGCACCCGTCGGACTTCGCCAACAACGGCTGGGTGGTTGCGGCACTGCAGGCGGCCTGGTCGGCAATCACCACGACGGCGGGGCGGGCCACTACGTCGCGTGCCGAGCATCTTCGCCTCGGCCTCGACGCCGCGGTCCGAGCCGGAAACGACACCGACACCGTCGCCGCGATCGCCGGCGGTCTGCTCGGTGCGGCGTACGGCGCCTCGGCGGTGCCGTTGGAGTGGCGCCGCCTGCTGCACGGGTGGCCCGGCATGACCGCACGTGACCTCGTCGCGTTGGCGAACACCGTGGCGAGCAAGGGCAAGCCCGTTCGTGGGCCGGTCTACTCGGGCTTGCGGATCGACACCCTTGCGAGCCACCCGCACGATCGGAATGTGCTCCTCGGCGGTGTGGGGATCCTGCGCAACCTGCCGCCCGAAGTGGACGCGGTGGTGTCGCTGTGCCGCGTCGCCGATGATGATGTCCCCCAGCAGATGCCACATGTTGAGGTCCGGTTGATCGACAGCACGGACCCGGAGGAGAACCCACACCTGGACTTCGTGCTGACCGAGGCCGTGCGTGCCGTCGAGCGGTTGCGCGCGGAGGGCCATACGGTGCTTCTGCACTGCGTCGAGGCCTACAGCCGCACCCCCACCGTCGCGGCGCTCTATGGTGCGCGTCTGCGCAACATCAACATTGACGACGCACTGCAAGATGTCTTGGCTGCGCTACCGCACGCGAAACCGAATCCCGTGTTCCGCGACGCGTTGCGCCGGCTGGGTAGTGTGCGCCTCATGCACGAAGGGGCATACCGCCGTGACTGACGGCGCAGGGCCTATGTGTGGAACGGCGTGCTGGGTACGAGGCACTCAGCGAATCATGATTGGTGATGTGGCGGAGCCTTGGAGTTTGGAAGAAGTTCTACGGAATGAAGATCGGTCATTCGACCGACATCGGGATGAGGTGGTGGCAACGTATCGTGCAGCTGCACGCGTCATCAGGAGGCACCATGCAAGCCCGGAATTGTTCATTGCCATGGTGACATCAGCGACTTGCGTGGAGCGACTCAGGTACGCAGGCGATCGGAGTCGCGCAGTCCTCGATGGGCTACCCCTGATGTGTAGCGGGCAATACACATGGGAGCCGTACACAGCCGACTTACCCACGAGCTAACAGAACGACGTTCGGCGATTCCCGCACTGACGACGTCACAACCGCCGAGGAGCCAGTGTGAAGTTGTGCCAGGTGATTCTTCTCGTGACAGGCCTTGTCATCGGGGCCATGCCCGCCACGACGATTCCTGCGGCGGCTGATGTCGGGTGGATCGCCGTCGCGAAGTCGCCCAGCCACGAAGCGCTGGATTGGGGTGGCGGTCCGGGCAGCTCAAAGGCTGATGCGGAAGCCGCAGCCCTTCAACTTTGTGCTCGATTGCAACCGGCTGGAAACTGCTATGTTGTGGCCAGCGGACCTGCGTGTGTCGCCGTGGTGTGGGATGTCTCAGAACCGTTGAACCTCGCGTTCGGCGGAGTCGGGGCCACACCGGCCGCAGCGCTCAGTGCCGCCGAAGCCGCCGCAGGTCCCTTCGCCAACAGCCCCGAGGTGCGCTGCACTTACCTCAGCCGGGGATGAACCGGTTTCCGCGACGGCGGGAGAGGACGCCCAGTTCCTCGCGCGTGGATGAACGACATCATTGATCACGGCGCAGTTCATCGGCAACGCGTGTGCCGAGGAGTTTTTCGGCCGAGTGCCGGTCCAGCTGGTCGAACGACAAGCACCGTTCCGGCCGTAGAAGACGAGCCAGATCTTCGGCAGAAACCTGCGGTACCTGTAGAGCGATCTCGCGGGCTTCGTAGATATCGATGTTCTCGAAGTTCCAAATTCCAGGCTCACCATCCTGACGGTGGTAATCCTCGGTGACGATCCAGTTCGCCAGGAATATCCGCCGGTGGGGAATCAACGTCCATACCTTGTATCGATCGATCTTGGCGCGGGCCTCGGGCCGGGTGAAGGCCAACCATTGAAGACTGCCGTCGTCGATCCGATTCAGCCGCCAGTGCTCCCAGCCTAGGTTGACCGCCCTGCTGGTGGTCTTCACGGCGTCGTGATCCTCTCCAAGACCGTCGGGCGGTGTTGCCGGACATGAACATCGGGAAACCGGGCAAGTAAGGCACAAACGAAGGCGGATCGCTTGACGTTCAGTTCGTTCAGCAGCTCGACCTGGCTCACGTTGCGCCCACCCCGGTCGTCGTAGTGAGCGGCAGGCTGGCTGCCGAGCTTCTGGAGCTTTTTCGCACCAGCGGGCTTGGATGCCGGTACCGCAGGAATCTCAAGAATGCGAACCGCTTCGGCACCATCATCTGCTCTTGATCGGCAGTCACAACACCACAAGTCCCGACGGCGATATCTTCAACACTCCCCTATCGACGGCGGACTTCAGCGCGTCGTCGAGCCGAGCGCCAATCGCCTGGGTGACGCGGCGACCGCCAAACAACGCAAGCGCTTCGCGCTTGAGTTCCTCGCGCTCGATGCCGCCGGTCTGCTCGACGACAATCGACATGGCGTTGCCGATCTCGAGCAGGCTGACCTCATCGAGAGGTCGGCTCGCGCCTGCTTCGGGCTGACGCACAAACCGCCATTCGTCGGGGTTCACGCCCGCGGCCCAATAAAACTCGTCGCGTTCGCGCCGGTATTCGGCCGGCACGACTTGTTGAATCGACCTGCGGCGGTCGTCGTTGACCCGGCCCAGTTCGAATGCCCCGGCGACGAGCTTGGCCAGCCGGTCCCGGTGAATCGGCGCCTCGGCTTCGATGATCTCGCGAACCACCGTCAGCACCTGACTCTTGGCCCACTGACCCGGAAGCGCATCGAGCACCGATTTGTCGCCGGCGATGCGCGGCGACCATTCCCGGAACGGCTGAATGTTGGGGTGTCCTTTGGGTTTCGGCGGCGCCACGGTGGGTGCCGTTTTCATCGGTCCGATCGTCACGGACTCGCGCTCTGACTCAGAAGCCGGCGGGGGGATCACGAGAGTCGGAATTTCCACAGGCTCGGACGGCTTCTCCACTGGCTGCGTCAGCCGGTGCTTGGCGTCGCTGACCGCTTGGCGAATCCGTTCGATCGTCGCCTCCCGGTAGTTGAGCCACTCCGGCATCCACACGCGTTCGACGGACGGCCAGTGCATGAGGTTCGACAGGACGTCGATGGGCAGCCCGTCGCGGTCGGCGACGGTCCTGCGGCGGTACCACTCTGCGCCATCCAGCAGGACGGCGACGAGCGCGCGGTCGGGCTCGTCGGGATCGGCGATCACCAGGTCGACGCGGAACTCCGACAACCCGACGTCGGTGCGGACGACGAAACCTTCGCTGCGCAGGGCATCGGCGATGTCGTCGCGATGCCGGTCGATCACCGGTTGGCGCTTGCCGCCGTCGATGATGGCCTCCACGCCGCGCGCCGCGAGCTCCAGGTACGCCTTGAGATGTTTGGTGCCGACCTGCGTGGTTTCCTCCGCGCGCAGATCCGCGGGATCAAAGCTGGCGTAGAGCACCACTTCCCGGCGCGCACGCGTGACGGCCACGTTGAGGCGACGCTCCCCACCTGGTCGCGACAACGGGCCGAAGTTCAACGGCAGGACACCGTTTTCCTTCTTGCTGAACGCCACCGAGAACAGGATGGTGTCGCGTTCGTCGCCCTGCACGTTCTCCAGGTTCTTGACGAACAACCCATCAGGTTCGTCCAGCGCCGCCAGCAGGCGCTCGTCGCGAGTGTCGCGCAGCATGTTCTCGATCAGGTCACGCTGCTGCGCGTTGAAGGTGATCACACCGAGCGACGGCGCTTTTTCGGGTGATTCGGCGAATCGACGCCGGATGTCCTCCACGATGCGTTCGGCCTCGACCCGGTTGGTGCGCAGCGTCTTTCCTTTACCGGACCGGTCGAAGTGCCCGTCGACTCGCACCAGCGAGATGCCGTGCCCCGCGGTGCCGGCGTGCGGTGCGGGGAACGACGCCAGCTGGCCGCCGTAGTAGTGCATGTTGCTGAACGCGATCAGCGCTTCGTCCTGGCTGCGGTAATGCCAGGACAGCCACTGCTGCGGAACCCGCGCGTGCACACACTCGGTCAGGATCGACTCTTCGTCGGCGACCACCTCGGGGTTGTACTCCTCGTCGTCGTCGACGGTGGCGTTCGCCTCGGCGAAGCTCGTCGGCGGCATCTGCTTACTGTCGCCCACGACCACAACCGATTTCGCGCGTCCCATGGCGCCGATCGCGTCGGCGACCCGGATTTGCGATGCCTCGTCGAATACGACGATGTCAAAGATGTCCGAGCGCGCGGGGAAGAACCGTGCGACCGAGTCCGGGCTCATCAGCGTGCACGGCAGAATCTGGGTGATCAGTTCCCCGAAGTTGTCCATTAACGCGCGCACGCTCATTCCGCCGCGCTTGCGGTCAAGCTGACGGCGCAAGCCACCCACCTGCCCGGTGTCGGCGGCGGCGTCGAACTTGCGGCTGCTCAGCAACTCCGCGGGGATGGCCCGACGGAGCTCTTCGCGGATCGCGCTGGCACTGGAGGTGAAACGCTGAATCGTCTTGCTGTGGGCGGTGACATCGAAGTCGCCGAGGGCGCTGGCTTCGAGACGTTCGGTGACCGACGCCCGTGCCGCACCGTGATCGAACGCCAACGGCGCGTCCTCGGGCACCACCATGCCCTTGAGGATGTCGACCCGGACGTGGTCCATACCGGCCTTGCGCAGCGGCTCGACATGGGTGACCAGATCAACCCAGCGTTCCGCCGAGGCCGGCGTCTGCAGCTTGCGGTCGGCACGTGTCGTCCACCACTGCTCCAGAAACGCGCCCTCGCCCGCCCACATCCGCTGTTGGTTCTCGGAGGTGCCGGTCACCGCGCTCAGCCGTTCCCAGGCGGACGCCAGCCGCTGCAACGGCTGCGCCAACACACCCTGGTGGGTGTCTCGGTAGAAGGTGCGCATCGCGCTGACCCGCGGGTCATCCGGATGCTCGGCGAGGATCGTTCCGACGCGACGCACCGCGGCCAGAGATCCAGCGAGGCGCGCGGCATCCTCACCGACAAGCGGATTCCAGGACGTATCGATCAGCTGGGCGGGCAACATCGCGACACGGCTGCGGAGATCCGACACGTCGCGATACGTCGCCTCGATGTCGGCGGTCAGCGTGGACAGTGTCTTGAGCTTCACCGTCGACGGGTCGACCGCCAGCACACCGGCGAGCTGCTCACGCACGGCGCGCCGCCGCTTCTTGCGGCCGAAGAAGCCGGACTCGTCCGCTTCGACCGCGGACTTGTGGATCGCCGGGATGTCGAGGTCCATCGCTGCCGGCGTGGCGGTCGACAGCCAGTCCGGTTGCGTCGCAGCGATCTTGGCCGACAGCTGCTCGATGCCGTTGAGCTGGTGCTGGCCGTTCGCCGCGTGCAGGCTGTCGACGGCCTCCAGTGGGAACCGGGGTTCGGCCGCCAGCCGGGCCCAGGCGTCCACGGCGATGGGGCTGTGCGCCTTGGCGAGCTGCTCGAGGGCCAGTCCGCCCTCCAGCACGTCTTCCAGCGCCGCATCGAACTCCACCGCGGCGGTGTAGACCTCCGCCGCGTCGAGACCGGTGGCGGGAACCGCGTCGATGAATCCCCACGCGTGCTCGCGGCGGGGCCGCGCCAAGTCGACCTTCTCCGGCAGTCCGCGCATCACCTCGTCGACGGCGTCCAAGATCGACGGGTCCGCGCTGGCCACCAGGGATTTCGGCACCTCGAACGGCTCGACGTCGGGATCGGCGGCAAGCTCACGCGAGCGTGCGGTGTAGAGCGAATGACCGACGGCGTTCATCTCGTGCAGACGCTCGGCGTATCGCGCGAGGCTGCGGCGGCTGGATTCGGCGGACTGCAGTTTGGTGCGCAACAGGTCGGCGTCGTGGCTGACCCGCAGCTCCAGGGCCTCCTTGATCTGCGCTCGCACCGCGGCCGGCCGCGCCGACTTGTCGTGCAGATCCAAGGACAGTTCGCCCAGGCCAACACTTTCCAGACGTTTCTTCACCACGTCGAGCGCGGCGCGTTTCTCCGCGACGAACAACACCCGCCGCCCGGCCGCCATGGCGTGGGCCAACAGGTTGGTGATGGTCTGCGACTTGCCGGTGCCGGGAGGGCCCTCCAGGACGAAGGTCCGCCCACCGACGGCCTCCGCCACGGCCCGCAGCTGCGAGGAGTCCGCGGGAACCGGGACCGACGCCCCCAGTTGGTCGAGGTCGACGTCTTCCGACGCGGGCACCGGATCGTTGAACTGATTGGTCGGGGTCTCGATCAGGTGCTTCACCAAGGGGTTGCGCGACAGCACTTCCCAGGAGTCGTCGAGGTCTTTCCACAGTGGGAACTTGGCGAACTGCAAGATCGACAGGTGCACGGTGTCCTCGACGCGGAAGGCCAGACCGGCGTCGGCGATCGCGCGGCGCACGGAGGTGAAGGTGCCGGCCAGGTCGATGCCGGAGGCATCCTCGTCGGGGTTGGCCAGGCCGGGAATCTCCAATCCGAGTGCGGTGCGGAGCTTTTCGACCAGGCAGTAGTTGGGGGTGGACACGCCGGCTTCGTCGATGGTGAGCACGTAGCTCTGGCCGCGGTTGGACGTGTTCAGCGACACGGGCACCAAGATGAGCGGTGAGCGCAGTTCCCGGTCATTGAGGTGCCAGCTGAGCATCCCGAAGCCGAGGTAGAGGTTGTTGGCCCCGGTCTCTTCGCGGATCGTTCTCGCCTTGTACGCGAGGTTACGCAGTCCGCGTTGGTAGGACGCGTCGGTGATGTCGATGTAGGCGCTGTGCTTGTCGGCGAGCAGCAGTTCGCGTTCCTGCTCGGGCAGGTCGCGGCCGAATCGGATGCCGCGGGCCTGGTCGACGCTTTTCACCGCATCCGAGGCCAGCAGCGTGATCTTGTCGCCGGCGTTGATGGCGTCCTCGAACCGGGCGAGAGCCGGGCCGGGGATGTCGATGCGGAAGCCGGCACGGTCGGTGAAGTTGATCAACCGGTTACGCAGGCTGAGGTCGAGCAGGGCGTTCTTCCACTGGGTGATCCGAGCCGGGACAGCACCCGGCGTCACGGCCGGCTTGGTTTCGGTGGCCACGTACGGCATGATCACCGGGCCGTTGGCCGGTTTGTACTCGGTGACAACGACATTGCCCTGGTCGTCGACCGCGCGGCTCGGCAGCGGATAGATCCGCGCCTGCCGGGCCTGGCGGATGTCGGTGATGCCGATGACGTCGCTGAGCCCGTCGGACAGGTGTTTGATCCGTGGGAGAGCGCGGGCGTCGGCGAAGGTCGCGCCGTCGGCCGACTGGGTGACCATCGTGGTCTCGATCAGGCCGATGGCGCAGAGGTCGACCTGGTTGGCCACCTCGACCGCCTCGGTCGTCGACACGGTGCTCAACGCCGAGTTGGTCCGCCAGTAGCCGAGGAAGGCGTGGCCGCGCAGCACCCAGATGGTGGTGTTGATGCCGGCCTGCTCCAGCACGGCGGCCATCGTCAGGGTGGTGTCCAGGCAGGTCCCGAGTCGACCCTCGAGGACTTCCGCTGGGGTGCGGACCTTTTGGCCGTCGTCGCCCCAACTGGCCGGGGGTTCGGCGTAGCGGATGTCGCAGGCGCGCATCGCCTCGAACACCGCCCGGGCGATCGCGTCGACCCGGTCGGGATTCTCACTCTGGTAGCCGTCGATTGCCGAGTTCCCGGTGGCCTGCAGCAGGCGGTCGGACACCTTCGGCATGAGGGCCGCGACGGCCGCGGAGTTCGGCTGGACGTAGGCGGCGAGCATTTCCAGCGCGAGCTGCGTCGGCGACGCTTTCCACTGGTTGGCGGCCAGCACGTTGACCGGGTGCGCCGCCTCGGCGAGGGCGGCGCCGGCGGCGTCGCGGACGACGACGCGGATGTCGGCGGGTCGCTGCTCGTCGACGGTGAGCATGGAGGCGGGGTCGAGTTTGAGGTCGACATCGCGCAGCGTGGTCGGCCGGCCGGGTGACAGGTCGGCGTGGACTTCGCGCGGGCCGCCGTGCGAGCCTTCGGCACTGACGACGTCGATCTCGATCGTGGCGCCCAGCAGATCCCCGAAGGTGTTGTCGATGGTGATGTGGTCGATCACCGGGATGCGGCAGTGCGCCATCGCGTAGCTGAGGTCCGGGATGGCGGCGATGTCGATGCGCGGTGCACCGGGCTGCGGAGGTCGCGGTGGGGTGGGTACGCGGGGTGCGGTTTTGGTGGCCGTGTTCGTCGACACCGGTGTCTCGGAGGTGGCCGGCGTGTCCGTTTTGAGCGGTGAGACCGCGGATTTGAGCTGGGCCAGCGCCGCGGCCGGTTCGGACGCGCCGATGGCGCGCAGCAGCAGCTCCGCGGAGTCGATGGCGCGGTAGGCCTCCGGTGCCGTGAACGCGCCGGTGTGCGCCCACTTGTTGCGGACTTCGCGCAGCTCCTTGGCGTAGATCTCGGCCTGCCGGGGCATGCTGCGGTTGAACGGATAGCCGACATCACCGAGCCGTTCGGTCATGGCGCGCAACATCATCGCCACGTCGGTGCTGCGGTATTCACCGCCGCCGCGGCCGTTGGCGGCATCTTTGCGACGGAGCAGCTCCGGCCATTCCGTTCCCGGCGGTAACGCCTTGGCCAGAACATGGTTGACGAACGGGGACAGGCCGCGGGCCAGCACGGTCAGCGCCTGCCCAACCAGAGAATGGTGATCGCCGGTGTCCATGGCTAAAACTCCCCCTCGTGTGACCTCGTGCGGACGGCCGCTACCCGCCTGACGCAGCGCGAGCTGGTGGGAAGGAAGTCCGACTCAATTGACAGCAATGAAAACATGCTTAGGCAGTCTTTGCTAGTACTGCAGACCGACGGATTGTATTGCGACATTGGTTACCTCGGGATTTCCCACAGACCGAGGCGCTACGCGTCGGCGGTGGAGCCGCCGCCGAGGAACGCCCGGACAGTCGGCAGCACGTCCGGGCACATGTTCATCGCGGCCGAGGCCACCACGACCGCCGTCTCGTACGGTGCGTAACCGCCGCCGGCGACGTAATCCAACGTCGTCGGCATGCCCGCACCACTGCGCAGCATGCGGCACGCCATCTTGCCTTGATCGATCACGTCGGTGATCGACGAGTAGTACACGCCCTCGTTGTCCAGCATCGCCACGAAGTCGTACTGGTCGGCGCGCGCCGGGGCGGCGAGCGCGGTGGCGGTCGCGGTCGTCGCGGCCAGACAGAGCGCTCCTGCTAGCGCACGCAGGTGCGCGGGGTGAGTGGCGATCATCAGACGCTCCCTTCGTCATTCCGTAGCCCGCACATGCGAGCCGGACAGAATGACACAAGGCACCGACATGTGCCGCGGATCGCGATCGTCACCCGGATCGAACGGACCTGCCATCGCCGCCGGCGCTAGCCGGACTCGGGCGATTGACCCCGATCGAATACGGAGCCAATCATGACCAAGCCGGCCAGCCCGGCCGCGAGACCGAAACTTCCACCCGATCATCCAGCAGACCTGGCGGTGTCATTTGAGGTATCTCCAGATCGAGATCGGGTTCCGACGAAACTCCCGTAGATCGTGAGTGGCAACGTACGCATATTTGCCTCGCGCCAGCTCGACGGCCGAGTGCTGTAATTTCGTGAAGAAGTGCTCTTCCTGCCTCCACAGCGGGTGGCACAGGACAACACACTTGTCCTCGCGAACAACCGCGGGGACACCGTCGATCTCGATCTTCGACGAGCCGTTGAGAGCGTCCGCTGCAGCGTCCATCCATTCACCGCGTGCCGGGAGGGACCGGGATACTGTGAGTTGCTCCCCGACCACGAGTTCCAGAATATCGAGCGCCAAGCGCCAGTCGAGCAGTGCATGCCGCTGCGCATTGTTGTAGGAACGTAAGCAGTCTGGGCAGGACGTGTCGCAGTTCTCCGCGTGCTCTTTGCGCTCCCAGACCTCCCGAAGCTCGTCCAGAGCCTTCTTTAGCATGTTGGTGAACAGTTCTGTGCGGCCGAGCTCAACGGCGTAACCCGCACCATTCTCAGCCGTGTCTGCCAGGAACACCGCCGCGCCTACTTGGGTGCCCTGCTGGCTGCCGTCCTCCAGATATGTTGGCACGCGCAGAGGCAGAACGCCGGCAGTAATCTCGAGGGGGTCGAGGTCAAGGTACGCCTGCGCGGCTCGCTTCAGCGCCTCTGCAAAGGAGGTGTAAGCGGCGCGGCCCGAAGGGATGTCATGTAGCGCTACGGAGCCGGTCCCGATCTCCAGCCGTCTGGGGGTGATGAGGAGAGCATCTGTCACACGCACCTCACCAATGGTTTTCATCGGGCTAGCGCCGGGTGGCGCGGTATCCGCCAGGACGGTGTTGTCTCCCTGTGGACGGAAGACGTAGCCGCGTCCAAAGTTGTCATTGATCGAGATGAGCTGACTCTGGGAGTAGAGCTCCAGACTGAGATTCATCGCCTCGTCCGCGCTTGTGGGTGCGCCGGCGGGAACCAGGCTCGGCGGTGACACGCTGCTCAGCACCTCTTGATCGTCGTCGAAGGCTCGTGGCTGATAGTTCGTGCGGAAACCCCGTGGCTCATACAACTCGATGCGCTGTTCGGGACTGCCGCACACCGAGCAGATCAAGTCCGAAGTGAGTTCCATGCGCTCACAGTTCCCGCAGCGCCCAACTATTCTCGGAGTACCCAGCGGGTCCACAGCTCGGACGGTGTTGCCCATCGGCTTGTAGGCAGCGAATCCCGCCACCGTATGAACCAGTCCATCCTTAACCACCTCAGCTGACGGAGCGAAACTACGGACAGCCTGTTCGAGTGACCGATCGCTAATCGCATAATCCTGCATACCCGACCTGCTGGTGATCGAGCGTCCCCAGAGCGTTCTGACGCGTGTTGGGAAGCCGAACATCGGCACAACACCGTATCTGGCCAGCGCCGCGCTCAGCTCTGTGTCCGTTGAGTCCTTCTCTTTCTCGACAACCCAGTCGATTTGCGCGACAAGCTGCTGCCGAATGCTGTCCTTGAGCGCCTCAATTTGGTCGTGGGGCAATGGAGTATGCGCAGTGAGTCGATCCGCGATGGCGTCGACCTGATCAGCAACCGAAAGCCATGCTGCGATCTCATCGCGGTAGCCAGCCCACTCGCTGATCTGCCCGAACGTCCCATGGTTACTGTTCGGGGTCCACTTGGGGCCCTGTCTCAGCGACGCGAACGCTTCGAAGAGACATTCGCTCGCAACGACACGCTCGACGATGCGCCTCCTGCCCAAGTCCAGGAACGGCTGCGGAGGAACATCACCGGTGATCCGCTCCGGGCGGTTGAAGTAGTACTCGTCGTGAGTTCGGTCCCGGCAGATGGTGACCGCGTAACTCAGCACTTGGCCCGCGCGTCCCGCACGGCCGACGCGCTGTTGATAGTTGAACCGCTGGGGCGGCATATTGGCCATCAGCGTAGAGCGCAGCGACCCGATGTCGACGCCGACCTCCATGGTGGTCGTGACGGACAGAACATCAAGTTCGTGCGTCAGTTCGTTCTCGGCAGGCGTGAACGCACCCTTGAACCATCTCTGGCGGTCACGTTGCACAGCAAGCGGTTTCGTCTGGCCAGTCAGCTCGGCGATGGCAAGCCGGCGTGGTTCTTGGTGTGCCAGCCAGGCGTAGTAGTCGGTCTCGTCAGTAGCCGGCATGACGGTCAAGTGCGGCGCGTGGCACTGCCGATTGGCGCACACTCCGAGGCTCTCGTGGAGGTGGGCGAAGTTGCACCGTTTGCATCGCCAGATTCGGCCCTCACCTGGCTGGAACACCAGCGATGTGTCCACTGCGGTGGTGCGCAACAGCCAGCCGGCGACTGCACGCTGCAGCGCCTCACCGTTCATGATTGCATTCAGCTGATGCTGCAATTCACTGACGTCGATACTGTTTCGAGCGGCAACTGCTTCGATGAAGCGGCGGATTGCCGGCGGCGTCACCGCTGTTTCCTGCACGCCTGCGCGGCTGCTGCCTTCCGTCCTGCCCATTAGTCCGAGGACCCGCAGGACGCTGCCGACGAGTTGATACTGGGCTTCTTCTCCCAGCGGGCCGTCGACTGGTGCCCATCCATCGACGTGAACCAGCGCAATACCAACGGACTCAAGATCACGCCGCGCCCTGTCGAACGTCGCGTCGATAACCGAACCGCGGAGCGCAGACTTCAGCTTGGCCTGCCCTTGAACCAGCGGCGGTGTCGGCCACAGACCCGAGCGCGGCGGCTCGAACGCCCGGTACCAAGGTGTTTGAGCGTTCGCGGAGTCCTCCAGCCACTGGTTGTCGGGATCCGGGCCGCCAGGATTGGCGCCCAAAGAAACCAGGACGTCAGTCACTTTCTGGCACATGTCGGCGAAGCCAACCGTCTTGACACTGCCCAGCTTTACCAGCGCCTCGTCCAGCGCCGCCTTGTCAGCGTCATCGAGAGGCATGCCGTTCTTCTGCTTGAACCGTGCCATGGCGGCTTGTGCAAAGCCCTTCTCGGCCGCGCCGCCCGACGAATTGAAGACAATCGCATCCAGTTTGTCGTAGACGTCAGGGCCAGTGGAAATCTCTCGGCGCAGCACCTGACGCACCAAGTCACGATGATGGTTCCGCGCTACGCCCGCGGCCGTCCGTGCCGCGTCGTCGCGGCTGTCGGTGAAGACGATGGTCTTCGCGTCGGCAACACCCTCAGTGCCAGACCGTCCCTCGGCAAGGGATCGGATCAGCTGCGACAGATACAACTGGGTGGCAGCCGCAGCACCCGAAGTGTGTGCCCTGATCGTCGACGAGACCTGGCCGGCACGGAAAGCGCCCTTACTCAGTGGGCTTCGAGGCGCGTAACCGCAAGCTGGGCAGCGGTCCGGCAGGCCCGGTATGCGGTCCTCGGCCCCCGCACCCTTGAAGCGCAGGGTCACCCCAGTGGGATTTGGCCCGTTGACGGTTGCCATTCCCAGCGCGGGGTTCCAGTTTGTGGGGGCGAATGCCAGCTCAATCTTGTCTTTAGTCCAGGTAGCGAGTTCAGCGGGAATCCCAGGCCGATACCACACGAATTCGTCTGCGGGCCGAAGAAAGACCGGCTTACCGCCCTGAGCCTCATTGATTGCGGTCGGTGACAGCAACACCTCGTTGCCCGTACGCGCCACCACGAACCCACCGAGGCTAATGTCACCGCATTCGTAGCAATACAAGAGCTCCAGCACTCGTGAGCCGCAGTCGATGCACGAGGTGACGGGGGTGTTATAGATGCGGCCAACGCGGCGATCCGGCCCCCGCTGAGCGACACCCTTGCACTGAGGGTTGCTGCATGCCCACACGCCGCGCGGGACCCGCACGAATGCGTGTGCGCGCAGCGCGATCACCGGCTCCTGTGTTTTTTCGGTGTCGGCCGCAGCAAGTTGCTCTAGTACGGTCTCGAAAAGTGAGTCTGCCTCACCGCTGTCGGGGAACAAGCGACGCGCTATGACGTCGGCAGCAGTAGCCCGAAGCCGATCTTCCTCGGGATCGTGGCAATGCGCCGCTACTGCATGCGACAGCTCTGCTGGCGAGATTGTCCCAGCGCGAAGTGCATCCGGGTCGATTCGCGTCGGGGGATTGAGTGGGATCTGCTTGCCGGGTTGGATGGTGAAGCTCTCCCCCGCCAGTCCGAAAAATTCCTCGAGGTACTTCCGCCCGTCCGAGGAGTCGGTGAGCGACGCCGACGTGGCGATCGTCCTCAGCTGGGGACTGTCCGGCGTCAGTCCCAGCCGTCGAAGCAGCGCTCTCAGAATCATCGCAACTTCGCTGCCCTGCGTGCCACGGTACAGGTGGAGCTCATCCACCACGAGTGTGAACGCATTCCTGTCATCGCTCCGAAGCCAGCTGGCGGTCTGTTCGAACATCGGAGTCTCGATGTGGCGCATCATCATCGTGTTGAGCATCGAGTAGTTGGTGACCAACACATCGGGCGCGTGACTAATCATGTCCCATCGGGTGAGCATCTCGCCCGATTTCGGGTCAGGAAACTGGCTGAGGTCGACATCCTGCCCGCGGTCACGGGCCTTCAGGAGTTCTTCGTATTGACGGCCATACCCGCGCAGGTCCGCGGCGGCCTCCGCCACCGCTGCCCGCGAGCGTGAGGCGGTGCCCATCGTATTGCCCGTGTATCTCCCGAACCAAATCGGATGGCGCGGGTCTTTGCCCCGCAATACGCGGACCGCGCGGCGCAAGCGAGTCATCTGGTCTTCGACCAGCGCGTTCGTCGGGTAAAGAATCAATCCCCGGATGCCTGGCTGCCGGGTTTCTGGGCCCCGCAGCGGTTTCCAACCGTCCTGAGCTTCCCACCACCAGTCTTCGGCGGGCTGTGGGGCCCAGGTCTTCGCTTCGGCCGCAATTCTCAACAGCAACGGGAGCAGGAAGGACTCGGTCTTACCGGACCCTGTGCCCGAGGTGACGACGATATTTCGCCCGTCGGATCGGCCATCGCGGAAATGGTGCAGTACCGACTTGGCTTGATGTTCACGCAACGCCAGGTCCTCGGGGGCAACCGAGGGGAACAACGCCGCACCGACCGCCGCCGTAACCTCGGCAGTCAGACCCGCCTCGCGGCCGACCTCCATCAGTTTCGCTGAGTTTGCGTAGGGAACGATCGGCTCAATCATCAGGCGGCCCAGAAGGGCACCCGGCAGCTCCAGCAGACGGCGCCGCTCCTCCATCACCGACTCGTCGTTGAGCCAGAATGCCGTGTCGAAATACCGCAGGTATGCGTCCCGGAGTCCTTCGGCGAGTGAAATCGGAGTTATAGTCATTTGTGTTCAAAGCCTCTTTAGGTCGAAAGTAGAGTGACAAGAAGATCGGCGGATGGCCGGTCAATAGCCCTGTATACGAGGCACTTTCGTTTCCGGCCTTTCAATGGTACGTCTCTCGGGACTGGGAGATGGCCCGCCATTGCGGCAGCCGCACGCCCGAACAGACCCGGGAGGTCGCACCCTTGCGGCACTATGACCAGTTCGGGCTTCTCGTGGTAGCTGACCAGCGACTTGCCGCGACCATTGGCGGCAAGATGTTTGACGAGGTGCACGGGTGCGATCGCGGCTGTGCCGTTATCAACGTCCGCGTCCGAACGGTAGATGTAGATGGTTTCGAAGCCACGACGGATGCGGTAAGCGCCGCTCTTGTGAACGTCACTTGTTGGCACCCAGCAAGCTGACGCAAGATCGAATCGCGCTGCGGTCTGGAAGCCGGGCATGGTGATCCTGGGCATTGCGGCACCCACCTCCGACAGCCTCGGCAGCGCCTGGAGAATCGACCAGCCGGCCTGCACGGCGACGGCGACCGGGGAATCGAGTGCGAACTCCTCGGCCGTCTCGCCAGCCACACCCCTCAGAATCGTGGTCTCAAGATTTCCCGCCGACCGATGTCGGACCAGTTCTCCACCGCTTGCCGCCGCGAACTCCTTGAGGTCTCTGCGCAATGTGGACGGCCAGAACCCAGTCAGACGAAACGCACCGTCGGCCCGCTGACTGAGACACGACGGAGAAATTTCCCAGCGGGTCGGGTGCCATGTTGTATCGCGTTCGATTGAAACATGTCCCAGCGCTTCCATCGCACGAATGAAGTTGTCGACGAACAGTGCGGAACCTTCGAGCTGCATCGCAATTGACTGCAGCGAGCTGATGGGCCCCCCGCCTAGATGCATCAGGGCATCCAGTGCCGCGCCCCAGTTGACATCGTGGTCGTGGACGTCCTGCAGATCTTCGACTCGAACTGTGGGCGCATCGTCCACAGCCTGTTGCGCACCGGCACGGCGCTGTCCATTTTTGGGAAGCCAGCCGGGATACCGTTTCACCAATCCACACGAAGTGCATTCGCCCTGTATGAATTTGGGTGCCCACCCTCCGAGTGCTGGGGGGAGCTGGATACGGTGGGCTCCAGTGACGACGCACGACTTGGGGTCTGGGCTGCCGATCTCGACCTTTTGGGTCGAAACAGCGACCTTGGGCTCACTCCAGGTGATCTTCGCGGTCGCACTTTCCGAAGGAGCTACATCTGAAGTGCCTTCTGCAGCAAGGCCGTCGACGAAACGATTGCCGTGATCGTTCTCACTCGCCGTCATCACGCCAAGCGGGTTGCCGAGGGAATAGACTAGCCTCGGCGCATCGTCCCATTGAGCGTCGACGTTGTTGCTTGAGCGCAGTCGTATGGTCGCCTGCTGAACCGGTGTGGTCTTGGTACCGCAGTACAGGGCGACCTGGTAATCGTCTTCTGGGAGTGAGAGCTCATCCAGGGAAATCACCAAAGCACCTGAATCCGAGGTGCATTCGGCAATCATCTCTTCACCCAAGGCCCCGCTCAGTATGACTTTGAGGCGAGTGTCGCTCTGCGCTGTCGCACGAATCTCCGGCGGGCTCAGGCTCGACCACTTCCGGATCCTAGATGGGATTCGCAACCCTCCCGCGATCGTGAGTTGATTGCGGGCCATCGGGACGAGTTCGTTGAACCTGGTGGATACCGACGGCGCGCCAAACAGCTGCACGTCAGTGAAGAGCACCCATCCCTCAGGGAGGCCCGAGATGGAATCCACTTTCCTGTACCCGGGACGCGCGAACTGCCGAAGGATGCCTTCAACCTCTTCCACGGCTCCGGCGGCCAACTTGCTTGTGCCAGCGCTCCGTACTAGCAACAGCGCGTCGACACCGAGCTGTAGCCGTTCCGCCTCGACGAACGCCGACTGCAGCTCGTCATAGATGAGCGGCATCACCATTCGAGGGGGATGGCGATAGCTCTGCCCTTGATCGTCGCCCGCGTGGCGGATCTGGACGACACCCTCCAGCATCGAACGAAAGTCGATCACCTCGGTGTAAGCCGTTCGCCAGAGCCCGGCCGTGCCGGGCGCGAATCCCAGCGGGAGCCACGTCCCGTTGACTGCGCGAACCTCCATGGAGCCATCCATGTCGCTTTTGTACGGGCGTAGCCCTAGAAAGAGATCCAGGGATTCCCCTAGGAAACCGCTCCGCAGGTTCGCCACCACTAGAGCACGGGCGCCGACCGAACTCGAAGTCACTGCGATCTCTGAGCCGAATGTGCCGTCCCAGTTCGCCAACTCGACTGCAGCGATGGACGCGAGCCGCTCGTGGGACTCCTGCTGAGCCCACAATTTGCGTAGGTTGGCTGTCGCCGATGTCCCCTCGGTGGTCAGCCAGGCATCCAGATACTGGATCAGATCCTCTGGAGCCAACCGCATACCCGCGCTCAGACCGTACTGGACGAACATCGACGGAAACTTGCGCCGGTCGTGATGGCGGACGAGTGCCTGCGACATCGGCAGACCGACGAAGCGATAGTTGAGCGCATATGCCGTCGGCAGGCCCCGAATGCCGTCGAGGTCTTCGAGCCACCGATTCAGGCAGCGCCATAAGTACTCCGCATGCCGCGAGTACTGATTCCGCAGCGAATTGTCACTGTCTGGTAGCTGCAACAAGCGGGCCAGCCGCGCATAGTAGGCATTGGCTGCAAGGTCCTCGTCGGTGCCCATTTCCTCTGCCGCCAGCACCGTGACTGCGAGGAACGCCAGGCACGGAGGCGGCTCCTCACTCGGTTTCTTCAGGTTACGTACTGCCCATCCCCGAGTACGAGCGTCCAATATCTGCAGCGAGAACTTGCCGCCCATCCCGACCGTGACCGCGCGAACGACACGTGCAAGCTCCGCAGCAATGTTCGAGCCGGAGTACCCGGCCGCCGCGGCGATCTTCTCAAGCTCCTCGTCCTCCAGGTCCATATAAGCAGGCTCTGGACTTTCGGCGGCAGGGTAGATTACATCGGCTATGGCGTGGTTCCACAAAAGGTACTGCGACCAGGCCTTAGTTACGCTGCCGACGGCATACACCGCGCCGCCCACATTTCGCTGAGCTTCGACCGCCATCCCGAACCCCCTCGTCGAACGAGTGAACTTTGGCAAAGCGTAATTTACCCATGCGACATAACGTGACTTTTTCACCTTGGCCCGCGAACTGCCTGGCAGAGGTGGTTCACCGGCGACGTCAGGACGATCGCTTGGGGCCCGCTCACGTCTATTGAGTCGGGTTAGAGTCCCGCTTGTGGACATCAGCCAACCGGACAATGCCCGCGACGAAGTCGCTGCGACCGTGCTCCAACTGGACCCTGACGGACAACGCACCGGCGCCGCCTTACGCCGAACGTTCGACCAGCTTTACGACGGCGGACGCACCGGCCGATATAAGTGGAGCCAACTTTACAAGACCGAGAAGACCCATTTCGGCACCCTGATCGAAATCAATCTCCAACGCGAGTTCGAATTCGCCGACGGGGTAAAACTTGACTACCGCATCGCTGGGCACGAAGTGGATGCGAAGTACAGCCAGACAATATGGGCGTGGATGCTACCGCCGGAGGCAGTCGGCGAGTTGTGCCTGGTTTTGTCCGCGAGCGATGAGGACAGCCAATTCTCAATGGGTGTCGTCCGGGCTGCAGCAGACCTTCTCAATCTCGGAAACAACCGCGATTCCAAGAAAACGCTGTCCGCAGCCGGACGAGAGTCGGTGGTCTGGCTGTACCGCGACCATCCGATGCCACCCAATGTTCTGCTCCAGTTGCCCGAGGACGATGTCAATGCGATTTTTGCGCTGCGGTCGGGGCAACAGAAAGTCAACGAGCTATTCCGCAGAGCGACCGGTCTTCTCGTAAGCCGAGCAGCGGTCGAAACAGTTGCACAGCAACTTGACCCCATGAAACGAGTTCGAGCCAACGGCGGCGCCCGTCAGCATCTTGCACCGGAAGGGTTAGCAATCTTCGGTGGCGACTACCTATGGCAGCGCGAAGCCGCGGAGGCACTGGGATTACCCGTACCGTCGCACGGTCAGTTCGTAAGCGCCTACCTGAGGTCGGTGGATTCGGGGACGCAGATGCGGGGTGTCCGATGGGCCCTCGCGGACCCAGAAACGGCCACCCCGATCCCTCCGTCGATGTACACGGCCGGACCATCAGCCCACTTGTCGGAGGTCTGAGTCAAGATGTCGTCAGCGCTAGGGCGTGGCACCAAGTAACCGCGTCGGCAACTGGCAAGATGACACGAAAGTCCGCGAGGGGGAGCAGCAGATGACCGACCTTAGCGTCGTTGAGATCTGTGCTGGTGCTGGCGGCCAGTCCCTCGGTCTGCACTTGGCGGGATTCCGACATCGGCTGGCCATAGAACTCGACACCGACGCCGCGGACACCCTGCGCCGCAATCTCACACGGCTGGCGAAGAAGGCCGGTGATCCCCCGCCCGAGATCGCTGTTGGCGATGTTGCGGCCGACGCTGTCTGGCGGCCTGAGGATTACAAGGGCGTGTCCCTACTCGCCGGTGGTGTCCCCTGCCCGCCGTTCTCGATCGCGGGCCAGCAGAAAGGCGCCACCGACGAGCGGGATCTGTTCGCGTGGTCAGTGGAGGCCGCCGGACGCATGATGCCCGACGCGGTTCTGCTGGAGAACGTGAGAGGGCTGTCGATGCCCCGGTTCGCCGGCTACCGGCAAGCTGTCCTCGATCGCTTTGCTGAGCTGGGCTACCGGGCTGACTGGCGGCTCCTCGAAGCGAAAGATTACGGAGTCCCGCAGCTTCGCCCTCGCTTCATTCTCGTGGCCTTGCGCGAAGAGTTCGCTCCCTATTTCTGCTGGCCAGAAGCCACGCCGTCAGCTCAGACAGTCGGCACTGCACTGTACGACCTCATGGCTGCAAACGGCTGGCCAGGGGCGGAGGCGTGGTCAGAGCGAGCGAACCGGGTCGCACCTACGATCGTCGGCGGTTCAAAGAAGCATGGAGGACCGGACCTCGGTCCTACACGGGCCAAGCGCGAATGGCGACAGATCGGTGTCGATGGCCTCGGCATCGCTGACTCGGCGCCCGGGCCTGAGCATCCGGTGAGCCACGTCCCGAAACTGACTAATGCGATGGTGGCACGCCTGCAGGGCTGGTCTGGCCCGGCTTTCAAGTGGGATTTCGGTGAGCGCAAAGGGAAGAAGACCACTACTTATAGGCAGATCGGTAATGCATTTCCTCCCCCAATGGCTCGCGCCATCGGCGCATCGATCGCAGCCGCCCTCCGCAAGGAGGGCGAGGCGAACGGAACTCATGGTACGGCGGAAACCTTCCACGATGAGGTGTACCGCGTTCTGAAAGAAAAGGGTTCCTTCATGTCGGTCGCCGGCATAGGTCGTGCTTTGGGCGGGTCAATAAGCCGGAAGGAAATTGAGCGGCGGATCGAATTCATAAAACGCGATTTCGAAGTAGAAGAACGCAGTCGTGCAGGCGCGCCAACCTACAAACTGGGGCCGTGGCGGGCATTCCGTGGGCAGGACGACCACGAGCGGCACCTCGTATTTGCCGAGCGAAAACTTCGGTCGCGCGTCAGCTGAGCAGCAATGATCGTAATGTCGGTGCAACTCATCCTCTGCTGGCCCAGAAATTTTGGGATTACCGAAAGACCATCGGCAGGCGCCCAGTCGGCCGGCCACCCGGTTAGATGCCTCCGCAACGGACCGTCAGTACGCCTTCCACTGCACTCACCTCGCGGACTGACGTCGTCGAGCGCACATCCCCATTGAGGCAAGCCATGATGTTTGGAACCTAAAGTCATTGCCAGCACTAGAACAGTATCCGCCGTTTAGCGTAAGCCACTTGCACAGTTAGAGTGCCAACAGAGAACTAAGAGATGACGATAATGAATTATCCACCAGAAGCGTATGCACCTAACGGAAAATTGTGGTGGGAGATCGATTTCTTACCGGGCAGTAATACGAAATTCGGCGTCGAGCGCAAACTTGCCGCATGGCTTCGATTCAATAAGAAGCCAGGCGATACATTTACGACGAGAGAAGCTCGGGCTGCACTCGGGGAACCCGACATGCCGAACGCTGACGAACATTTCCAACGCCGCCTTCGCCAACTTCGCAGCCAGGACGGCTGGGAAATCCCTTCATGCAAGTACGACGGTAGCTTGGCGCCGGAACAGTACCGAATTGACAAAGTTGGATGGCACCCAGGATGTGGAACTCCTCGCCCAAAAAAGTCGGTCATTAGTAGAGCGAAGCGACGAGCTGTCTTTGATCGCGACGGGTGGACATGCGTTATCTGTGGCGCCCGAAGCGGTGAGCCCTCAATTGATACTCCCGGGAAAACTGTGATCCTGACGGTGGGCCACGTATTGTCTAACGAATACGGCGGCAGTACGGACATCAGAAACCTGCGGACTGAATGTTCCGACTGCAATGAGCCGATCAGGTCGGAGAGTAGAAAGCCGGAAAGCCCAGAGGAGATCGCCACCGCGGCACGGAAATTAGGAAAGGCGGACCGGGTTCGCCTCGCAACGTGGGTCCAAGCCGGCCACCATATCCGCGACTCCGCCCAGGAAGTGTTCGATCGATACCGTCAGCTCTCGCCCGGCGACCAACAGATTGCCAAGGTACAAATCATGATGATCGCTGGAATCCGCGACGCATGACGCGCTAGGACCGTTCGGGCCCCAGGAGGAACGTCCGAAGGCAAGCAGCCCGTTCATCTCACGGGCCGGAGGCCTTACCTTGATAGGTATGAGGCATTCTGAAGTGGTCCACTCACCGCAAAATCCACCCGGCCGATCCGAATACGTGACGTCAGTCGGCCGGTCACGCAACATGTCCGCTATACGTCGACGCGATACCAAACCAGAAATTCAGTTGCGCTCAATGCTGCATCGCAAAGGCTTCAGGTTCCGCAAAGATCACGCGATCCGCGTCGACGGCCATCTAGTGCGGCCGGACATAGCTTTCACGCGGCAACGTGTGGCAATATTCATCGACGGGTGCTTTTGGCACAGTTGCCCTCAACACGGCCGGAAGCCGAGCGTAAATCAAGATTATTGGACGCCTAAACTCCAAGGAAATACAAAACGCGACATAGAGCAAACCAAAGCCCTTGAATTTGCTGGATGGACAGTGCTCCGGTTCTGGGAGCACGAAGATTTAGTGGCTGTCATAAATTCCATTTCCGACGCCCTAGCTAAGTAGCTTAGCGAGCACAGGTTGGTGGTGGGTAACATAACCAACGGAGCCAGACCGATTATTCTGTTGCTTCAGCCCAGCCGCCTCGTTTGCGATTCTGACCTTCGGTGCCCAGCACCCTCCCGTTCTAAGGACGCGGGGTCGTGACCAGCATTCTTCAAGAATCGACGGGCGCACGGCCCACGGCGGTACGAGCACCCCATCTTCAACCCGTCGGCTGCGAACTGCCTGAACGAGCGCCTTAGGGGTGACAACGGATCTACCTACGAGTCGGAGCTGCTGTCTCCCTTTCGACCACATCAAGACACTTAACTGATGTGCACTCATGGCGTCAACCGCGCACGGCACGTTCCGCACGGAGTCACAGGTGCCCCTGGCGTGTTCCCGGTGAATGAGTCCAACCAGTTTTAGAGTCCTGTAGCCCGATGTCGGGCGAGAAGGGACGATGAACGAATGGCTGGTCGGAAGCGGCACTCCGCTGAGGACATCGTGCGCAAACTACGGCGTGCAGACGAGTTGGCCGCGGCAGGCAAGACCGGCGAGGAGATCGCCGCCGAACTCGAGGTGTCGCCGGCAACGCTCTACAACTGGCGCCGTACCTACGGCGGCATGGACACCGACGCCGCCAAAGAGCTCAAAGAACTGCGCGAGCAGAACGCCCGGCTCAAGCGACTGCTCGCCGAGGCTGAGCTGGTCAAAGACGCACTGCGGGAGGTCGCGAAGGGAAAATTCTGAGCCCAGCTGCCAAGCGCCGCGCCGTCGACATGCTCACCACCACGTTGGGCATGTCGGAACGGCTGGCATGCAAAGCCGTTGGGCTGGCCCGCTCCACCTGCCGCCGCCTGCCATTGTCGCAGACCCCCGCCGATCCTGATGCCGAGATGCGGGCCTGGCTGCGTTCCTACGCCACCAAACATCCCGTGCCATGGGTTCCGGCGTGCCTGGGCGGCGTTGCGCTACGACGAGCGCCGTGAGGTCAACAAGAAGAAGATCCACCGCCTGTGGCGTGAGGAGGGACTGCAGGTGCGGGTGCGCAGCCCGCGTAAGCGGGCAGGGGTGTCCTCGATACCACCGATTGAGGCCGACGCGCCGAATGTGGTGTGGGCGATCGACTTCCAGTTCGACTCCACGACCGACGGCAAGGCCATCAAGATCGCCTCAATGATCGACGAACACACCCGGGTGTCGCTGTTGAACATCGTCGAGCGCTCGATCACTGCCGACCGGGTCGTCGACGAGCTCAAGAAGGTGTTCGCCGCAGCAGGCGGGCCACCGAAGGCGCTGCGGATGGACAATGGTCCAGAGTTCATTTCCCAAGCACTGCAACAGTTCTGCGACAGTAGGGTCGGTATGTCCTACATCCCGCCGGGCACGCCGTGGAACAACGGACACATCGAATCGTTCAACAACCGACTACGCAAGGAGTGCCTCAACCGCAACCACTGGAACACACTGCTCGAGGCCCGCGTGGTCATCGGCGACTTCAAGGAGGACCACAACCACCGACACCGACATTCAGCCCTGGGTTACCGCACACCGGCCGAGTACGCTGCGGTCTGCAGGTGCACCCACACCCCGATGTCCTGCAGCATCAACTGAATCTGGATCACACCAACCCGACTCCAAGACCGGGTGGACTCAGAAACGGGGACTCGCCACCCCCATGGTAGTAACCGCCCACTGTTGCAAATCCGATAGCCGTGGTGCGCAAATCTTCACATATGGCCCGGTCCACGGGCCATTGTGTGGGTTCTGGCCACTGATGGTCCGGCAACTGGCATGGTGCACGCGGGCTTGGTTCAAGCTATGCCGGCGCGCGACGTTGGCGACGTACCCATCGGGATTGGCGGCGAGCCAGGCCAGGTAGCCGGCGTCGTCATCGCGAAATTCCCGTGTGCCATTGGCGTGAACGCCGCCCGATCGTTTCGCCACAAGCGCGTAGTCAGGAGCTTTCTCCGCTCCGCCTGGCGTTGAATTCGAGGCGGCACTACGCATTCGGCTGTCGTTCCTCTCCACGGGACAGGCGTGAATGCCGACCCTGATTTCGTTGCGGGCAGAGGACTCAACCATGACGTGCATACCAAGTTCGGTGATCCTGCCGTCGCGTGGATGCCACGGACGATGAGGATCGGTGCGCCCCAAGAGTGGATCGAGCGAGTCTATTGTTGGCTTCCACAGGTTCAGCCAATTCCGAGTTGGACCGACGACGAAAGAAAGTTCGAGTCGGACGGCTCCGGGTGACAATTCAGTCATTTGCGCGACGGCAGCGTGAACCTGTTCCTTGTACCCGACAGTCGACGCCGAGGCGGTTGTCGCCGCGACGACCACGTGCTGTGACGGCGGAGAAACTTGGACGGCGGGCGCGATTCGAACCAGAGAGTGATCGCGGTGCCCCTTCGTACACCACACTGACACCAGAGCAGAGTCCCCTACTCGCCTGGCGAGTGGATACGCATAGTTGTCGAGATCTCCGGCATCGAGTAGGTCTCGTGATTCAGGCAGTCCGACGTCGAGGCACAGCGCCCACGGCCCGTCGATCCGCGAGTCCGCCAGAAGCGCCTAGCTGTCGTCCAGATACTCCTTCAGCCGGACTTGGTCCGGGTCGCTTGCCTTGTTCCACGACGCCAACCGCGGCGCAGCCCTTAAGTCAAGCGGGCGGCCTTCAGGACGTGCATACCAGCGCATTGCCATAAGGTAGCGCGGCGCACCGCCACATTGTTGAAATCAATGTTCCCAGTCGGGGTTCGGGTCCAGGCCACTCACCTGACCAACCCCGTGTCCGCGCCGCGCAACCAACCACGGCGCGAACCCGGGCGACCGCCTACGGACACTCCTCCGACACCCGCACCACCCCGAAGTCGATGTCGGTGTCGGCGGTGAAGCGCGCCCCGGGCGGCGGAGTGGAGCTGCACACCTGCCAGTTGCGGTCGCTGAACTGGGCACGTCCCTGGCCGGTGAGGTCGGTGGAGCTGCTGAACCACACCTGCCCGCGGGTCAGGGATTGAATCGCGTCCTGGGCACCCTGCAGATCCATGCCGATCAGGTTTGGCATCGTCCACGACGGCTCCGCGGACGCCGGCGGGCTCGCCACGAGTCCGAGCCCCGCCATCAGCACGGCCACACCAACGACTGTCTTCATCACTACCTCCTGATTTGAGTGAGCCGGACAGCTTCGCATGGCCCACCGACAAGTCGCCGCGACGACAGCACCGACCGAAGAACGCACACGAGGTTGTCGGTGCCGAGTTGTACGTTCGCCTGTTCGCCTGGCATGGGGCCCGGCGCAGGACACGAAGGAACGATCACGATGACCACCCCTCAGCCGTATCCCGGCATGCCGAGTCAGCCTGCCCCGCAGGGGGTTCCCTACCCGCCGCAGCCGCCCGCCAAGAAGAAGCGCAAATGGCCGGCAATCGTCGGCGCCGTCCTCGCCCTGCTGATCGTGGGGTCGATGTTCAACGACGACAAGAAAGACACCAAAGCGGAGAGCACCACCACCGTCGCCCAGGCGCCGGCAGCGGCACCGACCGAGCCGGCGCCGACGGAAGTGGCACCGAAGACCACCGCAACGCTCAACACCCCGGTGCGTGACGGCAAGTTCGAGTTCGTGGTGCGCTCGGTGCAGCCGGGCCTGTCCGAGGTCGGGGACAACCCGTTCCTGAACCAGAAGGCGCAGGGCCAGTTCGTCATCGTCACGCTCAGCGTGCAGAACATCGGCGACCGGGCGCAGGGCTTCAGCCCGTCGAACCAGAAGCTGGTCGACACCGACGGCCGCAGCTTCGAGACCGACACCTCAGCGCAGATCGCGCTCGACAACAACGACATTGCGGTGTGGGACAACATCAATCCCGGTAACACCGTCGACGTGTCGCTGGTCTACGACATGCCGGCCGGCGCGGCCCCGGCCAGCATCGAGCTGCATGACTCGATGTTCTCCGGCGGGGTCACGGTGAACCTGACGCCGTAACAGCACATGCGGGGCCGCCCACAGGGCGGCCCCGCATCCACACCGATCACACCCCCAACCGCCCCGACATCCGGTTGAGACGGTCGAGGCTCTCCCCGCGCGAGCGCCACGTGTCACACCCTTCCGCCAGAATCCGGACATGAGCCGCCGCAACCGCCAAAAACGCGCCGCCAAGCAGAAGAACCGCCGCCGCGCGTCATTCCGACAGGGACACTGGAACACCGATCCCGGGTACGACCGGGCCGCCGTACTCGAGCACCTCATCGCGCGGTTGCATCACTGCGCGATGTGTCCTGACCACGACGCGGAATCCCACGCCGCTGAACTCCTCGACGAATGCCGCGACCGGGCGCAGGATCTCGACGTCGCTGCCGATGTCGCGATGACCGGCGCCATCGGCAGGGCGTGGCAGGCCGGTTGGGCGCCGAATGATCTGCACGAGTTCGCTCGTCGCCGTCTCGACGCATCGAGTGCCGGATACCTGGCCGAGGCAATCGTTCTCGAGTCCCGGCAATATGCCGTCACCGCACTGCATCCACGATGGCGCGCGGAGGTTGCGGCGCTGTCCGAGGGCGCCGTCGGCGGCACTCCACAGATGTGGGGCTGGGCGGCCAGAATTGGTGTCGACGATCGCGCCGCGCTGACGGTGGTGTTGACGGTGTTGCGGTTCTTGGGGACCCTACCGATCCTGGAACCACTGCTTCCGCTGCCGGGTGCAGACCAGCACGCTGCTGTCGCGACGAATGAGGCCGACGCCAAAGTGCTCAGCCGGGTGCGCGGTCTGCTGGCCAAGGCAGAGGCCACCGAGTTCGCCGAAGAAGCCGAAGCGTTTTCGGCCAAGGCTCAAGAGCTGATGAGCAGATACTCGCTTGACCATGCGATTCAAGACCATCGACGCAGCGGCGGAGCCCAAGCCGTCGCCCGGCGGATCTGGATCGACAGTCCCTACGTCGCCGCGAAGGCGACGCTGGTGCAGTCCGTGGCGACGGCCAACCGGTGTCGCCTGGTGTGCGCGGAGAAGATCGGATACGTCGCGGTCATCGGCGCCGACTGCGACGTGGATTTCGTTGAGCTGCTGTCCACCTCACTGCTGGTCCAGGCCAACCGGGCGATGTTGGCGGCGGGCCGCGGGACCGACGGCCGGCACGCCCGCACCCGCTCGTTTCGCCAGTCATTTCTGCTCGCCTACGCCGCCCGCATCGGTGAACGCCTCACGGCCACCTCAGCGACTGTGGCCACGGGGATGGATCGCGATGCGCTGCTTCCGGTACTGGCCGCACGCAGCCAGGCCACCGATGACCTCACCGAGCGGCTCTTCCCACGGGCAGTTCCCCGGGAAATGTCGATATCCAGCGGCGCAGGATGGTCGGCCGGACGCACCGCAGCCGACCTTGCTCTGTTGGATGTTCATCGGCCGATCGCGGGGTGATCACGGATTCAGGTGTGCGTCCACCGCGATACGAAGGCGCGCAAACTCACTTGGTCCCTCGCCTCGCCGCTTGAACGCACACCTCGATGGCGTGGCAGCTTGGCGGGCCATCGCGCCACCGGGCACACTCGAACCGTGGCAGAGTTGCTCATCGCGCTGAACCCGGACGGCGGCTCCCGCCTGGGCTACCTGCTGCGGGTTCCGCTGCCGAGCGGCGATCTGTTGTTCCGGACCTCGGACACGTGGCCGCGAGTCAAAGCCCTGTACTGCCACCCGGTCGGCCTCGACGAATGGCCATCAGATCCAGAGATCGTCGAACGACTGCCGCTGCGCTCGTGCCAACGTCGGGGCGCCTCGATCGACGTGATCTTGCAGCGAGGTCGAGAAAATCGCTCCCAGTTGGTGTTCACTACAGCGCGTGGCCGCGACGCGGTGTTCTGGCAGTCGCCGCGCACCCGCAAGCAGGCCCGTCCGAACGTGCGGACCCCTACCGCTCGCGCCCAGGGCGTCGAGGATTTGCAAATTCTCGTCGACACGCACGAGCGCTACGCCTACCGGTTCGCCACCCAGCAGGCCACCACCGTGGCCAGGGCCTTGCCGTGCGGGGACTACGGTGTGGAGGTCGACGGTCTGCTGGTCGGCAGCGTCGAACGCAAGTCCCTGGCCGATCTGGTCGCCAGTCTGATCAACGGCCGACTCAGGTATCAGGTCGCTGATCTGGCCGCCCTGCCACGCGCAGCACTCGTCGTCGAGGACCGCTACTCGCAAGTGTTCAAACTCGACCGTGTCAGGCCCGCAGTGATCGCCGATGGGCTGGCCGAACTGCAGGTCCGCTGGCCCAATGTGCCGATCGTGTTCTGCGATGCCCGACCCCTGGCCGAAGAGTGGACCTACCGCTTCCTTGCCGCGGCACACGCCTGGGCTGTCACGGAATCAGCAGCAATACAACGTATTTCACCAGTCAAAGCCGACACCACCGCACCCGCCACAGCAACCGAACCCAATACCGCTGAGGTCCGTGCCTGGGCTCGGGAAGCGGGAATGCCGGTCCCCGACCGCGGCCGACTGCGACCGGAGATCTGGCAGGCATGGCACGACGCCAACAACGCCGCACGATAACTCAGCGCGTCAGGTTGGGCTTCCACTTTCCGGCGACATGCTCAACAATGCGCTCGGCCATACGTTTGGCTTCGGGCTGGAGGCTTTCGGGCAGAGCCCTGATACCGCGTTCGAAAGCGCCGGGCAGCTCCTCGCGGAGCTCGTCGACCCACGCCACCGCCTGATCGGCGGGGATGCCCAGGCGCCGTCCGACCTTGGTCCAGTCGGATGTGTTGACATCGAGCATCTTCCAGTGGTCACCGATTTTCATCGAGGACTGCAGACGCTCACGCTGGTCGTATGGGGCCGCTGAGGCGACGTCATATAACGGAGCCACCTGAGCCCGCGATCCGATCAAGACCACCGAATAGTTCTTGGCGTGAGCGTCGGTGCCGCCGATGAGGACATTGAAGGCCACGGCCTTGAAGAAACGCTCGGCGTTCACCGCGCGATCTTCTACGGGAAGCCTGTTGAGGAGGTCGGCGACTTCACCGATGCCCGGTCCCCCATCGGACTGGTACTTCAAAGCGGGATGGACCGATAACGCCTGACACATGTCCTCTTGATGAACTCGACGCCACTCAGCGCCATCGTGAAACCGGTCGTAGCGAGCCAAGATCAACACTTCGGTCTCGGCGAGTTCCAGCACCTCGGTTCTGGCGGCGAGCAACCCCGCTTCGCTCGCCGCCCGCAGGCACAGCGCCTCGTTGATGTGGTGTCCCGCATAGCCGGCGAGTGCGGGCTTGACTATGACGTTCGTCGGCGTGGCATCGCGCGGAATACCGAACTGTCCTGACTCAGGGTCCCGGAACAGGGCAATCTTCGGTTGAGCGCCGGCGAGACTCCATCGTCCACCGAATCTACCTGGATCCCAGTCGGTTTGGTGAGTAGCCAAGTCTTGCGCGAGAACAACCAGATCGGGCCCGCTCAGCCATTCGATATCGCCGGTTCTGTCGTTGGCATCCGCGGAGTCACATTCCGGAGAGAGGATCTGGACCGCGCCCGCCGCATCTCGACCCACATGGGTTAGCAGCGCGAAGGGATTGTTCGGCGAAACGTTGTACTCACGTGCCCACCGTTGTCGTGTTCCTTCGCTGTCGGGAAGGAGCCCCTCCAGGTAGGCGCGAACAGCCTTGTCCCGGTGCCGGTCCGCGAGAAGCGGCATCGACAGCGACAGCGGTGTCGGATCCGGTTGCGCGACGTAGTCGCTGTCGTAGCCGAAACTCAGCGCACCCTGGCTGGACTGCGAAAGCGTACCGACCGGAATACCGTCCAGATAAACACGCAACGTTCTAACGGCCATCAGTCTTGCCTCGTGCCAAACAGCGCATCGAAGGGGTCGGAGGCCTTCGACGTGGGCGCAGGCCTCTGAACACCGGCTTTCCGTGTTCGTTTACGCGGACCGCTCACCTGCGCTTCAGCCACTGTCGCTTCAAGGCCCACACCGACAACGCGCAGCGCGTCAAGCACGCGTTGCGCTTCAAGGCGGGGGTGTCCCTTCTCCAATCGAACGACCCAATCCCGGCTGATGTGCAATCGCTGGGCGAGCTCCGCCTGCGTCATCCCCCGCGCAGTCCGGGCGGAGCGGACGAGCGCACCGACGTCACCCATCGTCTTGATCTGCATCCCGCACCACCTTGTAGCCGTTCGACAACAATGCCGATTGTAGCCGTTCGACGACATTCACAAAAGATGTCGAGCGGCGACTTTCCCCAGTTCCCACGCCTCGCGTGCGTCGGCGCTGCGACCACAACAACACCGGATCGCACTGCTCAGAGACCTGAGGTATAAAGCAAATCTATGACGTACCACTCCCGAACCCGCGAATAGAATTGCTTCAGCAGTCTGGAGGGGGAACTATGCCTGAGCCGTTACGTGTCAATGTCGACAGTCTTCATCACGCTTCAAACGCCATGCTCGATCACATGGACACGTCACGACGTGAGCACTCCAACCACGATGACGATCTTGTGAGCGCCGCTGGAAAGTGGAACGGCGAGATCGCTGCAGCCCTCGCACACGTGGCCACGTCTTGGGCGGACAAACGAGCAGTTTTGCACACCGAGGGGGGCGGATCAGTAACGCGATGTCCGACGCGGTTGCGGGATACCTCGCAACGGACCGGAACGCCTCCGACGAGATTCAGAAGTCCGAAACGTCCCTGTAGCCCGTGGTCTCGATTCCGGACATCGAGCAGTGGGATGTCGGCGTTCTTCAACAGGTCAGAGACACCGTCGTCAACGCCGGTCATAGCCTCCGGCGGCTAGGCGACGGCCTCGATGCAACCAAGAGAAGCTTGGACGACTGGCACGGAGATGCAGCCGAGGCGTGGCGCACCGAGCATGGTAAAGCGGTAGTCGAAGTCGACCGACAGCATCGCGAAACGAACGCAGTCGTCGGCGTCATCGACAGCGCGATCGAGGACGTGCGCTGGTGTGTCAACGAATTGGACTCCGCACGCGCCGAGCCGGAGTCGATGGGCATGCAGGTTCAACCGGATGGCTCGGTGGTAGATCCTCGGGCCGCGAACGTCACTGACGAAGACGAAGCCGCGGAACGAGAACGGGTGCGAGTTACAGCAGAGGAGCGGCTCAAAGCTCTGCTGGTCAAGGCCACTGCCACCGATGTCGAAATAGGGAACGCGCTACGAGTTGCAGTCGCCGACAAACCAATCCAGGTGCCCGATGGGGCGCCGCACACAGACCCCGCCGTTCTGCTCGCAGAGCTTCAAGAGGCGACCAACCAGGCGGTCATCGACCAGATGGCCAAAATTCGCGGCATACAGAAACAACTCGATGAGGCCATGAGCGCCGCATACACAGGTGGGGCCGGCAGCCCTGCGCTCGAAAAAGTGCGCAAGCTCAAGGCCGAACTGACCACTGCCCTCAACGACCTGGGAAACATCCCCGACTACTCGAACATCGACCCGAAGTCCGTCACGGTATCTCCAGACGGACACTTCCTGATCAACGGGGTCGACAAGGGCATGCCCTTCCAGATCTATGGACAGTTGAAGAACGGTACGGGCGAGTTCTTCGACCAGGCGAAGGGCACCAATTACAGCTTCAAAGACGGGAAACTGGTTTCCACCAACACACCGGATCCTGGCCGCGTCACCCCAGACGATGAGCTTCTCTTCAACGCTGTCACTCTCGCCGTCGGCGCGCCCGAGGCTGCGGCCATGGTCAAAGGGGGCGGCGAAGCCGCCATCCACGGTTTGAAGACCCTCCTCGGCCGCGAAACCTTCGAGGGCGCTGCCGGGCTCACAGGTGAAAACGTGCTCCCGAAAGCCCTTGCCGCGGCAGAGGCTCGAGCCGACGATGCGGCAGCCAACCTTGCCGGCCATCACCCACCGCCTACTCTTGATCGGCCTGGGATTGCACCGGTCGACCATCCGACAGCCCGGTCGCCCGAACATCCCCAGCCGTCGGGTCCTGCTGCGGAATCGCCAGCACGTATCGAACACCCTGACAGCGTTCCCACACCGCATCACCACTCGTCGTCCATGGCTGACGGCGACGTATCCTTCCCAGATTCATCCCGGCCAATGTTGGGAAGCGATGACAGATACCACATCCCAGATGGAGCGACGGAAATACAGATCGACAAACCCGGGGATTTGGGGACAACGATCACAGACATCGACCGCGTAGAGAATGGGGTCCTGTGGGAAGAGAAGTCTGCGACGTCCGCAGGGAACCCCGACCAGTGGGTCGAAAAACAGTTCGTAAACAAGATGGAGAAGTATATCGAATCTCAGCAATATATCGCCGGATTGGAAGACGCGCCGATCGGGATCAGATTTACCAACCCAGGCGTGGACGCTGCGCTAAAGGCTGCAGTTGAGCAGGCTGCAGTCGAGCTGAGAGCGAAGCACCCTGGCGTAACAATTCTGATAGATTGGACGTCGTGAGTTACGTCTTCGACGTCGGTGACGACACCGTATGGAGTCCCGCTTTACGCGTGGGCGACTTATATGTGCGGTTCATGACTCAACTTGGCGATCTCTTCAACCTTTCAACTGGGTTGAGGGCCATGGCCTCGGACTACTACTACATCGATCCCGACACCTTTGAAGCGTTCGTCAAAAAAGTGTTCGAGGAGAACTTCCGTAGTTCGCACCCAGTGGGACGCGCAATGATGGAGTCCGTGCTCGCGCCGTCGGTGGTTATTCTTGATCGTATCAACAGACCGCTTTCAGCAGGCACCCCCGAGCAACGTGAATTCCTCGAAAAGGCGCGCTCCTTATCGATGGCACGTTGATGCGTTTTGTTTTCGCCGACAGTTGAAGCGGATCAACTGGCCGCTCGGACCGTGCCTATACCACATCCCCGGTACGATCGCAGAATGCCAACGCTTGAACATTTATTCACGTTTCCTTAGAAACTCTAATCGTCGGCAACACGCCTGCAGTCAACCCATTTGCCGCCAGGGACGCACTGCGGAGGCACAAATATTTGAAATCCGGTTCGGCGGCATAGAGGAATCTACCTTGATACAGGCGACGCCACGTGGGAGGCCGTTGAACACGGACTTAGCCAAGCCGACGCGAAGGCCCTCGGCTGGCAAGTAAACGAACAGTTTCTCCGCACGCAGTTGGAAAACCACGTCCCTCGGATCGACTACGTGCTCGACCACCGAAGATACGATTCACTCGAAGATATCGTAATCCACCGTCCAGGGTTTTTCTCTGCGATGGAGGTAGATTTTCTCGATAGAGAAGCCGCATCTTACGGATATCAGCGGATCGGCGAATCTTGGATCTATGTTGGGATGGAGGACGATGATGCAAAACTTCTTTATGGAAGTTGAAGCCGTAGTAGGCCCACTGCTGGCCGAACTTGGATTCAAGCTTGACGAGACGGACGACACCCCAGATAGAGGGGGCAACCGATACTTCGCGTATTACCGCGGGAAAGATTGCAAACTCCAGGTTTACCAATCGTCCCGCGAAGGCGAGACAAACTGCATGATTGCCCCGTTGGACGCACCAAATGAATTTGGTCTGCTTAGCGAAAAATGGCAATACCTCACGCGATTCACGGAACGACCAAACCTGCCAGCGACGGAACTCATCCAAAACGCAAGGCGCGAGTATGAGTCCTACTCAAATCCATTGGAATGGGTCCGCGACCGTATCCGCACGAACTATGAATCGGCCCACGCCAGTATCCCCAAAATGCGGGGACGACTAGGTGTACTGACCACGGACGTTACGCAGTCCCCGATGAGTATCGACACCAAGCACTGATACCGGAGCGCACCGTTGCACCGCCTGTCGAGCGTCCAGCAGACTCCGATGAGCCACGCCGCTACGCCGATCCGACGCGACTCTGCCCCTCAACGTCAGGAGCAATCGTCGACGTGAGCCATACGAGACTCCATCGGCGCCTGGGAACAACATTGACAGATCTCGGCTTCACGTTGGAAGCCGTCGACAGCTCAATCGTGGACGGATACCGTCCTGCATGGGCGGTCTACTACCGAAGCTCCGACTGCAAGTTACAGGTCTGCTGGTCAGCGCGTGAGGGTGGCATCGAGTTCATGCTCGCTCCCCTCGACGCCCCTAATAGCTTGGGCCTCACCGGTTCGTCCGACGGATGGCGTTACCTGTTGACGCTCAGCCGGTCTGGCGATGACCTGCCGACCCCACCAGTCGATGCCGACAAGGAATCATGGTGGAACTGGCGAAAAGCCCTGCTGTCGGCCCATATTGACGAGGCGCGCGCCACCCTGGCCGCGTGGGCCACCGGTCGAGGTGGATGGCAGTGTCCATGAGCAGCGTCCTCAGTGCGATCCCAGACGATGCCCGTGCAGTCATCGAAGATGAACTCGCGCGACGAAACCCGGAACTGTTACGTCTGCTTCAAGGGTCTCAGCGACCCACCATCGAACAGAGCCATGCGCTCATCGATGCGCTCTCAGACGCGTTGAGCGAGAACTACGAGCCCGGACACATACCCAACGAACGCGGCAGGGCGATCGACCACGCCATCGGCGCCTACCTTCTGGCGTGGCCGATCGATCGGCGTCGGCCAGAATGACGACACACGTCCTCAGCGAGGGGTGTTCAATACCTGAACACCCCCAATCGGGAGACCCGCCCATCCCCACCTAGTCGTAGATCACCGCCAACCCCTGACGCCGCAGCTCCTCAAGCCCCTCCCGCATCGCGGCGATCTGCTCCGGCGGGTGCCCCACCCAGTCGGTGAGCTCCCCGACGATCCGCACGGGCTGCCGGGTCCGGTAGGAGCGGGTCGGGTTGCCGGGGAGCTTCTTGTCGGTCACGTTCGGATCATCCTCGAGCTCGCCCTCGGGCTCGACGAGGTAAATACGCCCGCGACCCTGGCCGGCGGCCAGCTCGGCGCCCCACACCGCGGCGTCCAACGTCTGGGTGACGTAGACGTGGTTCATGATGCGCCCGGCCTCGAAGTTCGACTCCCGGCCGGGCACCAGCCGGTCCCCCACCTTGAGGTCGGCCTTGGTGCCGTGCAGATACGCCCCTGACTCGTGCACTTCGAACGGTTTCGGCGGATTCGCCACCACAGTTCCCCCTGTTCCGCGTGATCGGAACGCCGATTGTGCACCCGACACCGGGCCTTGCCGCAAGCCCCACCTGCACCCGTATAGTGAGAGTGGGAAGCAGCGCCGATGGACGCGAATCAACCCAATCCCCATAGCGCCCAGCAATTTCTGTCAATCCGCAGATAGTGTCCGCATGCCGTGGATACGCTGCGAAGGGTCCTGACCGCCCAGTCGAGAGGACCCTATGACCGGACTCGTGCAAGCGCTTGTCGGCGGAATCCTCATCGGAGGGCTGTACGTCGCCATCAGCATCGGGTTCTCACTGTCGTTCGGTGTCCTTGACGTCGTCGACCTCGCGGTCGGGATGTGGGTGGTCATCGGCGCGTTCGCCGCGATCGTGGTCAGCGACGCCCTCGGCATCGACGCGTTTGTCCTGCTCCCGGCGGTGTTCGTGGTGTTCGGGATCGTCGGCTGGATCATCGCGCCGCTGATCTACCGGGTGCGGATGAGCAAATACGCGCTGCCCGCGCTGATGGGCCTGGCGTTCACGTTCGGGCTCGCGACACTGATCCGGGGCGGCCTGCTCACGGCGTTCGGCTACAACCCGCGCACCGTGCCCACCAGCCTGTTCCCCGGAAACGTCTCGATACTCGGCATCACGGCCCCGATGATCCGGGTGGCCGGTTTCGGGTTCGCGCTGATCGCGACGGCGCTGTTCCTGGCGTTCCTGTTCTACACCCGCACGGGCCTGGCGATCCGCGCCACCGCGCAGAGCAAAGAGAACGCCGGGCTGATGGGCATCGACGTCAAACGCATCAGCAGCCTGGTCTACGCGATCTACACCGGTCTCACCGCGATGGCCGGCGCGCTGCTCGGCGCGATCTACGCCATGACCCCCGAAGTCGGCCTGCGCTACACGCTGTTCGCGTTCTTCGTCGTGGTGCTGGCCGGCCTCGGCTCGGTGGTGGGCGTCATGGTCGCCGGGCTGTTCCTCGGCATCCTGCAGTCCCTGGTGACGACGTACGTCGGCGCCAACTACACACTGCTGGTGGTGTTCGCGGTGCTGTTCGTCGCGCTGCTGCTGTTCCCGCAAGGCATCTCCCGGCGGGGGATCGCATGAGCAAGCGCCCCGCCTCCGGCGGTAACCCCTACCTGAATCTCGGCGTGCTGGCCGTCGTCGTCGCCGTCATGTGCCTGCTGCCGATGATGACGTCGCCCTACTATGTGCGCGTCGCCACCGGCGTCGCGCTGTGGGCCGGAATCGCGCTGTCCTGGAACGTGATCTGCGGCTACGCCGGCTACATCAGCTTCGGCCACGTCGCGTTCTTCGGCATCGGCGCCTACACCACCGCGATCCTCATGCAGCCCCAGCACGATTGGGACTTCTGGGCCACGCTGCCGGTCGCGGCCGTCATCGCCGGTGCGGTCGCCGCGCTGGTGGGCTGGCCCGCGCTGCGTCTGAAAGGCGCGTACTTCGCGATCGCCACGTGGGCGCTGGCCGAGGCGGTGCGCGAGCTCACCACCGTCGTCGAATTCACCGGAGGCTCGGGCGGTCTGAGCACGCCGATCCGCGCCGACGACAACTTCTTCTTCTACACCATGCTCGCCGCCGCGGCCATCGCCTACGCGGTGTGCTACCTGCTGCTGGAACGCTCGAAGTTCGGGTTCAAGGTCAAAGCCGTGCGCGACAACGAGATCGCCGCACGCGCCCAGGGCATCAACACCAACCTGGTGAAGATCCAGGCGTTCGTGCTCAGCGCGGTCATCCCGGCCGTGCTCGGTGGCATCAACGCCTACTGGATCACGTTCATCAACCCGCAGAGCGTGCTGAACACGCTGATCACCGACCAGCTGGTGGTAATGGTGCTCGTCGGCGGGCTGGGCCACGCCTGGGGCCCGGCGCTCGGCGCGACCGCGATGTTCCTGCTGCAGGAACAACTCCGGGTGAGCTACGGCGAGACCACGGCCTACATCATCGTCGTCGGCGCGATCGTCATGCTGATCGTGCTGTTCCTGCCCGACGGGCTGGTCAGCCTGGGCCGACGCGCGCGCCGAATGCGCCTGATACGCCAACTCCTCGGCCGCGCCGCGAAAGACGTCGCGCCGCAGAAGGCGGAGGCGCACCAGTGACCGTACTGAAGGTGAAAAACCTGTCCCGCTCGTTCGGCGGCATCCACGCCGTCAACGACGTGTCGTTCGAGGTCGACAAGGCCGAGATCGTCGGCATCATCGGACCCAACGGCAGCGGCAAGAGCACGCTGTTCAACCTGCTCACCGGCGCGATCAAAGCCGACGGCGGCAGCATCGAACTGTTCGGCCGCAACACCACCAAACTCGCGCCGTACAAGATCGCCCGCGTGGGTCTTGGCCGCACGTTCCAGATCCCGGCGTTGTTCGTGAACATGACGGTGCGCGAGAACCTCTGGACCGCCGCGGTGCAGTTCGACTGGGACAACGCCCGCGCCGACGCCGAGGCCGTCCTGGAGCAACTGGAGCTCACCCGCGTCGCCGACGACCTCGCCAACACCCTGTCCGGCGGGCAGCAGCGGCTGGTCGAGATGGGCCGCGTGCTGATGCAGAAGCCGAAGGTCGCGCTGCTCGACGAGGTCGCCGCCGGCGTGCACCCGCGACTGCGCCAGATCATGCTCGACGCCATCCGCACCCTGCGCGACGCGGGCACGACGTTCCTGATCATCGAGCACGACATGGAACTCGCGCAGGACATCTGCGACCGCATCATCGTGATGGACGCCGGAAAGATCGTGGCGCAGGGCAGCTTTGACGAGATCTCCCACGACCCGCACGTCATGGAGGCGTACCTGGGGGTGCCGACCAATGAGTGAGCCGAGTGAGATCACCGTCGAGAACCTCGACGCGGGCTACGGCAGCGTGCAGATTCTGCACCAGGTGTCGATGACCGCGCGCACCGGCGAGGTCACCTGCATCTTCGGACCCAACGGCTGCGGCAAGAGCACGCTGCTCAAGGCGATCGTCGGGATGATCGACCCGTGGGCCGGCACCGTGAAGATCGACGACGAGGACATCACCCACCTGCCGTCGAACAAGACGCTGGGCCGCGGCGTGGCGATGATGCCGCAGGGCGGCGGTGTGTTCCCGCAACTGTCGGTGCGGGAGAACCTGCGTATCGGCGGCTACACCCTGCGCGACAAGAAGGAACTGGACGCAAGGATCGAGACGCTGCTCGATGAGTTCCCGCGGCTGCGTGAGCGTTACACCGTGGCGGCGGGTCAGCTGTCCGGCGGCGAGCAGATGATCCTGTCGATCGCGCGTGCGCTGGTGCTGAACCCGCGCTTTTTGCTGTTCGACGAACCGTCGGCGGGCCTGTCCCCCAAGCTCGTCGGCGACGTGCTGGTGCGCGCCGCCGAACTCGCACAGCGCGGTGTCGGCGTGCTCATGATCGAGCAGAACATCCGCGAGGCCATGCGGGTGGCCGACCGGATGTATGTCCTTGTGGGCGGACGCAACCGGTTCGACGGCACCCCCGCCGACGTCGCCGACGACCGCGAACTCATGCACCTCTATCTGGGAGGCCGCTGAACGGCCTTCACCTGCACCGCAACCGGAGAGGAATCATCATGTCCAACTACATCAACCGTCGGGTGTTCCTCGCCCGAGCCGGCCTGCTCGCGGGCGGTGTGGTGGCCGGCCCCAGCCTGCTCGCCGCGTGCGGCGGCGACACCGGCGGCGCAGGCGGGTCCAGCGACACGTTCAAGGTGGGCGCCGTGCTCGAGCTCTCCGGCGAATCGGCCACCGGCGGCCAGATCGCCCAGCGCGGCTACCAGCTGTGGGCCGACACGGTGAACAGCAAGGGCGGCTTGCAGATCGGCGACCAGAAGTACAACGTCGAGCTGATCGTGCAGGACTGCAAGAGCGATCCCGGCACCGGCGCCGACGCGGCGTCGCGCCTGGCGACCGAGGAAGGCGTCAACGCGATGTTCGGCGCCTACACCAGCGGTGTGCAGCTCGCGATGGACCCCATCTGCGCCAAGTACCGCATCCCGTGTATCGCCGGCTCGGCCGAATCCCCCAACGTGTGGAAGAACCAGCCCGCCTTCACCTACGGCGTCATCCCCGCCGTCGACACCACCGCGGCCCGCGCGATGCAGGCCATCGTCGACACCGCCAACCCCAAACCGGTCACCGCGGCCGTCGTCGGCGCCAACGAACCGTTCTCCGACAACACCGCCGAGGGTTTCCGCTCGGGCGCGGAGGCCGCCAAGCTCAATGTGGTCCACTACTCGCTGTTCCCGCCGAACGCCGACCTGGCGCCGGTCGCACAGGTGGTCGCCGCGCAGCGGCCCGACATCGTCGCGGTCGGCGGACACGACGTGCTGCTGGTCGACTTCGTGCGGGGCCATGGCCGCGACGGGCTACACCCCGAAAGCGATCATCGAGCACTACGGCATCACCGACGCCTCGTTCTCGCAGGCCCTGGGCCGCCAGGCCGACGGCGTGATGGGCATCTCGGTGTGGCTGCCGAACGCGGCGTTCAGCGACGACCTGTTCGGCTCGGCCGCCGACTACGCCAAGGCGTTCCAGGACAAGTACGGTTCCGCGCCGGACTACACCGCCGCGGGCTGCAGCGCCGCCGGGCGCGTGCTGCAGGCCGCCGTCGAGAAACTCGGCGAGTCGCCGTCACTGTCGGAGGACGCCCGCGGCAAACTCAACGACCTGATCGCCCAGACCGACATGCAGACCTTCTACGGCCCCATCAAGTTCGCCACCGAAGGCGACCACTTCCACAACAACACCGCGCTCGACCCGATGCTGGTGCAGATCCAGGGCGGGCAGGTCAAGGCGATCGCCCCGCCGGATTCCGCGCAGGCGCAGATCATCTACCCGCTGCCGCCGCTGACCTGAGCGCAGGTCAGTCCGACACCCGCGACAGCCAGTTCGAGTTCCCGTCGAACGGCTGGCCGCCGAGCACGACGGTCGGCACACCGCGGTCGGGGAACTGGCGCAGGGCGGCACGGTTGCCGTTGGCGATGGCGATCGGGTCGTAGCCGACGAACAGGCCGAGCCGGATCAGGTCCTGCGCCAGCCGGGGCGCACCGGCACGGTCGGCGAGACCGGCCAGCTGGTCATTCGTCAGATCGGAGGGTCCACGTTCCTTCGGCTGCTGCTCGGCCGAGAAGATCTGCTCGACGAAGCGCCACGTCACCTCACTGGACCGGGAGTAGCCGGCCACGGCGAACGCGGCGTAGATCGCGCGGCTGTCGTATGTGCCGCTGGCGGAGAGCCCTTCGAGGAAGTTCACGAACCGGAGGTTGACGTGCAGCGAGCCGTTCTCGATGCGCCTGCCGATCTCGGCGCCCTGCTCCCGGATCATCTTCCCGCTGAACGGGCACAACGGATCGACGTAGAGGTCGATCTGGCCGGGTGCGCCGGGGTGGCCGATGGAGATCACGTCCCCGGCGGTCGCCGCCGGGGCTGCCTGCGCGACGCCTGCGGGCCCGCACGTCAGCAGCGCCATGACCGTGCCCACGATCACCGCGAGGGCACGCACTGGCCGGGTCACCCGTGTTGTGTCCATGAACCCATCATGTCGTACCGCACAAACCGTTGCCTTTTGGTGAGCGAATGTGAGTTCGCTTGCTCCATTAGGCAGCCTCGCCTTGCGGTGAGGCGGTCCCCGTCTGATCCACCGGGTGGTGGTGCGGGGTTGACGTTTCACGGCCTGCTGCGTCGCCCGCTGGTGCGGGTTCGGTCTCATGCGTGGCTCCACGTCCTGCCGCCGGGCCACTCCCGGCGGGACTCTGTTCACCCCAGCAGGGTTCGCCGAGTCGGGCGAGGTTGATCGCAGCACCCAGATCACGATCGATCCGCACACCGCAGTGCTCGCAGTCAAAGACACGATCGGCCAGCGTGAGGTTTGGCTTTCGCCTCCCACAGCCCGTGCACGTCTTCGACGACGGAAAATACCGGTCGGCTTCGATCAAATCGGAACCGTACCAACGCGTTTTGTAACTGAGCATGCGCCGCACCTCAGCCAGCGCGGCATCAGCCAAGGCTCGGTTCAGACCCCGCTTGCGGGCGCCTCCCTTGGCACGCATGCCAGCAGCGTGCAGCGTTTCGACCACGATCACCTGGTGGTGTTGGGCCAGCGTGGTGGTGGCCTTGTGCAGCACGTCACGGCGCACCGCCGCGGCATGAGCATGGGTGCGGCCGATGCGCGCCTGGGTGCGCAGCCACCGCTTCGACGGCACCTGCTTGGTCTTGGTGGCCGGGTCGTAGGGGCCGTGTTGGCGGGCAGCGCGGCGCTGCAAAGCCCGCAGCCGGGCGTGCGCGGCGGTCAGCGACTTCGGCGCCGGAATGCGGTCAACCTCAACACCATCGGGGGTCGCCACCACCAGCAGCGCGTCGGCTTTGACCCCGACGTCGACACCGACCACCGGATGCGCCGACCGTTGCGCGTGGGCGGGCCGCGCCTTCGCCTCGACAATCACCTGCAGGGCGCAGTGCCAGCGCCCGGCGCTGTCCTGGCGCACGGTCGCCGACAAGATCCGCGCCGTGCCGGCCTCAATCCGGCGGGCCAGCTTACGGGTCGACTCATGGGTGCGGATCGGGCCCAGCCGCGGCAGGGTGACGTGGCGGCGGTCAGCCTCAACCCGGATGGCACCGGTGGTGAACCGCACCGCCTTGCCCGCCCGGGCCGACTTTGGCGTGTTCCCGGTGAATGAGTCCAACCAGTTTTAGAGTCCTGTAGCCCGATGTCGGGCGAGAAGGGACGATGAACGAATGGCTGGTCGGAAGCGGCACTCCGCTGAGGACATCGTGCGCAAACTACGGCGTGCAGACGAGTTGGCCGCGGCAGGCAAGACCGGCGAGGAGATCGCCGCCGAACTCGAGGTGTCGCCGGCAACGCTCTACAACTGGCGCCGTACCTACGGCGGCATGGACACCGACGCCGCCAAAGAGCTCAAAGAACTGCGCGAGCAGAACGCCCGGCTCAAGCGACTGCTCGCCGAGGCTGAGCTGGTCAAAGACGCACTGCGGGAGGTCGCGAAGGGAAAATTCTGAGCCCAGCTGCCAAGCGCCGCGCCGTCGACATGCTCACCACCACGTTGGGCATGTCGGAACGGCTGGCATGCAAAGCCGTTGGGCTGGCCCGCTCCACCTGCCGCCGCCTGCCATTGTCGCAGACCCCCGCCGATCCTGATGCCGAGATGCGGGCCTGGCTGCGTTCCTACGCCACCAAACATCCCGTGCCATGGGTTCCGGCGTGCCTGGGCGGCGTTGCGCTACGACGAGCGCCGTGAGGTCAACAAGAAGAAGATCCACCGCCTGTGGCGTGAGGAGGGACTGCAGGTGCGGGTGCGCAGCCCGCGTAAGCGGGCAGGGGTGTCCTCGATACCACCGATTGAGGCCGACGCGCCGAATGTGGTGTGGGCGATCGACTTCCAGTTCGACTCCACGACCGACGGCAAGGCCATCAAGATCGCCTCAATGATCGACGAACACACCCGGGTGTCGCTGTTGAACATCGTCGAGCGCTCGATCACTGCCGACCGGGTCGTCGACGAGCTCAAGAAGGTGTTCGCCGCAGCAGGCGGGCCACCGAAGGCGCTGCGGATGGACAATGGTCCAGAGTTCATTTCCCAAGCACTGCAACAGTTCTGCGACAGTAGGGTCGGTATGTCCTACATCCCGCCGGGCACGCCGTGGAACAACGGACACATCGAATCGTTCAACAACCGACTACGCAAGGAGTGCCTCAACCGCAACCACTGGAACACACTGCTCGAGGCCCGCGTGGTCATCGGCGACTTCAAGGAGGACCACAACCACCGACACCGACATTCAGCCCTGGGTTACCGCACACCGGCCGAGTACGCTGCGGTCTGCAGGTGCACCCACACCCCGATGTCCTGCAGCATCAACTGAATCTGGATCACACCAACCCGACTCCAAGACCGGGTGGACTCAGAAACGGGGACTCGCCAACTTGAACCGGGGGAAGCCGACCGCACGCCCTTTGCGTTGACCCGTCCGGGACTTCGACCACGCGTCCAGCCCGCGGGCCAACGCGTCCATGCCGGTGTTGTAGGCCTCCTTGGAGTTCTCGCCCCACCACGGCGCACACCACTGTTTGCGCTGATTCCACACCCGCCGCAGCGCCGGCAACGACCACCCCAACACCGGCGTCAACTCTGCTTCGGGGATGCCGTAGCTGCGCTCAGCAGCCCGCTGATCCATCACCGCCTTGACCAGGGCGAGCATGTGGTTGTGGGCGAACCGTGCCGCACCAGCATGAGAAGCCAACCCGCGCAGCTGTGTTGGTGTGGGATCCAGGGCGAAGCGGTAGGCCTGCACCACCCAACCCTCGGGTACCTCGAACCTAGCCACCGTTACCGGCCTCGATGGGCTCGGTCTGCTTGGCCGCGGTCACCGCCCGCATCGCCCTGTTGCGCGCCCCACGGCGCCCATACAACCGCGCGCACATCGAGGTCAACACCTCGATCATGTCGCGCACCAGATCATCGGTGGTCTCGCCCTGGCCGGCAACCAGGATCCTACGGCCCTGCGCGGACAACGCGGCTTCGAGGTGCTCCACACCCAAGCGCGCCAACCGATCCCGATGCTCCACAATCACCACCGAAGCAGACGGGTCCGACAAAATCCGGCGCAACTTCGGCCGTCTCCCGTTCACACCCGACCCCACCTCACACACCACCTCGCCGACCACATGACCATTCGAGGTGGCCCAATCAACAAGTCGCGCGACTTGGCGGTCCAGATCCTGCCGTTGATCATGCGAGGACACCCGCGCATACACCACCGTGCGACCGGCCTGCCCAGCTGCTGGGGCCTCGACCCAAATCGTCCCCGACTCCAACCGGCGAGCCGGCACCGGCATCCGGTCCTCACGAAACCACCGATACGCCGTCTGCGGATGCACACCATTCGCACGCGCCCACTCAGACAACTTCACACACCCAGTAAAACACACATTCGATCACGTTTACTCACATACAATCGAACAGTTCACAACCCCGCGAGGCACGGATCAGGGCCGCAACTGCAGAATCCGGTCGTCACCGGCGCGAACACTGCCCCGCCCGTCGCGGTTGCTGGTGGTGAACCACAGCGTGCCGTCGGGGGCGGGCACGACGGTGCGCAGCCGCCCGTACTGCCCGACGAACAGCGGCACCGGGGCGCCGACCGACCCGTCACCGGTGACGGGAATCTGGAACAACCGCTCCCCGCGCAGCGCCGCGACCCACAGCGACCCGCCGTAGAACGCCAACCCGGACGGCGACGCCTCACCGGTGCCCCACTCGATGACCGGGTCGACCAGACCGTCGATCCCGGCGCGCCCCTCGGCCTGCGGCCACCCGTAGTTGGCGCCGGGCCGGATCAGGTTGAGCTCGTCGACCCGGTTGGCGCCGTATTCGGTGGCCCACAGCCGGCCCGCCGCGTCCCACGCCAGTCCCTGGATGTTGCGATGCCCGTACGACCACACCGGTGAGCCGGCAAACGGGTTGTCGTCCGGGACCGTGCCGTCGGGGTTGACGCGAAGAATCTTGCCCGCCAACGATGTTCGGTCCTGCGCGAGCCGTGGGTCGCCGACCTCGCCGGTCGCGACATACAGCCTGCCGTCCGGGCCGAAGGCGATACGCCCACCGTCGTGACGGGACCCGGCGGGGATGCCGGTGAGGATCGGCGTCGGGTTGCTCAGTGCACCGTCCGCGTAGCGCATCTGCACGACGCGGTTGTCGCCGCCGGTGGTGAAGTAGGCGTACACCGTCGGGCCCGCGGTCGCCAGACCGAGCAGACCGCCCTCGCCGCGCGGTGCCACGCCGGCAACCGCGCCGATCTGTTCGACGACACCGGGCGCGGTGAGATGTTTGATTGCGGCACTGTCGCGTTCGGCGATCAGCGCGCTGCCGTCGGGCAAAAACGCAATCCCCCATGGCACATCGAGGTCGGTGGCGATGGCCGCCGGGCCCGGGGGTTCACCGCGCGATTCGACGTCCTGCGAGCAGGCGATCACCAGCAGCACGCTCGCGGCGACCGCAAGCATGGCCCGGGTCAGCCCGCTCCACATGGATCGTCGAATGGCCACACCGAAGTATCGCTCGCCGTCAGTAGCGATACCGGGCCTTCAGAATTTTCACCCCGCTGTCGTCGGCGCGATACACCAGACGGTGCTCGTCGTCGATGCGTCGCGACCAGTAGCCCGACAACTCCTAAATCGTCACATAATCGTACAACTTTCCTGTACCACCAGCTGGGGCGTGTCACCGCGCCTTGACAGTCCGGCCGCAGGACCCGTGAACCGGAAAAAGGGCCCGGACCCTGGTGTGGGTCCGGGCCCAATCCCCCCGGCTCGGCGCTCTCCCCCGGGTCAGCGCCCGCGGTTGTACTGGTGGTGGTGATGCTCGGCGGTTCCCGGGGTCGGCACGTGATCCTGGTGCGGGAAGGGCTCGTGCTTGGTGACCGTGGGCCCGAAGTTGCTCGCCGAGGACTCCGCATCGGCGGTCGCGGCACCCAGCAAGATCAGGGCGGGGGCGGCGAAAGCGGCGGCAAATCCGGCGGCGCGGGCGGTGATGGTCATGTCGACTCCTCTGTCGGTCAAGGCTTTTCGTTATCCGTTAGGTGCCTGTGTGGCGTGTTGAGACAACAATGCCGCCTCGGAGTCGTCGGCCATATCCGACGACCGGACCGTCCACCGGACGAAACCCGTGTCCCCCGATCGGGGGAACGTTGACACCGTGCGCCCAGAGGCGTTGACTGGGGACAGCGGTTGACGCGCATGGGCATCAGACCAGGGCACGCCACCACACGGCAGAGCACTTCTCCCTGTTCTCCCCCGAGGTCCACAGGGACAACAGAAGTTGCGTTCCCTTCTGGGATCAGAGCCGGCGTGGTGGCGTGGCTCGTGTCAGACGGCTATCGCCGAAAGATCCCGCGCCAGCCCGTATCCGGTAGCGCGAGCCTGAAAATGATCCGCAGCGTCTGCAGGTACTGCCGCGGCATCGGCCCGGTGGTGTAGGGGATGTCGTATTTGTCGCACAGCGCACTGACCCGCTCGGCGATCTGTGCGAGCCGGTTGCTCGGCAGGTCCGGAAACAGATGGTGCTCGATCTGGTAGCACAGGTTCCCGCTCGAGAACGCCAGCACGCGACCGGCTTTGAAGTTCGCGGCACCGAGCATCTGCCGCAGGTACCATTCCGCCCGGGTTTCGCCTTCCAGGATTTCTGGGGTGAATTTCTCTGCGCCGTCAGGGAAATGCCCACAGAAGATCACCACGCACGCCCACATGTTGCGGATCAGGTTCGCCGTGAGATTGGCCAGCAGGGTGCGGCGCCAGCGCCGCAGGCTCAGCGCGGGCAGCAGGACGTAATCCTTGGCGACCTGGTGGCCGATCTTGCGCAGGAAGGCCGTGCGCGCGGCGTCCTTGCCTGCCTGCGTATCCGCGCGGTCGCGTTCGGAGTAGAAGTCGTGCAGACCGATACCCCACTCGAAAACCGCGGCCAGCAACAGGTTTCGCAATGGCTGGATGAGGTGTTGCGGTTCCCACGGCTGATCGCGGCTCATCCGCAGGACCCCGAATCCGAGGTCGTCGTCGACGCCGAGCACATTGCTGAACACGTGGTGGCGGTAGTTGTGCGAGTAGCGCCACTGCGCCGAGGGCCCCACCATGTCCCACTCCCACGTCGTCGAGTGGATCTCCGGATCGTTCATCCAGTCCCACTGGCCGTGGCTGACGTTGTGCCCGATCTCCATGTTCTCGACCGACTTGGCGTACGCCAGCGCCGCGGTACCGGCCAGCCAGCCGGCCCGCGACCGGGTGCCCGCGATCACCAACCGCGCCGCGACGTCGAGCGTGCGCTGGAAGGCGATGGTGCGCCGGATGTAGGCCGCGTCGCGCGCGCCGAGAGATTCCTCGATGTCGGTGCGGATGGCGTCGAGCTCGGCACCGAACGCCTCGATCTCGGCGCGGGTCAAGTTCGCGTACACCGCGACGTCGCTGATTGCCACCTGGATTCCGGTCTGTAGAAGGGACGGCTGCCTCTGGTGCGTCAACCATGCACGCGATCGACCCCAGCCTAGGCAAACGTGCGAGCCTGCGCCACGAGCGCAGGTCGATCGGCCAGACTGGACCCATGACCGAGCCCGCACCGACCCGCGTCGCGGTCTACCTCGACTTCGACAACATCGTGATCTCACGGTATGACCAGGTGAACGGCCGTAACTCGTTTCAGAAGGACAAGGCCAAGGGGCTGGAGCCCGAGAAGCTGGCAGACGCCACCGTGGACGTCGGCGCGATCCTGGACTTCGCGTCGTCGTTCGGGACTCTGGTGCTCACCCGCGCGTACGCCGACTGGTCGGCCGACGTCAACGCCGGGTACCGCCAGCAGCTGGTGGGCCGCGCCGTCGATCTGGTGCAGCTGTTCCCGGCCGCGGCCTACGGCAAGAACGGCGCCGACATCCGGTTGGCGGTCGACGCGGTCGAGGACATGTTCCGGCTGCCCGACCTGACCCATGTGGTGGTCGTGGCCGGCGACTCCGACTACATCCCGCTCGCGCAGCGCTGCAAGCGCCTCGGCCGCTACGTCGTCGGGATCGGGGTGGCCGGGGCGTCGAGCCGTGCGCTGGCGGCCGCGTGCGACGAGTTCATCATCTACGACGCGCTGCCCGGTGTGCCGGTCTTCGAACCCGAGCCGCAGAGCACCCCGCCCCGACGCAGGCGCAGCACCAAGAAGGACGAGCACGAGGAACCCGAGCCGCCCGACCCCCAGGCCGCGGCCACCGCGCTGCTGCTGCGGGCCCTGCAGATCGGTCTGGAAAAAGACGACGTCGAGTGGCTGCACAATTCCGCGGTGAAGGCGCAGATGAAACGGATGGATCCGTCGTTCTCCGAAAAGTCCCTGGGATTTCGGTCGTTCAGCGACTTCCTGCGCTCCCGGTCTGATCTTGTCGAGCTGGACGAGAGCTCGACGATCCGGATGGTCCGGCTGCGTCCCGATCGGTAACCCGGAACCGCGACAGCGTCCGGGCCCGGATCTTGTCCGTGTCTTCTCCGTACCGTCTGCGCACCGTCGGAACGTTTCCCGCGGCAAACACTCCGCATCCGCGATCGCGAAAAGATCCTTCCAGGTCCAAGTTTGGTGGAGTAAGTTCGGTCACGACGTACGTAGGCACTCGGTACGCCAAGCCAACTATCGGTCCGACAAGCATCGGGGGCGGCTGGTGAAGGAATCGCCACAGAAATCGAACATTGCGGTGAAGGTCGGAGCGCGACCCGGCGAGCGGCACGGCTCGACTGCAGACGAAGTCCGATCGCACTACGACCTGTCGAACGAGTTCTTCCGGCTGTGGCAGGACCCCACGCAGACCTACAGTTGCGCCTACTTCGAGCGCGACGACATGACGCTCGAAGAAGCCCAGATGGCGAAAGTCGATCTGGCCCTTGGCAAGCTGGGTCTGCAACCCGGCATGACTTTGCTCGACATCGGGTGCGGGTGGGGCTCGACGATCATGCGTGCGGTCGAGAAATACGACGTCAACGTGGTCGGGCTGACGCTTTCGCACAATCAGCGCGCCCACATCGAGCAGCGTTTCGCCGAATCTGACAGTCCTCGCCGCAAAGAGGTCCGGCTGCAGGCGTGGGAGGATTTCGACGAGCCGGTCGACCGCATCGTGTCGATCGGGGCGTTCGAACATTTCGGATTCGAGAAGTACGCCGACTATTTCAAGAAGACCTACGAGCTGATGCCCGACGACGGCGTGATGCTGCTGCACACGATCGTCTCGACCAGCAAGGAAGAGGTCGCCGAAATGGGGCTGCCGACGACCATGTCGTTGTTGCGGTTCTTCCGGTTCATCGTCACCGAGATCTACCCGGGTGGCCGCATCCCGCTGATCGCGATGGTCGAGGACAGCGCCACCGACGCCGGTTTCACCGTCACCAAGAAGCAGCGGCTGCGGCCGCACTACGTCCGCACCCTCGACACCTGGGCGGCGAACCTGGAGGCCAAGAAGGCCGAGGCCATCGAGATCACGTCCGAAGAGGTCTACCAGCGGTACCTGAAGTACCTCAAGGGATGCGCGGACCTGTTCCGTGACGGCTACACCGACGTATGCCAGTTCACCTGCGAAAAGCAAGTGGCCTGAGCGCACGGCACCACGATCCACGGAGGGGGTCATCCGGATGGCTGACGGTACCGGAACTGCGGAGATGCGGCCATATTTCGAGGAAGTCCAGGCCCACTACGATCTGTCCGACGACTTCTTCGGGCTGTTCCAGGATCCGTCCCGGACCTACAGCTGTGCGTACTACGAGCGCGACGACATGACGCTCGAACAGGCGCAGATGGCCAAGATCGACCTCGCCCTCGACCAGCTCGACCTGCGGCCGGGCATGACGCTGCTCGACATCGGTTGCGGCTGGGGCGCATTGATGAAACGCGCGATCGAGAAGTACGACGTCAACGTCGTCGGCCTCACGTTGAGCAAGAACCAGTACGCGTTCTGCCAACAGCTGCTGGACCAGATCGACACGCAGCGTTCACATTCGGTGTGCCTGAAAGGTTGGGAGCAGTTCGACGACCCGGTCGACCGCATCGTCAGCATCGAGGCGTTCGAGGCGTTCGGGAAATCCAGGTACAAGGCGTTCTTCGACACCACCTACCGGGTGCTGCCCGACGACGGGCGCATGGTGATCGAGACGATCTTCACCCACCCCATCAACTACTGGCGCGAGCACGGCATCCCGGTGACGCTCAGCGACATGAAGTTCACCCGGTTCATCTACAAGGAGATCTTCCCCGGCGGGCAGCTGCCGTCGGATGAGGACATGCGCGACTTCTCCACTGCCGCAGGGTTTCACACCGCCGACGTGACGATCATGAACCCGCACTATGTGCGCACGCTGGACACCTGGGCGCAGAACCTGGCCGCGCAGCGCGACGCCGCGATCGCCACCACCTCAGAAGAGGTCTACGACCGCTACATGCACTACCTGACCGGCTGCGCGGACTTCTTCCGCCGCGGGATCTCCGAGGTCGCGCAGTTCGCCTACGGCAAGACTGGTTAAGCGGCCCCGAACGCCAGCACCACGTTGTTGCCGCCGAGCCCGAACGAGTTGCTCAGCGCGTAGCGGTAGTTGTCGCGGCGCGGTTGATCGGTCACGACGTCGAGGTCGATCGCGGGATCGGGATTCTTCACGTTGAGCGTGGGCGGCACGACGCCGTCGCGCAGCGTCTGCACGGTCAGCACGGCCTCCACCGCGCCCGCGGACCCCAGCGAGTGGCCCAGCGCGGCCTTCGGCGCGTACACCGCGGGCTGGTGGTCACCGAGCACGTTGTGGATCGCGCGGGCCTCGGCGAGATCGCCGAAGTCGGTGCCGGTGGCGTGCGCGTTGATGTGGTCGATGTCGCGCGGGGTGAGCCCGGCCAGTTCGATGGCCCGGCTGATCGCGTCGCCGGCCACCTGCCCGTCCGGATCGGGTTTGACGACGTCATAGCAGTCGTTGGTGATGCCGACGCCCATCAGACGCGCCAGGATGGGCGCGCCGCGGGCCTTGGCGTGCTCCTCGGTCTCGACGAGCATCAACGCCCCGCCCTCGCCGAGCACCATGCCGTCGCGGTCCTTGTCGAACGGGCGGCAGGCCGCCGGTGGGTCGTCGTTGTACGTCGAGAGCATGCCCAGCTGGCTGAACGCGCCCACCGGCACGGCCTCGATCCAGGTCTCCACACCGCCGCAGATCGCGACGTCGGCGTCGCCGAGGATGATTTCGCGCCACGCGTGCGCGATGGCTGCGGCGCCGGAGGCGTCGGCCATGATCGGGCTCATGATGCCTGCCTTGGCCTTGCGGTCCAGCCCCACGGCGGCCGCGGGCGCGTTGGGCATGTACTTCTGGATCGCCGTCGGCGGCACGGCCCGCAGCCCCTTGGTCTTCCACAGGTCGTACTGCAGGATGAGTTCCTCGGTGGTGCCCAGCGCCATGCCGATCGAGACCATCAGCCGCGTGGTGTCGATCTCGGGGTTGCCCGCGGCCTCCCACAGCCGGCGCCCCAGAATCGTCGACATCTGCCCCATATACGAAAGCCGGTGCTGTTCAACGCGGCCGAGCTTGTCGGCGAAGGTCTCGGTGAGTTGCCCGCCGATGCGGACCGGGGAATCGAATTCCTCGACGAAAGGTTTGTCGAGGGCGCGGATGCCGCTTCGCCCCTCCAACAGCAGTTTCCACGTGTCCTCGGCGTGGGGTGCAAGCGCGGTCGTCGACGCGACAGCGGTAACGACGACGTCAGGCAATCCGTTGCCGGTGGTCTTCGCAACCATGGGAGTGTGCTTTCGTTCTTCGTGCTTGCGAGGGGCCTGCTGCGGGTGTCTGTCTGTCACCACAATAGAGCCGCTCGTGAACGTCTCAAGTCCTAATCATCGCCAACCGCGCTCGATGTTTGCTTAGGCACATACTCCCTGCGCAGCACAAAGAACCCGGACGCGCACGGCGTCCGGGCCCTTCTCCCTACCTGTCTAGTTCTGGGTGGTGTGGATGACCTGGTGCGGCAACGCCGCCTGGGCCGGCGGGTGCGCTTGGGTGTGGGCGGTGGCGATGCCGACCAGGAGCAGGAACGGGGCGGCGGTGATGGTCAACGTGGCGACGATGCGTCGGGCGATGGTGCTCATGTCGACTCCTTTGCCGGGGAAGGCTTTTCGGGTGTTCGGTGCCTGGGACGGTGTCTGCAACCAGGGTGCGGCACCGGCGAGGTCGGCGTTATCCCACGACCGGGCCGACACCGGGATGAAATCACCGTCCCCCGATCGGGGGAACCTCCCGCGATGCGGTTCGAGCTGGCAAACGACGAGAGTCGCGTGACCACTGGTAAGACGACTGTGGCTAATGGGCGACGGCTAGCGGAACGCGCCGTTGATCACCGGCTGGGTGATCATCCCCTTTTCCACACCCCACATGGTGGCGATGGTCCGGTACTCGCCGGTTTTCATCAAGTGCTCGAGCGCCTGGCGCAGCGGCTCGGCCAGCCCGGACTCCTTGCCGACGGGCCAGCCGTACGGCGCGGAGTCGAACACCTCACCGGCCGGGGCGAGCGCGCCGCCGGACAGCTTGATCGCAAAGCCGGTGACCGGCGAGTCGGCGGTCATGGCATCGATCTCACCGGCGATCAGCGCCGCGGTGACCTCGTCCTGATGGGTTCGCACCACCTTCTCGATCGGCGGCAACCCGGCGGCGACGCACGCGTCGCTCTTGGCCGGGATCTCCTCGGTTTCCTGAATGGTGCTGTAGGCCACGCCAACCCGCAGTCCGCACGCCGCATCGGGGTCCACCGAGGATCCGGTGCGCTGTGCCCACAGCGTGCCGGCCTGGAAGTAGGTGACGAAGTCGACGGTCTCCTCGCGTTCGGCGGTGTCGGTGATCGACGACATGCCGACATTGAAGCTGCCGTCACGCACCGACGGCAGGATGCCCTCGAAGCCGGTCTCGCGGATGTCGGGCACCAGGCCCAGCGTGCGCGTGACGGCCTTCATCAGGTCGACGTCGAAGCCGACGATCTCGCCGTCGGAGTTCTTGAACTCGTTGGGGGCGTACGGCACGTTGACGCCGATCACCAGGCGGCCCGTCTCCCGGATCTGTGCGGGTACCGTCGCCGCGATCTCGGGCACCGCACCCGTCGGCGGCTCGACCGAGCCCGTCGGCGACGCGGTATCGGCCAGCGCCGGCTCGCGCCCCGATCCGCCGTCGTCGCGCAACTGCCACAGGCCCACCGACAACACCGCCGCCACCAGCACCGTCGCTCCCGCGATCACTGCGACCCGCCGCGGCACCCGCGAGCGGGCCCGGTGCGCGGTCGCCAGGCGGCGCGGCCGTTGCGCGGAGTGCCGTCCCGACCGGCCCGACGTCCGCACCGGCGTGGTGAGCGCGGCCCGTGCCGCGGCGGCGAGATCCCCCGCGGTCTGGTACCGCTTCGCCGGCTTCTTGGCCATGCCCTTGGCGATCACGTCGTCGAACGCCGCCAGGCGCGCGTCCTTGTCCGAGGGCCGCGGCGGCGGCGACACCATGTGCCCGGCGATCTGCTGTTCGAGGCTGTCGGCGGGATAGGGCCGCACACCGGTGAGGCATTCGTAGAGCACGCACGCGAGCGCATAGATATCGGAGCGCGGATCGACCTTGCCCGCGTCGAACCGCTCGGGCGCCATGTAGGCCAACGTGCCCAGCGTGCTGCCCGCGGTGGTCATGCCCGCCTCCCCCGCGCTGCGCGCCAGACCGAAGTCGATGAGGTAGACGAAGTCGTTGTCGGAGATGAGGATGTTCGACGGTTTGACGTCGCGGTGGATCAGCCCGGCCTGATGCGCGGCGTCGAGGGCCATCGCGACCTGCTCGATCATGTTCACCACGAACGTCGGGTCGAGCGGCTTGTCGGCTTTGGACAGCATGGCGCCGAGGTTGCGGCCCTCGATGAGCCGCATGTCCAGATAGAGCCGGCCGTCGATCTCGCCGAAGCCGTGGATCGGCACCACGTGCGGATCGTTGACGCCCGCCGCGGCGTGCGACTCGCGGCGGAAGCGGTCCTGAAACGAGGTGTCCTGCGCCAGATGCGGGGGCAGCACCTTGAGGGCGACGATCCTGTCGGTTCTGGTGTCGTAGGCCTGATAGACCTCGCCCATGCCACCCCGGCCGATCAGCTTTTGCAGCTGATAGTGCCCGAATGGTGTCGCGTCCACCGTTTACTCCTCGGGGGCGGCCTATTCGGCACGTCATTTTTGGCTTGATCGAAGTTACATCACGTTCGCTGACTCTGTCGGCCCCGATCACACCGGTTCGCCCAAATTCACCGTCATTCGTGACTGATGTGACCGATGTGGTTTCGTGACAGCGCACCGCAAGGTCAATCACCGCCATCACACGATCACCCGGCTACCTTGGTGCGAGCCGAAAGGGGGAATATGCGCGTTGACGGACGGGACATCGTTGTCACCGGGAAGTTGCTGCAACCCATGTCCCGGCGCACCAACGACATCCTGCGTCTCGCGCTCGCCTCCCTCTTTCTCGCCACGGTCATCGCCAGTTCGCTGATCACCCGCTACGAGTGGGTGGCCCTGGAACGGTCGATCTCCGAGGTCGTCAACGTCCTCACCCCCACCCAGTCCAACCTGGTCTACCTGGCCTACGGCATCGCGATCGTGGCGCTGCCGTTCGTCATCCTGGTCAGCCTGGTCTTCTCGAGGCAGTGGAAACTGCTGGGCGCCTACGCCGCCGCCGGTCTCATCACGATGCTGTCGCTGTCGATCTCGGGCAACGGCATCGCCGCCCCGCAGTGGCACTTCGACCTCGGTGACCGCCTCGACAGCCAACTCTCGCAGTTCCTCGACGATCCGCGCTGGATCGGCATGCTTGCGGCGGTGCTCACCGTGTCCGGGCCATGGCTGTCGCGTCGGCTGCGCCGGTGGTGGTGGGCGCTGCTGCTGGCGTTCGTGCCCATCCACCTCGTGGTCAGCGCCGTGGTCCCGGCCCGCTCCCTGCTAGGACTTGCGGTGGGCTGGTTCGTCGGCGCGCTGGTGGTGTGGGTCGTCGGCACCCCGGCGCTGGAGGTTCCGCTCGACGGCGCGGCGCGGGCGTTGACCCGGCGCGGATTCCAGGTGTCGGCGTTCACCGTGGTGCGTCCCGCGGGCGCGGGCCCGCTCCTTCTGGAGGCCTCGTCACAGGATCCCGACGCCATCGCCGTCGTCGAGTTGTACGGGCCCAATCAGCGCAGCGGCGGGGCGTTCCGCCAGCTGTGGCGCAAGGTCCGGTTCCGCAGCGACGAGACCGCGCCGCTGCAGACCTCGATGCGCCGGGCCGTCGAGCACCGCGCGCTGATGGCGATCGCGATCGGTGACCTCGGGCTCGCGAGCACATCGACGATGTCGGTAGCCGCGCTCGACCGCGGCTGGACGCTGTACGCGCACAACCGCAAACGCGGCACCGCGCTGGACCAGTGCACCGACGAGGCCACCGTCGGACGCGTGTGGAACGCGCTGCGCATGCTGCACGACCACCAGATCTCCCACGGCGATCTGCGCAGCAAGGAGATCACCGTCGAGGACGGCGCCGTGCTGTTCGGCGGGTTCGGCAACGCCGAATACGGCGCCACCGACGCCCAATTGCAGTCCGACATCGCCCAACTGCTCGTCACCACGACCGCGCTGTACGACGCGCCCTCCGCCGTCGGCGCCGCGATCAAGGCGTTCGGCCGCGACACCGTGCTCACCGCGTCGCGCCGACTCACCAAGGCCGCCGTGCCCGCCGGGGTGCGCGCCGCGGTGCCCGACGCCAAGGAGGTGATGACGCAGGCACGCGACGAGGTCAAGCACCAGACCGGCGCCGACCAGATCGAGGCCGAGACCATCACCCGGTTCACCCGCACCCAGGTGATCCAGCTGGTGCTGCTGATCGCGTTGGTGTACGTGGCCTACCCGTTCATCAGCACCGTGCCGACGTTCTTCTCCGAACTGCGCAACGCCAACTGGTGGTGGGCGCTGATGGGCCTCACGGTCTCGGCGTTGACCTACGTCGGCGCCGCCGCGGCGCTGTGGGCATGCGCCGACGGGCTGGTGAGCTTCCGCCACCTGTCGATCATGCAGATTGCCAACACCTTCGCCGCCACCACCACGCCCGCCGGTGTCGGCGGTCTCGCGTTGAGCACCCGGTTCCTGCAGAAGGGCGGGCTGAGCACCATGCGCGCGACCGCGGCCGTCGCACTGCAGCAGTCGGTGCAGGTGATCGTGCACGTGATCCTGCTGATCTTCTTCTCCACCATGGCCGGTGCGTCCGCCGACCTGTCCCACTTCGTCCCCAGCGCGACCATCCTCTACCTCATCGCCGGTCTGGCGCTCGGTCTGGTCGGGGCGTTCCTGGCGGTGCCGAAACTGCGGCGCTGGCTCGCCTCGGCGGTGCGGCCCAGGATCGAAGAGGTGTGGGACGACCTCATCAAGCTGGCCCGCGAACCGAAACGCCTGGTGCTCATCGTCCTCGGCGCGGCGGGCACCACGCTCGGTGCGGCACTGGCGCTCTGGGCCAGCGTCGAATCCTTCGGCGGCGACACCTCATTCGTCACCGTCACCGTCGTCACCATGATCGGCGGCACCCTCGCCTCCGCCGCGCCCACACCCGGCGGGGTCGGCGCCGTCGAGGCGGCCCTGATCGGTGGTCTGGCCGCCTTCGGCGTGCCGCCCGCGATCGGTGTGCCCGCGGTCCTGCTCTACCGCGTGCTGACCTGCTGGCTGCCGGTCTTCGTCGGCTGGCCCGTCATGCGGTGGCTGACGAACAACGACATGATCTGAGTGTTCTTCTTCTCGCCGAGCAGCCGTCATCTACAATCAACGCGACACTGCCCGCGACAACGCGCGGCAAGCCAACGACTCCGGTAGGCGATGTCGCGATCAGCAACAGAAGATTCGGCCCTCGAGGAGCATGCGGTCCTTCTCGTGTGGGAAGACGGCGAGCCACCGCTCAATTTCATTCTCGCCGTGGAAGATCGCCTTATGGAAGTCGTTGACTCCCGACCCGGGATCGGCGAGGTTGATGGAAATGAAGTCGGCAGCGGCACCGCGATGATCTACCTCTACGGACCCGACTGCGAGAACCTATGGAGCGCTATCGAACCCACAGTCCGAGGGCTCGAACCAACCCCCACAAGAGTGACAATCCGTCCCGGCGGACCCGACACGCCAGGTCGCGACCTCACCCTCAGATGATCCTCACTGCCACAGACTCGGTGGTCTCGTTTCCTAGGGAACCGAGAATGATCAGATCCAGTCTCAGCTAGACGGGATCGAGAGCCTTGCGCGGCTCGTACTCGGCTTGTGCGGGTAGCGCACGCTATGTGGTCTCACCGGCCGCGCGTGGCCCTGCACCGGTTCGCGATTACAGGTCCATCATCGATGCGGCTGAATCCGCACTCACAAGAGCCAGCTGACGCATGCCTACCGCGTTTTCAAGACAGGCTGTGAGCAAACACACAACGAACACTCCCGGGCTGCCCGACACAGTGGTTCATTAAGTAGCTAAACACAGGTCACAGCAGGCTTCAATATTTTGCTGGCCCGGAAAACTATCTGGCATACACCTGGTCGCGATACTGGGCTCTTCACCTGGTGATTGACGATTTATGACGTTGTTGCCTACAGTCCCGACCAACCGGCAGTGAGATAGCTGCCGAATTCTTGATGAGATTGCTGATCGGGGGATCACACATGCGGGGCGGTCGTAGCTGGATGCCGACTGCAGGAAACTTCCTGCGCGACGGTCAGCACAGTGTGTGGTTGGGGTGGCCGGCGCGGTGGCTGGCGGTGTTGTGCGCGGTGGCGCTCACCGTCGGCGGTCTGCACCTGATCACACCTCCACCTGCGGAACGAGCCGATCAGGCGGCACGGACGGTGTCGGCGGCGCAGCGCTTCGCCGACACCGCGGTCGCGGTGTTCGCCGATTCGGCGGTGGGCTCGGACGCGACGCTGACCGCCGAGGCGCGCCGCGCCGGGCTGCCTGAGGAACCGGTGGCCGGGTTGACCTCCCAGACTGCGGCCGGGCCGGTGCAGGTGGTGCTGCCCGGCGGGCTCGGAAACGCCCAGCACACCCCTGGCGGGCAGGTCGTCTACCCGAACGCCGGTGCCGGGTTTGACATGTTGGCCGAAAACACCGCCACCGGCACCCGCACCGTCGCGCGGATCAGCGACCCGGACGGGCCACGGATGGTCACCACCTTCGTGCGCACCCCCGCCGACACGGTGATGCTGGCCCACACCAACGGCTACCTGACCATCAACAAGGCGACCCCGACCGCCGAAACCATCGGCATGTTCTCCCCGGCCGAAACCCGCGACGCCACCGGAAAACTCGTTCCGAGCTCCTATGTGGTCAAACAACTCGCCCCGCAGCTGTATGTGCTCGCCGAAGTCATCGACCCCCAACCGCACACCACCTGGCCGGTCTATGTCGACCCACCGCTGCACCTCACCGGGGTTGGCGGGGTACCGCTGCCGCAAGGATTCTCGTTTTCGTTCAAAGGCATCACCGACACCCTGGGCTCGGGCGTAGACGCCCTGTCCAGCGCGGCCTACACAGCGGCTCATGCCACCGTGTCCGCCGCCAAGACCGTCGGTCGGGTGGTCAAAGACCATCCCCTGGAAAGTGCGATGCTCGTCGGCGGTGTGGCCATGGCCGTCACCGGCGTCGGCGGCCCCGCCGGCGCGGCCATGATCGCCTCGGCCGGGGTCAACATCGCCAGCTCCACCGCCGACTTCGCCACCGCCCTAGCTCCCGACAACCAAGCCCTCGGCGTTGTCTCCGATGTACTCGGCGCCGCGTCCATGATCACCCCACAAGGCGCGGCCAAAAAGATCGTCAAAGAAGGCACCGAACTCGCCGCCGAACAACTCGCCAAACACACCGACGACGTCATCGACGTCGCCAAAACCACACCCACCCCACCCGCGCAGTTAGCCGACGAAGTAGCAGCCGTGGGCACCCCGAAACCTCCAGTGACACCCGGGGTTTCGCCGAAGGCACCGAACGCCCCGCCCGCGCCCAAGGCCGCTGAGGTTCCGTGTGCGGGACAGTCGTTCACCCCGGACACTCTGGTGCTGCTCGCTGACGGCACCAGCCGACCCATCAGCCAGCTGCGTGTCGGGGATCGGGTGTGGTCCACCGATCCTGTTTCGGGGCACTCCGGGCCGCAGTCTGTGCAGGCGGTGCTGGTCAACCACGACACCGACCTGCTCGACCTCACCATCACCAACAATGCCGGTGAGTCCTCGGTCATCAACACCACCAGCGGACACCCCTTCTACAGCCCCACCCGCGCCCACAGCACGATCAGCGGCCTCGCCGCCACCACCACACCCACCCAGGCGTATGGGCCTGGCTGGACCGAGGCCAAAGATCTGCGCCCCGGCGACGCGCTCTACACCCCCAACAATGCCGCCGCGCAGGTGGAAACGACCACCCCGGTCACCGGTACCGCTGACATGTGGGACCTCACCATCGAGACCACCCACACCTTCTACATCACCACCCCAACCGCATCGGTACTGGTCCACAACTGCCCGATGCCAGCGCCCAAAGCCACGCCGCCGGCACCCAAACAGCCCAAAGGCGGGGTGTATGTCATCCACAACCAGGACGGCGTTCCGGTGTATGTGGGCCGCTCACGCAATGTCGATAGCCGACTGTATGCGCATGCGGGCTCCGGCAGAGGCTACAAACTTGAGCCTGGTGACCGTGTCCAGGTCTACCGGACAGACGCCCGCTCAGTCCAACGCGGCCTCGAACAGAGGCTCATGAGCAAATACAAGACGCTGAAACGAAAAGGTGCACCGAAGAGTTTGTTGCAGCGCAATGATGTGCGCGGAGTTCGGGAGGGCCACCCGGGCGCCAAGAAATTCCAGGACGCGGCAAATAGGTACTTGCGCAGTCTGGGCAAGGAGCCGGAGGTCTCGCGGCTACCGGAGCGGGTGCAGCGCCGCCTTGACGGGCAAGCCCGTTCCCAGCAAGCTGCTCAGCAGCAGCGGTCCACCGCAGTCCAGCAGGCCCGCGAGGCCAACAACCCCTCTAGCCGCGGTTCATCTCAGGGCACCGGCCCACGCAGTGACCACGGGCAAGGTAAGAAGGATTCCGGTAAGAAGCAGAAGAAAGACAAGAAGAGCAAACAGCACCACAGTCGGCCCAAGTGAGCACCACACCCCAACTCCCGCCGCCCACTACGAACTTAAGGACTCGTCGATGAGTGACACCGGTGTGCCGCAGTCAACTCCAGCCCTGACCAGGGGCCTGGTGTTGGAAGCTCCGATCACCCCTGAGGATCTGCCCCCGGTCGGCCCACCGCTGCAAACCGTGGTGGTCAACGCCGATTACGGTCGCCGCCGGCCCCGCCCGCACGAATGGGAACTGCTGGCCGACTACATGCGCCCACACCCCCACCTGGAACTCGAGGTCAGATTCACCAACAAGAAAAAGCCGTGGGACCTGGAATTCTTGGCGCCGTTCGGGCACCTGAGAAAGCTTTGGATCGAGGGCATTACTCCGGAGTCGATGGACGGGCTGCGCCACGTCCCCCAGTTGCGCTCGTTGATCCTGTTCGACGAGGACAAACGCCGCTCACTGGACGTGCTCAGCCAGCTCACCGAGCTTCGATCACTGGTCATCGCCGGGCACTCCCGCGAACTCGACGTGCTCGCCACGCTGCCCAACCTGCGCTCGGTGTCGCTGCGCGGCGTCAAACGCGACAACCTCGAATTCCTCGGCGACGCCCCACGCCTAGGAACTCTTGACCTGAACTATGGCCGCATCGACGACCTGTCAGCCCTGCCAGCCTTCCCCAACCTGCAGATCTTCGGTATGAACTACACCAAGCCTGCCGACCTCACCCCCATCTCGTCCTGCGTTCGCCTCGTGCAACTCACCTTGGGCCACATGCCATTGAGCGTCTTTCCAGACCTGAGCACACTGACCGAACTCATCGCCGTCGAAGCCATCGAACTCAAAGGACTCGAAGACCTATCCCCACTAGCGGGCGCACCCAACGTCCGTCACATCACCGTTGCAAGCCGCACCCTGCACCCCGATGCCTTCGCCGTACTCGCCAACCACCCCACCCTCGAATACCTCAGTGTCAGCCTCAAAAACGACACCCTCAGCCGCCAGCCCTACGCCACCCTGGGCATACCCCACGACGTCAACCACCACTACGACAAAATCCTCGCCGAACTCGCCCACCAAATTGACGACATCTGAATGACCGTGTCGGGCACGCTGGACGGCAAAGACGAGATCACCACCCCAATGAGTGGAGGACCACCATGGCACGCACACCACTGCACCCTTCGGCTGCATACAACCTGCTCGACGACCTAAGGCGGGAGATCGCTGAGGGCTACGACATCAACGATGCCGACCAGATGGGATTCACACCGTTGCACTCAGCCCTCGTCCACGACAGCTATGACGCGGCGAAGATCCTCATCGACGCCGGCGCCAACCCCAACCTCCAAGACAAGTGGGGAAACACCCCTCTCAAATACGTTATCGGCAACAACAAGAAAACCGTCGAAATCGTGATCCTGCTGCTCGAACACGAAGCCGACCCGACCATCGAAAACCACTACGGCCACTCCCCTTTGAGCCTCGCAAAAGAGTCACTCGGCACAGAACACCTCATCCCCCTACTGGAAGCCGCCGCACAAAAACGAGCGACCTAACCCAATACCTCAGCGAAGCACACAAACACGGATGTGTCTCATTTCTGATACCACCTTGATGTGTGGTTGAAGATGCCAATGGCCTGATCACCGGGTGGGTCCCGCCACGCCGGTCTACCTTCCCGCCGGTTGCGGTGGGGACCCGCAGTGTCGGTGTACATCCGACAAAGGGAGCTTGGTGATGACGTTCGTCAACGGCGAGATGCAAGCACAATTCATGACCCGGATCCGCGGACTGAATCCGCAACGCTGCCTGGTCATTCCGGTGGACGTCGGCAAGGCAATCGCCATGACTCTGGTGGCCGATCACTACGGCGAGATCCCTATCGCGCCGTTCGAGTTCGCCCTGACCGAGACCGGCTTCGAAAGGCTGTCCGCGGCGATTCGTCGCGCGCAGATCGAGCGGGACGCTCTGGTGATTCGGATCGGGGTCGAAGCCGCCAGCCACTACCACCGCACCATGGTCGCGCGGCTGCGAGCGGCTGGCTTGGAGGTCGTCGAACTGACCCCCGCGCGGTCAAACATGCACGCGGACAACAGCTACTGCGGATGTTGAAGAACGATGCCTGCGACTGCGGGGCAATGGCCGAACTACTGATCCGGGGCACCGGCCGCCCACCACAGTGCCGCGACGAGACCCTGGCCGCCCAAGCTGCATGGGTCGCACCGGCGCCGCAAGGTCGCCGCCCAGGCCATGTTGGCCAACCAGATCCACGGCCAACTCGATCTGATTTTCCCCTGGGGCTGACCGGCTGCTTCACCCACGGTCTGGACGCCGCGTCATTGCGGGTGCTCATCCGCGATCTGCCCGACCCAGACCGTTGAGTTTTGGTGACCTGTTCGTCGATCCCGCGCAACGATCGGCGCGCCCGGGTCGTGGCGGTACTGGTAACGGGTGACGCGGTCGGGGATCCCATGGGCCTTCTCGGCTTCGCGGTTGGCCACGGCTGCGTCAGCACCAGCGGATCGGGCACCGCCTCGTCGGGGTGTTTGCCGTGCCATTCCGCGCGATGTCGGGGCCCTCGGAGGTCATGCCGGCGTTGGCGACTACGGTGACGCGAGCAGCCGTAGACCCTCGGCAAGCAGTTCGGGGGTGACTTCTGCTGCAGCGTCGGCGCCAGGAACACCCGGCCCAACCGCTGCACGGTGAGTTATCCCTTCGGCAATGACGGCGAGTTTGAAGTTCGCTAGCGCGAGGTAGAAGTTCCAGTTCGAAAGGTCGCGGCCCGACAGTTGCGCGTATTGCTGCGCAATGTCGTCGGGGCTCGAAAGTCTGTCGCTGGTCCACGCTGCGGGCATGCCTAATACCTGATTGAAGGCTGTTGAACGGTAGACACACATCAGGGCTACGTCGGTGAGCGGATCGCCCAGGGTGGATAGCTCCCAGTCGATGACTGCTCGTAACGGCTGGGGCAACGTTGGGTCCTGGATGGTGTTATCGATGCGGAAGTCGCCATGAATGATGGATGCGCCCAGACTGGGTGGGAGCGCGGCGGCGAGTGCCGTCGATAGCGCTGCTACGTCGGGTAACTCGCGGGACTTGACGTGGTGCCATTGCCGGGTCCACAACGCAACCTGTCGGGCCAGGAATCCGGGTCTGCTGCACGAATAGGTGACATCTGAGTTGGCTTGCCCAGCGTGGGCAGGCTGGAAGGATGTCCCCATGGCAAGGCCCTACCCCCGCGAGTTTCGCGACGATGTCGTGCGGGTCGCGCGCAACCGCGACGACGGCGTGACGATCGAGCAGATCGCCACCGACTTCGGTGTGCACCCGATGACGTTGCACAAGTGGATGCGCCAGGCCGACATCGATGAGGGCAACAAGCCCGGCAGGAGCACCACCGAGTCCGCTGAGCTGCGCGAGGCGCGGCGTCGGATCAAGCTGCTCGAGCAGGAGAACGAGGTCCTGCGCCGAGCCGCGGCCTATCTGTCACAGGCCAACCTTCCGGGAAAAGGCTCTACCCGCTCGTGAAAGAGCTCGCCGCCGACGGGATCCCCGTCGCGGTGACGTGCCGGGTACTCAAGCTCGCCCGCCAGCCCTACTATCGCTGGCTGGCCGAACCCATCACCGACGCCGAACTCGTCGAGGCCTACCGCGCCAACGCCCTGTTCGACGCCCACCGCGACGATCCGGAGTTCGGCTACCGCTACCTGGTCGAGGAGGCCCGCGATGCCGGCGAGCCGATGGCCGAGCGCACCGCCTGGCGAATCTGCTCGCAGAATCGCCTGTGGAGCGTGTTCGGCAAGAAGCGCGGCAAGAGTGGAAGGCCGGGCCCGCCGGTGCACGACGATCTGGTCGAGCGTGACTTCACCGCTGAAGCGCCGAATCAATTGTGGCTCAGTGACATCACTGAGCACCACACCGGAGAGGGCAAGCTCTACCTCTGTGCGATCAAGGACGCGTTCTCCAACCGGATCGTCGGCTACAGCATCGATGACCGGATGAAGTCACAACTGGCCATCCGGGCACTACACAGCGCGGTGGCCCGACGCGGAGATGTCGCAGGGTGCATTCTGCACTCGGATCGCGGATCTCAGTTCCGGTCAAGGAAATTCGTACACGCGCTGAATCACCACGAGATGGTCGGCTCCATGGGCCGTGTCGGGGCCGCCGGCGACAACGCCGCCATGGAGAGCTTCTTTAGCCTGCTGCAGAAGAACGTGCTCGACCGCCGCCGCTGGGACACCCGTGAACAGCTGCGGATCGCGATCGTCACCTGGATCGAACGCACCTACCATCGGCGCCGCCGACAGTCCGGTCTCGGGCGGTTGACCCCGATTGAATTCGAAGCAATCATGACCACACCGGCCAGTCAGGCCGCGTGACCGAAACTGTCACCTGATCGTGCAGCAGACCCTCCGTCGGGCTTACCGAAATCGCGTAGCCCTACGGAGGCAGGTTCGATGGCGTGGAGGTCAGCGAGGGTCTGTATCAGAGCTGTGACGCAGGCTTGTACCTGTCGGTCAGTGAGAGTTGACAATTGTTTACGGTCACGGATCACGACCCCGGGAACATAGCTGAAGATGCTCAGCGGAACTCCTACCGTGTGGCCATCTTTGTCGCAGGCGACGGCGGCTGGGACCGGCACCCGCGTGCCCTGTAGCGCCTTGGTCACCCTGTACTCGCGGACAACGTCGTGGGCGGCCGGAGTCAGTCCGCTTTGCGGAGGGCGGCGTGCGACCCAACTGGTGTTGTGGTCGGAGATCTTGAATGTGAGGTTGGAGCGACCGCCGCTGAAGGGTTCGATGCGAAGATCGCCTTCAACGTGAACGCCGTGGTCTGCCAATAATTGGGCTAGCGCTGACACATCGCCAGCATGTTCTGTCATGGCTCGTTCAGCTCACATCGTTCGGAGACCGCAGTACGTACGGCGCGCTTGGCGATTGCCCAGCGGTGCACTTCGGAGGGGCCGTCGTAGATGCGGAATGGGCGCACCTCTCGAGCGAGGCGTGCAAGGGGAAGGTCGTCGGACACCCCGAGAGCCCCGCACATTTGGATACTTCGATCAATAATGCGGTTGATCGCCTCGGCTGCAAAGGTTTTGGTGATGGCAGTTGACATTGAGGCGTCTTGTCCGGTGTCGAGTTCCCAACACGCCCGGGTCAGTAGCGTCTGGGTGGCGGCGATATCGATGACGTTATCTGCGAGCATCTTCTGCACCATGCCGAGGTCTCCGAGGCGTTGGCCGAATGCGTCGCGGGTGGTGACATGACTGAGGGCGATATCGTGTCCGCGCTCAGCGGCGCCCAGCCACCGCATGACGTGCGTCATGCGGGCGGGGCCGAGCCGGACCTGTGCGTACCGAAAGCCGTGATCCACTTCGCCGAGGATTGCGGCCGTGGGGACGTCGACGTCGGTGAAGGTCACTTCACAATGTCCGCCGAGCATGGAGCGGTCGAGCGTGGTGATGTGGCGACCAACTTGCACCCCTGGACTGTCTGCATCGACGAGAAACATCGTGGCGCCGCCACGGTCGCCAGGTGTTCCGGATGTTCGAGCCATGACGATGAAGAAGTGCGCGCCGTCGGCGCCGGTAATGAACCATTTGCGGCCGTTGATGCGCCAGCCAGTTCCGGTGCGTTCGGCCTGCGTTCGTAGGGCGGCCGGGTCTGAACCCGCCCCTGGCGCCGGCTCAGTCATCGCGAATGCGGAGCGGATCTCGCCGGCGGCCAACGGGCCGAGGTAGCGGACTCGTTGCGCCTCGGTGGCCACGTGGGCCAGGAGATGAATGTTGCCTTCATCGGGGGCGGCGATGTTGAGTGCTGTTGGGCCGAACAACGAATAGCCTGCCGCCCGGAACACGGGTGCCCGATCGGACATTCCCAGGCCCATTCCTCCGTATTCGACGGGCGCGTGTGGGGCGAACAATCCCGCTTGTTTGGCAGCGGCTTGGAGCTGCTGACGTAGGTTGTCACCGCCAGCGACCTCTATATCGCCGCCGTGTGCGTCTTCTATGGGCAGCACCGACTCACGGATAAATGCGACGGTTCGATCTGTGACCGCTCGGACGTGTTCTGAGTAGGTCAAGTCAATGGCCACGTCGCACTCCCGTGAATGTGTGATAGCGCTGTACGATCACACCGATCGATCGTTCGGCAGCAACACTGGCACGGACGCTATATGGATGTCAAGTAGGCTGTGTGCCACAGTAATAGCATTGTGGCGACGAAAGGGGCTCTCAGGTGTGTTCAGCTTTTCCGAACATTACAGCTTTTAGATGACCACCACGGTAGGCGACGAGATTCGCGCGGCGCGTAGGGCGGCAGGGCTTTCCTTGCGGGGACTCGCCGACCGTTTGGGCGTGAGCGCCGCGACGATCAGCGCGTTGGAGAACAACAAGACACGTGTGACCGTCGAGAGACTCCGGGCAGTCGCTGATGTGCTGAATCTTCCTGTAGGAGTGCTTATCCCTAACGAGACGGAGGCAGGATCGTTACGGTTGGTAGCCGCCGACCCGCCTGTGGACAATGTTGATGCAGAGGAAAATTGGCGTACATTCCCACCGCTGGAAATTGACGCCATTCTCGCTGCAGCCATTGATGCCTTCGTTGAGATTGGTTACCACGGAACGACAATGCGAGGGCTAGCCGAACGCTCAGGACTGAGCGTGCCAGGCATCTATCATCACTACCGCGACAAGCAGGACCTGCTGGTCAGGATCCTGGACCTCACCATGACCGAACTCCACTGGCGAGTCGACCACGCGCGCCGTCACGCACCGACGAGCATCGAGGAAGTAGCCGCCATCGTCGAAGCCCTCGCCCTGTTCCACACCCACCGCCGCAAGCTGGCGTTTATCGGCGCGAGTGAGATGCGCAGCCTCACTGGAGCAAATAGGCGGCGCATAGTGGACTCCCGGACACTGTTGCAACATATCCTCGACGACGCGATCGACCGGGCAGTCGCCGACGGGTATTTGCGCACACGGGAGCCACGTACCGCAGGCCGCGCCATTGCCACGATGTGTACCTCGTTGCCGCAGTGGTTCCGCTCGGACGGCCCCTTTTCGCCCCAGCAGATCGCACTCTCCTATGTGCAATTCGCCTTGGCGATCCTGCACCACCAAACACCACCAATGGCCCTCAATCCTCAAGTTAGGAACTGAATTGGCACTGATCTCGACGGATCGATCGGCTGTGATCACTGGCGCCTCTCGGGGTATCGGGGGGAGCATCGCACGATCCCTGGCTGAGCAGGGTTTCGGTTTGACGATCACCGCTAGGAACAGCGACGACCTCGACGCCACCGTACCGACACTGCGCGAAGCCGGCGCGCGCGATGTCGTAGCCGTGGCAGCCGACATGGCCGACCCCGATGCCCTACCGGGAATAGTCGAGACTCACCAGGCGCAATTTGGTGACATGAGTGTGCTCGTGCTCAATGCCGGTGTGGGTACCGCGGGCCCGATCGCGACATACTCACTTGCCCGTTTGGACAAGACGTTTGCGGTCAACTTCCGCGCGCCGTATCAGCTCGTGCAAGCCGCTCTGCCGTCCCTTCGAACCGCGGCGAGCAGGCACCCGCAGTACGGTTCCCGGGTCATCGTCGTGGCATCCATCACTGGCGTCTTCGCCGAAGCCGGGCTGGCTGCTTACGGTGCGTCGAAGGCCGCTGCGCTGTCCCTCACCGACGCAATCAATTCCGAGGAATCTAGCGCGGGCGTGCTGGCCACGGCCATCGCTCCAGGATACGTCGATACTGACATGTCGGGATGGATCCGCGACAGGATTCCGGCCTCCTCGATGATTCCCACCGAGGATATCGCCACGATCGTAGGTGCATTGACACGGCTATCACCGCGGTCCACCATCGGGCGAATCATCATGACACGAGCGGGAACTGACGGGTATCGCGCCTGACATTCTCGCCGATGATCGGCCGCTTCTGTTCCGGCGAACCGTCCGACAACTCACCACCTACGCGCGATCTCACTCATCGCGGCGGCGGCGTCATGGTAACGGATGACTGCCCAGACTTGGTTTGCGACTTGAATATTCGACGGTTCGACCAGACGAGTATGGAAGGCGAGGTCAGCACGCACGAGGTCCGTCCAGAATCGGGCCGAGACACCCACAGCGAGTCGCGATCGTCTCGGTGATTGCCCTGCGCTCTGCCAACGTCAACCCCATACCTCCGGCGCAGCGAATCACCCTTTCGCGCGCATTTCAGACGAGTCAACGCGGTCGGCGCTGCTGGGCAGCAGGTCGCGCAGCTGCGCCCGGGAGGTGACGCCGAGCTTGGGAAAAGACCGGTAGAGATGCGACTCGACCGTGCGCCGCGAGAGAAAGAGCTGCTCACCGATCTCGCGGTTGGTCATCCCCTGGGAGGCCAGTCGCACGATCTGCTGCTGCTGGGTGGTTAACTCCGACAACGATACTGGCATCGTGACAGGGACACCTACGCCGGCAGCCCGCAGCTCACCCTCGGCGCGGTGCGTCCATGGACGTGCCCCTAGCCGGCGGAACGCGTCCAGCGCCGCGAGCAGCAGTGGCCGCGCCTCGAGGATACGACGGCGCCGGCGTAGCCATTCAGCGTAGTCGAGCTGCACCTGCGCGTGTTCGAACGGCCACCGCTCGACTCCGTCCATCTCGAGCGCCGCACGGAAATTGCGCTCGGCGCCGGCCTCGTCACCAGCTGACAACGCCGCCGCACGGTACAGAAGTGAAGCGAGACGGGGCGAGGTATTGCCGTCCAGCGCTCGTCGAGCCGCGTCGAGCAGCAGAGCCACCTCACCGGATCGGCCGGTTCGCGCTGCCGCCGCGGCAAAGTCGGCCAGGACCGCATAGCTCGCGTGGAAGTGGACCGGCTCGCCCTCCGCGGTGAAAGCCGACCGGAAGTGATCGAAGGCGGAGTCGTGGTCCCCGTCCGCGACGGCCGCCGCGCCCAGCACCCACTGGGTCCGGACGTGCAGCATGGTCTGGGCCATCGGGTCGATCAGCGCTGACGCGTCGGTCGCCAGATCGATCGCCGATGCCGCTTGGCCGCGCAACGCCAGAACGGAGGCCCGCATGAGCAGCGCGCTGGCGGCCGCTTCGGGAAGGTCGGCGCTGGCGGTCTCGGCGGAGGCGTGCTCGGCCATGCGCTGAGCCGTGTCCCACCGCCCCATCTCGAAATAGGCCGACCAGGCGGCGCAGACCAGGCTGTGCGGGACGGGAGCGTGCATCCGCCATCGGTTGAGTCCGTCGTCGAAAAGGTCGAGCGCTAGCGGTGTTTCGTCGAGCAGCCACGCCACGGTACCGACGGCGATCAGACGCTGAGGATCCGCAGCCGCGCGTTCGACAAGCCGGGGCAGCTCGTCGATGAGCGCTGCCCGATCACCGATGGGGTCGGTCAGCGCCACCGTCCATGCGCGCCGTAGCTCGATCCCGTCCTCGTCGGATCTGCCGGTAACGCGGGCGAGCAGCCGGCGCACCCCGGCGCGCGCCGCCGGACTTCCCGAGTGGTAAGCGACGATCGCGCCGGTACCCAGCATGTCCAGAGCCAGGACCGGATCCGCGACCGCCGCCTGCTCCACAGCTTCCGAGAGCACCGAGAGCGCCGCCGCGTACTGATGGCTCAACGCCAGGGCTCGCCCGGCGAGCAGTGCGGCGCGTGCCCGCGTCACCAGGTCGGCCCCGGACAGGTCTGCCTGCCTGAGTAGCTCGTGGGTCCATTGCGGCTGGCGGAGCCAGATGGTGTGACATGCTGCCTCCACCAAGCGCATCGCCCGGTCTTGCGCGGCTGGGCTCAGCTCCGCGGCACGTTCCCGGACCGCGGCCGCGGCGGCGTATCCCTCGTCGCGCAGCACCCGGTCAGCCGCCGACGCGAGTCTGGCCGCCACCCCCTCGTCGGGGCGGCGGGCAGCCTCAGCTGCGTGCCAGGCTTGGCGGTCGGGACGCGCGGAGAGAGCACGGGCCAGCGTCCGATGGGCCTCTCGCCGCTGTTCGAGTGACGCATTGTGGTAGACCGCCGCCCGCAGCAAGGGATGCCGGAAGTGCACCTGCTGCCCGATGAAGCGCACCAGCCCGGCGCGTTCGGCGAGAGACCACGCTTCCGGATCGATCTGGTCGAGACCGCCGGCAAGTGGATCCGTCGCGGCGAGCAGCAGCGCCAGGCGGGTGTGCGCAGGCAGATCGGCCAGCCGAGAGATGAGGGCATGCTCCATCCGGCGCGACGGCGCCAGGAGATACTGGTCGTCATCCGCGTTCCGCGCCAGCTCTATCAGGGCGAGCGGATTGCCGGCGGCCTGGTCGAGGACACGCAGTCGCGAGCGACCCGTCGGCGGGCGCGGCTGGCGATCCAGAAGCGCCTGGGCGAACGGCAAGTCGAGCGGTCCGAGCTCGATCACCGGATGGCCCTGCTCGAACTCGGGCACGGAAGCTTCCACGTCCACGCTCAGCACCAGCGCCGCGTGTGACGGGGCCAGGGCCGCCAGCGCCTGTCGCGAGGAGGGGTCGAGCCCATCCGCGTCGTCGGCCACGACCAGCGGCGTCGCGGAGCGGGGCGGCACATCCGGCGTGGGCATGAGCTGACGGAGAACCGTCGAGACGGTATCCGCGGCGTCGCGCCGACCCGCCAGCCGGACCACGGAGCGACCGTTGCGTGCCGCCTCGCGCGCAAGGACGTCGAGCAGCGCGGTCTTGCCGCTGCCCCAGTCGCCGGACACCACCACCACCTGGTTTTCCGCGAGAAGGGCCCTCGCGCGCGCGATCTCGTGGTCGCGTCCCACCAGGGACAGCACATCGACGTCGTCGTGCCCAGACCGTCCGAGCATTGCTCGCACCTCCTCGCCGCGCCCTTCGACCGCGAAGGACTGCAGTGGACTTACGGATACCGATTGTGCAGTGGGCTCGAGTACCAAGTGTATGAACCCAGTGATTCGGATCACGGGGCACAACGAGGAGCCCTATGAACAGCCTCAACACTGACAATCTGCCTGGGACCGAACGCCCTGCCCTGACCGCGCACGGCGGGGCGGTCCCACGACTACGGAAATGGCCCGCCGTCGTCGCGGCCGTGCTCGTGAGCATGCTGCTCCCGCTCCAGTCCTGGCTCAACGGCGAGCTCGGCCATCGTGTCGGCGATGGTACGGCCGCGGCCGCCCTGAGCCTGGCGGCAGGCTTGGTCGCGGTGACTCCGTTCGCACTGCTCATCCCACGGCAGCGACGCGCGTGGCACGCTCTGGCCATTGCCGTCAAGGAACGGCAAGTCCCGTCCTACTGCCTGCTGGCGGGCGCCTGCGGGAGTGTGCTGGTGTTCGTCCAGTCGACCGCGGCGCTCGTGACCGGAATCGCCGTGTTCACGGTCTCCGTCATTGCCGGCCAGACCCTCGGAGGGCTCGTCGTCGACGCCCGGGGTTTCGCGCGCAGCCCGCGGCGAGGTCTCGGTACTGCACGGCTCATCGGCGCCGGCCTGGTGGTCGCCGCGGCGATCATCTCGGTGTTTCCGCTTCTGGTCGATGCCCCCAACCTTTTCACCGTGCTACTCCCGGTTCTGGGTGCCGTCATCGCCGGGTTCATGCTCAGCCTGCAGAAGGCGATGAACGGAGCGGTAGCTGCGGCGGCGAAGTCCCCAGTGCTCGCTACCTGGGTCAGTTTCTTTGTCGCGACCGCGATTCCCCTGTTCGCCTGGGGCGTCCGCAGCCTTGCCGGAGCCGGGTCGGTGCACCTGCCGACGCAGGTCTGGCTCTATTTCGGCGGGCTGGTCGGAGCTCTGTTCATCGGCGTCGCGGCAGTGGTGGTGCGCAGGATCGGTGTTCTGGTGCTCAGCATGGCCTCGGTCGCGGGGCAGCTGGTCGGTTCGATCGCCCTGGACGTGTTCTTCCCGCGCGGCGTTTCCCTCTCCGTACTGCCCACCGCCACCGGCGCCTGTCTCACTCTCCTGGCCATTGCCGTCGCAACGAAAGCGAGAAATTCATAGTGACTCAACCAGATCCCGTAAAGGTCGGCTTCTTCTTCTGGCCGAAAGACGCCTCGACAGTCCGGAGGATGGGCGAGCTGGCCGAGGAACACGGATTTGACTTCGCCGGGGTCGCGGACAGTCCTGGACAGTGTTTGGACTGCTGGGTCGCGGCGAGTCTGCTCAGCGCGGCGGCGCCGAGCATCCCTATCGCGGTGAGCGTCACCAATTTCGTCACGCGCCACTGGACCACCACCGCTTCGGCCGCCGCGTCGCTGGCGACCATCCACGACGCCGGGTTCCGTCTCGGCGTGGGGGCCGGTCACAGTGCGGTGCGCAACTTCGGGCTGGCCGGTTCCTCGGTGATCGAACTCGAGCAGCAGCTCGACGCGACGATGCGCCTGGTGCGCGGCGAGGAGGTATCCACGGGGCCGGGATCCGCTCAGCTGACCTGGACCGACCGCCGCCCCGAGGTCTACCTCGCTGCGTCGCACCAGAAGTCACTCAATCTCGCCGGGCGGCTGGCGGACGGGGTGTTCGTCAGCTACGGACTGACCGACGAGGCCATCGCACACAGCACTTCCGAGGTCGCTCGCGGAGCGCGCGGGCGCAGCGAACCGGGGTCGCCTCAAATCTGGCAGCTCGCCGCGCTCGACTGCGTCGAAAACCGCCACATCGCGCGGGCGACCGTCGGTCAAATCTGCGCATTCCTCGCCGGGTACGTGGTGGGCAGGCGAGATCCTGCCCAGCGCGGCGTTCCAGCCGAACTGACCGACCCCATGCGGGAGCTGGTCGCGCGATTCAGTACTCGCCCCTCCCATTTGGATGCCGCCCTCGTCGACGACCTCGGGCTGTTCGACTATCTCTCGCGGCGATTCGCGATCTGGGGGGAGCCGCCGGAGTGCTTGGAACAGGCGCGGTCCGCGATACGGGCAGGGGCCCGGTCGCTCCTGCTCACGGTCGGCCGCGCGAGCAATCCGATCGAGTCGATCGATCTGTTCGGGCGGCATGTGCTTCCCGTTCTCCGCGCCGAGTTCGCGGCGTGAGAACAGATCTGACACGACATCTCCACCAGCTCAGTAGCTGTTCAGCTGTTCGTGACCCCAGCACACCGCAAGGCCCAAGGCCGCCGCTGCGGGGAGGCGTCGCGAAAAAGCCCTCTGCGTCGGAGATGTCGGCGCGAGGAAACCGTCCCAACTACCCATTAGGAGAAGCGCAACTGTGCTCAGCAAGACCACGGGCGTCGGCCTGGTCAACCGGCGCGTCCTGCTCGCCGCCCGCCCGGACGGCATTCCCACCGCGGAGCATTTCGCGATCGACGAGGTCGCCGTGCCCGAGCCGGCCGACGGCCAGGTGCTCGTCCGCAACCACTGGCTGTCCGTCGAGCCCGCGATGCGCGGATGGGTCAGCGCGGAAAGCAACTACTCGGCACCCGTGCCCCTCGGCACGGTCATGCGCTCCTACGCCAGCGGCCGTGTCGTGTCCTCGCGGCACCCCGATTTCCAGCCCGGCGACCACGTCACGGGAATGCTCGGCTGGCAGGACTACGCCGTCGCCTCACCCGAAACCCTCCGGCGGATCGACGAAACCGACCTGCCGCTGTCGACCTCCCTCGGCGTCCTGGGCCTCAACGGCGTGACCGCTTACTTCGGCCTCCGTGAGGCAGGTCGCCCCCGGCCGGGCGAGACGGTCGTCGTGTCGACCGCGGCCGGGGCGGTCGGCTCCTGCGCCGGCCAGATCGCCCGGATCATGGGCTGCCGGACCGTCGGCATCGCCGGCGGTCCGGTCAAGACCGCGCTGTGCCTCAGCGATTTCGGCTACGACGCGGCCATCGACTACAAGGCCGGGCACGACCTCGACGCCGCGATCGCCACCGCCTGCCCGGACGGGATCGACGTGTACTTCGACAACACCGCGGGCCCGATCAGTGACGCCGTCCTGCGGCATCTCGCGGTGGGCGCCCGCGTCGTCATTTGCGGCACCGCCTCCGTCTCCACCTGGACGCCGCCGCCGCTCGGCCCTCGCGTGGAGCGCCACCTGCTCGCCAAACGCGCCACCATGCAGGGGTTCCTCGCCACCGACTGGACGGACCGCTTCGGTGAGGCCCGAAGCGCCATCGCGTTCTGGATCCGTGAAGGAAAGCTCACCTACAAAGAGGACATCCTGGACGGGCTCGACGAAGCTCCCGAGGCCATCAGCGGCCTCTATCGCGGGGACAACCTGGGCAAGCGCCTGATCCGGCTGACGGACATGGACTCACAGCATCAGGACGCTGCCCGTGCCCGGTAGCGTCCCCATCATCACCGGCGACGATCTCGACCCCGCCGAGCAGTCTGTCCGGTACGAGCTGACCACCCTGCACTTCCGGCTCCCGGCCACCGAACAGGCCTTAGCCGGCATCGAACCGTGGGTCCGGGCGCCCGAAGCGCACGGGGAGTTCCTCGGTTGCTGGCTCGGTGAGCACGGCCGACTCGGCCGCGCCTATGTGCTCCGCGGCTTCGACGACGACGCCGCGCTCCGTCGCGAGCGCGAGCGCGCCGCCGCCAACCGACACCCTTTCGGAGCGGGCGAGCACCTCGACGACCTCACCATGTGCGGATTCGCTCCCTTCCCGTTCGTTCCCCGCGTCCGGCCCGGCGAATTCGGCTCGGTCTACGAGATCCGCGACTACCGCCTCGTTCCGGGCGGGCTGCCCGCCACCATCGCCGGCTGGCGTCAGCAACTTCCCGTCCGGCACCGCATCGACCCGGTCACCGTCGTGATGTACGCGCTCGACGGGCCCACCCGAATCGTGCACATCTGGCCGTTCTCCGGACTCGACGAACGGGTCGCGATCCGCAGGCGTCTCGGCGACAACGCGCAGTGGCCTCCGCCGGGCACCCCCGAAAAAATCCTCGAAGCGGAATCGATCATGGCTTGGCCGACCCGGTTTTCCCCGCTCCGCTAGCTCCCGGGCCAGCTGAGAGGGACGACCCTCACGTTTCCCTATCCCGAATGGAATGGAACAGCATGACCAACCCGATCTGGGTCCCGGACGAATCCGACGTGGCGTCCGCACGGATCGTGGCGTTCGCTCGAGATGTGGCGGCACGTCACGATGTCGTCGTCGAGACCTATGCCGATCTGCAGGCGTGGTCGATCGACCACCTCGAAGAGTTCTGGGCCGCGGTTTGGGACTTCTTCGGCATCCTGGCCGACGGGGATCGCGACCAGGTTCTCGCCCGCGACGCGATGCCGGACGCGCGCTGGTTCCCGGGGGTGCGGCTGAACTACGCCGAGCACGCCCTGCGCGGTGCCGGCGGCGGGCTCGCGGTGATCGCCGTGGACGAGGACGGCGAGACCACCTCCCGCACGTGGGCGGAGTTGCGCGCGGAGGTGGCCGCGTTCGCCGACTGGTTACGCCGGAGCGACGTCGCGCCTGGTGACCGGGTCGTGGGGTACCTGCCCAACGGACTCCACGCCCTGGTGGCATTCCTTGCCTGTGCTTCCCTTGGGGCGGTGTGGTCAGTGTGCGGCCAGGACTACGCCGCGCCAGGCGCCGCCGCGCGCTTCGCCCAACTCGAACCCGTTGTGCTGGTGGCCGCCGACGGGTATCGGTGGAACGGGCGCGTCCACGATCGCCGCGACCAGGTTGCGGCGCTGCGCAGGGCCCTGCCATCCCTGCGACACACGGTGACGGTGAATCTTCTCGGGCTGGCACCGGTGTCAGGGACCGACGTCACGGACTGGTCCGAGGCCACCGCTCGGCCGGCGGACCTCCGCTTCGAGCGGGTCGAGTTCGCCGCCCCGCTCTGGGTGCTGTTCTCCTCGGGCACCACCGGCGCGCCCAAAGGGATCGTGCACGGTCACGGCGGCGTGCTGCTCGACCACGTCAAGCTGCTCGGCCTGCACCTCGACCTGCGGGCCGGCGACCGGTTCCTGTGGTACACCACCACGAACTGGATGATGTGGCAGGTGCAGGTCTCCAGCCTGCTCCTCGGCGCCACCGCCGTGCTGTACGACGGCGGCGCGACCCACCCCGACCCCGGGCGGCTCTGGGCCCTCGCCGCCGAACACCACCTCGCGGTTCTCGGCGTCAGTCCCGGATACCTGCGCGCCACCGCCAAGGCCGGCCTGCACCCCGGGCGCCGGTTCGACCTCGGCGCCCTGAAGGTCCTCGGCAGCACCGGCGAGCCACTTTCGGCGGCCGCCTACCACTGGGTGCGCGACCACATCGGTCCCGCGGTGCAGCTGGCCTCGATGACTGGCGGCACCGACGTCGTCTCCGGCTTCGCCGGCAGCGCCCCCACCACCCCGGTGTGGCCCGGCGAGATCTCTGCCCCGCTGCTCGGGGTTGCCCTCGAAGCGTGGAACCCGGACGGGGAACCGGTCATCGGCGAGGTCGGCGAACTCGTCATCACCCGGCCTATGCCCTCGATGCCGATCCGGTTCGTCAACGACCCCGACGGGGCGCGATACCACGACACCTACTTCTCGGCCTACCCCGGCGTCTGGCGGCACGGCGACTGGGTCACCCGCACAGAGCGCGGCACGATTGTCGTGTCCGGACGTTCCGACTCCACCCTCAACCGCCACGGCGTCCGTCTGGGCAGCGCGGACATCTACGCGGTCGTCGAAGCCCTCCCCGAGATCCGGGAGGCGATGGTCGTCGGCGCCGAACTCGACGGTGGCGATTACTGGATGCCGCTGTTCGTCGTGCTCGAACCGGGTGTCGTGCTCGACAACGCCCTGCGCGACCGGATCAACATCGCGATCCGCACCCAGGCCTCACCCCGTCACGTCCCCGACGAGATCCTCGCTGTCCCCGCGATACCCCATACTCGAACAGGCAAGAAGCTCGAGGTGCCAGTGAAGCGGCTCATCCAGGGCGTGCCGCTCGACCGTGTCGTCGGCCGCGAGGCCGTCGACGACTTCGACCTCCTCGCGTCCTTCTCCCGCTACGCGCGCAGTGCCTCGCCAGCCGACCGCCCCTAATTGCCGGGGTATTGCACGAACGGACGATCACTCCAGTCGTTCTCCTTCTTCCCGGAGGCTTGGCGCGTATGACCGCACTGCTCGTCGACACCGCGCGAACCCATTTGCGACGCATCCGCGCGAAGTACGCCGCTTTCGGACGCCCCGCGACGACGAAAGCCTTCCGTCGCCCGCGCGGTCCAGGACGGCTTGATCGACGTCGACGACCTCTGGCTCTCCCCCTTCTCCTGGAAAAATTGCCGCCTCCAGGTCGGCACCGAGATGCGATGATCGGAAGTCATGGATCGCGCAGACCTCGTCCGCCGTGCCGATGGCCTGCTCTTCGACCTCGGCAAGCTTCGCGCTGAGATCGCCGCGAGCGTCCGGGCCAACGCCGACGGCGTCGTGGAACGCGCGTTGCAGGCAGCACCGCTGGTCAGCGTGCGCCCGTACCTGGTGCCCGGCACCCGGATAGGCGCCCTGCTCAATTCGCAGTACCGCACCGTCGCCGACATCCACACCGTGCCCGCGCGGCTGCTCACCCAGGTGCCCGGTGTCGACATCGCCACGGCGCAGGCCGTGCAGGCCGGCGCGCAGGTGATGGCCGACCGGATCCGCACCACCACCCGGCTCCGACTGGACCGCGAGTCCGAGGCGGACACCGCGCTGCTGGCCGATCTGCTCGTGCTGATCAAGGCCACTCCCCCGGCCAAACAGCTGCGGCGGATCCTTCCTCGGGTGCGCGCGCGGGTCGAGGCCACCGACGGCAACGGACGGCGGCGCGGCGCCGAGGCACCACCGGCCGAGCAGCCGGATCCGTTGTTGGACAAGGTCGCCGACCTCATCGAGCGCATCGAGTGTGCCCGCAAACCCGACGTCGACGTGTGGGCCGGCTACCGCCGCGACGGCGCCGAGGTCGATCGGTTGTTGATGGAGTTCGCCTCCGGCACAACCGATGTGGACGCCGCACAGGGTTTCGTCGGCGCCGCGGTGGCCGAGGAGGCGTCCGCGATCGATCTGGACCGGTCGTTGCTGCGCACCGAGTTGCGCGGCTATCAGGTGTTCGGCGCGCAGTACGCGGCGGCGCGGCGACGGGTGCTGTTGTGCGACGAACTGGGTCTCGGCAAGACCCTGCAGGCCCTCGCGGTGGCGGCGCATCTGGCCGCTGCGGAGACCATGCGGCACACCCTGGTGATCTGCCCGGCCCACACCGGCATCCACTGGGCCGAGGAAGCCGTCAGACACACCTGGCTGACCCCGCTGGAGATCCGCGGCCGCCGACGCGAGGAACGGTTGGCCGAGTGGAAAGACAAGGGCGGCTTGGCAATCGTCACGTTCGGCGCGTTGGCGAAAATCACGCTGCCCGAGCGGCCAGGGTTGGTGATCGTCGACGAGGCGCACCTGCTGCGTGACCCGAAATCGGACCGTGCCCGCGCCGTGCGCAACGTGCTGACCGCCGAGGATCGCGTCCTGTTCCTGTCGGGGGTGTCCCTCCACAACCGCATCGACGGTTTCCGCCATCTCGCGGACTTCCTGCAACCCGACGTCGCAGGCAAGGTGCCGCCCAACGCCGGGGCGCAGGGTTCCATCGCGTTCCGCCGCACCGCCGACCGGGTGTATCTGCGCCGTGATTACCGCGACGTCGTCGACGAACTGCCCCAACGCATTTCGACCGACGAATGGGTGCGGCTCACCGGTGCGGACCGGGTGCGCTACCGGCGGGCCGTCACCGGCGGCAACTTCTCCGCGATTCGTCAGGCCGCGTGGCCGTCGGGCACACCGGCGGCGTCGGCCAAACTCGACCGGCTCATCGAGTTGACCAACGAGGCACACCTCGACGGCGCGCGGGTCCTGGTGGTGTCGCATTTCCAGGGTGTGCTGGAGGTCATCCGAAAAGCATTGCCCGGTACGGTGTTCGGGCCCCTGGATGACTCGGTGCCGGACCGGCAGGCGATGCTCGACGCGTTCGCCACCGCGCGGGGACCGGCGACCCTGCTGGCGCTGTTGGATGCCGGTCCCTTCGATCTGCGGCAGTTGACCACGCCGCTGGTGGCCATCGTGACCGAGCCCCAATGGCAGCCGCGCGCCGAGCGCCGCATGATCGGACGTACCCAGCGCCTCAGCGATCTGCACACGGTGCGCGTGCACCGGCTGTTGGCGCGCGGCAGCATCGACGAGCCGGTCCGTCGTCTCGCCCAACACCCCGACCAGCCGCCGCCGCACCAGGACGAGATGGTGCGTGCCGAGCAGACCCGGCTGGCACGACTGGACCGCGTGCATTAGATCGGGCGTGCGGTGATGGCGGAATTCGCACCGACGTTCCGCCCTGCGTGCACGCTCTACCTCGAGAAGATCAGCCCCAGGGCTTCGGCTCGTGGAACCGGTTGAGGATCGGGATCCGCTCGATGATGCGGTCACGCAGCCGTGGCTGCGGATACGTCACCGGTGGCGGCGGAGGCGGAGGGATGAATGCCGGCGGCGGAGGTGGCACGTAGGCGGGCTCCGGGGCGGGAGCCGGGGGCACGTAGGCCGGTTCGGGCTCCGGTGCGGGCGGCACATAGGCCGGCGGTTCGGCGGCCGGGACGTTGTTCACCTCGGCCACCGGCGCCGGCGCGGCCTCGGGTACCGGCGCGGCCTCGGGTACCGGGGCGACCTCGGGTGCCGGGGCGGGCGCGGCGGGGGGCTCCGGATGAGGCACCGCCGCGGGGGCGGCCGGTTTCTTCACCGCGGGAGTCGCGGGCTTGCTCACCGCGGGTGTGGGCTTGCTCGCCTCCACCGCGGCTGCCGGTGCGACGGCACCGGGATGCAGTTGGATGCCGACGGCGGCCGACGTCGCGCCGACCAGCGTCACCACGGCCGCGGCGAGCACCGAGGTCAGCGCACCGACCTTCGTCAGGCGCAGGCCCTTGGGCTGTGCGGGTGGTGTGTTGATCGCCATCGCCGCGGCCAGCCCGGCCCCGCGCGGATAGGCCAGGTCGGCTTCGGCCGAGGAGAAGACGGGCACGGTCGCCATCTCGGCCAGCGCGGCGACGATCAGGTCGTCACACTCCGAGCCGAGCAAGAAGATGCCGTCGGTGCGCCCGCCCGTGGACTCCTGCAGAACTGCCTTGAGGTTCTCGATGAGCTCCGCGGACGAATCGTCACCCGGGCTGCGCGGGATCCGGTCGGCGGACACTGCGTCGGCGGTGACGGTCGCCGCGACGGCGGCGTCGGACTCGATGATGCAGACCGCGATGTCGTCGTGGCCGGTGATCTCCGCGATGCCGCTGGCGAGCATCCCGGCGGCCTCGACCTCGGAGACGGCGACGACGTTGGTGTGACCCCAGGACTCCAGCGCGCCCATGACGTGGGTGGCGAGTTCGGCCGCGTCACACGTCCAGGTGACACCGATGGCGTGGATGCGGTTGCGGCCGCCGGCGACGGTGTCGTCGACCAGGCCGCGCAGCAGCCCCTCCGGCTCGTAGGAGGCGGCGTCGTCCACCGCGATGGCTCCCCGGTCGACGGGGTCCCCTGCGCCCGTCGTCCCTTCGACGAGCACCCATCGGATAGCTCTCGACGTCATCGCGAGGCCGAGCACGAGGTCCATACGATCCCCCGATCTGGCTGAGTCTCAGTAACTGAGGCTACCGGTGTGACGCCGCTTACTCTCGCTTACTGGGGGCATACCGCGCGGACCTGCAGTTCCCGGCGTTGCCGCGCGCCCCCGCAGACTCGGCTTTTCAGGGGTCAATAGGCTTTCGAACATGAGGCGTATCGCCGCCGCGGCGGCTGCGGGGTTCCTGCTCGCCGGCTGCGCCATCGAGGGCACGCCGGTGGCCGCGCCGGTCGACGACGAGTGGCGCGACGCGGTGACCCAGACCGTCGCCGGTCTCGGCGGGCAGCTCGGACCGATCAGCGACGCCATGGGCACCAGGGACTACATGGAACTGCAGTCGGCCTGCGCGGATCTGCGCAGCTACGTCGACAAGGCCAAACGCAAGGTGCTGCCCGGCCCGGATGTGGCGGTCAACGAGGCCCTGACCGACGGCTTCGACGGGTACCGCAGCATGGCCGAGCAGTGCATGACGCTGTCGGCGTCGTCGTCCTCGGCTCAGCTGAAGAAGTTCTCCGACACGATCGACAGCGCCGATCAACGCATCAAGGACGGGCTCAAGCTGCTCGGCATCGAGATCCCCCAACGATGACGAACGGGGGGTGACGGTCGGAACCGTCACCCCCGCCTGTGCGCTCGCTGTCGCCCTCAGATGTCCCCGCGGGAGAAATCGGCGATCAGAGTCGGCACCGCCGAGTCGAACCCGGAGATGTCGAGCTGGCGCGGATCGGCCGGATCGGCGATCGAGTTGCGCGTCGCGGTCATTGCGACGACGACCAGACGCGCATCGATCCCCATCTCCTGGCGGTAGCGCTCCAGCGCCTGATGCGGATGGATTTTTCCGTACCAGGTCTCGTTGTCGGTGTAGATGTGGAACGTGTCCACCTCCACCCGGTGCTTGAGCGCCCACACCATCGGCAGCGCACAGTCGGTGGCGCCGAACGCCAACCCGGACATGTAGCGGCACACGTCGTCGAGCCGGCGACGCGGGCTGATGTCCAGCTCGGTCACCGACGACTGGGCAAAGCCGGCGGGTCCCGCGGTGAACCCGATGATCCGGTGCCTGCGTTCGGTGGCCGCGGTCACCATGGCCAGCGCCGCCGTCGCCTGCCGGCACGTCACCGGCAAACCCGACACATACGAGCCCATCGAGCCCGAGACGTCCAGCGCCAGCAGCGTGCGCTGGTTCGCCGGACGCACCGCGCCGTAGGCGGCGTAGAACGCGGCGTCGAGCGCATCGGTGATCTTCGCGACGGCCGTCCACACGCCCTGACCGCGGGAACCGCAGCCTCTGGCGTAGGTACGCTGCGCCACAAGGACATTCACCGGGTGCACCCGCGCCTTGACCAGCCGCTCGGTGTCGGCGAGCTGCTCGGCCACCACATCCCCGACGTCACCGTCCAGCACACCCAGCCGGGTCAGGCGGGGCAGCTGGCGCATCAGCGCCGTCTGCGGCATGCCGCGGGCGATCAGTGCCTCCCACACCGCAGGCTCGGCCAGGGCCTCATCGGGCAGCATCTCCCACGACAGACCGTGGCCGCGATCGATGATCTCGATCCACCGTGCCGCGGTCGAGGCCGCCTGGGCGTCCTCGAAGTCGGCGAAGATCGCCAGCTCGTCGGGCACCACCTCGGCACGCACCGGCGGCCGGACGGCGTTGCGCTGCCCCGCCTTCAGCTCGGCATCGGTGAGCCGCACCGGCGGCTCGGCGTAGTCGCCGAGGCCCTTGCCCGCCGCCCAGTTGAACGCCATGCGTCGAGCCGGGTCGACCACACCGGACGGGCCGGCCAGCCGCAGCATGTCGCGGTGGGTCCAGCCGCCACGCCGGCGGTACTTGACCAGCTGATAGGCCAGCGCATCGACGGGACGCTCGGTGTACCAACGAGATACCGCTCGGCGAAGGGTGGGTCCCCACCCACGGAACTGCTCGACGTAGCCGGCGAACAGGAACAGGTGGGTTGCCGTGCGGGCCACCCGCGGCAGCGCATCCAGCGCGGCACGGCGGCCCTCGACATCCTCCGCCGAGGCGGCGATGGCCAGCGCGAATAGTGCTGGGTTCGCCTTCGGCGCGCGACCGGCCTCCGACACCTCGACGATCCGGTTCACCAGAGCGACGGGATCGGTTGCGGCAACCCGCAATACCACCTCGGCGTTGTACCGGGTGAGGTCGCGGTCGGTGACGTAGTACGTGCCGCCGTCGGTGCCCAGCGTCAGGAAGCGGTGCACCCGAGCCCAGTCATCGACCGCAAAGGTGTACCCGCCCGCCGCGTTACGCACCTGCTCCGGCGATGCCGGCCGAGCCTGCGGCGTCCGACGCAGGTTGAAGGTATTCAAAATGTCCACGGGTCTACTCCTTTCCTGGTCGTGCCCGGTCGAGGTGGGGCCGCGAGCGTGTGAGGTGTCGACCGGATGTACAGCAGCGGCAGCTGCTGCCTCAGGAATCGAACCTGCATCACCAGATAACCGGTCGACGTCCGGCCCGCGGCAATGAAGTTGTGCGCCAGGCGATGTGGGCGTGTGAAATGTCAACCGGGTATCAAGTGCTCTGCCAACTGAGCTACCGCCCTGCGTAGGGCGGGCGGGACTCGAACCCGCGACCCCTCCATCCGAAGTGGTAACCGATCAACGTCCGGCTCACATCACCGGGCCCGCAGAACGGTACGCGGGACGGATTTGCTGCGCCACCTATTTTCGGCCGTGCCCGCAGCATGTCGATTCGGGCGTGGCCGACGCGGTTCGCGGTTAGCATTCGGGATGGCCGTGAAAACGCCGCGCCTGTTGGGGGCGCTGCTGCTCCTGCTGGTGGCCGCGTGTACGTCGCCGACTCCGCCGATCGAGCAACCGGCCGCCCGCGGGCAACTGACCCCCGTACTCGTCGACATCCTGTCGGCTCCGCGGTGGTTCACCGGGACCGACGGCCGCACACACCTGGTCTATGAACTGCTGCTGACCAATGTCGTGCCCGCGGAGGTAACGGTCAGCGCGCTCGAGGTACGCGACGCCGATTCGGGTGCGATGCTGCTGTCGCTGTCGGGTGGCGCGCTGCGCGAAGCCATGTCTCTCGCGGCGTCGTCGACAACCACCACAGCTGTGCCTTCTTCGGCAATGGCGGTGGTGTGGTTGGACATTCCGTCGACCGGTCCGCCCGCCGCGGCGCTCACGCACCAAATCACCGTCGACCCGCCACCGGGGGTGCCGTCGAATGCGGTGGCGTGGACGTTCACCGCAGACCCGGTCTATGTGGACCGGCGGCCACCCGTCGTGCTCGGCCCGCCGCTGGCCGGTCCGCGGTGGGTCGCGCTCGGCAGCTGTTGCGACGGGCCGCACCGGCGGGCGCTGTATCCCATCGACGGGCGCTGGTATCTCGCGCAGCGATATGCGATCGACTTCAACCTACTGGATGCCCAGAATCGTCCAGGGTCGGGAAACCCGTTGCTGCCGAGTAGTTTTCCGACTTTCGGCCAGCCGGTGTATGCAGTGGCCGACGGTGTGGTCGCCGTCGCCGACGACGGGCGGCCCGACCTGCGTGTCGGCGAGGCGCGCGACGAGCCGACCGCGCAGGACGCCGGCGGCAACCGGGTGCTGATCGACATCGGCGGCGGGCACTACGCGGTGTATGCGCATCTGCGCAACGGCAGCATCACCGTGCGTGCGAACGAGCGGGTGCGGCGCGGCGACCACATCGCCGACGTCGGCAGCTCCGGCACCACCGGTGGTCCACACCTGCACTTCCAGGTGACCGACCGGCCGTCCGTCGTCTACGCCGACGGGTTGCCGTACGTGCTCGACACCTTCGAGCTCACCGGCCGGACGCCACCGCTCGACGAGGTCCTGCCCCATTACGACACGCTCGAGCCGATCCCGATCAGCACCACCGGCACCGGTCCCCGCGACGATCAGCTGCCGCTGGGACGCGATGTGCTCACCTTTCCCGCTGCTGACCGGTAGCGGGTGCGCGGTTCGCTACCGTGGTGACGCACATGTCCGTCTCCGCGAAAGGAATCCGCAGTGAAGAAGCGCTGGAATGACCTGTCCCCCACCGCCAAGGCCGCCGTGTTGGGCGTTGCCGCGGTGGACGCCGGTCTGCGCGCCTGGGCCCTGCGCGACCTCGCCGACCGCAACGCGGGCCAGGTCCGGGGCCCCAAGAAGCTGTGGAGTCTGGCCCTCGGGCTCGTCACCAGCGGCGGCGTGCTGCCCGCGCTGTACCTGGTCGCCGGACGCAGGTCTTAGTCGTATCAGCGTCTGGTCAGTTGTACTTCGTGCTACCGGCGATAGGCCGCCACGTGCTCACGATCTTCGCTGCACAGTTGTCCCGGTCGAACCCTGCGCTCCTGCACCACGCGAGCACGTCGCCGGCGTTGTCGGCTGTCAGGCCCACGATGGTTACCCAGAAGTCGCGCCCGTCGTAGGTTGACCAGTCCCCTGACCACAACAGGCGAACATCCGGGTACGTGGCGCGCATTCGCATGTGCTGGTCGAGAATCATGGCGTTGTCCCACGTCACCCCGTCGGCAACCAAACCCACTCGCTTGGAGCTGATCTGGGGAACCCACCGGTCGGCGAGCATCGCGGCGACATAGGGACGATCGTTGCCGGCGAGGGCTCGCAGGCGTTGCAGACTCACGTCCACGGCACTGGGCGTGACCGTCACGGTTCGGGTAGCGGTGGGCGGCGGTGACGCCTTCGCCTGCGATGGCGCTGCGGTCGTTGTCGTCGGCTCGTCATGAACGTTGCCGAGTAGGAATTGAACCCCCGCCTTGGCTTCCTCCTCGGTGTAGCTCATCTCGGCTCGCTGTGCCACGTGCACGCGATAGAACCTCGCCCCACTCGGCACGTCGTCGACCCGGAACTTGAGGAAGCAGCCATCGGAACCCTTGCTACTACTTTGGATGCCACCCTTGGCGAGCAGCTTGCCGGACTCGTCTTCCACGGTGATCGGCGTCTCGGGACCGATATCGCCATAGTCGCGTACCCCGGCACACATGAAACCACTTGGTAGACCTTTGGTTCTGACCCCGTCAGACGGTAGTTGAAGCGTCCCCGAGATGGTGAACGGCGCCGCAGTCGGCGCTTGATCGGTTGGCTTGACCAGAGCGGCTGCGGCCGCGACCACCGCAACCACCGCTGCAGCCCCCGCCGCTACGAACGCCACACGCCGGTATCGCGTGTCGTTCGGCGGTGGCGTAACGGCGGGTTCGTCCATCGGTGGCAACGCCACCGGGCTGAGCATCGTGGGCACGTCGTTCGGGCTGATCACCGGCGCGGTCGCCGGTGCCGCGAAATTCATCGGCTCTTCCAGAGCGCTCGCGAATTCCGTGCATGTCGCGAACCGGTCGTCTGGGTTCTTGGCCAACGCGCGCGACATCGCCTCATCGAGCAGGGCCATTTCCGGTCGCGAGTCACCGAGCGCCGGCGCAGGCGCGTTCAAGTGCTGGCTTATCACGACCGCTGGGTTGGAGTTGTCGAACAGCGGGCCACCGGTCAGCAGGTGATACGTCGTCGCCGCCAGCGAGTATTGATCGGCCCGCCCATCGACGTCGGCTCCCATCAACTGTTCGGGTGCGGCGTATGCCGCAGTTCCGACGGTCATGTTCGTTGCGGTCAGGCCGTTGCCCACGTTGTCGCCCAGGTCTCTGGCAACGCCGAAGTCACCGAGCAGTATTCGCCGCTCTCCAAGATCACCGTCAGAGATCAAAATATTGGCCGGTTTCACGTCACGATGCAGCAGACCTCGACCGTGCGCGTAGTCGAGCGCCGAGGCGACGGCCTTGACGATTTCGAGTACCTCGGTGACCGGCATGCCGTCGGGGTGATGATCATGAACCAAGCGACTCGCGTCGGTACCGTCGACGAAATCCATCGAGATCCACAGCCGACCCCGGTGCTTGCCGCGGTCGTGGATGCCAACGATGTGCGGGTGCCAGAGCTTCGCCGCCAGGTCGGCTTCCCGATTGAATCGCTCCACATAATCCGGATCGGCCGAGATGTTGGTGCGCAGAACCTTGAGCGCGTCATGCCTGGGCAACCTTGGATGCTGGGCGAGATACACCTCACCCATGCCCCCGGAGCCAAGCATCCGCTCGATCGTGTAGCCGGCGATTTTCGCCCCCTGCGACAACGCCATGGCCCGTTTTATCACGGACAACGTGCCGTTGGCCTACGGTTTGGGGAGATTATTTACGCCCATTTCGGGCGTCGCAGCAAAGCCGAGGCCGAACTTGTGCGCCGAATGGCCCGTCTGACGTGGCTAACGGTTGTCGCCGTTGGGTGGGCGGGGTGTGTACCCGGAACTGGGGCGCCGCTGGATCCGCAGGGTCGTGGTGGGGACCTGGAGTTCGGTGGTGGGCGGCGCCGGGAGGACGGTCGTCGAATCCTCTTTGAGACGAACGATCTTCGGCACCGGCGCGGCCTGCGGCCGCCGCACGATGGTCGGTGGCGCGGAGTCGTCCACCGCGGGCGTGGGCGTGGGAGTCGGAGGCGCGGGCGTCGGAACCGGCGTGGGCACGGGCGTGGGAGCAGGCGCGGGTTTGGCGGCCGCCCGTCGCGACAGGTACCCGGCCAGCGGACCGGTGAAGAGCAGCACAACCAGCACGAGCAGGCTCAGGACGCACACCACGACGTCGAAGGTGCTGGTGATCTGCTGCACCAGGTTGTTGCCGTAGATCGCATCCGGCGCAGGCGCGGCGTAGCGCGGAGCCAGGGCCACCCCGATGGCGACGTCGGCGACGGTGAACACGAACAGCACCGCGCTGAACGCCGCGGTCACCACGGTGGACACCACGCCCTTGCTGATCTGACGGTGCACCCAGCGGGCGATGATGGCCGTCAACAGGTTGAACACCGTCATCGCGACGCTGTCATACAGCGCACGCGGAAGGTTGAGGGACTCGGCGACCACGTAGTCGACGACGCGCAGCACGGCCGCCGCGAAACTCCAGAACGCGATGAGCGTCAAGCACTTCAGAGCCGCACCGCGATAGGCGCCGATGGTGGGCGGCTTGATCAGGAAGACCGCGTACAGCGTCGTCGGCGCCACGATCGCCGCGCCGACCGCCCACGCCAGATATCCCTCGTAGCCGACCGCAGCCGTCGAGGTGTTCTCGGCGATGCCGTGGAACGCGTCGATGTCACGGCCGATGCCCATGAGCCACACCAGCGTCGCCGCGACAGCGCCGGACACCCCGACCGCGGTGGTCGCCAGGCGCGCGGCCGCGGTCTTCTCGGTGAGCCACCGCGAGGCGATCACCAACGCGGTCATCGCCTCGGCGCCGTAGAGCACGGTGGTGACGATCACCGCGACGTCGTGGCTGCCGAACGCCACCTCGGTGACGAACAGGTACCGCAGCCGCCAGTACAGGTTGAACGCCACCGACAGCGTCGCCAGCGCGATCGACAGAAACCCGACCGCCTGCGTCACGGTGTACCAGCGGCGGAACTTGTTGTCCTCGATCGTGATCGACGTGATCGGTGGCTGCGCGGCCAGCAACGCTCCCGCAGCGCCGAGCAACAACCCGGGCCCGACACCGGGCGGTACGGCCCCGGTGCCGCCGTTGCGGACGGTCTGCACCAGGTGGAACGCCACGAACCCGATCACCACGACCAGATAGGCCACGCTCAACACGAGCCGCAGAGCACCGGTGCGTCTTACATCGGCCTTCGGCGCGGTCAACCGCAGCGGCCCGACGTGCGGGGCCAGCGCGGCCCCCACAGCGAGCACCGTGACGACCCCGAGCACCATGAAGGTCGACCCGTCACTGCCCGGCACCCCGACACCGAACTGCAGATTCCACGGCAGCAGCAGGGCCGCCGCGAGCAATGCGACCGCCAGCCCGTCACGCGCGCGGTTGGTCCGGGTGGGCACGTAACCGACGCGGGGGGAGCGCGCCGCCGACGGCGCAGCCGTCGTGGCCACCGCGACAGTCTCGGACGCGTCGTAACGCGGGTCGGTCACGTACCGATTCCTCTCTATGAGTGATGTCGCGAGGCAAGCGAACTGCAAGCAACACTGCCAACCAGCGTGCTCAGTTTTGCTCCCCCGCACAAGCAGCGTATTGGCACCAGGGATCGCGAAGGCTGTGCGGTAGCTTGAAAAAGCCCGTCGGAGCCCCGACAAGCTCGGAAAACACGCACGAAGCAAGGAGTGGAAACCGTGGACGTAGTCCTCGGGGTGGCCGTCACCGGACGGGTGGCACGCCTGGCGATGATCGGTTCACCTGCCAGTGGTGGCCAACTACTGGACCAATATGCGCTGGAGCTCTCCGATGACGCGCTGACCGAGCTGGCCGACACCATCATCGGCACCTACCAGGCCGTGACCGAATCCGGGAACCAGGTCGCCGCGACGCGGCTGTGTCTGCCCGATCCGGTCGAAGCGGACACGCTGCGCCTGACCGTGTCGAACGCCGGTGTGCCCAACGTCGGCGTGGTTGCCGAGGCCGAGGCCGCCGCGGCTCTCGCCCGCAGCGCCGGAGCCGACGCGGCGCTGCTGGTGGCCGACGACGACACCGCGTCGCTGACGGTGATCGGCGAGGCAGCCGAGGGCCCGACGACGTCGACGCTGGCGTCGGTGCCGATCGGCACGGCCGGGGTGGCCGCCGCCTGCGCGACCGTCCTGCAGCAGGCCGCGGGCGAGGCGCCCACGCGGGTGATGTTGGTCGGGCAACGCCTCGACCTCGACTCGGTGGCCGCGGAGCTGCGGTCGATGGCCCCGGTGGAGGTGCCGCCGGACGCCGGTTTCGCGATCGCGCGTGGCGCGGCCCAGACCACGGGAGGCTTCACACCGGCCGGTGCGGCGACGCAAATGGCCCCGGCGCTCGACGCGACGCAGATGGCTCCCGCCGCGACCGACTCGACCCAGATGGCGCCGTCGTTGGACGCCACGCAGATGGCGCCCGCGGCGGCGGATGCGACGCAGATGGCCCCGGCCGCGACGGACGCGACGGTGGCGACACCGACCGACGCCGCAGGTCAGGTGGGCCCTGAGCTCGCCTACTCGCAGGAACCCGAGCCCGAGCCGTGGGCCGGGTACGACGAGATGCCGATGGACCCGCTCAGCGAGTTCGTCCCCGAACAGGCCGAAGAGGCCGGGTACACCACCGTCATCGCGCCGCCCCCGCCACGCATGCTGCTGGTGGGCAGTGCCCTGACGTTCGTCGCGGTGAGCTTCGCGACGCTGGCCGTGACGGTCGCGATCAATGTCCGGCCCGCGGCCGACGTCCGCGCCCAGCCGGTGACCCCGACGCAGTCGGACACCGTGCCCGGCCGGTACCTGCCGCCGGTTCCGCACGAGCCCGACCCGGTGGCGCTGCCGGTGACGGTGCTGACGCCGCCGCCCGCGCAGCCGGTCGCGCCGAACACGCGCACCGGCAACGACACGCAGCCGGCTCCGCAGGCTCCCCCGGCGACCCAACCCCCGCCCGCCGCTCCGGCACCGCAGGCTCCGGCCCCGCAGGCGCCCGCGCCCGCACCGATTCCCGTCCCGGTGCCGCCGGTGATCGTGATTCCGCCGCTGACGCCGCCGTGGACTCCTCCGTGGGCGACATCGACGTTCCCCACGACACCTCCCACTTCGACGACGACACCGCCTACGACCACGCCGCCGACGACCACCACCGAGCCGACGACGACTGTGCCGACAACCACGGTGCCGACAACCACGGTGCCGTCGACCTCCTCGGAGCCGACCACGACATCGGCGCCGGCGCCCACGACGACGTACACCCCGCCGGTGGAGGAACCGACCTACACCGCACCGGTGGAGGAGCCCGCCTACACGCCGCCGGTCGAGCAACCGTCGACGACGGTGTACCCGGACTCGCCGTCCTGGGGAGATTCGTCATCCGGCGGCGGGTCGAGCAGCAGTGGCGGGTCGAGCAGCGACGACTCGTCGTCGGGCGGCAGCTATGGCGGCGGGTCGGAGGACGCGCCGGTCACGACGGTTTTCGACAGCCCGTAACTCAGGTCAGCGGCGCCGACGGGGGCGGCGGCACCGCGGGCCCGGGCAGCGGGCCGGTGCCCACCGGCGCGGCCGGCACCGCGGCGATCTGCTGGGCCGGCGGTGTGCCACCGATCGGGACCGACAGCGGCGACGGGGTGAGCGTCGGCGGTGTGCGCGGCGCCGGTGTGGCGGCCTCGTCGGGTTCGTTGCCCTCGGTGGCCGCTTCGGCCGCCCAGTCGGCCTGCAGTTTCTGCGCGACGAACGTCGCGCCCTGCGCGACGAGGCCGTGCTCCGCGTACTGGTTGTGCACCGCGAAACTGCTGCCCTTCGGATCGCACACCAGATCGTTGTCGACGCAAAGGTCGATGGCCTTGGTGGCGTAATACGGGCCGACGACCACCGGCGGGTCGTTGAGCACCCGCATGAACCGCGGTGACGGTTTACCGAACAGCGCCACCGCAGCAACGTGATCGGCGACCTCGGGCGGCATCGGTGCGGGCACCTCGGTGGGTGAAACACCATCGGGCACAACGCTTGCCGTGACGAACCCCATCACCGCGGCACCTTGGGAGAAGCCGCCGAGCACCATTTTGGTGTCGGGGCAGTTCGCCGCGTTGGCCAGAATGCGGGTCCGCGCGTCGGCGATGCCTTGTATCGCTGTGGAAAACGCGGTGGTGGCCGGGTAGTCGACCGCGTAGACGCCCATTGTCTTGTCGCCGAGCTGCGGCCGCAACGCCTCGACGAACGCGTCCCCGGTGGGACCGAGGCCGGGCAATTCCGTTGTGCCGCGGGCGAATATCACTTCAGCATCCGGACACGGTGCCGCCTGCGCTGACGGCATCGCCGCGATCTGCATGCCGGAGGTCGCTGCCGCCGCAACGGCAACGAGGCCGGCGAGTCTCAACCTCCGCATAGCTCATGCTGGCACAGCGATTCAACCCATGCCGGGCGAGATCGCAGAGGCATAGAGTTTTCACAACTTCCCAAGAGAACGCTCAGAATTGCATTTCTCACTTGCAAAGGCTCAATGCAAGGGACCGATGGCCGACTCCGCGGCGGCGACGATCGCGCCGTTGCCGACCATGGTGGCCGCGGCTTCGATTTCGGGTGCCAGGTAGCGGTCGGGGCCCGGACCGGCGACATGGCCGCGCAACGCCTTCACCACCGCGGCCGTGGCAGGCGCTGGAGTCAACGGTGCGCGCAGGTCCAGTGCCCGTGCCGCGGTCAGGATCTCGATCGCGAGCACGTTCTTCAAACCGTCCAGGGCGCGGCGGAGTTTACGCGCCGCCGACCAGCCCATCGACACATGGTCTTCCTGCATGGCGCTCGACGGGATGGAGTCGACGCTGGCAGGCGTTGCCAGACGCTTGAGTTCGGACACGATCGACGCCTGCGTGTACTGCGCGATCATGTGCCCGGAATCGACACCGGGATCATCGGCGAGGAACGGCGGCAGACCCTTGTTGCGGCTCGGGTCGAGCAAACGGTCAGTGCGGCGTTCGGACATGCTGGCGATGTCGGCGATCGGAATCGCCAGGAAATCCAACGCATACCCGATCGGAGCGCCGTGGAAGTTGCCGTTGGACTCGACTCGCCCGTCATGCAGCACCACGGGGTTGTCCACCGCGGATGCGAGTTCGCGCGCGGCGACCGTTCGGGTGTGCTCCAGGGTGTCGAGGGCCGCTCCGTGCACCTGGGGCGAACATCGCAGCGAGTACGCGTCCTGCACCACGGTGCAGTCCGGGCCGCGGTGACTTTCCATGATGGCCGAATCGGCAAGCAGGCGACGCAGGTTCGACGCACTGGTTCGCTGGCCCGGATGCGGGCGCAGCGCCTGCAGGTCGTCAGCGAACACGCGGTCGGTGCCCAGCAGCGCCTCCACACTCATCGCCGCGGCGATGTCGGCCGCTCTGAGCAGCATCGCCAGATCGTGTTGCGCCAGGACGAGCATGCCGAGCATGCCGTCGGTCCCGTTGATCAGCGCGAGGCCTTCTTTTTCGGACAGTTGCACGGGCTTCAGACCGGCCGCCGCCAGGGCGTCGGCCGCGGAGCACAGGGTGCCGGACGCGTCACGGACGTCACCCTCCCCCATCAACGCGAGCGCGCAGTGGGCCAGCGGTGCGAGGTCACCCGAACAGCCGAGGCTGCCGTATTCGCGGACGACGGGGGTGATGGCTGCGCTGAGCATCGCGGCCATGAGTTCGGCGGTCTGCGGCCGGATCCCGGTGTGGCCGGTGGCCAACGTCGACAGCCGCAGGAGCATCATCGCGCGCACCACCTCGCGCTCGACCTCGGGTCCGGTGCCCGCGGCATGTGAACGCACCAACGATTTCTGCAGGGCCACACGCAGTTCGGGGGCGACATGCCGGGTGGCCAGCGCGCCGAACCCGGTCGACACGCCGTAGGCCGGCACCGGCGCCTGGGCGAGTGCGTCGACCGCGTCGCGGGATTTCGCGATGGCAGCCGCAGCGTCCGGGGTCAACACCACCCGCGCGTTGTCGCGGGCGACGTGCAGCACGTCGGACGGCGCGAGCGGGCCCACCCCGACTTTGACGGTCACGGTTGTCATAAGGTCACCTCTTTTGTCTGCCACGCGATTTCGCCGTTGCGGATGACGGCCGCAACGAGCGGGACACCGGGCCGGTAGGCCAGGTGGATGTGGGAGGGCGCGTCGAGCAGGGTCAAATCGGCGCGGGCACCGACGGCGAGATGCCCGATGTCGTCGCGGCGCAGGGCACGGGCCCCGCCTGCGGTGGCGGCCCACACCGCCTCGTCGGGGGTCAGGTGCATCTCGCGGACGGCCACGGCGATGCAGAACGCCATGTTGGTGGTGAAGCTCGATCCGGGATTGCAGTCCGGCGACAGCGCCACGGTGACACCGGCGTCGAGCAGGCGCCGGCCGTCGGGATAGGCTGCGCGCGTGGAGAATTCGGCTGCCGGCAACAGGGTGGCGACGGTGTTGCTGTCGGCCAGGGCGGCGATGTCGGCGTCGGTGACGTGCGTGACGTGGTCGGCCGACGCGGCGTTGCATTCGACCGCCAGTTGCACGCCAGGGCCGGGCCCGAGTTGGTTGGCGTGCACACGCGGTTGCAGGCCCCGGGCGATACCGGCCTGCAGGATGGCGCGCGACTGGTCGAGGTCGAATGCCCCCCGTTCGCAGAACACGTCGACCCACTTCGCCGCCGAGGCGCACGCGTCGAGCATGGATGTGCACACGAGTTCGACGTAATCGTCTGGGGCATCAGCGTATTCGGGCGGCACGACGTGGGCGCCCATGAACGTCACCTCGTCGGTGATCTCGGCGGCGACCTGCAGGCTGCGCAGTTCCTGGTCGACGGTGAGACCGTAGCCGGACTTGCATTCGATCGTGGTGGTGCCGGAGCGCAGCGCCTCGGCGACGAGTCGGGTGACGGTCGAGCGCAGCGCGGCGGTGGTGGCGTCGCGCGTCGCGGTCACGGTGGTGCGGATCCCGCCGGCCTCGTACGGGGTTCCGGACATTCGCGCGGCGAACTCTTCCGAGCGGTCACCGGCGAACACCAGGTGGGCGTGGCTGTCGACGAAGCCGGGGATGACGGCACGGCCTGCCCCGTCGAGGCGCGTGTCGGCGGCGGGCGCGGCGGATGCCGGTCCGTACCAGGCGATCCGTCCGTCCTCCACTACGACCGCGGCGTCGCGCACCAGACCGAGCGGACCGGCGTCGAGCGTCGGATCGTTGGTGATCAGCGAGCCGATGTTGTCGATGAGCAGCGTTGTCATGCGAAGGTGTCCTTGATCGCGGCATGCAGGGCGGCGGGGACGTCATCGATCATCGCATGCCTTCCGTCGGTCACCACCTGCCTACCACCGACGACGACATCGCAGACGTCACCGGCCTGCGCGGCGAACACGACCGATTCCAGCAGGGTGTCAGGTGTGGCGCCGGCGAGGCGGACCGAGCCGAGCGAGACGGTCACCAGGTCGGCGATTGCGCCGGGGGCGATCCGGCCTGCCGTCGACCACCCGAGCGCACGGTGCCCGTCGACAGTGGCGGCGGTGAGGAGTTGCGCCGCCGCCCAGTGCCCGCGTTTCTCGCTGCGCAGGCGCTCGTCGAGTTCGACGGCGCGGGCCTCTTCGAACAGGTCGATCACCGCGTTGCTGTCACTGCCCACCGACAGGGCGCATCCGGCGTCGGCGAGTTCGCGGGCCGGGCCGATGCCGTCAGCCAGATCGCGTTCGGTGGTCGGGGTGATGCAGACGGTGGTGTGTGCGCCGGCGAGGTCGGCGATGTCGGTGTGGGTGAGGTGCGTGGCGTGCACGGCGGTGGCATTGGGGGCGAGCGCACCGTGATCGGCCAGCAGCCGGGTCGGTGTGGTGCCGTACGCCTGTAGGCAGGCGCCGTTTTCGGCGCGCTGTTCGGAGAGGTGAAAATGCAGGGGTGTCTCCCGCTGTGCAGACCAATCGGCCACCGCACCAAGGGATTCCGGCGGCACAGCCCGCACCGAGTGGATGGCGGCTCCGATCCTGGCGTGGGGCGCGTCGGTGAGTTTGTCGGCGCGTTCGGCCCATGCCGCGGCATCCCCGTCTCCGAACCGCAGTTGCGGGCCCTGCAGTTCCTGGCCCACACCGCCGGTCAGGTAGCACGTGTCGAGCAGCGTGATCCGGATGCCCGCGTCGTGGGCGGCGGCGATCAGCGCGGCGCCCATGGCGTTGGGGTCCTCGTAGCGCGCCCCGCCGGGGCGGTGGTGCAGGTAGTGGAATTCGCCGACGCAGGTGATGCCGGCCAGCGCCATCTCGGCGTAGGTGGCGCGGGCCAGGGCGTAGTAGCCGTCGGGGGTGAGTCGCTCGGCGACGGCGTACATGTCCTCGCGCCAGGTCCAGAAGCTTCCGCCGCCACGGTGGGTACGACCCCGCAGCGCGCGGTGAAAGGCGTGGCTGTGGGCGTTGGCCAGGCCGGGCAGTGTCACGCCGCGCAGGTGAACGGCGTCGGCGGGCCGTGCCGTATCGCGTTGCACGGCCGTGATGGTGTCGCCGTCGACGGTGATCAGGACATCGTCGGCGACCTGCTCGTCGCCGAGCCAGGCGTGGTCTGCGAAGTAGCAGGTCATGTGCAGGCCAGTTCCTCCAGGGCCGTGGCGAGCGCCCGCACACCGGCGACGCAGTCCTCGTCGTCGGCGTGCTCGCTGGGGCTGTGGCTCACCCCGGTGTGGTTGCGCACGAACAACATTGCCGACGGCACGTGCGCGGACAGGATGCCTGCGTCGTGCCCGGCGCCGGTGGGCAGCACCGGGACACCGCCCAGCACGGCGGCGAGGCGGTCGCGCAGTGCCTCGTCGAACACGACGGCCGGGGAATAGGATTCGCGGGTCACGTCGACCGTGGTGCCGTGGTCGCCTGCCGCTTTGGCCGCGGCCTCCTCGACCGCATGCACGATGCGGTCGAGCACGGCGTCGTCACCGGCGCGCGCGTCGAGCCACGCGTTGATCTGCGACGGGATGGCGTTGGCGCCGTTGGGCGTGATGAACGCCTTGCCCATGGTGGCGACCGCGCCGTGCGCCTCGGCGGCGTCCCGCGCGGCGAGCACCGCGGCGGCGAACGCCAGCGTCGGGTCGTGTCGGTCGGCGAGGCGGGTGGTGCCGGCGTGGTTGGCCTCCCCGCGAAACGCCAACCGCCAACGGCCATGCGGCCAGATCGAGGCGGCCACCCCGACGGGGGCGTTCATGGTGGTCAGACCGCGGCCCTGTTCGACATGCAGTTCGACGAACGCGCCGATCCTGTTCAGGATGGTGTCGTCGCGGCCGAGGTCGTTGGGGTCGGCCCCGGCGGCGCGCATGGCCTCGGCCACGGTGACGCCGTCGGCGTCGTAGAGGCTGCGAGCCTTCTCGGGGCTCAGCGCGCCGGTGAGCAGTTGACTGCCGATACACGCCACGCCGAAGCGGGCACCTTCCTCGTCGACGCAGTTCACGATCGCGATCGGATGGGTGGGTTGTATTCCGCGGCTGCGCATCTCGTCGATCGCGAGGAACGCCGACACCACACCGAGCGGCCCGTCGAAGGCGCCGCCGCTGGGCACGCTGTCGAGGTGGCTGCCGGTGACGACGGCGCCCGGCCCCGGCGTGCCCCACCAGGCCCACTGGTTGCCGTTGCCGTCGCATTCATAGCTCAGGCCGCGGCTGTGTGCCTGATCGCTGAACCAGGCCCGCATCTCGGCGTCGGGACCCGTCCACGCGAAGCGGCGGTATCCGCCGGAGGAGCTGTCGCGGCCGACGGGCAACAGGTCGGCCCAGGTGGCCTCGAACCGTTCGTCGAGAGATTTCACGCGTCCTCCCGCATCGGGATCCGCACACCACGCTCAACGGCGACCTGCTCGGCGCGTTCGTATCCCGCGTCCACGTGACGGATGACACCCATACCAGGATCGTTGGTGAGCAGCCGGGAAAGCTTCTGTGCGGCAAGCTCGGTGCCATCGGCCACACCGACCTGCCCGGCGTGGATGGACCGGCCGATGCCGACTCCGCCGCCGTGGTGGATCGACACCCACGTCGCCCCCGAGGATGTCGCGGTGAGCGCGTTGAGCAGCGGCCAGTCCGCGATGGCGTCGGAGCCGTCGAGCATCGATTCGGTTTCGCGGTAGGGGCTGGCCACCGACCCGGAGTCGAGGTGGTCGCGGCCGATCACGATCGGCGCCGTCACCTTGCCGCTCGCGACGAGGTCGTTGAACAGCACACCGGCCTTGTCCCGCTCGCCGTAGCCCAGCCAGCAGATCCGTGCGGGCAAGCCCTGGAACGAGATCTTCTCCCGGGCTCCTCGCATCCATTTCTGCAGGCGGTCGTCGTCGGGGAACAGCTTCATGATCGCCTCGTCGGTGGCGTGGATGTCCTTGGGATCGCCCGAGAGCGCCACCCACCGGAACGGTCCCCGCCCCTCGCAGAACTGCGGCCGGATGTACGCCGGGACGAAGCCGGGAAACTCGAAGGCCCGGTCATATCCGGCCTTCCTGGCCTCGTCGCGGATGGAGTTGCCGTAGTCGAACACCTCGGCGCCGGCGTCCTGGAACTCCACCATGGCCCGCACCTGGACGGCCATGGATTCCTCTGCGCGTTCGGTGAACTCGTCGGGTTTCTTGGTGGCGTAATCCTCCCAGTCCTCGACCGAGATGCCGACCGGCAGATACGACAGCGGATCGTGTGCGCTGGTCTGGTCGGTCACCAGGTCGATGGGCACCCCGCGGCGCAGCAGTTCGGGAAACACCTCGGCGGCGTTGCCGACCACGCCGACCGACCAGGCCCGCTTGTCGTTCCGCGCGGCGACCGCCTTGGTGACCGCGTCGTCGAGATCGTCGGCCACCTCGTCGAGGTAGCGGTGTTCGACGCGGCGCCGCAGCCGTGCCTCGTCGACGTCGACGATCAGGCAGGCCCCGCCGTTGAGGGTGACCGCGAGCGGTTGGGCACCGCCCATGCCGCCGCAGCCGCCGGTGAGCGTGAGGGTGCCTGCCAGGGTGCCGCCGAAGCGTTTCGCCGCGGCCGCGGCGAACGTCTCGTAGGTGCCCTGCACGATGCCCTGCGTGCCGATGTAGATCCACGACCCGGCGGTCATCTGGCCGTACATCGTCAGGCCCATCGCTTCGAGGCGGCGGAACTCCGGCCAGGTGGCCCAGTCCCCCACCAGGTTAGAGTTCGCGATCAGCACACGCGGCGCCCACTCGTGGGTCTGGAACACCCCGACCGGCTTGCCGGACTGCACCAGCATGGTCTCGTCCTCACGCAGGGTGGTGAGTGTGCGGACCATGGCGTCGAAGCTGGCCCAGTTGCGTGCGGCCCGGCCGGTGCCGCCGTAGACGACGAGATCGTCGGGCCGTTCGGCGTTTTCGGGATCCAGGTTGTTCATCAGCATCCGCAGCGGCGCCTCGGTGGACCAGCTGCGAGCGGTCAGGGTCGTGCCACGGGGTGCGCGGACGGGGCGGGCACCTTCCATCAGAGCCTCCTTCGCGGCCGGTTCTCAACCGGCCGTCAGGTGTGAAAAACGTTGTCGCATATCAATCGATGAACAGGCAGCGCTCTTCGGCGCGCTGATCGAATTCTTCCAGACGCGCCTGACCGTGGTCGGGCAGCGCCTCGGTGATCGCCTGCAACAGACCCATGGTCAGCGCCAGGGGTGCCGTGCACGAATCGAAGGTCAACTCGGAATTGACCGGAGCCGCCAACAGGTCGTCGACGTCATGTGCCAACGGGCACAGGGGGCTGTCGGTGACCAGGGCGACGCGCAGCCCCAACGATCGGGCATATCGGATCGAATCCAACAGTGCCCGAGGGTATCTCGGCAACCCGAAGGCCAGCATCCAGGTGGCGCCGGCCTTGGCGGCGACGGCGAGGACGTCGTCGCCGTCGGATCCGGCGGGCACCACCCGCACGTCGGGATGCACCTTCGCCGCGAAGTAGGCGAACAGATCGGCGAACGGACGCGAGATACGCAGTCCCATCACCGGCAGGGGTTGCGAACCGGCCAGGTTGCGGCCGACCCGGTCGAGGCGTTGGCCCGCCCATGGACTGGACACCAGCGCCTCGATGTTGGCGACGTCCTTGGCGACCGTACGTCCGAGGACATTCCCGACCAGGCCGTTGGGGCCGCTCTTGGCCTGCGCGGCGATCTGGTTGCCCAGTTCGGCGCGCATCTCCGGGTAGCCGCGGAAGCCCAGTTCCATCGCGAACCGGGTCACCGACGCCTGGCTGACGCCGGACCGTTTTCCCAGGTCCTCGGCCGTGAGCGCGGCCGCCTGCTCGGGATGGTCCAGCAGGTACCGTGCGACGCGCCGGTGCGCGGGCGAGAGCCGGCGACGGTTGATCACCAGCTCGAGCCAGCGGCGTACGTCGGTGGGTTCACCGTCGACGAAGTCCGGGATCGCACCCTCGTCGAGTCCCGAATCCATGGCTGGCGTCACCTCCGTCGCGTTCATTCATGAATATCGCGGATGAATGAAGAGGTGTCAAGGGTGGGCACCCTTGACGTGATGTGTGCCGGCCTCCGCCTTGGCTCCTCACACCGCACCCCATCGGGACGCTACGTAAATTTCTTGTGTCGCATGGCTTTGAAGTGGCTGTATGTGTTGCGCCGAGCGCGGCGGCGTACTTGACTGCGATCTGACCCGCGGGCACAGAGCGGGTCTGCGACCGACGCTGTTGACATTCGTCCATCCAAGGTTGATTCTGATGAATGTCGACTGTGTCACGCGCCACATTCGCGCCGTCCGCCCAGGCGCGCCCAGAGATGGAAGCCGTTTATGTCACAACACCATTCACCGAGCCCGGCCGGTTCGGCACCGGCCATCGAACGCCGCACCATCGACGTCATCCCCGACGAGGAACGGCACGGCAGCGTCCGCAACCAGTTCACGTTGTGGTTCGGCGCGAACACCCAGATCACCGCGATCGTCGACGGCGCGTTGGCGGTGGTGTTCGGGGCCGACGCGTTGTGGGCCATCATCGGGTTGCTGATCGGCAACATTCTCGGCGGCATCGTCATGGCGTTGCACTCGGCTCAGGGCCCGCGCATGGGACTTCCGCAAATGATCTCCAGCCGGGCGCAATTCGGGGTCTACGGTGCCGCGGTCCCGCTGCTGCTGGTGGTGTTGATGTACCTCGGTTTCGCCGCGACCGGCAGTGTGCTGGCGGGCCAGGCGATCAACGAGATCCTGCACCTGGGCCAGTCGTCGGCCGGAATTCTGATCTTCGGGGTGTTGACGGCCGTCATCGCGGTGACCGGCTATCGGCTGATCCACGTGGTGGGGCGCATCGCGACGGTGCTGGGCATCATCGGCTTCACCTACCTGGCCATTCGGTTGTTCACCCAGTACGACGTCGCCTCGGTGATCGGTGTGGTGCCGTTCAGCCCGGTCACGTTCCTGCTGGCGATCTCGCTGGGCGCCGGCTGGCAGCTCACCTTCGGCCCCTACGTCGCCGACTACTCGCGGTACCTGCCGCGCAGCACAAGCGACCGCGCGACGTTCTGGTCGACGTTCGCCGGGTCGGTGATCGGGTCACAGTGGTCGATGACGTTCGGGGCGCTCGTCGCCGCCGTCGCCGGTGACGCCTTCCTCGGCGATCAGGTCGGGTTCGTCGGCGGGCTCGCCGGGTCCGCGGCCCTGGCGCTGCTGATCTACCTCGTCATCGTCGTCGGCAAGCTGACCGTCAACACGCTCAACGCCTATGGCGGGTTCATGTGCATCCTGACCACCGTGAGCGGGGTCAACGGCCAGACCCGCATCTCCCCCGTCGTCCGCGCCGCCTACATCGTCGGCTTCACGGCCGTGTCGGTGGGCATCGCCGTGCTCGCCAGTGCCGACTTCCTGAACAACTTCAAAAACTTCGTGCTCGTTCTGCTGATGGTGTTCACCCCGTGGAGCGCGATCAACCTCACCGACTACTACGTGATCTCCAAAGAGCGCGTTGACATTCCGGCGCTCTACGACCCGTCCGGCCGGTACGGCGCCTGGAACTGGCCCGCCCTGGCCTGCTACGGCATCGGCGTCGTCGTCCAGATTCCGTTCCTGGCGCAGAAGATGTACACCGGGCCGATCACGAACATGCTCGGCGGCGCGGACATCTCCTGGATCGTCGGACTCGTCGTCACCGCGGCGCTGTACTACTTCGTCGTCGGGCGGCGCACCAACGCGCCGGCCGAGATGATCTACCCGGCGAAGACGTCGGTCACGGTGTCAGGCGTTTAGCGACAGCAGTTGGGATCAAGGACCACGCACAATGCCTGCAGTGCTTCCGGGTGCGCGCGGTGCATCACGTTCATTCCGCGGCGTTCTGAGACCACCAGACCGGCCTTGCGCAGTTGCGCGAGGTGATGGCTGACCGTCGACTCCGCGAGCCCCAGCGCGGCCGCCAGATCGCCACTGTTCTCCTCGCCCGCCGAGGATGAGAACAGATACGACATCAGCTTGACCCGCGCCGGATCGGCGAGCGCCTTGAGTCGCAGGGCCACGCTGAGCGCGTCGTCGTCGGTCATCGGGCCTGCCGCGACCGGGGCACAGCAGACCGGAGCCGACGTATCGATGAGCGGCAGCGCTTTGGGCATACGACCATCCTAGCCGTGGATATTGACATATATCGAAAAGGTGGCATCCTGGGTGGCACCAGAAGTTCGACATATGTCGAAATGGTTTAGGAGGTCAAACATGCCCCGTGTGCAACTCGCCCTCAACGTCGACGACCTCGGCGCGTCGATCACCTTCTACCGCAAGCTGTTCGGTGTGGAGCCAGCCAAGGTGAAGCCGGGTTATGCCAACTTCGCGATCGCCGAGCCCCCGCTGAAGCTGGTGCTGCTGGAGAACCCAGGCAAGGGCGGCAGCATCAACCACCTCGGCGTCGAGGTCGAATCCAGCGAGACCGTCCACGCCGAGATCGCCCGCCTCACCGGCGAGGGGCTGTTCACCGACGAGGAGATCGGCACCACGTGTTGCTTCGCCACCCAGGACAAGGTGTGGGTGACCGGACCGGCCGGTGAGAGGTGGGAGGTCTACACCGTGCTTGCCGACTCCGACACGTTCGGCGCCGGTCCGCAGCATGCCGACGACACCGAGGCCACATGCTGTGGTGCTCAGCGCGATGAGGCATCGGCCTGCTGCTGACCTCTGGGGTTACCGACTCACCGTCGGCCGCACCCCCGTCGCCGCGGCCAGCAGAGCCGCGACCGCGGCGACGACGCCGAGAACCAGGAACATCGCGTCATAACCGTGCAACATGCTCGCCAGCGCGGCGCCGACGAACGGCCCGAGCGCTGTGGTGACCATGATCGGCGCCAACAGCACGCCGCTGAGATGTCCGTAATGCGTTGCGCCCCACCGGTCGGTGACGGCCGTGGCCTGCAGCAGTGTCATGATGCCGCGGGCCATCCCTGCCACGATCGCCGCCACCACCAGCGCGGCCAGCGAGGTGAACACACCGAGCAGTGCCGTAGTGGCCGCGACCGCGGCCATGATGAGCACGGTCCGCGGGACCACACCGATTCGCCGCGCCATCGACTGGTAGCCGAGCCGGCCGAGCACCTGACCGGCGCCGCCCAACCCGAGCGCGACCGCCGCGGCGTTGGTGCTGAAACCCCGTTGCACCATCAGCGGCACCAGGTTGACGATGACGGCGTAGGAGGCCAGCGCGGCCAGGGCGAACGACACCGTCAACGCGATGAACGGGGCGCTGCGGGCAGTTCGCGTCGGCGCCTCCACGGCGTGGTGATGCTCGACCGGCGGCCACGGCCGTCGCAGCCCGAGCAGGTGCGCCGGGATCGTGATGACCGCGAGCATCGCTGCGAGCACCAAATAGGTTCGGCGCCAACTCAGATGGGACCCCAGCGCGGCGGTCAGCGGCGCGAACACCGTGCTGGACAGCCCGGCGACCAGGGTCAGCGCCGTCAGCGCACGCACCGCATCCGGTGCGAAATAGCGGGTCAGCGCGGCAAATGCCGGTGCGTAGAACACGCCGCTCATCGCGACCCCGGCCAGGATCCAGGCGGCGGCGAAGAACAGATAGTTCGGTGCGGCAACGACCGCAACAACGGCCACGACCCCAAGCACCGAACCGATGGTCATGATCCACCGCGGCCCGTACCGATCCAGCCATCGCCCCACCGCGATGCCCAACAAGGCACTGGTCACCAGGCCAGCCGAGAACGCTCCGGTGACGGCCGGGGCCGACCACCCGGTATCGGCGCTGATGCTCGCGGACAGCACGGTGAAGGCGTAATACAGCACCCCCCAACTGGTGATCTCGGTGACACACAGCGTGATCAGGATCCAGCGCAATCCCACCCCTGCATCCGTGCCGTGCAGCCGGGCGCGCTCGGTCATTCGCCAATCAGGTTGACAGAGCGTGGTTCACGCATCGGATTCCTTCGGTCCAGGTGGTTCGCATCGACGGTATCGATGTGCCACCGATTGTCAAAGCGACTCGTGTCGAGTCCGCGCGATATCGGCCGCACCGTTACCGGTGATGAGCCACAGCGTGGCGAGACTGTCGATGAGCTGACCGCGCGAGACCTTGGCACGGCCGTTGACGAACGCCAGGATCGCGTCGGCCGTGCCTCCCACCAGGAAGGCGGGTGCCACCTGCGCCAACGGATCGGTTTCGATTTCCACACCGTGCACCGAGCGGGCCTGGGTGACCAACACCTTGGTGAGCCGGCGCATCACCGCGGCTCGATGCTCGTGCAGCGCCGGTGACCCCGCGACGCCACCGAGGAGCACGCGGGCGCGACGAGGATCGTCGACGAGGGTGTGGACGAGCGCGTCGACGGCCACCCGGACCTGCTCGTCGAAAGGCTGCTCGGCGGCGCGGGCCACCACGGCGAGCGTTGTCGAGCTCACGTCGGCAGCGATGTCGTCGACGACCGCTGCGGCGACGGCGTCGAGGTCGGTGAAGTTCTCGTAGAAGTAGCGTTTGTTGAGTCCGGCTGCGGCGCAGAGCTTGTCGACGGTGGCCGTGCGCCAGGCGTTGTCGCACATGGCGTCCATGGCCGCGTCGAGCAGGCGGGCGCGGCGCGCCTGGCGACGCTGCTGCGCCGACTGACCGCCGTAGCTGCGTTGCGACATTCGCATCCGTTCTCGTCGACTCTTGACAACGGTTGTTGCCCTCTGGCACGTTCAGAGTATCTGGCACCATTCCGTACCACATGGGGAAGGCCAATGATGGACTCGTCGAGGGCAGCACCACCGACTTTCCGGAGCACGCGATGACCATCCTGGCCGCCGAGGCGGCGGCCGACGCCAAGGTGCGGCTGCAGTCGGCGGTCGCCGGGATCACCTCGCGGTACCCGAGCCGCGAGCACGCGCTGGCCACCCCGCCCGCCGGTTCCGGCCTCAAGCCGGTGATGGGCAACTACGGCTTCCCGCTCCTCGGGCATGTCATGAGTTCACTCGTGGAACCGCTGGAGTTCGCCCGCGAGCGGTACGCCCGCTACGGGCCGGTGTCCTGGGCCGGCGGCGTCGGCTTCCGCGTCGCGCTCTTACTGGGCCCGGACGCGCTGGAAACCGTGTGGATCAACAAGAACAAGGCGTTCTCCAGCACCAGAGGCTGGGCTCCGGTGATCGGGCCGTTCTTCCACCGCGGGATCATGCTGCTCGACTTCGAGGAGCACCGCGACCATCGCCGCATCATGCAACAGGCGTTGACGCGCACTGCCTTGAACGGCTACCTCGACCTGATGCGACCCGGCATCACCCGGACGGTCACCAGCTGGCCTGCGGCGCAACAGTTTCCGTTCTACACCTCGGTCAAGCATCTGCTTCTCGACCAGGCCGCGGAGGTGTTCATCGGCGCCGAGCTCGGTCCGGAGGCCGACCAGCTCTCGGCGGACTTCCACGACACCGTGTGCGGCGGTCAGGCCGTGATCCGTGCGGATGTGCCCGGCGGTGTGTGGGCTCGCGGTCTGCGGGCGCGTCGGCGGCTCGAACGGTACTTCGCCGAGCAGCTGCCCGCCCGCCGCAGCGGCGAGGGCACCGACCTGTTCTCGATGCTGTGCCGCAGCCGCGGCGACGAAGGTGAGCGCTTCAGCGACACCGACATCGTCAACCACATGATCTTCCTGTTGATGGCCGCGCACGACACCAGCGCCATCGCGATCTCGATGCTCGTCTACGAGTTGGGCCGCAACATCCGGTGGCAGAACGCGCTCCGCGACGAAGCGCTCCGCGGCGCACAGGACCAGATCACCATGGAGGACCTGGACTCGGCGTACCCGTTGCTCGATGCGGCGTTCAAGGAGAGCCTGCGGATGTACGCGCCGGCCGGCACGCTGTTCCGTCAGACCCTGACCGACACCGAGGTCGCCGGGCACTTCATCCCACGCAAGACCCAGGTGGCCATCGGCGTGTACGCGTCGATGAGGCTGGCGGACTGGTGGCCCGAGCCCGACCAGTTCGACCCCGCTCGCTTCCTCACCGGTTCCTCCGCTGGTGCCGGGTTCACGGCCATCCACCGCTATGCGTTCGCGCCGTTCGGCGGCGGCGCGCACAAATGCATCGGGCAGCAGTTCGCGAACATGAACGTCAAGGCGATCATGCTTCAACTGCTCCGGCACTTCCGGTGGCGCGTGCCCGAGGGTTATCAGCCCCGCATGACGTGGGGCACCGGACCCACGCCCGCCGATGGGCTGCCAATCACGCTGGAGCGGTTGAGCGGGTAGTCCCGTGAGATGCGCTTCCAGGCCTGGTGATCCGAGATGGCTGCCGTTGAGGCACGTAGTAGAGCGCGACGTACGTCGTGCCACCTTCGGTTCGCGGAATCAGCACCATATTATTCCGACCATCCCCTATCTATCGCAGAACCCGTAGTCGTCACGGTTGATCGTGACGCCCGCATCATTCGGGATCTCGCCTTCGAATGACGCGTCGACAAGCAGAGGTGGATCGTCGGACACGGCTTGGCCGAGAGGACCGCGTACTACAACCGCGGATTGGAGGTGCTTGGACGATGAGCTCGCTGTCGTACAAACATATTGTGGCGCTCTGTCTGAGCGCTGCCGTGATGATCGCTTTGACAGCCTGCACCGCACCGTCATCGGATATAACGGCCGTTGACGCTTCGACACACATACCCGTTTCTGCCACATTGCGCGGTGTTGACTGCAAAGACCCCGAATTCAGCAGACAACAATTTGTTGGCTCTTGGGGGGAGCCAGACAGCGCGACGGTCATCACGTTGAAAGCCGACGGGTCTTTGGAAGAATTGAATTCGCGAGTTGAGTCAGGTAGATGGAGCTTTACAGCCTGGGAGGCTAGCCCCGCTGGAGCTCAGGAATCGGAATCCATGGCAGGCATTTGTGTGCTTTGGCTGTCGCTTAATTACGAGGGTGGCGCTCCCCTTGACCTGGTGTACCGCCCGATTGCCGTTACCGACCGTGCGATCACCCTCAGCTACATAGGGCGCGGAAATTCAATTCAATGGATACGCAAAGACGACTCGGGCTAGCCGAAAAGAGTGAAGACATCCCGTCGGAAACCTTCGGGCCGTCCAATGGCTTCCCGGATTCTCTTCTGAAAAGTTGCTCGAATGAACTACGGAGCGAGCGCAACCCCGCGGTCGATATATGCCGCCACCTTGGGGCGTGGGTACATCGCTGATCATCGCCCCAGTGAGCACATTGGCAACCCGCCAACTGCCAGCATGACTTGCAGCTATCAACCGCTCGAGCGCCAAAATCGCCGCAACAAAAGGGTGTGCCGATTGCCGTTCCGAAACCCGATATCGGCGGGCCTCGCGTGCAACCGGTCTTTGATCCGCGGTAAGTGACTGCGATGACGACCCAGCTGAAACCTGCTGCCCTGCGGGTAGCTCTTTACGCACTCGGTGTCGGCGTCGGCATAGGGGCGTCCCTCGCGGCAAGTCTCCTGCTCGGCATGCTCGGCTTTCCGCCTGGGTATGCGCTCTACAACGGGTTTTTTCTCGTCATCGTGTCCTGGGTCGTCGTCGCGGCGCTGGCGTACTGGCGAACGCGTCAGCGGCCGTCGGGGCAGCGGTGGAGTTTGGCTGCCTTCTTGACAGGGGTCGTGACGTTTTCGCTGATCGGCGGCGTGAGCGTGCTGCTGAGAACACCGCAGTTCTTGATCTTCTGGCCGCGGTGACGACAAAGGTCCTCCACCGCAGTCGGAGGTGGCGGTCTTGGCCGCCGCGTCGGCCCAGACGGTGACCATGCCGGCCCCCACAAACCAAACAGGCCCCCTCGAAAGGGGGCCTGACCTGGGTGGCAGGTGCAGGATTCGAACCTGCTTAGGCGTAAGCTGACGGATTTACAGTCCGCCCGTGTTGGCGTTTGTTTTGTTGGTGTGCAACGACGTGTAGGAAAACCGGCAGGTCAGCGAGTTGGCGGCGTTGGTGTCCCGTATTCCGTCGCAGAACTATTGCGGGCGATCTGCGGGCGATCCAGTGCACGGTGACCGCTCGGCAGCTCCGCGCACCACCTCCACTGCGGCATTGTCGCCAGCGTGTACCTTCATCCGGCCCGAAAAGGTTTAGTCAGACCCGGAGCCGCGGGCGTAGCGTTGGCCCGGCGTCCGACCCGAGAGATGAAGGAGGATGGCGAGTCGTGAATGCAGGTGAGGTCAGCCCAGAGCACAGCCGAAAGCTTGTCAGCGCTCTCACGGTTGCCCGGCGGGTATCAGATGAGCTCCAGCTGAAGTCGATGGTCCTCGGATACAACGTCATAGGCGAAGCTGGCATCAAGCTCGACCCGGGCGCTGATCCGTACATCGACTTCAGGGTCTGGCGAGTCGATCAGCATCAACAGACAGGCAGCGGACAGACGTTTTCGTCGGTCGACGAGGTCGAGACATACCTGACCTACCTCGCTAGCCTGCCCGTCTACTGTCTCGATTTGGTTGGCAACGTCGCCATGAAGATCGTCTCGGAGAACCACACGCCGTTCACCGTCGTCACAGACCCCGTGACCGGCCACGAGTTCTACTTGCGGACGGTCGACCTGGAGACGATCCACCAGTTGCGCGTTCACAGCGACGAGCCGCCGCCCGTAGGAAATTGGTACCGCCTACCTGAGTGACCAGCGGCAGACTACGGACGCGACACACTTCCGCGTCCAGCGAACTTTCCGGTGCCCGGCGTGTCCATCCGAGGACGTCGACTGGTCCGCCGATAGCGTCCGTGTTCATGGCGGATGCCGAACGCAACCCCACCTACCTCCGCGACCTCGCCGGGCACGTCGCGGCCTTCCGCGACGCATTCAAGTCGTTCCTCGCACTGCACACGGACACCTACCGAGGGCCGGGCATGGGACTACTGCCCGCCGTGATGCCGTTAGACGGTTCCGATCCGGCCGAGGTTGATGAAGTCCGAGCCCGTGTGTCCGAGGCGGCGGGGCGTGCACGTCGGGCACCCGCCTTGACCGGTTGCGTGATCGGCGTCGTGAATCCGAACGGGCAACGGAACGTCGTGGACCCGATCGCGGCATGGCACACCGTCACGCAACCCAAACCAATGCTCGAACCGGCGAACATCATCGACGCGTGCAACCAGATGATCGGCTCCCTCGGGGAAATGGCCGACCAGGCCGAAGCCGAGTTGCCGCCGACGGTCGACGTCGCCGAGATGCACCCGGCGGTGTGGGGTCAGGCCGCCCGGTTGTGGCGCGACGGCCACTATCGCCAGGCGGTATCTGCGGCCGCGGAAGGCGTGGTCGGGTTGGTGAAGTCGCGTACGGGACGACGGGACATCGACGACACCTCGCAGTGGCAACAGGCGTTCTCCAAGGACGATCCCGAACCGGGCAAGCCGCGTCTCCGGTGGCCGAGCGACCAGACCGACAAGACCGTGATCTCGATGAACAGCGGCCTACGCCAATTCGCGCCCGGCGCACAGATGACGATCCGCAATCCCGCCGCGCACGGACCCGGCGAACTGACCCAGCAGGAGGCCGTCGAACGGTTGTCAGTGCTCAGCTTGTTGGCGCGGTGGGTCGACCATTGCGACCTCATCGAAGCGCCCCGCACATGATCCACACATGGCGGGTGAGTACGCGACTGATCGTCCCCAAATATCGCGCCAACGAGCCCGCCGTGGGCGAAACCCTTGAGTTCGGGAGCCGCTTGCCCGTGCAAGCCAGAAAGTACGGGGGCATCCCTGTCGCCGTGCGAAAGCTGCCGGGCGAGACGCCGAAGATGTACCTATCAGATCAGGCACCGTCCGTCCCAGATCAGTCGCGAGAGATCGTCGAACTTGTCGCTGATGTCCAGGTTCCGGCTAAAGAGCATTCGTTTACTGATGCGATAGAGCGATACAGTCCCGTATTCGGAGCCGTGATCGACCTCTTAGCTTTCGATATGGCGGCCGTGCCGGAGGTCGCAGGTGTGGAGATGGTCGACATCTCACCGCCCGTTTCGGTCGGGGACGAACGCACCGCCCATCGTTTCTCGTCACCCCCGTTCGACCGCTACATGCGATCTCAAGAGATGCTCTCGATCGAAGGTCGTCAGCTCGGTGTACTTCCAGAGTCCATCGACCTCGATTCCAAGACGTCGGCCGCTCTCCGCTGGTTCGTGAAAGCTCTAGGCACGGACGTATTGCACGACCAATTCATCTTCCTGTGGATCGCGCTGGAAATCCTTTGCGGGATGACTCCGAGCATTAGCGTTGAGCAAACCTATCGGGCGCGGTGTGGGCATGAGATACCGGAATGCCCTGAGTGTGGGAAGTCCACAGCGAAAAAGGTCGAGGGGTCCACCAAGAAGGCGTTTCTGCAAAGCTACGGGGTGCCCACGGACAAGACCGACGAGCTTTGGCGGATGCGTCAAATGATGCACGGCGCAATCAGCTTCGATTCAAAGCGGGTCGAGGGGCTCAGTCATCTCGTCCCACCACTGCGAGCCGTCGTCGCAACGGATCTCAAGAAGCGGCTGTCTTCAGACTGGCCCTTGGTTGCGCTACAGGCCGGGTACATCATGCACCCGGCGATCGCATTCGGCGGCTCTCGGCCAGTCACGGCCGACGAGATCAGCCCTCTGATGGCGTAGACCGGCGGACCGCCGAGTCTGGTTGCGGCGCAACCACACCCGTCGCGGCCAACGCCCGTCGATCGTCCACGTCGGGCCGCGGCCGCCGAATTTTTGGGCCGCGCAATAAAAAACCGTGACTACCGCGGGCGGAAGTCACCCGCACCCCCCTACCCAACATTCTCGGGGGTGGGGTCCGGCACCGGTCCGCTCTCCCGTGGCGGGTGGCCAGGCGACCACAGACGGGCCGCTCGACGTCGAAGCCCGACAAGGACACGCCTCGCCGCCGCTCGGCCGCCCACGGCCAGCCAGGGCCGCGAGAACCGGGCGCGCGCCGACGATCGCGGTGTGTTGCGCTCGGTCGCGGCTGCGGCACGCCGCTCGACGTCGCGTCGCGGGATGGCCTGTTGGTGGTCGCGGTGATCCCGGCGCGCACGAAAGAAACCCGCCGGGATCACCGCGCCGCTGCCGGGCATGGAGGTTGCCCGTCGCCGAACCCGGCGCGCGGTCCGAGGGTGGGTCGCCCGCCCCATCCCCCCGGAGGTCTAGCGGATCAGTAGAACCAACCCGATTCGGCGCGGTCGCCGTTCGCGGTGTCGGCGGCGTGCCCAACCTCCGACATGGGCACCGCGGTCTCGGCGGGCACGGCGGCGAGCACGTCCGCCATGCCCGGATCGGCGGTGATCAGTTCGACCCAATGCTTGCGGCGGGCTGGGGTGATCTTGCCCTTGGTCACCGCTTCGTCGACGGCGGCCTCGACGTTCGCTGCGAAGAAGATCACCGGCCTAAGCGGATAGCCAGAAGGGCACGGACACAATGACTTTCACCGATGAACAGATCGCGGCGTTGCTCGAAACCCTCGGACTACCGGCCGACACCGACGACCCTCAACTCGTCGTCGACACCGTGGCCGACCTCGCCGCCCAGGCGGTTGGGATGAACCCCGAACAGCCGTCGACGGTGGCCGCGGCCGCACGTCGGCACGGCCTCGAACTCGTCGACCACGACACCCACGAGGCGCTCAAGCGCGATGCGGCGATCTTGCGGCCTTCGGCGGGCCCGCCAACCCCGCCGACGGCATGGACCTACCCCGCCTCCCCGAGACCGAGCAGCGGTACCTCACGCACGACCAACTCCACCGCGTCGCCGTCGCGTCCGGCCACCTCCGCACCCTCGTCCTCCTGCTCGGTTATTGCGGCCTGCGGTTCGGCGAAGCGGCGGCGCTACAGGTTGCCGATGTCGACGTGACCGCGCGCCGGATTCGGGTCCGCCGATCGGTGACGTACGTCCGCAAGACCGGGCTGGTGGAGGGTCCGACGAAGAATTACAGCAGCCGGACGGTGCCGGTGCCCGCGTTCGTCGCCCGTCTGCTGGCAACCGAGATCGCGGACCGTGATGGGTCGGCATTGGTGTTCACGTCGGCGCGCGGCGGCGGATACCTCACCCTCGGCCAAGCGCGGTACACGTTCCAGAAGGCGACGGCGGCGGTCGAGGGATGCGACGGCGTGCGCCTGCACGATCTGCGGCACACGTGCGCGTCGTTGGCGATCAGCGCGGGCGCGAACGTGAAGGTGGTGCAACGGCTGCTCGGGGCACAAGACCGCGGTGCTCACCCTCGACCGATACGGGCACCTGTTCCCGGACGACCTCGACGCCGCGGCCGACGCTTTCGACGCCGCCGCGGAATCTACTGCGGGCGGCCTGCGGGCGGTCGTGTCCAGCGACGCAATCAGGCCCGCCGAAAAGCGGGCCTGAACTGCGACATCACGGAGTGGCAGGTGCAGGATTCGAACCTGCGTAGGCGTAAGCCGACGGATTTACAGTCCGCTCCCATTGGCCGCTCGGGCAACCTGCCTGTCCTCGCGCCGCCCCGTTTCCGGTTTGGTGCGACTAGCAGGGTACAACGAGGATGTACCCAAACTACAAACCGGCAGGACTCACGAGGGAGAGGAGAGGCGGTCCAATGGCGGATTCCAGCTTCGACGTCGTCAGCAAGGTCGACCGTCAGGAGGTCGACAACGCGCTCAACCAGGCCGCCAAGGAGCTGGCCACCCGGTTCGACTTCCGCGGCACCGACACGGCCATCGCCTGGAAGGGCGACGAGGTGATCGAACTCACGTCCAGCACGGAGGAGCGCGTCAAGGCCGCCGTGGACGTCTTCAAGGAGAAACTGGTCCGCCGCGACATCTCCATGAAGGCCTTCGACGCCGGCGACCCGCAGCCCAGCGGCAAGACCTACAAGGTGACCGGCACCATCAAGCAGGGCATCAGCAGCGAGCAGGCCAAGAAGATCACCAAGCTCATCCGCGACGAGGGCCCCAAGGGCGTCAAGGCGCAGATCCAGGGCGACGAGATCCGCGTCAGCTCCAAGAAGCGCGACGACCTGCAGGCCGTCATCGCGCTGCTCAAGGGCGCCGACCTGGAGGTCGCCCTGCAGTTCGTGAACTACCGCTGACCCGTCACCTCGACACTGACGAAAATGCCGCTGAGACGCGCGTCCGGCGGCATTTTTGTCGGTCTGGGCGCGGAGTGGCGCCGAGCCGCGCCAGGCCGTAGTGCCCACGCAGCGTCGTGGCGGTGTACTCGGTACGGAAGAGCCCACGCCGTTGCAGGATCGGTACGACGTGCTCGACGAAATCCTCCAGCCCGCCCGGGAGATACGGCGGCATGACGTTGAAGCCGTCGGCAGCACCCTCGGTGAACCACTCTTCGAGGTCGTCGGCGACCTGCTGCGGTGTCCCGGCGAACGTGCGATGCCCCCGGCCGCCACCGAGCTTGGCGATCAATTGCCGCACCGTCAGCGACTCACCGGCGGCGAGGTCCTTGACCAGTTGATAACGGCTCTTGTTGCCTTGGATCTGCTCGATCGGCGGCAGCGGAGGCAGTGGCGCATCCAGTGAGTGCGCGGTGAGGTCCACGCCGAGCATCTGCGACAGTTGGCGCAGCGAGTATTCCGGCGAGATGAGGTCGGTGAACTCCTGCTCGAGTTCCTGCGCCGCCTGCTCGGTCTCCCCGAGATACACCACGATGCCGGGCAGGATCTTCACGTCGTCGGGACTGCGGCCGAACTTCACCGCGCGGGCCTTCACGTCGCGGTAGAACGCCTTGCCCTCGTCGAGGGTGCGCTGCGCGGTGAAGATCGCCTCGGCGTAGCGCGCCGCGAAATCCTTTCCGGTCTCCGATGATCCGGCCTGCACCAGCAGCGGTCGTCCCTGCACCGAGCGCGGTGAGTTCAGCGGCCCGCGCACCCGGAACCGCTCGCCGGTGTGGTTGATCGGATGCACCTTGTCGGGGTCGGCGAAGATCCCGCTGTGCGCGTCGAGCACCAACGCGTCGTCTTCCCAGCTGTCCCACAACGCCGTGGCGATGTCGACGAATTCGGCGGCCCGTGCGTAGCGACCGGCGTGGTCGGGAATGCCGTCGACCCCGAAGTTGGCCGCCTCGTCCTCCCCCGCCGAGGTGACGATGTTCCATCCGGCTCGCCCGCCGCTGATGTGGTCGAGCGATGCGAACGCCCGCGCCAGCGTGTAGGGCGCGTTGTAGCCGGTGCTCGCGGTGGCGATCAGTCCGATGTGCTCGGTGACGACGGACATCGCGGTGAGCAGCGTGATGGGCTCGAAGATGGTCTGCGAGTTGTGCTTGACGCGCGGACCCACCGCAAGGGTGTCGGCGAAGAACACCGAGTCGAGCCTGCCCCGCTCGGCGAGCTGCGCCAGCCGCTGAAAGTGGGTGACGTCGGTGAGGTTTCGCGCGTCGGTACGCGGGTGACGCCAGGCGGCCTCATGGTGGCCGACGCCCATGAGAAACGCATTGAGATGTAGTTGCCGCGGCTGTGCCGTCATGGTCGTGGTGTCATCTTTCTTCTCAGGTGGTCGCACGCCAGCCCGACAACCGCGCCTCGATCGCGACGAGGATGCCGTTGAACACCACACCCACCAAGGCGATCGTGACGATGCCGGCGTACATGTTGGGGATCTGGAAGTTGAGCTGCGAGGCGGTGATCAAATACCCCAGCCCGGCTTTCGCGCCCACCATCTCGGCGGCGATCAACACCAGGATCGACGACGCCGCCGCCATGCGCAGACCGGTGAAGATGGTCGGCACGGCCGCGGGCAGGATCACCTTCTGGAACAACCGGATCGGGCTCAGCCCGAGGGACCGTGCCGATTTGATCAGCAGCGGGTCGACGGTGCGTACCCCCGAGATCGTGTTGAGCAGGATCGGGAACGAGGACGCGTAGATCACCAGCGCGACCTTCGAGGTCTCCCCGATGCCCAGGATGAGGACGAACACCGGCAGCAGTGCCAACGCCGCGGTGTTGCGGAACAACTCCAGAATCGGATTGAGGAAGTCGGCGACCTGCCGGTACCACCCGATGGCCACGCCCAGCGGGATGCTCACCAGGATCGCCAACGCGAATCCGGCGAGCGCCCGAGACAGGCTGGCCGAGACATGTTCCCACAGCTGGCCGTTGCCCAGCAGGGTGAACCACGCCTCGACCACCTGGCTCAGTGGCGGCAGGAAAACGCTGTCCACCAACCCGATACGCGGGGCGGTCTCCCACACCGCGAGGAACAACGCGATGACGACGACGGGGCGCACCAACCGCCAGGCCAGGGTGCGCAACTGTCGAGCGCGCCCAGGTGCGTCCGCGACGACGGGCGATGTGACGACGGGTGCGCGGGGGTCGAGAACCGCCGTGTCGCTAGACATGCGTAATCTCCTGACTCTTGGCGCGCTCCACCTCGTCGTGCAGAAGCGACCAGATGTGGTGGCGCTGCTCGCGGAACCCGGCGCTCGAGCGCACGTCTTCGCCGCCGCGGTCGATCTCGACGTCGACGATCTGCTTGATCCGGCCGGGCCGCGAGGTCAGCACCGCGACGCGCTGCCCGAGGTACAGCGCCTCGTCGATGCCGTGCGTGATGAACAGGATGGTCTTGCCGGTGGCCTCCCAGATCCCCAACAGCTCGTCCTGTAACGACTCGCGCGTCTGCGCGTCCAGCGCCGCGAACGGTTCGTCCATCAGCAGCACCTCCGGATCGAAGGCCAGGCTCCGGGCGATCGCCACCCGCTGTTTCATGCCGCCGGACAACTCGTGCGGGTAGCGATCGGCAAAAGCCGCCAGCCCCACCAGTTCCAGGTAATACTCGGCGCGCTGCTTGCGCTCGGAGGCGGGCAGGCCCTTGGCCTCCAGACCGAACTCGATGTTCTTGCGTGCGGTGCGCCACGGCAGCAGCGCATACTGCTGGAAGACGATGCCGCGGTCCAGCCCGGGTCCGGTGATCGGGACGCCGTCGAGCAGGATCTCTCCCGACGTCGGTTGGCTCAACCCGCCGAGCAGGTCGAGCAGCGTCGACTTGCCGCACCCACTCGGGCCGACCAGGACGAGAAACTCCCCGGCCGCCACGTCGAGGCTGATGTCGTCGATCGCCGTGAACGTGGACTTCTCACCTCGGACGTCGAAGTGCTTGGTGACGTTGCGTAGCCGCAACTTCGGTTCGTCGCTCATTTCTTCGCCAATGCTTGCCCGTCGGGACCACTGTCGGTGGGGTAGGTGCCGTTGGCATACGGGTTGAACTCGTTGGTGTAGAGGTCTTTTGCCTTCAGCTCACCCTCTTTGAGCTCACCGTTGCACACCAGCCAGTCGATCCAGGTCTGCAGCTCACGTTCGGCGATCACCGCCCCCGCTACGGGCAGGCCCGAGCTGCGCCAGTAGTCGATGGTCTTGGTGTCCTCGTTGCGGTGGCGGTTGTTGATGATCTCGCGGAACTTGGCCACCACCTCGTCGCGCGGTGTCACCTGGGTCCAACGGATCGCGCGCGCCGTGCCCTGCACGAAATCGGCGGCGGCGTCGCGGTTCCTGGCGATGAAGTCGTCGCGCATCACGTAGGTGCCGTAACTGAACGCGCCGAACAACGCCTTGTCGGTGAACAACGGCCGGATACCGCCGCGTTCCTGCGCGGTCTCACGCCAGATGCCGTTCATCGCGGCGACGTCGATCTGCTTTTCCCGCAACGCCTGTTCGGTGTTGACCGGCGGGACCACCGTCAACGTCACGGTCTTGATCTCGTCGTTGGACAGGCCCTGCTGGGCCAACCATTCGCGGGTGAGGAACTCGTGGTGCGCGCCGAGGGTGTTCATGCCGACCTTCTTGCCGATCAGGTCACGCGCGGTGCGGATCGGGCTGTCCTCGAGCACGAAGTAGCCGGTGTACTCGCCGTCGTCGGCGCCGTAGGAGCTCAGCACCGAGGTGATCGGCGCGCCCGCGGCGTTGAGCTTGACCACCGCCCCGTTGAACGCCGAGCCGACATCGATGTCGCCGGTCGCCACCGACTGGATGTCCTGCGGGCCGCTGGTCGTGTTGCCGACCCACTCCAGCTTGATCTTGTCGTAGTAGCCGAGTTCTTCTGCAAGTTCCTGGAATTCGACCTGCCCGGCCCACCCCTGATACCGGACCACGGTCCTGCCGTCGGCGGTCTGTGCGGAGTTCTGCGACGATCCGCACGCCGCCGACACCAGGGCGGTGGCAAGTAGCGCGACGATCGGCGCGAACACCGAACGTTGTGGCCGCATGACGGCCCTCCCCCCATAGACGAACTGTTGTCGAACTCGGCCATGTTGACAACAAATGGGGGTCGCGTGACCCTTTGCGCTCGCCGGGAGTCGAACCCCGTGCAGATGCCGTCATACGAATCGAGAGTGACGAAAATACCGCGTGGGACACCTCTGCCACAGCATTTCTCGTTCTCGGCGAAGGTTCAGGCGCCGCCATACCGGGGTTGCAGGATCGGGGCGAGCGCGCCGAGCGGGATGTGCGCCTGCACGGTGCCGCCGTCCATCGACCACTGCATGACGCCGGGGGTGAAGTCGGTCGGCCGATCCCGACCCACCGGATAGTCCGGCATGTAGACGATCAGCTCGTCGGGTGTCAACGCCCACGCCTTGTAGGCGCCGGAGTACACCTTGTCCGGCGTCCAGCGGTCCACGACGAACGGATAGGTACCCGGCTGGTGCGGGGGTGGGGCCTGATCAAGTGCCTGGATGACGAACGGTTCGGCCAGCGGCGGGATTTCGATCAGCGGATCGACGCCGGGCTTCATGAGGTCGGCGAGTTGCAGCCGCCGGCCCTCGGCCATGTCGAATGTGAATGTGCGATAGGCGTTGTTGAAGTCCGGTCCGTCGGCGTGATAGGTCTCGCGGAACACCACCGACAGCGCGTCGCTGTGCCGGAAGATCTGGTAGTTCGCCTCGCCAAAGCTGTCGGCGACCATCTTCTGGCCTGCCCTCATCCAGTTGCCCACCAGCGTGGACAGGTAGTCGCGCACCACCGGACCGGCCACCTGGTCGTCGACGAGCTCGCCGGGGATGGCGACCTTGATGTCGCGGGTTGCCTTGCGGTCGGACTCCATCGACAGGTGGCAGTACGGCCCGTCCATCCGTCCGGCGAGATCGTCACAGAATGACACCGCCGACGCTCCGGCAGGCGGGGCCGTCACGAGCGCGGCGACCGTCAGTGCCGCGCCGATCAGTGGGGCCAGCCGCGTCATGCTCAGGGCAGCTCGACTTTGCTTGCTTTCCATTGCCCGTCGATCTTCTCCATGGTCATCTTGATGCGGCTGCGGTCGATCCGCGGATCCGGCACGGCGGTGTTCTGCACGGACTGGTCGACGAAGAGCAACACCACGACCTTGTCCTTGGTCGCTGACTGCACCGCCGATTCCACGACCACCCCGTGCGCGGTGGCCTTGTTCTCGATCAACAGCTGGCGCAGCTGCATGCTCGATTGCGAGTACATGTCCTTGAATTCGCCCGTGGCGCCGGCGAGCACCTGGTCGAAGTTTTCGTCGACCTTGTTCGAGTCGATGCTGGTGAGCACCTGGGCGTAGTTCGCCGCGGCATCTCTCGCCTGGTTCCCGGCCTGCATCACCTGTTTGGTCTGCCACAGCTGCCAGCCCAGGAAACCGCAGCCACCCACCAGTGCGGCGATGAGAATGCCTGCGGCGAGTCCCCGTACGCTTCGGCGGCGGTTCGGCTTGATCGCCGTAGCGACGGGCTTCTCCTCGGTGGCTTCCTCCGGCGCTTCCTCCGCGCACGGGGGCTCGGATTCTGTTGCGGCCGTGTCGACTTCCGACGCGGTGTCGTCGTCGACGGTTTCTGTTGTTGAGTCGTCCTCGACGACTTCGTCGAAAACGTCCTTGCGCTTGTCGGTCTTGAGCTTCACGGTGATCTCCTTCGGGTGAGGGCGTGGCTACCGGGGAGGTTCGATCGGTAGCGTCGGTCCTCCGTAGGGCGTGGGAATGGTGTAACGGCCCCTGGGTGTGGGATCGGTCTGCCGACCGAGGTCGGCACCCGGCGGCGGCCCGGCCGTGTCGTCGTCGGCCGGTCGTGGCGCGTTCTTCGCGCCGCGGACCAGCACGCCCGGGTGGACGTCGGTGCAGTAGGTGTACATGAACGGCTCGGGGTAATCCGCCGATGAGGGTGGCAGTTTCGGTGTGCCGTAGTCGCAGGTGTAGCGCGGGTAGGCCTCGGCCGTCCCCCACAGCCCGCCGTCGTGTACCGCGGACCCGATCGCGTCGAGCACCGAGGTGCGGTAGGACGGGAACAGCGCGTTGAGCGCGGGCACCCGCAGGTAGAGCAGCCGCGAGGCGGTGGTGAGGTTGCCCAGCAGCTGCACCATGGTGTCGGAGTTGTCGAGGAACAAGTTGTCGACCGCTGCCAGGGTCTCCGGTGTCTGGTTGGTCAGTCGACGGTAACCCTCGCGCATCTTGTCGATGCCGGTGAAGGTTTCGGTGAGATTGTCCGAGGCGACGCCGATGCCGGGGTTCTTGTCGGCGAGCATCGTGAACACCACCCGGCTGGTCCGCAGCAGCGAACTGGTCTGCGGCAGCACCGAATCGAGTGTGGAGAGCAGGAAGGTGCCGCCGTCGACGATGTCGGCGAGCTTCTGCGGCCCGGCGTCGGTGAGGCTCAGCTCGCGCTTGATGAGCTCGATCTTGGCGGTGTCGACCTGTCCGAGTGCGCCGTCGGCGTCGGCCAGCAGATTCGCCAGGCTCACCGGCACGGTGGCGCGGCCCTGTTCGATCACGGCGCCGTCGGCGAGGAACCGGGTCGATCCGCCTGTGGGCGCGTCGATGAAGTCGATGTACTGTTCACCGGCCGGCGACAGTCCCGACACCCGGACATCGCTGGACTCCGGGATCTTCACCGACGACTTCACCCTGACGACGGCGGCGACCCCGGTGGGCGTGATGTCGAGGCGTTCCACCCGGCCGATCGGCACGCCCCGCAGCGTCACGTCCTGATCGGGCAGAAGTCCTGCCGATTCCGGTAACTCGACGGTGAGCCGGTAGTCCGATTCGAGCGGGTTCACCTGCAGCGCCCCGAAGAACAGGTAGGTCGTCGCGACGACGAGCGTCATGATCAGCCCGAGCGCCGACAGCCAGGCCCGCTTGCGGTACCCGAAACGGACGAGGTCGACGATCCGGTCGGCGATGGCGGGGATCATCGTGGGGCCTCGGCCGGAGCCGGGGCCGGGGCCTCGGCCGGCGGTGCGGGCGCGGCCACGCGCGGGTCGACGATGATCTCGCCGGGTTCGGTGGGGCTGGGGATCACCGGAACCTGCGGCACGCCGGGGCCTTTGCCGACGACCCGTTCCTGCAGGCGGAGCAACGTGTACTTGAGCGTGCCCACCAACTGGTGCCAGTCCGACCGCTTCGGCCCGTGCAACCCTTGGTCACCGGCGTAACCGATGTCCGGGATTGAGCCGAGGATCAGACGGTCGACACTCGCGTCGAGCGCGATCGCACCGGAGCTCATCGACTTGATGAACGGCGGCAGCAACCGGTTGAGCGCGTAGAGCGTCGCGTCCGGTGCCAACGCGACGTCGTTCCAGGCCCGGGCAACGGTGTTCGCGTCGGCGATGACGCTGCGACCGCTGGCGTCGGTACCGGCGATCGACGGGAACTTGCGCAGCTGGTTGGCGACATCACCGAGCTGGGTGACCAGGTCCGCGATCTGCGTGGTGTGCTCCGCGAGCGTGTCCGTGGCGGGCCGGGCCTGCGCCATCACGTCGCTGAGTGTCTGGTTCTTGGCCGAAATCTGTTGGGCCAGTAGTGATGTCTCCGACATCGCGGTCGAGATCTGCTCCGACCGCGCCGTCAGCGTCGCGAGCGTGTTGTTGGTCTTGCGGATCAGGTTGCCGAACGCCTGCCCCTGATCGCCGGTCGCCTTGCCCATGCCGTTGATGAGGTTGGTGAAGTTGCGCACCGCACCTCCGTTGACGAGGATCGCCGCGGAGCTCAGCACCGATTCGACGGTCGCGGCGGCCGCCGTCGACCGCAGATCGATGGTGTCGCCGTCTTTGAGCAACGGCGTACCGGACTCGACCGGGCCAGGCGGTTTGATCGCGATGAAGACGTCACCGAGCGGTGTCGCGGAACGTAGTTCGGCGGTGCTGCCCTGCGGCAGCCGCACGCCGTCCATGATCCGCAGCCCGGTGACCGCGGTGTAGTTGCGCGCGACGATCGATTCCAGCTGACCGATGTCGGCGCCGGCGAGCTTCACCTTGGCGTTGGCCGGCAGGTTCAGCGCGTTGGAGAACACCGCGGTGATCCGGTAGCCGCCGGAGCCGACACCGGGTGCCGGCAGCGGAAGGTCGGCCAGACCGTTTGTCGCGCAGCCGGAGACGACGACACATACGGTCAGCGCAAGGGCCGCGACGAATCGTGACTTCCGAACACCCGCCATCACTTCTGCCCCATCGCCGCGAGTCCGTCGAGCATGGAGCTCAACCCGAAGTCGGGTCCGAAATCTTGCAACGTCCCGGTGCTGCAACCCAACTGCCGCAGACCCATCATGTTGCACACCTCTTTGATCAGCTGGTTGTCGAACAGCAGCTTGTCGGTGACCACCTTGACCCGCAGCGCGCCGTTCTTCTGGTCGGCGACGTTGTACAGGTTGTCCAGGGTCATCGGTGCGACGTCGAGCAGTTCCTTGACATCGCGGTTGTGGTCGACGGCGACGGTGTTCAGCACGACGTCACCGTTGGCGACCATGTCTTTGATGGTCTCCCGGTGGGTCTCGAGCACCTGGCCGGTGTGGGTGAGCACCTCGTTGATCTTCTTGCCGGTGGCCCCGCTGCCGAGGTCCTCGTCGGCGACGATTTGGCTGAGCGCCCGCACCGACGAACCGAATTCGCGCATCATGGCGTCGTTGTCGGCGGCGGCTCGCGACAGCGAGCTCAGGTTCCCGACGATGGTGGTCAGCTGATCTCTGGTCACCTGACCGCGATCGGCGCTGAGCCGCAACGCGTTCGACAGTTCACCGAGCGCGTCCTTCATCTGCCTGCCGTTGCCGTCGACGATGGCCGCACCGGAGCCGAGGACGTCGGCGATCGGGCCGTTACCCGTGCCGTCGCCGCGCAGCGAGCCCGCGAGCTTGTCGAGAACGTCGAGCACCCGCGCGAATTCGACCGGGGTGCGGGTGCGGTTCAAGCCGATGGTGTCGTGGTTCCGCAGCGTCGGGCCGCCGCGGTACGGCGGGGTCAGCTCGATCTGGCGGTCGGTGAGGATCGAGTTCGAGATGGTGGCCGCCTGGACGTCGGCGGGAATCTTGACCCCCTTGTCGACCGTGAACTGCACCTCGACGTAGCCGTTCTTGTTGCTGATCTTGTCGACCTCGCCCACCGGCATCCCGAGGACCGCGACCACGTTGCCCTGGTAAAGCCCGGCGGCGCTGTCGAACTGCGCGGTGACGGTGATCGCGTCCATCTGCTGGTTGACGTACGCGCCGCCGACGGTGAGGACCACCCCACCGAGCACCGCCGCGGCGAGCAACGCCGCGACCACCTTGTTCTTGAGGAGTTTCATTTGCAGTCCTGGAAGTACGGGATCATGCCGAATTGCTCGGCCCGGCCGCTGATGGCGCACATCCACGAGTCGATCAGCAGACCGCTGGAGGCGTTGAAGTCGATCGCGTTGCCGGTACCGGTCATGTTGGCGATGTTGCGCAATGCGATCGGCGCGGTCTGCAGGATGCTGCGCAGCATGCCGTCGTTCTTGCCGAGCAGCGCCGACAGTTCACGCAGATCGGTGAGCAGCTTCTCCAGCTCGGGCCGATCGTCGATCACGATGCCGCTCAGGGTCTGCACCAGGTTGGTGAGCGCGTCCATCATCGCGTGGAAGGTCGCGCGCCGGGCGACGAACTCCGCCAGCAGCGAGTTGCCCTGGTTCATCAGGCTGCCGATGGTGGACTTCTGCCGGTACAGGGTGTTGCTGACCAGCTCGGTGGTCTTCAGCAGCTCACCCAGTTGGTCGCGGCGTTGCGCGATGATCGTCGACAGGGTGTGGGTGTTCTCCAATGCCTGCGGGATAACCGGCGGCAGGGTTTCCAGTTGCTTGCCGAGGATCTGCAGCGTCTGCGCGAACTTGTCGGAGTCGACCTGCTCGAAGGTGGTGGTGACATCGGTCAACGCCTCCTGCAGGTCGTAGGGCACGTCGGTGTGCGACAGGTCGAAAATCCTGTCGGGCAGCGAACCGTCGCCCGCGGGCTCCAGCGCGAGGTAGCGCGAACCGAGGATGGTGGTGACCATGATCTTCGCGCGCGAATCCGCGCCGAGCGCAACGTCGTTGCGGACCTTGATCTTCGCCTCGACGTGATCGCCGGCCAGTCGCATGCTCTTGACCTCGCCGACGGGGATGCCCGCGATCGTCACCGGGTTGCCTGCCTTGAGCGCGGCGGCCTGCAGGAAGCGCGCGGTGTACTGCGTGTAGCCGATGTCGGCGACCCGTACCAGCAGCATCCCCCCGATCAGCACCGACACCACGGCGACCGCGACGACGCCGAGCCACAGGCGGTTGTAGTTCTCCAGTGGCTTGCGTCGCTTGGCTTTTCGCGCCTCAGCCATCGGCCATGCTCCTGCACTTGGGGGTGTGTTGCGCCTTGTTGCCGGGGGTCGCCGCGTCGACGATGATCGGCGTGACGTCGTTGAGGCCCGGGAAGAACGCGGTGGCGTTCAGCTCACACAGGTAGGCGTTGGCGTAGGTGCCCTCCTGGGTGATCCGCGCGAAACCCTTCAGCATCAGCGGAAGATTGGCACCGACGAACGCCAGTTGCGGTTCGATCCCGACCAGGTGGGCCGCGAAACCCGGTTGGCGCTCGACGAGTTCGTTGAGCGCCGGGTACACCTGGTCGGAGATCGTCGACAGTTGGCGGACCACCTTGGCGATCGAGCCCATCGAGTCCACCAGTTCGGGACGGCGCGCCTCGAACGTCGCCACGACCGATTGGGCCTGCGAGATGATGTGGTCGAGGTCGTCGTTGTGCCGGGCGAGGTTGGCGGCCACGGTGTTCAGGTCGGTGATCACCGTGCCGAGTTCCTCGTCGCGCCCGGCGAATGCCTCGGTGAGTTCGGCGGTCTGGTCGACGAGCGCCGTGATGGAGCCCGCGTCGCCCTGTAGTGACTGGATGACGCCCTCGGTGAGGTTGTTGGCGTATTTCGGGTCCAGCACGCTGAACAGCGGCTCGTACCCGTTGAGCAGGGTGCCGACGTCGAAGGACGGGTCGGTGCGTTCGACCGGGATCACGGTGCCTGCGGGCAGCGGGGTGGGATCGCCCTGCTTGCCGAGGGACAAACCGAGATACCGCTGGCCGACGATGTTCTGGTAGGTCACCGATGCGACGGTGTTGCCGAACACCTGTTGATCGTCCTGCACCACGAACGACACCTTGGCGTGGCTGCCGTCGAGTTCGATCTTCTCCACGCGGCCGACGCGAACCCCGGCCATGCGCACGTCGTCGCCCTCGCGTAACCCGAACACGTCGGTGAACACCGCGGTGTACGGCACGGTGTTCCCGGCCACGTCGCGGCGCAGCGTGACGTAGACCATCCAGGTCAGCGTCAGCGCCACCACCATGAACAACGACAGCCCGATGAGCGCACCGCGATCTTTCATCGGGGCTCCTCTCCTGCAGGCGGTTCGGCGAGCGACACGGTCGTCCCGCGCGCCACGGGCCCCAGCAGCAGCTGGGTGGCGGTGCTGACCGGCTGACCGGTGATCACGCTGAGCGTCACCCGTTCCTGTTCACTGCCGACCGGTCCGACGTTGCCGCCGAACGACGCGGGCACGGCCTCGGCGGGCAGCGGTGGCGGGCCACCGGATTTCGGCAGCGGCGGGCCACCGGGTTTCGGTGCGACCGGCGCCAACGGCGACTGGTTGACCGCGGGCGGCGGTGTCGGCGGCAGCGCGGGATTCGCCGAGCCGGGCACCGGCGGTGCGGGGAACATCCCCGGCGGCAGTGGCGGATTCGGATCGGACAGGTCCGGGTTCGGGTTGAGGTAGGGCGGGCCGACCGCGACCAGGTTTCCGTTCTCACCGACGACGGTGCCCGGCGGAGGAGCCAGGTCCTCGGGCGGCTGGTAGTTGCGCGGCAGCATCTGGTCGGGCAGCGCGGGCCGGGTGACCACCAGGGGTGCGGTGAAGCAGCTCGGGCCCTTGAGCTCACCGTACTGCGGGCAGTCGGCGCGGGTGTAGGTGTAGGTCGGCGTGAACGACAGGTTCATCCGCATGTTGCCGATGTTGCGGTCGGGTCGCCACACCTCTTGGAAGAACTTGTCGGACAACTGGTTCAGCTTGACGAACGCCGGCAGCCAGTGGCGCGAGGTGTCGGCGAGGTTGCCCACCACCGGGGTGAGCTCCGAGGTGATGGTCACCATGCGGTCGGTGTGGTTGTTCAGCGCGGTGCGGGTGGTGCCGAGGGTGTTCATGCCCGCGCTGATCAGCGCGTCGAGCTGGGACCGCTGCTCCACCAGCGTCTGCATCGGCCGCACGGCCGTGTGCAACGCGTCGACCAACTCCGGCGCGGTCTGCTGCAGACCGCGGGTGGCGTCGATGAGCGCCGAGACCGTCGTGGGCGCGGCCGGGTCGGTGGCCACGATCGAATCGACCTCGTCGATCAGCCGGTTCAATTGCGCTCCGGCGGTGAGCAATTGGGTGCGGCGCCCCTCGGTGGCGGCGTTGACCGCGGCGAGCAGGCCGACCGTGTGGTCCTCGCGGCCGCGCCCGGTGGCGGCGAGGATGTCGCGCAGCTTGCTGATCGTGGTCTGGAACAACACCGTCGGCAGTTCGGTGTCCTCGGGGATGCGGGCCCCGGCGGAGATCGGGCCGGGACCCGAACCGGGCGCCTGCCCGGGGTCGACCAGCTGCACCGAGGACACCGCGAACACGTTGCTCGGCACCACACGGGCGGTCACCGTGCTCGGGATCGACCTCGCATATTCGGGATCGAGGTTGATGTGGACGTAGTTGGGCTCGCCGTGGGCGGCCGGGGTGACGTCCTCGACCATGCCGACCAGCACGCCGTGGTACTTGACGTCGGAGCGTTGCGGCAGACCGTCGCCGACGTTGACCAGCGCGGCCACCACCCGCACATACGGATCGAGCCGGCCGGTCGCCTTGACCAGCAGGACCGTCGAGATCAGCCCCGCGACAACGAGAACGGCCAGACCGCAGCCCAGCAGCTGTCGGTCGGATGGTCCGCGCCCGTCGAGTTCGATCGAGTTCCCCATGTCAGCCGCCGAACCGTGCACCCGCGTCGACCGACCACAACGCCATGGTCAGCAGCATGTTGACGATGATCACCACGGTGATGCTGGCCCGCATGGCGTGTCCGGCCGCGACGCCGACGCCCACCGGACCGCCCGAGGCGTAGAACCCGTAGTAGCACTGCACCGTGGAGGCGATCCACACGAAGATCATGGTTTTCAGCAGCGAGTACAGGATGTCCTGTCCGGAGAGCATCAGCGTGAAGTAGTGCAGGTACGAACCCGTCGACCCGCCGCTGATCAGGAACACCACGGTCTGGGTGGTCAGGTAGCTCACCGCCAGGCACATCACGTACAGCGGGATCACCGCGACCACCGCGGCCATCAACCGCGTCGTGACCAGGTACGGAATCGGCCGGATCGCAATGGAATCGAGCGCGTCGATCTCCTCGGCGATGCGCATCGATCCGAGTTGCGCGGTGAAGCGGCAGCCCGCCTGGGTGGCGAACGCCAACGACGCGGCGATCGGCGCGAGTTCGCGCGTGTTGACCAGTGAGGAGATGATGCCGGTCGCCGGGCCGAGGCCGAGCAGGTCCAGGAAGTTGTAGCCCTCGATACCGACGAGGGCTCCGACGGTGATGCCGAGAACGACGGCAACGCCTGCGGTTCCGCCGCCGACGACGAGAGATCCGTTGCCCCAGGCGATGTCGGAGAGCAGCCGGACGAACTCGCCGCGGTAGTGCCGCAGCACGATCGGGACCGCGGCCACCGCGCGCACGAAGAACACCAGCATGTGCCCGAGCCGGATGATCGGCTTGGAGGCACGCTGCCCGAAGCGCACCCACGGGGCGAGCAGAGTCGGGACGTATGGCGATGCGGTCATGTCACAGGCCCACTCGCGGGAAGAGCATGATGTAGAGCTGGCTGATCGCGACATTGACGATCATGAGCAACAGGATCGATTCGACGACCGCGGCGTTCACCGAGTTCGCCACACCCGTCGGCCCGCCCACCGTCGACAGGCCCTTCTGACAGGACACCACGGCCACGATGGCGCCGAAGATCACCGCCTTGACCAACGCGACGATCATGTCGCCGGTCGTCGCGAACGACGCGAACGTGGCCACGAAGCTGCCTGGGGCGCCGTCCTGGAAGTAGACGTTGAACATGAAGCTCGCGAGGAACCCGACGAAGCACACCACCCCGGTCAGCGCGACGCCGATCATGACGGCCGCGGCGAAGCGCGGCACGACGAGCCGTTTGATCACCGAGACGCCCATGACCTCCATGGCATCGGTCTCGTCGCGCATCTTGCGGGAGCCGAGGTCGGCGGTGATCGCCGAACCCACCGCGGCGGCCATCAGCACGGCCGCGGTCAGCGAGGCGGCCTGCCGGATCACGGCCAGCCCGCTGGCCGCGCCCGCGAGCGACGTCGCGCCGACCTGACCGGCCAGCAGGGCGAACTGGATGGACAGGGTTACGCCGATGGGCAGCGCCACCAGCACCGTCGGCACGACGGCGGTGCCCGCCATGAACGCGCCCTGGCGGATGAACTCCTGCCACTGGAACCGGCCGGTGAACAGCTCGGTGAACAGGTACTGGACGGTGCGCACGCCGAGGACGAACTGATCACCGACCGTGGTCAGCGAGGCGATCGGGTGACGCCTGACGTAGCCGGTGGCCCACTTCTCGATCGCGTCGGTGCCCCGCTCCGGCGCCGCGCCCTCCGACACATGTTCGGGCGAGGTGGTCATCCGATCCCGTTACGCGTAGACACCATCAATCCTCCCGGTAACGAGACGCCCCCCACGGGTAACTCGCAGTGGTTCGCACCGTAGCTGTGGCCGTCTCGCGCCGTCAACAGTCCGCCGAATACTCATTAACTTATCGGCAACGGGCCACGGAATCCGCAGCATGTGCGCCGCGGGCCCCCGATTTTCCGCCGTCCGCGGGCCGAGGGGTCCGGTCGTAAATTGTCGGCAAGGTAAACCCCGGTGCATCAACGTGTTTGACAATTTCCGCCGAGTCGCGCCATCCGCATCCCGTACGTGCAGACATGCCACCCCCCGTGGAACGGCCCGCATCCCCGGTTTGCGTGCAGAATATGCACGTTAACTTGGGCCGTGTACGCCGAATCGGAAAATTCGCCGCAAGAGATTTGCCACGATGTCCGTCACCGGCGAACGTCGGCTCGTGTGCGACATCCCCGAGAAGTTTCGTACACGAGCCAACATTCGGCGGTCAGGACAGTTCGATCCCTAGTTCACGAAGTCACCGTCAACGGACGCGCTTCGGCAATACGCTGATCGCCATGGCAGCATCGCTACGCGTACCCAAGGTCGTCGTACTCGGCGGGGGCTCCTGGGGCACCACGGTCGCCTCGATCTGCGCGCGGCGCGGACCGACACTGCAGTGGGTCCGGTCGGAGGAAACCGCGAAAGACATCAACGAGAACCACCGCAACTCGCGGTATCTCGGCGACGAGTGCGTCCTACCGGAAACCCTCAAGGCCACCAACGATTTCAGTGAGGCCGCCAACTGCGCCGACGTCATCGTGATGGGGGTGCCCTCGCACGGCTTCCGCGGGGTGCTGCAGGAGCTCGCCCGCGAGCTACGGCCGTGGGTGCCGGTGGTGTCCCTGGTGAAAGGTCTGGAGCAGGGCACCAACATGCGGATGAGCCAGATCGTCGACGAGGTGCTGCCCGGCCATCCGGCAGGCATCCTCGCCGGGCCGAACATCGCCCGCGAGGTCGCCGAGGGCTACGCCGCGGCCGCGGTCCTGGCCATGCCCGATCAGCACCTGGCCGCCAAACTCGCAGAGTTGTTCCGCACCAAGCGGTTCCGCACCTACACCACCGACGACGTGACCGGCGTCGAGATGGCGGGCGCGCTGAAGAACGTCTACGCGATCGCCGTCGGCATGGGCTACTCGCTGGGCATCGGCGAGAACACCCGCGCCATGGTCATCGCCCGCGCCGTGCGGGAGATGGCCAAGATGGGCGAGGCCGTCGGCGGACAGCGCGACACGTTCGCCGGGCTGGCGGGCATGGGTGATCTCATCGTCACCTGCACCAGCCAACGCAGCCGCAACCGCCACGTCGGCGAACAACTCGGGGCGGGCAAGAAGATCGACGAGATCATCGCGTCGATGAACCAGGTCGCCGAGGGTGTCAAGGCCGCCAGCGTGATCATGGAGTTCGCCGACCAGTACGGGCTCAACATGCCGATCGCCCGCGAGGTCGACGCCGTGATCAACCACGGGTCGACCGTCGAACAGGCCTACCGCGGCCTCATGGCCGAGAAGACCGGCCACGAGGTGCACAGCTCGGGGTTCTGATCTCAGCTGCCACGCACCGCGGCGGAGAAGTCCTCGGCTCCGACCGGGGGCGCGATGGTCCACAACACCTCGGCCTCTTCCGCGGTCGGGTTGTGCCAGTCGTGTAGCTGCGTGGCACCGAAGGTCAGACAGTCACCGACGTTCAGCACCACGGTCTCGTCGTCCACGGTGATGCTGAGGGCACCCCGCAACACGTAGGCCACGATCGTCGCGGCATCGAGGCGGTATGCACCGCCCGACCCTCCCCCTGGCCGCATCACGGTGCGCATGACCTGCACGTGGTGCTCGGTTTTCGGGGTGAGCAACTCTTCGCGGACGCCGTGGCCGCCCATCTCCAGCGGTGCTCCGGCACCGCTGCGGACAATCGGTGCGGCCGGGTACTCGAAGAGGTCGCCGATGCCGATTCCCAGCGCGTCGCAGATCCGCATCAACACGGGGACCGACACGTTGGTCATGCCGCGCTCGGCCAGGCTGAGGAACCCCTTGGTCACCTCGGCCTTTGCCGCCACATCGGTCAGGCTCATCCCGCGTTCGCGGCGAAACTGCCGCAGCCTCCTGCCGGCGCGACCCATCCCCGACTCTGCGCTGCCCGTCAATGCACCCCTCGATCGGTCGTCGTCAGACGTTGACGATCACTTGTTTAGTGGTATAAAACACCCTCCAGCTGTTTTATGGCACTGAACGATACCGCTGAGGTACCTCTCGCACACAGAAAGGCCATCTGGTGTCCGTACCTGACAACGCCCAGAACAAACCCGCCCCGATGAGCATCCGGGCCGCCGTGTTCGACGGCACCATCACCGTCGAGTCGGTTGAACTCGCGGCGCCCGGGCCCGGCGAGGTGCGCGTGAAGATCGCCGCCGCGGGCGTCTGCCATTCCGATCTGCACGTCACGACCGGTGCCTGGGACGTACCGACGCCGGTGGTGCTCGGGCACGAGGGTTCCGGGGTCGTCACCGCGGTCGGCGAAGGGGTCGACGATCTCGAACCCGGTGACCACGTCGTGCTGAGCTGGGTGCCGGGCTGCGGAGAGTGCCGATACTGCCGGGCCGGGCGGCCCGCCCAATGCTCGCTGGTGGCCAACGTGGTCGCCGCCCGGGGGACGCTGTACGACGGCACCACCCGGTTGTCCAACGAACGCGGGACCGTCCACCACTACCTCGGGGTGTCCTCGTATGCCGAGCAGGTCGTGGTGCCGCGCAGCGGCGCCGTCAAGGTCCGCAAGGATGCGCCGCTGGAAGACATCGCGATCGTCGGTTGCGCGATCGCGACCGGAGTCGGCGCGGTGCGCAACACCGCGGGGGTCCAGGCGGGTTCCACGGTCGCGGTGATCGGCTGCGGCGGCGTGGGCCTGGCCTGCGTGCAAGGCGCCCGCCTCGCCGGCGCATCACGCATCGTCGCCATCGATGTGGTTTCCGAAAAACTGGAATTGGCAACGCAACTCGGTGCCACCGACACCGTCGACGCCGGGGCCACCGACGACGTCGTCGCCGCCATGCGCGAGATCGAAGCCGACGGTTATGACTACGTGTTCGACGCCATCGGCAAGATCACGACCACCGAACAAGCCATCGCCGCACTGGGTCTCGGCGGAGCCGCGGTCATCGTCGGCCTGCCCCCGCAGGGCGAGCGAGCCAGCTTCGACCCGCTGGCCCTCGCCGAGGGCGATCAGCGGATCCTCGGGTCCAACTATGGCTCCGCGGTGCCCGAGCGCGACATCCCCGCACTGGTCGACGAGGTCATGGCCGGAAACCTCGACCTCACCTCGATGATCTCCGGACGCCGGCCTCTCGACGAGGCCGCCGCCGCGCTCGCCGATCTCGCCGCCGGACACGCGCTGCGTCAACTCCTCATCCCCTCCGCCTGACCGGAATCGAGAACCACTGTGACCGAATCTCTTCAGACCGATCCCCGATCCGACGCAGGCGACGCCGGGCTGCGGCGCGGCGTCATGGGTGGCGGTGAGCTCGCCGCCCAGGCGATCGCCAACATCGCACCGAGCGCCGTGATCGCGTTCACCGCCGCGGCGATCTACACCACCGCGAGCGGCGGCACGTGGATCTCGTTCGCCCTTGCCACCGTGGTGATCCTGTCCGTCGGCTATTGCATATCGCAGTTCGCCAAACGGCGTTCGTCGGCGGGTTCGCTGTACAGTTACGCCGCAACCGCTCTGGGGCCCTTCGGCGCGTACCTGACCGGCGTCAGCCTGCTGATCGGGTGTTTCGGCATCGCGGCCGGATCCCTCAGCGGCGCGGTCGCCTACACCGCGACGCTGCTCACCCAGCTCGGGATCCCGGTCCACGGACTGGGCGCCCAAGTGGTGCTCGCGGTACTGCTCGGAGCGCTTGCGACGCTGTTTACCATCCGCGGGATTCGACTGTCTGCCCGGGTTTCACTTGTGCTGGAACTGATTTCGGTGTCGATCATCACGCTGCTGCTGGTCGTCACGTTGATCCACCTCGGCCCCCGCGCCTTCGACGCCGGCCAGTTCACCTTCGACGACCTCCAACCGTCGGGTATCGCCGTCGGCATGGTGTTGGCGATCCTCGGGTTCGTCGGCTTCTCCAGCGCCGATGCCCTCGCCCGCGAGGCCAAGGATCCCTACCGCGCGGTGCCCCGCGCGATCATGTGGAGCGCCGCAGGCGTCGGCGTGCTGTACGTGTTCGCCGCCTACACGCAGGTCGCCGCGCTCGGCCCGGCGCTCGGCGAGTCCGCGCAACCCCTCGACGACATCGCCACGCTGGTCGGCATGCCGACGTGGTTCAACCCGATCCTCAACTTCGGTATCGCGGCATCGTTCTTCGCCGTGGTGGTCGCGCCGATGAACGTGATCGGGCGCATCCTCTACGTGATGGGCAAGGAGGGCGTGGTGCCGTCGGCCATCGGCCGTACCCACCCCACCCACCTGACCCCGCACCGGGCCCTGCTCTCGGTGGGACCGCTGGTGATCGCCGTCCCCGTCGTGCTGTACCTGTGCGACGTCGACGCCATGGATGTCGTCACCTGGGTGGACACCTACGGCACCTACGGCTACATGGTGGCCTATGCGGCGGCCGCGCTGGCCACGGTCGTCTACCTGCGCAGCATCCACGCCAGGGTTCCGCTGGTATGGCCCGCCGCCACGGTGGCCATCGTGTCGATGGCATACGTGTTCTACGCCAACGTGTATCCGGTTCCGCCGTTCCCGCTCAACATCATCCCGTGGCTGTTCATCGCCACGATCGTGGTGGCGCTCGCCTGGTACGGGACCCTGCGCAGGCGTTCGCCGCAGGTCATCTCCAGGATCGGCACCAGCGACGTGGAGACGCTCGAGGGCGTCGGCTGAATCAGCCGAGCTGGAACGTCGGCTTGAAGTCCGACTCCTGCTCGCCGATGACGTAGCTGCCGGCCGGGCTGATCACGAAGCCCGCCTGATTGCGTCCGTCGATGCAGGCCGTCGTCACACCGTCGGTGCCGCAGCTGATGGTCTGGTAGCTCAGCCGCGTGTTCGGCGGCAGCGGCTTGGCGTTGTCGACGACGGCGAACACCGGCGCCGGCGAGCTCGCGAAGCCGGGCACGCCGGGCCCGCCGCTGACCAGGTTGGCGCCGTTGGGTGCGGCGGGGATGGGACCGCTGCACCCGTAGCTCCCGGTGCGCTGCAGTACGCAGGTGATGCCCTCACCGATGCTGAACGCGTACCAGTTGTTGTCCATCACGGCGTACTCCGAGGTCTTGACCGGCGGATACGCGTTCACATTGGGAACCGTGGGCGGCGGCGGCTCGGGCAGCGGATCGGCCATACCGACACCGGGAACGCCCATCACTGCCGCCCCCGCGGCGCTTACCAGCCCAACCAGCAGTCTCGTCAGCACGCCGCTACCCTAACCCGGCCCCATCCGCCGGGCCAGCGGTTCGGCGTCAGCCGCATTTGAGGTCGACGTACACCGTGGTGTAGCGGACGAACTCCTCGGTGTTGCCGCGCGAGGACTGCCGCAGCTCGGTGACGTCACGACCGGGACGCACCGCGCTCACCGTGCAGTTGTCGCTCGATTTGTTGCCGACCCTGGTTTGGATGACTCGGTAGCCCTCCGACTGCAGTTGCCGGATGGTCTCGTCTGCCGACGTGTCGCCCGTGGGTGCCGCGCCTGCGGTGCCTGCGAGAGCCATCCCGGTCATGGCGAGACCTGCGGTAACTGTGGCGATGATCGTGGTTCGCATCGGAATTGCCTTTCTTTTCTGTCCGAATGTGATTTCAGCCTATGAACGCAATTCGTGGCGGGCCAGGAATTCATAGCGGAGCCAAACATTTCAATCGGACATGAAATTCATAGGGAATTCATACGTTCGGGTGGGCCTTCTGGCCGCGAATCCGTCGGGCGTGATGTCGGAAAGCTCACGGCCACAACGCTTGTGAGCGTCACGAGGCGTCACGCGGGCGGACCGTCGCGGCGTGGACAAATCGGCCGATCGAAATGGGGATAATTGCGGGATCAATTTTTTTTGCCCATTCTCGGCGACTTCTAGGAATTCTCCGGCGCGGGTGTCGATCGGTCGGCTCAGTCGGCGGGCCGCAGCATGTAGCCCACACCGCGAATCGTGTGGATCATCGGGTCGCGACCGGCGTCGACCTTCTTGCGCAGATAGGAGATGTAGAGATCCACGATGCTGGTTCTGCCGCCGAACCCGTATTTCCACACCCGGTCCAGGATCTCGGCCCGGCTCAACGCGCGTCGCGGATTGCGCATGAGATAGCGCAACAATTCGAACTCGGTGGCGGTCAACGTGATCGGCTCGCCACCGCGGGTGACACCGCGGCTCGCACTGTCGAGCACCATGTCGCCGACCTTGAGCACCTCGTGGGCAGGCGGTGTGGTGTGGGCGTAGCGCCGCAGCAGCCCGCGCAATCGAGCCACCAGTTCTTCCAGACTGAACGGCTTGATCATGTAGTCGTCGGCACCGGCGGTCAAACCAGAAACCTTGTCCAGCACGGAATCTCGTGCGGTGAGGAACAGCGTGGGGGTATAGGCGCCGGACTGGCGGACCCGTTGCAGGACCTGCATACCGTCCACGTCCGGCAACATGATGTCGAGAATTACGACGTCCGGGTCGATTTCGTTGAACTTGACCACCGCGTCGCGCCCGTTGCGGGCGACCTCCACGGTCCAGCCCTCGTAGTACAACGCCATCTTCACCAGGTTGGTCAGTGCCGGTTCATCGTCGACCAGCAACACCCGGATCGGCGACCCGTCCGCACGCTGGATGCGTGGCAACTGCCCGAGGATGGCCTGACGCGGTCGCGGAGAGTGCTCGGATACCGAGATGGCCGTCATATGCCCATTGTGCGGAGCGTGCAGCAACTTGTCACCACGTTCACAGACTCTTCTCAGGTACGGCTCATATCCACGGCTCGCTATGACGCAGGTCACTTGGATGTCAGCGTCAGAATTGTTGCGACACAATCATTTCCAATCACTGACGTCAATAATGCAGTTCGGTGCCTCGGAATAGAATCCCGCTCATCGGTGTTGCGGCACGCCCCCTGCGACCAAAGATTTGCGTTCTCTATGCGTCGGGCGGAGTTCCTTGACCACGCCGAATCACGATAAATACTCTCGCCCTTGGTGATTGGACGGTGCACGACGATTCGATCCCGTCATGGATCCCGGTAGCACTGCGTATCAACACCTTTCACTGACAACGATGTCGCACCATCCTCCGAGCCGGCGACGGCGCCGGCGTGGGCCGCTCACTTCCCGACAGGAGTTCGACATGCAGCAGCAAACCCTTCAACAGCGAGCGAGGGCGGTGATGCGTTATGACGCGCCCGCCTCGCTGGTGGTCTTCCTGGTGGCGTTGCCGCTGTCGCTGGGCATCGCGGTGGCCTCCGGGGCACCGGTGCTGGCCGGCCTGATCGCCGCCATCGTCGGCGGTATCGTCGCCGGCGCACTCGGCGGCTCCCCGCTTCAGGTCAGCGGCCCGGCGGCCGGGCTCACCGTGATCATCGCGGGCCTGGTGGCACAGTTCGGCTGGGCCGTCACGTGTGCGATCACCGTGGCCGCCGGCCTGGTGCAGGTGCTGCTCGGGATGAGCCGGGTGGCCCGGGCAGCCCTGGCCATCTCGCCCGTCGTCGTGCACGCGATGCTCGCCGGGATCGGCGTCACCATCGCGCTACAGCAAGTGCACGTCCTGCTCGGCGGTGAGGCCAACAGCTCCGCGTGGGCCAATATCACCGAGCTTCCCGAGCGGCTGGGCTCGATCCAGGGTGCGGGCCTGCTCCTCGGTACGCTCGTCATCGCGATTCTCGTCGGCTGGCGGTGGATGCCGGCACCGGTCCGGCGGGTTCCCGGGCCGCTCGTGGCGATCGCCGGCGTCACCGCGGTCAGTATCGCGCTGCCGTGGGATGTCAGCCGGATCCGGCTCGACGGCTCCCTCCTCGACGCGATCGCACTGCCGAGCCTGCCCGACGGCAACTGGGGCGCGTTCGCCACCGGCGTGTTGACCGTCGCGCTGATCGCGAGCGTGGAGAGCCTGTTGTCGGCGGTGTCCGTCGACCGCATGCACACCGGGCCGCGCACCGACTTCGACCGCGAGATGATCGGCCAGGGCGCGGCGAACATGGCCTCCGGTGCGCTCGGCGGCCTGCCCGTCACCGGTGTGATCGTGCGCAGTTCCGCCAACGTCGCGGCGGGGGCACGTACCCGCGCGTCGGCGATCCTGCACGGCGTGTGGCTGCTGATGTTCGCGTTGCCCTTCGCCGGGTTGATCCAGTTGATCCCCACGGCGGCGCTCGCCGGCCTGCTGATCGTCGTCGGCTGCCAGCTGGTCAAGCGTGCGCACATCGAAACTGCTTTGCGCACCGGCGATCTCGCGGTCTATGCGGTGACGCTGGCCGGCGTGGTGTTCCTCAACCTGCTGGAGGGTGTGCTGATCGGCCTCGCGCTGGCGGTCGCGCTGACGGTGTGGCGGGTGGTCCGCGCGAAGATCGTCGCCGAGCCCAGCGGCCCGGACTCGTGGCGCGTCACCGTGGAAGGCTCGTGCACATTCCTGTCGCTGCCCAAACTGGCCGGCGCGCTGGCCTCGGTGCCAGCGGGGGTGCATGTCACCGTCGAACTGTCCGTCGACTTCCTCGACCACGCCGCACACCAGACGCTCGACGAGTGGCGTCGTCAGCACACCGCGACCGGCGGCACGGTCGACATCCACGACGTCGGCCCCGTCGAACTCGTCAGCGCGGTCAGCGGTCCGCCGGTCCGCGGCTTCACCCCGTTCGACAAGCGCTCAGGCGTCGTGCCGTGGAGTTCATGGCATCGCGGCGGCAACACCACCTCGGTGCTGCACGGGCTGGCGGCCTACCACCGCCGTACCGCCCCGGTGCTGCGGCCGCACATGCAGGAACTCGCCCACGCGCAGCGGCCCGAAACCCTGTTCATCACCTGCACCGATTCGCGCATCGTGCCCAACGTCATCACCAGCAGCGGACCCGGTGACCTGTTCACCGTCCGCAACGTCGGCAACCTCATCCCCGCGGCACAAACCGATGCGTCGATGGAGGCCGCGATCGCGTTCGCGGTGGACCGTCTGCACGTCAGGTCGGTGGTGGTGTGCGGGCACTCCAGCTGCGGTGCGATGCACGCCCTGCTCAACGACACCCCGCCCCGCGGCGCAGGCGACGAACATCTGAAGGCGTGGCTGGCCGAGGGGCAGCGCACGCTCGCGGCGTTCGACGGCGGCAACCATCCCGTGGCGCGGTCCGCGGCGGCCGCGGGCTTCGGCACCGTCGACCAGATCGCCATGGTCAACGTCGCCGTGCAGGTCCAGACGCTGCGCGAGCACCCGCTGGCCGGTGAAGTCGAGGTGATCGGGCTGTTCTACGACATTCCGACCGCCGCGGTGCTGCAGGTGACCCCGACCATGGTCGAGACCCTGGCCGACGCGGCCTGAGGATCGGCCCATCTTCGGCACCGTTCGGCACCCTTCGGCACCGTTCGGCACCCTTCGGCACCGCGAACGTGCGCGTCTGCTGCCCGACACTCCGTGTGCGGCAGCATGCGCGCGCACGCTCACGCGCGGCGAGCGTGCGTGTTGTGTCAGCTCGGAACTCATATCGAGCCCGGCGTCGCTCGTAACGCCACGGCGGAAAAACGCGCTCGCGGCCGCCACTACGTTACGAGCGGCGCCGACCAGCGCACGCCTACGCGCGACGCGGACGTGAACGCACGCTCAGACGCCGCGAGCGTGCATCAAATGCCGACCGCGAGCGGCGTGTTGTCGAACAGACACGCACCCTCGCGGTGCAGGGGCAAGGGCAAGGGCAAGGGCAAGGGCAAGGATCAGTAGAAGGAGTCCGGGCGGGAACCGCCACGGCCGGCCATGTCCTCGAGCCGGCGGATCCGGTCCTCGACCGGCGGGTGCGTCGAGAACAGCTTGCCGATCTTCTCGCCGGCCCGGAACGGGCTGGCGATCATCAGGTGAGCCTGGTCGGCCAGCTGAGGCTGCGGCGGCAGCGGGGCCGCCTCGACGCCACCGGAGATCTTGCGCAGCGCGGACGCCAGCGCGAGCGGGTCACCGGTCAGCTCGGCGCCGGACTGGTCGGCCTGGTACTCACGCGACCGGGACACCGCGAGCTTGACGACCGTGGCCGCGATCGGGCCGAGCAGCGAAACCAGCAGCAGCGCAAAAGGGATTGGCGCCTTCACGGTTACCGCCGAACATGCCCGCGAACATCGCCATGTTGGCCAGGGCGGTGATCACCGACGCCATCGCGCCCGCCACGCACGAGATCAGGATGTCGCGGTTGTAGACGTGTGAGAGCTCATGGCCGAGCACCGCGCGCAGCTCGCGCTCGTTGAGCAGCTGCAGGATGCCGGTGGTGCAGCACACCGCGGCGTTGCGCGGGTTACGGCCCGTGGCGAACGCGTTGGGGTTGGCGGTGTCGGAGATGTACAGCCGCGGCATGGGCTGATGCGCGGTCGTCGCGAGCTCACGCACGATCCGGTAGATCTCCGGGGCCTGCACCTCGGTGATCGGCTGCGCATGCATGGCCCGCAACGCCAGCTTGTCGCTGTTGAAGTAGACATAGACGTTCATGCCCACCGCGAACAGCACCGCAAGGAACATCACGTTGCGGCCGAACAGCGACCCGACGAACACGATGAGCGCAGACATGCCCACGAGTAGCAGGAATGTCTTGAGCCGATTCGCGTGCGGATTCCACGTCATCGCAGTTTCCTCTCAACTAGAAACTCCGGAAATGTCCCCGACAGTTACTCGACAGTTGAACGCCCAGCAACCCGTTTCGGTTCCTGCTCAGCCCTCGCGGCTGACGGTGTAGTCCACGAGCACCGCCAGCGCCCTGCGGCCAGGGCCCTCCGGCAGATGCGACAGCTCTTCACGGGCCTGCGCCGCATACGACGCGACGGTCTGCTTGGCCTTCGTCAGCCCGGGTGAGCGGCGCAGCAGCGCCAGGGCCTCGGCGACGTCCTCGTCACGCTCGACCGGCCCGGCCAGCAGGTCACGCAGCCGGTCCGCGTCGGCTCCGGTCTCGCGCAGCGCGTACAGCACCGGCAGGGTGTGCACGCCTTCACGTAGATCCGTACCAGGGGTTTTGCCGGATTCGTCGGGATCGCTGTCGATGTCGATGATGTCGTCGGAGATCTGGAACGCCGTGCCGACGATGCCGCCGAGCCGGCTCAGCCGCTCGATCTGCTCATCGTCGGCGCCGGAGAACGTCGCGCCGAAACGGCCCGACGCCGCGATCAGGCACGCCGTCTTCTCATAGACGACCTTGAGGTAGTGGTCGATGGAGTCGACGTGGTCGGCCGCGCCGCGCGTCTCCCGCATCTGGCCGGTGACCAGCTGAGCGAATGTGTCAGCAATCACACGCACCGCGTCGGGACCCAGGCGCGAGACCAGTCGGGAGGCCGTGGCGAACAGATAGTCGCCGGCCAGGATCGCGATGTTGTTGCCCCAGCGGGCGTTGGCGCTCTGCGCGCCGCGGCGCATCTGCGCCTCGTCCATGACGTCGTCGTGGTACAGCGTCGCCAGGTGCACGAGCTCGATGACCGCGCCCGCCACCGTGACCTGCCAAGCATCCGGCTCCGGACCGAGTTGCGCCGACAGCACCGTGAACAGCGGACGGAATCGTTTGCCGCCGGCCTGGAACAGGTGCTGGACCGCCTCGGCCATCAACTCGTCGGCTTTGCCCAGCTCATCGGACATCAGGTCCTCGATGCGGGCCACACCGTCGCGGACGTCGGCGGCGAAGGACGGATCGCCGAAGTCAACGCCTGCCACCACGGTCGCTGGGGTACTCACTCTGCCAACATACTGGGAACCATGAACACCCGAGCGGATGTGGTCGTCGTCGGAGCCGGACCGGCTGGTTCGGCGGCCGCCGCATGGGCCGCACGCGCAGGTCGCGACGTGATCGTGGTCGACGCCGCACAGTTTCCCCGGGACAAGGCGTGCGGGGACGGGCTGACGCCACGGGCCGTCGCCGAACTGCAGCGCCTCGGGATGGCGCCGTGGCTGGACACCCGGATCCGGCACCGCGGGTTGCGGATGTCGGGTTTCGGCGCCGACGTCGAGATCCCATGGCCGGGTCCGTCATTCCCGGCGACCAGCAGCGCGGTGCCGCGCACCGAACTCGACGACCGGATCCGCTCGGTGGCCGCCGACGACGGCGCCAAGATGATGCTGGGCGTGAAAGTCGTTGACGTGACCCGCGATTCGAGCGGCCGGGTGGACGCCGTGGTGCTTGACGACGGCGGCACGATCGGCTGCGAACAGCTGATCGTGGCCGACGGTGCCCGCTCGACGTTGGGCCGGGTGCTGGGCCGCACATGGCACAGGGAAACGGTGTACGGCGTGGCGATTCGCGGGTACATCGCCAGCCCCCGCGCGTCCGAACCGTGGATCACCTCGCACCTGGAACTGCGCTCCCCCGAGGGCGAGGTGCTGCCGGGCTACGGCTGGATCTTCCCGCTGGGCAACGGCGAGGTGAACATCGGCGTCGGCGCGCTGGCGACCGCCAAACGCCCCGCCGAGGCCGCGCTGCGGCCGCTGATGTCCCACTACGCAAACCTGCGCCGGGAGGAATGGGGTTTCACCGGTGAGCCGCGCGCCGGGTTGTCGGCGCTGCTGCCGATGGGCGGCGCGGTGTCCGGGGTGGCCGGGCCGAACTGGATGCTGATCGGCGACGCGGCGGCGTGCGTGAACCCGCTCAACGGCGAGGGCATCGACTACGGGTTGGAGACGGGCCGGCTCGCCGCCGAACTGCTGGGCTCGGCAGATCTGTCCCGGGCCTGGCCGGCACTGCTGCAGGAGCACTATGCGCGTGGATTCTCGGTGGCGCGCAGGCTCGCGCTGCTGTTGACGCTGCCGCGGTTCCTGCCGATGACGGGTCCGGTAGCCATGCGGTCGACGAAACTCATGACGATCGCGGTGCGGGTGATGGGCAATCTGGTGACCGAGGAGGACGAAGACTGGATCGCCCGGGTGTGGCGCACGGCCGGGCTGGCGTCGCGCCGGTTGGATCAGCGAAAGCCGTTCAGCTGACGGGCCGAACTGCTCAGGACGCCACGTACACCACCTTCAGTTTGGTGAAGAACTCCTGGGCGACATGCCCTATCGAATAGGGCCCGAGCCCGCTGGCGCGCACACCGCCGAACGGTACGTGCGGCTGGCTGGCCGTGCCGTGGTTGACGTGGACCATCCCGGTGTCCACCTCGCCGGCGAAGGCCAGCGCCGCGGCGAGGTCTTTGGTGAACACCGAACCCGCAAGTCCATAGTCGGAATCGTTGGCAACGTTGATCGCCGTGTCGGTGTCGGGCACCCGGATGATCGACAGCACCGGGCCGAACACCTCCTCCCGGGCCACCGCCATATCGGGTGTCACGTGGTCGAGCACGGTCGGGGCCAGGTAGGGCCCGGTCGGGGTCTCGGTCCGGCGGGTAACCACCACGGCGCCCGCCGCGATCGCGCCTTCGACATAGTCGGCCGCTTTGTTGCGCGCCGATGCGGACACCAACGGCCCGACATCCACCGGGTCGGTTCCCGGCCCGACGCTCAGCGCGTCGTACTCGGCGGCGATCCGTGCGCTCACCTCGTCGGCGACCGATTCGTGCGCGATGACTCGGCTGATGGCGGTGCACCGTTGTCCCGTCGCTTGGATCGACGCGCTGACGATCTCGGCAACGGCACGCTCGACATCCGCGCCGGCATCGACGTATGCCGCGTTCTTGCCACCGAGTTCCAGTTGAACCGGGATGAGGCGCTCCCCGGCCGACCTGGAGATGCGACGCCCGACGCCGGTCGACCCGGTGAACGAGATCGCGTCGACGCCTGGGTGATTGACGAGGGCTTCGCCGACCTCTGCACCACGGCCGCACACGACATTGACGACGCCTGCGGGCAGTCCGGCCTTTTGCAGCAGGTCGGCGAGCCGCAACGCGCTCAACGGAGACTGCTCTGCCGGTTTGACCACCACGGCGTCTCCGGCTGCAAGCGCCGGCGCGATCTTGCGGACAGGAGCGACGATCGGAAAATTCCACGGGGTGATCGCGGCGACGGTGCCCACTGGTACGCGAGTGGTGTACACCAGTGTTCCCGGACGCGCGCTGGGGAACGTCTGCCCGTCGGCGCGCAGTGCCTCACCGCTCATGAATCGGATCTCCGCGACGGCGCGGTCGACCTCGCCCAGGCTTTCCTTGAGCAGCTTGCCCATCTCGGCGGTCGCCGTTGCGGCGAGATCTTCGCGGACCTCGGCGAGCAGCCCGGCCCACCGCGCCAGGACGTCGGCCCGCTGAGACGGCGATGTGGCGGCCCAGCCGGGCTGGGCGGAGCGCGCCGCGCGGACGGCGGCATCGACGTCAGCGGCTTGCGACAGCGGCACTTCACCGATGCTCTCGGCCGTGGCCGGGTTGATCACCGATTGCGTGCGCTCCGGCGTCACAGTGGTTCCACCAATACGATTGCCTTCCACCCTGGCGGTGGTGAGGTTGTCAAGAGTCATGGTGTCGTAGGCGGCTGCGCCGCTCTCCTCTCCGATAGGTCTGTGGTCTCACAGCGCCTGGGCGAGCAGCGCGGCGAGATCGTCGCGGTCTGCCTCGCGCGGGTTCGCAAGGACGTTGTCGCTGCGGACCGCCAGGTCGATGATGCGATCGAAATCCGCGGGAGTCACCCCGAATTGGGACAGCCGGCAGTCCATTTCGATGTCGCGGTAGAGCGCGCCGAGCGCGGCATCCAGGTCGTCGGCCGTCGGGTCCAACGCTGCCGCCACGCGTTCGTACCGGTGGGGCTCTGCCTCCGCGTTGAACCGGCACATCGGCGGCAACATCATCCCGACGGCAAGGCCGTGCGGAACTGAGTGTGTGGCCCCCATCGGAACCCCGAGCGCATGCCCCAGGCCGAGCCGGGTGGCGTTGGCGGCAAGTTCGGCGATGCAACTCGCGGCGAGCATCCCGGCCCTGGCCTCCAGATTTCCCGGAAAGTGGTATGCCGTCCGCAGATTGGCGCCGATGAGGTTGATGGCCTGCAGCGCCATGCCTTCCGAGATCGGGTTGTTCCATGCGCTGCCGTAGGACTCGATCGCATGGCAGAGGGCATCGAGACCGGTGGCGAGGGTGAACTTCGGCGGCAAACCCACTGTGAGCGCGGGGTCGAGGATCGCCCACTGCGGCATGATCGCCATGGATGCGATCGAAAGCTTCGCTCCCGCAGCGTGATCGGTCAGGACGGCGAATTTTGTTACCTCGCTTCCCGGCCCGGCGGTGGTCGGGATCGCGATCACCGGCAGTGGATCCTCGCGCACCTTGTCCGGACCGGTGAGCTCGGCCGCCGTGACGCCGTTGGTCGCGACCGCGGCGGCCGCTTTTGCCGCGTCCATCGCGCTGCCACCACCGAGGCCGATCACACCGTCGTGCGCATTTTGCACGAGCAACGTCCCTATCCGGTCGACGAGATCGGTCGACGGATCGGACTCGACCTCGGCGAACAACTCGAACCGGATGTCGGCCGCCCGCAGCGTGTCCGCGACGCGCGCGGGAATGTCGGTGGCCGCCAACCCGCGGTCGGTGACGACAAGTGGATATTTCACCCCGGTGTCGCGGGTGATGTCGGGCAGTCGGGAGAGTACGTCACGACCGAAAACGATCGTCGTCGGCAGACTGTAGGTCACCGGACGCAACGGATCGCGGACTCGAGCGGTCGGGGTGACGACGCCGGTCATGTTTGAATCTCCTTGCGTGTGTTGACTATCGGACGGGTTCGGCCTCGACCAGCGTGAGCACCCGATCGATCCAGCTGCGATCCCAGGTGCCCGAGGCGATGGCCTGGTGCTCCGCGCTTTCCGCGTCGCGTTTGCGTTCGGCGGCCGCGAGGATCTCTTCGCTTCGGTCCCGGGGGATCACCGCGATACCGTCTTCGTCGCCGATGATCAGATCACCCTCGCAAATCACAATGCCCCCAACGGAAACCGATCCACGGATCTCGCCGGGGCCGTCCTTGTACGGACCCAGATGGGAGAGCCCGCGCGCGAACACCGGCGGTGCGGCCATGGCCAACTCGCTGCGGTCACGAACGGCTCCGTCGACGACGACGCCGGCGAGCCCGCGAGCGGCCGCGTACCTGCCCATCAGGCCGCCGATGATCGCGCGATCCGTCGCACCTCCGGCGGCGACGACGAGGACCTCCCCGGGCCGGGCGATGTCGAGGGCTTTGTGGACGACGAGGTTGTCGCCGGGCCGGGTGTGCACCGTCAGCGCGGGTCCGACCATCGTGGTCCCCGCGGGCAACCCCGCGATGGGCAGGATGCCCGGCGCACCGGCCCATCTGCCGAACACATCGGAAACCAATGAGGTGGCCAACGTACCGAGCCGGGTCAGCGTCTGCTGGGTGGGCAGTTCAGTACTGGGGTGGATACGGCATTCGACGGTCATCCAGGTCCTTCCGAACTTGCGGGGTTGAGTCTTCTGAGCTGATCGATCATCAGGTCTTCGCCGGTCTGCAGATGCGCGATGAGCGCTCGTTCGGCACCGGCGAAGTCGCCGACGGCGATGGCGTCGGCGATCGAAGTGTGTTCGTCGAGGGTGGCGTCGGCGCGGCCCTCCGCGGAGGTGGTGAGGAAATGCCGTCCGCGATCGATCTGTTTTTCCAGCACGCGGTACATCTGCCTGAGCCGCTCGTTGCCGCTGCAGGCCACGATGCGGGAGTGAAAGGCGTTGTCGCGCGCGAAGTAATCGCCGTATGCGTCGGCCGGTATCGGATGTGAGTAGCCGTCGAAGAAGTGGACGAGTTCGGCCGTGACCTTCGGGTCGGGCCGCTTCGCGAGCTCACGTAATGCCTCGGGCTCGAACAGTCGGCGCAGCTGGAACAGTTCACGCACGTCGCGTTCGGTGAACTGGCTGACTTCCCAGCCGCGGCCCCGTGGCGTCACCAACCCCGTCGACTCCAGCCGGTGCAGGGCCTCTCGGACCGGGGTGCGGCTGACACCGAGTTGTCCGGCCAACTCGGGCTCCCGCAGCGCCTGGCCCGGCTTGAGCTCGCCATTGATGATGGCGTTCTGGATCTGCTCGAGGGTCACGTCGGCGAGTACCACGGTAGGGATTGCGCGCAGGCTCATGGGGCCCCATCCTTCCGTACCAGCCGCTGCGACAAGCCCAGCTCGTCCGCCAACGCTTCGAGATCGGCGATGACGGGCCCCGGAAGGAGCAGTCCGTCACGGTCCGCGGCCGCTGCGGCGAGGTCTTCACGTTCACCTGGCAGCAGCACCCGGCTCATCCCCTCGGCAGGCGGAAGTGCGTGGACGTCGGCGACGAACCGACGGACGTTGTCGTCGAAGGCGGCTCGGCTGCCGAAGCTTTCCGGCGCGATCGCGATGAAGATGTGGCCGACGCGCTGCGGCCGATCCCACTGCTCGTACATGTCACCGATCTGTGTTCCGGTGATGCCGGAAAGCATGGTGCCGCAGAGCAACTCGACACCCATGGCGAGCCCGGAGCCTTTCGGACCGGCGAACGGCAGCACCGCGCCCTCGATGGCGGCGACGGGATCTGTCGTCGGGCGCCCTTCGGCGTCGACCGCCCATCCGTCCGGCACCCGGCCCTCCCCCGACCGCGCCATCGAGATGATCTTGCCGCGAGCGGCGTTACTGGTCGCCATGTCGAGGACGATCGGCGGCCCATCGGGTCGCGGGATCGCGTAGCCGAGCGGGTTGGTGCCGACGGCGCGGGTGCGACCGCCGAAGTAGGCCATCACCGCGGGCCCGTTGGTCGCGGCCAGGCCGACCAGTCCGGCCTTGGCGATTCGCTCGAGAAAGTAGGCCAGCGTTCCGCAGTGGTTACTGTTCACGACGCCCACGACGCTGATCCCGTGGGCACCGGCGACCTCGATCGCGACCCTGGTGGCCGCGTCCGCGGCGACCTGCCCCGGCGCATTGTGCGCGTCGACCACCCGAGCGGCCGTCGGGCCACTCACCTGCGGCTCGGCGTTCGGATCGACCAAGCCGGCCCGGGCCCGCCTGCTGTAGATGCGCGTTCGGGTGACGCCGTGACTGCTGACGCCGCGGCGATCGGCGTGTACGAGCGAATCGGCGACCAGCTCGGCCCGGTCGGCGGGGTATCCGGAGCCGACCAGCACCGCGGCGACCAGTTCCCGCAACGACGCCAGGTCGACGTGACGGCTCGGCCCGGCTGCCGGCCCGCCGGCGGCCCCGTTGATGTCGTAGCCGTCAGCCACCTGTTCAGTCGTCACCGAGCGCTCCTCACCAAACCGGGGTTGACTTGTGTATGTATACATATACTGTATCGCGTATCCCGACGGGCTTCAAATCAACCACTCGCCGCGGCCTTTCACTCTTTGTCCAAAGGAGATCGTGTTGAGTACCAACGCAGGTACATCCACTCCCGACATCGCCGAACTGACCGGCAGCCCGCACGGCACGCCGAACCGACTGCGCGCCGCGTTCGGCAGCGCCGCAGGCACCACCGTCGAAAATTTCGACTTCGTCGCCTACGGCACCGCGGCCGCGCTGTACTTCGGACCGGTGTTCTTCCCGAACGAAGACCCGCTGATGGGCACGCTCCTGTCGTTCACGACGTTCGCGCTCGGGTTCGTCGTGCGCCCGCTCGGTGGGCTGCTCGGCGGATACTTCGCCGATCGCATCGGCCGCCGACCGGTGCTGATCGTCGCCCTCATCGTGATGGGCCTGGCCACATCGGCCATCGGCCTGCTGCCGACCTATGCCGCCGTGGGCGTCCTGGCGCCGGTGTTGCTGACGATCTGCCGGCTCATCCAAGGCCTGGCCTACGGCGCCGAGTGGGGAGGCGCTGTCCTTCTCACCTACGAACACGCCCCGTGGAAACACAAGGGCCTGTACACCGCGATCCCCCAGGCGGGGGTCCCGTTCGGCAACATGGCCGCCAGTTTGGTGTTCCTGGCCAGCGTCGCCCTTCCCGGCGACCTCGCATGGCGGGTACCTTTCCTGTCCAGCACCGTGCTGGTCCTGGTCGGCCTCTTCCTGCGACTGCGCGTGCAGGAGTCACCGGCCTTCACCGAGGCGAAAGAGACCGGGGCCGTGGAACACAACCCGGTCGCGTCGATGCTGCGCCACAGCTGGCGCAATCTCGTTCGAGCGCTGCTGCTCCGCGCCGCCGAGAACGCCGGCTACGCGATCGGGATCACCTACATCAGCTCGTATCTCGTCGAGCGCGACCTCGGCGAACGATCAACCGCCGTCCTGGCCATCGCCATCGCGGCGGGTGTCGGCTGCATCGCGGTGCTGCTGTGGGGCGATCTTTCCGACCGAATCGGCAGGCGCAGCGTCTATCTCATCGTCTCGGCCGGTATGGCGTTGTTCGCGGTCCCGATCTTCATGATGCTCAACACCGGGATCGTCGGCGTCATCATCGTGGTCTTCCTGATCACGTTCTGCTTCGTCGAGAACGGTCTGGCCGCGGTGCAGGCTCCGTGGTTCTCGGAGATGTTCCCGGTTGCCACCCGCGCGTCGGGAATCTCGATGGCGTATCAATTCGCCGCCGTCATAGGCGGATTCACACCGCTCATCGCGGTGGCGCTGTACGGCGCGATGGGGTGGATCGGGCCCGCGCTGCTCTACGCGGCCTTCGGGCTCCTCGGTTTCTGCGCTGCCCTCGCGACGCCGGAGACGTGGGGCCGCGAACGCAGGGCCGAGGTCGCAGCCCAGGTCGCGAAGTTCGACACCGCAAGCGATCCGTTGCTCCAGGCGTCGAAATGATGATGCAGCGACTCGCTCAGCGGTTCAGCATCCAGATGCGCGTCGACAACAGCGTCGCGAACGCACACCACAGCGGGTAGGGCGCGAGGATCCCGGCGCGCGGACCCTGGGCTCGCACCGCCCGCCGCGTGAGGTCGGCACTGCTGGCCGTGAGTGCCGCGGCGGTCACCGCCGCGGCACCGAGGCGACGCTGCGAGAAGAAGATCCACGACCAGCTGGCATTCAGTGCGAGGTTGGCGCCGAGGGCCACCGTGAACGCACGAGCCTGATCGTCGCGGCCCGCGGAGCGCAACCGCTCCAGGGTCGACGCCGACACCACGGCGATGTCGGTGTAGAGGATCGGCCAGACGATCGGAAATGCCTGTCGCGGCGGCTGAAACGATGGCTTGCGCAGCGCGGCGTACCAGGAGGACTCCGCCGGCCGGCTCGCCAGGCCGCCGACAAGGGCCGTCGCCAACGTCGCTGATGCTGTCTTCACCACGGTGATCGGTCGCATGCCGCCCTACATACCCCGGCGGTCAGACGACGTAACGCTGCACGCCGAGAATGGCCCGATCGTCGGGCGGCTCGGTGGCCACACAGTCCCGCAGCGCACCGTGCACCGTGTCGACGGACATGTCGGTTCCGATCAGCACCAGCGACGTGCGACGCGGTTCGCCGTCGTCCCAGCGGCTCCGCTCGAACCGCAGCGATGCACCCACGAGTTGCAGTACGAACTTGCGGCCTTCGCCGGCGGGACCGAAGTCGACGAAACCCTTCGCCCGGTACATTCCGGCGGGCCGGTTCTTGAGGAAATCCATGAACCGCCGCGGGTTGATCGGCGTGCTGGTGGCGAACTCGACGCTCTGGAACCTCGCGTGCTCGTGATCGTCGTGTTCGTATGTCTCCCAGAGCATTTCGTCGAGGCTCAGCTGCGCGGCCCTGGGGATCTGCTGCGGTGGATCGATGAGCAGCTCCGGGTCGATCCGGCCGAATTCGGTGAGCAGCAAGGGAACCCGATCGTTGACGGCGGTGATCTTGGCGCGTATCGCCTCCAGTTCGGCGTCGCTGACCTGATCGGCCTTGTTGACGACGACGAGGTCGGCCACTTGGACGTTGTTGCCCAGCTCGGCGCGGGTGGCTTCGACGGCGTCGACGACGAGCACGAGCCCCGCGTAGTGGTAGCGCTTGTCGTCGGCCATGGCGATGGTGCGGGCGAGCGCGGCGGGTTCGGCGAGTCCGCTGGCCTCGACCACGATGAGGTCGAGGCGCGGTTTGACGGCCGCGAGCTTGCCGAGCATCTCCCCTGCCTCGTCGGCGTCCACCGCGCAGCAGATGCAGCCATTGGTCAGCCCGGCCATCGCGTCGACCTGACCCGCCACCAGCATGGCGTCGATGTTCACCGCGCCGAAGTCGTTCACCAGGGCGCCGATGCGCACGCCGCGGCTGTTGCGCAGCAGGTGGTTCAGCAGTGTCGTCTTACCTGCCCCCAGATATCCGGCGAGGGCCAGCACGGGTACCGATCCGGTTGTCCTCACCCGGCCCATCGTAGGGTTGTTGAGAACTGTTTTCAGTAAGCGGGGGCGAGCGTGCGTGGAGTGCTGCTGGATGGCGGCGTGTCGGGGAGCGGACACGCACTCTCGCGGTGCTGATTAAGCTGATTAAGCGGTGCCTGGGAAGTGGTGGTCAGGCCGGCTTGGTTGCGGCGTGCAGCGCCACGATGCCGCCGGTGAGGTTGCGCCAGCGCACCTCGGACCAACCCGCCTCGCCGATCTGGCGGGCGAGTTCGGCCTGGGTGGGCCAGGCGCGGATGGATTCGGCGAGATAGACATAGGCCTCGGGATTGCTCGACACCGCCGTGGCCATGGCAGGCAGCGCCTTCATCAGATACTCCTTGTACACCGTCGAGAACAGCCGGTTGGTGGGGGTGGAGAACTCGCACACCACCAGGCGGCCGCCCGGCTTGGTCACCCGGGCCATCTCCCGCAGACCTGCCTTGTGGTCGACGACGTTGCGCAGCCCGAAGCTGATGGTGATCGCGTCGAACACGCCGTCGGCGAACGGCAGCCGGGTGGCGTCTCCGGCGACCTTGGGCACCTGGCGCGACGCGCCCGCCGACAGCATGCCGACCGAGAAGTCCGCGGCCACACACCAGGCACCCGATTTGGCGAGCTCGACGGTGGACACCGCGGTTCCGGCGGCCAGGTCCAGCACCTTGTCCCCCCGCCCGATACCCAGGGCCGACTTCGTCTCGCGACGCCAGAACCGGTCCTGGCCGAGCGAGAGCACCGTGTTGGTCAGGTCGTAGCGCTTCGCGACGGCGTCGAACATCGACGCCACCTCGTGGGGGTTCTTCTCCAGGCTCGCTCGACTCACGACGCCGACGCTACCGGGCGCCCGGCAAAAGACTGACAGTGACCGAAACTGTGGCCCTCGACCGTTGCTTTCTGTGAACATCCTGCGGCCGGGAATGGGCGCCCACCTCGCACGCCTTGAACCGCACAGGTCGAATACGCAGAAGGGTTTCATATGAGTGAGAAAGTCTGGTTCATCACGGGTGCCTCGCGAGGCTTCGGCCGGGAGTGGGCAATAGCCGCCCTCGATCGTGGCGACAAGGTCGCCGCCACCGCGCGCGACACGGCCACCCTGGCCGATCTGGCCGACAAGTACGGTGACGCGCTGCTGCCGCTGCAACTCGACGTCAACGACCGCGCCGCCGACTTCGCCGCCGTCAAACAGGCCCACGACCACTTCGGGCGCCTCGACATCGTCGTCAACAACGCCGGCTACGGGCAGTTCGGCTTCATCGAGGAGCTGTCCGAGGCCGAGGTCCGCGACCAGATCGAGACGAACGTGTTCGGTGCGCTGTGGGTGACGCAGGCCGCGCTGCCGTTCCTGCGGGCGCAGCGCAGCGGACACATCATCCAGGTGTCGTCGATCGGCGGTATCACCGCGTTCCCGCTCGTCGGGATCTACCACGCGTCGAAGTGGGCGCTGGAGGGCTTCTCGCAGGCACTCGCCCAGGAGGTCGCGTCGTTCGGCATCCATGTGACGCTCATCGAGCCCGGCGGGTTCTCCACCGACTGGGCCGGTTCCTCGGCCAAGCATGCGACCCCGCTCGCCGACTACGACGAGCTGCGCGAGGCCACCCACAAGGCGCGGGCGCAGCGCAATTCCAAGCCCGGTGACCCGAAGGCGTCCGCCTCGGCGGTGCTGAAGATCGTCGACGCCGAAAAGCCGCCGCTGCGGGTGTTCTTCGGTGAGCGTCCGCTGCAGATCGCCAAGGCCGACTACGAGAGCCGGCTCAAGGTCTGGGAAGAGTGGCAGCCCGTCGCCGTCGAGGCACAGGGCTGAGGTTTGCGCCGACGCTACGGTTTCTTGCGTGAAATGCGCGAATTTGCACGAGAAACCGTAGCCTCGGCGCAGTTTCAACCCGGGGTGGCCCGGGAAGCCTGAGGGGATGCCGCCGCAGAGTGTCACCCAGAAGCTGATCGGATCGCATCTCGTCTCCGGGGACATGACGCCCGGGGACGAGATCGCCATCCGCATCGACCAGACCCTCACCCAGGACGCCACCGGAACCCTGGTCATGCAGGAACTGGAGGCGCTGGAACTCGACCGGGCCCGCACCGAGGTCAGCGTCCAGTACGTCGACCACAACCTGCTGCAGACCGACGAGAAGAACGCCGAGGACCACGAGTACCTGCGCACCGCGGCGCAGCGGTTCGGCCTGTGGTTCTCCAAACCGGGCAACGGGGTGTCACACCCCACCCACATGCAACGGTTCGGCATCCCCGGCAAGACCATGGTCGGTTCCGATTCCCACACCCCGGCGGCGGGGTCACTGGGCATGCTGGCGATCGGCGTCGGCGGCCTTGAGGTGGCACTGGCCATCGCCGGTGAGCCGCTGCACCTGCGGATGCCCGAAGTGTGGGGCATCCGGATGGAAGGTGAACTGCCGCAATGGTGTTCGGCCAAAGACGTCATCCTGGAGATGCTGCGCAGGCACGACGTCAAAGGCGGGTTGAACCGCATCCTGGAGTACCACGGCCCGGGCCTGGCCGGGTTGTCGGCGATGGACCGCCACGTCATCGCCAACATGGGCGCCGAACTCGGCGCCACCACCACGGTGTTCCCCAGCGACGACGCCGTACGCGAGTTCCTGGTGGCCGAGGACCGCGGCGACGACTGGATCGAACTGCTCGCCGACGACGGCGCCGAGTACGACATCGACGAGGTGATCGACCTGTCCGAGATCGAACCGCTCATCGCCAGGCCCTCGTCACCGGGCAACGTCGTTCCCGTCGCCGAGGTCGCGGGCGAACCCGTCGCCCAGGTGGTGATCGGCTCCAGCGCCAACCCCGGACTGCGGGACTTCGCGATCGCCGCGGCGATGGTGCGCGGCCGCCAGACCTCACCCGCGGTCAGCTTCGACGTCAACCCCACCTCCCGCGAGATCCTCACCGACCTGACGAAGATGGGCGCGACGACCGACCTCGTGGTCAACGGGGCCCGCATCCACCAGGCCGGATGCATGGGCTGCATCGGCATGGGTCAGGCCCCCGCCACCGGCCGCAATTCGCTGCGCACCATGCCCCGCAACTTCCCGGGCCGGTCGGGCACCAGGGAGGACTCGGTGTGGCTGTGCTCGCCGGAAACCGCTGCCGCGTCGGCGATCACCGGTGTGATCACCGACCCGCGGCAGTGGGCCAAAGACAACGGCGTCGACTACCCGACCCTCGACCTGCCGTCGCGGCACACCGTCAACACCGCCATGCTGGTGGCGCCGCCCGAACCCGAGCAGGCCAAGAAGGTAGAGGTGGTCAAGGGCCCCAACATCTCCGCGCTGCCCGACCTGAGGCCGCTGGCCGATGACATCGAGGCGCCCGTTTTGCTCAAGGTCGGCGACAACATCTCCACCGACGAGATCTCCCCCGCAGGCGCCAGGGCCCTGCCGTTCCGCTCGAACATCCCCAAGCTCGCGATGTTCAGCTTCACCCAGGTCGACGAAACCTATCCGGAGCGTGCCCAATCCACCCCGCAGGGCCACATCGTCGTCGGCGGGGAGAACTACGGGCAGGGATCGTCACGGGAACACGCGGCCATCGCGCCGCGCCATCTCGGACTGCTGGCGGTCATCGCCAAATCGTTCGCCCGGATCCACTGGCAGAACCTGGCCAACTTCGGAGTGCTCGCGCTGGAGTTCGTCGACAACGCCGACTACGACGGCATCGACCGCGACGACGTGCTCGCGCTGTCCGACCTGCGCGAGGCGGTGCACGACAACGGCCCGCTCGTCGTCACCAACACCACCAAGAACACCACTTTCTCGGTGCGGCACCGGCTTTCGCCGCGCCAGATCGACCATGTGCTCGCCGGTGGGCTGATCCCCTGGCTGGCCCACCAGCCGCACTAGGCGGCGCGGAGGCTGCGCTGGCCGACGACGGCCTGGTAATGGCCGATGAGCTCATCGCACACCACGGGCCAGGTGCGGGCGAGCACGCTGCGCCGGGCCGCCACGGCGTAGCGGGGGCGCTCGGCGATCAGGTGCTCGACCGCGGTGGGCAGGGCCTTCTCGAACTCCTCGACATCCAGCAGCAGGCCGGTTCGGTACGGCGCGACCAGATCCCGCGGACCACCCGCGTTGGGCGCGATCACCGGCACCCCCGAGGCCATCGCCTCCTGCACGGTCTGGCAGAACGTCTCGTGTTCGCCGGGGTGGACGAAGACGTCCATGCTCGCGTAGGCGGTCGCCAGCGCCGCACCGCGCAGCTCGCCGGTGAAAACCGCTGCAGGCATCAGGTTTTCCAGTTTCGCGCGGTCGACGCCGTCGCCGACGACGACGAGTTGCAGATCGTCGCGGTTCGCGAGCACCGCGAGTCGCTCGACGTGCTTCTCGGGTGCGAGCCTGCCGACGAATCCGACGATCGGCTTCGCGTCCGGTGACCACGTGCGCCGCAGCTGCTCGTCGCGCGCCGACGGCACGAATCCGGTGACGTCGACCCCGCGACCCCACCGGTGCACGCGGGGAATCCGGTGGGCGGCAAGATTTTCCATCGCCGAGGTGGACGGCGCGAGGGTGCGGTCGGCGCGGCTGTGCAGATGCCGGGTCCAGGCCCATGCCGCGCGGGACGCCACGCCGATGCCGTAGCTCTCGGCGAAACCGGCCACGTCGGTCTGGAACACCGCGACCGTCGGGACGCCGAGATGCCGTGCCGCGTGCAGACCGCCGTATCCCAACAACGCCGGAGAGGCCAGGTGCACGACGTCGGGGTCGAAGCCGCGCAGCACGCCGACCATGCGCGGGCGGGGTATGCCCAGCGGCAGCGACGTGATCTTCGGGAACATGCGCGAGGGCACCCGGTGCACCCGGACCCCGTCGTGGATCCGGTCGGCGGGCGGTTGACTGCGGGGTGTGTCCGGGGCGATGACGAGCACCTCGTGCCCGGTGCGGCGGAGATGCTCGATGACCCGCAGCACCGAGTTGGTGACGCCGTTGACGTTCGGGAGAAAGGACTCTGCGACGATGGCAACGCGCACGTCACCATGGTCTGCGGCGCACCTTGCCACCGGGTTGCGTCCCGGGATACGACACACGAAAACCTGATGCCCGCGAAGGATGCCGCGCGTCCCGATAAGGTTGCGGCCATGCGGGTGACGCGGGTGTTGGGTGCGGTACTGGCGGCTGCCGTCCTCAGCACGGCCGGTTGTGCGCGGGTGGTCGAGGGCACGCCGCAGGCCAACACCGACCCACCCGGCAGCGAGATCACCGAGGACGGCGCGGGAATCCTCATCGGCTACCACGCCGCGCCGGTGCGCATCGAGATCTTCGCCGAACCGCAGTGCCCGCCGTGCGGCAGGCTGCAGCGTGACTACGGCGACGAGATCGCCGAGTACGTCGGTGCGGGCAAGCTGGCGGTGATCTACCGGCCGATGACGTTCCTCGACCTCGCGGGCCCCGGCTACTCGGCGCATGTGGCCAACGCGTTGTTCCTGGCCGCGGGCCCGGACACCGACGCCATGACGTTCCAGAAGTTCGTGCAGGACCTGTGGACGCATCAGGATCCCGAGGGCAGCCCGGGACCCACCGACGACGAGCTGGCCGACCTGGCCGCCGACAGCGGGATCTCGGCCGACCTCGTCGAGCGCATCCGGTCCGGCGACGAAGGCGTCGACGTCGACGAGATGGCCGAGCAGAACGTCGACTACCTCACCGATGTGGCGGGAGCCGTCGCGACGCCCGCGGTCTACGACCTGACCGGGGACCAGCTGGTGCTGCTGCGCGACGAGTGGTTGTCGGATCTGATGCTGGGCCTGGGTTCGTAGATCAGGTCCGGCGCTGCAGCAGCCACAGACCGACCAGCGCCGCGCCGGCGATCATCCACCCCACCACGGCGATCGATCCGGCCGGGATGATCGCCAGTGCCGCATTGCGGTCACGCACCCGCACCAGGTCCGGGTTGTTCTTGTCGTACTCGACGTAGATACGCATGCCGGTGTCGAGTTCGCTCGGGTACAGCACACCGAGTTCGGGGCGGTAGGTGACCCGGTCGGGGGTGACGAACTCGATGGTCGACCGGCGCGGGCCCGCGCTGAGCACCTCGGCCGCGGCGACGCCCATGTTGCGCTCGATCTGCCGGTCGTTGCGCCAGGCGCCGAGCACCAGCAGGACCGACTGCAGCGTCACCAGACAGGCCACGAGCACAATCCCGATGCGCACGCGTCGGATGATGCGCTGGCGACGGGTCTCGCCGGGCTCGCCGTAGAGATGCGGGATCACCACCTGCGCGGCGGCCCGCACGCGTTCGGCGCCGGGCACCCTCACAGGGCCGCCTTGATCGACGCGTGCAGCGAGCGCAGCGATGACCGGTCGGCCTTCACCTCCAACACCCGCATGCCCTGAGCCGGTTCTTCGAGCGCAGCACCGAGTGCGTCGACCTCGATCTGGTGGTAATCGACGTGGTAGGCGCGGCACAACGCGCCGATGTTGACGTCGTGCGGTGTCCCGAAGATGCGCGACGAGACGTCGGAAAACCGGGGATCCCCCTGTTCGAGCAGTTCGAAGATGCCGCCGCCGTTGTCGTTGGACACCACGATGGTCAGGCTGGGGGGCGTCGGCTCGGTGGGCCCGATCAGCAGACCCGAACTGTCATGCACGAACGTCAGGTCGCCGATCAGCGCGACGGTGCGTCCGTCGTGCGCGAGCGCCGCGCCGATGGCCGTCGAGATGGTGCCGTCGATGCCTGCGACGCCGCGGTTGGACCGCACCTTGATGCCGTGCGGCCGCAGCCCGACCAGCGCCGCGTCCCGGACCGGGTTCGACGCGCCGAGCACCAGCTGATCACCGGGGCGCAGCGCGTCGGCCACCGCCGCGGCGACGTGCAGGCCGGTGGTCATCGGATGGGCGACCAGTTGCCGACGGACCGCGTTGACCGCGTGCTCGTTGAGTTCGGCGCACCTGCGCAGCCAGGCCGGGCTCGGGGCGCCGCTGGTCACCGCGCGGGTGCCGGTGGCCTGCGAGTTGCCGGACACGTCGGGCCAGCGCGGCCCCGTCGTCAGCGCGTAGACCGGCACCGACGGATCCGCCAGCAACGCCGACACCGGCCGGTGCAGCGTCGGGCGGCCCAGCATGATGACCTGCTTGGGGTGCGCGAGCCGCAGCGCGAGCGGATGCAGCGGGTTGGCGGCAGGCGGTGCGGTGGGTTCGGCGACCGTCGGCAGCTCGGCCAGGTTCGGGTGCGCACCGGCGCCGTGCCCGGCGATGACGACGGTGTCCGGCGTGAGGTCGATGTCCAGCGGCTGGTCGAACGTCACCGGCGGGGTGTGCGTCCACGGCTTGCCGCCGGGCCTGCCGGGCGGGATCGCGCCGCCCGCGGGCTCGGCCGGATCGGGCACCAGCGGCTCGCGCAGCGGAATGTCGAACTGCACCGGGCCGGCATTGGCGCTGCGCGCGCCGGTCGCGGCGACCAGCACGCGGCACGTGGCCGAGCGCCACTGCGCATTGAGAGTGTCCAGATCGGCCGCGTTGGGGCCGGTGAGGTCCGGGGCCAGGCCGAGGCTGATGGCGGCGCGGACCTGTGTGCCGAAGTAGCCGAGCTGCTCGAAGGTCTGGTTCGCGCCGGTGCCGAGCATCTCGTAGGGCCGGTTGGCGCTCAGCACGATCAGCGGAACCCGCGCGTAGTTGGCCTCCACCACCGCCGGGCCGAGATTGGCCACCGCGGTGCCCGAGGTCATCGCGACACACACCGGGGCGCGTTCGGCCACCGCCAGCCCGACTGCCAGGTAGCCGGCCGTGCGCTCGTCGATGCGCACGTGCAGCCGGATCTTGCCGGCCCGGTCGGCGTCGGACAACGCAAACGCCAGCGGTGCGTTACGTGAGCCGGGGCACAGGACCACGTCGCGGACCCCGCCGCGGACGAGTTCGTCGACGACGATGCGGGCCTGTGTCGTCGATGGGTTCACCACTACAGCTTATTCGCCAGCAGGTTGGTGACCTTCTTGCCGCCGTGCTCGGCAAAGAAGTTCAAGATCGCGGCATTGACCTCCTGCGGCTTCTCGATGAAGCCCAGATGGCCGGTGTCGGGGATCTCCAGGTAACGCCCGTTGGGGATCGCGTCGGCGACCTCGCGGCCCAGGTGGGCGGGCAGCACGACGTCGTCGGCGAACCCGATCACCAGCACCGGGTGGGTGATGGACCGGTACGCGGGCAGCCGGTTGGTCTCGGGCCCGACGTCGAGTTGGGTGCGCAGGCCGGGGGTCTGCTTGGTGGGCCACATCGTGAACATCTCGCTCCAGTCCCGCACGAACGCATCGTCGTTCAGAGTCTTGGGCGAAAAGCTCTCCAGCATGCGGACTTTCGCGTCGAACGCGGGCGGCAGCTCGACACCGGACAGCGACAGGTCCCGCTCGGCCTTGCGGAAGAACTCACGCGCGTGGTCGTGGCGGCCGCGGGTGGCCATCAGCGCCGCCGAGTGCACCAGGTCGGGCCGGGCCACCATGAGTTCCTGCGCGAGGAACGAGCCCATCGACACCCCGACCAGGCGCGCCGGTGCGGCGTCGAGCTTCTCGATGAGCGCGGCGGTGTCGGCGACCATCTGGTCGGTGCCGAAGCCTTCGGCGTTCTCGGTGGCGCCCACCCCGCGGTTGTCGAACGTGATGACGCGGTAGCCGGCCCGCTGGAAGTCCGGCACCTGGTTCAGATGCCAGGTGCGGCCGGCCCCACCGCGGCCGGCGATGAACAGCACCGCGTCGCCTTTACCCCGGTCGTCGTAAGCCAAGTTCACCTGGCTGACGCTACTTGATGGCGCTCAGTGCATCAGCTCACGCGGTGCGACGTGCGCCGCCGCGCCCGCGTACCCGGCGGATGGCCTGATCCCAGGCCAGCAGCACGCTCGCCTTGAGCGGTTCGGGTTTGATCATGTCGCGGCCCAGCAGCGCGGTGGCACCCGCCTTCGTGGTGGCCGACGCCTTGGACATGTGCCCGGCGTCGAACGGCGGCTGCGGATCGTACTCGATGAGCAACTGGATGGCCTTGGCCTTCGTCTCGCCCGCGATCTGCCCGGCCAGCCACATGCCCAGGTCGATCCCGGCGGACACGCCCGCCGCGGTGATCACCTTGTCGTCGGCGCGCACGATGCGCTCGTCGCCAACCGGGGTGACACCGAGCACCTTGAGGGCACCGAGCGCGCCCCAGTGCGACGTCGCGCGCTTGCCGTCGAGCAGACCGGCCGACGCCAGCACCACCGACCCCGAGCACACCGACGCCACCCAGGTGGCCGTGGGATGGACTGCGCGCAGCCAGTCGAGCAGCCGTTCGTCGCGCGCGGCGGCCGAGGTGCCCGGCCCGCCGGGCACCAGCACCACATCGGGCGACGGGGTCTCGTCGAAGCTGTGGGTCGCACCGACCATCAGGGCGCCGGAGTCGGCGGTGACCGGGCCCGGTTCGTGCCAGACGAACCGCACCTGGGCGTCGGGCAGGTTGCGCAGCACCTCGTAGGGGCCGATGAAGTCGAGCGCGGTGAACGCCGGGTACAGCACGATGGCGATCTGCATGGTTGCTCCTGGTGTCAGCGTCCGGTCCTGGTGAGCGCGGACGTCTTGCGATACTGATCGGGCGAGATGCCCAAGCGGCGAACGAAGTTGCGGCGCATGGTTTCCGCGGTGCCGAACCCGCACCGGGCGGCGATCGCGGCGACGGTGTCGTCGCTCTCCTCGAGCTGACGACGCGCCGCGTCGACGCGGATCCGCTCGACGTACAGTCCCGGGGACTCCCCCACCTCTTCGGTGAACACCCGCGTGAAATGCCGCGGGCTCATCGCGGCGCGTTGGGCGAGATCCGAGATGCTGTGGGCGCCACCGGGGTCGGCTTCGATGGCGTCCTGGACGGCGCGGACCGGCGCCCGCCTGGCCCGCGGCATCCACACCGGTGCGGCGAACTGGGTCTGCCCGCCGGGGCGGCGCAGATACAGCACGAGCCAGCGCGCGACGTTCTGCGCGACGTCGGTGCCGTGGTCGTCCTCGACGAGCGACAACGCCAGATCGATGCCTGCGGTGACGCCCGCCGCGGTCCAGATGCGTTCCGAACTACGGACGAAGATCGGCTCGGGATCGACTGCGACCGAGGGGAATTCCTCGGCAAGCCGGCGGGCCCAGGCCCAGTGCGTGGTGGCCGGGCAGCCGTCGAGCAGCCCGGCCTCGGCGGCCAGGAACGCGCCCGTGCACACCGTCACCACCCGCCGGGCATGATCGGCCGCGGTCTTGATCCAGTTGACGACGTCCCGGTTGCGGCGGGCCTCGTCGACGCCGACGCCACCGGGGATGACGACGGTGTCGATGCCGCCTCGCGGATCGGGCGCAGGCGAGGCGACGAACTCCAGGCCGGTCAGCGTGGTGACGCCGGCGCCGTCGGGCGAGGCCAGCGTGACCGTGTAGGCCTGCTCCTCGCGGCCCTGCCCGGCCAGCCACAGCGCGGCGCCGGTGAACACGTCGAACGGGCCGACCAGGTCCAATGCCTGGACACCGGAGTATCCGAGGATCACCACCGACCGCGTCACATGTCCAGTGTCGGTGACCCGATCCGTGGCGTCTACGCCATGGATCCCACAGATCAGGACATGCGCGCGCTTTGTGAGCTTGCGTTCGTGATGCCGGACGGGCTCACAGGACGTCGACGTTGGGCTCGTCGCCGAGAGGGTTCCTGGCGTCGGAGCAGATCGACGAATGGCCGTTGGCGAAGGCCGGATTGGTGTAGCACAGCACATCGTGTGACGGGTTGGCAGCCGCGGTGGGGGCCAACGTGACCGCAGCTGCGGCCGCCAGGGCGGCTATGAGGAGTCGTGACATGACCATCGTTCTTTCTTGAGGTGGGATTCCCCCTCGACGTATGCGGGCGACGCGGGTTGTGCCTGGCGTCCACCGAATTTCGTCATACGCGTAGTCTCGGGCGGCGGTCGACTCCTCGGCGTCCGTAGTGCACTACTTAGATTTTTGGCGGCGGCCTCGCGTGCGTAACGCCACGGCGGAAATTCCGCGCTTTCTCCGCCCTGGCGTTACGCACGGCGCAGGGCAGACGCGTCACAGCAGACGGTGACAGGCGCGCACGCGGTCGATCCACCACTGCCGACGCGGCGCCGGGGCCGCGAGCGCCTGCAGCCGCGCCGGGTCGGGCACCGCGGGTCGGACCGGGAGGCTGCCGTCGACCGGCACCCGCGGCTCGGCGATGTCCTCGACGAACAGTCCCCCGGTGCCCAGCCCGCACGCGTGCCGCAACTCGGGTAACGCCGCCGCGGCCAGCAGACCCCGACCGATGCCCACCGACGAGTCCAGCGCGCTCGACACCACGATGGGAATGTCGATCTGCGCGGCCACGTCGAGCATGCGCCCCACCCCGCCCAGGGGCGCCACCTTGAGCACCGCGATGTCGGCGGCGTGCGCCCGTACCACGCGCAGCGGATCCTCGGCCTTGCGGATCGACTCGTCTGCCGCGATCGGCACGTCGATCCTCTTCCGCAGCGCGGCGAGCTCTTCGACTGTGGGGCAGGGCTGTTCGAGATACTCGAGGTCGCCGTCGGCGGTCAGGGCGGCGGCGGCCTCGACCGCCTCGTCGACGCTCCACCCTCCGTTGGCGTCGACCCGCACGACGGGCACCTCGGCGCGCACGGCGTTCACCCGTGCGACGTCGTCGGCCAGCGTCTGCCCCGGCTCGGCGACCTTGACCTTGGCGGTGCGGGCCCCGGGGAATCGGGCGAGCACCTCGGCGACCCGCTCGGCGGGCACCGCAGGCACCGTCGCGTTGATCGGCACCCGGTCACGACGGGCCTCGGGGGCGGGCCGGTACGCGGCCTCCAGCGCCGAGGCCAGCCAGGCCGACGCCTCCGGCGGCTGATACTCGACGAACGCCCCGAATTCACCCCACCCGGCGGGCCCGTCGATCAGCGCGAGTTCCCGCACGGTGATCCCGCGGAACCGCACCCGCATCGGCAGGGCGACCACGTGCAGGCGTTCCAGGATGTCGTCGAGCGCAGGCACATCGGTCACGCCGTCAATGATGCCCGCACCCTGGATCAGCCCGCGCCGAGCACCCGCTGCAGGTCCGGCTTCATCTGCTGCAGCTGCGCGCCCCAGTAGGCCCAGGTGTGGGTGCCCGTCGGCGGGAATTCGAACACCGCGTTGTGACCGCCCGCCGCGACGTAGCGGTCCCGGAAGTTCAGATTGCTCTGCAGCGCAGTGCCTTCGATGACACCGGACCCGACGTCGTTGCCACCCAGCTCACTGGGCGTACCGGTGCCGCAGTACACCCAGATGCGGGTGCCGTTCGACACCAGCCGCCCGACCTGCAGCGTGGGATCGTTGCGGGCCCACGCCGGATCCCCCGGTGGACCCCACATGGCGGCCGGGTTGAACCCACCGGCGTCGCCCATCGCGATCCCGATCAGCGCGGGCCACGGATCGGCCGACGGGTTGAGGAACGCCGACAGCGATCCGGCGTAGATGAACTGCTGCGGGTGGTAGGCGGCGAGGATCAACGCCGAGTCGCCCGACATCGACAGGCCGACCACGGCGTTGCCCGCCGACGACACATTTTTGTTGGCGGCCAGCCACTGCGGCAGTTCGCCGGTGAGGAACGTCTCCCACTTGTAGGTCTGCACCGTGCCGTTGCCCGCGGCGGGTTGATACCAGTCGGCGTAGAAGCTCGACATCCCGCCGACCGGCATGACCACCGACAACCCCGAGTTGTTGAACCACTCGAAGGCCTGGGTCTCGATGTCCCAGCCGTTGAAGTCCTCACGCGCGCGCAGTCCGTCGAGCAGATACACCGCGTGCCTGCCGCCACCCTGGAACTGCACCTTGATGTCGCGGCCCATCGACGGCGACGGCACCGACAGCATCTCCACCGGAAGACCCGGTCTGGACCAGGCCTGCGCCTGCGGCGGCGCGCCCAGAAGACCGAACGCCAGAGCGGTCATCAGGGCTGTCACCAGGGCCGTGATCAAGGCGGTGAGAAGCACCGCCCCGCGCCGACGATCCCGATATTCCCGCGCACCCACCACCACGGTCGCACCCCCATCCAGCGCAACGTATCGCCCGAACGTACTCCGACCCCCGCCGGAAAACAGACGAAAGCGCGATACCCCAATTGCGGTGTGTGCAAACGAAATCAGTCGACGGGCGGATACACCTGCCGACCCGCCAGGAATGTGGCCCGCACGTCAAGATCGGCGATCTTCTCGGGGTCGGTGCTGCGGGGGTCGGCGGAGAGCACCACCAGATCGGCGTACTTGCCGACCTCGAGCGAGCCGATCACGTCGTCGGAGAACAACTGCCATGCGGCGTCGATGGTCTGCGCGCGGATCGCCTGCTCGACGGTGATGCGCTGCTCGGGTGCGAGCACACGGCCGCTGGGCGCGACACGGGTCGCCGCGACGGCGATGTTGCGCAGCGGCTCCTCGGGCGTGACGGGTGGATCGTTGTGCAGCGAGACGCGCATACCGGTGGCCACGGCCGAACCGACCGGCATCCAGCGTTCCCCCCGCTCCGGGCCGAACAGGCCGTCGACGATGATGTCGCCCCAGTAATGGATCTGGTCGACGAACAGGCTGCACGTCACCCCGAGGTCGTGGGCGCGCTGCAACTGCTGCGGCGTGATCGCCCCGACGTGTTCGAGCCGCAGCCGGTGATCGTCACGCGGCCAGCGCCGCAGCGCCTTCTCGTAGACGTCGAGGATGGTGTCGACGCCGGCGTCGCCGTGCACGTGGCAGGCCATCTGCCAACCCAGTGGATAGAAGGTCTCGACGATCTCGGCGAGCTGCTCGGAGGTGTAGTTGGCGTGTCCGCACGATCCGGGGACGACGCCGATGGTACGCGTCGCGTCGGTGTCCAGGTAGGGAAAGGTCAGGTCGACGTTGCCGATCCAGGGTGACCCGTCCACCCAGATCTTGATGCCGACCTGGCGGACCACGTCGTCACCCTCGAATGGTTGCGCGTCGGTGTGCAGTGCCGCGGTCGACATCTCGTAGGTGCGCAGCCGGACCGTCAGCTGATCGTGCAGCGCCGCGAGCAGCGGCCGGAACATCGGGTCGAACGCCATCTCCGAACAGGTCGTGAGCCCGGCCCGGTTGAGCCGGGCGCACTCCGCGCGCAGCATCGCCGGGTAGTCGGCGACCGAGATCGCCCCGCCCAGCAGCGCGAACACCGCCGCGCTCTCCTCGGCCGTGCCGTCGAGATCGCCGTTGGCGTCACGACCGTACTTGGCGCCCTTGGGATCTGGCGTGTCACGGGTGAGCCCGACGGCCCGTGCGGCCGCGGAGTTGAAGAACGCCTTGTGCCCGGAGTTGTGCATGATCACCAGTGGGTGCTCGGGCGCGATGCCGTCGAGCCACGCCAGCGTCGGCTCGGGCAGCCCCGCCTGCAGCAGCGGATCCCAGCCGTTCAGATACGCGCCCGCGTCACCACGTTTGGCGACCTCGGCGTGGATCGCCTCCACCACCGCGTCGGCGGTGCCCAGCTTGACCGGCCGGATGTCGACGATGCGGTCTGACACCGCGACCGCCTCCATCAACGGATGACCATGCGCCTCAACGAAACCGGGTGCCACGCAGGCATCGCCGAGTTCGCGCACCTCGGTGTCGGGACCGACCCACTCGGCGATGTCGGCGCGGTCACCGACGGCGACGATCCGTCCCGCCGACACCGCGAGCGCCTCGGCGGTGGGCCGGGCCGGGTCGACCGTCATGACGGTGCCGTAGAGAACAAGATCAGCTGCGGGCATGCGTGGATGCTACGACGTGACAACGGGTGCGCAGGGGACGCGCGCAGAAGTTCGTGTCGCCGACGGTGGTGCAGGCCGGCGCGCTCCGTGCCTTCTGACCCGCGGATGAGAAACGCGATGAGAAATGCGCGCGGGCCGAGTCGGTTCAGTGAGACGTCCCACTCGACAGAAGGAGAACCAACGATGTCGCGCTACATGCTGATCATGCGATCCACGCCCGAGGCCGAGGCCGCTCTGGCCGAGCAGAACGTCGACTTCGACGAGATCATCGCCGAAATGGGCCGCTACAACGAGGAACTCATCAAGGCCGGGGTGATGGTGGCCGGCGAAGGACTGACCGACCCGGAGGAGGGTTTCGTCGTCGACTTCGACACCGACCCGCCGACGGTCGCCGACGGCCCCTACCCCACCGCCAGGTTCGACGGCTTCTGGATTCTCGATGTGCCGTCGAAGGACGAGGCCAAGAGGTGGGCGGCCAAGTGTCCGCTGGGCACCGGCGTGACGCTGGAGGTGCGGCGCATCGCCGACGTCGAGGAGTTCCCGCAGGACAACGAGTGGGTTCAGCGTGAGATCCAGTGGCGCGCGGAGTTGGCCGAGAAAGCCGCCGCCGAGGCCCGCGCACTCGCCGCCCGCTGAGAACAGTGGCGGGGCCTCCCCGGCGGACCCCTCAGCCGCCGGGGAGCCCCCACCAGTTCATGGGTGGCACGGGTCGGTGGTCACCGCGACGATGCCGACCGGTTGCGCGGCCGCCGGGTATGCGTCGATCTGCTGTGCGCACGGCGTGGCGCGCTGCGTCCATGAGCCGTCCTGCCCGGCGAGCATGACCGCGGCGGAGACCAGGGCGCCGAACACCGCGCACAGGGCAGCGTCGTAGACGGTGATCGCCGTGCTCGGGCGGTGGGTGGTCGCCATCTCAGCCTCCTCGCTCACCTGCGACGATAGGAGCGTCCATGCGGGGTGGCATGCGTAGCGGACTACCTGCTTTGTGCGCCTCGACCCGAGTTCAGGGGGATCGACTGCACCATTTCTGGAACACGTTCTAGTCTGGTATGCATGACCCAGGTGAAAAGCTCCTCGCCCGATCTGCTGCGTCACCCCACCCACTCCGGCCACCTGACCGTGGCAGCGCTCAAACGCAACCGGGACAAGCCCGTGCTGTTCCTCGGCGACACCACACTGACCGGCGGCGAACTCGCCGACCGCATCAGCCAGTACATCCAGGCGTTCGAGGCGCTCGGCGCGGGCAGCGGAGAAGGCGTCGGCCTGCTGTCACTGAACCGGCCCGAGGTGCTGATGATCATCGGCGCAGGCCAGACCCAGGGCTACCGGCGCACCGCGCTGCACCCGCTGGGATCCCTCGACGACCACGCCTACGTGCTGTCCGACGCCGAGGTCACGACGCTGATCATCGACCCGACGCCCGCGTTCGTCGAACGCGCGCTCGGGCTGTTGGAGAAGGTCCCCACGCTGCGGCAGATCCTCACCATCGGGCCGGTCCCCGAGGCGCTGGCCGGGGTGGCCACCGACCTGAATGCCGAGGCCGCGAAGTACCCAGCGAAGCCGCTCGTCGCGGCCGAGCTGCCGCCCGACCACATCGGCGGGCTGACCTACACCGGCGGCACCACCGGCAAGCCCAAGGGTGTGATGGGCACGGTCCGCTCGATCACCACGATGACGACGATCCAGCTCGCCGAGTGGGAATGGCCGGAGAATCCGCGCTTCCTGATGTGCACACCGCTGTCGCACGCCGGTGCGGCGTTCTTCGTGCCGACGATCGTCAAGGGCGGCGAGATGATCGTGCTGCCCAAGTTCGATCCGGGTGAGGTGCTGCGCGTCATCGAGGAACGACGCATCACCGCGACCATGCTGGTGCCGTCGATGCTGTATGCGCTGCTGGACCATCCCGACTCGCACACCCGCGACCTGTCGTCGCTGGAAACCGTGTACTACGGCGCGTCGGCGATGAACCCGGTGCGGCTGGCCGAGGCGCTCAAGCGGTTCGGCCCGATCTTCGCGCAGTACTACGGCCAGTCCGAGGCTCCGATGGTGATCTCCTACCTGGGCAAGAAGGATCACGACGAGAAGCGGCTGACCTCCTGCGGGCGTCCCACCATGTTCGCGCGTACCGCGCTGCTCGACCCGCAGGGCAACCCGGTGCCGCAGGGCGAGGTCGGCGAGATCTGCGTGTCCGGCCCGCTGCTGGCCGGGGGCTACTGGAAATTACCGGACGAGACGTCCCGGACTTTCCATGACGGCTGGCTGCGCACCGGCGACATGGCCCGCGAGGACGAGGACGGCTACTGGTTCATCGTCGACCGGGTCAAGGACATGATCATCACCGGTGGCTTCAACGTCTTCCCGCGTGAGGTGGAAGACGTTGTCGCCGAACATCCTTCGGTGGCACAGGTGTGCGTGATCGGCACGCCCGACGAGAAGTGGGGCGAGGCCGTGACCGCGGTGGTCGTGCTGCGCCCGGACGCCGACCGCAGCGACGAGGCCGTCGAACAGCTCACCGCGGAGATTCAGGCGTCGGTGAAGGAACGCAAGGGTTCGGTGCAGTCGCCCAAGCAGGTCATCGTCGTCGACTCCGTGCCGGTGACCGCGCTGGGCAAGCCTGACAAGAAGGCCGTGCGCGCCCAGTTCTGGGAGGGCGCGGCCCGCGCGGTCGGGTGACGTTTCTGCGCGAGGAGACGCGTAGGTACCCCAAACCCCTCGTCCTGGGGTACTTTCGCGTCTGCTCGCGCAGAAGAATCAGGCCGGGGCGCCAAGTTCGGTCGGCACCGGCGTGCGCGCCAGTTCGCGTAGGTAGTCGGCGAAGCCGTCGGGCGCGCGGCCCGACCGACGGGCGGAGGTTTCCACCGACAGGTCGCCGTCGCGATGGACGCTCATTCCGTGGGCTTCGAAACGTTCAGCGAGTTCGGCGTCCTCACTGGTCTTCAGCGCGCGGAAGCCGCCGACCGACCAGTAGGCGTCGGAGCGGAAACCCATGTTGGCGCCGTGGACATGATCATTGCTCTCGCTGAAATCCCGTCCGCCCACCCGAACGCCGCCGAGCACCATGTCGGCATCGAACTCGGCCGCGGTGGTCGTCATCTCGACGAGCCAGTCGGCGGGCACGGCGGTATCGGCATCCGAGGTGGCGTACCAAGTGCGGGCCGTGTCGGGACGCAGCGAGCGGGCGTACGCGAAACCCGCGGCGCGCGCGGCACCGACGTTGCCCGCGTCGATCGACACGAAGTGCACATCGGAGCCGAAGTCCCCGGCAAGCTCCTCGCTGCCGTCGGTGCAGGCGTCGAGAACGACGACGATCTGTACGGGCACCGGCACGCACATCGCGGCGGTGACCATCGCGCGAAGTGACATCGGCAGGTGGGCGCGTTCGTTGTGCGCGGGGATGACGACGACGATCTGGACGGCGATCTGATCGACTTGGCTTTCCAGCATGCGTGCTTTGTGCCCCGTCGCTGAACTTTTCACACCTGTTCGCGACGAAACGACATTCGGTCAGAAAAGTGCGACATCAGGGTGGAGCGGAGGACCCCGCCGTCGGCGGCGGCGATCCGCACGGCCCAGCCCGCGGCGTTGGGCAGATCGCTGACACCCACATACACCGCCCGCCCGGACAGGTCGGTGAGGGATTCGAGTGCCGCGGCGGCACACCGATCCGATCCGATGAGGTAGACCGTGCCGAATGCGGTGAAGCGGTCCGTCGCGGGCCGGGCGTCGAGCAGCTGCGCGTCCATCGCGAGCAACGCGCCGTCGGGCGTGCGGATGCTGACCGTGGATTCGAGGCTGCCGAAGTCGCCGCCGCTGAGGTCGGGGTGCAGCACGACGGTGTCGACGACGACGGCGCGGCCGCCGGGTTCGACGCACACCTCGATGTGCTGGCGGTGCCGGGCGTGCGCGGTGAGGATGCGCGGCGCCGGGTCGAACCGCAACCGGCTGTGCGCATCGACGAACAGACGCGTTTTCTCGACCGACGGGTCACCGCCGGCGACACCGCTGATCAGCGTGGCGCCCTGCCCGTTGACCGCGGCCCAGCCACCGTCGACCACCTCGATGCGTTGGCCGATCGTATCGCCGGGGATGACCGTGCCCGCGGCGTTCTGCAGGGTCAGCGTGCCGCACCCGGGCCGCGGTGCGCTCGGCAAGGCTCACACGAACAGCACTTCGCGTTCGAGCACGTCCATGAGTTCGTCGATACCGTGGCCGTTGCGGGCACTGATCGCGACAACCGTTCTGCCGCTGCGCACTTCGTCGGCCTCGCGGCGCATCAGGCCGAGGTTCACCCCGACGTGCGGGGCGAAGGTCGACCTTGTTGTTCACCAGCAGATCGCAGCGCAGCACTCCGGGGCCACCCATGTCGTGCAGGAAATCCTCGGCCACCATGGCCTGCGGGCTGATGCGGGCCTCGGCGAACGCGATGTCCTCTGGCGCTTCCCAGTTCATAAGATGGGCCGCCATGGTCATCGGCACACCCCCGTCGAGACCACCCAGCGTGTACGGGTTGGGGGGTTGGTGGTGCCCGGGATGACGTTGTCGTAGCTGACGCACCGGATCAGGTCGGGCGCGTGCCCGCCGCCCGCACTCTCGACGTGGTAGAGGGACGGTCCGATCATCGATCGTCAACATCGTGGTCTCGGAGAACCCGAACTCGTTGATCGAGTCGATGTGCAGGTGCACCGCGAAATCCGCGGAATCGGCGGCCTGCAAGGTCTTGTCGATGACGTCGGGCGACGCCCCGAAGTCCTCGTGGATCCTGACCGCGCCCGCGCCCGAACGACACGTAGTTCCTCGGGCTGTAGTCACCGGCCTTGAGGAACATGCCGAGGTTGCGCGGTCCGCCGGTGGCGACCTCGAACGACGGGCCCAGCGAACCACCGATGAGCGTGGTGGTGCCCGTGGACAGCGCGTGTTCGGTCTGCTGCGGCGAGATCAGGTGCGCGTGGGTCTCGATGGCGCCCGCCGTGACGATCATGCCCTCGGCCGGGATCGGCGTGGTGGCGGTGCCGACGACCATGCCCTCGGTGACGCCGGGCGTGGTGTCCGGGTTGCCCGCCTTGCCGATCCCGACGATGCGGCCGTCGCGGATACCGCTGTCGCACTTGATGATCCCGGTGACCGCGTCGATGACGCCGGCGTTCATGATCACGTAGTCCAGTGCACCGTCGGACGATTTGGACGACGGCCGGTAGCCTTCGCCGTCGCGCACGGATTTGCCTGCCCCGCCGAGCAACTCGTAGCCGGGCACGGTGTGGTCGTGCTCGACCTCGACGAACAGATCCGAATCGGCCAGGCAGATCCGGTCGCCCCTGGTGGGACCGAACATGCGGGCATAGGCGCGGCGGTCGATCTTGGTGCCGTCGGGGAACGGGGCGTCGACCATCACCATGCGCACCAGATCGGGCACACCGGGTTCACAGTCCTTGGCCTGGCGTGGATGCGTTGCGGGCGGCCGGGATACGTCCCGTTGACCGGGCAGTCGATGACCTCCGCTTTGAATCCCGGTCCGCTCGGATGGGTGTCGCCGTGGATCAGTTTGACGAGTTCGGCACGGTAGGACGCGGGCCCGTCGCAGTTGACGTAGAAGTCGACGCTGCCACCCTGCTCGACCGACCATTTGCCGCCATAGCCGATGAGCCGCAGCAGCGGCGGGCCGCATCCTGAGGATCTCGGTCTGGGCGGCCTGCTCGTCGGTGAACACCCGATCATCGACGAATGTGGGTGCTACGCCGCGGGTCCCGGACAACCGGGCGATGCGCCACCGGTGTTCCGGTTCGGTGCAGACGATCACGAGTTTGCCGCCGAACGCGCCGACGGGTTGCATGCGCATGCGGGTCAGGACCCGGTCGAGTTGCACGTCGTCCTGGATTCCGCCGTGCGCGCCGATCGCGCTTCCCGGCCGTTCCGTGCGCAACACCGAGAAACCGGCCACACCGTGGAAGTCCTCGACACTGGCCGCGATCTCGCCGATCATCCGCTGCTGGGTGGAATCGTCCTGTGGAATCGGGATCATCTGCTCACGCTATGGACCTCGCACCGCCGCCACCATCGGGCAAATGACGGATATTGCGTCGAAAACCCTTGGTGAGAAACCCATTCGGAAACGTCCCGGAAATACTGGCGCGCCTCCGTAACATGGAGGTCATGGTCAAGGCGGTGTTGTTCGACTTCTCGGGGACGTTGTTCCGCCTCGAGGAGGACGAGAGTGTCGCTTGCCATGAGGATGGGACCAGTGTGACCTGATTTTTGCCAGGGTGATGGGACCACCTGGATTGCCAGTTATGGGACCACCGGCGCGTCGCGTCGGTGGTCTTTTCATCTGTCCGTTCGATCGCCGTGACGGCTCAAAGTCACGGAGGTCGCCGGCATGGCTTTTCGGGAGGTCAGTGTGAACGAGATCAGGGAAGTGCTGCGGGTGTGGCTGGGGGTGGCGGGACTCCCGGCGCCGGGGTACCGCACCATTGCCGCGCATTGCGGCTTGGACCGCAAGACGGTGCGCCGCTATGTCGAGGCCGCCCAGGCGGCGGGTTTGCGTCGTGACGACGACGTCAGCGCGGTCGATGACGTGTTGATCGGGATGGTTGCCGAGGCGGTGCGTCCGGTGCGCCCCGATGGCCACGGGGTGGCGTGGGAGCAGCTGGTGGGGTTCGAAGATCAGATCACCGCCTGGGTGGGCGGCACCGGTGAGCATCGGCCGTTGACGGTGACCAAGATCCACACCCTGTTGGCCCGGCAGGGGTGCGTGGTGCCGTATCGGACGTTGCACCGATTTGCCAGTGAGCGTTGCGGTTTCGGCCGCAAAGACCTCACGGTGCGGGTTGCCGATGGTGATCCCGGAGTGGAGTGCCAGGTCGACTTCGGCTATCTGGGGATGCTCACCGACGCTGCTGACGGGCGGCGCCGCAAGGTGCACGCGCTGATCTTCACCGCGGTGTACTCCCGGCACATGTTCGTGTGGTTGTCGTATTCGCAGACTCTGGCTGCGGTGATCGCCGGCTGCGAGGCGGCCTGGGAGTTCTTCGGCGGGGTGTTCGCCGTGCTGATTCCCGACAATCTCAAGCCGGTGATCGCCGACGCGGACGCGGTCAACCCGCAGTTCAGCCAGGGCTGGCTGGACTACGCCGGTCATAGCGGGTTTCTGACCGACCCCGCCAGGGTGGCCTCGCCGAAGGACAAGCCACGCGTGGAACGCGCCGTGCAGTACGTGCGGCGAAACTTCTGGGACGGAGAAACATTCACCAGTCTGCAGCAGGCGCAGGACGCCGCCGCAGCCTGGTGTCGTGACACCGCGGGCACCCGCACCCACGGCACCACCTGTGCACGCCCGCTGGAGGTGTTCACCGACGAAGAGCAGCCCCGGCTGTTGGCGGTGCCGGAGGTCTATGACGTGCCGGTGTTCAAGAGGGTCAAGGTCCACCGCGACTTCCACGCCGAGGTCGCCAAGGCCCTGTATTCGCTGCCCGAATGCTGGATCGGTCAGTACCTGGACGTGCGCGCCGACACCGAGCTGGTGAAGTTCTATCGCCGCGGCGTGCTGGTCAAGGTCCATCCCCGCCAACCGGCCGGTGGGCGCAGCACCGACCCCGCGGATCTGCCCGAACACAAGACCGGCTACGCGCTGCGTGATGTGGCGGCGTTGATCGCCACCTGCGCCGCGCACGGCCCCAACGTCGGGATCTACGCCGAACGCATCCTCGATGACCGGCTGCCCTGGACGAAGATGCGTACCGTCTACCGACTGCTGGGTCTGGTGCGCCGCTACGGCGCCGACCGGGTCGAACAGGCCTGCTCGCTGTCGCTGGATCTTGATGTCGTCTCGGTGAACAAGATCGCCTCCATGCTCGAACGTGCCACCGAGACCAGCTCCCCGGCCCTGCCGAAGGCGGTCGGTCACACCGCGACCCGCTTCGCCCGTGATCCTTCCGAATTCAGCTCCACCCCAACACCATTGACCATCGTTTCCGAGGAGAACCGCTGACATGACCACCACCGCCCGTGGCGCTACCGATCCGGTCGGCGCTGATCTGCTCCGACTGCTCAAAGCCCTCAAGCTCGGTGCAATGGCTGACACCCTGCCCGAACGCGCCGCCTTGGCCCGACAACACAAACTCAGCCACATCGGCTTTTTGGAAACACTGCTGGCCGACGAGGTCTCCCGACGCGAATCCCGCTCCGCCGCGTTGCGGGCGGCCAAAGCCGGACTCGACCCGAGCATGCGGTTTGACACCTGGACCGCCCACGACGACCTGCGCTATGACCGCACCCTGCTCGGTGATCTCACCTCGCTACGGTTCCTGGACGCCGGCCAGTCCGCGATCGTCCTCGGGCCCGTCGGCGTCGGCAAGACCCATCTGGCAACAGCATTGGGCCACATGGCTATTCGCCGCCGACACACCGTCGTTTTCGGCCGCGCCGACAAACTGTTCACCCGGCTGCGCGCTGCACGCCTGGACCACACCGTCGATGCCGAGATCCGCCGACTGGCCGCCGTCGACGTTCTGATCATCGACGACTTCGCGCTACGACCCCTCGACGCCACCGAAACCAGCGACTTCTACGAAATCGTCGTCGAGCGCCACCGCGCCAAGACCACCATCATGACCTCGAACCGGGAGCCCGCCGAATGGCTGACCATGACCGCCGACACCCTGCTGGCCCAATCAGCCATCGACCGGCTGACCTCCGCCGCGCACACCCTGGTCATCGAAGGACCGTCCTACCGCCAACGAACCCGGCCCCAGCTTGACCCAGACCCTGCCAACAAGCATCCTCAATAACGCGCCACGGTGGTCCCATCCCCCTGGCAATCAGGTGGTCCCATCACCCTGGCAAGCGACACAGAGGTCGACGGCCAT